>CAVRBT010000005.1:0-331025 GCA_963719275.1 uncultured Actinomycetes bacterium | reverse complement strand
TAGGCCCCGCGGCTCCCGCTCAGTCAGCCTGCTGACCGCGGGCGTCGACGTCGTCGGGCTCGTGCGGAATCGGGAGCGCGATTGCCCCGGAGAGCAGCGGCTGACGCGGAACGTTCCTGACCAACGCCGGCTCGCCGTCTCCGCCGATCCGGAAGAACCGCTTGATCCGTGCCCAGATCCTGGTCATGTCGACAGAGTAGACACGGACAGGATCTCGCGGCGGGACGCCGGACGGGCGCCGCTCGACCGTCTGCTCAGGCGGTGGCGCGGCGGTGTACCGGCGCGAGCTTGGCGACGCCCCAGGCCTTGTCGCATTTCTCGCAGAACACCGTCACCGCTGCGCCGAGCACCCGTGCGTCGGCGTGCGAGAGCGAGTACGACTGCGCGCCCCACGCCCTGCGCAGCGGCATCCGCCTCGAGCCGACGTGGACGTAGAGCTGGGGTGCGCGTTGGGTGGTGAAGTCGCGGCTGAAGCGGAGCGTGATGCGGCCGGACGCGTCGCGAACGATCGCGGCGCTGCCCTTCGTGCCCCACGAGACCGTCTTGAACTCGCCGCGTGCCAGCACGCCCGCCGGGCCGTCGCTGAGCGGGCTCTTGGACTCGCCGCGGCTAAAGGCAAGACCGAGGGCGGCACCGGTAACCGCCCCGGCGGCAAGGAGCGCCGCGGCGACGCGTCGGGATCGAGTCCGACCGCTCACTCGTCCACAGCATACGACTCTTTTGGAATCGCGGTTTCGCGCCGATACAAACGCTGTGCAGCCTGCGGAGAGCATGTGGCGGCCCCTGGGTGAGCTGCTCCTCGAGAAAGGTCTCGTCACCCCCGACGAGCTGGAGCTCGCGCTGGCCGAGCAGGCCGAGAGCGGCCGGCTGCTGGGCGCGATCCTCGTCGAACGCGGCTACGTCTCCGGCCCGGCCCTCGCCGTCGCGCTCGCCGAGCAGTACGGCGTCGAGCTCCCGACCGAACGCGGCTTCGGCACCGGCCTCTGGGCGGAGATCGACCGGCGGCACCGCGCCGGCCGCGGCCAGGACGAGGAGCCCGAGCAGGACAACGTCTTGAAGCTGCAGCCGGTCGCCGCACCGCGCGTCGAGGTCGTGCCCGATCCCGAGCCCGACCAGGAGCCGGAGCTCGAGCGGCTCGAGGCCGAGAACCGCCGCCTGCAGGACGAGCTCGCGCGGCTGCGCGGCGAGTTCGCGAGGCTGACGGTCGCCGAGGCGCCGAAGCAGGCCTCCGCGCACTTGCTGTTCGTGCCGACGCCGGCGCGCTACCTGCTGCTCGAGCGCGAGGGCGCGCCGCCCGCTCCCGGCGAGGAGCTCCAGGTGTTCGAAGCCGAGGGCCGGTTCACCGTTACGAAGGTCGGCCGCACGCCCTACCCGGGCGAGCTACGGCCCTGCGCCTACCTGCTGCGCCTCGCCTAGGCGGGCGGCTGGATCACGATCACGTTCTGCGACGTGCCGAGGTACTTGAAGCGCTTGTCGCCGGTGAGGTCGTTCACGGCCTTCAGCTCGGCAGGGCGGACCTGGCCGGGTAGCGGCGGCTGCGCCTGGGGCAGCGTCCGCCGCAGCGGGCGCTTGAGCGTGCTCTCGAGGTCGTTCCGCCGGAGGAAGAGCGTCGAGGTCAGCCGCTTCTCGCCCGGCCCGGGCGGGAAGAAGACCAGCACGTTGTCGATCGGGTCGGCGTACTCGAAGGTGTAGAGCGCCAGCTCGAGCGCCTCGCGCCGCAGGACGGTGCCACGTGCGACCGTCGCCTTTCCCTCGCTGATCTTGCACGTCTTCGTCGCCCCGCAGAAGAGGAAGACGGCGGTGTCGTCACCGCCGTACTGGGCGTCCGGCGTCCGCACGTCGCCGGGTTTCACGACGACGACGCCCTGGAACTTGGAGCTGTTCTGGGTCTGGATCGACACGAGCTGATTGCCGCTCGATAGCCGGTACGCGCGACCGATGTGGTTCGCGATCTCCAGCATCCGCTCGCCGGTGTCGGTGGCGGTCGGCCGCCAGCTCGACCAGGGCGGCGGCGGTGCCGGGGGATCGCGCTGCAGCAGGACGAGGAACGAGCCCACGCCGATACCCACGACCGCGCCGAGGACGAGGTACGCCGTCGCGAAGCGGCCTCGAGTGCCTAGACCGCGGGCCACGCCTCGGCCTTCGCCAGGTCGACCTTCGGGATCTGCAGCTTCGCGTTGTCGAGAATCTCGACGAGCTCGTCGCCGAAGAGCTCCTTCTTCTCGATCAGCGCCTCCGCGATCTGCTCGACCGCCTTCTGGTTGTGCGAGATCAGCGCGTAGGCCGTGACGTAGGCCTGGCCGAGGAGCTGGGCCGCGAGTGCGCGCTTGCTCGGGTCGTTGAGTACGCCAGAGACGGGGTCGTGCTCGAGAACCGAGCCGCCGGTGCGGTTCATGATCTGGAGCCCGATCTGCTCGAAGCGCTTCATGATCTCGTCGCGTTTCGTCTCGGCCGCCTTGGTCATCCTCGTCACCTTCCCGTTGCTGCGGCCGTTGAGCTCCGGCGCCTCGGGTGCCATACCGCAGGCCCCGACCATCCACGCCGCGCGGCCCGTCGCGCTTTGAACGTCGCCGCCGACGCCGGTCGAGTTCTGGCCGTAGAACACGCGCTCCGCGGCCATCGCTCCGAGCGCCCACACGAGCTGCGCCTGCTCGTCGGAACGCCACGAGCTGAAGCGCTCCTCCTTCTCGCGCGCCTGATGGTGGCCGAGCGCCGCACCGCGGCGGCGGATCGAGAGCCGCGTCGACTCCGTGCCCTCCATGTAGACGTGCGCCGCGGCCGCGTGCCCGGCCTCGTGGATCGCGACGGCGCGCGTCTCGTCGGGGACGTAGTCGGTCCCGATGGTGGTCCCGGACTCCACGGTGGTCATCGCCTCGACGATGTCGCCCCAGCTGAATGCGAGCCGCTGGTCGTGGTGGGCGATTGTCAGCGCCATCGAGCAGACCTGCTCGATCATCGCCGGCGAGTAGCCGTTCGTGACGCGGGCGAGCTCGTCGCGCCGCTTCTCGGTGTCGAGGTCCTCGTCGTGCGAGACCTTCGCCAGGTAGAGGTCGAAGATGTCGAGGCGGTCGGCCTTCGTCGGGGTGCGGAACCAGACGTGGCGACCCATGCGGCCCGGACGGGTGAGCGCCGGGTCGAGCATTTCCATCGGGACGTTGGTCGCGCCGATGAAGTAGATCTGGCTGCTCGAGGGCTTCACGTGCGGCAGCCGCAGCGAGATGCGGCCCACGCGGCGGGGGACGATGTAGATGGCGTCGAGCAGCTTGTTGACGGTGCTCGTCATCGTCCGTGCGAAGAAGGGCGGGTTGTCGATCCCGTCCATCACGATCAGCAGCTGGTTGAGGGCGAGCTGGCCCCCGCCGCCGAACATCCCCGGGAAGGCCTGGTTCACGATCCGGCCGAGGAACGGCGTCTGCACGGCGGCCGACGGCTGGCGCTCGGCGAAGATCCGCTCGCGCCAGGCGCGGGACTCCAGCACGAGGTCCTCGCTCGGGTTGAGCGCGCCGTTCGGGCCGAAGAAGCAGAGGTCGTGGAAGCTCTGAGGCCGCGGCGACATCACCGGCGGGGCGCCGCCGAGCGACTGGCGCCGCATCCCGACCGCGTCGATCTCGTCGATGAAGACGATGCACTGGCCGCCCCACTTGCGGGCGAGCTTCTTCGCCTTGCGCGCGAGCCAGCGGACGATCACCACGTCCATGCCCATGAAGGTCTGGGCAAACCCGGAGCCGGGCATCGTCACGATCGGCGAGTTGAAGCCAGTGGCGATCCCCTTGGCCAGCATCGTCTTGCCCGTGCCCGGCGCACCGAGAAAGAGCAGACCCCGCTCCCGCCGGCCGCCGGCTTCCTCGAAGGCCTCGCCGGACTGCCAGAGGTTGACGACGCGCCGTACCTCCTCCTTCGCCTCGGCCTGGCCGCGGACGTCGGGGAGCTTTACGCCCCAGTCCGCGTCGCCCGGCTCGAAGCCGCGGATCTGGCTGACGCCCATCGCCATCATCGGCCCGAAGAAGAGGAGGAAGTTGGCCACGAAGAACAGCGGCAGGATCGCGACCTGCGACCAGAACGTGGGGGAGGAGAGCACGTTGTTCCACACCCACGAGACCAGGTCGGTGGCCGTTCCCCAGAGGGTCGTGCTGTCGGCGCCATGCGTCAGCACCTTCAGGAGGTAGATCAGGAAGACGAACACGAACAGGACGAAGAGGAGCCGGAACCAGAAGTGCCAGAACGAGACTCGCCGGCGCGCGACGACGTCTTCCTCCCGGAGCCGCTCGTTGTCGATTCCAAACAGGCTCGGCCACTGGATGAAGCGGTGGAAAATCAGGTCGAGCAGGCCACGGAAGGCGGCCACGGCGAGGATCGTGAGCACGAGCGACCAGCCCACGCTCAGCTCTTGGATCTTGTGGAGCCAGACGAAGAGCGCCGGGCTGGTGAGAACCGCCACTCCGGTCGCGGCGCGGCGTAGCGCCCGCCATTGATTGCTCAGCTCGCGGGACTCTTCGGTTGAGAGCCTGCCGACGACGGGGGCCGCGCTCATCTGGGCAGTCTAGTTGCCACTAAGCTCCCCTACTTCGACGTGGACGCCGCGGATTCGTTTGCTGCAGAGGAAATCGAGCGGGCGCGGAAGTACCACCGGCCGCTGTACATCGCCCTCTTCGTGGACTGGGGCCTGCAGCTGGGCGTGCTCGCTGCGATCGCGTTCGGCCCGCCCGGCGACTGGCTCTGGAACGCGACCGGCGGGCCGTGGTGGGCGCGGACGCTCGAGCTCACGGCGCTTGTCCTCGGTGTTCTGACGCTCGTGCGGCTGCCGCTCTCCGCCTGGCGCGGCTGGGCACGGGAGCGCCGCTGGGGGTTCTCGACGCAGAGGTTTCGGGCGTGGCTCTGGGACGTGGTGAAGGGGCTCGTGCTCGGGGCGGTGCTGACGGGGATCGCGTTCACGGCGCTGGTGTGGACGGCGCGGACCTGGCCCACGTGGTGGCCGGCGGTTGCCGCTCCCGGAGCGGCTGTCTTGACGCTCGTGTTGACGCTGCTCGCGCCGCTGCTCTTCGAGCGGCTCTTCAACCGCTTCTGGCCGCTTCCCGACGAGGACCTTGCCCGGGAGTTGCGGGAACTCTCCGAGCGCGCGCGCGTGCCGGTGCGGACGATGCTCGTGACCGACGCGAGCCGGCGCACCACGAAGCACAACGCGTACGTTTCCGGCCTCGGGCCTACGCGGCGACTCGTCCTCTTCGACACGCTGCTGGAGGACGCGCCGCGCGGCGAGCTGCGGGGAGTGGTGGCGCACGAGCTCGGCCACCGGCGCTTCCGGCATCTGGCGCTGGGGACGGCGCTCGGAATGCTGGGCGCAGCGGCGGGAGTGCTCGTGTTGTGGCTCGTCTTCGAGTGGGACGGCCTCGTGTCGGCGGCCGGGGCGACCGGCCCGGGTGACCCGCGCGCGGTGCCGCTCATGATGCTCGTGTTCTGGGTGCTGGAGATCGCGGCGTTGCCGTTCGAGACGTGGCTCTCGCGCCGCTGGGAGCGGCAGGCCGACCGTTTCGCGCTCGAGCTGACGCACGACGGCGCCGCTCTGGAGGACATGCACCGGCGCCTCGCGCTTGCGAACCTCGCCGACCTCGACCCGCCGCGCGTGCTCTACGTGCTGCTCTTCACCCACCCGACTCCGCCGGAGCGCATCGCGGCGGCGAGAATGCAGGCATGAGCCACGCGCACGTCCACACCTCGGCACGCCGCCCGCTCGCGCTCGCGCTCGTCTTGATCCTCGGGCTGATGGCCGGCGAGGTCGTGTTCGGGATCGTTGCCGGCTCGCTGGCGCTGCTCGCCGACGCGGGGCACATGCTCACCGACGCCGCGGCGCTCGGGCTCGCATTCGGGGCCGCCACCGTGGCGCACCGACCCGCACGCGGGCGCTGGACGTTCGGGTACCGCCGCCTCGAGATCCTCGCCGCGCACGTGAACGGGATAACGCTGGTGGCCGTTGGCGTCGTGATCGTCTACACGGCGATCCGGCGCCTGATCGACCCGCCGGAGGTGCGAGGCGGGATCGTGCTCGTCGTCGCGCTCGCGGGGATCGCCGTCAATCTCGTCGCGGCCGCGCTCCTGCACCGGCCGAGCCGTGACAGCCTGAACGTCCGCGGGGCGTTCCTCCACATCACCACCGACCTGGCGGCGTTCGTGGGCACGGCTGTCGCGGGCGCGATCGTGCTGGCCACAGGCTGGAACCAGGCCGACCCGGTCGCGAGCCTCGTCGTCGCCGGCCTCATCTTCTGGTCGGCCTTGTCGCTCCTGCGGGACTCGTCGCGGATCCTGCTCGAGGTCGCGCCGGAAGAGCCGCGCGAGATCGCCGATGCCATGTTGGCCGTCCCGCACGTCGCGGACGTGCACGACCTTCACGTCTGGACGGTCGGCAGCGGCTTCCCGTCGATCTCGGCGCACGTCCTCGTCGACCAGGGCGCCGACTGCCACGCGATCCGGCTCCAGCTCGCGAACCTGCTGCGCGACCGTTTCGACCTCGCCCACTCGACGCTGCAGGTCGAGCACGCACCCGCGCATGTGGCTGACGCTGGCCTTCCGCTCGCGCGGCGCTAGAGTCCGCGCGTGGGCGGGCTCGAGGGCAAGAGCGCGATCGTCACCGGCGCCTCGAGTGGGATCGGGGCCGCGATTGCACGCGCGCTTGCCGCCGAAGGCGCCCGCGTCGCCGGCGGCGCGCGCCGCGTCGACCGGCTCGAGACCGAGATCACGCTCGAGCTCGACGTAACCGACCAGGCGAGCTCCGAGCGCTTCGTCGAGGAGGCCGTCCGCGAGCTCGGTGGTCTCGACATCCTCGTCAACAACGCGGGCCTGAGCCTCGGGCGCGAGCCCTTCGACGACAGCCGCGAAGAGGACGAGGAGACCGTTCTCGAGACGAATGTCCACGGCGTGCTGCGGATGACACGCCTCTGCCTGCCGCACATCCGCGACGGGGGACACATCGTGAACATGGGCTCGATCGCCGGCCGGCAGGCCTACGAGAACGCCGCCGTCTACATCGCCTCGAAGTTCGCCGTCCGCGGCTTCACCTACGCGCTGCGCGAGGACCTGCTCGGCCGACCGATCCACCTGACGACGGTCGATCCGGGCCTCGTCGAGACGAGTTTCTCGCGCGTCCGCTTCCGCGGCGACGAGGAGCAGGCCGCGGCGGTCTATGCGAACGTCGAGCCCGTCCGCCCGGAGGACGTGGCCGATTGCGTCGTGTTCGTCCTCACGCGTCCGTCGCACGTGAACATCGACGAGCTCGTGGTCAAAGCGCTGGCGCAGTCGACACCGGTGAAGATCGTCCGCAACGCGTAGTGCCTCTCCCGGCAATGCCCGCCCGTCTCTCGCCCGCTATCACGCTGCGCCAGTGCTCATGCTCGCCCTTGCGTAGGCTGCCAACCTGCGCCGCGGGCGATCGCGGTCTCTGGCTTGGTGCTAGCGACCGAGAGCTCGACCAGCATCACCGGAAGAGGCACTGATGCCGCTGACCATCCTCGAAGGCTCGACCTTCTGCATCTGCGACGAGCGCGGTGACATCACCGGCGAGACGCAGGGCCTGTTCGCCGAGGACACGCGCTTCCTCTCGCGGCTCTGCCTGACCCTCAACGGTGCCGCGCCGCTGCTGCTCTCGTCGGGGAAGGTCGAGTACTTCTCGGCGGCCTTCTTCCTGCGCAACCCGATCGCGGGCGGGCTGCCGCAGGACGCGCTCTCGATCGTGCGGCACCGCTTCGTCGGCGACGGGATGCAGGACCGCGTGATCGTTCAGAACCAGTCGATGGAGCCGATTGCGTTCGAGCTCGCGCTCGACCTGGGGACGGACTTCGCGGACATCCTCTCGGTCAAGGAGCACGACTTTGCGCTCGGCGACCCGGAGCGCGCCGAGGCCTTGCCCGGCCCGGCCTCGTGCCGCTATGACGACGAGCACAACCAGTTCGTCCTCGAGGAGACGGGCGGCGACGGCACCGCGCGCACGCAAGTGATCCTGTCTCGACGCGGCGAGGTCGAGGATCGCAGAGTCGTCTACCGGCTCGAGCTGGGGCCCCGCGAGAGCTGGGAGCTGCGGCTCGACATGCTCGCGTCGATCGACGGCGACTCGGTGACGCCGCGCACGGCCGAGCGGCGCTTCGGAGAGGAGCAGACGCGCGTGCGCGAGTCGCTCGCGGCCTGGCAGCTGCGCGTGCCCCAGATCCGCGCCGACTGGGACTTCATCGACCACGCCTTCTTCCAGTCGGTCTCCGACCTCGCCTCGCTGCGGATGCGCGGCACGGGCCGCACCGGGCGGATGCCTGCCGCCGGGATGCCCTGGTTCATGACGGTCTTCGGCCGGGACACGCTGATAACGTGCCTCCAGACCTTGCTGTTCGGGCCCGAGCTCGCCCGCACGGCGCTCGAGGTGCTGAGCGAGCTGCAGGCACGGGACGACAACGCGGAGGTCGACGCCGAGCCGGGCAAGATCGTCCACGAGTTGCGCTCGGGAAGAGCCGCGCAGAAGTGGTTCCGCACCTACTACGGAACCGTCGACGCAACGCCGCTCTACCTCGTGCTGCTCTCGGAGGTCTGGCGGTGGACTGACGACTCCGCGTTCGTGCGCAGCCTGAGGGAGCCTGCGCTGGCAGCGCTGCGCTGGATCGACGAGTTCGGCGACCGCGACGGCGACGGCTTCGTGGAGTACGAGCGACGCACTCCGCACGGGCTCGAGAACCAGTCCTGGAAGGACTCGCACGACTCCCAGCGCTTCCACGACGGCTCACTCGCGAAGACGCCGATCGCGCCGGTCGAGGTGCAGGGCTACGTCTACGACGCCAAGCTGCGCACGGCCGAGATTGCGCGCGAGGTGTGGCGCGACCGCCCGCTCGCGGAACGGCTGGAGAGCGAGGCGGCCGACCTGCAGAGGCGCTTCGACGAGGCGTTCTGGACGGACGAGCGCGGCGGCTACTACGTGCTGGCACTCGACGACGAGAAGCGGCAGGTCGACTCGCTCGGCTCCAACATCGGCCACCTGCTCTGGAGCGGAATCGTCCCCGCCGCGCGCATCGACGCCGTGGTCGACCACCTGATGGGCGAGGAGCTGTGGTCGGGGTGGGGCGTCCGCACGATGTCCTCTGGGGACGCGGGCTACAACCCGCTCTCGTACCACAACGGCACCGTCTGGCCCCACGACAACTCGCTGATCGCGCACGGGCTCGCGCGGGCCGCGCGCTGGCCCGAGGCCCAGCGGATCGTGCGGCGGATGCTCGGCGCGGCATCGTTCTTCGGGTACCAGCTGCCCGAGGTCTTCGCCGGCCTGCCGCGCGCCGAGACGCCGTTTCCGATTGCCTACCCCACGGCTGCGCGCCCGCAAGCCTGGGCCGCCGGGACGCCCGTGCTGCTCTTGCAGGTCCTGCTGGGCCTCGAGGCCGACCGGCGCCGCCACCAGCTCCTCACGCGCGCGCCGGAGGAGCTGCCGTCATGGGCGGGCCGCTCGCTACGGCTCACCGGCATCCGCGCGTTCGACCGCGCCTGGGACGTGCGTGTCGAACACGGGCGTGTCACCGTTGACGAAGCGTGAGGCGTCGCTTGCGATGCCGATCTCAGGACGTGCGAGCTCTGCTCGCGCGTCCGTCTGAAATCGCCATCTGAGGCGATGGCCGCGAGAATGGGGGCGTCGTGAAAACTGCGATCGTCAGCCCGCCGTGGTTCCCCGTCCCGCCGACGGGCTACGGCGGGATCGAATGGATCGTCTGGCTGCTGGCCGAGGGCCTGACGGCGCAGGGACACGACGTGACGCTCTTCGCCTCCGGCGACTCGCGGACCAACGCGAGGCTCGCGGCCGTCTACCCGACCGCGCCGAGCGAGCTGATCGGGCGCACGATGCCCGACCTGCGCCACCTGCTCTCGGCCCTCGAGCGGGCGGGCGAGTTCGACGTGATCAACGACCACACGGGGCCGCTCGGCGCGGTCCTCGGCGAGCTCGTCGACACGCCGGTCGTCCACACTGTCCACGGGCCGCTCGACGCCGAGCCGGGCGAGGTCTACGAGACGATCGGCCGCGTCGCGCCCGGAGTTGGGCTGATCTCGCTCTCGCTGAACCAGCGCCGCCCGAAGCCCGACCTGAACTGGGTCGCCAACGTTCCGAACGCGCTCGACCTCGAGCACTACCCGAGCCACCCGCACAAGGGCGACTACCTGCTCTTCGTCGGCCGCATGAACCACGAGAAGGGCGCGCACCGCGCGGTCGCGGTTGCGATGGAGCTCGGGCTCCCGCTCAAGCTCGCCGGGAAGGTGCGCGAGCCGCGGGAGCGGGAGTACTTCGAGGAGTTCGTCGAGCCGCACCTCGGCCACGGGATCGAGTACCTCGGCGAGGTCAACCACGGCATGAAGGTCGAGCTGCTGCAGAACGCGCGCTGCACGCTCTTCCCGATCGAGTGGGAAGAGCCGTTCGGCCTCGTGATGATCGAGTCGATGGCCTGCGGGACGCCCGTGATCGCGACGCGGCACGGCGCGGTGCCGGAGGTGATCGGGGACGGCCGCGGCGGCCTGGTCGTCGACCACTGGCGTGAGATCCCCGCCGCGCTCGAGCGCGCGGATGCGATCGACCCCGTCGAGTGCCGCCGCTACGCGGAGGAGCAGTTCGCACCCGAGCGGATGGTCGCGGATTACCTCCGCGCCTACGAGGCGGCGGCTAGCTCAGCTCGTTGAGCTCGCGCAGGAGGTCTCGCAGCTCCGCGAACCGTTCCGAGCCGAGCTGCTTCGCCCAGTCGTTCTCGAGCTCCTCGACCGATTCGCGGATAACGCCGATCGCGGAGGTTCCGCGTGGCGTAAGGGCGACCCGCTTCGAGCGGAGGTCGTCCGGGTCCGGCCGCCGCTCGAGATAGCCGAGGCGCTCGAGCTCGCCGAGGAGGTAGTTGAGCGCCTGCTTGCTGATCCGCAGCCGCGCCGCCAGCTCGGACGGCCGGGCGCCCTCCGGCCCGGGGTATTGGAAGACGGTGAGGTGCGCCGAGTCGAGGTCGTCGAACCCCCGTTCGTGCAGCACCGCGAGCATCCGCCGCTGGACCGCCTCCCACGGCATCCGCAGGAGCGCGCCGATGAGGGGAGGGCCGGGCGCAGTCGTAAAGCTACTTGACGAATTCGCTCCGGTCATCTATAAGTCAAGTGACTTTACCATCCATCCAGAGGGAGGAGCAACCATGTCCACGGTGATGCGCGAGGAGATCAAGGTCGGCGAGCTGGCGATCAGGTTCCTGGTCGAGGGCAAGGAGTCGAAGGGCTCGGTCGCCGTCTTCGAGTTCCACGTCCCCGCCGGCGCGAAGGTGCCGGTGGCGCACAGTCACGATGGCTACGAGGAGACGATCTACGGGCTCGAGGGCGTCCTGACGTGGACCGTCGAGGGCACCTCGACCGACGTCGGCGCGGGCGAGGCTCTGTGCATTCCCCGCGGCGCGGTCCACCGCTTCGACAACACCGGCGACGTCGGCGCGAGGGCGCTCGCGATCGTCACGCCCGGGATCCTCGGCCCCGAGTACTTCCGCGAGGTCGCCGAAGTGCTGGACGCGGCGGCGGGCGGACCTCCCGACTTGGCGGAAGTCGCAGCGGTGATGCGCCGTCACGGGCTCACTCCGGCGGGGTAACCGAAGCGAGGGATCAAACCGCCGGGCGCGCCGGCCGATGCTTTGGGCGTCTCTGCCGCAACCGAAGGAGTCGCCCATGCGGAAGCTCGCTGCAACCGATGTCATGGCCCCGCTCTGTCGTGATGAGCGCGGTCAGACGATGGCGGAGTACGGCGTCGTGCTCGCGCTCGTCACCCTGGCGGTGATCGGGGCGATGACGATGCTCTCCGGCAACATCAGCGGCGCGTTCACGAGCATCGCCGGGATTCTTCCCTAGGAGGGCTCGGCGCAATACCGGCTGTGCCGCCGGAACACGTGAGAATCGCGCCCCGGCGACGAGCGCCATTCCGCGGAGCCTCCTAACGCCGCGTCCCGGACGTGTCCGCGTCCGGCGCGCTGAGGTAGTTCGGCCGCACGTACCGCGGCTCGAAGCCTGCCCGCGCGATGTTGCGCCACGAGCCGCCCGGCTCGCCGCCTCGGGGCTCGCCGGTCTCGGTCGCTACGACCTCGCAGCCGGTCTCCGCGGCCGCGTCGATGCGCGCGGCGAGGATGGCGTTCTGCGCGCCCTTGCGGCGGTGCTCGGGCACCGTGGCGGCGATTCCGAGCCAGCCGACGGTGCCGGTCACGTAGAGCGCCCCCACACCCGCTGGGTCGGTGCCGTCGAAGGCGACGAAGCAGTGCCAGCCCGGCCGCCCGGGCAGGCGCGCGACCCAGTCGCCGAAGAAGTCGGGCGTGCCGTAGCCGCGGACGAACGCTTTCGCGAAGGCCTCGCCGTCCTCGACCCGCTCGACCCGCAGCTCCGTGGCCGCCTCCGGCGCGTTCCCCGCCGCCCGAGTGAACTTCGTCCAGCCGTAGCCGCTCGTGAAGCCGCGCCGTTCGAGCCACGCCGGCAGCTCCGCCGGCTCGGCCTGCGGCGCGAGCGCGACCGCCCAGCCGATCCCTTCGCCGAAGAAGGACACGATCCGGTCGAGCGCTTCCTCCGTCGCCGGCCTGGTCCAGGCCGAGGCCGAGCACGCGGTTGAACATGGCCGACCGCGGATCGGCCTCCAGCCGGATGCACAGCGCCCCTCCGAGCTCCGCCGAACGCGCGCCGAGGCTCGCGGGCGCGACCGCGTAGAGGTCGCGGAACGCCTCCAGCTCGGCGAGCTCGGCCGGGTGCATCACACGGCTGCCTCCACGGCGGGCTCGTGGGGGACGAGCGGCCCGCGCCGCCGGAGGTTGCGCACTTCGGACACGAGGAGCACCGCGAGCGTCGCCGTGAGGCTGATCAACCCGCCCGCGAAGAGGGTCGCGCGAGTGCCGGCGACCTCGGCTACGGGCCCGGCGACCGCTAGGCCGAGCGGGATCAGCGCGAAGGAGCCGAGGGCGTCGTACGAGCAGACCGCCCAGAGCCACGCCCGGCCGGTGAACTCGCGCCAGCCGAGCGCGAGATCGGCGAGGAAGTTCGACGACTCCATGTGCAGGCTGCGCGGCAGTCGCATGGCGGCGAGCAGGGCCGCGGCGGCGAAGAACGTCGCGGCGTCGATCGCGATCCCGGTCGCGGGGCTCGTCGCGTAGACGACGAAGCCGGCGACCGCGCCGCCGAGGATCGCCGAGCCGTTGAGCCCCAGGCGCAGGAGCGCGTTGGCCTGCTGGAGGAGCCGCTCGGGCACCGTCTGCGGCACGATCCCGCTCGAGGCCGGGAAGAAGAAGGCGCTGCTCGTCCCGTTGACCGCCGCGAGCGCCGCAAGCTGCCAGATCTGCGCTTGGCCCGAGAAGAGCAGCGCCGCCACCGCCGCCTGGCTCGCGCCGGAGAGCAGGTTGGAGCCGACCATCACGTGGTGCCGCGGCAGGCGGTCGGCCCAGATCCCGCCGACGAGCAGGAACGCAACCATCGGCACCGTGCGCGCGGCGAGGACGTAGCCGAGGTCGGCCTTCGACCCGGTGAGGTCGAGCACCGCGAAGGCGAGCGCGATGATCCCGAAGGAGCTGCCGACGAAGGAGACGGTGCGCCCGAGGAAGAGGAGGCGGAACTCTCGCTCCGCCAGCGGGCCGAGCCTAGGACGCCTCAACCGCGTTTCTCCCAGTAGCGCTTCAGGCCGGCGTACGACTGCCAGAACGGCATCGCTTGTTCGTACGCCTCGCGGTCGGTGCGGAGGTCGGCGGCCGCGGCCGCCTCGAACTCGTCCTCAGTCGCGCCGTCGCGGACACGGTCCGCCCACTCGCCCAGGCGACGCCGCAGCTCGCCGAGGT
This sequence comes from uncultured Actinomycetes bacterium, assembly GCA_963719275.1. Classification (GTDB taxonomy): domain Bacteria; phylum Actinomycetota; class Thermoleophilia; order Gaiellales; family Gaiellaceae; genus AC-32. The sequence goes on along the minus strand of CAVRBT010000005.1, from coordinate 317,202 downwards.
GCCGCTCGACGTCGTTGGCGACGCCGAAGTGGATCAGCGCCAGCCGCTCCGGGCGCCGCGCCTCGATCTCGTCGAGCGTCCGTTCCCAGGCCTCGAGGTCGATCTCGGGCGGCGGGGTGGGCGGGAGGACGAACCCGCTCGGCTGGATCCGCACACCTGCGGCGTCCCCGGCGTAGAGCGTGCCGTCCGACCCGAGGTAGCAGACGTGATGCGAGGCGTGGCCGGGGCTCGGGAAGCAGTGGAAGTTGAGCACGCGGTCGCCGACGGCGTGGACGTTCGCCTCCGGCACGGGGGCGAGCTCACCCCAGAGGCGGTCGAAGTCGTCGCCGTAGAGCCGCCGCGCGCTGCGCTCGAGCCGCGAGGGATCGACGAGGTGCGGTGCGCCGATCTCGGAGACGTGCACCTGCAAGCCCGGATGCTCGCGCACGAGTGCGCCCGCGGCGCCCGCGTGGTCGAGGTGGATGTGCGAGAGCAGCAGGTGCCGCAGGTCCTCCAGCTCGAGCCCGCGTTCGGCCAGCCGGAACTTGAGCTCGGGGATGCAGCTTGCCGGCCCACAGTCCTGTAACGCCAGGCCGTCCTCGGTTTCAAGGAGGTAGCAGCCGATGACGCGAGCTCGACCAAGGTGCTGAAGGTCGAGCGGCTCCGACACCCGGCGATCGTAGCGAGGGGCGGGGCTAGGCCCCGCCCCTCGCGATACGACTACTGGTCGCTCCAGTAGGCAGCCGTCGAGATCGACGGCCACTCGCGCTCCGGGTCGGCGCGGTAGAGCGGGTTCATCGCGTAGACGGTCACCCGTGCCGTGCCGGCGGTGTTCGTCCCGTGCGCGATCACGGCCGAACCCGGCGCCGTGGCCGACTGCGCGTCGAGCAGCCAGAGCCCCGCGGCGAAGAAGCCCGCGTTCGGGAAGCGGGCGTCGACCGCCAACGGCCCCGTCGAGGTGAACCACGTCGGCGGGTCCATGATCGCTGTGTCCTTCACCGGGTAGGCCCCGACGATCGGGCTGTCGGCACCGCCGAGGTTGTCCCAGTAGACGATGCCGCTCCGGCCCGCGCCGCCGCGGCTCGCGGCGGTCAGGCCCAAGACCTGGCCGGCGCTCGTCAGGAACGCGGCGCCGTTCGTACCGGCACCGAGGTAGCCGCCGTGGTCGGCGAAGAACGCCGTCAGCCGCGCCCGGGCGGTTGCGCCGCTCGGCCAGCCGGCGGTGTTGAAGACGACGTCGTAGTTCGCCAGCGGGTTCGGCGCGCCCGGGTCGTTGAGCGGGCTCGTCGAGCCCGTCGCGATCGGGTCGGCGGTGAAGCCCAGGTTCCTTAGTACCCAGATGTCCTGGTTCAGCGCACCCGTGAGCACGGCGATGCGCGGGACGCGGTCGATCGGGTCGAGGGCAGGCAGCGACGCTGCCGAGACGCCGCGGAAGTAGACGCCCGCCTCGCGTCCGGCCGCGTCGAGCGCGGCCGCGGTGGCGGCGTCGGCCGGGAAGACCGCCGTTCCGGCCGGGTAACTGGCACCGCCGCTCGAGAACGACGCGAGCGCGAGCTCCGCCGAGACGCCGTCGCCGACCAGCCGGTTCAGCGTCCGCACCGCGGTTGCCGAGTCGATCGCCAGCGCGTAACGGTCGGCCGCGCCGGCCACCACCCCGCCGCCGAGCGGCTGCGGCGCGTCGGCCGGCTTCGTCTTCGCCGGGAACGACGCACCGAGCGGGATCGTCACCACGCTCGCGCCCCAGAGGTAGCCGTGGCTCCAGGCGCCGGGCGGCGCGTAGAGCTGGCTGATCCGGGCGGAGATGTCGTCGCCGATGCCGAGCGCCGTCTCGGCGAGCCCGCGGTGGGCCTGGTCCATCCAGACGACGTAGGAGCCGGCGGCGAAGGTCTGCCCGTCGAACGTCGCGTCCTTGGCGAGCTGCGACACGTCGATCCCGTTCGTCAGCAGCCAGCGGACGAGGCGGTTCGCCTCGGGGTCACTGCGCTGGCCGGGGCCGAGCGGGATCACGTACGCGGTCGGGTAGTCCCGCATCCAGTTGTTCTCGACGTCGAACGGCGCGGGGCAGCACGGCGGCCGCGGCTCGCCGGCGACGCCGCGCCGGTAGATCTCGAGCAGGTCGTTCAGCAGGTCGTGCCGGTGCGCGATGTCGAACGCGAGCGTCGAGGTGTCGACGGTGTACTGCACGGTCCGCGAAGCCAGCCGGCCCACCGGATAGGAGGAGGCGCCGGGCGCGCCGCACCCCGTCCCGATGCTGTTGCACATCTCGACCGTCGAGCCGTTCAGCCCGACGAGCTGGTTGTACATCGGGGTGTAGAACGGGCCCCAGTCGTCCCAGCCCTCCGCGACGGCGGGCCCGGGAGGCCGTCCGTCCGGACAGCCCGTCGGCCCGGGCAGGTCGCCGTTCGAGCACCAGTCGTTGACCGGCCGCTGCATTCCCAGCCCGAGGCCGGCAAGCGCCACCTTGTTCGCCAGCGTGCGCGGCTGGTTCCACTTCAGCCAGAGGTCGTAGTCGATGCCCGGGTTGTGCGGCTTCGTCGTCGCCTCGACGAGTGTGGGATTCACGTACCCGTGCTCGTCGAGCAAGTCCGGGAACAGCCACTCTTGCATCAGGCCGACTGACGCCTGCGTCTCGGCCTGCGACTGCGTGAGGAAGTCGCGGTTGAGGTCGAAGTTGAAGCCGTTCGTCCGCTGGCCGAGCGCGCGCCCGTCCGGGTTCTGGTCGATGTTGAAGACGAGGATCACGTGGTCGAGGATGCTGTCGACCTCCGGGTCGGAGCCGTACGGCGTCGTCGCCAGCCGGTTGATGAGCAGCATCGAGGCGTCGACGCCCTCGTACTCGTTCCCGTGGATCCCGCTCTGGATGTAAATCGGGACCTTCACGTCGCCGCCGTACTTGGCCAGCTCCTTCTGGGCCTTGGCGGGGTCGTCGAGCGCGAAGCGGTGGACCTTCTCCCAGTTCTTGAAGTCCTTTCGCTGGTCCTTCGTCTCGAGCGCGTTGACCGTGATCGCGTACAACGGACGACCCTGAGCCGAGAAGCCGATGCGCTCGACCGACATCCGGCCGTCGAGGCTCTCGGCCTTGATCGCGTCGAGCGTGCACCCGATCGCGTAGTACGGGATGTGCGGGAAGCTGCCTACCGGATCGCCCGGGTTGGTGCCGTCCGGGAGCGCGCCGGCCGCGTCGGGCTCCGGCGTGCCGCACCAGGGTGGCGCGATCGTCACCGCCCCCGCGGCTCCGGCCCACGTGAGCGCGACTGCGGTCGCGAGGACACCGAGGCCGAGCAGGACGGCCCTGCTGAGTCTCGTCGACACGAGCTACACCTCCTTCGCCGGAGGCCGACCGGCAGCGGCTCCGGCCACGCGCCGCCGTCTACCGCGGCAGACGCGTTCGCTCTCCCCTCGCTCGCCGGTCGCGCATTCATAGACGACCTTGCCGCGGGGGTCAAACGGCGCGCTCGAGCACGCCGACGTAGAACGGCTCGTCGGCATCGATCACGCGCGTGAGCTCCCAGCCGGTGCCGTCCGCCAGCTCCGCCATCTCGGCCGGTGAGGCCAGCAGGTAGTCGAACCACGGCGTCGCATAGCCGCCGTGACGGATGCGGATTCTGAGCTGCCCGCCCATCCTGCCGCGCGCTCGGTTGCGCCGGTGATAGGCGAGGTGCTCCGGATTGTCCGTCGTGTACGGGTTCGTGCTACCGGCGAGGATCCGCGCACCGTTGTTGGCGATGGCACGGAACCGGCGCATCAGCCACGGCGCGCGCCCGGCGTTGCTCATGAGGCCGAAGTTGCTCCCGTACATCACGAACGTGTCGAATCGACCGAGCTGCGGGCCGGCCTGCGTGACCGAAAGCACGCGCGCGTCCGTCACCCCGCGGCGTTTCGATACCTCGACGGCGAGGGGCGAGACGTCGATGGCGACGACCTCGTGCCCGCCCTCTTGCAGGTGCAGGGCGACGCGCCCCGCCCCGCAACCCACGTCGAGCACGCGTCCCCGCGCCAGGCGGATCGCTGCACGCTCCGCCTTCGGCCATTTCCGTACGGGTGCGAAGTACGCATCGGGTCCAAGTCGGCTAGCGGCGACGAAGCCGTTGTCGCGCTCGACGATCTCGACCTGCCCCCCGTGTTCGAGGTGGTCGAGGATCAGCCGCCCGTAGGCGTCCTCGTGCTCCCTGAGGCCGCCGCGCAAGGTCAGCGGGTCCGGTCGGTCATCTCAGACGGACGCGCGGCAGAGCCGCGCGTCCTGAAGTCGGCACCGCAAGCGGCGCCTCAAGCGGTGGCGGCCGGCGACCGCACGAGGGCGGTCTCGAGGTCGGCGACGAGGTCCTCCGCCGACTCGATCCCGACCGAGAGCCGCACCAGGTTGCGCGGCGCGGCGAACGGTGCGTCGGCCGTCGAGGCGTGGGTCATCTGTGCCGGGTGCTCGATCAGGCTCTCGACGCCGCCGAGGCTCTCGGCGAGCTTGAAGATCTTCGTGCGGGCGCAGAGCGCGACCGCCTCCTCCTCGGACTCCAGGAGCAGCGAGACCATCCCCCCGCAGTCGCGCATCTGGTGCGCCGCGATGCGGTGCCCCGGATGCGTCGGCAGGCCTGGGTAGAGCACCCTCTCGACCCGCCGGTGCCGCTCGAGGAAGCCCGCAATCGCGTGGGCGTTCTCGCAGTGCTTTCGCATCCGCACTGCCAGCGTCTTGAGCCCGCGCAGCACGAGCCAGCAGTCGAACGGCCCCGGGACGGCGCCGAGCGACTTCTGCAGGAAGAGCAGCCGCTCCGCCACGGTCGGGTCGTTCGTGGCGAGGAAGCCTCCGATGAGGTCCGAGTGGCCGCCAAGGTACTTCGTCGTCGAATGCAGGACGACGTCGGCGCCGAGCGCGAGCGGCTGTTGCAGGTACGGCGAGGCGAACGTGTTGTCGACGACGACCATCGCGCCGACCGCGTGCGCGGCTTCGGCGGCGGTGCGGATGTCGACGACGTTCAGCATGGGGTTCGTCGGCGTCTCGAGCCAGACGATGCGCGTGCGCTCGTCGAGGTGCGCGGGCAGGTTCTCGTTGATCTCCTCGGCCGGCACCCACTCGAACTCGTAGCCTTTGGGCCCGTAGACCTGCGAGAACATCCGGTAGACGCCGCCGTAGACGTCGGCCACGGCGACGACGCGGTCGCCCGGCTCGAGCAGGTGCATCAGCGTGGTCGTCGCGGCGAGCCCGGACGAGAAGGCGACGCCGTGCTCTGCCCCCTCGAGCGAGGCCAGGCAGATCTGCAGCGCGGTGCGCGTCGGGTTCGAGACCCGGGCGTAGTCGTAGCCCTTGTGCTCGCCGACCGCCTCCTGGACGAAGGTCGACGTCTGGTAGATCGGGACGGTGATCGCGCCGGTCGCGGGATCCGGCTCCTGGCCGTCGTGGATCGCGCGCGTCTCGAAGTCCACGATCCGATTCTAGTTACGGAGCCCCTGACGAAACGACGGCTGAGCGATGTTCCGTCAGAGCCTTGTGACGCAGCGCTAGCTGAACGGCTTGGCGACCATGTCGAGCACGATCACGAACAGGAACGCCACGTCCACGCGCGCGACCAGGAGGATCTTCCGCAGCCGCGCCTGCGCCTCCGGCGACTTCGGGCCGTGCTCGGCCGCCACCGCGTTGAGCCGCTTCGCCTCGGGACCCAGAAAGAGGATCCCGGTTGCCGCCGAGAGCCCCCACGCGACGAGGCCGAAGACGATCCAGAACTGGTCCCAGCCTAGGCTCAGGTTCTCGATCATCCCGATCCCGATCCCGAACCCGAGCACCACGAACGACAGGATCGGGAACAGCCGCCCGGCGACGAGAGAAAGCCTAGCGCCCTCAGGCCACGGCGACTACCCGTTCTTCTCCCGCGCCGCGGTACTCGTCGCCGAGCTTCGCGCGCAACGTCTGCTCCAGCTCGCCGCTCGCCTCGAGCTCCTCGACGATATCGGCGCCGCCGACGAGCTCGCCGCGGACGAAGACCTGCGGAATCGTCGGCCAGCCGGAGAGCGCCGAGAGCTCCTCGCGGATGTGCGGGTCGGGGAGGATGTCGACCGCGGTCACGGGCGCGCCCGCCCGCCGCAGCGCCTCGAGGGCGCGGTGCGAGTTGCCGCACATCACGAACTGCGGCGTGCCCTTCATGAACAGCGCCACATCCTCGGTCTCGATGATCTCCTTGATCTGATTTTGCAGCTCGCTCATTCGCTCCCCTTTGTCTTGATCCGCAATTCGTGAATGGTGCCATCGCCGAGTGGGGTGGCGAGGGCGTCGTAGACGAGGCGGTGCTGCTCAACCAGCGAGAGGCCGTCGAAGCGCGCGCTCGCGACCGTCACCTGGAAGTGGTCGCCGCCGCCGGTGCGGTCCTCGACCGAGACCGGATCGCCGGGAAAGGCGGCCTCGAGAAGCTCAGCGAGAGTTCGAACGGCCATGGGCGAGGTACTCGAGCAGGTCGGAGCGGGTCAGCATGCCGGTGGGTTTCCCGCGCGTCGCGACCACCACCGCCGGGCTGCCGCCGCTCAGGGCGGCGACGACCTCGTCCAGCGACTCCTCGGCCTCCACCGCGGCGAGTGGTGGCTGCATCGCCGCCGCGACCTCCTCGTTCAGCGCGTCCGGGTTGCGGAAGACGAGGTCGAGCAGGCCGCGCTCCTGCAAGGAGCCGACGACGTCGGCGAGCGAGCCGCCCGAGTCGTGTCGCATCACCGGCAGCTGCGAGATCGAGTACTGCTGCATCAGGTCGATCGCCGTGCCGACCTTCTGGTGCGACTCGATCGTGACCAGGTCGGGCGCGTCGCCGTTCTGGTGCTTGAAGGCGAGGACCTCGCGGACCCTCGGCGTCGGCTCGCCGCGCTCCAGGAAGCCGAGCTCGATCAGGTAGTTGTCGTCGAAGAACTTCGACAGATACGCGCGGCCGCCGTCCGGGAAGACGGTGACGACGTTCTTGCCAGGGCCGAGCTCCTTCGCGATCTCAACCGCGGCCCAGGCCGCGGTGCCGCCCGAGCCGCCGACGAGCAGCCCCTCTTCGCGCGCGAGTCGCCGCGCCGTCAGGAAGGAGTCGCGGTCGGAGACGGTCACCCAACGGTCGACGACCGACGGGTCGAAGGTCTCGGGGTAGAAGTCCTCGCCGATCCCCTCGACCAGGTACGGGTGTTGCTTTTCTGGCCCGGAGGTGTAGATCGAGCCCTCGGGGTCAGCGCCGACGATCAGGACGTCGGGCTTCTGCTCCTTCAGGTAACGCGCGGTGCCGGTGATCGTGCCGCCGGTGCCGACCGCGATTACGAGTGCGTCGATCTCGCCGCCGGTCTGCTCCCAGATCTCGGGGCCCGTCGTCTCGTAGTGCGAGCGCGGGTTCCCCTCGTTCCGGTACTGATCGGGCTTGAACGCGCCCGGAATCTCCTCGGCGAGCCGGTCGGAGACCGAGTAGTAGCTCTCGGGCGACTCCGGCTCGACCGCGTAGGGACAGATGATCACCTCCGCGCCGAAGGCCTTGAGCAGCGAGATCTTCTCGCGGCTCATCTTGTCGGGCATCGTGAAGATGCAGCGGTAGCCGCGCAGTGCCGCCACGATCGCGAGGCCCGTTCCGGTGTTCCCCGACGTCGGCTCGACGATCGTCCCGCCCGGCTTCAGCTTCCCCTCACGCTCGGCCGCGTCGATCATCGTGATCGCGATCCGGTCCTTGATCGACCCGCCCGGGTTCAGGAACTCGAGCTTGCAGAGGACCGTCGCGGCGTCCTCGGGGGCGACGGTCTCGAGCCGGACCAGGGGCGTATTGCCGACCAGCTCGAGCAACGTCGGGTACTCGCGCGCCACGGGCGAAGCGTAATCCCTACACAGCCGCTTGCATCGGCTCGCCCTCGGCGATCTCGACCTTCGTCCCGCGTAGGAGTACAAACGCGACGAGCGCGCCGACCAGCGCGACCGCGATCAGCGCCCAGAACGCCCACTGGTAGCCGGAGGTCAGCGCCTCGGCCGGCGAGTGGCCGGTCTTGAGCAGGTCCTTGGAGTGCGAGATGAAGATCGTCGAGGCGACCGCGACGCCGATCGCGCCTCCGACCTGCTGGTTCGTGTTGATCAGGCCCGACGCAAGCCCGGCCTCGTGGGGCGCAACCTGCGCGAGCGCGGCGATGGTCACCGGCACGAACGAGAACGCCAGGCCGAGCGCGAACGTGATGTACGCGGGGAGGAGGTCGGGCCAGTAGTGGCCGTCGACCGGGATCTGCGTGTACCAGCCCATCGACGCGGCCAGGACGAGGAGCCCGATGACGATCACCGGCCGCGGACCGAAGCGCGTCGTGAGCGCCTGCGCGACGCCGGCCCAGATGACCGTCGTGCCCGCGGTCGCGAGGAAGGTCACGCCCGTCTCGAGCGCGGACCAGCTCAGAACCTCCTGGACGTACAGGGTCAGGACGAAGAAGTCCGCGAAGATCACCGCGCCGAGCAGGAAGCCGACGATGTTCGCGGCGAGGAGCGAGCGGATCCGGAAGATGCGGAGCGGCACCAGCGGCGCCTTGCTGCGCATCTCGATCGCGATCGAGATCAGGACCAGGACGCCGGAGGCGATCAGCAGGAGGATCGTCCGCGCAGAGCCCCAGCCGACGTCTGGCGCCTTCGAGACCGCGTAGACGAAGATCGCGAGGCTGCTGGTGATCGTTACCGCGCCCGCGGCGTCGAACTCGCGGTGGCCCAGGTCGGCGTGGCTCTCGGGAACGAACCGCAGCGTGAGCAGGAACACGATCACGCCGACGGGCACGTTGACCCAGAAGATCCACTCCCAGCCGAGGTACTTGGTCAGGATCCCGCCGAAGAGGACGCCGGCCGCCGCGCCCGAGCCGCCGAGCGCGCCCCAGATGCCGAGGGCCTTGTTCCGCTCGGGGCCTTCCTCGAAGGTCGTCGTCACGATCGAGAGTGCGGCCGGGGAGATGATGGCCGCGCCGATCCCTTGCGCCGCGCGCGCCGCGATCAGGACTCCGGCGCTGTTTGACAGGCCGCAGACGAGTGAGGCGATGGTGAAGACCACCAGGCCGACGATGAAGATCCGCCTCCGCCCGAGGAGGTCGGCCATGCGCCCGCCGAGTAGGAGGAAGCCGCCGAAGGTGATCGCGTAGGCGGTGAGGACCCACTGAACGGTCGTCTCCGCCACGTTCAGGTCTCGCTGGATTGACGGGATCGCGACGTTGACGATCGCGACGTCGAGGACGGTCATGAAGAAGGCGGCGCCCACGATGGCGAGCGTCAGCCAGCGGCGGTCGGCGGCGGGGCTCATCTTCCTCCCTTGGGTCGTTCCCGGGGTCGTTGCGGTGCGCGAACGAGGCTCGGCGACGGCCTATTCCTGCGGCGGCACGGCCGCCTCCCCACCGCGCAAGGGTAACGAGGTCACACAGGTCCGGCGGAAGGTCCAGCGGACTCCGGCCGCCTTGTGCGAGAGGATTGTGCCGTGGCAAGCGACGTCTCGGCTGCGGCGGACGGCATGACGTGCCGCTCGTAACCCTCGCGCCCGCCGCTCGGCGGCGGGCGCGGCTCGGGGTCGCCGGAATCGCGCTGGCCCTCGCCGCGACGGCGAGCGCGGTGGCGGGCCACGGCCGCACGGCCTCCGAGTGCGTGCCGCGCAAGGCGGATCAGGCGTATGCAGACGCGGTCCTCGGCGCGCTCGCGGCCAGGGAGGACGTCTGGGGCGCGCAGCTCGTCGCCTCGCAGCAGGGGCCGACCTACGCAGCCGTCCGGGCCCGCCTGCACCCGCTGCTGCTCGTCGGCCGGCCCGCCGGGCTCAAGCCGAAGCGCCTCACCGACTCCGGCGTCTACTACCTCCCGTTCGGGCGTCCGACGGGCACGCGCGGCGCGGGCGCGGTCGACCTGCATGTGGCCGACGGGAGCCAGGTCGTCTCGCAGCTCGTGAACGGGCCGAGGCTGACGGTCTCCGTCGGCGCGCGCGGGACCGAGCGTTACGGCTCCTGTCTGTCCCGGCTGGACACGCCGCAGCTGGCGCAGGGCTACCTCCCGATCCTCGAGACCTCGTACGTCGACGCCGACGGGGTGCGCTACCGGCAGGAGTCGTTTGCGACGCGGATCCCGCAGACGCGCTCGCTCGTCAGCTTCGTGCGCCTGAGCGTCGACCCGCGCGGCACGCGCGTGCGCCGGGCGCTCGTCCGCTTCACCGCCTCTGACCGCGGGCTCACGCGCGTCGGCCGGCAGCTACGGCTCGGCAAGCGCGCGCGGCTTCTCTACACCAGGGGCGCGAGGTTCGAGGGCCGCTCGGTCGTCTATGCCGCCCGCAAGCCGCGCGTCGTGTACGCGGCCTGGCTGAACGAGCCTCGGCGGACGCGTCCGTTCCGGCTCAGCGGAGCGGCATACGAGCGGGCGCGCCGGTCGGTCGCCGCGTACTGGCAGCGGCGCCTGGCCGCCGGCGGGGAGCTCGTCGTGCCCGAGCAGCGCGTCTACGACGCCGAGCGCAGCCTGCTGATCCAGAACCTGCTCATGTCGTGGCGCTACAGCCTCGGCAATGCGTACGAGCGCTTCTCCTGGGAGCTCGTCGATGTCGCCGAGGTGATGGGCGCCTACGGCTACCGCGGCGTCGAGCACGCGATCCTCGAGGTTGCCCGCGGCGCGCCAACCTACTTTCCGAACCGCGCCGCCGGCGAGCGGATGACCGGTTCCGCCGACTACTACCGCCGCTACGGCGACCGCGGCTATGTCGCCCAGGTGACGCCGGAGTTCCACCGCGTGCTCCAGTCGTTCGACCGCCAGCTGCGTCGAGGAACCACCGGCCTGCTCGGGCGGGAGCGCTACGGCGCCGACATCGTCGGGCCGATCTACGGGCTGCACGCGCAGGTGCTCACGCTCCAGGGCGTGCGGGCCATGTCCGAGGTCTGGGCGCGCACCGGCTACCCACGTCTCGCCTACGAGGCGGCGGATGTGGCCGCCCGCCTGGGGGCCGGGTTGCGAGCCGCGGTTGCGGGCGCGAAGACGACGCTGCCGGACGGTTCGGTGTTCGTACCGGTCGCGCTCGTCGACGGCCGGGAGAAGGCCTACGACAGGCTGACCGCGTCGAAGCGCGGGGCCTACTGGAACCTCGTCATGCCGTACGTGCTCGCGTCCGGCTTCTTCCGCCCGGGTAGCGCGGACGCGGTGGGGTTGCTGCGCTACCTGCAGCTCCACGGCTCGCGCTTCCTCGGCCTCGTCCGCTTCAGCCCGCACACGGGAGTGACGAACCCCGGCTACGAGGGGCCTGGCTCGGACGACGTCTACGGCACGAACGTCGCGCGCTTCCTCGCCGACAACGACCAGCCCGACCAGCTGCTGCTCAGCCTCTACGGGAAGCTCGGCGCGGGAATGACCGAGAACACCTTCGTCTCGGGCGAGGGCTCGACGATCGCGCCCGTCAGCCGCCGGTACTACCGCTCGATGTACCGGCCCCCGAACAGCGCCAACAACGCCTTCTTCCTCGAGGCGCTGCGGCTGACGCTTGTGCACGAGACCACGGACGTGAGCGGCTCCCCGCGCGGGCTCGAGCTTGCCTACTCGACGCCGCGGGCCTGGCTCGAGCCGGGGAAGCGGGTCGAGGTACGGCGGCTGCAGACGAGCTTCGGCCGGCTCTCGTACTCGCTCGACGCCGGACCTGCGGCGGTGCGGGCCTCGCTCGACGTGCCGGCGGGGCTTGCCGGGCCGCTGCGCCTACGGCTGCGGCTGCCGGCCGGCCAGCGGCTCGGCGCGGTCACGCTCGGCGGGCTGCCGTTCGACCGCTTCGCCGGTCCCGAGACGCTCGACCTCTCGGGCCTGAGCGGCCACGTCGAGCTCGTCGCTCAGCGCGCCGCCCCACCCGCCGCCGTCGCCCATCGTTAGTGGCGGAAGTGTCGGCGGTGCGTGAAGATCATCGTCGCGTCCGCGCGCTCGGCGGCTTCGATCACCTCTGAGTCGCGCTTCGAGCCCCCGGGCTGGATCACGCCCGTGATCCCTGCCGCGAGCGCGAGCTGCGGCCCGTCGGCGAACGGGAAGTACGCATCCGACGCGATCACCGCGCCGGCCGTCTGGTGCCCGTGCTCGCGGGCCTTGTCGAGCGCGATCCGCACCGCGTCGACCCGGCTCATCTGGCCCGCGCCGATCCCGATTGTCTGCAGGTCGTGGGCAAGCACGATCGCGTTCGAAGTGACGTGCTTGCAGACGCGCCACGCAAAGAGGAGGTCGCCCCAGGCCATCTCGGTCGGCGAGCCGCAGACGACCTCCATGCCATCGCGGTCGTCGACGTCGGCGTCGCGCTCCTGCACGAGCAGCCCGCCGAGGACACGCTTGTAGTCGCGCTCGCCCGGGTTCGTCAGCCGCCGCTCGCGGTCCTCGAGTATGCGCGTGGCCGGCTTCTCCTTCAGTCGTTCGAGCGCCCCGTCGTCGTAGCCAGGGGCGAACAGCACCTCGACGAACTGCTCGGCCAACCGCTCGCCCAGCTCTGTGCTCACCGGCCGGTTGAGGATGACGACGCCGCCGTAGGCTGAGAGCGGGTCCGACGCCAGCGCCCGTTCGTACGCCTGCTCGATCGAGCCCGCCACGGCGACGCCGCACGGGTTCGTGTGCTTGACGATCACGCACGCAGGCAGCTCGAACTCCCGTGCGACGAGCCGCGCCGCGGAGAGGTCGTTCAGGTTGTTGAACGAGAGCTCACGGCCGTGCAATTGGTCGACCCGCGAGAGCAGGTGCCGCCGCGCGCCACGCTCGGAGTAGTAGGCCGCGCGCTGGTGCGGGTTCTCGCCGTAGGCGAGCTCGAACTCCTTCGTGAAGCCGGGCAGCAGCGCGGCCGGGAACGCTTCGGGGTCGGAGAACCAGTTCGCGATCGCCGCCTCGTACGCTGCGGTCAGCGCGAACGTCTCGGCCGCCAGCCGGCGGCGGGTCTCGAGCAGGATGTCCCCGCGCTCGCCCAGTTCGTCGAGGATCTGGTCGTACCGCTGCGGGTGCGGCACGGGCGCGACGTGCTGGAAGTTCTTTGCGGCCGCGCGCAGCATCGCGGGCCCGCCGATGTCGATCATCTCGACGGCATCGCGCTCGCCGACGGCCCGCCGCGCGACCACGTCCTCGAACGGGTAGAGGTTGACGCAGACGAGGTCGAACGGCTCGATCCCGTGCTCGTCGAGCGCCGCGTTGTCGTCTGGCCGGTCGCGCCGGGCGAGGATGGCGGCGTGGATGCGCGGGTGCAGCGTCTTGACGCGGCCCCCGAGCAGCTCGGGCACCTCGGTCAGCTCCTCGACGGGCTTCACAGCCAGGCCCGCCTTCTGGAGGTACGACGCCGTTCCACCGCTGGCGACGAGCTCCACGTCCTGATCGATCAGCCCGCGCGCGAACGGCTCGAGGCCGGTCTTGTCGTAGACCGAGATGAGGGCTCGCCGGATCACGAGATCAGCCCGCGGACGACCTGTGGCAGCAGACGGTGTTCGACGGCCTGGACGCGCGCCTTCAGCCTGTCGGCGTCGTCGTCGGGCAGCACCGGCACGCGCTCGGCGGCAATCACGGGGCCGGTGTCGACGCCGCCGTCGACGTAATGCACGGTCGCCGCGGTCTCGGGCACGCCTGCCGCGAGCACGTCGTGGATCGGGTGCGGCCCCGGGAACTCAGGCAGCGGGGCGGAGTGCGTGTTCACGACGCGGCCCGGAAAGCGCTCGAGGAAGCAGCGGCGCAGCAGGTGCATGTACCCAGCGCAGACGACGAGGTCGACCCCGTGGTAGATGAGCCAGTCGCCCATCGCGGCGTCGCGCGTCTCGCGGTCGGGGTAGTCGTCGAGCTCGAACGCCGCGGCGGCTATCCCGGCCTCCTCCGCGCGCTCGAGTGCCCGCACGCCCGGGTGGTTGCTCGCGACCGCGACGATCGGCAGGCCTTCGTCGATCAGCGCCTGCAGGTTCGTCCCCTCGCCGCTGACGAGGACGCCGATCACGTCAGCCGCCCGATTGCGGTTCCCGCGCCCACGTCGCCGGGCGACACGACCGCGCACATCCCGATCCCGAGGTTGAAGACGCGCCGCTGCTCCTCCTCGTCGACGCCGCGCTCGTCGAGCCACGCGTAGACCGGCGGCCGCTCCCACGAGTCCCAGTCGAGCTCGACGCCGACGCCCTCCGGGAGAACACGCGTCAGGTTGCCGAGGATCCCGCCGCCGGTCACGTGCGCGAGCGCCTTCACGTCGGCGCGCTCTCGCAGCGCGCGCACCTCGCCGAGGTAGAGCCGGTGCGGCGCCAGCAGCAGGTCCGCGTCGAACTCGCCGTCGCCGACGAGCGTGCGCACGAGCGAGAAACCGTTCGTGTGCAGGCCGGAGGAGGGGAGGCCGACCACGACGTCGCCGGGCTCGCAGCGGGAGCCGTCAATCAGACGGTCCCGGTCGACGATGCCGACGCAGGTGCCCGCGAAGTCGAGCTCCTCCTCGCGGTAGATGCCCGGCAGCTCCGCGGTCTCGCCGCCGATCAGGGCGCAGCCGGCCTCGCGGCAGATCTCGGCCGCGCCCTCGACCAGCTCCGCGACCTGATCGAGGTCGAGCTCGTGGGCTGCGACGTAGTCCAGGAAAAAAAGCGGCGCTGCGCCGGTCGTGATCACGTCGCCGATGCAGTGGGCGGCGAGATCGCGGCCTGCGTCATGCAGTCGGCCCGCGCGCCGCGAGAGCACGAGCTTCGAGCCGACGCTGTCGGTCGAGGCCGCGAGCAGCCGGCGCTCGTCGAGCGGATACAGACCCGCGAAGGCGCCGAAGCCGGTCGCGCCGGTGGACTCGACCGCGCCGCGCAGCCGCTCGACCACCGCCCCTGCCGCCGCAAGCGAGACCCCGGCCGCCTCGTAGGTCCTGCCCCCGGAGCTCACGGGGCGAGTCTAAAGGGGCGGCTTGCCGACGCTAGTGCCTGTGCCTGCCTCTGCTGACGACGAGACTCATCTACGCGCGGTCGGGGAGGCCGCTCCCGGCCTCAGACGCGAGCCGCATCGTTCAGCAAGACGACCGCGGCGCCAGTTAGTCGAACAGCTCGGCGTACAGCTCCGGCCGTCCGCGCGGGCCTTCGGGGAGGAAGCGCACGACCGTCGCGCCGATCACGACCTGGGCGTCCCACCGATCGACCTCGAGTAGCTGCGAAAGGGCCTCGGCCTTCGCGGCCGGGTCGTCGGCGCGCAGGTGCAGCTCCGACAGCCGCAGCTCCTCCACGTTCTCGAGCAATTCGTCGATCCAGTCGCGCTGCGGGTGGACCTCGAGCCGGTAGCCCGCGTCGGTTGCGACGAAGGTGCGGCGGCCGGGGTACTCCTGCACGCGCAGCCGCAGTCGCGTGGCGCGCTCGAGAACCTCCTGGAACTCGTCGTCGTCGAGAGCCACGCCGAGGTGGTCGACCCGCGGCAGCGGCCACTGGCCGGGCTGCACGACGACGTTCACGGCGCCACGCTCGAGCTCCGAGAGCCGGTGCCGGAAACCCGAGCGCTCGAGCTCCTCCCACGAGACACCGGCCTCGAAGTGCACCTGGTCCTCGCCGATCCGCCCGTAGCGCGCGACTAGCCGGAACCCGAGCTGGGCCAGGTACCGCGCCTCGACCTCGCGCACGTGGCTCGTCACCAGGTGGTAGTGGAAGAGGTCCACGACTAGTGCCGCTCCCGGCCATGGACGCCTGTCTCTCGCCCGCTATCGCACGGCGCCAGAGCCCGCGCTTGCCCTTGCCCAGGCAACCGGCCTGGGCTGCGGGCAATCCCGGCCTCTGGCTTGGCGCTAGCGACCGAGAGCCTGGGCATCCATCACCGGAAGCGGCACTCGCCGGATTGTGCAGGAAGTACCGCCTGCGCGAGGAATGTGACGCTCGCCACATGAGCGTTCAACACGTCGATCTCGTCGTGTCCTCGATCGAGCGCAGCCTGCCCTTCTACCGGGACCTGCTCGCGCCGCTCGGCTTCCACCGCATCGGCGAGGTCGAGGGTGAGCGCGGCGAGACCATCTGGTACCTGTCGGGAGCCGCCTGCGCGGTCGGGCTACGGGAGGCGCAGACGCCAAGCGAAGGCCCGTACGACCGCTACCGCGTCGGCCTCCACCACCTCGCCTTCGAGGCCTCGTCGCGCGGCGCGGTCAACGAGCGGGCGAACTGGCTGCGTGCCCAAGGCGCGGAGATCGAGAGCGGTCCCGAGGAGTACGCCTACCTGCCGGGCTACTACGCGGTGTTCTTTTACGATCCCGACGGCATCAAGCTGGAGATCGTCCACGTTCCCGGCCTCGCGGCCTGACGAAAGGAGAAGCTGGCATGTCGACGACTCCCCCGGAGCAGCCCGCTGCCCCGACGGGCTCTTCGCGCCCGAGCATGGGGATGCCGAACTTCCCGACGGGCGCCCGCATGCCGATTCCCGGCAACGCGGAGCTCGCGCTCTTCGCGCTGATCGAGTTCGTCCTGATCATCATCTGGATCGCCGCCGAGAGCGTCGACACGGACCGCTGGTGCGTGTTCACAGTCGTCCTGACGGCCTTCTACTTCCTCAGCCGCGGAATTGCCAAGGCGAGCCGCGTGTTGGAGCAGTAGCGCGGCCACCTTTCCGGCTGGGGGAGCCTCCCGCTCTCCCAGCCGTAGCGCCGCTCCAGTCGGGGTCAGGTCTTGCAGTGCCACATCGGCGCGGAAGATCTGCACCAGTCCGTCCACAGCCAAGCCCCGGCTGCGGAGAGCTTGTCACTGAAGCCACACAGTCTTGCGCCTCTTTCGCCTGCGAATGTTGCGATGCAAGACCTGACCCCGGGCTAAACGCTCGGGTGCCGCTGCGCCTCGTGGTCTAGCCGCGGAGCAGGGCGAGGTCAGGCTCCCAGCCGAGGCTAATCGAGGATCGGATCAAGCACGCGCGGCTTCAAACCGCAGCTTCGCCCCCTCGCGCGGGACTGCCGTCGGGTAGTCCCGCGTGAGGCAGGCGCGGCAGAGCTCGCTCGGCGGCCGGCGCGTCGACTCCTCGAGCCCCTCGAGCGACAGGTACGCGAGCGAGGTGGCGCCGATGTGCTCGCGGATCTCCTCGACCGAGCGCGTCGCCGCAATCATCTCGTCCTCCGCGGCCAGGTCGATCCCGTAGAAGCACTGGCCGATCACGGGCGGCGCGGAGACGCGCACGTGCACCTCGGCCGCGCCGGCCTCGAAGAGCATCGCCACGATCTTGCGCGTCGTGTTGCCGCGGACGATCGAGTCGTCGACCGCGACCACGCGCTTGCCCGCGACCTCGGCCAGCGGGTTGAACTTCAGCTTCACGCCCTGCTCGCGCAGGCCCTGGTCGGGCTGGATGAAGGTGCGGTGCACGTAGCGGTTCTTGATCAGGCCCTCCGAGAACGGGATCCCGGTCGCCCGCGAGAAGCCGATCGCCGCTGGCGTGCCCGAGTCCGGGATGGGGAGGACGAGATCGGCCTCGACCGGCGCTTCCTGCGCCAGCCGTGCGCCCATGCGCACGCGCGCTCCGTGCACCTCGACGCCCTCCAGCCGGGTGTCGGGGCGCGCCAGGTAGAAGAACTCGAAGATGCAGAGGGCGCCGTGAGGGGCCGGCTCGACGGCCTGGCGCGTACGCACCCCGTCCTCGTCGATCAGCACCAGCTCACCTGGTGCGAGCTCCCGCTCGAGCTCCGCCCCGACGAGGTCGAGCGCGCAGGTCTCCGAGGCGAGCACCCACTCGTCGTTCTCGCCACGGCCGAGGCAGAGCGGCCGGAAGCCGTGCCGGTCGCGGAAGCCGATCAGCGTGCCGTTCGCCAGCGCGACGACGGAGTACGCGCCGTCGAGCCTGGCCATCGCTCCAGCAACCGCGTCCTCCAGCGGCGCCTCGTCGTTCGCGATCAGGGCCGCGATCAGCTCGGTGTCGGAGGTCGTGGTCAGGGTGATGCCTTCGGCCGCGAGCTGCTCGCGCAGCTCGGTCGCGTTGACGAGGTTGCCGTTATGCCCGAGCGCGACGGTGCGGCCGCGGCCGCGCTGGATCAGCGGCTGTGCGTTCGTCCAGTGCGTCGAGCCGGTGGTCGAGTAGCGCGTGTGCCCGATCGCGGTGTCGCCGCGCAGGCCGCTCAGCTTCTGCTCGTCGAAGACCTGCGTGACCAGGCCCATGTCGCGCAGCACCGTCAGCCGGCCGCGGTCGGAGACGGCGATCCCTGCGGACTCCTGGCCTCGGTGCTGGAGCGAGAAGAGGCCGAAGTAGGTCACGCGCGCAACGTCCCGCTCCGGCGCGCGGATGCCGAAGACGCCGCACATCAGGCGACCGTCCCGAGCTCGCGCAGATGCGGCCAGTCGGGAGCTTCGCGCCCGGCCACGATCACCGAGCCGTACGGCGCATCGTCCTCCGCGGTGAGCTCGTGGCCGCTGAAACGCGACGCCTCGGCGAGCGCGTGCGCCAGTCCGCCGTCGCTCACGTCATGGGCGAGCGAGAGGCGCGGCGCGGCACGCCACAGCCACGCGATCAGCTCGACCTCGTCGCCCTCGGCGAGCCAGACGTAGTCGCCGGGCTGCCAGCCGCGCGGCACCTCGCGCACGTCCGGCACGAGGCCCACGCAGCCGACCACCGGCGTCGGCGGAATCGCCCGCCCATCGGTCTCGTTGTAGAGCGACACGTTGCCCGAGACGACCGGGATCCCGAGTGCCTCGGCAGCCGCCGCTATGCCGTCGATCGCCTCCGCCAGCTCCCAGCCGATCTCCGGCTTCTCCGGGTTGCCGAAGTTGAGGCAGTCGGTGAGCGCGAGCGGCTCGCCCCCGGCGCAGGCGACGTTGCGCGCCGCGTCGAGCACGGCCGCGCGTCCCGCCTCCCGCGGCTCGCGGCAGCCGAGCGGCGGCCCGTCGAGCGCGACCGCAAGGCCACGCCACGACGGCCGCAGCTGCAAGACCGCCGCGTCCAGGCCCGGCCGTCGCACCGTGCGCGAGAGGACGAGCTGGTCGTACTGCTCGTAGATCCGCTCCTTCGGCTCGAGGTTGACGGGGTCGACGGAGACGCGCGGACGCGCCGCCTCGAGCCGGTCGACCTCGTAGCGCGGGCACTCGTCGGTGAGGAATGTGGCGGGGATCTCACCGACGGGCTCGCCGTCGAAGAACGCGCGCAGCTCGCCGGTCTCGGTGACGTCCCCGATCGCCGCGTGGTGGAGCTCCCAGCGGTCGAGCACGGCCTCGACGTCGGCGAGCCGCTCGGGCCGCACGACGGCGACCATCCGCTCCTGGCTCTCGGAGATCATGATCTCCCAGGGCTCCATCCCGTCCTCGCGCAGCGGGACGCGGTCGAGGTGGACGTCGACGCCGACCTCGCGCGCCATCTCGGCGAGCGACGAGGCGAGCCCGGCCGCGCCGCAGTCCTGCAGCGACTCGACGAGCCCGGCCGCGACGAGCTCGAGCGAGGCCTCGATCAGCTTCTTGCCCGTGAACGGGTCGCCGACCTGGACGGACGGCCGCTTTTCCGCGGACCCATCCCTGAGCTCCTGGCTCGCGAGCACCGAGGCGCCGCCGATCCCGTCGCGCCCGGTGGTCGCGCCATAGAGGACGAGCAGGTTCCCGGTCCCGCTCGCGCGGGCGCGCGTGACACGTTCCGCGGGGAGCAGGCCGACGCACATGGCGTTCACGAGGCAGTTGCCGGCGTAGGCCTCGTCGAAGACGGCCTCCCCCCCGACCGTCGGCACGCCCACGCAGTTGCCGTAGTGGCCGATTCCCGCGACCGCCCGCTCGAAGCTCCAGTCGGGAGCCCCGAAGCGCAGGCCGTCGAGGAGCGCCACCGGTCGCGCGCCCATCGCGACGATGTCGCGCAGGATCCCGCCGACTCCCGTGGCCGCTCCCTGGAACGGCTCGACCGCGGAGGGGTGGTTGTGCGACTCGACCTTGAACGCGACCGCCTCGCCCTCGCCGAGGTCGATCACGCCGGCGTTCTCGCCCGGTCCCTGCAGCACGCGCTCGCCGGACGAGGGGAGCCGCTTCAGCAGCCGCGCCGAATGCTTGTACCCGCAGTGCTCCGACCAGAGCAGCGAGAAGACCGCCAGCTCGAAGTGGTTGGGCTCGCGCTCGAGCAGCTCGACGATGTGCGCGTACTCGGAGTTGGTGAGGCCGAGCGCCTCGTGCAGCGACAGTTCCGAGACCCGCGTCAGGTGCCCGAGTCTAGCCGCCTCACCGGCGGTTTCCAGCGAAAGGCCCTCTCGTCCCGACTCCAAGAAGGTTGGTTGGACGGTCGCGTGAGCAAAGCCCACGCGACCTCCATGGTCGGCGCCGCAAGTCGGCGCCTCACAGGACGCGTCCAGTCCACGTTGGGATCGGTATGAGCAGGCGCTACCTCGCGATGCTGATCGGGCTCGCACTGCTCTGGGGCGCGTCGTTCCTGTTCATCAAGGTCGCGGTGCGCGAGCTCACCCCGGCGACGCTGATCACCGGCCGGCTCGGGCTGGCCGCGCTCACGCTCGCCGCGCTCGTGCCATTCGTCGTGGGCACCGGCGAAACGCTGCGGCAGCTCCGCGCGCATGCGGGATGGCTGGTGGTCGTCGCGCTCGTGAACACGGCGATCCCGTTCTGGCTGCTCTCTTGGGGTGAGACGCGCATCGACTCCGGGCTCGCGTCGATCATCCAGGCGTCAGTGCCGATCTTCAACGCCCTGATCGCGTTCGTCGCGTTCCGCGAGGTGCGTGTGACGGGTGCGCCGCTAGTCGGGGTCGCGGTCGGCTTCGTTGGCGTGGCGCTGCTCGTCGGCGCGCAGCCGGAGGGCAAGGTGCTCGGCGCGCTGGCGGTCGTGGGCATGGCGTTCTGCTACGGGGTCGGCGGCCTGTTGACCGGTCGCTACCTGAAGAGCGCGACGCCGATGGTGGTCGCGTTCGCCTCGACCGCGATCGCGACGCTGGTCTGGCTCCCGGTCGGCGTCGTGGAGGCGCCGAGCGAGAGGCCGGGCTGGAAGACAATCGCGTCCGTCGTCGCCCTCGGCATCCCGGGGACCGCGCTCGCGTACCTGCTGTTCTTCGGGCTGATCAACGGCCCAGGCGCCGCGTACGCCTCGCTCGTGACGTACCTGATCCCGCCGATCGCGCTGGCCTACGGCGCGATCTTCCTGGGCGAGCGCTTCGGCGCCTCCGCCTTCGGAGGGCTCGCGCTGATTCTCGGCGGCGTCGCGCTTGGTACCGGCGCGGTGCGGTTCAAGCGGGCGCGCCAGCCGCAGCCAGCGGACGGATAGCCTCGGGCCAGGCGCCTCGGGCGCCTCGCTTCACGCAAAGCTCTCCTACGTTGCTCCCTGTGGCACGATCCGTGGTCGTGGATACGAGTCGGATCGCAGCATTTCTGGACTTCGCCGATCTTCCTGCCGACGAGCTCGACGAGCTCGCGGCCGCGACGAACGAGCTCGAGATCGAGGCTGGTGCCACAGTCATCACGCTCGACGACTACGGAACCGCCATCTACTTCGTAGAACAGGGAAAGGCTGATGTCCTGAACGACGGTGGCGAGGTGACCCACGCTCTGGGTCCCGGTGACACGTTCGGCGAGATCGGACTCCTCCTGACGGGACAACGGACGGCCACGGTCGTGGCGCGTACGCCGATGCGGCTCCTCTCGCTCTCAGGTCCGGACTTCGAGCGGATCCGAGCACGTGTCCCCGATGTCGAGCGCTCGCTGCGCCGACTCGGCCTCGAGCGCGCGGGTCGGTAGACGCACCGGATCAGCGGGCGACCCTGCGCGGGAGTGGGAGGGTAGCCTCGGGCGCGTGTCGCGCTCCTACGTGATCTACATCGGCCTGCTAGCGGCTTTCTGGGGTGCGTCGTACATGTTCATCAAGGTCGCCAACCGTGCCTTCGAGCCTGCGACGATGATGATGCTGCGGCTGCTGATCGCCGCCCTGATCATCGTCACCGTGCTCGCGGCGCAGCGCGGCTGGGGCAGGACGGTCGCGGAGATGCACGAGCTCGGCTGGGAGGGCTTCGCGCTCGGGGTCGCCAACGGCGCGATCCCGTTCACGCTCATCGCTTGGGGCGAGAAGTACATCGACTCGGGCGTGGCCGCGATCGCGAACGCGACGATGCCGATCTTCGTCGTCCTCCTCGCGATTCGCTTCAAGCCGAGCGAGACGGTGCGCGGGCTCCGGCTCGTCGGCTTCCTGGTCGGTCTCGTCGGCGTCGGCGTGCTCGCGGGGATCCACCCGGAAGGCGGTTGGTGGGGCGCGGCCGGGACGCTGGCGGTGGTCGTCGCATCGGTCTCGTACGCGGTCGGCGCCCTCTGGGGCCAGCGGCTGATCGCGCGGACGAGCGGCCTCGTGCTCTCGGCGAGCTCGATGATCGGCGGCCTGATCGTGCTCCTCCCGCTCGGACTCGCCCAGCTGCCGTCCGAGGCGCCCGGCTGGAAGGAGACCGGCTCCGTGATCGCGCTCGCCGTGATCGGGACGGCGCTCGCGCAGATCATCCTCTACCGCGTCCTGCGCAGCGACGGCGCCGCGCGGGTCAGCCTCGTCACGTACCTGCTGCCGGTGACGGCGCTGATCTACGGCGTGCTGCTGCTCGGCGAGCCGCTGACCTGGGAGGAGCTGGCCGGGATGGCGCTGATCCTGGGCGGTGTCGCGCTCGGCTCGGGCGCGGTCCGCTTCCAGCGGCGCGAGCCGGTCGCCGCCCCCTCGCCGTGAGCGTGTCTCTTCGGCGAGCCGAGCCGAGGGACGTCGACTTCCTGATCGAGCTGCTGACCCACGAGGACGTCGACCCGTACATGGCCGTGATTCGTCCGCGCGACCGGGAGAGCATCCTGGCCGAGATCGAGCGCTCGCTGGCCGAGCCGCAGGAGTTCGGCCGCTTCGTGATCGAGGTCGACGGCGACCGGGCGGGACTGATGGGGTTCGAGGTAGCCAACCGCCGCAGCCGGATCGCGAACCTCGGCTCGCTCGCGGTGCACCCGTCGTTCCGCGGCCGCCGTCTCGCCGACGAGGCCGCGCGGCTGTTCCAGCGGCACCTGATCTTGGACCTCGGCTACCACCGGCTGCAGCTCGAGATCTACGGCTTCAACGAGCGTGCACAGCGGCACGCCGAGCGCGCGGGCTTCGTCCGCGAGGGCGTACGGCGAAAGGCGTATGACCGCCACGGCGAGTGGGTCGACGGCGTGATCTACGGCCTGGTGCGGGAAGACCTCGAGCCAGACCCCTAGACACCGAAGAAGCTCGTCGAGATCGCGGCCGAGCCGCCGCCGCCATCCTCGGGCCAGAGCTGCTCGGACGAGCGAGCCGCTTCCAGCAACGGCTGAACGTCGATCTCGTGGCGGGATTCGGAGATGCCCTGTCCCGGCCACTCGACGACTAGGCCGAGAGACCCGGGAGGCGGGAGCGGCCAGAGAAAGAGCGTCGTGTCCCACTCGCGGTCGCCTCCCGAAGCACCATGGAACACGAGGATCGGGCCCGTCGGCTCCGCCTCGATTCCGAACGGGAACGGTGGGCCGAGCGTCGTCGCCTTGTTGCCGTCGGCGAACTGCACGCCGAAGCGGAGAACCTCCGGCGGGAGCCCGGTTGCGGCTCCAGGTCGCATGCGGACGTGGCCGAAGGGATCGTCGAGCTGATCACGCACGTCGTTCTCCGCACCTCGGCGCTTCACCATTAGGTGGAGGCTGACGCCGGTCGAGTACGCGACCGCATCGAGCATCGCCACGACCGCCGTGTCGGTTCGCGCCAGGACGAGCCGGAGCGGCACCGTCGCGCCCAATTCGTTCGTCGGCGGGCCCCACCACGGTTTCTGTTCGGGTTGCTCCAAACGAGGCAGCTGGACTTCTTCAGGCGGCTCGAAAAAGCTCACGCCGCGCAGTTTCGCAAGAGGACTAGCGCGTGAGGTAGGCGACGCGGCCGTTCGCGCCCGAGGCCCAGCAGGCGTTCGGGTTGGCGCAGTCGACGGTGTCGAGGCTGCCGTCGTCGAAGCGCTCCCACGTCGTGCCCGCATCCGTGCTGACGTCGCTGCCGGAAGGGCCGACCGCGAGCGCGGTGTTGCCGTTCAGCCAGGTCGCGCCGGAGCGGTACTCGGTGGGTGCGCCCGTCAGAAGGTTCCAGCTCGCACCGCCGTCGCTCGTGCGAGCGAAGTTGTCCGGCGAGGCGGTCTCCAGCAGGAAGTCGCCGCCGACCGCGATCCCGTGCTGCTGGCCGCGGAAGGCGAGCGCGAAGATGCCGGCCGTCGGGCCGCTGTTCATCGGCGTCGGTGCCACCGTCCAGGACGCGCCGCCGTCGTCGGAGCGGAAGACACGGGCCTGGGCACCGCCGCCGGTGCCGAACCACGCCCGGCGGCCGTGGTCGGTGGTGATGCACTGGCCGCTCGCGGCGAAGGCGAACTCACCGGGAAGGGCGTCCGGCATCTGCAGGCCGGTCACGTGCCAGTGGAGGCCGCCGTCGTCGGTCGCGATCACACGGAAGTGCTGCCCGTCCGGCGGGTCGGACACGGCGAGCCCGCGGCGGTCGTCGAAGAACGTCATGCAGTCGTAGAACGCCGTCGGCTCCTGGTTCACGAACGTGAGCGTCCAGCTCTGCCCGCCGTTCGCGGTGACGTAGATGCGGAAGTCCGTCGGGTTGTCGCCGATCGACTGGATCACCGCATGGTTCGCGTCGAAGGCCTCGATGTCCCGGAACTGCAGGGTCGCCGTTCCGGGCGGGCCCACGCTCTGCCAGGTGGCGCCGCCGTCGGTTGTCCGCAGCACGGTGCCGAGGCTGCCGCTGGCCCACGCCGTCGTCGAGCTCACCGCCGAGAGGCCGCGTAGCCTCGCGGCCGAGCCCGTCGGCGTGTCGTGCCACGCGTAGCCGCGCGGGGCGGCCGACGCGAGGGACACCCCCACGACGCCGAAGAGTGCAACGAGCAGTGCGATCCGCTTCGTCACGGCGCGGAACCATAACGCAGGTCGCCGCGCCACGCGTCGCAGTAGGCTGCGGCCATGGCTGCAGTGAGCCACGCGAGGCGCTGGGCCGACGGGTACCGGGCCGCGTGGGAGGCGGACGACCCCGAGGCCGCGGCTGCGCTGTACGCGCCGGACTGCGTCTTCCGCTCGGCGCCGTTTCGGGAGCCCGAGGCGCCGCTCTCGTACACGACACGCGTCTTCCCGGAGGCGCGCGCCGAGGACGTGCGTTTCGGTGAGCCGGTCGAGGAGGGCGACCGGGCCGCAGTGGAGTGGTGGGCGACGCTCATCCTTCCCGACGGCGAGGAGCAAGCGCTCGCCGGCTGCTCCGTCCTCCGCTTCGACGAGCAGGGCCTCGTGGTGGAGGCGCGCGACTACTGGCACCTCGAGCCCGGCCGGCGCGAGCCGCACGAGACCTGGGGGAGGTGAGGCGCGGGCTCGCCGTGCCGGTGGTGGCCGCCGTTGCGGTCGCCTTCGCCGACTCTTCGATCGTCGTCCTCGCGCTGCCCGATCTCTACGGGCGCTTCCAGACCACGATCGAGGGAGTCTCGTGGGTGATCACCGCGTACAACGCGGCGGTCGCGGCTACGGCGCTGCTGCTGGTGGCGTTCGTCCACCGATTCCGCGCCGCGTACGTTCTCGGCGGCGGGCTCGTTCTCTTCCTCGCGGCCTCGATCGCGTGCGCCGTTGCCGACAGCCTCTCGTTCCTGATCGCCGCCCGCAGCGTGCAAGGCGTGGGGGCCGCGCTGCTGCTCGCGGGCGCGCTGCCCGTGCTCGGCACGAGGATCTGGACGCTGGCCGGGACCTACGGCCTCGCCCTTGGGCCTGCGCTCGGCGGCGTGCTCACGCAGGCGTTCGACTGGCGCGCGATCTTCGTCGCGCAGGCGCCGGTTGCGGCCGCCGCCCTCGTCGGCGTCGGCGCTTCGCATCCCGACACCGTCGCGATCGAAGGCTGGCGCCCGTCTCTGCGGCGCACGCTGCCCGCGAACACGTGCCTCGGGTTGCTCTTCGGCGCGCTCGTGGGTGCGCTCTTCCTGGCGGTGCTGATCGTGATCAGCGTCTGGAACTACTCGCCGATCGGCGGTGCTGCGATCGTCAGCGCGCTGCCCATCGCGGCACTGGCGGCGAGGCCACTCGACCGATGGTTGCCGCCCGTCACGGCCGCCTGCACCGGGGCTGCGCTCCTCGCGGTGGGCCTGGTGGGTCTCGCGCTGCTGCCCTCGGCGAGCGTGTGGCTGCTGGTCTGGGCGCTCTTTCTCTGCGGCGCCGGCCTCGGCCTCTCGCTGCCGGTTCTCTCGGACGCGGCGCTCCAGCGGGGGGCGAACGCGACCCGCAGCGGGACGCTGACGGTCGGAGCGCGGCACGTCGGGCTCGTGTTGGCGATCGCGGTGATCGCGCCGCTGCTCGCGTCGAAGGTTCCCGGAGCGGGCGACAAGGCGCTGCTTCGCGGGACGGCGGTGCTCCTGGACGCGCCGGTCGGGCTGGACAAGAAGGTGCCCGTGGCGCTCGATCTGCGCTCGGCTTTCGACCGGGCCAAGGAGGGTGAGACGCCGGACCTCGCGGAGCAGTTCGACAAGCACGGCGCGCAGCACGACTCGGCGCTCGCCGCGGCTCGCGACAAGCTGCTTGGCGCGATCGAGGCGACGATCACGCGTGCCTCACGCGCCGCCTTCTTCGTCTGCGCCGGGCTCGCCGCGCTCGCACTGTTCGTGGCGCTGCTCTTCCGCCGGAGCGTGGTGCCGTGAGCCGCGCGGCAATCTGGATCGTCGCGGCGCTGCTCGCGAGCGGGGCCGTCCTCGTCGGGGTCGAGCTCGGCAAGGGCGCGCTCGAGGAGCCGTCGCCGAAGATCGCGAACCCCTGTCGGCCGCGCGATGGCCGTACGGGCGGCATCGACGCCACGATCCAGCGCATCGTCCTCGACGGACTCGACGGCGCGGCCTGCCGGCTGCACACGACGCGCGAGGAGCTCGTCCTGTCGCTCGGCGGCAACAGCGCCGTGCTCCCGCGCCGGTGGGACCAGCACACCGTCCAGGTCGCCCTGCGGGCAGGGCTGCTCCGCTCGGTCGACGAGGCCGTCCAGCGCGGCGACGTCCCGAGCTTCCTGGGGCCACCCTTGCGAAGCCTCGTGCGGCGCCTGCCACTCGACCGCCTCGTCCAGGGCGGCTTCAGCCTGAGCGACCTGCTCGGTTAGCGCCCTCGACCGCTAGGCGTGCGCGACCGTAGCCGAGCAGCTGCAGCGTGTCCGCGATCTCGTCGAGAATCGCGGGGTCGTCGATGGTTGCCGGCACCGCGTACTCCTGGCCGTCGGCGATGCGGCGCATCGTCCCGCGCAGGATCTTCCCCGAGCGCGTCTTCGGCAGCCGCTCGACGACGGCAGCGGTCTTGAACGCCGCGACCGGGCCGATCTCGTTGCGGACGAGCCGCGTCACCTCGCCGACGATCTCCTCCTGCGGGCGCTCGACTCCCGCCTTGAGGACGAGGAACCCGACCGGCAGCTGTCCCTTTCAGCTCGTCGGCGACGCCGATCACCGCGCACTCGGCCACGTCCGGATGCGAGGCGAGCACCTCCTCCATCGCGCCCGTGGAGAGGCGGTGGCCCGCGACGTTGATGATGTCGTCCGTCCGCGCCATGACGAAGACGTAGCCGTCCTCGTCGACGTATCCCGCGTCGGCGGTCTGGTAGTAGCCGGGGAAGGCCGAGAGGTAGGTCTCGCGGAAGCGCTCATCCGCATTCCAGAGCGTCGGCGTCGACCCCGGCGGCATCGGCAGCTTGACGACCAGCGCCCCTACCTGCCCCGGCGGTAGCTCGGCGCCGGCGGGGTCGAGGACGCGGACGTCCCAGCCCGGAACAGGTCGAGTCGGTGATCCGGGCACGACGGGCAGGCGCTCGATGCCGAGGCAGTTCGCGACGATCGGCCAGCCCGTCTCGGTCTGCCACCAGTGGTCGATCACGGGCACTTCGAGCAGCCGCTCCGCCCAGCGGAGCGTCTCCGGGTCGCACCGCTCGCCGGCGAGGAAGAGCGCGCGCAGGCTCGAGAGGTCGTAGCGGCCGATGTGCGCGCCGTCGGGGTCCTGCTGGCGGATCGCCCGGAATGCCGTGGGCGCGGTGAACAGCGTCGAGACCCCGTGCTCGGCGACCACCCGCCAGAACGCCCCCGCGTCAGGCGTTCCCACGGGCTTGCCCTCGTAGAGGACGGTCGTGCAGCCGTGGAGCAGCGGCGCGTAGACGATGTAGGAGTGCCCGACGACCCAGCCGACGTCGGACGCCGCCCAGTAGACCTCGCCCGCGTCGACGTCGTAGACGTGCTTCATCGACCACGCGAGCGCGACGGCGTGGCCGCCGTTGTCGCGGACGATCCCCTTCGGCTGGCCGGTCGTCCCGGACGTGTAGAGGATGTAGAGCGGGTCGGTGGCGTCGACCGGGACGCAGGCGGCGGGCTCGGCGGTCGCGACGGCGTCGTTCCAGTCGAGGTCGCGGCCGGGAGCCAGCTCGGCCTCGAGCATCGGCCGCTGGAGGACGATGCAGGCCTGCGGCGTGAACGCGCTCAGGTCGATCGCGGCGTCCAGAAGCGGCTTGTACGCAACCACACGGCCCGGCTCGATGCCGCAGGAGGCCGAGACGACGACCCTTGGCTTGGCGTCCTCGATCCGGCTCGCGAGCTCGTTCGCCGCGAAGCCGCCGAAGACGACCGAGTGCACCGCCCCGATCCGAGCGCAGGCGAGCATCGCGATCACCGCCTCGGGCACCATCGGCATGTAGATCACGACCCGGTCGCCGCGCCCGACGCCCTGCGCCGCCAGCGCCCCCGCGAACCTCGCGACCGCCTCGCGCAGCTCGCCGTACGTGAAGACCCTCGAGGTCTCGGTCACCGGGGAGTCGTAGACCAGCGCCGGCTGCTCGCTTCGGCCGTTGTCCACGTGCCGGTCGAGGGCGTTGTGGCACGTGTTCAGGCGGCCGCCCGTGAACCACCGGTAGAGCGGCGCCCGCGAGTCGTCGAGCACGCGCGCCCACGGCTCGACCCAGTCGATCGCGGCGGCGGCCTCGGCCCAGAAGTCCTCCGCCTGATCCAGCGAGCGCCGGTGCACGTCGGCAAGTCGACCCACGGCGGCTTCCCCCTCTCGTGCCGGGCGTGTCCACGCCCGGGCCGGCCAAGCATAGACCCGTCCTGGATGACGGTGAAACCGCTGACACCATGGCGGCCGAGCGTCTATCCTCGCGACGTGCAGCAGACGCGCGCTCGCGCTGAGAGCCCGACCAAGTTCCTTCTCGACGAGACGCAGCTACCGCGGCGCTGGTACAACATCGCGCCCGATATGCCCTCGGCCCCGCAGCCCGTGCTCCATCCGGGAAGCGGCGAGCCGGTCGGGCCCGACGATCTCGCGCCGCTCTTCCCGATGGAGCTGATCGGCCAGGAGGTGAGCGAGGAGCCCGAGATCGCGATCCCGGACGAGGTCCTGGAGATCTACAGCCTCTGGCGCCCGACGCCGCTCTACCGTGCGCGCCGGCTCGAGCAGGCCATCGGGACACGTTCCCGGATCTTCTACAAGTACGAAGGCGTCAGCCCGCCCGGAAGCCACAAGCCGAACACGGCAGTCGCCCAGGCCTACTACAACAAGAAGGAGGGGCGGACGCGTCTGGCCACCGAGACCGGCGCCGGACAGTGGGGAAGCGCGCTCTCCTTCGCGTGCCGCCTGATCGGGCTGGAGTGCATGGTCTACATGGTTCGGATCTCGTACGAGCAGAAGCCCGCGCGGCGCTCGATGATCAAGGCCTGGGGCGCCGACATCGTCCCGAGCCCTTCGGAAGACACGCAGTCTGGACGCGCGATCCTCGCCGAGCTGCCCGACTCGCCCGGAAGCCTCGGGATCGCGATCTCGGAGGCGGTCGAGGACGCGGCCGGCCGGGAGGACACCGCGTACTCGCTCGGCAGCGTCCTCAACCACGTGCTTCTGCATCAGACCGTGATCGGTCAGGAGGCGCTGGCGCAGATGGAGCTCGCGGGCGCGTTCCCGGACGTCGTGATCGGCTGCGTCGGCGGCGGTTCGAACTTCGCCGGCCTCGCGTTTCCCTTCCTGCGCGAAAAGATCGCCGGTCGCGAGATCGACGTGCTCGCCTGCGAGCCGGCCGCCTGCCCGACCCTGACGCGTGGGGTCTTCGCCTACGACTTCGGCGACACGAGCAAGTTGACCCCACTCGTGCCCATGCACACGCTCGGGCACGACTTCGTTCCGGCCCCGATCCATGCCGGCGGGCTGCGGTACCACGGCGTCGCGCCGTTGATCTCGCAGCTCGTCCGCGACGAGCTGGTCCGTGCCGAGGCGTACCTGCAGAACGACGTCTTCGCCTCGGCCGTCGTCTTCGCCGGCAGCGAGGGCATCCTTCCGGCTCCCGAGGCGGCCCACGCGATTCATGGAGCGCTGCAGGCCGCGCGAGTCGCGGACGAGGAGGGCAGGGAGCGGACGATCCTGTTCAACCTGTCCGGCCACGGCCACTTCGACATGGCCGCCTACGACAACTACCTGGCCGGGAAGCTCGAGGACGTCGCCCTCGACGAAGCGGAGATGAGCCGCGCACTCGACGCGATCGAGGGCCTGCCCACTCCGGCCTAGCACCCACCTCTGGTAGCTCCCAACATCGATTCATCCGGATCGCAGCTCAGCCTCCTCGGAAGCGCTGCCGGCACACCAGAAACCCGCCCCAGCAACCACAAGTCTCCCGCCTTTCGCTCGAAAGAGACACCTGGGAGCCTGGGTCGAGCTCCCCATGTCGAGAGAGGGCGCAGAAGACCTGTGTGATTGAGTGAAGGAGATCGTGATGAGTGAGCTTCCCGATCGGACCGAGGTTGTGGTCGTGGGTGCGGGGCCGGTGGGGCTGGCGGTTGCCGCCTCCCTGGCCGGGCATGGCCATGACGTCGCGGTGGTCGATCGGCAGGCGACAGGGGCTAACACCTCGCGCGCCGCTGTCGTGCACGCCCGGACCCTCGAGATGCTCGAGCAAATCGGTGTCTCGAAGCGACTGGCGGGGCTCGGGATCCACGCGCCGCAATTCAGCATCCGCGATGGAGATCGCGAGCTCGTGCCGGTTCGGTTCGATCAGCTTTCGACCGAGTATCCCTACACGCTGATGGTCCCGCAGAACATCACCGAGCAGGTCCTCCTCGACCGCCTCGAGGAACTCGGGGGCAAGGTCCACCGCCCGTGCGTCGCCACCGGCCTGAGCCAGACCGCCGACGGTGCCGAGATCACTCTGGACGGGGGCGACGTGATCAGAGCACGGTACGTCGTTGCCGCCGACGGCATGAACAGCACGATCCGCGAGCTGGCCGGGCTCGGGCGGAGCGGCAACGGCGCGCTGCCGCTGTCCTTCGCGCTGGCGGACGTTCGGGTGGAGGGCGGACTGCCGCCGAACGAGGTCCTGCTGTTCTTCTCCACACCAGGCATGTTGGTCGTGGCCCCGCTCCCGGACGGATCGTTCCGGCTCGTGGCCGAAGTCGACGATGCGCCGGAGCAGCCGGACGTCGCCTATGCGCAGCGACTGCTCAACACGCGGGGGCCGCGTCGTACGACGGTAAAGGTGACCGAAGTCATCTGGGGATCCAGGTTCCGGATCCACGAGCAGGTGGCGGACCAGTACCGGGCCGGACGCGTACTGCTTGCCGGCGACGCCGCACATACGCACAGCCCTGCAGGTGGGCAAGGCATGAACCTCGGCCTGCGTGATGCGGTGACGCTCGGGGATGCGCTCTCCGTCGCGCTGCGGGACGGTCGGGAGGACAAGCTCGACGAGTACGCGACCGGCAGTCGTGCGGAAGCCATGCGGGTGGTCGCACTTGCCCATCGGCTCACACGACTGGCCACAGCCCCGCGGGCGGTTCGCCCTCTGCGCAATGTGACGCTACGCCTTCTCGCGCACGTGCCGGCCTTCCGCCGCGGCCTCGCGGAGCAACTCTCCGCCATCGGTCACCGCTCAGAACGAGGCAGCTGAGCTCTGTCGGTGGCTTCCCTGCCTCGGGCAGGCAGCAGGAGCCAGGACGCGCCTAGGATGTCCTCCATGACCCGCTTCCTCCACACCATGGTCCGCATCACCGACCCCGTGAAGAGCCGCGCCTTCTACGAGGCGCTCGGCTTCGACTTCAGCAGCGAGTTCGACATCGTGCGCGACGGCGAGACGGAGGCGACGAACTACTTCTTCTCGCTCGGCGACCAGGGGAACGTCCTGGAGCTGACCTTCAACCACGACGGGCGCACGTACGACCTCGGCAGCGGCTACGGCCACATCGCCGTCGGCGTCGAGAACCTCGACGGCACGCTCCAGCGGCTGGCGGAGCAAGGCATCGAGCCGGAGCGCCCGCCGTACTCGGTGCGCGAGGGCGGCTCGCGGCTCTGCTTCGTCCAGGACCCCGACGGTTAGCTTCGAACGTCGAGTTCAATGCGCGGCGACTGACCTCGCATCTCCGGTCTCAGGGCGCGTCGCGGGTGGTGAGCGGTCCCGACCTCCGGGCCCGCTCACCAGGAAAAAGAATCGTCACTGCGCAGGCGAGAAGCGCCTGCGGATGGCAACGGCGCTACCGGCGAGGACAAGCAGCGTAGCGGTGGCCGTGCCCGCCCCGATTGCGGCGTCGCCCCACTCAAAACTGTCCGACGGGACGGCAATGTCGCCGCCGTTGGGGCTCGACGTCAGCCAGCTCCGGTCGGTCCCGTTCAGACCCTCCCCGAGCCGCGGCGTCGTCTGCCGCGTGCTCAGCCATCCGCGGTCTGCCCCGGATAGGCCCTCGCCGGGCCGCGGCCAGGCTTGCTGGGTGCGCGGGATGAAGAGCGGGGCTGGGTCGGCGGTTGCGAGAGGAGCGGCGGTCGCCGTCGCGGCGACTGCGGCCCCTAGGACGACGAATCTCCGAACCATGAGAGTCCGGTCGAACATCTTCTGCCTCCTTCCTCCGGTCTGGGTCGCTCCTGGCGCGACCTCTTGCGGCGACCATCGAACACGGCCCTAACGCCAGGCTTCGCGGGGACTGTTCCGCCGCTAATGCCCGTGTTAGCGTGGGCATGAGGAGGCGATCACGTGGAGTTCCGGCTGCTCGGGCCGCTCGAGGTCCACGATGACGGGCGAGCGCTCGAGCTCGGGGGTCAGAAGCGCCGCGCGCTCCTGGCGCTCCTGCTGTTACACGCGAACGAGGTTGTCTCCAGCGACCGACTGATCGAGGAGCTCTGGGGCGAGGAGCCGCCGCAGGCCGCGGCGACCGCGCTGCACGGCCACGTCTCGAGGCTGCGCAAGCTGCTCGGCAGCGGCGACGAGGCCTCCGGCCACAAACTCTTGACCCGGCCGCCGGGCTACGTCCTGCAGCTCGAGCCCGAGCAGCTCGACCTGCACCGCTTCGAGCGCCTCCGGGACGAAGCGCGCGCCGTGCGCTCGAGCGGTGATCTCGCCGGGGCCTCGACGAAGCTGCGCGACGCGCTCGCGCTCTGGCGGGGCCCGCCGCTTGCCGACCTGGCCTACGAACGGTTCGCGCAGCTCGAGGCCGGTCGTCTCGAGGAGCTGCGCCTCGCGGCGATGGAGGAGCGGATCGAGGTCGACCTGGCGCTCGGCCGCCACGCCGATCTCGCCTCGGAGCTCGAGCGCCTCGTCGCCGAGCATCCCCTCCGCGAAGGCTTCCACGCGCAGCTCATGCTCGCCCTCTACCGCTCCGGTCGACAGGCTGAGGCGCTTCAGGCCTACCAGCACGCACGAGGAGCGCTCGTCGAGGAGCTCGGGATCGACCCGAGCCGGCGGCTGCGTGAGCTGGAGCAGGCGATGCTGCGCCAGGACGAGTCGCTTTGGCCGCCGGAGCCGCCCACGGCTGCCGAGCCCGGCGAGGAGCCACGTCCTGCAGCGGACCGGCCGCCGCCAGCGCGGCGGCGGATTCTCGTGATTGCCGCGGCCTGCGTGATCGCCTTGGCCGTCGCGCTGGGGCTGCTCGTGCCTCGCCTGGGAGGAGGAAAGGCGGCTGCGGCATACCGAGCGGGCACGACACTCCTCGACGCGAAGACCCAGAAGCAGATCGCGTTCCTCCCGCCCACGCAGCTCGGCGCGCCGGCCGCCCCCGTGTACGCCGGCGGGCACATCTGGCTGCTCAACTTCAGCCCGCCCTCGTTCGTCGAGCTCGACCCGAAGACCGGCAAGGTGTTGACGCAGGCCGGGCTGCCGAGCGGAGTCGGCGCCTCGCGAGCGGCCAGGCCCTTCGCGGTCGGCCGGAACGCCCTCTGGGCCGGCGCGGGCGACGACCTCGTCAAGATCGACCCCAGGCTCGGAAAGGAGGTCGACCGCTTCAAGCTGGACAAGATCACCCATGCAGAAGGCGAGGCCGAAGGCGTCGCGGTCGCCGGCGGCCTGGTCTGGGTCGGGCGAGACGTCGGCGCCGGGCAGGTGATCGCCCTCGATCCTGGGACGGGAAAGATCCGCTACCGGCGCGACGGCGTCGCCCACCACGTGGACCTCGCCGTCGATCACGGCGTCGTCTGGGCCAACGACAGCGCGGGCGTCGACGTGATCGACACGCAGACAGGGGTCGTGACTCCCGTGCAGGACGTCGAAAACAACGATCCGTTCTTCGGCCCCAACTCCGCCGGGAACGCCATCGCCGTCGGGGGCGGTTTCGGCTGGACGACCGACCCGGCGAAGGGCCTCGTCTACAAGATCGATCGAACGGGCCGGATGGCGGCGCAGTATTACACCGGCCAGGGTGCCACGGGAGCGTCCTTCGGCGAGGGCGCGCTGTGGGTTCGCAACGAGGATGTCGGCACCGTGAGTCGAATCGACGCCGCTACCGACGAGCAGACGGTGTATCGCTTCGGCCATCCGGTCTCCGCCGTGGTCGCGGGGAAAGGAGTGTTGCTGGCGGCGCTTGAGCCCGGCCGGACGACCGAGGATCGCATCGACGCTCTCGAGGGAAACGTCCTCCGCATGTTCTCGAAGCAGGGCGCGTTGGGGGGAGAGGAGCCGGCGCTGAACTGGGACTATGCGGCTGCCCAGATCGAGTTCGCCACCTGCGCGAACCTCCTGAACCACCCGGACAATCCGGCGCCGGTGGGCGTGCACCTCCGACCCGAGGTGGCGGCTGCGATGCCGGCGCTTTCGCGCGACCGGCGCACATACACGTTCAGGATCCGGCGCGGCTACCGTTTCTCGCCGCCAGTCCGAGGCGCTCACGGCGAAGACATTCCGCTACTCGATTGAGCGCGCGCTCTCGCACGAGCTCGCGCCTGATCCCATGAACAGTGGCCCGGCGGCGTTCTACGTCCAGGACATCCAGGGCGAGCAGGCGTTTCGGAGGAGGAAGGCGCGGCACATCTCCGGTCTCCGCGCCGCCGGCAACCGTCTCTCGATCACGCTCACCAAACCGTCGGCCGATTTCCTCCAGCGACTGTCAAGCACCGCTTTCTGCCCGGTTCCGCGGGGCACCCCTTTTCTCCGCGGAGCCGGAAACCACCGCATAGGCGCAAACGCGTCCACGATCCCGTCTGCAGGCCCCTACTACCTCGCCGAGTGGCGGGACAACAAGTACGCCATCCTGAAGCGGAATCCCTACTACCACGGCCGGCGGCCGCACGCTCTCGACGCGATCGCTCTCCGGGAAGGCGTCGACGTTGGCGTCGCGCTCGACCGGATCCGGCACGGAGGTTGGGACGGCATCGTGTCATCGGGTCACACCTCTACGGCTTTCAGCGACCCCCGCCTCGACCCCGACAGCCCACTTGCGGAGCGGTACGGAGACGCATCCTCGGATCGGTTGCGGTACGTCGCCGCACCGCTGGCGCATACGACCTACCTCCTGCTGAACGCCGGCCGCGGACCGTTCGCCGATTCGACGGTGCGGAGGGCCGTCGCATTCGCTGTCGACCGCACGGCCATCGCCCCGATCTGGCACTCGGTTCCGACCGACCAACTCCTGCCGCCGGTGACGGGCGACTTCCGCGACCGGCAGCTCTATCCGCTCCGGCCGGCTCTCGCCAGGGCGAGAGCGCTGATGCACGGGCGCCGCCTCCAGGCGTTGATGGGGTTCGACCAGTCCGGCGACGCAGGTTTTCTCCGGGAAGCTCGCCTGGTGAAAGCGGAGCTCCGCGCAATCGGCATCCGACTGGAGCTCAAGCCGCTCGACGAGCATCAGGTGCGTCGCCTGCTCGAAACAGGACGCCCCCAGATCGACCTGCTGGACAACGGCCTCATCGGCCGAGCCCCCGATGGGGCCGCCTTTCTCACGCGCGTCTTCTCGCCGGGGTACAGCGTGCCGCGCACGTGGGTGACGCCTGGGTGATAGACGCGGTCGCGAGGGTGAACCGCCTGTCCGGCAGCGGGCGTCAAGCCGCTGCCGCGGCGCTGGCCGACCGGCTGGTCGTGCGCGACGTTCCGCTCGTTGCGATCGGCAACCGGCGCCGGGAGAGCTCTTCGCCCCGACCGTGGCTGCCGGATCTTCCCGGCCGCGGCTTACGGCGTCGATCTCGCGGCGCTTTGCCGACGACGCGCGTAGACGGTCGGCGTACGATCTCCCAATGACCCGATACCTCCACACGATGTACCGCATCACCGATCCCGAGCGCAGCCGCACCTTCTACGAGGCGCTCGGCTTCGACGTTCAGCAGCCAGTTCGACATCGTGCGCGACGGCGAGACGGAGGCGACGAACTACTTCTTCTCGCTCGGCGACCAGGGGAACGTCCTGGAGCTGACGTTCAACCACGACGGGCGCACGTACGACCTCGGCAGCGGCTACGGCCACATCGCCGTCGGCGTCGAGAACCTCGACGGCACGCTCGAGCGGCTGGCGGAGCAAGGCATCGAGCCGGAGCGCCCGCCGTACTCGGTGCGCGAGGGCGGCTCGCGGCTCTGCTTCGTCCAGGACCCTGACGGCTACCGCATCGAGCTGATCGAGGGCTCGCGCTAGTTCCGGTCACGCGGTGCGGCGTGCAGGCGGCCGCCCGAGCGGAACCAGGCAATCCGGCCCTCGCCGTCGCGTACGAAGTCGCCGCGCGCGCCCTCGAACGTTCCTTCGGGGACGAAGACGCGGTGGTTGGTCACGATTGCGAGGGCGAACCCTGCTTCAGGGGCGATCGAGAAGAACGACTGCTGCCCGTTCGTGCCCCCGCCGTGTTCGGCAAGCCGGATGCCATCGAGCTCGCGTACGAACCAAGTGAGCGCCATGCTGCGTCCGGGCTCGTCGGTCTCGACCTGCGGCTCGCGCATGCGGGCGATCGCCCGGGCGCCGAGCGGGCCCACCTCCTGTCCGAGATGCCCGAATTGCAGTACGACCAGATCTCACCGAGCGGGGCCAGCTGTGGGAGCCCGGCGACCTCGGCCACGATCCGCTCGAGTGCGTCGTCGCCTCGGCTCGGGTCGGCGAAGTGGTCGCCGAACCAGCCTCCGGTGTGCGTGAGGAGGTGTTCGGATCGACATCGAGCGGGTTCTCCATGCTCGTGACCCCGCAGCCGGCCACCGCTTCGACCCCCTCGTGGTCGATGCCGATCGCTGCCGCGGGCACGCCGAAGCGCTCGAGCGATTCGCGCGCCGCCTCGGACACGGTCTCGAACCGGGTCACGCCGAGACGCTAGCGCGAGCCCACGCCTGACGAGGAGAGCCCGGGCCGGCCGGCCCGGGCTCTCCGTTGAGGTCCTAGTGGTGCTTGTCCTTGTCGTGGTTGCCGTGCACGAGCTGCGCCCGGATCTCGCCGGCCGGGCGGCCGACCGAGTGGACGTTCACGTACGTGGCGCCGGCCTTGATCGCCCGGACGAGCTCGTCGAACTCGCCGGCCGCGAGGCCCTGCCCGGCCGCTCCCGCGCCGACGTCGGCAGGCCGGATCGTCCCGCTGATCGTCCCGCCGGCCGCCGGGCACGCTTGCGTCCCGGGCGGCCCGTTGCCGAGGTTCGTGCACAAGAACACGACGATCGGGCCGCTGTTCGTCCTGTTCTCGAAGTGGATGTGCGACTGCGTGGCGTTGGTCTCGAGCCCGCCGAAGGTCAGCACGTAGTGGATCTCCTGGTCCTTCCGGTCGATCGTCGCCCGGAACGTGCCGTGCCCGGTTGTCGACAGCGCCGGGACTTCCTGGTAGCCGGACAGCTTCTCGCGGATGCCGTGATCACCGTGAGCGGCCGCGATCGCCACGACGGCAATCGACAACGCGGCCACGGCACCGAGGGCGAGCGCCAGCTTGACACGAAGGGTCTTCATCTCACCTCCCGTGAGGACTGCCTGAGCCTTCCCTGTACCTACCACGGTGGAGCAGGAACGGTTTCACCCGGATTCACCCGCTTACACCCATATGATCTGGAGCGATGACGTCGGTCACGGTGATGGTTCGTGTCCGAGCGGCGCGCGCGTACCGCGCGCCGTC
The DNA here is from genome assembly GCA_963719275.1 of uncultured Actinomycetes bacterium. GTDB lineage: Bacteria > Actinomycetota > Thermoleophilia > Gaiellales > Gaiellaceae > AC-32. The sequence goes on along the minus strand of CAVRBT010000005.1, from coordinate 279,110 downwards.
CACGGCGCGCTCCTAGTCAGCACTTCCTCCGGAGGGCGGTTGCGGCGGAGCTCGTCCGCGATGCGCGCGTCGGTCCCGACGACCTCGTGCTCGACCTCGGCGCCGGAACCGGCCGGCTGACCGCCGAGCTCGCCCGGGCTGCGCGGCGCGTTGTCGCGGTCGAGCTCGACCCGCGCCTGGCCGAGCGGCTGCGCGGTCGATGGCCGAACGTGCAGGTGGTCGAGGCGGACGCCCGCGACGTCGAGCTCCCCTCGGAGCCCTTCCGCGTCGTCGCGAACCCGCCGTTCCACGGAACGAACGAGATTCTGCGCCACCTGCTCGACGACCCGCGCGTGCCGCTCGTGCGCGCAGACCTCGTGGTGCAGTGGGGAGTCGCGATGAAGCGCGGCCTGCCGTGGCCCAGCACTGTGAACGGCGTCGTGTGGGGCGCGTGGTACGAGACGCGCGTCGACCGGCGTCTTCCGCCCACGGCATTCGAGCCGCCGCCTTCCGTGGATGCGGGTGTGCTGGTCCTCGAGCGGCGGCCACGACCGCTGGTCTCGGAGGAGCTGGCGGCGGGCTACCGCCACTTCGTCGCGCGCGGTTTCCGCGAGGGCCGGCGAGTCGCCCGGGCCGAGCCGAGGCGGCTCGACCCACACGATTGGGCTGCGCGCTACCTGGCGGCTACGGCTTCAGCACGGTCTCGACACGAAGGTGTTTCACACCCGTGACAGCCGTCCGGCTACGGTGACTTCGCGATGGCAAAGGCGGCGACACCATGGGGGCAGGCGGAGCTCCTGGAGGAGCTGACCCTGGCGCAACGGGCGGGCGAGAAGCGTTTCTCGTCGGTCGTTCAGCTGCTCGAGGCACCGAGCGGCGAGCAGCTGGTGCGCTTCGCGTACACGACCGGCGGCTCGGCACGCCGCGGGCCGGTGACGTTGCGCAAGCGCGACCTCGAGCGGTTGCGGGCGGGTCTCGCCGAGCGGCCGGGCTTGGCCGAGGCGCTGGGGCTCAGGCCGCCGTGAGCACGCGCTCGCGCGCGGCGTCCACGAGCGAGCCGAGGATCAGGACGCCGTCGGTCGATCCGAGCAGCGGGTCGACGGCGTGCTCCGGGTGCGGCATCAGGCCGAAGACGTTCCTCGCCTCGTTGGCGACCCCGGCGATCGCGGCGAGGGAGCCGTTCGGGTTCTCCTCGTAGCGGAGCAGGATCTGACCGTTCGCCTCCAGCTCCCGCAGGAGCTGGGCGTCTGCGAAGTAGCAGCCCTCGCCGTGCTTGACGGGGATGGTGAGGCTCTGGCCGGGCTCGGCGCGGCTCGTGAACGGCGTGTCCGCGCGCTCGACGCGGAGAGCGACGTCGCGGCAGACGAACGACAGTGATGCGTTCGGGCGCAGGACGCCGGGGAGGAGTCCGGCCTCGCAGAGCACCTGGAAGCCGTTGCAGATCCCCAGCACGAGGCCGCCCTCGTCGCCAAAGCGGCGGACGGCGTCCATCACCGGGGCGAAGCGCGCGATCGCTCCGCAGCGGAGGTAGTCGCCGTACGAGAAGCCACCCGGGAGGACGACTGCCGCCACGTCAGGGAGCTCCGGGTCCGCGTGCCAAACGAGAGTGGCGTCCGCCCCGAGCCGGTCGAGCGCGAGGGCCGCGTCGCGGTCGTCGTTCGAGCCGGGGAAGGTGACGACGGCGATGTGCGGGCGCGGCCCGTCGGTCACGTCTCGAGGGCGATCTCGTAGGACTCGATCAGCGGATTTGCCAGCAGTTGCTCGCAGGCGCGCTGCAGCTCGGCACGCGCGGCGCTCTCGTCGCCGTCGTCGAGCTCGAGATCGATCACGCGCCCTACCCGCGCCTCGTCGACGTGGAAGCCCAGCTGTCGCAGCGAGCTCCGCACGGCTTCGCCCTGGGGGTCGAGGATCCCGGGCTTCGGGCGAACGAGGATGGTCGCCCTCACCTGCGCACCACGTCGGGGTCGGCGAGGTAGGCGTCGAAGTCGAGCCCGGTCAGCCGCTCGAACGCCTCGACGTAGCGGGCGCGTGTGCCGGCGATCACGTTCTCGGGCAGCTCCGGTCCCGGCGCGGTCTTGTCCCAGCCGAGGCTCTCGCAGTAGTCCCGCACGAACTGCTTGTCGAACGACGGCTGGGGGCGGCCCGGCTCGTACTCGTCGGCCGGCCAGAAACGTGAGGAGTCAGGCGTGAAGGCCTCGTCGCCGAGCACGAGCCGCCCTTCCTCGTCGAGGCCGAGCTCGAACTTCGTGTCGGCGAGCAGGATCCCGCGTTCGGACGCGTACTCCGACGCGAAGCGATAGAGCTCGAGCGAAACCTGCTCGACTTCCTCGAACCGTTCCTGCCCGATGAGCTCTGCAGCTCGCTCGCGGTCGATGTTCTCGTCGTGCCCCTCGTGCGCCTTTGTGGCTGGAGTGAAGATCGGCTCCGGGAGTCTGTCCGAGTCACGCAGGCCTTCCGCCAGGACATGGCCGCAGACCGCTCCGGTTGCCTCGTAGTCCTTCCAGCCTGAGCCGGTGAGGTAGCCGCGGACGACGCACTCGAGCGGCAGCATCTCCAGACGGCGGCACTCGGTCGAACGCCCGTCGGCGCGGAGCGCGAGCAGGTGGTTCGGGACGATCTCGCGCGTGCGCGCGAACCAGAACGCCGAAAGCCCGGTGAGGACGCGGCCCTTGTCCGGGATCTCGGTCGGGAGCACGACGTCGAAGGTCGAGATCCGGTCGCTCGCGACGAGCAGAAGCCGGTCGTCGTCGAGCTCGTAGAGCTCGCGAACCTTCCCGCTCCCGACGTGGGTCGCCGTTTCAGGCATGTACCGCTTCCTCCTTTCGGGCGAGCTCGCCCAGCCGCTCGAAGACGGCGTCGACATGACGGGTGTACCAGCCGAGGTCGAAGATCGCGTCGAGGTCGACGCGGCTCGCGATCTCCTCGTCCGCGCGCACGAGCTCGCGGAAGTCCTGCTCCTCCTCGTGAGCGCGCAGTGCGTGGCGCTGCACGAGCCTGTACGCGTCGCCGCGTGCGAGGCCCGACTCGACGAGCGCGAGCAGGAGCCGCTGACTGAAAAAGAGGCCGCGGCTCGAGTCGAGGTTGCGCCGCATCCGCTCGGGCCGGACGTCGAGCCCCTCGATGAGCCACGCGAACCGCTCGAGCATGTAGTCGAGCGCCAGGAACGAGTCGGGGATCGCGATGCGCTCGGCCGAGGAGTGCGAGATGTCGCGCTCGTGCCAGAGCGCCACGTTTTCCAGGCCCACGAGCCCGTTCGCCCGCACGATGCGCGCGAGGCCGCAGATGCGCTCGGCCACCACAGGGTTGCGCTTGTGCGGCATCGCGGAGGAGCCCTTCTGGCCCGTGCCGAACGGTTCGGCGACCTCGCCGACCTCGGTGCGGGCGAGGTGACGGATCTCGAGCGCGAACTTCTCGAGACTCGCGGCGACCAGCGCGAGCGCCGAGAGCAGCTCGGCGTGCCGGTCGCGAGGCACGATCTGCGTCGAGACCGGCTCCGGCTCGAGCCCGAGCCGCTCACATGCGAGCCGCTCGAGCTCCGGGTCGGTCGCGGCGTACGTGCCGACGGCGCCGGAAAGCTTCCCGACGCGCATCGTCTCCAGCGCCTGAGCAAGTCTGCGGTGGCCGCGGTCGAGCTCGAACGCCCAGCCTGCGAGCTTGAGGCCGAACGTCGTCGGCTCGGCGTGGACGCCGTGGGTGCGGCCGATGCAGAGGTCGTGCCTATGCCGTTCCGCCTGCGCGATCACGGCGTCGAGTGCGCGGTCCAGCCCTTGGAGCAGCAGCTCGCCTGCGTCGCGCACCTGCAGCGAGAGGGCCGTGTCCACCACGTCGGAGGACGTGAGCCCGTAGTGGATCCAACGGCCGGCGGGGCCGACGGTCTCCGCAACCGCGTCGACGAAGGCGGCGAGGTCGTGCTGCGTCTCGCGCTCGAGCTCCGCGACGCGCTCGGGCTTCGGCGGCTTGGCCTGCTCGCGGATCTCTGCGACAGCGTCGGCGGGCACGGTTCCGAGTTCGGCCCATGCCTCGAGCGCCGCGAGCTCCACGTCCAGCCACCGCGCGAGCTTGCGCTCTTCCGACCAGACCCCGGCCATCGCCGGTCGGGAGTAGCGCGTGATCACCGGCTGCAGTCTAGAGCCCGTGGAGGAAGGCGACCGTGGACGAAGAGACACACCTGCGCCACACCCACGTCACACACCCGCGCGACTTCGTCTGGCACCCTCGAAGAACCCCGGGTGGGTGGGGGCTAGGGATGGGTCCCGCCGGTTGCCGCTGCTCGGCGCGGCCTAGCCGCCGCGGACCCGGCTCAGCTGCCGAGGATCCGGGCCGCGAGCGCGGCCGCGTTCTTCGCGTTGTCCACGCCGACCGCGGCGACCGGGACGCCCGGCGGCATCTGCGCGATCGAGAGCAGCGCGTCGAGCCCGTCGAGCACGCTCAGGCTCGAGCGCAGCGGGACGCCGATCACAGGCAAGTCCGTGTGCGCCGCAACAGCGCCTGGCAACGCCGCGGCCAGCCCCGCACCCGCGATCAGTACCCGTATCCCACGCTCCCGCGCGCTGCGCGCGTACTCCGCCACGGCGTCCGGGTTCCGATGCGCCGACCGCACTTCGAGCTCACACGGGATCCCTCGCGCGTCCAGCTCCTCTAGCGCCGCCTGCATCCGCTCGCGGTCGGACTCGGAGCCGACGAGGATCCCGACCAGCGGCCCGCCCTCAGCTGCGGACATGCCCCTCCGCAGCCGACAACGCGATGTCGCGGCGATACTGCATGCCGGCGAACGAGATCCGGCTCACGGCGTCGTAGGCGAGCGCGCGCGCCGCGCCGACGTCGGCGCCCGTTGCCGTGACCGCCAGCACGCGCCCGCCGCTCGTCACGAGCCGGCCGTCGTGCAGGGCGGTTCCCGCGTGGAAGACGAGCGCCCCGGTCGCCTCGGCGTCCTCGACGCCCTCGATCGGCGTGCCGCTGTCGGAGCGCTTGGGGTAGCCCGCCCCAGCCACCACGACCGTTACCGCCGCGTTGTCCTGCACCGACGCCTCGGCACGAAGCTCACCGGTGGCGGCGCCCCACAGCAGCGGCAGCAGGTCGCCGTCGACGCGCGGCAGCACCGACTGGGTCTCGGGATCGCCGAAGCGGCAGTTGAACTCGAGCACCCGCGGCCCGTCCGCTGTGAGCATCAGCCCCGCGTACAGCAGCCCCGAGAACGGTGTCCCTCGCCGCGCAAGCTCCGCCAGCACCGGCCGGTGGACACGTTCGAGAAGCTCGTCGACCTCCGGCTCACTGACACCGGGTACCGGCGAATAGGCGCCCATCCCGCCGGTGTTCGGCCCCGTGTCGTGATCGCCGATCCGCTTGAAGTCCTGCGCCGGCGTCAGCCCGACCGCCCTCGATCCGTCGCTGATCGCGAACAGCGACACCTCCTCTCCCTCGAGCAGCTCTTCCACGAGGATGTCGCCGCCGAGTGTTGCCGCGGCGGCGAGACCCTCATCGAGCTCTTCCTCCGTGCGACAGACGAAGACGCCCTTGCCCGCGGCGAGCCCGTCGACCTTGACGACGCACGGCGGCCTCGCGACCGCGAGCCGTCTCGCGGTCGGAACGCCCGCTGTCTCGAGCACGTCCTTGGCGAAGGCCTTCGAGCCCTCGATCCGTGCGGCAGCACGCGTCGGCCCGAACACCACGACCCCCGCGTGCCGAAGCGTGTCGGCCAGCCCGGCGACCAGCGGGGCCTCAGGGCCGACGACGGCGAGGTCGATTCCGAGCGCTGTACAGAGCGAGAGCAACCCCTCGCCGTCCTCTGCACGCACCGGGTGACACGTGCCCAGTGCCGCGATGCCGGGGTTTCCCGGAGCGGCGTGCAGTTCGTCGAGGGCCGGGCTCTGGCCGAGCTTCCACACGAGCGCGTGCTCCCGGGCCCCCGACCCCACGATCAGCGCCTTCACGGCGGCGAGTGTACTGCGGCCGGCGGCGTTTTCACGGATGGCCCCGCGCGGCAGTTGAGGGCCGTACGCGATCCGCCGCTCGGGGGAGGCTCCTGGTAGAAGGTTCGCCCGGCCTCCTCCCGAAGGCGATCGTAGTTGGGGCCGGCGCGCGTGTCTGTCCCGGGAGTGTCGCGGATGTGTGACGGCTGCGGGGTACCCTCCGGCGCATGAGCGCCGAGAAGGACGCGCTCGAGGCGCCGCCGTACTCGGCATCGCGCGTCGAGGTGCTGCGACTGCCTCAAGGCACGAGCGAGCCCGACCAGGTCGCGGTCGAGGAGCCGCTGGAGATCCGCATCGGCGGCCGGCCGGTCGCAGTCACCATGCGGACGCCCGGGCACGACGAGGAGCTCGCGCTCGGGTTCTGTCTTTCGGAGGGGCTCGAGCCGGTCGCGGCGTCACCGCCGGCGGACCTGGCGGCCAACACGGTCGAGGTCGAGGCACCCGCCTTCGACTCGGAGCGGCTCCAGCGCAGCTTCTACACGTCCTCCTCCTGCGGAGTCTGCGGCAAGGGCGCGCTCGAGGCGGTCGCGGTCGAGTCGCCCCGCGTCAAGAGCGAGCTGACGATTGGCGCCGACGTGCTCGCGGCGCTCCCGGAGCACCTGCGAGCCGCCCAGCCCGCCTTCGCCGCCACCGGCGGGCTGCACGCGACCGGCCTCTTCGACGCGGGCGGCGAACTGCTCTGCCTCCGCGAGGACGTCGGCCGCCACAACGCGATGGACAAGGTCGTCGGCTGGGCCTTCCGCGAGGATCGCCTTCCGCTCTCCCAGGCCGTGCTCTGCGTCAGCGGCCGGCTCTCGTTCGAGCTCGTGCAGAAGGCGGCTGTCGCCGGCTGCCCGATCCTCGTGGCCGTCGGCGCTCCTTCCAGCCTGGCCGTCGAGCTCGCCGCCGACCGCGGTCTGACGCTCTGCGGCTTCGCTCGCGGCGGCCGCCTCAACGTGTACACCGAGCCGTGGCGCGTCCTCGCCTGACGGGCGTTCTGCTCGTCGGCGGCGCCAGCACCCGTTTCGGCTCGCCGAAGGCGCTCGCGCGGCTCGGTGACGAGACGCTCGCCGCCCGCGGCTGGCGCAGCCTCGGCGAGGCGTGCGACGAGCGGCTCGCGGTCGGCAAGCGCGGCGACGGGCTCGACCTGCCGTTCGACCTGCTCGACGACGGAAGCGAGACGCGCGCCGCTCTCGCCGGCATCGTGGCCGGCCTTCGCGCAGTATCGAGCCCGGTCGCGGTCATGCTCCCCGTCGACACCCCGCTCGTGACCGCCGACCTGCTGCGCGAGCTCGCGGCCGCCTGTGCCGACGCGTCGGCTCCCATCACCGACCCACTCCCCGCGGCGTTCGCGCGCAGCGCCCTGCCGGTGCTCGAACGGCGCCTCCACGAGGGCCGGCTCGCGCTGCACGAAGCGCTCGACGAGCTCGACACCACGCGGATCGAGGTTGACGCCGCGCTTCTCGCCAACGTGAATACGCCGGATGAGCTTCGCCGTCTCGGGTGACGCCTACGACCGCTTCATGGGCCGCTACTCGCGCCCGCTCGCGTCCGCGTTTGCCGACTTCGCCGGCGTCGAGGCCGGGCAGCGCGTGCTCGACGTCGGGTGCGGCTCGGGCGTCCTTACCGAGGAGCTCGCGGACCGCGTCGGCGCCGAGCGGGTCTCGGGCGTCGACCCCTCGCCGCTCCTCGCAGCATGCGTGGAGCGATTGCCCGGTGCCGAGTTGAAGCAGGGCAAGGCGGAGGCGCTGCCCTGGCCGGACGACTCGTTCGACGCGGCCGTTGCCCAGCTCGTGATCCACTTCATGGACGACCCGGCGGCCGGCGTCGCGGAGATGGCTCGCGTGACCCGGCCGGGCGGCGTCGTCGCCGCGAGCTCGTGGGATTTCGCCGGCGGGATGGAGATGCTGCGCGTCTACTGGGAAACGGCGTGTGAGCTCGACCACGACCTCTCGGGCGAGACCCGCTCGTTCGGGAACCTCGAGGAGCTCGACGCGCTCTGGCGCGAGCTCGGGCTCGAGGACGTCGAGGCCGGGCCGATCGAGGTCTCGGCCGCGTACGAGGACTTCGACGAGCTCTGGGACACGTTCCTGTTGGGTGTCGGGCCAGCGGGCGAGTACGTCGTGTCACTCCCGGCCGAGCGGCAGGAGGCGCTGCGCCAGGAGTACCGGCGTCGGCTCGGTGAGCCGACCGGTGGCCTCACGCTCTCCGCGCGGGCGGGGGCTGCGCGCGGCCGGGTGACCGGCTAGGGCCGCGCCAGCGCCTCGAGGGATCCCGGCGAGAGCACCCGCTCCCGCTCCGCGCCGGTGCCGATCAGCGACACGGGCACCTCGAGCTCGCGCTCGACGAACTCGACGTAGCGCCGCGCGTTCCCGGGCAGCGCGTCGAGCTCTGTCACCTCGTCGAGCGGCTCCTCCCAGCCCGGCAGCGTCTCGTAGACCGGCCGGCAGTGGTGGAAGTCGCTCTGATGCGCCGGGAAGTCCGCCGTCTCGGTGCCGTCGCGTAGCCGGTAGCGCACGCAGACCGGCAGCTCGGCGAACGCGGAGAGCACGTCGAGCTTCGTCAGCGCCAGCGACGTGATGCCATTCAGCCGCACGGCGTAACGCAAAGCGACGAGATCGAGCCAGCCGCAGCGGCGCTGCCGCCCCGTGGTGGTCCCGTACTCGGCGCCCAGCTCTCGCACCCGCTCCTGGTCGGCGCCGTCGATCTCGGTCGGGAACGGGCCTTCGCCCACCCGCGTCACGTACGCCTTGGCGACGCCGATGATCGCGTCGATCCGGTTCGGGCCGATCCCGACGCCGACGGCCGCGGCACCGGCCACGGTCCCCGACGAGGTGACGAAGGGGTACGTCCCATGGTCGAGGTCGAGCAGGGTCCCCTGCGCGCCCTCGAGCAGCACGAACCGCCCGTCACGCAGCGCGTGGTCGACGAGCAGCGACGTGTCCGCGACGTACGGCCGCAGCCGCTGCGCGAACTCCTCGTAGCGGGCCGCGAGCTCCTCGAGCTCCAGCGGCTCCGCGCCGTAGACACGCTCCAGCCAGACGTTCTTCTCGGCGAGCGCCACCTCGATCTTCTGGCGCAGGATCTTCGGTTCGAGCAGGTCCTGGACGCGGATTCCGAGGCGCGCCGCCTTGTCGGCGTAGGCGGGCCCGATGCCGCGCTTCGTCGTCCCGATCTGCAGCTTGCCCAGTCGCCGCTCGGAGCCCTGGTCGATCGCGACGTGCCACGGCATGATCAGGTGCGCCTCGCCCGAGACGCGCACGAAGCCGGTCGAGATCCCCCGCGCCTCGAGCTCGTCGAGCTCGCGGACGAACACCTCCGGGTCGATCACGCACCCCGCGCCGAGGACGCACTCCTTGCCGTGCAGGATTCCCGACGGCATGTGGTGGAACTTGAACTTCTCGCCGCCGGTAACGATCGTGTGCCCCGCGTTCGGACCGCCCTGATAGCGGCAGACGAAATCCGAGTGTTGCGCCAGCAGGTCGACGATCTTGCCCTTCCCCTCGTCGCCCCACTGCGCGCCTACGACGACGGTGGCGGGCATCGAGCCTCCCCCGGCGCGCAGTGGACTTGGGCCGGACGCGCGGGCAAAGCCCGCACCTCCTCCAAACGGCGCCCGACAAGCGGGCGCCTCGGCGCGCCTACGACGACGGTGGCGGGCATCGAGCCTCCCCCGGCGCGCAGTGGACTTGGGCCGGACGCGCGGGCAAAGCCCGCACCTCCTCCAAACGGCGCCGACAAGCGGGCGCCTCGGCGCGCCTACGACGACGGTGGCGGGCATCGAGCCTCCCCCGGCGCGCAGTGGACTTGGGCCGGACGCGCGGGCAAAGCCCGCACCTCCTCCAAACGGCGCCGACAAGCGGGCGCCTCGGCGCGCCTACGACGACGGTGGCGGGCATCGAGCCTCCCCCGGCGCGCAGTGGACTTGGGCCGGACGCGCGGGCAAAGCCCGCACCTCCTCGAAACGGCGCCCGACAAGCGGGCGCCTCAGCGCCCCGGCGATCACGGTCGCAGGCACGTGCCGGAGTGTGCCTGATCCTGTCGGCTGTCAGTGGGCAGCCGTGACCGAAGGGTCACGGCTCGCGGGGCGAGGGGGGAAAGGCCCGCCGCGCGCTACCAGAGTGGTGTCGTCGCCTCGGCCGCGACCGCGGCACCTGCCCGGATGAGGCGGATGCGGTGCCCGCGCGGGCACGTCGTCCAGCCGAGGTCCTGCTCGAGCCGCAGCGCGCCCTGCGCGGTGTGCGCGAGGTGCTCGCCGCGCTCGTCGAGCTCCGCGCACGCCTGGCAGACCACCGTGAACGAGGTGGTGCGGGCCAGGAGCACGACGGTTTGCTCGACCATCACCGAGGCGGCGCTTGCGACGCCGATTCCAGCGCGTGCGGGCTTTGCTCGGACGCGCGTCTGAAATGAATGGGCGGGATGTGCGAGGACATAACGGCTACTGGGACGGCGCCAGGTCCGCGAACTTCGCGTACCGCTTCAGGAACGAGAGCTTCACGGTGTCGGTGGGCCCGTTGCGGTGCTTCGCGAGGTGCACCTCGGCGAGGCCCTGCTGGTCGGACTCGTCGTTGTAGTACTCGTCGCGGTAGATGAACATCACGAGGTCGGCGTCCTGCTCGATCGAGCCGGACTCACGCAGGTCGGAGAGGATCGGACGCTTGTCGTGGCGCTGCTCGACCGCGCGCGAGAGCTGCGACATCGCGAGGATCGGGACGTCGAGGTCGCGCGCGAGGATCTTCAGCGAGCGCGAGATCTGCGAGACCTCCTGCACGCGGCTCTCGACATTCGAGCCAGACGTCATCAGCTGCAGGTAGTCGACGATGATCAGCCCGAGGCTGGACTCGCGGGACTTCAGCCGCCGGGCCTTCGAGCGGATCTCCATCATCGTGATCGAGCCCTGGTCGTCGACGTAGATCGGGGCCTTCGCGAGGCGGTCGCAGGCGGCCGTGAGCCGCGGCCAGTCGTCGGCGCCGAGCTTGCCGGTGCGAAGGCGCTGCGACTCGACCTTCGCCTCGCTGCACATCAGCCGCTGCGTCACCTCGGCCTTCGACATCTCGAGCGTGAACAGCGCTGTCGGCACCTCGGCGCGAACGGCGAGGTTCGCGGCCATGCAGAGGCCGAGGCCCGACTTGCCCATGCTCGGGCGGGCGGCGACGATGATCAGGTTCCCCGGCTGGAAGCCTGAGGTGAGCCGGTCGAGGTCGCGAAAGCCGGACGGCGTCCCGGTGACGTCCGCGCCGGCTTCGTAGAGGGCGGTGATCCGCTCGAAGCTGTCCTTCAGCAGCTCCTCGATGTGGCTGAACTCGCTCGACACGCGGGACTGCGAGAGGTCGAAGACGACCTGCTCCGCGCGGTCGACGAGGTCGGTCGTCTCTCCCGGCCGCTCCCAGCCGAGATGGGCGATCTCACCGCCCGCCCGAATCAGGCCGCGGAGGGTCGCCATCTCGCGCACGATCCGGGCGTAGTGCCCGGCGTTTGCGCTCGCGGGGACGAGCGCTGCAAGCTCGTGGATGCGGACGCGGCCGCCCGCCCCCTCGAGCTCGCCACGTTCTTCCAGCTCGTCGACGAGCGTGATCGCGTCGACGGGCTCGCCCTTCGCGTACAGCGCCAGCGCAGCCCGGTAGATGACGGCGTGGCTCTCGCGGTAGAAGTCGCTTGCGTCGAGCACCTCGCTGACCGCCCCGATCGCGCCTGGGGAGAGCATCATCGCGCCAAGGACCGACTCCTCGGCCTCGAGATTCTGCGGCGGGACCGGGGCGGTCTGCGACGCCTGGGCGAGCTGGGCCATTCGCGTTATCCAACAACTCCCGGCGCGGCCGGGGAAGGTCTGGACGACGGCACTTTCGACAGGCCCGGACGGGTCAGCAGCAGCCGGTTTGCAGGCATAAGGGAACACAGGTTCCCAGCACCCCCGGACGGCACCTGTGGGTGAAAAGGGCGCTCCGAGCGGAAAGTTCTTCTCGAAATCCACAGGCATGCGTCCGCCTGTGGAGAAGCCTGTGCGCTTTTGTTACGGCCTGGGCTGGTCGCCGACGTCGGCGGCGTCGGCGGCGCGGTCGAACGCGTCGTCCGGGGCCTGCTCCGCCTCGGCCTCGTCCGCGGCGGCGGGCACCTCCGGCTCCTCGGCCTCCGCCTCCTCCTCGGCCACGACTGCTTCGATCTCGGCCTCCGCCTCGGCGTGCTGCACCTCCGCCTCGGCTTGGGCAGCGGCCTCGGCCTCCGCCTCCGCCGCGGCGATCGCGTCGAGCTCCTCCTGGGGCGGCAGCTCGCCGCCTTCGGGGACAACCGCGAGTCGCAGCGTCGCCGTCACGTCTGCGAACAGCTCGACCGGGACCTGGTAGCGGCCGATCCGCTTGATCGAGTCGTGGAGGTCGAGCTTGCGGCGGTCGATCCGCACCTTCTCGGTCTCCCACACGCGCTCGGCGACGTCGGTCGCGGTGACGGAACCGAAGAGCGTCCCCGTCTCGCCGGCCGGCGCGTCGAAGCGGATCTCGCTCGCCTCGAGCCGCTGCGCGATCTCCTGCGCCTGCTCGAAGCTCTGCGCCTCGTGCCGGGCGCGCTTCTCCTCGAGCTTGCGCAGCTCGGCCACCTTGGCCGCGCTCGCCGTCTCGGCGAGCTTGCGCGGCAGCAGGTAGTTGCGTGCGAACCCGCGCGCGACGTCGACCACCTCCCCGCGGAGGCCGACCTTCTCGACGTCCTGTCGGAGGATGACTTTCATCAGTGGTTCTCCTGGTGACATTGCCGCGCTTCTGGGGTGCGAGGAGCAAGCCAGGCAAGGACGCAGGGAGCGCTCGTACCTAGAAGGTAGGGGCGCGACTGAGGACGCCCTGTGGCGCCGCTCATCGCGCGCCAGAAGCCGGAGGATGTTGTCAGGGGAGCCACGTAACTAACCGGTGGAGTAGGGGAGGAGCGCCATCTCGCGGGCCCGCTTCACCGCGAGCGCGACCTGCCGCTGGTGGCGGCGGCACGCGCCGGTGATGCGGCGGGAGCGGATCTTGCCCTTCTCCGAGACGTAGCGCCGGAGCTGGTTGGCGTTCTTGTAGTCGACTTCCTCGATCTTCTCGCGGCAGAAGTAGCAGTTGCGCTTGCGGATCGGCCCGCCTGGAGCGGGGCGGCCCTTGCGCTGCTGTCGCTGGTCTCGCTGCGCCATTAGAACGGGATGTCGTCGTCGGCGGCGGAGCTGCCGAAGTCGGCGTTGTCGGCCTGCGCGGCGCCGCTCGGGACGAACTGGGGCTGCCCGCCCTCGGCATCCTGGCGCCCGCCGAGGAACTGCACGCTGTCGGCGATGATCTCGACGGCCTGGCGCTTCGTCCCGTCCTGCGCGTCCCACTCGCGCCACTCGAGGCGCCCGTCGATCGCAACGGGGCGGCCCTTCGAGAGGTACTGCGCGCAGTTCTCGCCCTGGTTGCCCCACACGGTGACGTCGAAGTAGTTCGGCTTCTCCGTCCACTCGCCGGTCTGGTTGTCCTTGCGGCGAGTGTTGACGGCGATCCGCAGGCTGCAGACGGCCATGCCGCTCGGCGTGTGCCGCAGCTCGGGGTCGCGGGTCAGGTTCCCCACCAGGACGACGCGGTTGATGTTCGCCATTACTCCCTCTCCTCTCGGGCGCTGCTCTCGGTCTCTGCATCCTGCCGCGCCGCGGCGGCCACCGCTACCCGCTCTTCGGGCGCAGGCTCGGGCGGGCGCGTCGAGGCGCCCTGGACGCGGCGCACCGCCATGTGGCGCATCACGCCGTCGGTGATCTTCAGGACGCGTGAGATCTCCTCGAGCGTCGCCGGCTCGGCGGCAAAGATCAGCAGGTGGTAGGCGCCTTCGCCCTTGTGGTCGATCTCGTAGGCCAGGCGGCGCCGGCCCCACGGCTCGTGCTTTTCGAAGGTGCCCCCGTCGCGCTCGATCGCCTCGCGCGCGCGCGTCACGATCTCCGTCTGCCGCTCCTCGGGCAGCTCGGGATCGAGCATCAGCAGGATTTCGTAGTCGGTCACGCTCCCGATTCCTCCCTTCCTTCGGTCTTAGGCGGCCTCGCCGGCCGGCGGCGCTCGGGAGCGAACGACGCGATGGCGAGGCAGGAAGGCGGGCAGTGTAGCATCGGCCCGGTGAAGGCCCGGACGGCGTGGCTGGCGGGTGCGGCAGGGGCCGCGATCGCCGCGTGGAAGCGGTTTCGGCACACGCCGGAGCCCGAGTCCGAGGCGGCCGAGGATCCGCGCGCCGAAGAGCTGCGGCAGAAGCTCGAGGAGTCGCGCGCGGTCGTCGAGGAGCAGCACGAGGAGGCCGCCTCGCCGGAGACGCCGGTCGACGAAGCGGACGTGTCGGTGGAAGATCGCCGTTCGGCGATCCACGACCGCGCCCGCGCTGCCGCCGACGAGATGCGCGGCTCCTCGGAGTGAGCTAGCGCGGTACCACGGCGGCGACGCCGAGCACGATCCCGAGGGCGACGCGCTGCTGGTACGCGCCGCTCTTCAAGCGCCGCGACTCCCTCGGGTTCGTCATGAACCCGGTCTCGACGAGCACCGCCGGCATGTTCGCCCAGTTGAAGCCGGTCAGGTCGGAGCGCTGCACCACGCCACGATCCGACGCGCCCGTCGAGCGCACCACCGCCTTCTGCAACGCGCGGCCGGCGCGCAGGCTGCGCGCGTAGATGTCGTCCGTCCAGCCGCGATGCCACGCCGGCACCAGCGTCGAGACCCCGTGCAGCGAACGGGCGGTCGAGCCGTCGGCGTGGATCCGCACCATCAGCGCCGCATGGCGGCGGTTGCAGAAGCGCGCCCGCGCGATGTTGCCGTTGCCGTCGCCGAGGTCGATCGTCGGGCCCGTCCGCGTCATCGCGACGCGGTAGCCGCGCCCGAGCAGCAGCCGGCGCGCGCGCTTCGCGATCGCGAGCGCCACCGCCGCCTCGCCCGCGGCCCCGCCGCCGTCCTTGATCTTCATCGTCCGCGACCCCGGGCCGATCGGCTCGAGCTGGCGTCCCACGGCCGGCGGCGTCCCGTGCCCGGGGTCGAGGCAGACGAGCGGCGGCGGCGCCGCGGCGATCACGAGAGCCGCTCGGCCAGGTACTTCAGGGCCAGCGGATAGCGATACTCGATGCCGGAGTGCGTCGCATCGAAGAGCTCGAAGAAGTAGTCCGTGACGCCCGCGGTCTCGAGCTCCAGGCGGAACGCCTCCGCGCCGAGGTCGAGGAAGTACTGGTCGCGCTTGCCGCAGTCGATGTAGATCGCGCGCAGCGACCGCAGGGCGTCGCCTCGCTCCCGCGCCATCCGCACGGGATCCCAGGTGAGCCAGCGCTCCCAGACGTCCGGCCGCAGCTCGCCCGTGTCGGTGTCGTAGGGCAGCTGCACCGTCCCGTCTTCGTCCGCCGAGTAACACGCTGCCATGCACCAGTCGTTGAGCAGCGTCGCGTCGCTGTCCTTGGTGAACGCCGGCCGCGAGCGGAAGTCCTCCCAGAACTTGTCGAACGAGCCCTCGTACTTGTCCCGCAGCGTCCGCACCGACTTGCGGAAGTCGGGCAGGTAGCACATCTCGAAGAGCGCGTCGCCCGCGTGCGTCGCCAGCCCGCCGAAGACGTCCGGCCGCAGCATCGGGTTGACCATCGCGCCGTAGCCGCCGCTCGACTTGCCCGCGATACCGCGGTGCGCGGCCTCGGGCAGGGTCCGGTAGCGCGCGTCCACGAACGGCACGAGCTCCTCGACGATGTGCGTGTGGTAGCGGCCGGTCCCGGGCGAGTCGATGAACTGACTGCCGCCGAGCGACGTCCACGCGTCGACCCAGACCAGGATCGCCGGCGGTGACTCGCCCTTCGCGAACAGCTCGTCGGCGAGCTCCGGGAAATTGCGCCGGAACGGGGTCCGGTTGCGCCACATGTCGAGCTGGCCGGTCAGCCCCTGGATGAGGTAGATCGACGGGTAGCGGCGCTCCTCGTCCTCGTCGTATCCCGGCGGCAGGTAGACCCAGAGCGGCCGCACGTGGGGGTCGCCGAGCGCGTTGTCCTTCAGGACCTCGCTCTCGAAGACGTGCTCCTCGAACCGTCCCGCGACCTCGTACGACCAGGGCTCCATGCGCCAGAGCTTATGCAGCCGCGGGTGCAGGTGTGACCGGGAGGCCCTCGCGCTCGAGCAGCTGCCGCAGCATCGCCGCGTTCACCGGCGCCTGCGCGACCTCGGTTCCCTCCTCGGCGGGGTTGTCGAGGCTCGGCAGGCCGGGCATCGTCGAGCGGCCGTTGTTGTTGAACATCGCGTAGACGTTCTCCGCGCGGCCGGTGAGCTCGGCGAGCGGGGCGACCCATTCGCCCAGCTCCTCCTCGGAGTAGAGGTAATCGAAGCGCTCGGCGGCGCTGCCGGTGCGCTTGTTCCAGGTCGCCGCGTTGCGCCCGTGGAAGCGAACGTACGCGGTTGGGCTCGTCGTGGCGACCACCGTGGGCGAGACGTTGCGCGCGCCGCTCCGCGGCGCGTCGACGATCACGTACGTCATGTGGTGGCTCTCGAGGAAGGCGAGCGTCTCGCTGCGGTTCTCGTCGTCGAGCCAGCTCGCGTGGCGGAACTCGACCAGCATCTCGTCGCCACCGAGCTGCTCTTGCGCCCACTCGAGGTACTCGAGCGAGTACGGCTTGAAGACGACGTAGGGCGGGAGCTGCATCAGGATCCCGCCGAGCTTCCCGCTCTCGCGCAGCGGCGAGAGCGCGTCGTGGAAGCGCTCGAAGATCTCGGCTCGGAACTCGCGCGACGGGCGCTCCACGCGGCCGCGCTTGTCGAGCGGCGCCTCCGCGCGGAGGTCGGTCGGCAGCTGCTCCACCTTCACCGGATGGCGCGTCATCACGCCGAAGGCCTTCACGTGCATGACGAAGCCTTCGGGCGTCCGCTCGGCCCAGTGGCGCACCATGTGCTCGTCGGGGAGCCGGTAGTACGTCGAGTTCGCCTCGACCACGTCGAAGCGCTCCGCGTAGTAGCGCAGACGCTCCTCGGCACCCTTGATCTCGGGCGGATAGAAGTACTTCGTCAGCGACTCGTCCGCCCAGGAGCAGGTGCCGATGCGGATCGCTGCCGGCATCTGGCGATCGTACCGGCCGCCGTGCAGCGGCTCCGTTCGGGAGTCAAGACCTTCGGCTGGCCGGACCTAGCCCGACTGGAGTGATCC
Source organism: uncultured Actinomycetes bacterium (assembly GCA_963719275.1). GTDB lineage: Bacteria > Actinomycetota > Thermoleophilia > Gaiellales > Gaiellaceae > AC-32. The sequence goes on along the minus strand of CAVRBT010000005.1, from coordinate 262,059 downwards.
CGGGCCAAGAACAGGCGCACGGTGCGTCGGCAAACACGCGCTCGCGGGGCTCGCCCCGCGCAGCGTGCTGGAAAAGGGGAGAGGGATGAAGGCGAAGAGAATGTGGTGGATCGCCGCCGCGGGCATCGCTGTGCTGCTCGCGAGCTCGACCGCGCTCGGAAGCTCGGGGGCGCTCAACAAGCGTTTCCAGCGGACGTTCGTGTGCGTCAACAAGCACAACGGCTTGATCAAGGTCATTTCCCGGCGGCAGCACAACAAGTGCGCGCAGGGCTGGAAGCGCTACCGCGTGTCCGACATCTTCGGCAAGGGAACGCGGGGAGCCAAGGGCGCTCCTGGTGCGCGGGGCCTCCAGGGTCCTGCTGGGCCTGCTGGCCCTGCGGGGCCTGCCGGTCAGCGAGGGGAGCGTGGGCTGACGGGCGCCGCGGGTGCGATCGGAGCGGCCGGTCCGGCGGGCGCGATCGGTCCGATGGGCCCGGCCGGGCCGATGGGTCCGACCGGCATGACGGGAGCAACCGGCGCCCAGGGCCCGAAGGGCGAGCCCGGAAGCAACGGGAGCGATGGCCTCAACGGCGCGATCGGCGCCGTCGGCCCCGCCGGCCCGATGGGCGCAACGGGGCCTCAGGGTCCCGCCGGCCACGATGGCAGTCAGGGTCCCGCAGGGCCGACCGGGCCGATGGGCCTGCAGGGCCCGCAGGGCGCTGCAAGGCCCCCAGGGACCGCAGGGCCCGGCGGGAGCCGACGGGTTGAACGGGTCTGCCGTGGTCACTGCCACGGACACCTCGACCATCGTCGACGCCAACGCGATCGTGACGGCGACGGCGACCTGCCCCGCCGGCCACATCGCGATCTCGGGTGGCTTCCTCGAGGCCGGCGCGACGTCGCCGAGCGTGATCGAGAGCCACGCGACCGCGGCGTTCGCCGGTTGGGTTGCGAAGGCGAAGACCCAGGGCAACTCGCAGCAGAGCGTCAGCCTGACGGTCTACGCGTACTGCGTGCCGTCTGCTTGACCGACACACCGGGGGGCCGGGTACGCCCGGCCTCCCGGTCGACTCGATAGCTGCCTGGCGGCTTAGAAGCCGTGCCGAAACGGATCGCCGGGCGGCGATCGTCAGCGGCCCTCGGCGAGCGCGCTAGCGCGGGAAGTCGCCGAGCCGGTTGAGGTCCTCGGGCTCCTCGCCGATGCGGCCCGCGATGCGGTTGTCGGCGCCCTCGCCCATGCGGTCGGCATGGCTGTGGGCGCGCTCCGCGGAGGTCTCGACGGCCTCTTCCTCGACTCGCTCGACGGCTTCGGCGTCAGCCTTTCGGCGGCGCTCTTCCCACCACGATCGGATGCTCATCGATGCAGATCCTAGCTGTCCCGTTTCGAATTCGTCTCGCGCGGTAGGTGGACGGCATCGCGGTCGGCATCGCCCGGCCGCGCGGAAGCAACGACGAGGAGGAGACCTGAGCCGTCGGGTCACCAGAACGTTGCTGCGGCCGAAGCGCCCGGAGACCGGCTCCGAGTTGGAGCCCCTCACCCACCGGACGCGAACCCCACGAGAGGAGGACCGATGAGTCGCCTGTCGACGGCCGTCGTCGTGCTGCTCGCCGCGCTCGTCATCGCGACCCTCGCGGTGACAGCGGCGCCAGGCGCCGGCCGGCCGCTGTACCTGAACCCGCACGCGGGGATCAACGCCCGCGTGAACGACCTGCTCCACCGCATGACGCTCGAGGAGAAGGTCGGCCAGATGGACCAGATCGTGATCGGCAAGCTGAGAGACACGACCTCGCCGGCCAACGGCGACTGCAACAACGCGGGCGGCAACAATGACCCGCTCCAGACCACGTGCCTCCAGCGCGTGCTGGTCGACTACAAGACCGGCTCGATCCTGTCCGGCGGGACCGACAACCCCGCGGACAACACGGGCAGGGGCTGGGCCGAGCAGTACAACACCATCCAGCACCACGCGATCGAGCACTCGCGCCTGCACATCCCGGTGATCTACGGCGTCGACGCGGTGCACGGCTTCGGCCACCCGACCCAGGCGACGCTGTTCCCGCAGTCGCTCGGGATGGGCGCGACGTGGGACACCGATCTTGCGCGGGCCGCGGGCGCCGCGACACGGCAGCAGCTTCTCGCCACGGGCGGGAACTGGAACTTCGCGCCGGTGCAGGACCTCGCGCGTGACAACCGCTGGGGCCGCTACTACGAGACGTGGGCCGAGCAGCCCGCGCTCGCCGCGGCGCTCGGCGCCGCGAACGTCCGGGGTATGCAGGGCGGCGGCTTCGACTCGCCGCAGGTCGCCGCGACGGTGAAGCACTTCGCCGGCTACTCGCAGTCGATCAACGGCCACGACCGGGTCGAGGCGCAGCTGCCGATCCGCTACCTGCAGGACGTCTTCCTGCCCTCGTACGCGGGCGGGATCGACGCGGGCGCGGCGACCGTGATGGTCGACTCCGGCTCGATCAACAACGTCCCCGCCACCTCGTCGCACTTCCTGCTCACGGAGGAGCTGCGGGACCGGCTCGGCTTCAAGGGCGTCGTGATCAGCGACTACGGCGACGTGCCCGCGCTGCAGACGGCGTACCACATTGCCGCCGACTTCCCGACCGCGATCGCCAAGGCGGTGAACGCGGGGATCGATGTCAGCATGACCCCGTTCGACTACGTCGGCTGGAACGCCGGCCTGATCCAGGACGTTCAGCACGGGCTCGTCTCCGAGCGTCGGATCGACCAGTCGGTGAAGCGGATCCTGCGGCTGAAGTTCCAGCTCGGCCTCTTCGACCACCCGTACGTCGACCCCGACGCTGCCGACGCGGCGGTCACGGCGAACCGCGACCTCGCGCGGCGGGCGGCCGAGGAGTCGATCACGCTGCTGCGCAACGAGGGGACACCGCCGACGCTGCCGCTGTCGACGAGCGCGAGGGTCGTCCTGACCGGCCCCAGCATGAATCGCGTCAACAACCAGCTCGGCGGCTGGAGCGTCAGCTGGCAGGGCGTGTACGACCCCGGCAACCACGTCTGCTGCATGGGGCCGCCGGATCAGATCCCGGACGCGACGACGGTGCTGCAAGGCATGCAGGCCGTCGACCCGAACGTCGTCCCGGTCCCGACCGACCAGACAGTCAGTGACGCGCAGATCCAGGCTGCGGTGACCGCGACGCAGTCGGCCGACGCGGCGGTCGCCGTGGTCGGCGAGCGCGCCTACGCCGAAGGCCTCGGCGACCGGCCGGACCCGGTGCTGGCTCCCGACCAGCAGCGGCTGATCGCCGCGCTCGAGGCGACCGGCAAGCCGGTGATCGTCGTGGTCGTCGCGGGCCGGCCGCTCGGGTTCGGACCCGACTCGATCGTCAGCGGGGCGGGCGCGATCCTGATGGCGTACCTGCCCGGCACCGAGGGCGGCTCGGCGGTGACCAACGTCCTCTTCGGCTCGGTGAACCCGAGCGGACATCTGCCGGTTACATGGCCGTCCGCGTCCGATCACATGGCGGGCGACTTCGACAGCGGCGGCGCTTCGACGCCGGGCGACGAGCCGAAGTTCTTCGACCAGCTCCCCGGCACGAACTCCGGCCAGGGCTCTGGGTACAACCCGCGCTGGGAGTTCGGTTTCGGCCTCTCGTACACGACGTTCACGACGAGCAGCCTGTCGGTGACCGGCTCCGTCTCGAAGCACGGGACGGCGACCGCGACCTTCACCGTTGCCAACACCGGCTCGAAGGCCGGCGCGACGGTGGTGCCGGTGTACGTGAGCCAGCCGGTGAGCGAGCTGGTCGTGCCGCCGCGCCGGCTCGTGGGCTGGACGCGGATCGAGCTCGCGGCCGGTCAGTCGCAGACCGTGCACGTCTCGTTCCCGGTGTCGCAGCTCGCGGTGACGACCGGCGACATCGACGCCTCCGGTCGCAGAGCCGTCGAGCCCGGCGCCTACCAGGTGCGTGTCGGCTCGATGACCGCGAACTTCACGATCCACTAGACGTTGCTGGAGGAGGCGGGCCCGGGGGCCCGCCTCCTCCTCACCCGTCGATCGCGACGTGGCCCGGCTGCGACGAGACGCGCTCGAGCCACGCGCGGATCCCCGGGTACGGCTCCAGGTCGAACCCGCCCTCGTCGGCAACGTGCGTGTAGGAGTAGAGCGCGATGTCGGCGAGCGTCATCGATTCGCCGACGAGCCAGTCGCGGCCGTCGAGATGCCTCTCCATCGCTGCGAGCGCGCGGTTGCCACCCTCGTGCCAGCCCGGAAGCCGGTCGCGGGCCTCGTCAGGCCGGCCGGAGTAGGTGAGCCATACCACAGGATCGCGCCCGACTCGCCGAGCGAGCGCCCGTCGTCGAGCACGAGCGTCGGAACGCGCAGCGACGGGTTGAGCTCCCCGAGGACGTCCGGGCGGTTCGAGCGGTCGACGACGTCCATCGTCCGCCGCTCGTACGCGAGCCCGAGGTGCGCGAGCAGCAGCCGCACCTTGTAGCAGTTGCCCGAGACCGGGCTGTCGTAGAGCAGCACGTCGCGAGACTAGACGTCGGCCGGCCGCTCGCGGGCGAGCCGCTCGGCACGTTCCTTGATGCCGTTCAGCATCTTCCGCTCCATCACGAGCGACCCCGGCTCCATCGGGATCATCCCGAGCCGGTCGCGCAGCCTCCGCAGGCGGAAGCGGTTGCGGCTGATCAGGCGCGTCTTGCCGTCCTGCTCCCCGAGGACGAAGGCCCAGACCCAGTTCCCGTCCCTCGATCGCAGTGCGAGCACGCGTTCCGGCTCGACCAGCTCGAACCGCATGGTGTTCGCCCCGTACCCCAACTCCTCCCCGACTTCCGGGTGCTGGTACTCGGGCAGGACGCGGTCCACGCTGTGGATGTCCAGACCGAGCAGGTTCTCGATCCAGTCGTACGTGTAGGCGCCGCCGCGTGGCGACGGGCCCATCTGCGCGATCCACGGCCAGACCGCCGACGCGGGCGCGTCGATCGTGATTGCCCGGGTCGCGACGCCGTCGGCATCCTCGAGCAGCTCGTCGCCGGGCAACCGCGCCGCCGCCTCGGCTTCGGTAGCGCCCCACGTGAGCACGGGCCGGCGGGCCCGGGCGCGGTAGAGGACGCCGATGAGCGCGAGGATCCCCACGCCGAGAAGCAAACGCTTCACGGCTCGACCAGAACCTTGATCGCCTCGCGCTCGTCCATCGCGCGGTAGCCGTCGGGGACCTCTTCGAGCCCGATCACGCGGTCGAAGACCCGGCCGGGCTCGATCGTCCCGTCGAGGACGTCCGGCAGCAGCTCCTCGATGTACGCGCGCGCCGGCGCGGGGCCGCCCGCGATGGTCACGTTGTCGAAGAACGTTCGCACCGCTTCCGGAATCGAATCCTCCTGCGGCAGTCCGACTCGCCCGACGGCACCTCCGGGCCGCGGGATCCCGACGGCGGTGTGGGTCGCCTCGCCGTGCCCGACGCACTCGAGGACGGCGTGTGCGCCCAGGCCGTCCGTCAGTTCGCGGACACGCTCGACCGCCTCGTCACCGCGCTCGCTGACGACATCCGTCGCCCCGAACTGCTTCGCCAGAGCGATCCGATCCGGATGACGGCCGAGGATGACGATCTGCTCGGCACCGAGCCGCTTGGCGGCGATCACGCCGCAGAGGCCGACGGCGCCGTCGCCGACGACCGCGACGGACGTTCCGGGGCCGACGTTCGCGGCGCGGGCGGCGTGGTGGCCTGTCGCCATCACGTCCGAGAGCGCCAGGAGCGACGGCATCAGCTCGCTGTCCTGGTCGACCGGAAGAACCACCAGCGTGCCGTCGGCCTGTGGAACGCGCACCGCCTCGCCCTGTCCGCCGTCGACGCCGTCGGCGCCGTACCTGCCTCCGTGCAGGCACGAGGGCTGCAGCCCTGCGCGGCAGAAGACGCATGTGCCGTCGGACCAGACGAAGGGCGTGACGACCAGGTCGCCCGGCTTCACCGTGCGGACGCCGGCGCCGACGTCCTCGACGACGCCGATGAACTCGTGGCCCATACGGCGACCGGTCTCGCTGGGCTCCATCTGGTTGTAGGGCCAGAGATCGCTCCCGCAGATCGCGGAACGGGTCACTGCCACGACGGCGTCGGTGGGCTCGACGAGGGAGGCGTCCGGAACGCTCTCGACGCGGACGTCGTGTGCGCCGTACATCACGGTTGCTCGCATTGGCTCTGGTTACCTCCTGTTCAAGGGGACGAATCGCACGCGACGAGGAGGTCGACCATGCAGGTTACGAAGAACAGCATCGACACAGCGGCGGGACCGGGCGACTGGTTCACGGGCGCGGTCTACATCGACTCCGTCGCCGCCCCGTCGGACGGATCGCGGCTGAGCGTGAGCAGGGTCCACTTCACCCCGGGCGCGCGCACGGCGTGGCACACACACCCGAACGGCCAGACGATCTACGTAACCGAGGGCATCTGCCTCTGCCAGAGCCGCGGCGGCCCGATCGACGTGATCCGGCCCGGCGAGCGCGTGTTCTTCGAGCCGGGCGAGGAGCACTGGCACGGCGCGACGCCGAAGCGCTTCATGACCCACCTCGCGATGCTCGAGGTCGACGACGAGGGCAACCCGGCGGCCTGGGGCGACCAGGTCACCGACGCGGAGTACGACGCGGCGCCGCCGATCGAGGGCTGACTTGCGCTCGGTCTCGCGCTCCGGCCCTGGCGGACACGCGGCAGCCTGGTTCGGCCCGGAAAGCGCGGGGCCAAGCTGCGACGATGGGCCCATGCGCACCCCGCAGAGCGGCATTTTCGCGCTCGGGACCGCTTCGCACGCCTACCTCGAGCTCGACGGCTCCGCCGGGCGAGGCGCGCCGGAGGTGGTCACTGCAGTCGCGTCGCTGCGTGAGCCCCGGACGACGATGGGCGGCGTCAACCTCGTGGCCGGTTTCGGGCCGGAGCTCTGGCGCGAAGCCGCGCCGGGCGACGCTCCAGCGGGGCTCCACGGGTTCGACGAGGCGCTGGCCGGAGTCGACGGCTTCGAGATGCCGGCCACCCAGCACGACGCGGTGCTCTGGATCTCCGGAAGCGCGTACGACGTCGTCTTCGACGTCGCGCGGATGGCGATCCGCTCGCTGGCGGGTCTGGCGACGGTCGCGGACGAGACCTCGAGCTGGCCGTACCGGCACGACCTCGACCTGACCGGCTTCATCGACGGCACCGAGAACCCGAGCCTGCTCGACGCGCCGCTGTTCGTGCTCGTCGGTGACGGTGCGCCGGGCGAAGGCGGGACGATCCTGCTGCTGCAGAAGTGGGCCCACGACGCAACCGCGTGGGAGTCGCTTCAGGACGCAGAGCAGGAGCTGGTGATCGGCCGCAGGAAGGCGGACAGCGTCGAGCTCGAGGACAAGCCGGCCGACTCGCACGTGGCGAGCACCGACCAGGACGAGTTCGGGAAGATCTTCCGCCGCAACATGCCCTACGGCACGGTTACCGAGCACGGGACGATGTTCGTGGGGTTCTGTGCGGAGCAGCGGCCACTGGTCGAGATGCTCGAAAGCATGGTGGGCCTGAAGAGCGGAACCCGCGACGCGCTCACCCGCTACACCCGCCCGCTCACCGGTGCGTACTACTTCGTCCCGTCGACAGAATCGCTGCGTCACGTGATTGGTGCTGCCCAGGACGGCGAACCGGCATGAGCCTGACCCAGTACTACACCGCGACGAGCCTCGACGGCTTCATCGCCGATGCGGACAACTCGCTCGAGTGGTTGTTCAAGCAACAGCAGGACCGCGAGGGGCCGCTGAACTACAACGACTTCATCGCCCGCGTCGGCGCACTGGCGATGGGAGCGACCACCTACGAGTGGATTCTCGTCCACGAGTTCGCGGACAAGGATCCGGCAGACTGGAAGTGGCCCTATGACGTGCCGTCCTGGGTCTTCACGCACCGGCAGCTGCAGGCCGTCCCGGGCGCGGAGATCGTGTTCAGGAGCGGGGACGTCGCCGCCGTTCACGCCGAGATGCGAGCGGCCGCCGGCGAACGCAATCTCTGGATCGTCGGCGGCGGCGACCTCGTGGGCCAGTTCGCCGACGCGGGCCTGCTGGACGAGGTGATCGTGTACGTCGCGCCGGTGACGCTCGGCGCAGGCGCGCGGCTGCTGCCGCGCAACCTCGACCTGCGGCTCGAGGAAGCCGAGCGGAACCAGGACTTCGTCTGTGCGCGCTTCTCGGTCGCGTAGCTGACAGCGCGGGTTCAGCGCCCGAGGCCGTTGCCGATACCTAGAGGATGGAATCGCCGCACCGCAACGGAGGCGGCGCTGGGACGACTGGTTCGCGGGCAAGGGCAGGCGGATCGAGACGAGGCTCGAAGCGATGCGCGCGAGTCGGCTGATGCGGCATCCCGTGGCGTGGATCCAGCGCGGCTCGGACCGCTGGTACGCATTTGCCGCGGCCGTCGCCAACCCGATCCTCGTCGCGGGAGTGGCGCGGTTCGTGGGCGGCAAGCAGGTCGGCGAGCGCAAAATCGTGCTCGGAGCGGTCGCGTACGCGATCCCGTACGTGGCGATGTGGACGATGGTCGGGCTCGTCGTGAGCGGGTCGGTCCGCGGCGCCTTCTGACAGAACGCGTGGCACAGGAAGCGCTGTAACCGGGCGCAGCGCGCTGGGACTCGCCCCGGTCGAAGATGAGCCACTCGGCCCATGGCGCTCGGCGTCCCCGCCCGGCATGCTCGTGCCGTGAGGTTCAGCGGCCGCCTCCTCGTCAGCGTCTGCCTCGTGATAGCGGCGATCACGGCTGTGCTGGCGTTGAGGGCCGCACAGGCGACCGGCGCAAACCGCGACCAGGCGCCCTGCATGTGGGGAGCGTCATCGGTTAGTGCCGAGGAGGTGGACGGGAAGCTCGTCGTCTCTCCGGCCGCGACCTCCGGCTGCATTCCCAAGTAACGACACTCCAAAGAGAGGGCCGCTGCACCCCTCAGTTAGTCCTCGCCTGGACGTCGGCAGCACCCGGCGTGCGGCCGCTTCACTGCGGTAGCCGATGCCTCACTGGAACTCGACGCGGCGGTCGAGCCGGATGAGCATGCGCAGGGCTTCGGCGCCGTGTTGGAGCTTTGAAGTGGCGTTGACCGGCCACGCCTTGGTTTCGGAGATCTTGCCGTCGTCGCCGAAGTGTTGCCGTCGGACCGATCCCAGATCGCACCCGCTCCTCCGAGCCCGGCTGCGACTGCGAGCGACCCTCGACACGGTGCGCGCGCGGCCTCTCGGCCAGTTCCGGATCGACGAGTGCAAGTTCCGGGCTGAGCGGCTCGACGAGGAGAGCGTGCCTGGCGCGGGTCGAGCACGGATTGTCAGCGACGCGAGTGCGAATCGCCTGCAAACGAAGCGGCGCCGGAGTCGAACCGCCCAAGCCGTGGGCTGCACGACCGCACCGGTTTGAAGGCGCCAGTCGGGAGCGCGACGACCTCGGTATCGCGATCGACGAACGGGCACACCGGCAATGTCGGCATCTCCGTCCGGCCGGACGACTCGGTGCTGCATGAGGCGATCGCGAACGGGCTCGTGAATCCCGCGCTCGTCGAGAAGCCGAACGGCACGCCGGACGTGTCCTCGTCGGCCATCTCGACAGGCTCGTGCGTCTGACCTAGCCTCGAGTGGGGCCGGGGTGCGTTGCAGTGTTCTAGCGTTCGGCTCGCTGCCCGGCCCCTCGGGCTTAGGCGACGACGAGCTCGCGCTTCTCGAACGGGTAGGCCCGGCCCTCTGCCCAGAGCGAGCGGAGTACGTCGACGTCCTCGTCGGCGATCGCGTACACGCCGATGACCTCGTTCATCGCCCAGGCCCGCGCCGGGTGGATCAGCTCGATCCCAACCAGCTCGCCGTACCGGTCGACGTCGACCAGTGTGCCCGGCTCGAGCTCTTCGGTCCGTGCGATGCCGACACCCTCGCGGAGCGTGATGTAGAGCGCGTCGGCCGTGTCGTCATACTTGAGGATCATTCGGTGCCCGTCCCTCCTTGTAGTGGAGGTGCTAGCGCCACGCAAGTGTAATCACGTACTCGGGGTCGGCGGCCCGGACGCACACCCGCAGAATTCGACCCCCGACTGCGTGCCCCTCGATCCAGAGGGTGCCCGGCGAGCCCTGCGCCGGATCTCCGATCGGGTGGCGCAGTGCAAGCTCGACGTCCTCTTCCGCAGCACCGCGCTCGGCCATCCGATCCCTGGCGTGGTCGAAGTACCTGATCTCCACGCCGGGTTAGGTGTCTGGCTCGGGCTCGGGCGGCGGGATCACCCGCAGGTTGATCGTTTCGACGCTGGCGTCGTTGACGAGCAGCTCGAACGCATAGAGGCCGTACTGCGGAAGCGGGATGCCGATATTCAAGGTCCACAGGAAACCGACAGGCCAACCGACCGGCAGGTCCTCGTTCCATTCAGGCGTAACGACGCCCTGAACGGCCGCGAGCCGCTCGCCGTCGATGTCCTGAAATATCAACTCGAGTCGGTGCGGCCTGCCGCATTCGTTGCGGGTGAACGTCAGGCGAACCAGGAGACCGACGTTCCGCCCGGCCGGCACCTCCGGCGTGGCGACGGTGTCGATTCCTGCAGCGATGATGTGTGCGATTCCGCCCTCGGCGCGGACGTAGTCCGCCAGCAGCGCGTAGTCGAGCTCGGGCATGGCTGGAATCTAAACGAGGCTCGTCCCCGTGGCCGATCGTGCGCCTGCGCCAGCGCTGCGGCGATCTGGACGACGGCGCGCAAGCGGTCTTCCAGACCATCTACCGGGCATCCAAGCGCGCGCCAGTTGCGCGCCAGTGCGCGCCAATGAGCGCCCGTTTCAGCGGCCTGAGCGCGACTCAGGCGCGTGACAAGAGGTGGCACGGAGCGGCGCCGGAGTCGAACCGACCGAGCCGTGGGCTGCACGACCGCACTGGTTTTGAAGACCAGCTGGGCCACCGGGCCCATGCCGCTCCGCCCGCGAATCTAGCGGTGCAGGGCTCCTCGGGTCTCGAAGGAGGGGGCTCACGGGGGAACCATGGGTTCCCCCGTGCTCATGCAGCTGGGCCACCGGGCCCATGCCGCTCCGGTGCGAGCTTAGACTCGCCCGGCGTGCACGGCGTCATCTTCCAGAGCTTTCGCGACTACCTCGTCGCCGAGCACGGGCGGGCCGTCGCGCAGACGGTCTTCGCAGGCGAGCCGGAGTACCTCCTCAGCGAGGCCTATCCCGACGCAGCGCTGATCCGCCTCATCGGGGCGGCCGCCGCCGAGACGGCGCACGAGGTCGACGAGATCGTGTACGGGCTCGGCGTCTTCACCGCCGAGACGACCTTTGCGCGCCTCTACCCGGGGTTCTTCGCGCAGACGCCGACGCCGCGGGCGTTCCTGCTGACCGTGGAGGAGCACATTCACGAGCTGATCCGCGCGACGATCCCGCGTGCGGGGCCGCCGCGCCTCCGGATCGCGCCGCTCGGCGAGGACGGCGTCAGCATCAGGTACTCATCGCCGCGGCGGCTCTGCGTGCTGCTGCGCGGGTTGACCGAGGGGACCGCGCGGCACTACGGGCAGCACGCAGAGCTCGACGAGACCGAGTGCATGCTCCGGGGGGACGCGGCCTGCAGCTTCCACGTGACCTTCAGCGCGGCCGCGACGCCCTGAGCCGCCGCTCGTCGCCGACGCGGAGGGTGATCCCGTCGGCGTCGTAGCGCTCGAGCAGGAGCTGGGCGACCCGGCGCGAGATGCCGACGGCGTCGCGGAAGCCGGCGATCGTGATCGGCGAAAGCGTCTCCAGGGTCGCGCGGCCGCGGTCGTAGAGCGCCGCAGAGACCGCGTAGCCGTCGCCGACACGCCGGAGCGTCCCGCGCTCCTCGAGGAAACCGGCGAGGCGCGGGTCATCGACGCGCACCATGTCCTCGTCGGCGAGCCGTGCCTGCAGCTCCTCTGCCACGGAGGCCTGGTCGCCGAGCTCGGGTGCGGCGCCCGGTGCGTACGCCTTGCCGTCCCGGCGCTCGAGGTTCAGCGCCTGGAGCACGGCCGGCGCCCACGGCTCCGGCGGCAGCAGCTCGCCGAGCGGGATACCGGGGTCGAGGGGCGACGTCCGGGCTCGATCCTGCAGGCGAGCCCGCACGGCCGCGCGCTGCTCCTCCAGCCACTCGGGTGAGAAGAACCAGTCGCCCGCGTGCTCGACCGCTGCGAGGCCCTGCGCGAGCTCCGCCGGTGCAAGCAGCCCGCGCGCCTGCAGCGAGGCCCCGGCCACCGGCTCGTGGACGAGGGCGCGGACGACCGCCTCGGGATCGCCGGTTTCGAGCAGCTCGAGCCGCTTCGGATCGAAGCGGCGGGCCGGCGCAGGATCGAGCACGACGCCGCCGCCCAGGGTCGTCTCCGTGCGCAGGACGACGCGGTCGCCGCGCGCGGCCACAACGGGCTCCTTCAGCCGTAGCTGGGCGAAGCGTCCTTCGCGCACCACGCGGGCGGGCACGTCGCTCGTCCCGACGTGAACCGTCACGGCCGCAGGCATCGGCTCGAGCTCCTCGAGTGCGACGTCGAGCCGCCAGCTCACCGGATAGGCGCCCGGAGCCACGAGTGCCTCCCCGCGGCGCAGCTGCGAGCGCGAGACGCCCGGGAGGTTGACGGCGACCCGCTGGCCGGCCTCGGCGCTCGCCACCGGCAGGTCGTGCACCTGGACGCTGCGCGCGCGCGTCCGCAGGCCGGCCGGCTCGACACGCAGCTCGTCGCCCGCGGCGATCGAGCCCGACCAGAGCGTGCCGGTGACGACGGTGCCCGCGCCGGCGATCGTGAAGGCGCGGTCGACATACAGTCGAGTCGGCGCGTCGCGGCGTGCGCGTGGGAAGGTCGGCCGCGGCCCGCGCCAGCGCCTCCCGCAGCTCGTCGAGCCCGGCACCGGTCTTCGCGCTGACGGCGACGACCTCGGCTCCCGGGACGAGCTCGCGCGCCTCGGCGACCGCGAGCTCGAGCGTCTCCGCGTCGACCGCATCCGCCTTCGTGACGGCCACGACGCCGCGCTCGATCCCGAGCAGGCGCAGGATCGTCAGGTGCTCGTGCGTCTGGGGCCGCGCGCCCTCGCCGGCGTCGACGACGAGCAGGAACAGGTCGATCCCGGTTGCGCCGGCGACCATCGTCCGCACGAAGCGCTCGTGGCCCGGGACGTCGATCAGCGAGAGCCGCGTGCCGTCGGGGAGCTCGAGCGGCGCGTAGCCGAGCGCGATCGAGATGCCGCGCTCCCGCTCCTCCGGCAGACGGTCGGTGTCCTTGCCGGTGAGCGCACGCACGAGCCAGGTCTTGCCGTGGTCGATGTGGCCGGCGGTGCCGACGGTCAGCGCCATGCCGGGACGCTACCGCCGGAGGCGATTCCAGCCGCTCGGCAGCTCGAGGTGCTCCCAGGCCGGGTCCGGACGCCACTCGTGCCACGGCTCGCTGAACGGCGGCTCGTTCCGCTCCGCCTTCCTCGCGACACGGAGCCCTTCCTCACGAAGGCGCTGCGGGAGCTCGCGGCCGAAGGCTCCGCGCTCGACGAAGGTCTCGAGCTCGTCCTCGTCCTTCCAGCGCCACATACGATCGGCCTCGACGATCACGTCCAGGGCCAGGTCCATCGTCTCGAAGCCGATCGCGCTGCGGCGGAACGGCTTCTGCAGGTTCACGTACCACCCCCACGGCTCGTGACCCGGCAGCCACGAGACCCAGAGCGCGTGCCAGTCGCCCGCGCGCAGCAACTGGAGCGTCTCGACCTGCCACTCGAGCTCGCGGTGGAACCAGCGGCCGGTCGCGGCGCACTCCGCGAGCCGCGGTCGCCGTCCCACCGGCAGGGGGTCGCCCTCGTCCCAGATCGCCCTGAGCTCCTCGAGCGACCGGCACCCGCGCGCGGCGTAGACGCTCCGCAGTGACGGCGTAGTGTTCGCTGGGATCGGACCGGCCCAGCGTCTTGACCTGCAGGTACTCGACGTCGCGGTCGCGGAGGAACGACTCGGCGGCCTCGAGCCGCCTCCTCGATCCCGAACCAGTCGGGCAGCGCGGCGAGCATCTCGCGGCAGAGCTTCGACCGCGCCTTCGGCTCCTCGACGGCGACGACGTCGGTCAGGCGGCGGGCACCGCCTCGATGAGCGCCTCGTGGAAGCGCACCGGCTCGAACCCCCCGGCGGCGAGCAGCTCGCGCCACTGCGGCTCGGTGCGCTCCTTCCCGCCGACCAGCGCGAGCATCAGCACGTCGAGCCACTTCGTTCCGTTCGGCTCGTTTCCCGGCCGCAGGACGGCGTCGAGGATCAGGAGCCGTGAGCCGGCCGGCGCAGAGTCGCGGATCGTGCGCAGGATCCGGGCCGCGCTCTCGTCGTCCCAGTCGTGCAGGACGGTGCCGAGGACGTACACGTCGCCCTCAGGGACGAAGTCGAAGAAGCTGCCCTCGATGAACGCGATCCGCTCGCCCAGCGCCTCCTCGTCGCGCACGGTCTCGGGAAGGTCGAAGACGATCCCGCCCAGGCCGGGCCGGCGCTCGAGCAGCGTTACGAGCAGCGAGCCGTTCCCTCCGCCGACGTCGACCACGGTCTCGTCGCCCCGCCACTCGACGGCCTCGAGCCGGTCGGCGCGGCGCTCTCTGCCCTCCGCCATCGCCTGGTCGAAGATCGCTCGCTCCGCGGGGTGCTTCGCGACCCACGACCAGTAGTCGGTGCCGTGGATGCGCTCGAACGCCGGCTGCGGTCCGTCCGCCTGGATCTCGCCCGCGGCCCGGTGCCAGGTGCTGCCGAAGAGCAGCGCGAACTCCGCCCACCCGCCCCCGCGCATGAGCGTCGAAGAGGCGGGCGTGTTCCGGAACACGCCCGCCTCTTCCTCGGCGAAGACGCCCTCGCTCGCCAGTGCGCGCATGATGCGGTAGAGCGTCTCGGCGTCCGCACCCGCTTCGGCGGCCAGGGCAGCGACGTGCCGGGGACCGTGCGCGAGCGCGTCGGGGATGCCGAGCTCCACGACCAGGCCGACGGCACGCGTCGCGAGCGCGCCGTGCAGGAGGTCCCAGACGACTTCCTCCGGTGCGCGGCCGCTCATCCGCGCGCGGCGGCGACCACCGCGGCGACTTCCTCGGCCTCGGCGTCGGTGAGCGTGCGGCAGTCGAGCAGCAGGCGGCCGTCTCGCAGCACGCCCACGACCGGCGGCTCGCCGGCGCGCAACGGCTCGGCAAGGCTCTCCTCGACCGCGCACGCGACGCTCGGCAGCTCGGCCAGCGGAAGCGCGCCGCCGCCGACGCGCGCGACCGTCTCCTCGATCTCACCGTCAACGGCGCCCGCGAGCCGCTCGGCCCTCGCCCGCACGGTCTCGACGGGCTCGTTCAGCATCCGCAGCACCGGCACCTCACGCAGCGCGCGCTCGGGCTCGAGATAGAGGCCGAGGGTTCCCTCGAGCGCGGCCAGCGTGAGCTTGTCCGCGCGCAGCGCGCGCTGGAGCGGATGTCGCCGGAGCCGCTCGACGAGGTCCGCGCGGCCGACGACGATCCCCGCCTGCGGGCCGCCCAGGAGCTTGTCCCCCGAGAAGCAGACGAGGTCGGCGCCCGCTGCGAGGCCCTCCCTCGCCGACGGCTCGCCCTCGAGGTGCACGAGGACGCCGGAGCCGAGGTCGTCGACCAGCGGCAGCTCGTGCCGCCGCGCCACGGCCGCGAGCTGCTCGACCGTCGGCTGCTCGGTGAAGCCGACGACGCGGAAGTTCGACTGGTGCACGCGCAAGAGCACGGCGGTCTCCGGGCCGATCGCGCGCTCGTAGTCGGCCGCGCGCGTGCGGTTGGTCGTGCCGATCTCGCGTAGCCGCGCCCCCGAGCGAGCGAGCACGTCCGGGATCCGGAAGCCGTCTCCGATCTCGATCAGCTCGCCGCGCGAGACGAGCACCTCGCGCCCCTCGGCCAACGCCGCCAGGGCAAGCATGACCGCGGCCGCGTTGTTGTTCACGACCAGCGCCGCCTCGGCGTCCGTCAGCCTCCGCAGGATCGCCGCGACGTGGTCCTGCCGCGAGCCGCGCCCGCCGGCTGTCAGGTCGTACTCGAGGTTCGAGTAGCCGCGGCCGACCTCGAGTGCCCGCACCAGCGCGGCCTCGGGGAGCGGCGCGCGGCCGAGGTTCGTGTGGACGATCACGCCCGTCGCGTTCAGCGCGCGCCGCAGCGCTGGGGCCCGGGCAGCGGCGAGCTCGGCCAGCGTGCGCTCGACCAGGTCGCCCGGTTCGTGCCCCGCGGTGATCTCCTCGCGCGCCCGCGCGAGCACCGCACGGGCCGCCGCGACGACCAGCGGCGTGGGCTCTCCGGCCAGCCGCTCGTCCCGGGCGAGCTCGTCGACGGAGGGCAGGTCGCGCAGCTTCATCCGTAAACCAGTCTAAGTACACTCGGCCGGGGTCAAATGGCCGCGGGAATCGTCAGGAGGGTCGGGTGCGTGGTGCTCTGCGCCTGCTTCGCCCTGCTCGTGCTCGGTGGCATAGGCGGGGCGGCGACGCGCGTCGGTACGGGGAAGATGACCGTCACGCCGAACCGCGTGCCGGCCGGAAGCACCAACGACTTCACGTTCGGCTTCCTCGCCGACACGGCAGCGGTGCGTGGGACGACCCTCGTCGACGTGCCCCGCGGCTGGTCGAAGCCGCAGCAGACGAGCGCGACGGCTCCGGGCTACGTCGAGCTGCAGGCGCTCGGCTGTCCCGGCACGCGCATCGCGGGGATCTCCGGCCGCCGCGTCGTGATCGCGACGAAGTGTGGGAAGCGCCACAGCTTCACGCTGGTCTACCACCGCGCTGCGGCGCCGTTGCTCTCGGCGGACGGCTACGTGTTCCTGACGCAGACCCGGCCCGCCAACGCGCCGCGCAAGACGCCGTTCAAGCCGCTCGGCCCAAGGAAGCAGGCGGCCGTGAGGGTGCGCGGCGCGGCGGTCGCAGGGCTGTTCATGACCGTCACGAGCGTCGTCACCGCGGGCCAAGCCTTCAACGCGACCGTGCGCGCGGTGGACGCGTTCGGCAACAACGCGGCCGACTACGCGGGGACCGTGACGCTGACGAGCACCGACACCAAGGCGACGATGGCGGCTCCCTACGTCTACGGCCCCACCGACGTCGCGCAGCACACGTTCACCGGGCTCGTGCTCCGCACCGTCGGCACGCAGCGGGTGACGGCCACCGACTCGCACGGCTTCAGCGTGCAGAGCGGCCCGATCACGGTCTCGCCCTTCTCCAGCTAGCCGGCCTGGCTCGGGCGACCGCACGCGCTGCTTATTGCGCGTCCGCCTTCTCGGGCTCGGCCGGCATCGCGGCGCAGCGGCGCTCGTAGCAGTCGACGAGCACCTGGACCGCCTCGTCGGGGTCGTCGGCGACGATCAGCAGCTCGAGGTCCTCGGGCGAGATCATCCCCTCCGCGAGCAGCCGCCCGCGGATCCAGTCGAGCAGCGGCGTCCAGTAACCGTGGTCGAAGAGCACGACCGGGAAGTGCAGGACCTTGCCGGTCTGGATCAGCGTGAGCGACTCGAAGAGCTCGTCGAGCGTGCCGAAGCCGCCCGGGAAGATGACGAACCCCTCGGACGCCTTCACGAACATCGTCTTGCGGACGTAGAAGTGGTCGAACGTGTAGCTGATGTCGAGGTAGGGGTTCGAGTGCTGCTCGTGTGGCAGCACGATGTTGAACCCGACCGAGATCCCGCCCGCCTCCTGCGCCCCTCGGTTCGCCGCCTCCATCACGCCCGGCCCGCCGCCGGTGACGACCGCGAAGCCCGCCTGGGCGATCCGCCGCCCGACTTCGCGCGCGTCGGCGTAGACGGGGTCGTCCTCGTGCACCCGCGCCGAGCCGAAGACGCTGATCGCGGGCTTGCCGATCCGCTCAACGGCCAGGAAGCCCTCGACGAACTCCTGCCCGATGCGCTGCGCGTGCCCGGCGAGGTCGCCGTCGTGGCCCTCGAGGATCTGGCGGTCTTCCATCAGAGCCGGCTCTGCGGCACGTGCGTCCCCCACATGCCGAGGGCAAGCAGGAACGCGAGCCCGAGGTACATCGTCAGGATCAGCGCTGCCCGGTCGCGACCGGCGCCCGGGAGCATCGTCGCGGTGCCGCCCTCGGCGAGCGGCACCATCGGCTCCGCCTTGGCGAGCCGGTACGCGTGCCAGATCGCGCCGCCGTCGAGGATTCCGATCGGGATCAGGTTCACGAGGTTGAGGAAGAAGCCCGCGTACGCGAGCGCGTGCAGCAGCGATGACTGCTCCAGGGACCCGAGCCCCCAACAGAAGGCGGCCGCCAGCCCGCCGGCGACCGGGCCGGCGAGCGCGAGGAGCGCGTTGCGCATCGGGTTCAGCGGCGAGTTCTTGATCGCGACGTAGGCGCCGAGGAACGGGATGAAGCGCGGGATCGAGACGTCGAGGCGCTGCCGCTTCGCCTCGAGGTAGTGGCCGAGCTCGTGGACGAGGATCAGCGCGACGAAGCCGACGCCGAACGACCAGCCCCAGATCAGCGCATAGGCCGCGACGGAGACGAACAAGCCGAGGAACTTGAACGCGAACGCGCCGAACTTCACCGCGAGCCCGATCACGGCGATGATCGGCGCCCACAGCTTCTTGAGCAGGCTCTTCCAGCCCGGCTCGGGGTGGATCGGCTCGTAGTCGCGGAAATCGGGCTCGAGCTCAGGCCTTGGCGTGAGCTGGCTCACTTCCGTCTGAGGATAGCGACGGAAGAAGCCGATGACCAGATGCCGTCCTGTGGCCGGGACAGAATCCCTGCACACGCCGTCAGGGCTTTCATCGCAGATCAGAAAGGACGGGTCGCATGACCAGAGGGTTCCTGCGCTTCCTGCGCGGAAACACCATTGCGCTGCTCGCGCTGTTCATTGCGCTCGGCGGGACGACCTACGCTGCGTACAGCGCTTCCGCAAAACAGCGTCGGGGCGAAGCAGCTCAAGAAGGAACGCTGTCAGAACAAGAACATCAAGGCAGAAGGCACCGGAAGGTGCACAAGGGCAACTCGGGGGCCGCGCGGGCTGAGAGGCGCGCCGGGCGCCAAGGGCGCTACAGGCGCTCAGGGCGTGAAGGGTGACAAGGGTGACAAGGGTGCCACCGGGGCAGCAGGAACAGCCGTCGCCTACGCGCACGTGAACGCCGACGGCACGGTCGATGCCGCGAACTCGAAGAACGTCGCGAATGCGAACATCGCCCACCCAGCGGTGGGCGTCTACTGCTTCTCGGGCCTCTCCTTCACGGTCCACTCGGTCATAACGACTCCCGACGCCTACGGGCCAACCGATGGAATCCTCGTCAATCCGACCTTCCACGGGACGCCACCATTTGGTGGGTGCACGGGCACGGTCAACGGCCGAGTCCGCACGACAACGGTCGGAGCTCCATCCGACCCCGTCGGATCACCCGTTCTACATCTGGTTTGAGTAAGTAGCCGGCAAGCCAGTCCCGCGTCGGTCACCGGCGCGGGACTGGTCACCCTCAGGCCCCACTCGTCTTCAGGAGCCGCGGCCGATCCACTCCTCGCCGCCTTCGTAGACCTCCTTCTTCCAGAGCGGCACCGCCTCCTTGAGGCGGTCGATCGCGTCCTTGCAGGCGGCCAGCGCGTCCTGGCGGTGCGGCGCTGAGACCGCGATCACGACGCTCGCCTCCCCGATGCCGAGCGTGCCCACGCGGTGGTGGATCGCGATCGCGCAGAGGTCGTAGCGATCCTCCAGCTCGCGCGCGAGCTGCGCCATCACGTCCTCGGCCATCTCGGCGTAGGCCTCGTACTCGAGCCGTGTCACCTCGCGGCCGCGGGACTGCCGCCGCACGGTGCCGGTGAAGGTCGCGAGGCCGCCCGCCTGCTCGTCGGCCACCTCGGCGGCGACGGCCTCGAGCGAGAGCGGCTCCTCGGTCACGCGGAACGCGCCGCCGGACACCGGCGGGATCACTGCAACCTCGTCGCCATCGTGCAGCTCGCGGCCGGGCTCGGCGTACTCGCGGTTGACCGCGTAGAGCAGCCCCGCCGGCTCCTCGCCGAGCCCGAGCGCCGGCCACACGTCCGCGACGGAGGCGACGTCGAGCTCGCGCTGCGACCAGCCGGCCTGCTCGCGCAGACCGGCGAACAGCCGCACGACGACCGTCACCAGATGTTCCCCGCGCCCGGGGTGTAGCTGGACGAGACGACGCTGTTCGTGAGGAGCGAGTCGCACTTCACCAAGCCGCTGAACTCGGAGACGGCCGCGTTGACCTTCAGCACCCCGGCCTCGATCTCGACGATGCTCGCCTTCACCGTCAGCCGCGAGGCGGAGGAGACGGTGACGCCGTCAGCGGCCAGCTTGACGACGTTTCCGTTCAGGTCGCTCACCTCCAGCCCGCCGGTGCCGTCGTCCAGGATCACCGTCGCGCCGTGCTTCGTCCGGACGAGCGTGCGTTCGGGCTTGCTTTCGGGCGGCCGCTGCGTCGAGCCCCAGAGCGCCCCGATGACAACGGGCTTGCGCCGGTCGCCGTTCTCGAACGCCACGAGCACCTCGTCTCCGGCGTCGGGCACGAACCACGTGCCGCGCTCGTGGCCGGCGTCGAGCGTCGCCCGGCGCGCCCAGACCTCCTCGCCGAACTCTGGCACCGAGACGCGCACCCGGCCGCGCCGTTTCGGGTCACGGGGCTCGACGACCACCCCTTTGTAGACGGCGTTCCTCTGGCTCATGGCGGCCTCCTGACCTGGATCCTCGTCGGGGACACCTTACGAGGCCGCGTACGATTCGATGCATGGCGACGACCGACCGGCGAGAGACCGACTCAGGGATCGAGGTCAAGCCGGTCTACTCCGCGGAGGACGCCCAGGGCGAGCTCGAAGCGCCGGGCGACTTCCCCTTCACGCGCGGGCCTTACCGGGACATGTACCGCGGGCGGCCGTGGACGATCCGCCAGTACGCGGGCTTCGCATCGGCGGAGGAGACGAACCAGCGCTTCCGCTACCTCCTCGAGCGCGGCCAGACCGGGCTCTCGGTCGCGTTCGACCTGCCGACGCAGCTCGGCTACGACTCCGACGACCCGCGCGCCGCCGGCGAGGTCGGCCGCACCGGCGTCTCGATCGATTCGCTCGCCGACATGGAGCTGCTCCTCGACGGGATCCCGCTCGACGAGGTCTCGACCTCGATGACGATCAACGCGCCGGCGGCGTTGCTCCTCCTCCTGTACGAGCTCGTGGCCGAAGCCCAGGGCGTGCCCTCCGAGAAGCTGCGCGGCACCGTCCAGAACGACATCCTCAAGGAGTACATCGCGCGCGGGAACTACATCTTTCCGCCGCGGCCCTCGATGCGGCTCACGACCGACCTCTTCGCCTACTGCGCGGAGCGGCTGCCGTTCTGGAACACGATCTCGATCTCCGGCTACCACATCCGCGAGGCCGGCTCGACGGCGGTGCAGGAGCTGGCGTTCACGCTGTCCAACGGCATCGCCTACGCGCAGGCGGCCGTCGACGCGGGGCTCTCGCCTGACGACTTCGGCGCCCGGCTCTCGTTCTTCTTCAACGCGCACAACCACTTCTTCCAGGAGGTGGCGAAGTTCCGCGCGGCGCGGCGTCTGTGGGCGGAGATCATGCGCGACCGCTTCGGGGCGACCAACCCGAAGGCGCAGGCGCTCCGCTTCCACGCGCAGACGGGCGGGTCGACGTTGACCGCGCAGCAGCCGGAGAACAACGTCGTGCGCGTGGCGGTGCAGGCGCTCTCCGCCGTGTGCGGCGGCGCGCAGTCGATCCACACGAACTCGTTCGACGAGGCGCTGGCGCTGCCGACCGAGCGCGCGGCCCGGATCGCGCTGCGCACGCAGCAGCTGCTCGCGCACGAGGCCGGCGGCACCGACACGGCCGACCCGTTCGGCGGCTCGTACTTCATCGAGTCGCTGACGGACGAGCTCGAGGAGCGCGCGCGCGAGCTGATCGCGCGCGTGGACGAGGTCGGCGGCGCAGTGGCGGCGGTCGAGAAGGGCCTCGTCCAGGGCGAGATCGAGAATGCCGCCTACCGCTACGCGCAGGAGGTCGAGGGGGGCGAGCGCGTGATCGTCGGCGTGAACCGCTACGAGGAGGCGGAGCCCGAGGAGATCGAGCTGCTCCGGATCGACCCCGAGGCCGAGCGGCGCCAGCACGAGCGGACGGCGCGCGTGCGGGCGGAGCGGGACGCGGCCGCCGCGGAGGCGGCGCTGGCGCGCGTGCGCGAGGGAGCGTCGGGGACCGAGAACCTGCTCCCGCCGCTGCGCGACGCGCTGCGGACGCGCTGCACGATCGGCGAGATCTGCAACGTGCTTCGCGACGAGTTCGGCATGTACGACGCGCAGCGCTCGCCGTGACCTGCCGCGCATAGCGCCCATCGCGACCGCCCCTCACTACGGTTCGCCCGGCCTCCTCCCCGAGGCGAGCGTATCGGCGAAATCCGTACGCGTGTGTGACGCGGGTGTGACGGAAGCGTCAAGCTTGCGCGCGCCGTGCGGATCCTGCTCGTCTCGCAGATGTACCCGGGCCCGGACGCGCCTGACCTCGGCGTGTTCGTCGCACAGCTCGAGCGCGCGCTGCAGGAACGCGGTCATGAGGTCGAGCGAGCGGTGCTCGACTCGCGCGCCGGCGGCAAGCGGCGCTACCTGACACTCGCGCGGCGGGCGCGCGAGGCCGACCGGCGTCTCCGGCCGGACGTCGTCTACGCGCACTTCCTGGTGCCGTCCGGCCTGGTGGCCGGGTTGGTCTCCGGCGCGCCGCTCGTCGTGACGGCGCACGGCCGCGACGTGCGCAACGTCGGCGCGATCCCCGGCATCGCAGCGCTCACGCGGCGCACGATCCGCCGTGCCGCGGCAGTGATCGCCGTCTCGGACTACCTGCGCCGCGAGCTCGAGGCCAAGGTTCCCGAGGCTGCGGGCAAGACGCAGGTGATCGACTCCGGCGTCGATCTCGAGCGCTTCACCGTGGAGCCCTCGCCCGAAGGCGGCGCGCGCTTCCTCTGCATCGGAGCGCTGACGGAGCGGAAGAACGTGGTGCGGCTCGCCGACGCCTTCGAGCAGCTCGGGGAGGGGACGCTCACCTTCCTCGGCGACGGCCCCTTGCGCGCCCGCCTCGAGGGACGGCCCAACGTCGAGCTCGCGGGCGCCGTTGCGCACGACGAGATCCCGGCGCGGATCGCGCAAGCCCACGTGGTCTGCCAGCCGAGCCTGATCGAGCCCTTCGGCCAGGCGCTGCTGGAAGGGATGGCCACGGGCCGCTCGGTGGTCGGGACGCGGATCGGCGGTCCGCCCGAGTTCGTGCCGCCCGAGGCGGGCGTGCTCGTCGACCCGCTCGACATGGAGGCCCTGGCCCACGCGCTGCGCACGGCCGCCGCGCTGCCGTGTCCGAACCCCGCCGCGCGCGCCGCCGCCGAGCGCCACGACGTGCGCGAGCAGGCCGGGCGCGTGGAGGAGGTGCTCGAGCGCGCCGCGTCCGAATCCGGCTGAATTTCGTTTCAACAAGGAAACGGTTCTTTCGTCCCCCATGCTGAGCAAGAAGATCAGCGTCCTCATCGCCGACGACCACCTCCTGTTCGCGGAAGCGCTGGAGGCGATCCTCGCGTCCGAGTCTGAGATCGAGGTCGTCGGGCGCGCGAGCAACGGTGAAGAGGCGGTCGAGCAGGCGCTGGCCCTGCACCCGGACGTGATCCTGATGGACATCGCAATGCCCGGCATCGACGGGGTGGAGGCCACGAAGCGCATCCGGAGGAAACAGCGCAGCGCGTGCGTGCTGATGCTGACCGGCTCGAACTCGCGCACCGACGTCGCGCGGGCGCGCGAGGCCGGAGCGGCCGCCTACGTGACGAAGGACCGCATCGCCGCGCAACTGATCGAGGCGATCAGGGACCTCGCAGCCTGAATCTGGCTATCCTGGGCGCGCGATGCTCCAGCTCGACGCCGTTATCCAGGTGCTTCTCTCCGCCGCGCTGATCGCCCTGATCCTGATGCACTCGGGGCGCGATACCGGCTTCGGCGGGATGGGATTCACGCCCGCCTCGCAGGGCGGGACGCACATCGTCGAGCGGAACCTGACGCGCCTGACGATCGCAGTCGCGATCCTGTTCACGGCGAACACCGTCCTGATGTTCCACCTGCTTCAGTAGCCGGTGCCGAGTCGGAGCCGGGCCGCGGCGCTCGCCGTGCTCGCTCTGGCGGCCGCGGGCTGCGACTCGTCCTCGCCGAAGCGCGCCGTTTCGCTGCCCGCGAGCGGGCCCCCGAACGTCGTCCGCGTGGCGCTCGCCGACGTGCTCTGGCCGCTGGAGCCCGAGCGTGCTCGCACGCGCGACGAGATCGTCCTCGCTCGAATGCTGTTCTCGACACCGCTCCGCACCGACGTGAACGGCGCGCTGCGGCCCGGCCTCTGCACGCGCTGGCGCGAGACGGGCACGACGTGGCGCCTGCGCTGCCGGCACGCCGGCGCGATCGCGGCGCAGCTGCGGCGGGCGGGGCTCCTCGACGCTCGGCAGATCTCCGCGCCGGACGAGCGCACCCTCGTCGTGACCACGCAAGAGCGCGACCCCGACCTGCCCTACCGCCTGACACAGGTCGCGGCCGCGCCGCCCGGGGTGCCCGGGCCGTTCCGGCTCATCTCGGCGAGCCCGACCCGCGTGGTGGTGGAGCGGAACGGGATGCGCGTCGAGGTGCGGAAGCTCCAGCCGTTCAGGGCGCTGCGCGAGTTCCGCGCCGGCCGGCTGGACGAGGCGCCGGTCCCGCTCGGCGACATCCGGGCCGCCAAGCTCGACCGCCAGCTCGGGCCTGCGGTTCGCGTCAGGCGGCTGCTGGCGGCCGACGCCGCCCTATTCTCGCCGGACGTCCCCGCCGAGGTGCGCAGCGTGTACGACGACACCGCCGACCGCGCCGACTACCAGGCGCTCGTGCCCGAGTTCGAGGCGCCGCCGGCGGAGGATCTCGGCAGCCGCGGCAAGCCGAGCGCGGCCGACGCCGCGATCGCCCTTCGGGAGGCGCGCAAACGGATCCCCTCGTTGCCGCGGATCGCCGTGCACTTCGCCGAGCCGAGAGACCCCACGCTCGCCTACGGCACGAACCTGCTCGTCGCGGCGTGGCGCGACCTCGGCCTCGGCGCGGTCATCGGTGGCGGGGCTCAGGCGCGGCTCGAGCGCCTGGCCGCTCCGTACCCCCGGCCCCAGGCGCTGACGGACCTCGCGCGAGGCAAGCCCGTCGTCCCTGTCGCGTGGGTCGCGGACGCGCGCCTCGTCTCCCCGCGCCTGCGCGGCTGGCGCGAGGACGAGCTCGGCTCGGTCGACTACGCGGCGGTCAGACTCCGGGGCCCGAGCCCACGCCGGTGACGTCGAAGCGCGCCGTCGCCACGGCCGGCGAGAGCAGCCCCGTCGGGTAGCGCTCGTCGTAGTACGCGTTCTGGTTGATCAGCACCGGCTCGCGGGTCAGGCCCGGGAGCTCGGCGAGCAGTTGCGGCACGGAGACGGTGAAGCGCAGGTTCACGAGCGGGTCGGCGATCCGGCCGCCGCGGATGCGGAAGGTCCCGTCGCGTGTCATCCCGGTGACGATCCCTTCGCGTGGATCGACGATGCTCAGGTAGTGGAGTCGGGTGACGTAGATGCCGTCGCCGACGGCCTCCGCCAGCTGCGCGGGCGTGTCGGCCTCTCCGCCGGCCACCGAGAGCGCAAACGTGAGCGGGCCCCAGTGCCGCAACGAGCTCGGCGGTGCGTTGCCGGTGGTCTCGCGCCCCGCGCGCTTCGCGGTCGCCCGGTCCCACGCGACGCCGCTGAGCACGCCGTCCTCGACCAGCGTCACGCGCTGCTTCGGCGTGCCCTCGAAGTCGAAGGCTTTCGGGAACCCGCGCGGGTCGAGCGCGTCGTCGGCGAGCGAGAAGCGCTCGTCGAAGACCTTCGTGCCGAGCTTGTCGAACGCGTAGCTCCGCTCCTCGAGCAGGCCCTGCGCGCTGAAGGCGTCGTACGAGAAGTAGGCCAGCAACTCGGCGAAGGCCGGCGGCTCGAGCACCGCCGGGTACGAGCCCGGCTCGAGCTCGACCGCTCCGCGTGTGAGCTTCGCCTTCTCAACCGCTGCCGAGGCCGCGCCTGCGGGGTCGACGTCGCTCGCGCGCCAGCCTGTCTGCTCCGCGTAGCCGGAGGCGCCGTCGACGGCGGCGAGCGCGAGAACGGCGACGTCGGTCGTCTCCTGCGAGACCGAGAGGCCGGTCGTCGAGGCGAGCGCGAGCTCCGTGACGCCGCTCGTGAAGAAGCCGTAGAGGTCGAGCTCGGACGCGTCGATCGCGGCGGCTGCGAGTCGCGCCTGGTCCTCGGCCCCGAGCGCAGCGGCCTCCTCGTCGTAGCCCTCCACGGTCGGAGGTTCGGCGGCCGGGGCCAGGCCGGGGAAGTCCGGATCCTCGGGCGTGGAGTCGGCGGCCTCGGCCGCGCGGGCGGCGAGCGAGCGCAGGCCGTCGTCGTCGGTGCGGTTCGCGGAGGCAATCCCGAGCCGGCCGTCCCGCACGATCTGCAGCTCCACGACGTCGTTCTCGACCAGTGTGGGCTGGTGCACCTCGGAGCCGGCGAAGCGCGCCATCCCGGACCGCTCGCTCTGGACGACGACAAGCGCCTCGTCCCCGCCGGCCGCCCGGAGCGCCCGTTCCGCCAGCTCGAGCGCGTTCACTGCTTGAAGCCGACCTGGACGTTGCGGAACCGCGCAGGGGAGGCGCCGTGCGAGACGTGCGCGTGTTGCCCGGGCTGGCCCTTGCCGCAGTTCGTGAGCCCGTGCAGCTTCCACTCCTCGGGCCCCCCGACCGCATCGAGCGAGCCCCAGAAGACCGGAGTCTGGCCCGTGTAGGTCGCGTCGCGCAGCATCCGCCCGAGCTTTCCGCCCTTGATCTCCCAGGCGATCTGGGTGCCGAACTGGAAGTTGAGGCGCTTGTCGTCGATCGACCAGCTCTTGTTGGTCTGCAGGAAGACGCCCTCGTCGACGCCGGCGATGAGCTCGTCGAGCGAGCCCTCGCCGGCCTCCAGATGGAGGTTCGTCATGCGCACGAGCGGCATGCGGCTCCAGCTGTCGGCGCGCATCGAGCCGCCCGAGCCGCTGCCGATCCGCGCCGCGGTCTCGCGCGAGGTGAGGAAGCCGCTCAGGATCCCGTCCCGCACGACCGGCTCGGGGCCGGCGGGCACGCCCTCGTCGTCGAAGGCGAAGGAGCCGAGGCCACCGAGGGTGGTGGAGTCGGCGGTGATGTTCATGTGCTCTGAGCCGTAGCGCAGCGAGCCGAGGTCGTCCGGCTTCAGGAAACTGGTCCCGGCGTAGGCCGCCTCGCTGCCGTAGACGCGGTCGAGCTCGGTGGGGTGCCCGACGGACTCGTGCACCTGCAGGGCCATCTGCTCCGCGTCGATCACGACGGTCGTGATCCCGGACGGGCACGGTTCGGCGCGGACGAGCGCCGCCGCCTGCTCGCCCACGCGCGGCGCCTCGCGCTCGAGCCCGAGCTTCTCCACGAACTCCCAGCCCGCCTGCGCGCTCGAGCCGCCGTGGGCGCTCGGGTGGCTGCGGATCTGCGTGACGCCCTCTCGCGCCGCGAGCGCGTCGACGCCGCCGCCGCACTCGACGATCTCCTGCTCCGTGGAGGCGCCGTCGGACGAGACGAAGAGCTTGTGCTCGCGCTGCGCGCGCACCGACGCGGAGGTGACCTTGACGTCCTCGTGCTGCAGGGCCTCCTCGGCGCGCAGGCAGAGCTCGACCTTGTCCGCGACCGGAACGGAGAACGGGTCGCGCTCGACGACGGTTCGGAACTCCCCGCGGGCGGGCTCGACGGGAGCAAGCGCGCGCACGTGCCCGCCCGGCGCGGCCTTCGCAAACGCGACCGCCTTGCGCGCCGCCTCCTCCGCGCCGCCTGTGTCGAGCTGCCGCTCGCCGGCGAAGCCCCAGGCGCCGTGGACGAGGACGCGCACGCCGATCCCCTCGGTCTCGCTGTCTTCCAGCCGCTCGACGCGGCGGTTGCGGGTCCCGACTACCTGCGAGCGCCGGACGACCACACGCGCGTCCGCGTAGGACGCCCCCGCGTCGAGAGCAGCTGCGACCGCCTCCTCGCAGAGCTCCCGCACGGCGCGTACCTTAGTGCTCATGGGCCCCAGGCGGAAGCCGTGTCCGTTTGGGTCAGCGGCGGAAGTGCGTGGCTACAATGGCCCGCGCGCGCTGGTGGCGGAATTGGTAGACGCGCAAGGTTGAGGGCCTTGTGGGGTTAACACCCCGTGGAGGTTCAAGTCCTCTCCAGCGCACTCTCCTCGGAAGTCCGGCCCGCTTCGCGGGCCATGACGACTTCCGAGGATTCGACTTCGATGAGCGGTTACGAGCGGAGCCGGGCAAAGCCCGGCTCCGCGGGTTTGCGGGTTGACAAATATAACTTCGTGATATATCTTCCCGCGGTATGAAGATGACGGCGGTCACCCCGGTGCTGCTTGGGCTCCTCGCGATGCGGCCGCGCTCCGGGTACGACATCAAGACCATCGTCGACCGCTCGACGCGCTTCTTCTGGGCGGCGAGCTACGGGCAGATCTACCCCGAGCTGAAGCGGCTGGAAGAGGAGGGGCTGGTCGAGGGCGAGGACCGGCCGAACGGCGGTCGCAGCCGGCGCGTCTACTCGCTGACTCCGGCCGGGCACGAAGCGCTGCTCGACTGGATGCAGAGCGAGATCACGACGATCGAGCTCCGGGACGAGTCGCTCCTGCGGCTCTTCTTCGCGGATGCGGTGCCGGTCGAGGACGCACTCCAGCTGCTCGAGGGCCGCAAGCACGGGCACGAGGAGTACCTGGAGGTGCTGCGCGCGATCCAGGCGCTGCCCGGCGGACCGGATCCGACGTTCGTCGACCTCGTCCTGCGCTGGGGAATCGACTTCAACGAGTGGGGAGCACGATGGTGCGAGGAGCAGCTGAAGCAACTGCGCGCTCAGACGAAGGCAGCCTGACCGAGCCCTCGTTCCGCGGGATCCTGCGGACGGGGCTCCCGGGCTTCCTGCGCGAGGGCTTTCTGCCGGTGGGAGCCTTCTACGTCGGGCTGCAGCTGGGCGGGCTGCCCGTCGGGATCGCTGCCGCAGGCGTCGTCTCGGTGGCCATCTATCTCTTCGAGCGACGCGCCGGCCGCGACGGCTTGCTCGTGCGGCTCTCGCTCGGCTTCGTCGCGGTGCAGTCGGTGGTCGGGCTCCTCGCGCACAGCACGACCGTGTATCTCGCGCAGCCGGTGCTCCTAACGGCCGCCTGGGGCCTCGCGTTCTTCATCTCGGTCGCGATCCACCGGCCGCTTGCCGGCGCGCTCGCGTGTGCCTGGTACCCGTTCCCGCGCTGGTTCCGCGAGACCGAGCCGTTCAAGCGCGTCTTCGGCGTCGAGTCGCTCGTGTGGGGCGCCTACTTCTTCGCGCGGAGCGGCATCCGGCTCGCGGCACTGCTGCAGGGGAGCCTCGAGAGCTTCCTGCTGATCGTGTTCGTGACCGGCACACCGGCGATGCTCGTGCTGATGCTGTGGTCGATCCGCTACGCGATGCGCGGCCTCGCCGAGGTGGATCCGGCGCCGCCTGCCGCGCTCGCGGCCTAGTCGCGCGCCTCGCTTGACGCCGTCCGGGAGGATGGCTACCCTCGGTGGCGAACGTATGTTCGTTCCCGCAAGCGACCTCGAGGTGGCTCGATGCTGACCGGCAGACAGCAGGAGATCTGGAACTTCCTCACGCAGTACGTCGACGAGCACGGCTACCCGCCGACGGTGCGCGAGATCGGGGAGGCGGTAGGCCTCGCCTCGCCCTCGACCGTCCACGCGCATCTCGCGAACCTTGAGCGCGTCGGGCTGATCAAGCGCGATCCGACGAAGCCGCGCGCGCTCGAGCTGCGCCGCGACCCGAAACCGCAGCCCGCGTCCGTGGCCGCGGACGACGTGCACCGGCTCCCGCTGGTCGGCGAGATCGCAGCGGGCGGGCCGCTGCTGGCGGACCAGAACGTCGAGGACTACGTCGCGGTGCCCGAGCCGCTCGCGCACGGGGGCGAGGAGTTCCTACTGCGGGTGAAGGGCGACTCGATGGTCGACGCGGGGATCCTCGAGGGCGACATCGTGGTCGTGCGGCGCGAGCAGACCGCGCGCGACGGCGAGATCGTAGTCGCGCTGGCCGGCGAGGACGAGACTGCCGAGGAGGCGACGGTGAAGCGCTTCTTCCGCGAGAACGGCCGCATCCGGCTGCAGCCCGAGAACGAGTCGATGGACCCGATCTTCGCCGACCACGTCCAGATCCTCGGCGTCGTGACAGGAGTGTTCCGCTCGCTGTGAATCCCGTCGCGCCCCTCAACCGCACGCTCGAGCAGGAGCTGCACGCGCTCCTGCGGGGCGCCAGCATGGAGTGCCTGGTGTGCGGCGAGTTCGTGATGCAGCTGCCGCACGGCGCGGGCATCTTCTGCCCGGAGTGCGGCAGCGGGCTCGGCAGCGAGGCCGCCGCCGAGCCCGTAGAGCCGGTCAGCCGATCAGGTGGAAGATGAAGGCGAACTCGGTGCCGCCTGCGCGTGACTTCAGCTCCATCGAGCCGCGCGCGTTCGCGTAGGCGCCGGTCCCGCCGGTGATGGCCAGCACGCTGTCGCGCGTGTCGTAGAACGGCCCCTCGACGGTCAGCTGGCCGCGCGGGAGCAGCGTCGTCCAGACGCACTCCCACGACTCGCCGACGACCATGCGCACGCAGTAGCCCTGGTCGCTGCCGACCTTGTGCGAGTTGCTCTTGTCGAAGACGTCGTTCGTGAAGGTGAGGATGTCGCCGACCGAGTCCGTCGACCGCCCGTCGTTGTTCGTGACCGCGTCGGTGGTCGCGTGCTCGATCACGTACACCGTCTTGCCGTGATGCTTTCCGCCGTGCCCGCCGCCACCGTGGTCGGCGAACGCGACACCCGCCGCGACCGCACCTGCGACGAGGAAGACGGCAAGCGCAACTAGCCGCTTCATGGCTCCTCCTTCGGTGGGGTGAGCCAGTCTCACACGAACCGCCTCGCGGGGTCGCGGCTACAATTTGCGTGCAGGCCGGGTGACCGCGGGCCCTCGTGGCTCGAGGAAAGTCCGGACACCGCAGGGCAGGACGCTGGGGCGACCCAGGCGGCGAAAGCCGACGGAAAGTGGCACAGAAAGGAGACCGCCGGCGGCATATCTCTAGAGATGCCGAAGGTAAGGGTGAAACGGTGGGGTAAGAGCCCACCAGCGTCGTGGCGACACGGCGGCTAGCCAAACCCCGTCCGGTGCAAGGCGAACAGGCTCCGCTCGAGGCGGCCCACCGAGGAGCCGGGTCAGCTGCAGAGACGGATGGTCACCCTCGACAGAATCCGGCTTACAGGCCTGCTACGGGAAAACCCCGCACATCGCGGGGTTTTCCTACGTTGTCATGCTAAGGAGAGAGGAGGTGCGCTCCGTTTTGCGAGCCGCAGCGCCCTGGAGTGGATCGCGCTGCCCATGTCGTTAGCGCACGCTCGAACCTGCGCCGGCGAGCAGCCGCTGACCGGACACGTAGACAAGCGCGTGGTAGACGACGGACAGCGCGGCGAGGCCGATGCCGAGATCGTGCTCCCCCGCGCTGTACAAGGCAATGGCGGCGAGTGCCGTGAGGAAGAGCTCCTCGAGAAGGCGCAGTAGCTCGGCGAGGCGGCCGGCGCGATGGAAATCAACGGCTCCCCAGACGGCGAAGGCGAGGACGGGCGCCCCTACCCCGAGCGCGATCTTCGCGGCCGCCGTCCCGCCCGAGTGAACGCCCCAGAAGGCGAGGGCCGCGACGAGCCCGAGCTCCATCACGACGCGCAATATCAGCGTGACCCCCACGAACGGCACTGCAGCTCAGGCCGCGTGCGCGCGGTGTGCAGTCAGGCGAGCGCGCGCGGAGCCCCCGGCCCGAGTGCGGTCGAACGCCGTTCCTGTCAGCCAGACGACGGCGAAGCAGTCCGGCCGGTCGCATTCGCAGAAGAAGGGAATCAGGTCGGCCTGATCCAGCTGTCGGAGACCGTCACGCATGTAGTTGTTGGCCACGCGCTTTCGCGAGCGCGCGGCGTCACGAGAGGGCCACGAAAACGGCACCGGCCGACTCGCGCGGGCGTTCGTCGCTTCGATCATGCCTGCCAATGTGTCCACGGCGGGACCGGCGGGACATGGGGGTTGCAATCCATTCTGGTGGCGGCCTGTTCGCGGGCCGCGGCCTCGCGGCCCGCGCCTGCTGGCCGCGGTCAGGTAGTCCGAGCGGCCCCACCACACGTCCGCGTGGTAGGGCCGCGGGGACACAGCGATCAGACGCGAAGCGCGCGGCTCCACGCCGCGCCGTACATCAAGGGCAGCGCCTGCCGCTTGGTGATCAGCGCGCGGATGATCATCCCGTGCGGGTAGGTAGCCCGGAAGTTCGCGAGCGAGGTGTACGACCTCCTCTTGGCCGTAAAGCGATTCAGCTTCATTGCCCTGAAGGAGTGCCAGGTGTGATTGCGCTTGTTCAGCCGCTGGATGACCACAAGGCGGTGCACGAGCGTCGTGTCGGCGATCACGCCAACGGTGAATAGCCTGCGGTTGACCTGCCTGAGGCGGACGAGCGGCTTCACGTGGATGATCCGCTCGGCGCTCGGCACGTTCTGCCAGACCGCGCGATAGACCGTGTTGCGGCGCGGCTTCACGAGCACCCGCCAGACGCCGTTCTTGGTCGTCGTTCGGGCGACCTGTTCGAACCTCGGCTTGCCGAACGGGCGCGCTTCGATGCTGACCTCCTCGCCGGTGGCGCCGGGCTTCGAGACCGTCCCCTGGAGGCGGACGCTGCGGAAGATCTGGAGCGACCTCACCGTGGGGCGGATAAGGACCACGCGCGTCGAGACGACCTCGACCATGCCGTGCTGGTTGGCCTTGAACGCGCCGTGGTACGTGAAGGTCCCGCCGTTTCGGAAGGTCCGCGACCAGGTCTGGCCGGGTTTCAGTACGGGCGACTTCCAGGAGTTGTTGTCCGCGACGACCTGCCGGTTGACGGCGTCGTCGTTCTTCCACACGACGCGGTCGCCGTTCTGGATCGTGATCAGTGGCGGGAATCCCGTCGCTGAAATTGACGCCGCAAAGTCGTCGGCACCCGCTGGGCTCGCCGCTCCCAGCGCGAGCACGAGCAGCGGCAGCAGCAGAAGTCTCTTCATGATGTCCCCCTGATCGGATTGCGATCTACGTGTGGCTTCGCCGCACATCTATGACGGCAAACACATAAATCCGCCGCTTTACGAACTACTTACAGGCGCGCGCCTTTCACCCAACCGGGACACCGCTGACTCAGCCCCGCGGCCTCATGCCTCACCGAGGCGGAGCGGTGCATGAAGCCGGCGCAACGGTGACGGCACCCACCAGTTCCAGCGCCCGAGCAGCCGCATCAACGCAGGCACGAGCAAGGCGCGGACGATGGTGGCATCGAGCATGACCGCAGCCGCGGTGCCGAGGCCAAGCTCCTTGGTGATCACGATGTGCGAGGTGAGAAACGCACCGAAAGCCACCGCGAGGAGCAGCGCGGCCGAGGTGACGATTCGGCCTGTCCGGTCGAGCCCGACGGCGATTGCCTCGGACTCCGTGTGGCCGGCATCGCGCGCCTCCTTGATCCGCGAGAGCAGGAACACGCCGTAGTCGGTGGGGAGCCCGAAGACGACCGCGAATAGCAGCAGCAGCTGCGGCGCTTCGAGGCCCCCCTGGCTTGTGAAGCCGAGCAGGCCCTCGAGCCGGCCCTGCTGAAAGGCTTGAGCGGCAAGACCGCCGAGCCGGTCATCGCGAAGAGCAACGCGAACGTCAGCACGGCCACGATCGCCAGCGCGAACCGCAGGTGCTCTCCGAGGCTCCCCTGGAGGTCGACGTAGTGGGCGGTGGTGCCGGTCACGAGCGTGTCGGGAAGGCCGGGGAACCCTCGAGCGCTACCCGGTGCTCATGGACCTTCGCGTGGAGCTGTCGCCGGAGGAGGAGCTCGCCCTCCATCGACCAATCCTCGAGCGCCTCGAACGGCTGATTACACGCGGCCAGAGCCGCGGGGAGTTCGACCGCGCGCTTCCGGCGCCGTGGCTGCTGACCGCGTTCCTGGCCCTCTCGCATGCGGCGGCCGAAGAGGTCCGAGCTGGACGCCTGACGGCGAAAAACGCCTTGGAGGCTCTGCGCGCAAGCGTTCTCAGGATGTTCGGCGCGCAGCCGGGCTGAGCGAGCTTGCGCTCAGCTGGGTCGTCGTGCAACATACGCGATGCATGAACGAAGCGAAGACGGTGCATGAGCGCAGCGACCCCGTCGTCGGGGCCGAGCTTCACCGCGCGACGATCGCCGTTCTGCGCGAGCAGGGCTGGGACGGGCTGACGCTCGAGCGGGTGGCCGTGGCCGCGGGCCGGGCGCGGTCGACGCTCTGGCGGCAGGGCCTGACGCGCGAGGTGCTCGTCGGCGCACTCGTGGGCGAGCTCGCGGCGGACTTCCGCGAGACGATGTACCCGATCCTCACCGCAGGCGGCACCGGCCGCGACCGGCTCGAGCGCGGGCTCGTCGCGCTCTGCGAGCTGCTCGACCGCCACCTCCCGCTGATGCTCGCAAACGACGAGGCGTTTCACCAGGACACGGCCCCCGGGCAGCCGCCCGACTACCTTCACCCGTTCATCCAGTTCCTGCGCGAAGGCGCCGCCGACGGCTCGCTCGAGCCCGGCGACGACCTCGTCGAGGCGGCGAACGTGGCCTTCAACGCGGTCGCCTGGACCTACGTCCACCTCCGCGGCCGCCACGGCTGGCCTGCAGAGCGGACCACCAGCTGCGTCGTCGACGTCGTGCTCAACGGCCTCGCGAACGACCGACGAAAGGAGCCATCGTGACCATGACCCTGCCCTACACCGAGCCGCTGGTTCCGCGGGAGCCCGGCGAGCGCGTCATCCCGGAGCCGCCTCGACGTGGCGAGCCAGGCGGACCGCCGTGCGCCATTTGCGGAGGCAAGACCACGAGCGCCGTCTGGTCGGACGACAACTGGACGCTCCACCCGCCCGTCGGCGGAAGCCTCCCCGGCGCGGTCTGGCTGGCGAGCCGCGTCCACGTCGACTCCTTCAGCGACCTCCCCGAGCCGCTGCAGGCCGACTTCGGCCGCGTTGCGGCGCGCGTCGAGCGGGCGATCCTCTCGTTCGGGGACGTCGCGCGTGTCCACCTCTACCGCTGGGGCGACGGCGGCGCTCACTTCCACGTCTGGTTCATCCCGCGCCCGCTCGGCATGGTGGAGGCCTCGGGCATGATGCTGCCGCTCTGGGAGGACGTGTTGCCGAACGTGCCCGACGAGGAACTGGCCGCAGCGGCCGAGCGGGTCGCGGCCGCGATGTGACGAGGCTCGCGCGCCGCCTCGGCACGGGCGACGCGGTCGTCATCGGGCTCGGCTCGATGATCGGCGCAGGCGTCTTCTCGGCCTTCGCCCCGGCGGCCGCGGCAGCGGGAACCGCGCTTCTCATCGGGCTCGCCCTCGCGGCGGGCGTCGCCTACTGCAACGCCGTCGCGTCCGCGCAGCTCGCGGCTCAGTACCCGACCTCGGGCGGGACCTACGTCTACGGCCGTGAGCGGCTCGGCGAGTGGTGGGGCTTTCTCGCGGGGTGGGGGTTCGTCGTCGGCAAGACCGCGTCCTGCGCGGCGATGGCGCTCACCTTCGCCTCCTATGCCGTCCCCGGCTCGACGTGGGCGCAGCGTCTGGCCGCCGTGCTCGCGGTCGCCGCCCTGACGGCGGCGAACTGCCGCGGGATCACGCGCACCGCCGGGCTCACGCGCGTGCTCGTCGCGGGGTCGCTGCTCGCGCTGCTCGTCGTGGTCGCGGCGATCCTCGCGAGCGGTGGCACGGACGGCTCGAATCTGACGGGCTCCTCACCCCACGGCGTCTACGGCGTGCTGCAGTCGGCGGGCCTCCTCTTCTTCGCCTTCGCGGGGTACGCGCGGATCGCGACGCTCGGCGAGGAGGTGCGCGACCCGGAGCGGACGATTCCCCGGGCGATTCCGCTTGCGCTCGGCATCACCGTCGCGGTCTACGCCGCGGTAGGCCTCACCGCGCTGCTCGCGGCCGGACCGGCGGCGCTCGCCGCGAGCTCGACGCCGCTCGCCACCGCGGCGAAAGCGGTCGGCGCAGCGTGGTCGGTCCCGGTGGTGCGCGTCGGAGCCGCGATCGCGAGTCTCGGCGCGCTGCTCGCGCTGATCGCCGGCATCGGCCGCACCTCGCTCGCGATGGCGCGCAACGGCGACCTTCCCCGACGACTTTCCGCTGTCGACCCTGTGCACCGGGTGCCTGCCCGCGCCGAGTTGGCCGTCGGAGCCGTCGTCTGCCTCCTCGTCCTCACGACGGACCTCCGCGGCGCGATCGGCTTTTCGTCGTTCGGCGTGCTCACCTACTACGCGATCGCCAACGCCTCTGCGTACACCCAGCCGCCCGAGCGGCGCCGCTGGCCCCGCGCGCTGAACGTGGTCGGCGTCCTCGCGTGCGCGACGCTCGTCGTGACGCTGCCGGTCTCGGCCGTGATTGCCGGCACGGCCGTGCTTGCGGTCGGTGTCCTCGGCCGCGCGCTGTTGCGCCGGTCGGGCGTTTCCGAGTCGAGCGACGCGAAGCGGACAATCGCGTAGCGACCTGCTGATTCTGTGGCCCGCGGTATCTTCGGCGCCCGTGACCACGAGCCCCAAGCATCCGATCCTCGTCACCGGCGCCCACCGGTCCGGCACCACGTGGGTGGGGAAGATGCTCGCGCTCGCCCCCGGCGTCGGCTACGTGCACGAGCCCTTCAACCCGCGCTTCAGTGCGGGTCGCTTCGACCGCTACTTCACGGTCGTCACGCGTGAGAACGAGGCGCGCTACGCGTCCGAGCTCGAGCACGCGCTGACGTTTCGCTACGAGCTCGTCCCTCGGCTTCGAACGCGGCACCGGCCGAAAGACGTCGCGAGGACGCTCCGCGACTTCGCGCGGGTTCAGCGTGTGCGGCGCCGCCGCCCACGACCGCTGATGAAGGACCCGATCGCGCTCCTCTCGGCGGAGTGGCTCGCCCAGCGCTTCGACATGGACGTCGTGGTGCTGATCCGGCACCCCGCGGCCTTCGCGTCGAGCCTCAAGCGGCTCGGCTGGAGGCACAGTTTCGCGACGTTCCTCGACGACGGTCGGGTTCCCGATGTCATCCAGCCCTACGAGAACGAGATCCGCGCGCAGGCGCGGGAGCCGGGCGACCTTCTCGCGCAGGCCGCGCTGCTCTGGCGGCTGCTGTACAACGCAGTGGCCACGTATCGCGAGCGCCACGAGGACTGGGTCTTCCTCCGGCACGAGGACGTCTCGCTCGAGCCGCCCGGGAGCTTCGAGCGGCTCTACGAGCGGCTGGGCCTGGAGCTAACGGAGGCCGCGCGGGCGGAGATCGAGCGCGCCAGCTCGTCGGGAAACCCGTCGGAGCCGCCGACCCCGCACGCGGTCGAGCTTGACAGTGCCGCGAGCCTCGGCCGCTGGCGCGGCGAGCTGACGCCCGAAGAGATCGACACGCTCCGCGAGCGGACGAGCGACGTCTGGCCGCGGTTCTACTCGGGCGAGGACTGGTAGCGGTCGCTATGGGAGCGGCGGGTTGAGCCGACGCCGCCCGAACTGCGCCACCCAGATGGTCACGTTCGGCCTGCCGAAAAGCGTGCCGTGCGCTCGGCCGATGCCGAGGTCGCGCCACTTGGCCGTAAAGAGGATCTCCCGGTGCGGGGGCGAGGCGAGCCAGCTCGCCATCGCGGAGCGGGCGGTGCCGAGGCGGCCCTGGCCCCACGCGAGGTTCTCGCCTACTGCAGCAGTGCCCGTGAAGTAGTGGACGACGGTGAAGACGGTGATGAACGCCTGCCCGCACGGGGTGTGCGAGAAGTCCTGGCAGCGCCTGATGTCCCGCGCCCGCAGCGAGGCCGAGCGGTCGAGCTCGGCGTTCCGCGTCGCTGTCGACAGCCCCGCGTGTCTGCGCGTCCAGTTGATCAGGCAGCGCATGGCGCGCAGCTGGACGGCGACCGGAGCCCCGAGGTCGGACTGACCACGGCACGAGGTGCGGGGCGGGAGAGCGCCGGTGCCTGCCGCCGGCACGGAGGGCGCTCCCGCGAGCGCCAGGGCCGAAGCCACAACGCTTGCGAGTAGCACGTACCGGTACGTACCCGCGAGCCGCGACGCGAGCGGCCACCGCGACGGATTCTTACAACGAGGATTACAAGTGATATTGAAGTGCGCTTTTCGGCGTAGTACTCCGAGTTGAAAACACCGTTCTAGGCGCGGAGCACGACCTCGAGCGCCGTCCCGCGGCCGGGCATCGACACGAGACGGAAGCCGCCCCCGATCGAGTCGGCCCGCGCGCGCATGTTCTTCAGGCCCTGGCCGGGCGCAATGCCGTTCTCGTCGAAGCCGGAGCCGTCGTCGACGACGGTCACGAAGCGCTCGCCGGCGCGCTCCTCGATCCGCACCTCCGCGCGGCGAGCGTGGGCATGCTTGCGCGCGTTCGCGAGCCCTTCCTGGACGATGCGGAAGACCTCGATCTGCTCATCGGGCGCGAGGCGGATCCCGTCCTGGAGCTCGAGGTCGACCTCGAGCTCGCCGTCGGCGGTGAGGAAGTCGACGTAGCGGCGCAACGCGGAGTCGAACGGGGCCGAACCGCCCGCGGACGAAAGCGCGAGCACCGCGAAGCGCGCCTCCTGCTGCGCGGCCGCCGCGGCCTCCTTCAGCTGGGCGAGCGTCCTCTTCGGGTCGGCACCGCTTTCGAGCATCGCCGCATGCGTCGAGACTGCGAAGAGGTACTGCGCGAGCCCGTCGTGGATCTCGCGTGCGACGCGGGCGCGCTCCTCCGCGACGGCGCGGCCGAACTCCGCATGGCGGATCGCGCGCCACACGCCCACGAGCAGCACGCCGTACGACAGCAGGCGCAAGAAGTCGCCCTGCGAGATGTAGCCGCTCGAGAGTACCGGCGTGAAGACGTAGTTCAGCTCGGCGAACAGCGCCAGCGTCGCGCCCAGACAGAGCCAGCGGTCGAGGTCGTTGCGGCGTGACCGGAAGCGGAGCCCGAAGCCGACCATCGCCACCAGCGAGAGCAGCGCTCGCGCGGCAAGGGCGGCGGTCAGCAGCAGCGGCTGGTCGCCGTCGTCGCCGATGAGCGGCGGGAGCGCGGAACCGGCCTTGCTCGCGATGCCCCAACACAGTGCGAGCACGATCGCGACGCCGAGCAGCATCTCGCCGAGGGCGCGGCCGCGGGCGCTCGAGCGGCGGTTCGAGAACGGCGCCGCCGCGATCAGCACCCAGGCGAAGAGACGCCCGCCGATCCCGGCCCACGCCTCGACGGGATGGAGCGGCTGGCCGCCGACCATGGGGGCGATCGAGAAGGCGAGCATCGAGGCCGCCGCCGCGCTGAAGCCGCCGCAGAGCAAGAGGTCGAGCCGCCGCCCGTCCACGGAGAACCGGATCCCCGCGAGCAGGGCGACGATCAGGGCCGCGACCATCACGACGGTGTCGAGCACGAGCCGCGCCTGCGGGAGCGCGTAGCTGTTGCGGAGGGTCGGGTAGGCGACGAACAGCGCGAGCGCAGCGCCAAGCAGCCCGATCAGGAGCACCGTGCTCCAGAGCCAGGCCTGATAGTCGTCGCGCTCTTCGTGCCGCACAAACCCCTTTTCGGCAGTCGAAGCGCTGCCGATAAGAGGCGCATGCGGATCCTGCTCGTGGACGACCACCCGATCACGCGCGCGGCGCTGTCCTCGCTGCTCGAGAGTCACGGCTTCTCGGTCGCGGGCGAGGCGGCCGACGGCAGGGAGGCCATCGAGGCGGCGCGGCGCCTGCAGCCCGACCTCGTGCTGCTCGACCTGTCGATGCCGGGACTGGACGGCCTGCAGGCACTGCCGCGGATCCGCGAGGCGGCGCCCGAGGCCGAGGTCGTCGTCCTGACGGCGTCGGGAACCGAAGAGAACCTGCTCGCGGCGATCCGCGGCGGGGCGGCCGGCTACCTGCTGAAGAGCGAGCCGCCGGAGCGGATCGCGGAGTTCCTGCGCGGGGTGGCGCAGGGCGAGGCCGCGCTGTCCGGCGAGGTTGCGCGGCGGCTGCTGGAACAGGTTCGCCAGGGCGGTGTCGGTCACGGCGTCCCGGAGGAGATCGCCCGTTCGCTGAGCGCGCGCGAGCTCGAGGTGCTTCTGCTGCTCGACGAGCACCTCGGCACCGACGAGATCGCGGCGCGGCTCTTCATCTCCGAGCACACCGTCCGTTCGCACGTGAAGAGCCTGTTGCGGAAGCTGAACGTCTCCTCGCGCCGCGAGGCCCTGGACGCGCTCGCAACGGCCCGCGCGGCCTAGCGAATCCCCCACCGTGGGGGATGCGAATCACCCACGCTTGCGCTCGGCGAACGCCGATACTTAGCGCGACACCGGTCTCCTTGGGTGTCGGAGCGCGGTGGCTCTGTGCTTCCCTCGGCGTTACGGCCGGCCCTCGACGGGCCGGCCGTTCTCATTTCGCGAAGCCTTCCCGCGCCGACTCGACGAGCGACGGAAGCGTGCGCGGGTCGTAGCCGCCCTCGAGCACAGCCGCGACGCGCGGTGCCAGCGCCGCCGAGCGGCGCGCGAGCTCGCGGAAGCCGTCGCGCGTCACACGCATGCCGGCGAGCGGATCGTCCACGTGCGCGTCGAAGCCCGCCGACACGAGTACGAGCTCGGGCTCGAACGCGCGCACCGCCGGCTCGACGCGCTCGGCGAACGCCCGCAGGTACTCGTCGTCGCCGGAGCCGGCCGGCAGCGGCACGTTCACCGTCGTCTCGTTCTCCTCGCCGGGGCCGCCGGTGCCCGGGTAGAACGGCCACTGGTGCAGCGAGGCGAAGAGCACCGACGCGTCGTCCCAGAAGATGTCCTGCGTCCCGTTCCCGTGGTGCACGTCCCAGTCGACGATCGCCACCCGACCGACGTCCAGCTCGGCCTGTGCGTAGCGGGCCGCGACCGCGACGTTGTCGACGAGGCAGAAGCCCATCGCCCGGCCGGGCAGCGCGTGGTGTCCCGGCGGGCGCACCAGTGCGAAGCCGCCGCGGTCGACTGCGGCCAACGTGCAGCCGGCGGCGAGCAGCGCGGCTTCGTAGCTCGTCGCCGACGCGACGGTGTCGGGGTCGAGCAGGGTCGGCACCTCGATCGCAGCGAGCCGGTCGAGGTACGCGGAGGCGTGCACGCGCTCTACTTGTTCACGCGAGGCCGCTGGCCCCTCGACGACCTCGAACGCGTCGAGCAGCGCGAGGAGGCGCTCGCGCGTCTCCACGTGCGGCTCCGTCGGATGGAGCTCGCCCAGCGACGGGTGGCTTACGAGCTCCGTCGGATCGCGTCCGCGAGAGTGTCGAGGTCGGCGCCGCGCTCGACGGCGCGGCCGACGAGGTAGCAGAGCAGCGGCGCGTTCGTCCGTTCGCCGGACTCGTGCGCTGCGATCCGGGCGAGTTCGAGCAGCGTCGCCGCGTCGCCGTCGGAAAGCTCGAGCTCGTCCGGCCTCACCCCGGCGGTTGCGGCGGCCGCGTCGCGTGCTTCTCTCAGCCAGGCGTCCATCAGGCCGCCAACTTTGCCAGCCGGTCGGCGAGGCCGTTCAGGCCCCACTCGCGCGCAAGAGCGGACGCCTCCGCCCACGTTGGGTCCTGGTCTTCGAGGGGAGGGAGTGGGGCAGAGGCGTCCACCGTCGCAATTCGCCGGTAAAGCCGCAGATCCTCCGCTTCCGCGGAGAAGCGGCCGGCCTCGAGCGCAGCCTCGAGCGAGCCGTGCTCCCGCAGCACGTCGGCTGCCTTCTTCGGCCCGACCCCGGCCGCACCCGGGAGCTTGTCGGAGGGGTCGCCCCGAAGCGCGATGAAGTCGGGCACCTGCGTCGGCTCGACGCCGTACCGCTCGACGACCTCGGGCGGCCCGATGCGCGCGAGCTCCGAGACGCCGCGCACCGGCTGCAGGATCGTCGTCCGGTCGCTGGCGAGCTGGAACAGGTCGCGGTCGGAGGTCGCGACGAGCGCCTCCCCGCTTCGCCCCTCCTCGAAGGCGACCGCCGCGCCGAGGAAGTCGTCCGCTTCGTAGCCGCCCTCCTTCGCGTTCGCGAAGCCCATCGCCGAGACGAGCTGCGGCATCAGCTTCAGCTGCTCGAGCAGCGAGTCCTCGAAGACGCGCCCGCTCTGGTACGGCTCGAATTCCTTGTGCCGGTAGGTCGCGATCTCGTAGGTGTCCCAGCCGACGAGCACCGCCCGAGGCTGCTCGTTCTCCCACAATCGCAGCAGCATGTTCGCGAAGCCGAGCACGCCGTTGAGACGGATCGACTTCGGCATGGCGTGGTAAGCGCGGTGTGCGAGCGAGTCGCCGTCGACCACCAGAAGCGGTCTCACAGTGTCGCCTTGAGCTCGTCGATCGTCGCCATCAGCCGCTCGGTGGCGAGCTTGGCGGCGGTCTTGATGTCTTGGCCGTCGAGGTCGGAGAGGTCGATCGGCGGACCGTACGCGACCCGCAGCGGCCCGAGGCGCAGGAGGCGGTCGGTGCCTCCGATCGCAGCAGGGACGAGCGGTGCGTCCGCGGCCAGCGCGATGCGCGCCGCACCGGTATGCGGCCGCGCCGTGTGCCTCTTCACGAGCCCTTTCTTCTGCCGCGTCCCCTCCGGGAACATGACCACGATCTCGCCCTCGCGGACGAGCTCGACGGCCGTTCGCATCGCGTCGACGTCACCTTCCCCGCGGCGCACCTTGAAGGCGCCGCCCGCGCGCAGGATCGGGGCGAGTACGTGGTTGAACAGCTCGGCCTTCGCCATGAAGCGGAGCTGGCGCTCGGGGAGGAACGGCGTGCCCAACGGCCAAGGATCGAAGTTAGACGTGTGGTTCGCTGCGAGCACGAAGCCGCCCTCGGGCACGTGTTCGAGCCCGCGCACGCGAAGCCGATAAAGGCCCTTCACCACCGGGATGCAGAGGGTCCCGATGATGCGATAGAGAGGCGAGACCATGGGTGCGCAATCGTCACATTTCCGTAGGAGTCATGCGTGTTTTTGGCCGCTAGGGTGGCGCGCAGGGCGTTCGCTAAGGTGGACCGCGTGAAGACCCTGGCAATCGCTGAGAAGCCTTCGGTCGCCCGCGACCTGACCGATGCGCTACCCGGCACATTCGAGAACCACGACAGCTACTACGAGTCCGAGGACACGGTGATCACGTTCGCCGTCGGCCACCTCGTCGAGCTCATCGCCCCCGAGGAGTACGACGAGCGCTTCAAGAAGTGGCGGATGGACGACCTGCCGATCATCCCGGACGAGTTTCGGCTGCACGCGCGCGACAAGAAGGCCGAGAAGCAGCTGAAGGTGATCCACAAGCTGCTGCAGCGCGA
The DNA here is from genome assembly GCA_963719275.1 of uncultured Actinomycetes bacterium. Classification (GTDB taxonomy): domain Bacteria; phylum Actinomycetota; class Thermoleophilia; order Gaiellales; family Gaiellaceae; genus AC-32. The sequence goes on along the minus strand of CAVRBT010000005.1, from coordinate 218,916 downwards.
TGATGTCGACAGGGTCATCAACGCGTGCGACGCCGGCCGCGAGGGCGAGCTGATCTTCGCCTACATCTACGAGACCTCAGGCGTGGACAAGCCGGTCGAGCGTCTCTGGATCAACTCGCTGACCAAGACCGCGATCAAGGAGGGCTTCGAGCACCTCCGGCCCGGCGAGCAGCTGCGCCAGCTCGAGGCGGCCGCGCGCTCGCGCTCCGAGGCCGACTGGCTCGTCGGCATGAACGCCACCCGCGCCGCCACGATCCGCGGCCGCGCGTGGGTCGGCGGCGTCGTCTCGCTCGGTCGCGTGCAGACGCCGACTCTGGCGCTGCTCGTGAAGCGCGAGCGCGAGATCCAGGCCTTCGTCCCCGAGCCGTACTGGCTGGTCCACGCGGAGTTCGACCCTCGGTACCAGGGGCTCTGGTTCGAGGGCGACGAGACGCGGCTGAAGGAGGCGAAGCGGGCCGAGGAGATCGCCGCCAAGGTCTCGGGCAAGGACGGCTTGGTCGAGTCGGTCGAGCGCAAGGAGCAGTCCGAGCGTGCGCCGCTGCTCTACGACCTCACCTCGCTCCAGCGCGATGCAAACCGCCGCTTCAGCTTCTCTGCGCGCCGCACGCTGCAGGCCGCGCAGTCGCTCTACGAGGACAAGAAGGCGATCACCTATCCGCGAACGAGCTCGCGCTGGCTCTCGGGCGACCTCGTCCCGCAGCTGAAGCCGACGGCCGCGACGCTTCAGCCGATCGGCGAGTACGCCACGGCCGCGCGCTACGTGCTCGGGCTGCAGCAGCTCCCGCTCGGCCGTGTGGTGAACGACTCGAAGGTCGACGACCACCACGCGATCATTCCGACCGACGTCGGGCACGACATCTCGCGCTTCTCGCCCGACGAGCGCCGAATCTTCGACCTGATCGCCCGCCGCTTCCTGGCGGTGTTCCACCCGCCGGCGCGCTATGCGCGGACGACGGTCGTCACGCTCGTCGAGGAGGAGCGCTTCCGCTCGCGCGGCAAGGTCACCCTCGAGGCCGGCTGGCGCGGCGTCTACGGCCTGCTCTCCGATGCCGACGCGCAGCAGCAGCGCCAGGACGAGGAAGGCGAGAACGAGTCGGCGGAGCTGCCGCCGCTCGAGCAGGGCCAGAAGGTCCGGTGCGCCGGCGCGGAGGTCGAGGCCAAGGAGACGAAGCCGCCGCCGCGCTACTCCGAGGCGACGCTGCTCTCGGCGATGGAGACCGCCGGCAAGCTGATCGACGACGAGGAGCTCCGCGAGGCGATGAAGGAGAGCGGCCTCGGGACCCCGGCCACGCGCGCGGAGACGATCGAGACGCTGATCCGGCGCGAGTACATCGAGCGCGCCGGCAAGGACCTCACGCCGACGCCGAAGGGCCTCCAGGTGATCACGATGCTCGAGGAGCATCCGCTCACCTCGCCGGAGCTGACGGGCAACTGGGAGAAGCGCCTCACCGACATCGAGCACGGCACCGACGACCGGGCGAAGTTCATCGACGACATCGCCGACTTCACACGCGCGACCGTGGAGAAGATCGCGGAGCTCGACAAGGAGAAGCTGCGCCCCGAGCGCGTCGAGCTTGGCCTCTGCCCGCGCTGCGGCGCCGAGACCGGCGAGATCATCAGGGAGAACTCGAAGGCCTACGGCTGCACGAGCTGGAAGAGCCGTGAGGAGACCGGCTGCGGCTTCGTCATCTGGAAGCGCGTCGCCGGCCGGACGATCACCCCGGAGCTCGCTCGGCAGCTGCTCGAGGAGGGGAGAACCAAAGAGGTCATTTCCGGCTTCAAGTCGCGCGCAGGCAAACCTTTTCGCGCTCGGCTCGTCTTGAATGGTGAGGGCAAGGTGGAGTTCGACTTTCCGGCAAGAGCGCAATCCAAAGAGGCCGCTGTCGCGGAATAACGGAAGGCAGCACCGCGTTGCGCCTGCTGGGGCGGTCACGCCGCCGGATCCCCCTGGTCAGCCGAGGACAATCTCCCTACAGTGCGAAGATCGGGGCAGGTACATCGTCTAACACCCACGAGGAGAAAGTGACTCAGCACCAACTTCAGGAACTGCTGGAGACCGAGCCTGCGCGCGCGCTGCTCGAGGGCGCCGAGGAGCGCGGCTTCGTGCTGCCGACGGAGCTCGAGGCCTTCGCGCTGGAGCACGACCTCGCCGAGGACGAGGTCGAGCAGCTGACGCGCGAGCTCGAGGCGATCGGCCTCGAGGTGGGCGAGCCGGCGTCGGAGCCGGACGAGGAGGCCCAGAAGGCGCGCGAGGCCGCCGCTGCCGAGGCTGCCCAGCAGCAGGCCGCGCAGCCGCTCGTGGGCGCCGCCGACAGCCTGCAGCTCTTCCTCGCCGACATCGGCCGGCACAAGCTGCTGACCGCGGCCGAGGAGGTAATGCTCGCGAAGGCGATCGAGCGCGGCGACGTCACCGCCAAGCGCCGGATGATCGAGTCGAACCTGCGCCTCGTGGTCTCGATCGCCAAGGGCTACCGCGGCCTCGGCGTCCCGTTCCTGGACCTGATCCAGGAGGGCACGCTCGGCCTCAACCGCGCGGTCGAGAAGTTCGACTGGCGGCGCGGCTACAAGTTCTCGACGTACGCGACCTGGTGGATCCGCCAGTCGGTGCAGCGCGCGGTCGCGAACCACGCGCGCACGATCCGCGTGCCCGTCCATGTCGTCGAGCGGCAGCAGAAGCTCGGCCGCGCCGCGCGCCGGCTCGAGGTCGAGCTGGGCCGCGAGGCGACGAAGGAGGAGCTCGCCGAGGCGACCGGCCTTCCGATCCAGCACGTCGACGAGGCGCTCGGAGCCGCGCAGGCGTCGGTCTCGCTGAACCAGACCGTGGGCGCGGACGACGAGGGCGAGCTCGGCGATCTCTTCGCCGACCGCGAGGCGGCCGACCCGTTCGAGGAGGCCGAGGAGTCCCTCCGCCGCCAGGGTGTCCGGCGGGCGCTCGACGCGCTGCCCGAGCGGGAGCGGCGCATCCTCGAGCTGCGCTTCGGCTTCGACGGCGAGCCGTGGACGCTCGAGGCGATCGGGCACGAGCTCGACCTGACGCGCGAGCGTGTGCGGCAGCTCGAGGGCCAGGCGCTGGCCCGGCTCGCCGCGCTGCGCGAGCTTCAGACAGTCGCCGCCTGACGGCACCACCGCGTTCCGCCAAGGCGCTCCACTAACATCCGGGCCTCGCCCAGCGTCCGTACTTAACGGGCAGGGAACACCTACCGGGAGGAGTGATCCTGGTGAAACGCTGGTTCGTCGGTTTCTCCTCGGCGTTGCTCGCCCTCGCGCTCATTGCGGCGGGTTGCGGCGGCAGTTCGAGCAAGAAGTCCACCTCGACGCAGCAGAGCAGCGGTGGTGCGAAGGGAGGGATCCTCGAGACCGTCGCGGCCGCGGCGCCATCGGGATCTCCCGACCCGCAGGTGAACTACACGCTGCAGGAATGGCAGTGGCTGATCTTCACGCACGACGGCCTCATCGCCTTCAAGCGAGTGGGTGGCGCGGAGGGCACGAAGAAGGTGCCCGACCTCGTGACGTCGATCCCGAAGCCGACGAACGACGGCAAGACATGGACGTTCACGCTTCGCAAGGGGATCAAGTTCTCCAACGGGAAGACGCTCACGGGCGCGGACGTGAAGGCGACCTTCGAGCGTCTGTTCAAGATCGGCAACAGCCCGAACGCGGGCACCTGGTACAACGTCATCGAGGGTGCAGACGCGTGCATCAAGACGCCGAAGACCTGCAGCCTCTCGAAGGGGATCGTGGTCAACGGCAACAAGGTCACCTTCAACCTGACGACTGCGGATCCCGAGTTCCTCGACAAGCTCGCGGTTCCGTTCGCATTCATTCTCCCGGCGGACACCCCGGCGACGAACGTGAACATCCCGCCGCCGGGCACGGGCCCCTACAAGTGGACCCAGTACTCGCCGACCAAGCAGATGAAGGTGGTGCGCAACACCTTCTTCAAGGAATGGTCGAAGGACGCGCAGCCGGAAGGCAATCCCGATGAGATCGTGCAGAAGTTCGGCCTGCAGCCGGAAGCGCAGGTGACGTCGGTCGAGAACAACCAGGCCGACTGGATGTTCGACCAGCCGCCTGCCGACCGGCTGGGTGAGCTCAGCACGAAGTACGCCGACCGCGTGCATGTCAACCCGCTGACGGCGGTCTGGTACTTCGCCTTCAACACGCGCATCCCGCCGTTCAACAACCTGAAGGCGCGGCAGGGCGTGAACTACGCGACCGACCGCAGCGCGCTCGTGAAGATCTACGGCGGCCCGAAGCTGGCCGTGGCGACCTGCCAGATCCTCCCGCCGAACTTCCCGGGGTACGTGGCGTACTGCCCGTACACAAAGAATCCGGGCAGCGGCAAGTGGACTGCGCCCGACCTGCAGAAGGCCAAGCAGCTCATCGAGCAGTCGGGTACCAAGGGAGCGGCCGTGAAGGTCAACACGACGACGAACACGGTCGACAAGAACCTCGGCCTGTACTTCGTCGGCCTGCTGAAGAGCCTGGGCTACAACGCGACGCTGCAGGCGCTCTCGCCGGACATCCAGTACCCGTACGCGCAGAACTCGAACAACAAGCCGCAGTTCGCGTTCTCGAGCTGGTACCAGGACTACCCGGCGGCCTCGGACTTCCTGAACATCCTGCTCGGCTGCGGCTCGTTCCACCCGGGGAGCAACTCGAGCCCGAACATCGCCGAGTTCTGCAACAAGGGGATCCAGGCGAAGATGGATCAGGCCGGCCAGATGGGGATTACCGACCCGGAGGGTGCCAACAAGGTCTGGGCCCAGGTCGACAAGCAGGTGACCGACCAGGCGCCGTGGGTGTCGATGTTCAACCCGAAGTACATCGACGTGCTCTCGAGCCGCGTGAAGGGCTACCAGTTCAGCCCGCAATGGTACTTCCTGCTCGACCAGGCCTCGGTGAAGTAGCAGGGACGCGGTAACACACCGTGGCTGAGTTCGCGTACGAGCCGGAGCCCGAACTCAGGCTCGCGCCCGGCGAAAGCGTCAGGGAGATCTCTGGAAGGAGCCCCTGGGCGATCGCCGGGCGCCGTCTCGTCCGGGACCGGCTCGCGATGGCGGCGCTCGGCCTGTTTGTGCTGATCGTCGTGCTCAGCTTCCTGGCGCCGGTGTACGCACACCACATCGCGCACACGGATCCGTTTACCTCGAACCTCTCCGGCACGACGGAGGTCGACGGCAAGCAGGTCGAGGTGATCCAGCAGGGCGGCGCCGGCCTCGGCCTCGGCGAGACGCCGATCGGCCCGACCTGGCATGCGAACTACTTTCTCGGTGCGGACCAGCAGGGGCGGGATGTGATGGCCCGCATGCTCTACGGCGGCCGCGCCTCACTGATCGTCGGCGTCGGCTCGGCCGTGATCTGCTCGCTCGCCGCGCTCCTCTTCGCGCTGATGGCGGGATTCTTCCGCGGCTGGTCCGACACCGTCCTCTCGCGGATCATGGACCTGATCTGGGCCTTCCCCGTCTACCTGCTCGCGATCTCGCTCTCGACCGTGCTGCTGACGACGCCGGGCGGCGTGAAGTTCGGCCCGATCACGCTCGACCCCTCGAGCCTGTGGATGCCGACCCTGATCATCGCGCTGATCTACATCCCGTACGTTTTCCGGCCGGTGCGCGGCCAGGTGCTGTCGGTGCGCGAGAAGGAGTACGTCGAGGCGGGGATCTCGCAGGGAGCGTCCAACCTGCGGCTGATGCTCAGCGACATCCTCCCGAACGTCGTCTCGACGGTGATCGTGCTGCTGCCCCTGATGATCGCGACCACGGTCCTGACCGAGGCGGCGCTCTCGTTCCTTTCGATCGGCGTGCAGCCGCCCAACGCTAGCTGGGGCACGATCATCGGGGACGGTCAGGAGCTGCTCTACACGCGACCGTGGGTCGCGATCGCTCCGGGGATCATGATCGTGCTGACGGTCCTCTCGCTGAACGTCCTCGGCGACGGCGTGCGTGACGCACTCGACCCGCGAGCGAAGGTGCGAGTGAGGGAGTAGGCCGCCGTGCTCGCCTTCATCGTGCGGAGGATCATCGGGCTCGTGGTCGTCCTCTTCGCGATCACGGTGCTCGTCTTCCTGATCTTCTTCGGCACCCCGGGGATCGACCCCAGCGCCCGCCTCGCCGGCCGCAACCCCTCACCCGAGACGGTGGCTGCCGTGAAGCACGAGTTCGGGCTCGACCGCCCGCTGCCGGTGCGCTACGCCCTGATGATGAAGCGGCTCTTCATCTCGCGCGACCTGGTCTCGTACGGAAACCAGGCACTCGAGGTCGTCCCCGCGATCTGGGCGGCAGCGCCCGTCACCTTCTCCCTCGTGATCGGAGCGGCGGTGCTCTGGTTCGTGTTCAGCATCCTCTTAGGACTGATCGCCGTCACCTTCAAGGGGACGGTCGCCGACCCGATCATCATGATCCTGGCGCTGATCGGGATCTCCATGCCCGTCTTCTGGCTCGGTGAGGTGGTGAACCTGATCACGCAGGACCGCCTGCACGACACCTTCCTCTTCAGCTGGGTGCCGCCGCTCGGCTACACGCCGTTGACCGAGGACCCGTGGCAGTGGTTCCTCCACCTGATCTTTCCCTGGATCACGTTGTCGATCCTCTACATCGGCTTCTACGCGCGCGTGCTGCGGGCAGACCTGCTCGAAAACGAGAGCGCGGACTACGTGCGCACGGCCAGGGCCAAGGGCCTCAGCCCCAACCGCGTGCTCGTGAAGCACATGCTGCGGAACTCGCTGATCACGTTCGTGTCGCTCGCCGGCCTCGACCTCGGCGTCCTCATCGGCGGCGGCGCGTTGCTGACGGAGGTCGTCTTCGGCCTGCCGGGGGTCGGCCGGCTCACCTACAACGCGCTCCTCTCGCTCGACCTGCCGGTGATCATGGCGACCGTGATCTACGGCGCGTTCTTCATCACGATCATGAGCGCGGTCATCGACATCGTCTACGCGCGCCTCGACCCGCGGATCCGCCCGACATGATGGATGTGCGTGCCTGCGCCGCGGATGTGGCGCCGGTCCGCGCGGAGCCCGACGACGCGGCCGAACAGGTCACGCAGGCGCTGCGCGGCGAGCCGCTCGCGGTCGAGAGCCTCGACGGCGACTGGGCGCGGATCAGGACGGCCTACGGCTACCCGGGCTGGATGCGTGCGGAGGCGCTCGGCGGCGCCGCCGACGGCGAGTGGCCGGGGCTGCCGCGGGCCGGCGACCCGGTCGACGAGGCGCGAGCCTATCTCGGGACGCCGTACGAGTGGGGCGGCCTGACCGAGCGAGGAATCGACTGCTCGGGCCTGGTGCACATGGCCTACCGCCGCCTCGGGCGGATCGTCGCGCGCGATGCCGACCAGCAGGAGGAGGCGGGCGTCGAGGTGCCCGAGGACCGGCTCGGCCCGGGCGACCTGATCTCCTACGGCGAGAAGGAGGCGACCCACATCGCCTTCTGGCTCGGCGACGGGCGGATCCTGCACGCGACGGGGCGCGAAGGCGCCGGCGTCCTCGAGGAGTCCGAGCCCGGGGACCTGCGAGAACGCCGCCGAAAGCTCTTCCGGCTCTAGCGCCTGCCTAGCTCTTCGAGATCAGCCAGAAGCGCATGATGAACGTCGGATCGAGCGTCTCGTCGATCCCGTGGACGTTCGAGTGCGAGACGGCGATCATCGAGCCCTGCCAGTAGGGGATGATCGGCGCGTCCTGAGCCGCGATCTGCTGAGCCTGCTTGATCAGGTCGTCGCGGGTCTGGACCACCTTGGTCGCCTGCTCATTCGCCAGGAGCGAGTTCATCTGCGGGTTGTCGTAGTTGTTCGAGGTGAAGTTGCTCTTCGAATCGTAGAAGGGCAGCAGGTAGTTCTCGCCGTCCGGGTAGTCCGGGAACCAGCCCAGCTGGAAGGCCCCGTACTGCTTCCCGAGCGCGTCGCTGTACTGCGCCCACTCGGCCGACTTCAGCGTCACCTTGAAGAGGCCACTGCTCTGGAGCGCGCGCTGGATTTCCGCGAACTCGTCCGCCGAGGAGTCGCCGTAGTGCGTCGGCGTGTACCAGAGCGTGAGGCTCACAGGCGCCTCGATCCCGGCCGAGGTCAGCGCGGCTTTCGCGCTCGACGTGGAGGGCGATGTTCCGTAGGTCGCCTTGAACGCTTCGTCGTGGCCCGGGAATCCTGCGGGGACCATCGTGTAGAGCGGCTTGACCGTCCCGTTGTAGACGCGGTTCACGATTTCCTGCCGCGGGATCAAGTAAGCGATCGCTTTCCGCACCGCGGCCTGGTCGGTCGGCGTCCTCTTCACGTTCAGCACCAGGTAGCGGATCTCGGAGCCGTTGCCCTTGTGCACGACGAGCTTGCCCTCGCTCTCCAGCGACTTCAGCTCCGTGGGCGTGAACGCGCGGAAGGCCATGTCGATGTCGCCGTTCTCGAGCGCGAGCTTCATCGTCGAGGACTTCGTGTAGTAGCGGATGATCAGGTTCGGGGTCTTCGGCGGGTCGCCCCAGTAGTCGTCGAACTTCTTGAACACCGCCTGCTGGCCCGGGACGTAGTCGGTGAGTTGGTAGGGGCCGGTGCCGTACTGCGGGGCCGAGTTCGGTCGCACCTTCCCTGCCGGGTAGACGCCCTTGGGCACGATCTGCGCGGCGCCGGTGGTGAGGATCTGCGGCCACGTGGCCTGCGGCGCCTTCAGGTGGAAGACCACGCCGTTGTCCCCGTTCGGCTCCACAGTCTTCAGGTTGCTGAGCAGCGTGTAGATGCCCGACTCGTCCTGGATCTTGACGACCCGGTTGAACGAGGCGACGACGTCGGCCGAGGTCATGGTCTTGCCGTTGTGAAACTTGACGCCCTTGCGCAGCTGGCAGGAGTACGTCGTCAGGCCGCCGCCCGTGAACTCGCACTTGGTAGCAAGCACCGGATGGGGCGTGAGGCTGTCGGGCCCGGCCTCCAGCAGGTGCTGGAAGATCTGGTAGTCGACCGTCGCCGAGCCGAAGTCGTAGTTCCCGGCCGGGTCGATGTTCGTGACGCTGTCGGTGGTGCCGTCGACGAGGGTGTCGCCGCCGGAGCTGCCGCCACCGCCCGACGAGCCCCCGCCGCCGCAGCCCGCCGCGATCGTCGCGGCGAGCGCGACCATGGCCGCGAGACAGCCGACACGCCGCCAAGCCCTGGCCTTCACCCCTCGGATGCTACCGGGACGCTGCGCTTACCGGACGCTGCGCTCCAGCCTCGCGTCTCTCCGCCTTTCGGCCTCCGCAAGCGCCTCCTCGTCGTAGAGGTGGCATTCGACCTGGACGGCGCCAGACTGCAGCAGGCGGGGGTCGACGGGGTCCCACCAGTCGACCTGAACATGGTCGTCGCTTGCCCGTAGCTCGCGCACCCCGGACCAGAACTGCTCGTCCGGGTCTTCATCCCGGATGCGGTCAAGGATCTCCAGGAGCTGCTGCCCGCTTGCGCCGCGCCGCGCCGGCACGCGTACGCTTGTCGTGTCTTGGTCCAGCCCCTCGACGGGGCCCACGATGCTGCGCTCGCCCTCGTACTCCTCGGGCAGCATGTGCGCCCAGCGCCGCTCGAGCAGGTCGCGCAGGTCGCGCGACTCCCACCCGCAGACCTCGAACGCCCGCGCGCAGCGCGGGTGGAAGGAGCATCCGAGCGGAGGCCAGGCCGCGTCCGGCACCTCGCCGCGCGGGAGGTCGCGCGGAACGGCGCGAAGCGGATCGGGCGTAGGGATCGCCCGGAGCAGCGCCTGCGTGTAGGGATGCTTCGGGTCATCGTAGATCGCTTCGGAGGGGCCGATCTCGACGATCCGGCCGAGGTACATGATCGCGATCCGGTCGCAGAAGAACTTCGCGGTCGCCAGGTCGTGAGTGATGTAGAGGTAAGTGAGGTCGAAGTCGCGCTTGAGCGCGAGCATCAGTTCGAGGATCTTCGCCCGCACGCTCATGTCGAGCATCGAGACCGGCTCGTCGGCTACGAGCAGTACGGGGTTGAGGATGATCGCGCGGGCGATCACGGCCCGCTGCTTCTGCCCGCCAGAGAGGTCGCTCGGGTACTTGTCGAGGAACTGGTCGGCCGGCGCGAGCCCGACGTGCTCGAGGACATCGGCGACGCGCACGCGGATCTGGTCGCGGTTCTTCGTCAGGCCGTGGATGGCGAGCGGGTGCCCGACCGACTGGACGAGCGTCATGGCCGGGTTCAGTGACGCGTGCGGGTCCTGAAAGATGATCTGCATCCGCCGGCGGTGCTCGCGAAGCTCGTGCTCGCTCAGCTTGGTGACGTCGCGACCCTCGAACATCACGGTCCCCTCGGTCGCGCGGACGAGGCCAAGCAGCGTGCGCCCGAGCGTCGTCTTGCCACTACCGGACTCGCCGACGAGGCCGAGTACCTCGCCCTCGTGGAGGTCGAACGAGACGTCGTCGACCGCCCGCACCGAGCCAGCCTCGCGTCCGATCAGGCGCTGTCCGAAGCTGCCGCGGATCGAGTAGTACGTCTTCAGGTCCCGGACCGAGACTAGGGCGTTGCCGGCGGACTCCGGCTGCACCTTCTCCGCGGTCTCAGGCTTCATCGGCGATCGCAATCCGCTCGCGCTCCAGCGGCCGGCTCGTGCCCGGCGGGATCTCCTCCTCGGGCCCGTGCAGCCAGCACTCGACGTGCCGCCCGCCGTCGAGCTCCACCGGGGTCGGGAACCTCCGCAGGCACACCTCCATCGCGTCGGGGCACCGCGGGTGGAAGCGGCAGCCGCTCGGGGGGTCGATCAGATTAGGTGGCGCGCCCGGGATCGAGTGCAGCTCGGTGGTCTCGAGCGAGATTGTCGAGCGCAGGAGCTCGCGCGTGTACGGGTGCGCCGGCTCCGCGAACAACGGGCGCGCCGGGCCCTGCTCGACGATCCGGCCCGCGTACATGACGGCAACGCGGTCGCAGGCCTCCGCGATGATCCCGAGGTTGTGCGTGATCAACAGGAGCGCGGTGCCGAACTCGCGCTTGAGGTTGGCGAGGATCGCCAGGATCTGCGCCTCCACGATCACGTCCAGCGCCGTGGTCGGCTCGTCGGCGACGAGCAGCTTCGGGCGGAGCACCAGTGCGAGCGCGATCATGATCCGCTGCCGCATCCCGCCCGAGAACTCGAACGGGTACTGACGGAAGCGGGTGGGCGGGATGCCCATCTTGCCGAGGGTCTCGAGCGAGCGGCGGCGGATCTCGCCCTTCTTGAGACCGGGCTCGTGCCGCTTGAGCGTCTCCTCGAAGTGGTCCTCGATTCGCAGCAGCGGGTTCAGGCGCGTCATCGGCTCCTGGAAGATCAGGCCGAGATCCGGGCCGCGCAGGGCGCGCAGCTCCCTCGACGAGAGCCCAACGAGGTTGGTGCCCCCGTAGCGCACCTCGCCGTCGAAGACCGCGCCCTCCGGCAGCAGCCCGAGAATGCCGCGGCCGAGAGTGGACTTGCCGCAGCCGGACTCGCCGACGAGCCCGAGCACCTCGCCCTCACCGATCTCGAGCGAGACTCCGTCGACGGCGCGCACGGAGCCGCGGAGCGTCCCGTAGTACACCCGCAGATTTCGGACCGACAGAACGGGGTCGCTCAGGGACCGACCTCGGACTCGACGATGGACGTGGGGGTGCCCAGTTCCACCTGCTGAACGCGACGGCGCCGGAGCACGGGGTTGAGCGTCTCGTTCAGCCCCTCGCCAAGCAGCGTCAGTCCCGTGACGAGGAGCACGATCGCCAGGCCCGGGTAGAGCCCGGTCCACCAGATCCCGCCGCTGGCGTCGGAGATCGCGCGGCTGATGTCGTAGCCCCACTCGGCTCCCGCGGTCGGCTGGATGCCGTAGCCGAGGAAGCCGAGCGCGGCGAGCGTGAGGATCGCATCGGCCGCATTGAGCGTCCCGATCACGGGCACGTTCTGAACGACGTTGAAGAAGACGTAGCGGCGCATGATCGTGAAGGGCCTGGCGCCTAAGGCTCGGGCGGCTTCCACGTACGGCTCCTCGCGCACGCTGATCACGTGGTTGCGGACCACGCGGAAGTACTGCGGGATGTAGACGACGGTGATCGCGATCGCGGCGTTCGTAACGCCCTGGCCGCCGAGGAGGAAGGCGATCACGATCGCGAGCAGCAGGTACGGGAAGGCGAAGAGCGCGTCCATGATTAAGACGAGCACGCGGTCGAGCGAGCCCGCGAAGTAACCGGAGATGACGCCGAGCGGGACGCCCACCGCGAGGCCAAGGACAAGCGCGAGCAAGACGACCTCGAGCTCGGTGCGCGCTCCCCAGATGACCCGCGAGAGCACGTCCGTCGACTGCACGGTCGTGCCCATGATGTGCTGGGACGAGGGGTGGTCTAGCTGCTTGAACCGCTCGCCGTTCGCGCTGAACTGGTCGAAGCGATACGGCGCGATCCACGGCGCGAACAGCGCGAGCACGACGAAGAAGGTGGTGATCCCGACACCAACCCAGAGCATCGCCCGAGCGAGCCCGCGAGCCTCGTGCACGGGCGCCAGTGCGCGCCTCAGGCCCGGAAGCCTCCGCCGTGGCTCGACGGTCGCGACGGCCATCAGTAGCGGATCCTCGGGTCGATGGCCGCGCTGACGAGGTCGATCAGCAGGCTCACGAACACGACGATCAGCGCAAACATGACGATGATCCCCTGCACGGCCGTGTAGTCGCGGTTGTTGAGGTAGAAGATGAGCTGGTGGCCGATTCCCGGCCAGTTGAAGGTCGTCTCCGTGAGCACAGCACCCGAGAGCAGAAGCGCCATCTGCAGCCCGACAACCGTGATCACCGGGACGAGCGCGTTTCGGAAGGCGTGGTGGTAAACGACCGCCCGCTCGGAGATCCCTCTCGCCCGGGCGGCCTCGACGTAGTCGTCTTTGAGCGTCCTGATCACGTTCACCCGCACGAGGCGAATGAAGATGCCCGCGATCACGAGGCCGAGCGTGGTCGCGGGGAGGATCAGGTGGAGGAAGACGTCCTTGAACGCGGCCCAGTTGCCGTCCAGCGCCGAGTCGATGAGAAAGAGGTTCGTATGGGTTTGCAGGAGCGCCTGGGTGACCGGGCTCGCGCGGTCGGAGGTGGGGAGTATGCCCAGGTACACGCCGAAGAAGAGCTGGCACAGGAAGCCGAGGTAGAACACCGGGAACGCGTAGATGACGATTCCGAAGAGGCGCGCGCCCAGGTCTACCGGCGTGTCGCGGTAGCGGCCGGCGAGCAGCCCGAGCGAGATGCCGACGACGACGGCGACCAGCATCGCGGCGATCGTCAGCTCGAGCGTGGCCGCCCCGTTCTCTTTGATGACGTCGGTCACGGGCCGGCGGTCGGTGATCGTCGTCCCGAAATCGAGGTGGAGTGTGTCCCAGAGGTAGTTGGCGTACTGCGTCAGGATCGGCTTGTCGAACCCGAGCCGGTGCCGGATCTGCTCGACGACGGGCGCGGGCACGCGCCCGCCCAGCGACGCCGAGATCGGATCTCCCGGCGCCACGCGCATGAGCAGGAAGACCATCGTCAGCAGGATCCAGATCATCGGGATGACGAGCGCGAGGCGCGTCAGCACGTAGGACTTGAGCGAGGTTCCCTGGGCTGCCATCGGCGCAGGTCGATCCTACGGAAAACGCCCGGGCGCGCGTGACGCGCGCCCGGGCGTTTCGCTCACGACTTCGAGATCAGCCAGAAGCGCATGATGAAGGTCGGGTCGAGCGTCTTGTCGATCCCCTTCACGTTGCTCCTGGACGCGGCGACCATCGCGGCCTGCCAGTACGGAATGATCGGCGCGTCGTTGGCCGCGATCCTCTGGGCCCGCTTGATCAGCGCGAGGCGCTTCTTGAGCGCCTTCGTCGCCTGCTCCCGGGCGAGCACGGAGTCCATCTTCTTGTTCTTGTAGTTGTTGGACGTGAAGTTGCTGAGCGAGTCGTAGAACGGCAGCAGGTAGTTCTCGGCGTCGACGTAGTCCGGGAACCAGCCGAGCTGGAAGGCCCCGTACTGCTTCCCGAGCGCGTCGCTGTACTGCGCCCACTCCGCCGACTTGAGCGTCACCTTGAACAGGCCGCCCTGCTGCATCGCTCGCTGGATCTCCGCGAACTCGTCCGCCGAGGAGTCGCCGTAGTGCGTCGGCGTGTACCAGAGCGTGATGTTCACTGGAGTCGTGATCCCGGCCGCTCTCAGCGTGGAGCGGGCTTTCGCGAGGCTCGGCGTAGCGCCGTACTTCGTCTTGAACGCGTCCATGTGGCCCGGAAGCCCTGTGGCCACCATCGAGTACAGCGGTTTGACGAGCCCGTGGTAGACCCGGTTCGCGATCGTCTGCCTCGGCATCAGGTAGGCGATCGACCTACGCACCGCCAGCTTGTCGGTCGGCGGCATCTTCAGGTTCAGGACGAGATAGCGGATCGACGCGCCCTTGCCCTTGTGCACGACGATGCTCTTCGTCTTCTGGAGCGAGATCGTCTCGGTCGGCGTGAAGTCGCGGAAGGCCATGTCGATGTCTTTGCGCGTCAGCGCGAGCTTCATCGTCGAGGACTTCGAGTAGTAGCGGATGATCACGCCGTCGTTCTTGGCCGGCTTGCCCCAGTAGCCGCTGAACTTCTTGAAGACCGCCTGCTGCCCGGCCGTGTACTTGCTGAGCGGTGTACGGCCCGGTGCCGATCTGCTTGCTCGATGTTCGGCTTCAGTTTCTTGAGCCGGTAAACGCCCTTCGGCACGATCTGCGCAGCTCCCGTGGTGAGGATCTGCGGCCAGGTCGCCTGCGGTCGCTTCAGGCTGAAGACTACGCCGTACTTGCCCTTGGCCTTCACGTTCTTCAGGTTGCTGAGCAGCGTGTAGATGCCCGATTCGTCCTTGATCCGCACGACGCGGTCGAACGACCAGACGACGTCGGCCGAGCTGAACGACTTGCCGTTGTGGAACTTCACGCCTTTCCGGAGCGTGCACTGGTACGTCTTCAAGTTGCCCTTGAAGCCGCACTTCGTCGCCAGCACCGGATGCGGCGTGAGGCCGCCCGGCCCCGCCTCCAGCAGGTGCTGGAAGATCTGGTAGTCGACCGTCGCCGAGCCGAAGTCGTAGTTCCCGGCTGGGTCGATGTTCGTGACGCTGTCAGTCGTGCCGTCCACGATGATCCCGCCCGCCTGCTGCTGGTGGACGATTCGCATGGCGGACTGACCTGCCCCCGCGCCTAGCGCCGCGACGGCCACGAGGACGCATGCGAGCAGGGTCGCAAGGTGCCACTTGCCCTTTCGATTCATAGAACCCTCCCAGTTCGGTGAAAACTGACCCCTTCGTGAGGCTCAGAGGTGGCAGATGTTACGCGGAATCTCTCTGGAAAGCTGAGCTTTCCGTGTTCTCTGGTAGCCCCTCCTGAGTAGACTCGATGCGGCCGATGGCCGAGCGACTGCTCGATGTGAAGGGCCTCAAGGTCCGCTTCACCACCGAGGACGGCGTCGTCCGCGCCGTGGACGACGTCAGCTTCGAGCTCGAGCGCGGGAAGGTGCTGGGCATCGTCGGCGAGTCCGGCTCCGGCAAGAGCGTCACGGCGATGACGATCCTCGGGCTCACACGCGACAAGAACACGGCCTTCGAGGGCGAGGTTCTCTACCGCGGCGAGAACCTGCTCGCGCTGCCCGAGTCGCGGTTGCGCGAGGTTCGCGGCAACGAGATCGCGATGATCTTCCAGGACCCGATGACCTCGCTGAACCCGGTCTACACGGTCGGCGACCAGATCGTCGAGGCGATCGTCACGCACGAGCAGGCCTCGAAGCAGGAGGCGAAGCGGCGTGCCGTCGAGCTGCTGCGCCAGGTCGGGATCCCGAACCCGCAGGAGCGCGTCGACGACTACCCCCACCAGTTCTCGGGCGGGATGCGGCAGCGCGCGATGATCGCCATGGCGCTCTCATGCAACCCGGACGTCCTGATCGCCGACGAGCCCACGACGGCGCTCGACGTCACGATCCAGGCCCAGATCCTCGAGCTGCTCGACCGCCTGCGGGCCGACTTCGACTCCGCCGTGATCCTGATTACGCACGACCTCGGCGTCGTCGCGGAGGTCGCGGACGAGATCTTCGTCATGTACGCCGGCCGGATCGTCGAGCGCGCCTCGAAGCGCCAGCTCTTCTACGACCCGCAGCACCCGTATACGTGGGGCCTGCTGGGCTCGATCCCGCGGCTCGACCGGCCGAAGCCGAAGAAGCTGGCCTCGATCGAGGGCATGCCACCCTCGCTCATCAACCTGCCGCAGGGCTGCAAGTTCAGGCCGCGTTGCCCGCACGCCTTCGACAAGTGCATCGAGGAGCCCGAGCTCGCGAACCACGTCGAGGAGCGTGGCCATCTCGACCGCTGCTGGCTCTCGGTCGAAGAGAAGCAGAGCCGGCGCGAGCAGACGATCGCCGGGGAGGTGCGCGTCGCGTGACGGAGCCGCAGACCCAGAACGGCGCGCTCGTCGAGGTGCGCAGCCTCAAGAAGTACTTCCCGATCCGAAAGGGCGTGCTCGCACGAGAGGTCGAGCGCGTACATGCAGTCGACGACGTCACCCTCAGCGTCGCCGAGGGCGAGACGCTGGGGCTCGTCGGCGAGTCCGGTTGCGGCAAGTCCACGCTCGGGCGCTGCATCGTCCGGCTGCTCGACCCGACAGACGGCGACGTCGTCTTCGACGGCCGCTCGATCGGGAAGCTCAAGGCCCGCGCGCTGCGGCCGCTGCGCCGCGAGATGCAGATGATCTTCCAGGACCCGTACGCGTCGCTGAACCCGCGCAAGCGCGTCGGCACGATCATCGGCGACCCGATGCGCATCCACGGCATCGGCGACCGCAAGGAGCGCAAGAAGAAGGTCGAGGAGCTGCTCGAGACGGTCGGGCTCTCGCCCGAGCACTACAACCGCTTCCCGCACGAGTTCTCCGGCGGCCAGCGCCAGCGCATCGGCGTCGCGCGTGCCCTTGCGCTGCGGCCGAAGCTGATCGTCGCCGACGAGCCCGTCTCCGCGCTCGACGTCTCGATCCAGGCCCAGATGGTCAACCTGCTCGAGGAGCTCCAGGACGACTTCCGGCTGACGTACATCTTCATCGCGCACGACCTCGGCGTCGTCCGGCACGTCTCGGACCGGATCGCCGTGATGTACCTGGGGAAGCTCGTCGAGCTCTCGCCGGCCGAGGAGCTCTACTCACGCCCGATCATGCCGTACACCGAAGCGCTGCTCTCCGCGGTGCCGGTGCCGGACCCCGACCTCGCCGAGGCGCGCGAGCGCATCGTGCTCGAGGGCGACGTCCCGAGCCCGATCCACCCGCCGTCCGGCTGCCGCTTCCACCCGCGCTGCCGCTACGCAACCGACGTCTGCGCGCAGATCGAACCGCCGCTCGTGGATTACGGCAACGGCCACCTCGCCGCCTGCCACCACCCGCTGAACGTCGACAAGGAGACGCTCGCGCGGGTTCAGGTCTCGCCGGCGCACACGCCCGAGACCGCCGACGCGTCCGCCGTGCCGCGGGAGCCGGGGAAGGAAGAGGCAAAGCCGGTTACCGGCGTCGGTGATCCCTGAAACGGGGTAGGTCCTCGGACTTAAGGTCAGCCCACACGAGGCCGATACGCCTCGTACCGTGGACGCTGCCGAGCGCAAGGAGATCCTGTCCCGTTACGTCGACCACAGCCGTCGCTTCGATGCGGTGGCCAAGCGGCGCGGCGGCGGCGCGGAGGTAATTCCCTTCTCGGGCCCGCTCCAGGAGCTCGAGCAGGAGCCGACCGCGCGTGAGATCGAGGTCCTTCAGCTGATCTCCGACGGCCTCGTCAACCGCGAGATCGGCGTCCGCCTCTTCCTCTCGGAGGAGACGGTGAAGTCACACGTGCGGCACCTGCTCGCGAAGCTGCAGGCGCGGTCGCGCGCCCACGCCGTAGCGGTGGGCTTCAGGCGCGGCCTGATCGCCTAGGAGAGCTTGGCGGAACTCCGCTCGTCGCCGGGGCGAGCAGCGCGTTCCGGCGGCACAGTCGGTGTTGCGCCAAGCTCTCCCTAGACGCGGGGAGCCGAACCTACTCGATTCTGTGTGCTTCTCCACAACCCTGTGGAAATCCCTCAACAGGGTGATGTGGACAGATTGGGGAAAACGGAAGCTTCGCCGGCTAGAAAGACTTGGAGTTTCCCACGACAGCCGCGATGGCTACGAGGGTGCCGATGAGGCCTGCAGAACGAACACGAAATCCCGCAAGCACGGGATGCCTCCCTTCGGGGGGGACTGACGACCGATCGAGTGTATACCCCTTTTGGGTGACTCTCAACTGGCGCGACCGGCTAATTGAGACGCGCCAGGTTGCCAGTGTGTTCGCTCGCAAAGAGCGCGCGACGCTGCTCTGGATCGCGGCGCTGACAGCTGGCTGCGTCCTTATGGCCGGGCTCCTAAGGGACAGTGGTTACAAGCTTCCGCCATGGTGGCAATTCATCGCGCTGGCACTGGTGACGGCCGTAACCGAGCGGCAGAGCGTACGGGTCGCGACGCAACGTCGAGACCTCGGTTGCGTTCCTACCTTTCGTGTTCGCCGCTGTGGCGTTTGGCCCGCTTACTGCGCTCGTCGTCGGGGTCGTCGCAAATGCCCTGGATTTCCGCCGGCCTTACTTGCGGTGGGCGATCTACATTCCGGCTCGGGGTCTTACCGGTGGGGTTACGGGCCTGCTGGCGGTGCAGGTGCTGTCTGGGCGACCGTCATTCGCGGTCGCGACACTTGCGACCGCGGTGGCCGGTATCGCAAATGTGATCGTGGATGGGCTCTTCAACATTTCTACGTTGCTCGTACGGCGATCGGCACCAGTCATGGTCTACATCCGCTCAGTCGGACCATTCGCCCTTTTGTCCTTGCCGCTCTACGTGCCACTTGTCGGGTTGATGGTTTACGGGTTCGCGCACTATTCATTTTGGACGGCGGCTATGTTCCTCGGGCCGACTCTCGCTTTGCAACGTGTCGTGCATCTGTACCAGCGCCAGCGCGATGTCTCCGTGAAGCTCGTTGATGCGAATGCGAAATTGGAGGCGGCTAACTTGTCTTTCGCGGCAGCTCTTGTCGCGACTCTGGATGCTCGCGATCGCTATACGGCGGGCCATTCGGAAGCTGTCGCGACGTATGCACGTGCCATCGCCGAGCGACTGGAGTTGCCCGAGAAGGAACAACAGCTTGCTTTCCTATGCGGCCTCGTACACGACGTCGGCAAAGTGGGCCTGCCCGCTGGTCTTCTCGAAAAGCCAGGACCTCTGACACTTGAGGAACGACACCAGATGGAGCAACACGCCGCGATTGGCGAGCGAATTCTCGCGAACGTCGACGACTACAAAGAGATCGCTCAAGTCGTACGGCACCATCACGAGCGCATCGATGGGCATGGTTACCCGGATGGCCTGAGCGGCGACGAGATCCCGGTCCTGTCGCGAATCATCGCTGTAGCCGACGCTTTTGACGCAATGACGTCAGACCGACCCTATCGCGACTCGATGCCGCAACGCACTGCCCGGCTTCGCTTGGCGCAGGCGGCGGGCACGCAGTTCGACGCCACGGTTGTTCTCGCACTGGAATCCATCCTGGCACGGGACGTTCCTCTCTTGCATGCGAGGCCGACACGTTCGGCGCGCCGGCTCGTGGCCGTGGGCGGCGCCAGTTCCGCGTAATTATCTCGCGCGTTCGACGGCCGCAATGGCGGCTTCGGTACGGGACCGGACCCCTAACTTCTGAATGATTCGGCGAACGTGCACCTTTGCCGTCACCTCAGCGATTACGAGCGTGGCTGCGATTTCCCGGTTCGTGTATCCGCGCGCTAGCAGCTCGAGGACCTCTCGTTCCCTAGGTGTGAGCGAGGCGAGCAACTGATCCTTCTGCGAGAGACTCGGCTGTGCGATCATCGCCTCGACTAGACGCTGGGGAAGATGGCGACCTGTCGCCTTTACTACTTCGACCATGTCTGAGTACCCGCGGCAGGCAACGACGACGGGTTCGAACATCATGAGAGCTAATGGCTGCTCGAGCTCCTGCGCTACTTCTCTTGTCGCCGAGCCGCCGTGTAGCGCGAGAACGGCACGGCCGCACGCCACCAGCGCAATGGCTTCGGGGATTGAAGAGTGTTCCTCCGCCTCGGCTAGCGCTTGCTTGGCTTCGGCAACTCGGCCGGTACAGGCCAGTGCAAGCCCGCGTGTAGCTACGTACTCCGCGTGCATCCCTGAAGAAAGTCCAGTCGTGTCGGCGCGGGTAGCCGTCAGTTGCGCAGCGCGATCGCCTTCCCCCTGAGCGATTGCCGCCTTTGCGCGGACGGTCAGAGCATCGAAGACGTTGTGTTCGTCCCCAATGTCCTCGGCATGACCGGTGGCCAGGCTCAGGCTGTCCTCTGCTTCTCGATAGCGACTGAGCCCGACTAGCGCCGCCGCGCGCGCAACATGTCCATACGGGATAACGAACTGAAGCTTCGCGGATGTCGCGACGTCAAGCTCCTCTTCAGCCAGTTGTCGCGCCTCTTCGTACCGCGCGGCAAGCGACAACGATCTGCTGAGGCTGTTAAGCAGGCTCGTGACGGCGACTGGGTCGGCGCTCTTACGGAAGGCGCGGAGGGTCGCGAGTGCTGGTTCGATCACGCCTGACAGACCGTGCCTCGTTAGGGCCAGCGCAAGTTGCGCCGTTGCTGCTCGCACCGCGTCGTCAGCGCTGTCGGTGCCATACCTGAAGAATGTGTCGAGGACGAGTCCCAACTCGTCATCACTCTCGAAATCTTGCGCCGCAAGCAGTGCTCCCCATGCGGCGCGGTGGCGTTCGCGATCATCATTGGCAAGCTCTCCAGCTGCGCGAAAGTGAGCCAACGCCGCTCCTTCGCGATTGTCGAGATGCGCGGCTCGCCCGGCGATCGAGAGTGCTCGGCTGGCCACTCGTTGATCTTTGGTTTGCTCCGCGACTCGAAGCGCGAGCTGCTCCGCGTAACCGAAAGTTCCTTCTCTGATAGCGAGCTCCGCGCGGACGAGATCGAGGAGTGGTGCATGGACTTCGATGGCGCCGGCGAACGAGAGCCACTCGGCCAGTGTTGCCTTGCGACCCGATTTCAGGAGTGGCTCATGCGCAAGTTCGAAGAGTGTCACTAGCGCTTCAGGCTGGGACGCGTCTCGGATAACGTCAAATGCCTCGTCCCACTCCTGAGACTCGAGCAAGAATCCTATGAGCCGATCCACGGTCTCGTCGTGCCGCGCCGCAGGGGGCTCCTTTCGCCGGAGGAACGCTCGAAGCAGCGGCTGGAATGACAACGCCGACCCTTCACCGCTCAAGAATCCGAGCTCTTTCGCCTCTCTGAGCATCTCCGGCGCGTCATCCGCACCGAAGCCTGCCGCCACGATGTCTGGAGTAACCGTTGTTAAGAGCGCGAGTTGCGGCAACGCGGACCGGAGGGACGGCGAGGCTCTTTGGAACAGCTCCTCAGCAAAGTAGTCATAGAGCGTCTCCGGGAGAACCGCACTTGGCTCCTGAGCTTCCGATAGCGACGCAAGCCCGAGCACGGCCGGCCACCCCGCCGCCGTAGAAATGAGCGTCGGCACTTCTTGAGCTTCACGCCGCTTCAGGACTTGCCTCGCCTCCGCATCGGTCATGGCGAGCTGCTGGCGCGTGACGATCAGGTAGTCGCCGTAGAGACGCTTGCGGGCCGTAGCCCACCGCGGCATGACGCGGCTCGTCAGAAGTAGCTTGACCGTCGAGGCTCGAAGCAGAAGCTCGATGTAGGCATCAGATGCCTCGGACGCTCCCATCGACTCGTAGTCGTCGATTCCCAGCCATGCATCGGTGGGCCATGGATCAATTCGTCCTGCTTGCAAGTTCGCCAACGCCTCTAGGACGCTCACGTCGTGAACCGAACGAAGCAAGTCGAGAAGCCGGCCATCGTCCGGTTCACTAAATGGCAAGAGTGTTTCTCCGAGCTGCCGAATCAGCCCGGCAACATCTGCTGATGCAGTACTGGCTTCAAACCAAACATGCGGGCGCTTGGCGAGCCACTGGCGGGCCAGGGTCGTCTTCCCGTAGCCGGCGGGGGCGACGAGCATGATTACCCTCGCTGTCGTCTCGTCGAGAAGGCGCGTCAGGCGAGGCCGCTCGATGATGTGGCGGTTTGCTGCCGACGCCGGTTGTTCTTCCAGTTCGACCATCGCGATCGCGCTCTGCCTGCGCTCGTACCCTAGAAGCGGAATTCGCTGCGGCCTATTGTCGCGGAAGCACCGCGCCTGCGGCCGCAGCCGCAGGCGCGGGTGCCGTCAGTCCCCCGGAGCGGGTGGTCCTGCTCCGAGGCCTTGTGAGAGGGGATCGCGGCCGGTGAGCGTGCGGTACGCGCCCGGGATCTGGCGACGCCGCGCGCAGCCCAGCTTCTGCCGGAGCACGTCCGAGTGGGCCTTCGCCGTTCTCGGCGAGATGCCGAGGCGGTGCGCGACCTCGTCGTTCGAGTACCCGGCGGCGATCAGCTGGATCACCTGAAGCTGCCGATCCGTAATCACCGGCGGCCCCTCATGCAGGACTGTGACCATGGCGGCGACGCTAACAACGGCCCTGCGCGCCGACTATTGACCGGACGGCGTAACTTCGGGCGTACACCCGCCGGGGTAACAGCGCCCTACGTGCGAGCGGGCGACGCGGCCTGAACGAAGCTGGCTTCATGCCCGCGGCGGTTGGCCTCGGCGAGCTCCTCCTCGTCCAGAGCGCCGATCCGCTGCAGGAGCTCGAACTCGTCGCGCAGATGCGTGCGCATCATCTCGGGCCCGTCCGTCGCGATCGTGAACGCGACGCCGTTCTCGACGAACGCGCGGAAGGTGTCGCGCACCGCCTCCTCGCTCGGGAGCGCGCGCGTGAGCAGGTTCGAGGTCGGGCAGATCTCGAGCACGATCTCCTGCTCGCGTAGCGCCGCCATCAGCTCCGGGTTGCGCGCGGCGAGGATGCCGTGGCCGATGCGGTCCGGGCGCAGGTGCTCGACCACCTCGTCGATCTCGGCGTCGCCGTGCTCCTCGCCCTCCTCGCCCACGTGGATCGTCACGCCGAGGCCTGCCGAGCGCGCCTCTTCGACGAGCGAAGAGAGCTCACGGTAGGGATAGCGCTCGCCCCCTGGGCGCGGGCCTGCGATGTCGACGCCGACGATCCCGCGCGGCGCGTAGCGGATCGCCTTCTCGATGATGATCGCGTTCTGTCGCTCGTTGAACGTCCTGTCCATCATCAGGATCAGGCCGGCGCGGACGTTCGGGTACTCGAGGCTCGCGCGGTCGAGCCCGCGGACCGCTGCCATGATGATGTGGTCGAGATCGCGCTCGCCCCCGCGGTTGCGCTTCATGGGGTTGAAGCGGAGCTCGAGCGTCGTGATCCCCTGGGAGCGGTAGGCGCCGCCGATCGCCGTATGTACCGAGCGCTCGACGGCGAGCGGGCTCGACTGGATCAGCTCCGTCCAGTGGTAGATCTGGTCGAGGGCGTCGAGCGAGTCGACGCGGCGCGGGTCGGCGATCGTGACGAGCCGGTCGAACTCCCAGTAGTCCTTGACCGGAAGCGCGATGCCCTGCTCGTGGGCGAGGCTCCACATGATCTCGGAGGCGACCGACGCGCCGAGGTGCGTGTGGAGCTCGGCGAGGCCGCCTTCGATCATGCCGCGAGTCTAGAGACGGCCGGCGCGGCCGAGCCGAAGCCACCAGCGGCCGGCGAGGATCTGCGCCCACGCGGCCACCGCGAGCGGCAGCGCCAGCAACGCGGGGAGAACCATGTCGAAGATGCCGAAGGCGACGGGCTTCACGTACGGCTTCTCGGAGTTCGCGTAGATCCAGAGCGCAACGAGCACAGCGACGATTCCGACGTAGAGCCACCGTCCGTGCGGAGGCAGGACTTCCCAGAGGCCGTACGCCGCGGCGCCGGCTGCGGCGACCAAGAGCAGGATCGTGAGGGGCAGCACGCCGGGCGTGATCCTTCCCGCCTTCAGGAACCGCTGCTTCGCCGCGTGCATCACCTTCAGGTAGCGCTCGTTCGGTTGGCCGAGTTGATTGGCGACCACGTTGAACGGCCACTCCCGTTCGGTGCCAAGAGTGCCGAGGGACGCGACCCCTTTCCGCGAGGGAACGATCCTTCCGGCGAGCCGGTAGGCGTCGGCCATCAGTGACCACGCCTCGACCTCGCAGAAGGCGTCGAGGTCGGTTCGGACCTCGGCATGGGCGCGCTGCACGCCCTCGGCCACCCCGAAGTCGCTCGACGGCAGCCTCGGCTCCTCCTTCGTGCGCTCGCCGACCGGCGGCATCGTCGGTGCGGGGAGGCCGGTCTGGAGGTGCATGAAGGCGACCGTGTCGCCGCGGCCGAGCAACTCGAGGAGCCGCTGCTCGCGCTCCGCGTCGCCGTAGACGGAGACGACCCGGCCCAGCACGGCCGGCAGGCGCGAGGACGGCTTCTTGACGTCGGGCATCTGTCCCGAGCCGTCGCTGATGATCAGGTGCGTGCAGCCGCGGTTGTCGAGGCCCTCCACGCCCTGGTTGTCGTGGACGCCGCCGTCGATCAGCTTCACGACCCAGCCCTTGTCCTTGTA
Organism: uncultured Actinomycetes bacterium; assembly: GCA_963719275.1. Classification (GTDB taxonomy): domain Bacteria; phylum Actinomycetota; class Thermoleophilia; order Gaiellales; family Gaiellaceae; genus AC-32. Next base: position 194,461 of record CAVRBT010000005.1, on the reverse strand, counting down.
CAGGCCGGTGACCTGCATCGGCGGAAAGCCGCCGGGGAAGCACGCCGAGGAGGCGACGGCACCGCCCAGCGGAAAGTCGCGGCAGGAAGGCGGCAGGTCGCTCCAGGCCGTGCGCGGCAAGATCGTGTTCTTGTCGACGTCCTCGCGGTCGGCCACGTTGTCCATGCCCTGTCGCAGCGGCTCGCCCATGTACATCGCCTCGAAGCGCCAGTTGTGGCCGGTGTTCAGCGTGGTGGCCTCGAGTAAGAGGATCGGGACCGGGGCGCTGCGCGTCGCGTTGGCGACGTCGGGGTCGAAGTGCCCCTCGTGGCCCTTCGGCGCGATCAGCAGGTCGCTCATGCGGATGCGGCCGCCGGGCTTGGGCCGGTCGCCCCACGCCTTCGAATAGAAGCGCTGCTCGTAGAGCTCGCCCACGCGGTCGGTCCGCGTGTACGTCGGTAGCGCCATCTGGAAGTTCTTCAGCGGGTTCCTCCAGGCGGAGCCCCGCACGTTCGAGGCCGCGCCCTCGCGGTACTCGCGCTCGACCGCCCGAACGACATCGACGTAGTCGCCGTCCGTGATCTCCGAGTCCGCCTTCGACTCGAGCAGGTTCTTGACGTGCAGGTAGTAGAGCGCGCCGACGATCGAGCCGCCCGAGACGGTCGAGATCACCTGGATCGGCCGCAGCAGCCCGAGCTCCGCGAGCCGCGCGAGGACGCCGATGTGGAAGAAAGCGGCGCGATGCCCGCCCCCGGAGAGGGCGAGGCCGAGCTTCGGGTGTCCCGGATCCTCGGTCACCGGCGGCTCCGCTGACCATACGCCCCTTCCAGGTGGCGGTCTACTCGCGCGCCGCGGCAGCTGCGCTCCCCGCGACTTGACCCACGCGGGTCATGACACCGGGTAGGAGCGGATGAAAGGCTCGATGCGCACGGGCCGGCAGGTGTGCCCACACATTCCCCCCTCCCGCGGCCGCCCCGCAAGGCGGGTCCACGGGAACCTCGTCGGTCCGAGCTCAACGCCTACCGGCCGCCCGCGGCGGGGTGGCCGGTAGGTCTCATGACGGCAGGTGCAATGCAGATGAACGCTTCCGAACTCGCAGCGCTCGATCTTCCGACTGCGGTCGAGGATCTCGCGGCGCCCGCATACGTGATCAACCGCGAAGGGCGCTTCTGCTGGGTCAACCGCGCGCTGGTCGAGCTGCTCGGCGACCTGCGCGGGGAGCCGTTCGTCGAGTACGTGGCCCCTGAGCACCGCCAGGTCGCGCGGACGAACTTCGCGCCCAAGGTCGTCGGCAGGACGACGCAGATCTTCGACATGGTCGTGCTCGACCGAAACGGCGGCCGGATTCCGATGCGCCTCAGCTCCGCTCCCCTGCGGCGCGACGGCCACATCGTGGGGATCTTCGGCGTCGGGATGCCGCTCGCGCAGGCACCCACGTTCGAGCCCTCGCCGCTGGAAGACCTCACGCCGCGGCAGCAGGAGGTCCTGCGCCTGCTCGGCGAAGGGCTCGAGACGCCGGAGATCGCACGCCGGCTCGGTATTGCGGAAGAGACCGCGCGGAACCACATCCGCGCGCTGCTCCGGGGGCTTGGCGCTCACTCGCGGCTCGAGGCGGTGCTGGTGGGCTTGCGCGCAGGCGTGATCAGCGCGGACTCGTCGCCCCGAGACGGCAACCGCCCGCACCCGCAGTAGCGACCGTCAGAATCGTCACGCGATGAAGGTCGGCATCGTCGTGCCGTACTCGTGGTCCTACTGGGGCGCGGTCCTCGAGCACTCCGAGCTGCAGGCGGAGTCGCTGCAGCGACTCGGCGTCGAGACGCGCACGATCATCGGCAACGACCCGCCGGGGAGCTTCACGCGTGTGCTGCACCCGCGGCACGGCCGGCACGGCAGCCCGCCGTCGCACGTGATTCCGGTCGGCCGCTCGGTGATCGTCCCGGCCAACGGCTCGCTGCCGAACATCGTTCTCAGCCCGAGGGCGGTGCCGAGGATCAAGCGGGTGCTCGAGCGCGAGCGCTTCGACGTGCTGCACCTGCACGAGCCCATGACGCCCGTGATCTGCACCGCCGTGATGGCCTGGGCGCGCTGTCCCATCGTCGCGACCTTCCACGCCTCCGGCGGGCTCGCCTGGATGCACATCGGAGGGCGCGCGTGGGGGTTCCTGATGGACCGGATCGACCGCCGAATCGCGGTCTCCGACGCCGCGCGCGAGACGGCGGAGCGCTGGATGCCGGGGGAGTACGAGGTGATCCCCAACGGCGTGCTCATCCCGGAGCACGCCGAGGCCGCCGGGCGCGAGCACCGGGTCGTGTTCGTCGGCCGCCACGACCGCCGGAAAGGGGTGTCGGTGCTGCTGCGCGCCTGGCCGGAGATCCACCGCCGGACCGGGGCGCGACTGCGCATCGTCGGCGCCGACCCGCTGATGGTGCGGCTGGCTCTTCAGCAGGCGGGTGTCGACGCGACGGGCATCGACGCGCTCGGGTTCCTCAGCCAGGACGACCTGACGGAGGAGCTGCTGACCGCGAAGGCGCTGCTCGCCCCGTCGCTCGGTGGCGAGAGCTTCGGGATGGTGCTCACGCGCGCGTTTGCGTGCGCGACCCCGGTGGTTGCGTCTGACATCACGGGGTACCGTGACGTCATGACGGACGAGACCGGCGTCCTCGTCCCACCCGGAGACCCGGACGCGCTGACGGAAGCAGTGGCAGGCCTACTCGACGACGAGGCGCGGCGCGAACGGCTCGGCATCGCGGCCCGGCGGGTTGCGCAGGAACGGTACTCCTGGGACGACATCGCGCGGCGCCTCGAAGAGATGTACCGGGAGCTCGTGTGAGGCGCTTCCTGAGGATCCCGCGGTCGCCGGTGTGGCGGATCGTCGGTGTGCTCGCCGCCGCGGCCGGTTTGGTTGCGCTGGTCTGGTGGCGCGGGCCCGACTGGGGCGCCGTCTGGCACGCCTTCGACGCGGTGGTGTGGTACTGGGTCGTGGTCGCGATCGGGCTCAACCTGCTCTCGGTCCTCGTGCGCGCGCTCGCGTGGAACACGGTGATCAAGCAGGCGATCCCGCCGCCGCACCCGCGCTTCTCGCTCGTGTTCTCCGCGTTCTCGGTGGGGCTGTTCGCGAACGCGGTGCTGCCGGGACGGATCGGCGAGCTCGCGCGTGTGGCGGTCCTGACGCGGAAGCTCCGCCTGCACGGCCGCGCGGACGGGACCTGGGCGGCGCTTGTCGGGACGGTCTTCGCGCACCGGCTCTTCGACCTCGTGCCCGTGGTCGGCCTGATCCTCTACGTCCTCGCCACGGCGAACATCCCGCACTGGGCGTTCACGAGCCTCCTGGTCGTGGGCGCCGTCGGGTTCGGCCTGTTCGCGTTCGCGTTCGCCAGCGCGCGGAGGCATCACCAGTCCGTGGTGGACGAGGTGGGGCCGGTGAAGCGGCTGGTGACGATGGCCCGGTACGGGCTCGGCGTGCTCCACGCACCCGGGCCGGCCGCGCTCGCCGTCTTCTTTCAGTGCTGCGGCTGGCTGTTCCAGCTGCTCGCCGTCTACACAGCGATGCGGGCATTCGACATCCACGCGCCCATGCCGGCGGCCGCGCTCGTGCTGCTGCTGATGAACGTCGCGACGCTCTTCCCGCTCTGGCCGGGGAACATCGGTCTGCTGCAGGCGGTCGTAGCAGTGCCGCTCCGCTCGTACGGCGTCGCGACCGCGCAGGCGCTCGCATTCGGCTTCGGGCTGCAGGCCATCGAGGCTTCGGTGGGCGTCGGCGTCGGGCTGATGTTCCTCGCGCGCGAGGGGCTCTCGTTCGCGATGCTGCGGCGGATGCCGGGCGCAGAGGAGGCGGAGGTGCCCGAGGAGCCGCGCGCGGAGGACGAGGCGGCCCGCGTCGACGGCACGCATGCGCGCGCTCGCGTCCCCGGCTAGCCTCAAGGGCGTCCTCACGGCGGTGGAGGCGGCGGCCGCCCTGGCGCGGGGACTGCGAAGCGCCGGCGCGGAGGCCGAGGAGCTGCCGCTCGCCGATGGAGGCGAGGGGACGGCGGAGGTGCTCGGCGCGCGGGTGCAGCGGCTCGCGCGGGTATCCGACGCCTTCGGGCGCGAGCGCGACGCGCCGATCCGGGAGCTCCCGGACGGCACGGCCGTCGTCGAGAGCGCGGAGGTGATCCCGCTCGACCCCTCGCGGCTGGACGTACACGCGGCCTCGAGCCGCGGGCTCGGCGAGCTGATCGCTCGTGTCGGCTCGGCTCCGCGGTTACTCGTCTGCCTCGGCGGCACCGCGACGATGGACGGCGGCTCGGGGCTGCTCGAGGTGCTCGACGAGCTGCCGGGGCCGACGGTTGCGCTCTGCGACGTCCGCGCGACGCTCGCGGAGGCGCCGCGGCTCTTCGGGCCGCAGAAGGGCGCGCTCGCCGACGACGTCTCGGAGCTGGAGAACCGCTTCGCCGGGCACCTGCCGTCGTTCGCGAAGCTCGCCGGGGCCGGCGCCGCAGGGGGCCTGGGCGCGGCGCTCGCGTCGCTCGGCGCGCAGCTGGCGCCGGGAGCGCCCTACGTCCTGGACGCGATCGGCTTCCGGGATCGTGCCGCGGCCGCCGACCTGGTAGTGACGGGCGAGGGCACGGTCGACCGCACGACCTTCGACGGCAAGGCTCCAGGCGAGGCGCTGCGCGTGTGCGATGAGCTCGGCGTGCGCTGCGTGCTCTTCGGCGGGCGCGTGGCCGACGGCCTCGACGCGCGGCCGCTCAGCGGCGACCCGGCGAGGGCGCGCGACGACCTGGAGGAGCTAGGCCTCGGACTCGGCCGCGCGTAAGCGCTTCGCCATCGTCTGGAGCAGCGGCCACGCGATGCGCGCGTCGCTCTCTACGAGGGGCCGGAAGTCCCAGAAGGTGAGGCTGTAGCACTTCAGCTCGGAGGCGGCGTGGATCGTGGCCGTTCGTTCGCCTCGGTCGATCATCGCGACGTCGCCGAAGTAGTCGCCCGGCCCGAGCCGGCCCCGCTCCTCGCCGTGGACGCTGACGATTGCCTCGCCGCTCTCGATCACGAAGAACCTGCCGCCGCCGCCGGTCTCGCCCTCGCTGGCGACATCCTCGCCTTCTGCGAACGTGCGCTCCTTGAAGGAGCTGCTCAGCTTCTCGAGCTCCTTCGGCTTCAACTCCGCGAAGAGCGGGACGCGATGCAGCAAGTCGACGGAAGGCGCAGCCATGGGCGGATGCTAACCCGCCGGCGCGACAGCCGCTACACCGTCGACATGCCCAGGCGCGCGCCGATCACCCCTTCGGCGGCCTGGACGCTGCCCGCGTGGCCGGTCACGGCGGGGAGGAAGTCGTCGCGGTCGAGCGCGAAGAGTTCGACGTCGGTGGCGGCGAGGACCGTGGCGGTGCGCGGCACGTCGCGCAGCAGCGCAATCTCGCCGAAGTACGAGCCCTCGCCCTCGCGGCGCGGGGGGCGGCCGTCCACGAGCACGTCGACCTCCCCGGAGGAGACGACGTAGAAGCGGTCGCCGTGGTCGCCGCGCCGGATGATCTCCTCGCCCCCTTGCGCCTGCACAGGCGTCAGCCGGGCGGCGAGCCGCTCCAGCACGGGTGGCGAGAGCGGCGAGAAGATCGGGATTGCCTGCAGGAGTCGAAGCCTGTGCGGGTCGCCGGGGTCGGCGTCGAGCCTCGTCAGGCTCGTGTGTGTGAGCAGCGACAGCACCGGGAGCAGCGAGCCAACGATCACCAGCGTCCAGCGAACACCAACCGCATTGATCAGTGGGGGTGCAAGCACCGCCCCGAGAGCGATCGTCGCGTAGACGAGGCTGTGCAGGACACCGAAGACGCGCGACAGCACCTCGCTCGGCGTCCCCCGCTGCAGGATCGTAAAGCCGGAGACGTCACAGATGATGTTCGCGAAACCGACCAAGCCGAAGGCGATGAGTGCTGCGCCGGTCCTTGGAAGGACTCCTAAGAGAAGCAGCGGTCCGCCCGTCCCGGCCACTGCGATGCCGAACGTCGTGGCCAGGCGCCGATGCCCGACGAGGGCGAGTGCGACTGCGCCCCCGATAAGCCCGCCAACGCCTACGGCGGATTGGAGGTAGCCGACGCCGCCGGAGCCGAGATCGAGCAGTTGGAACGCCGAGACGGCGACGAGAACGCCAAAGGCGCCGTTCACGAGCGTCTGCGCGCCGAAGAGGCCGATGACCAGCCGCAAGCGCGGGTCGCTCCCAATTGCGCGGAAGCCGGCGGTTGCTTCCTCGAGCAGATGAGGCCGCTCGTGCGTCAGCGGTGGCTCAGACGCGCGGAGAAGCGGGGCAAGCATCAGTGCCGACCACAGAAACGCGGCGGCGGTTACGACGAAGACGACCCACACATTCGTGAAGGTGAGCAAGATCCCGCCGAGGGCGGGGCCGACGCAGAAGCCAAGGCTTTCGAGCGTGCTCGAGCTCACGTTCGCGGCGGTCAGTTCCTCCGGGGTACGCGCAAGCGAGGGAATCAAGGCCGACTGCGCGGGGTCGAACACCGTCGCGAGCACGGCCGCAATGGACGCGAGCAAGTAGACGATCGCGGCGGGGGCATCCGTGACCACGCATACCGCCATCGCTACAAGGGCGCTCGCGCGTAGCAGGTCGGCGCTCAACATCACCCGCACCCTCGGGTAGCGGTCGCCCAAGATTGATGCGAACGGCGATGCGACCGCGGCCGGTACCCAGCGGACCACCGCGACGAGGGCGACCGCCGAGGCACCGCCCTGGTCGTAGGCGTAAACAACTAGGGCTACGGCATAGGCCCAGCTCCCGATGATGGAACCCGCCCAGGCGAGCTGGAGCTGCCGCAGCGCCCGGTTGCGAAACACCTCGCGCAGTGCGCGAAAGGACTCCCGCAGGTGCTCCCGGAGCCTCGCCACGTGCTGAGAATGGCACCGCGCATTGCGTTTTTGAAGTCCGCGTGGAAGATTTCGGGAACGAACTCCGTCTAGTGCTCAGGTTCCGGAAGTTCGAAAGGAGGCAGTTCATGGAGGAGGATCGCGAGACTCGCACCGACGAAGACGTCGAGGCGCACGTCGCCAAGGGCGCAGTCGCTAAGGGCGCAGTCGCCAAGGGCCGCAACGATGAGGCTGAAGGCGACGACGTCGAGGCGCACGTCGCCAAGGGCGCAGTCGCTAAGGGCGCAGTCGCCAAGGGCCGCAACGATGAGGCTGAAGGCGACGACGTCGAGGCGCACGTCGCCAAGGGCGCAGTCGCTAAGGGGATGCAGAAGGCGTAGGGGCTTCGAGCTCAGCCCAAGCTACGGAGGGAGCCGAGAGGCTCCCTCTTAGCGTTCCCGGAGAAGCTTCCCGAGCGCGTCGAGGAGCTGGAGCGCCGCTTCGCGCTGCTCCGGCTCGGCCTCGTCGAGCCGCGCCGCGAAACGGGCGAACGCGTCGGCGTCGGCGCCTTCGTCCTCGAGCACGGTCCGTGCCGCCCGCGCCTTCTGCAGCAGGTCGAGCGCGATCGCGGCCTCGTTCGCGAACAGCCCCAACAAGTCCATCTCCGCAAGCGAGAACGCGGCCTTCTGCGGGCGGTCGAGCACCTCGAGCACGCCGAGTGCGTTGTCCTCGTGCAGAAGCGGCACCGCCATCAGGCCCTTCGGCACGAAACCTGTCGACTCCGCCGTCTCACGGGAGAAGCGCGGGTCCTTGTCGAGCTCCTCGACGACCAGCGGCTGGCGCGTGACGAGCACCCAGCCCGCGATCCCGGTGCTGGAGGGGAACCGCTGACCGATCAGATCGCCGGCGCCTTCTCCGGCCACGGCCTCGAACACCAGCTCGTCGGAGTCCTCGTCGAACAGGAACACGGACGACGCCCGCGCGCCGAAGATCGCGCGCGCCACCTCCACGATCGACTGCAAGAGCTCGCGGTAGCCCTCCTCCGAGCCGAGGGCTCCGGCGGCCACGGCCGCGCGCAGGTCGCTCATGTGTCTCCTCCCACGTTGTTGGCCGTCAGGTAGAGGACGTTCTTGAGCTGGAACGGCGTCAGCTCGGGGTGCTTCGAGAGCACGAGCGCGCAGATGCCGCTCAGGTGCGGTGTCGCGAAGCTGTTTCCGGTCGAGAGGATCGTGCCGCCGCCGAGCCAGGCGATCTCGACCCCGACACCGCGCGCGAAGAACTCGACCGGCGGCGACGGGTTGTAGAAGAACGTCATCGGGTCGGGCTCCTCGTGGCTGCCGACTGAGATCACCGACGAGAAGCGCCACGGATAGCTCTCGACGGGCATGTTGTGTGCCGACGCGACGAGGACGGTGCGGCGGAAGTAGGCGGTGTCGGCGAGCTCGTGCAGCAGCTCCGCGAACTGGCGCTTGGTCGTCGACAGGCTCATGTTGATCACGTCGAAGCCCTGGTCGACCGCCCAGCGGAGGCCCGCGAGCAGGATCGGGCCGCTGCCCTTGAAGCCCGCGCCGAGCACGCGCGCGCTGAAGAGGCTGCACTCGGGGGCGAGCTGGCGGACGATTCCCGCGCAGGCGGTGCCGTGGCCGCAGAGGTCGCCCTCGGTGTCCTCGACGACCTCGACCTCCTCGTCCTCGCCGCTGCGGTTGAAAGCGACGGCGCCTTCGATCTCGCCGACGCGCGGGTGGCCGCGCTCGATTCCGCTGTCGAGGATGCAGACGCGCACGCCCTTCCCCGTCGCACCGCCGAAGGCCCAGTCGCGGGTGACGCGCTCCGGCCAGTCGACGCCGATCGAGATTCGCTCCCCCGCGCCTGCGGGGAGGCTCCACGCGGGAAGGTCTGCCGGCTCCTGCGTCACGCGCGGATCGTAGTGCGCTGCGATTACGCCGCGCTACTGGTCAGCGAGGAGGCGGCGAAGCTCGTCGACCACGCGCGGCTCGGGCTCGACGCCTTCGGCCTGCAGCGCGCTCTCGAGATCGGCGAGCACGGAGGCACGGAAGGCCGCGTCGGCCTCGGCGCGTGCGACGAGCTGGTCGAGCCCTCGGCGGGCCGCGGGCAGCTCCTGCGCCGCGCGCACCCAGCCCTCGGGCGCCGGCGGGAGCATCCCGATCAACCGTCCCAGTCGCTGTTCGTCGTATTCGCGCATCACGTCACCTGCTCACCTGACGGAGCAGGGGGCGGATTTCTTCCCTCGAACGTGTCGCGCAGCTTGTCCAGGCAGCGGGAGATCCGGCTGGCGATCGTCCCGGCCGGCAATCCGAGCGTGTCGCCGATGGTGCGGTAGCTCTCGTCGCGCGCGTAGAAGCGGTCGAGGATCTGCCGGCAGTTCTCCGGCAGCTCCGCCATCGCCTCGTGGACGTCGAACGCCTCCTCGAGTGCGGTCAGGTCGTCCTCGGCCGGGAGCTCGGGCAGCTCGTCGATGTCGGCGTCCGACTCCCGCGCCCCCGCGCGCAGCCGGTCGATGCAGAGGCGCCGTGTGAGCTGCGCGATCCACGGGCGCACGGCCTCGTCCTCGCGCAGCGAGTCGAGCCGCTCGTAGACCCGCGCGAAGACCTCTTGGAAGATGTCCTCGGCGTCCTGCTGCGGCAGCCGGAACCCCTGGACGGCGATCGCGTAGACGTAGCGCGAGAAGCGGTCGACGAGCTCGCGCCAGGCGGCGTCGTCGCCGGCACGGCAGCGCGCGACCAGCGCGGCGTCGTCGGCCGCGGTCGCGGTCAGCTCTGAGCGGCGCGAAGCCGCTTCGCCAGGGTCTCCAGGAGCTTCCACGCGATCGAAGCGTTGCCCTCGACGAGCGGCCGGAATTCCCAGGACGTGAGGCCGTAGCAGCGGAGCTCGCTGTCGGCCGTGATTGTGGCGCTCCTCGCGCCATCGTCGATGAGGGCGATCTCGCCGAAGTAGTCGCCCGGGCCGAGCTTGGCGCGCTCCGAGCCGCGGACCGAGACCGACGCCTCGCCGCTCTCGATCACGAAGAACCCCGCGCCGGTCCGGCCCTCGTCGGCGACCGTGCTGCCGGCGTCGAAGGTGCGCTGCTTGAACGACCGCGAGAGCCGCTCGAGGTCGCCGCGGTCAAAGTCCCCAAAGAGCGGGACGCGCTGGAGGAGCTCTACGGGTGCTTCCTCGGCCACGCGGAGATTCTATGGTTTTGCAGCCTCGGCGCGACTCGCGAGCTCTTCGATCTTGCCCTCGGCCGCATCGAGCCGCTCCTTGCAAAAGTGGTAGAGCTCCTCACCGCGCTCCCAGAGCTTGAGCGCCTCGTCGAGCGGGGCCTCGCCGGTCTCGAGGCGGTGGACGATCTGCTCGAGCTCGGCCTGCGCCTCCTCGAACGTCACCGCGTGTCCTCCACCCGCGCGCCGAAGCCTCCCTCGGCCAGCTCGACCTCGACGCGCTCGCCGGTCTCGAGCCCGTGTGCCGAGCGGACGATGGCGTCGTCCGCGCGCACGATTGCGTAGCCGCGCTCCAGCGTCGCCTGCGGCGAGAGCGCGCGCAGCCGGCCGGCTGTCTGGTCGAGCCGCGCGCGGCCGCGCTCGACGAGCAGGCGCGGCGCGCGGCGAAGGCGCTCGTGCGCCCGGTCGAGGCGCTGCCGCTCGCGCTCGAGGCTGCGGCGGGCGCCGCGCTCGAGGCCGGAGCGGGAGCGGTCGAGCCGCTCCAGCAGCTGTGCGAGGTCAGGGACGACCAGGCGGCCGGCGACGCTCGGTGTCGAGGCGCGCACGTCGGCGGCGAGGTCGCAGAGCGGCGTGTCCTGCTCGTGCCCGACCGCGCTGACGACGGGCACCGGACACGCGGCGATCGCGCGCACGAGCCGCTCGTCGCTGAACGGCAGCAGGTCCTCGAAGCTCCCGCCGCCGCGTGCGACCACGACGACGTCGACGCCCTCGCGGCAGAGCGCGCGAAGCGCCTCCACGACGGCGCCCGCGGCGCGCGGCCCCTGCACGTAGGTCTCGGCGACGAGCACGTTTGCCGGAGGGAAGCGTGTCGTGACGACGGTCAGAACGTCGCGCTTCGCGGCGGCGTCGTTCCCGGTCACGAGCCCGATGCGCCGCGGCAGGAGCGGCAGCGGCCGCTTGCGCTCGGCGGCGAACAGCCCCTCCGCGGCGAGCTTCTTCTTCAGCCGCTCGAGCGCGGCGAGGTGGTCGCCGAGGCCGAACCGCTCGAGCGAGAGCGCGCGCAGCCGGAACTCGCCGCGCGCCTCGAACAGCTCCGGCCGCCCGTAGGCGTGCACACGGTCGCCGTCCGCGAGCTCGAGGCGCAGCCCGTCGAACTGCCCCCGCGGCATCGAGACGCCGAGGCACGAACCGTCCTGCGGGTCCTTGAGCGTGAAGAAGACGCTCGCCCAGCGCGACGAGCGGCGCAGTTCCGTGACCTCGCCTTCGACCCAGACTGTCGGCAGGCGCGAGAGCCAGGAGGCGATGCCGCGGTTGAACGCGCCGACGGAGTAGACCTTGCGGTCGCCGTACGCGGTCGCCTCGACCTTCACGAGGCCAGGATACGGCCGCGTGGCCTAGACCAGGATCTCGGCGGCCGTCTCCGGAGAGCAGCCCTGGCGAATCAGGTCGACGGCGTGGTGCAGGTCGGCGTCGCTGTGGGCGATCTTCTCCGCGAGGGGCAGCGGGTACCCGGCCTCCATGAGCACGTGCAGGCGCCAGCTCTCGACTTTCGCCTGCTCGTCCCGTGGTGTCTCGGTGATCTGCGACATCGGCGTGGGTAGTTCGTCCTGTCCTAGACGAACCCTGCTTGCGTAAGTTGGCCGTTCCGCGCTTCAGCTTCGGCGAAACGTGGGAGCAAGCCGCGAGCCCGCGTCGTTGAGGGCTTCGTCGATGCGCCGCTGGAGGTCCTGCAGCCGTGCATTCAGCGCCGTGCGCTCGGCCTCGGCGTCCGCGGCGAGCGCCTGAACCTGGGCTCTGAGCGCGATTTCGGCGTCGCCGATGCGGCGCTGGAGGTCGGCGACTAGCTCGTCACGCTCGTGCTCCAGGGTGCTGCCGATCTGCGAGAGCTTCCGCTCCAGGCGCTGGCCACCCGCGTCGGCGACCTTGGCGAGCCGTTCGGCGAGGACGCCCTGCGCTTCCTTGGAGAAGTGCGCGACGGCGCGATCGAGCTCGCGTGAGAGCCGCTGCGCCGCATCGTCGCGGGAGTGGCGAATCGCCTCCGCGAACTGCTTCGAGACCGCCTCGGAGAAGCTGTCTGCGGTGCGCTCGACGACGCGCTTGAGCTGGTCGAGCTGCCGCCGCTCGATGTCGGCGAAACCTGCCTGGATGCGCTGGATCGCCTCGGCCTCTTCGGCCGCGACGCGCTCCCTGAGCTCGACCTCGCGCTGGCGCAGCCGCTCGGCCACCTCCTGCAGCGCGCGGCGGCGGTCGCGCTCGTGCGACTCGAGTTGCTCGCGCGCCTCGCCCGCGACCTCGTCGGCGGCGGCGGCGAGCTGCTGCTCCATCGCGGCGAGTCGTTCCCGCTGAGCCTCGCTCGCGGCGTCGAGGCGCTCTGTGTCGAGTGCGAGGCGCGATTCGGCCCCTGCCATCAGCCGCTTCTGCCGGTCGGCGAACGCCTTCAGCTGCGAGGACAGCGCCTGCTCGGCTCGCTCGATGTCGGCATTCAGCTCACCGAGGCGCTGCGCGACGCGCCGCTCCACCTGCGCGAGCGCCTCGCTCAGCTCCGCGCTGGCGCGGTACTCGCGCTCGCTGAGTGCCGCACGTCGCTCCTCTGCGATCCGGCGCTCCTCGGCGACGAGCCTCGAGAGCGAGTCGGCGCGGGCGCGTGCGAGCGTCCGCTCGAGCTCCGCGGAGCGGGAGTCGGCCTCGGCGGCGACCACGGCGTCGAAGCGGGCTTCTGTCTCCTCGAGCCGCCGGTCGATCTCGTGCGCACGGCCGACGAGCCGCTGCACCGCGAGCGTCCCGAGCTCGAAAGCAGCGCAGACGGTGAGGCCCCCGGCCGCGACCGCGAGCTCGCTCGAGGGGTCGAGCGCGAAGCTGACCCACCCGACTGCGGCGGCAACGGCGAGGGCCGAGGTCAGCGTGATGAGGAGCTGCCGCGACGCGCGTCCTGCAACGGCCGCGGCGGCGGATGCGAACACGACGACGACCGAAGCCGCGAACACGAGCTCGAGGACCTCCGCGCGCACCGGCGGCATGCTATGCCAGGCGGAGCACCAGCAACGCCGCCGCGAGGGCGACGTTCGCCGCGGCCAGCGTCTGCAGCGCGCGCTCGGGGGCGGCCGTCAACGTCTCGCGCGTGACGGGCTCGCTCCCGCCTTCGCGCAGCTCGATCGTCCCCTCGACGGAGGCCGCTCGGCGGCGCAGGTGCCGGACGGGCGTCGAGAGCACGCGTTGCGCGTAGCTCATCAACGTCGCGTAGCCCGCCGCGAGCAACGCCTCCCAGCTGATCGTCCCCGCGCACGCGAAGTAACCGGTCAGGAGCGGGAACGCGCCCCATGCGAGCGCGAACCCGGCGCCGTTGTGGATCGCTCCCCCGAACAGCTCGAGGTTGTAGACGGGCACGAGCGCCGCGCCGACTGCGACGAAGACCAGGAGCCAGGGGTCGAAGGCGATCGCACCGCCGATCCCGATCGCGACTGCCCCCACGAGCGGCACGGTGCTCAGGACGACGAGCACCCGGCGCGGGATCTTCGTCTGGAGCGGCCGGCCGTTGAGCTCGTCGAGCGCGTGAGCCGCGATCCCGAGCGCGAGGAAGAACGCGGCCGCGGCCGCAACCAGCCGTCCCTCGTACAGCGTCGGCGCGAGGCAGGCGCCGATCGCGACGTAGCTCAGGTGCCAGGCCGTGTAGGGCGGGTGCAGCAGGGTCACGTAGTCGCGCCAGCCACCCGGCGCGAGCGCGTAGAAGGCCGGCCGCGCCCCCGCCTCCGTCACGCGCGCCGGCCCCAGAGGACGGTGCAGCCGCCGAGGCTCAGCCGCCGCGCGCGTACGTCGTCGAAGCCCGCCTCGCGCAGGGCCGTGAGCAGGCGCCGCACCGGCCAGCGCTGGTCGAAGTCCCGGATGCTGCCGCCGAGGAAGCGGCCGACCTCGTGCCAGCCGGGCGAGATCGTGCGGCCGAGCACCGGCAGGCCGAGGTCGACCCAAAGGTTCCACGCGGCGCGGGGAAGTGGGCCGGGCGGGACGCCGAACTCGAGCAGCGCCGCGGTTGCGCCGGGCCGCAGAACCCGTGCGAGCTCGCGCAGGTCCGTCGGTAGGTCGTCGAGGTAGCGCAGCAGGTAGGCCGCGGTCAGCCCGTCGAACGACCCATCCTCGAAGGGCAGCTCCTGCGCACTCGCCTCGACAAGGCGCACGCGCTTCGTCTCGGCTGCGAGCAGCAGCCTTCGTCGCGCCTCGTCGAGCATCTCCGGGCTCTGGTCGACCCCGACGACTGAGCAGCCGGTCTGACGCACGAGCTCCAGCGCGACCGCCGCCGTGCCGGTCGCGACGTCGAGCACCGTGTCGCCGGGGCCGACCGGCAGCCGCGAGACGAGAAAGCGCCGCCAGCGCGGGTCCTGGCCGAGCGAGAGCGCGTTCGCGTAGCGGTCGTAGGTCGGGCCGAGCGGGGCGAAGAGGCCGCGGGCGAGCTCGGTGCGCGTCCCAACCACGCGATGAGTCTAAGGCGCCGACTAGGCGGCGCCGACCAGGGAGGCTGTGCGGGCTTTGCCCGTGCGGCCGTCTAAGCTCGCGGCCGTGAACCTCGATTCCGACCTGCGGCGGATCGCGGAGGCGGCGGGACGACATGCGGCCGACGACGAGGAAGTCTCGGGAATCGTCCCGACCGAGCCCGCGAGCGGGATCCGCCTCTACGTCTGCGCTTACGGAGACGGCGAGGCCAAGACGTGGCTCGTGCTGGACGCGACCGCCGTGCCCGTCGAGGACCGCTCCCTGGTGCACGACGCTGTTTCGATCGCGGCCCTCTGCGAGGTGGCCGAGGACGCGGCCGGGGTCGAGCCCGAGGCGCCGCGCGTCGCGCGCCCGGCCCTGCTGGACGACCTGGGCGTCCAGGGTGGTCCCGCCGTCGCGGCCGCGGTGAAGGGAGCCGCCGACTCGGTGGCCGAGCTCGTGCGCGACGTCGAGCGCGGCTACAAAGTCCCCCTTAGCTAGCCGGTCGCCGCCATGACCTCGCGCGTCCGGCTGCACGATCCGGCACGCCTGGGCCGCTCCGGCCCGGCTGCGGCCCGCTACGCCGGCCTCCACCGAGCCCGCGCTGCGCCACGCCGGCCGCTCACCGATGCAGCCAGCATCGCCGAGCGTCCGTCGTGGCGCCCCAGACGCACCGGCTCGCGCCCCGGAGCGTGCGACCTCATGCCATCGACCCGCTAGGCTTGGGGGAATGGAAGGCAGCGGCTTCGGCGGCTTCCCGTTCGGCGGCGACCCGGAGGACCTGATGCGCAGCCTGCGCGAGTTCGCCGAGCAGCAGGCCGAGTCGGTACAGGAGGCCCAGCGCGAGCAGTTCGCGACGCTGACGCTCAACACCGCGGTCGAGCTCACGGCAGCCGCCTTGCAGCAGGTTCAGGCGACCGGCGGCGCCGACGAGCAGGCCATCGCCCTCCGCGACGCCATGCGCGTGCTCTTCCCCGAGGCGGTGGCGCTAGTCTCGGCGGCTCGCCAAGGGTTCATGCGTGAGGGCTAGTCGGCTCGAGTCAAGACGGCCGCAGCGGCAGAGCCGGCACGGCCTCTAAGAACTCGTTTCAGAATGACGCTTCGCCGCCGAGGTGCGATGGGCGGCGCGAGGTAAGGACGCAGCGGAGCGCGCGTATCCGGAGGATACGGGCGCTTCCGAGGACGCAGCCTCGCGGCGTTCAGCGCGGCTCGGGGGCTCAAGGCTTCATTGTGAAACGAGTTCTAAAGCGGCATCGCAAGCGACGCCTTTTCTCGGTCAGCTGCGCGGCAGGCCGGCTTCATGCGCGAAGGCTGATCCGCGGCTCTCTTCCGCGAGCCGGCGACCGGCCCCGATCAACCAGCGGCCGAGCGTCAGGCGTACGCGATGGCGCGGCGCGATCGGGGACCAGTCGCTGCTCAGGTGAGCCGCCCGCTCCCTGGCGGCCTCTGTGCGAATCTCGTGCTCGAACATTGGGCGGCTCCTCTCGACTTCGAGTATCTTTACGTCGAAGGATGCTACACAGAGAGAATCTTGACGTCAAGAGTTTTTTGATCAAGAATCCCGATCATGGCTAAAGCGGCCGAAGAGCGCGACCACGTCGACCGCTTCCTCGACGAGAACCAGCTCCCCGGGGTCGACCTCGAGGTGGAGGCGATCGTCGACCGGATCAACGGCCTCAGGCGCCGGTTCCACCGCTTGCTGGACGAGACGCTCGTGAAGTTCGGCCTCAACTCGGGTGAGTGGAAGGCGCTGAACCAGCTCCGGCTGGCGGATCCTCCGCACCAACGCTCGATCGGCCAGCTCGCGGCGTGGGCGGAGCTCTCGAGCGGTGCGATTACCAACCGGGTCGACCGGCTGGAGGAGGCGGGACTCGTGAAGCGCTTGCCGGACCCGAACGACCGGCGAGGCGTGCTCGTGGAGTTGACCGACGCGGGCCACAAGGTCTGGGAGGACGCGCTCCGGGCCGGAGCCGCGAACGAGGCTCTGGTCGCCGCCGCGCTGAGCGCCGACGAGAAGCGCGAGTTGAACTCGCTCCTGCGCCGACTGATGCTCGAGTTCGAGCGCCGCGAGCAGAAGTCGTCGTAGCTCAGACGGGCCGCAGCGTCCCCGCGAAGACCTGCCACGCGAGGGCCGACTTCGCCGTGAGGCTGAGCAGCATGTAGACGCGCTCCCCGTAGATGTAGTCGCGCCAACGACCGACGCGCCGGTACTGCATGCCGATCGCGACCCAGGGTGCAGCACCGGCGAGGACGCCGAACCAGTACGCGGTCCAGTCGGTTCGCGCCGTTCGGCGGTTGTGCACCTCCATCAGCCAGCCGAAGAGGATCATCGCCGCGTTGGCCGTCGCAAGCAGCAGCAGGGTCGCGACGTCGTAGATCCCGACGAGCAGCGCGATCACGACGATCATCAGGGACGAGCTGAGCGAGTACTCGAGCCAGCGGGCACGGTTCATGCCACGGGCGAGCTCCCGCCGGTACCAGCCTCGCGCGAACGACGCGAGCGACCAGTGGGCGGCGGCCGAGAGGAAGAGGAAGGCGGCGACGAGCGGTGCGATGCGCAGCTCGAACAGCGTGTCGCGCACCGGGACGAGCGTCTGCGAGGCCCCGTCGAGCTCGAGAAACGACGAGGTCACCGGCAGGCTGAACGAGGTGGCCAACGCGAGCATCAGCACGCCCTGGGCGAGATGCAGCGCACCGAGGGTCGCGTTCCAGCTGTTGAGCCCGCGGAGGCTCCCGCCGCGCAGACGCGCGACGGGAGCCGTCGATGCGGTTGGTGCTGCCGCCACTACCGCGCGGGGGGGATCAGCACGCGGTTGACGACATGGATGACCCCGTTCGTTGCCATCACGTCGGCCTTGATCACCTTCGAGCTGTTGACGAAGACGTTGGATCCGGAGAGGCGGATCCGGACCTTCTTGCCGTTGAGCGTCTTCGCCGACCTCACCTTCACGACATCGGCCGCGGTGACCTTGCCTGCGACGACGTGGTAGAGCAGGACGGCCTTCAGCGTCGCCTTGTTGGCGAGCAGCGCCTTCAGCGTCTTCTTGGGCACCTTCTTGAAGGCCGCGTCTGTCGGCGCGAACACGGTGTAGGGGCCGGGCTGCCGCAGCGCGCCGACCAGGCCCGCGCGCTTGAGCAGCTTGGTCAGGGTGGTGAACTTCCCGGCGGCGGTCGCCGTAGAAACGATGTCGCCGGTCCCACGGGCGCTCGCGGTGGCCGAGGAGCCGGTCGAGACCACGGCGACGGCCGCGACTGCGACGACCGCGAGCAGGAGTGTGAGCTTCTTCATGATGTTCCTTTCCTGTTGGGGCGCGTCAGCGGGACGCGGACGCGGGGGTCGGTCGAGGGCTGTCCTGGCGGCGGCCCGCGGCGAGCCAGCCGAGGCCGTACACGGCGGAGAGGCCGACGAGGCCGTAGACGATCCGTGTCGCGGCGTTGGTCTCGCCGAAGTCGAGCCCGAAGACCCAGGCCACCAGGTCGAACTTCGCGATCGCGACGAGGCCCCAGTTGAGGCCGCCGACGAGCACGAGGGTGAGCGGGAGTAGATCACGCTTCCCGAACATTCGTACACCTCCTGTAGAGATATTGTTCATTTCGGTCGGCAGAGTACTGCTCTTTTCGCGATTTGTCAAGCTCGTGTCCAAAGTCTGTATAGTCAGGCCATGAGCGGTGAGACCCTGCTGCGGATCGGCGAGCTGAGCAAGCGCTCGGGCGTGAGCCCCGAGCTGCTGCGGGCGTGGGAGCGGCGCTACGGGCTGCTGCACCCGACTCGCTCGTCCGGTGGCCTGCGGCTCTACTCGCTCGACGACCTCGAGCGGGTGCGGCGGATGCGACGGCACCTCGACGGCGGCCTCGCGGCGGCGGAGGCTGCGGCGCTCGTCTCGCGGGCCCCCGTCGGCGAGACCGGCGACGCGGCGGTCGTCGCGCCGCCGAGGGCGCAGACGGAACTCGCGGCCGCGCTCGACGCCTTCGACGAGCCGGCCGCCCAGGCCGTCATCGACCGGCAGCTCGCGACCACCACCCTCGACGCCTTCCTGGTCGAAGTCGTCCTGCCTTACCTGCGCCAGCTCGGCGAGCGCTGGGAGCGCGGCAAGGCGTCGGTCGCGCAGGAGCACTTCGCCTCGAGCGTGCTCCGCGGCCGGCTGCTCGGCCTGGCGCGCGGGTGGGGCCTCGGCCTCGGGCCGCTCGCCCTCCTGGCCTGCCTTCCCGGCGAGCAGCACGAGCTCGGGCTCGTCGCCTTCGGGCTCGCCCTTCGCGCGCGAGGCTGGCGGATCGGCTACCTCGGCGGCGACGCACCGCTCGACACGGTCGCCAGGGCAGCCGACGAGCTGCGCCCCGACCTCGTCGTGCTCACCGCGGTCTCGGACGAGCGCGTGCGCGACGCTGCCGCCGACCTGCGCGCGCTCGCGAGGCGCCACCGCGTCGCGGTCGGGGGCGCGGGTGCGACCGGCAGCACCGCGGCGGAGCTAGGCGCGGTCGCGCTCACCGGCGACGTGGTCGCGGAGGCCGGCCGCGTGACGGCGCTCGTCCAGAGCGCCCGCTCGTAGAATCGGCGGGCCGATGGGCCTCGTCGACTCCGCGATCGTCCGCTTCCTCCCGGTGGTGCCCAAGCCGGTCGTGCGCCGGATCTCCGAGCGCTACGTCGCCGGCGAGGAGCTCGACGACGCGCTGCGCGCCGTCCACCTCCTGAACGAGGAGGGGAAGCTGGCGACGATCGACGTCCTCGGCGAAGAGATCACGAGCCCGGACGAAGCCCGCGCGATCACCGCCGCCTACCGCGAGACCTTCGAGGCGATCGAGAGCGGCAGGCTCGACTCGAACGTCAGCGTCAAGCCGACCGCGCTCGGCCTCAAGCTCGGCTACGACCTCTGCCGAGAGAACCTCGAGGACGTTGTGCGCCACGCGGCCGAGCGCGGCAACTTCGTCCGGATCGACATGGAGGACTCGTCGACGACGGAGGACACGCTGCGGATGTACCGCGAGCTGCGCGCCGGCGGCCACGACAACGTCGGCGTCGTCTTCCAGGCCCGGCTGAAGCGGACGCTGCAGGACATCCGCGAGCTCGCGGAGCTACGGCCGAACGTGCGCCTCTGCAAGGGGATCTACGTCGAACCGCCGGAGATCGCCTTCCGCGACTTCGACTCGATCCGCGCCAGCTTCGTCCAGGCGTTGGAGGAGCTCCTCGAGGCGAGCTGTTACGTTGGGATCGCCACGCACGACGAGTGGCTGGTCGAGCAGGGCCAGCGCCTGACGAGCGCACGAGGGCTCGGCCGCGAGGACTACGAGTTCCAGATGCTGCTCGGCGTGCGGCCGGCGATGGGCGATGCGCTCGTTCGCGGCGGGCACCGGCTGCGCATCTACACGCCTTTCGGGCAGGACTGGTACGAGTACTCACTGCGGCGGCTGCAGGAGAACCCGAAGATCGCGGGGTACATCGCCGCGGACACCGTGGGGCGGCTCATCCCAGGACGAAACGGCTCCTCTCGCGCCTGACGGCTAGGGCTTCCGGGCGACCACGATCAGGTCGCCCGGAACGCGCACCTCGCGCCGGCCCCAGCGGTTGGGATCGGGCAGCTCTTCGAGCAGCTCGAGCGCGAGGCCGGCGCCGCCGAGGGCGTGGATCAGCCGCCCGACCGGCCACGTGTCGAAGTAGCTCTCGTGCCAGTGCAGCATCTGGTCGAGGCACGCCGCCACCGGGTGCTCGTCGTAGAGGAAGAGGATCCCGCCGCGCTTCACCGCAGCAGCGATTCCGCCCGCCCAGCCGTGCAGGTCGGTGACCTCGGCGAGCGCGCCCCACGACGAGTAGACGACGTCGAAGCGGCCGCGCCGCAGCTCGTGCGGCAGCGCCTCCGGCGACGCGGTCACCAGCGCTGCGTCCGGGAGCCGCTTGCGTGCGGCGACGATCGTCTCCTCGGAGGTGTCGACGCCGGTGACGAGCGCACCGAGGCTCATCAGCGCCGCGGTCTCGCGGCCGGCGCCGCACGCCAGGTGCAGGACGTGGCGGCCGCCGATGTCGGGCAGCCGCTCGCGCACCGGCTTCGGCAGCGTGCGGCTGCCGCGCGCCGACGAGCGGCGGATGCGCTTGTGCGCCTCCTCCCACGCGCGCAGGTTCGTGTCGGTCGGCTCCATCAGGAGGGATTGGCGGAACAGCGCTCGGCGGCTGGGCGCGCTGATCGTTCCGAGGCAAGGACGCAGGGAGCGTTCGTAACCGGAGGATACGGGCGCGAGTGAGGACGCTGCATCGGGGCGAGCAGCGCGTTCAGACGGCTCAGTCGCTGTTGCGTCAAGCCCTCCCTCTAGGCCAGCAAGGAGTAGCCGCCGTCGACGATCAGCGTCTGGCCGCGCACCATCTCGGCTTCCGGCGAGCAGAGGAACAGGACCGCGTCTGCCACGTCATCAGGCTCCACGAGCCGCCCTGCCGGCGTGCGCTTCAGGCCGTCCGCGATCATCGTCTCGCGGTTCGGAAAGTGCTCGAGCGCGCCGGTCTCGACCACCCCCGCCGAGACCGCGTTCGCCCGGATTCCGCGCGGCGCGAGCTCGACCGCGAGGTAGCGCACGACCGCCTCGAGCGCGGCCTTGGAGACGCCGACGAGCACGTAGTTGTCGAGCACGCGGATCGAGCCGAGGCTGGAGACGCCGACGATCGACGAGCCCTCGGGCATCTGCGGCGCGCAGGCGCGGGCGAGCGTCAGCAGCGCTCGGGCGTTCGCGTTCAGCGTCCAGTCCCAGTGCTTGTCCTCGGTCTCGAGCGCCGGCTTGATCACGCCCGTCGCCGCGTTGTGGACGAAAGCGTCGAACGGCCCGAGCTCCGCCGCCTCGCCCGCGACGCGCTCCGAGGCGACGTTTCCGCGCAGCAGCAGCGGCTCGGCGCCGGCCGCCCGCAGCTCCTCCGCGGTCTCCTCCGCTGCGCGGTCGTTCCTGAGGTACCCGATCGCAACGCGCGTCGCCCCGCGCTCGGCGAAGCGCAGCGCGATCGCCTTGCCGATTCCTCGCGAGCCTCCGGTCACGAGGACCGAGGCGCCCTCGAAGCTCATCGCCGCCGTGGCAGCGGCTCGTCCGCGGGTGCCGAGCTCGGGATCTCCTCCCAGCCCGGCCGGTCGCGGTGAACGCGCGGGCCTTCCTGCGCCCTCGACGAGGCGTGGCCGAGCCGGTCGAGCAGCTCCATCTTCTCCTCGCCGTACCGCCGCACCTCGTCGTCCTCCGGTAGGTCGAGCACGAGCTCCTCGACGCGGGCCCGCAGCTGGTAGGCGAAGTGCGGGGTGGCGGGGCCTACGAGTGCATCGATCTGCGCCTTCGTCACCTGGGCCTGCGGCATGGGCAAAAAGCCTACTCGCTTAGGCGTCGCTTGCGATGCAGCCCGGAGGGCGTGCGGGCTTTGCCCGTGCGCCCGTTGGATAGCTTCAGAGGCATGCGCCGTCCGGACGTCGCCGACCTGATGCTGCTCGCGACCGTGACGCTCTGGGCGCTCAACTTCACCGTCACGAAGTACGTCATCTCGCATGGCTTCGAACCGATCGCCTACGGCGCGCTGCGCTTCGGCGGGGCCGCGCTGCTGTTCAGCGGGGTCACCTGGGCGCGCGAGCGGTCGTTCTCGCTGCGGCGCCGTGACCTTTGGATCCTCGTCCTGGCGGCGCTGATCGGGATCTTCCTCAACCAGCTCTCGTTCGTGTACGCGATCAAGCTGACGACGGCGACGACGGTCGCGCTGCTGTTCGGGACGCTGCCGGTGCTGACCGGGCTCTTCGCGTTCGCGCTCGGGATCGAGCGGCTCAACTCGCGGTTCTGGGTCGCGGCCGTGCTGGCGTTCGGCGGCGCAGCGATGGTGGCGCTGGGCGGCGGCGGAGGCGTCTCCGGCCAGCTCTGGGGCGACCTGCTCGGCTTCGCTGCCTCGGCGACGTGGGCCTGGTACACGGTCGCGGTCGCGCCGCTGTTGCAGCGTTACTCGACGCTGCGCGTCAGCGCCGTCGCATTCACCATCGGGTCGCTGGCTCTGCTCGCGGTCGGCTCGCACCAGCTCGCGACGCAGGACTACGGCCTCGGGACGACGGTCTGGCTGCTCTACGTCTTCGCGATCGTCGGCCCGCTCGTGGTGGCGAACCTGTTCTGGTTCGGGGGGATCAGCCGCGTCGGCCCGGGGCGCGCGTCGGTGTTCGCGAACCTGTCGCCGTTCCTCGCCGCGGTCTTCTCGCTGCTGATCCTCTCCGAGCCGCTCTCCGCGCTGCAGGTGGTGGGCGGGCTCGCGATCGCCTGCGGGATTCTCATCTCGAGGCCTCCGCGTCGCATCCGCACGGCTCCGGCGACCGCAGGGGTGGTCGAGTGAACAGGTTGCGCGCGCGGCTCGCCCGCACGCCTCCCGGCTACCACTACTCGATCGGCCGCATCCTCGCGATCTACTCGGGGCTGATGGTCGCGCTGCTGCTGGCGGCGCTCGACCAGACGATCGTCGCCACCGCGCTGCCGCGGGTGGTCTCGGAGCTCGGCGGCATCAGCCAGTACTCGTGGGTCTTCACCGCGTACATGCTCGGCTCGACGGTGACCGTGCCGCTGTACGGGAAGCTCGGGGACGCGCACGGCCGCAAGCCGCTCTTCATCATCGCGATCACGATCTTCCTGATCGGCTCGGCGCTCTGCGGCCTCGCGCAGAACATGGTGCAGCTGGTCGTCTTCCGCGCGATCCAGGGCGTCGGTGCGGGCGGCCTCTTCCCGCTCACGCTCGCGATGGTCGGGATGATCATCCCGCCGCGGGACCGCGGGCGCTACCAGGGCCTGATCGGCTCGGTCTTCGCGGCCGCGTCGATCGCCGGCCCGCTGATCGGCGGGTTCATCGTCGACAACACGTCCTGGCGCTGGATCTTCTTCGTCAACCTTCCGGTCGGCGTCGTCGCAATGGCCGTGATCCTCGTGACGATGCCGAAGCGGGCCACGAGGCAGGAGCATTCGATCGACTGGCTGGGCGCCTCGATCCTCGCGGCGGGGACGACGGCGCTGCTGCTCGGCCTGGTCTGGGGTGGCCGTGAGTACCCGTGGGGCTCGGTGGAGGTCGTCGGGGCCCTGATCGCATCGGTGGTCCTGCTGGCGATCTTCGCGTCGATCGAGCGACGGGTGCCGGAGCCGATCCTGCCCTTCGAACTGCTGCGGAACCAGACGGTTGCCTCGAGCGTCGCCTGCATGGCGCTGGTCGGGATGGCGATGTTCGGGACGATCAGCTTCGTGCCGCTGTTCGTGCAGGGCGTGATCGGCACCTCGGCGACGTCATCGGGCATCGTGCTCACGCCGCTGATGCTCGGCGCCGTCATCACCAGCGCCGTCTCGGGCCAGATCGTCTCTCGCACCGGCCGCTACCGCCCGAACACGTTGATCGGCCCCGTCGTGCTCGGGATCGGCGAGCTTCTCCTGTGGCGGATGGACGTGCACTCGACCAACGCCGAGGCGGCGCGCAACATGGTGATCGCCGGGGTCGGGCTCGGGATGATGATGCAGATCTTCGTGCTCTCGATCCAGAACTCGGTCGAGCGGCGCGAGATGGGGTCGGCGACCGCGCTGAGCCAGTTCTCGCGCTCGATCGGCGCGACGCTGGGGGTGACGCTGATGGGCGTGATCGTCAACCAGCGTCTGCCTGCCGGGGCGAGCCTCGAAGGCGCGACGATCCATCGCCTCCCGCCGGCGGGCCGCGAGGCGCTCGCGAACGCGCTGCATCCCGCCTTCCTGCTCGCCGCTCTCCTGTGCGTCCTCGTCTTCGTGATCTCGCTGCTCTGGGTGCGCGAGGTGCCGCTGCGGCGGGGGCTCGAGGAAACGCCGCCGGTCGTCGGGGACGAGACTTCCCCGCAGCCGGCACCAGGCGTTCGCTAGCGAACGCCGTTCCAGGCCGCGCGGCTCGGCCGCGCGGCCGTCTGCGCCGCCAACCCGGAGCGTTATGGATTTTCGGAAACGCTCTAAGATCAGAGATGTGAGCGCGACCGACTTCATGCCACTCGAGGGCTGGGACCACGTCGAGCTGTGGGTCGGCAACGCGAAGCAGGCGGCCTACTTCTACGAGCACGCGTTCGGATTCACGCGCACGGCGTACGCGGGGCCGGAGACCGGCGTTCGCGACCGCGCCTCGTACGTCCTCGAGCAGGGCGACATCCGGCTGGTCGTCTCGAGCGGGCTCCGGGCTGACAGCGAGATCACGCAGTTCGCTTCCCGCCACGGCGACGGTGCGAAGGTCATCGGACTGCAGGTTCCGAGTGCGGGGGAGGCCTATCGCCAGGGAGTCCAGCGCGGCGCGCGGGGAATCGCCGAGCCGCGCTGGGTCGAGGACGACTACGGCCGCGTCGAGCTGTCGGCGATCGGCACCTACGGCGACGTCGTCCACTTCTTCGTCAACCGCCACGAGTACGCGGGGCCGTTCCTTCCCGGCTATGTCTCGTCGACGGAGAACGGCCAGGCCGGCGCGGGGGTCGGCCTCAAGGCGCTCGACCACGTCGTCGGGAACGTCGAGCTCGGGCGGATGGACCACTGGGTCGGGTTCTACGAGCGCGTCTTCGGGATGACGAACATCGTCCACTTCGGCGACGACCAGATCCAGACCGAGTACTCGGCGCTGATGTCGAAGGTGATGGCGGACGGCAGCGGCAAGATCAAGTTCCCGATCAACGAGCCGGCCGAGGGCAAGCGCAAGAGCCAGATCGAGGAGTACCTCGAGTTCAACCACGGCCCGGGCGTGCAGCACATTGCGCTGCAGAGCGAGGACATCGTCGGAACCGTCCAGGCGATGAAGCAGCGCGGCGTCCTCTTCCTCGATACCCCCGACACCTATTACGACGACGTCGAGGGCCGCGTCGGGGAGATCAACGAGGACTACTCGGACCTGCAGCGGCTGAAGATCCTGGCCGACCGCGACGAGGACGGGTACCTGCTGCAGATCTTCACGAAGACGGCCCAGGACCGGCCGACGGTCTTCTTCGAGGTGATCGAGCGCCACGGGGCGACGACCTTCGGTGAGGGCAACTTCAAGGCCCTCTTCGAAAGCATCGAGCGCGAGCAGGCGCTGCGCGGCAACCTCTAGCTCAGGCCCGCCGAACCGCAAGTTATGCCCCCTAGCCGGATCTTCTGAGTTGTAAGCGACAAAACTCAGGAGGCATCACCCAGATGAAGAAGCGCTTGATTCTTCCGGCTCTGCTCCTGGCCGCGCTCGCGCTGGCGGCGACGGCCGCGGCGGGCTCGGGCCAGGGGAAGGGCAAGGGCAAAGGGCACGGGCACCACGGCAAGTTCGGGCCCTATGACGTGGTGACGGACGACCACGGCTCCTGTGGCAACGCGTGGGCGGTGGACACCGAGAAGCGCACGTTCAAGGTCAGGCGCAACAACGACGGCTCGTACACGCTGACGCGCTACGACCGCGGCACCTTCCTCACGCTCGCGGCCCAGAGCCCGGGTGCGTGCAACACGAAGGGCAAGCACGGCGCGACCGTCAACGCCGGAGTCCACGGCAAGTTCAAGGGCTACCTTCGCGGCCGGATCACGGGCGGCACGTTCGACCCGAACGCCAGCTGCACCACGCCCGACTGCGGCTTCACCGACGTCTGGATCGCCGCCTTCTTCGGGCCGACCGCGACGTTCTCGTGCTTCGAGAACTCGAAGGCCTGCAAGTTCGGCTTCCAGTACCACGCGCGGCACCAGGGGCTGAAGTTCCACCACTGGTACGACGTGGGCAAGGGCGCCGGGACGTTCCTCAAGGAGCGCTTCCACGGCGACATCGCGAACGCGTAGCTCCTGCTCCACTCGGTTCGCGGACGAAGGGCCCGTGGCGGCGGGCCCTTCGTCGTTCCTGAGATCCTTTCTGCGTGAGCCCACAGCGCAGGACCGCCCTCGTCTCGATTGTCGCCGCCTGCGTCCTGATCGCCGTCAAGCTGGTCGCCGGGATTGCGACGCACAGCCTCGGCCTGCTCTCGGAGGCGGCGCATTCGGGGACCGACCTCATTGCGGCGCTGCTGACGTTCTACGCAGTCGGCGTCGCCGGGCGGCCGGCCGACACCGGGCACGCGTACGGGCATGGCAAGGCAGAGCACCTCGCGGCGCTCGGCGAAGCGGCGATCCTCGTCGTCGCCAGCTTGCTCATCGCGTGGCGTGCGCTCTGGCGGCTGTTCGGGCTCGCCGAAGGGCAGGTCGACCCGCGCTGGTACGCGATCGCGGTGATCGCGGTCGTGATGGTCGTGGACGGGTTGCGCGCGACGACGTCGTACCGCGTCGGCCGCCGGTACCGCAGCGTGGCGCTCCAGGCCAACGCGCTTCACTTCGCCAGCGACCTTGCCGGCTCGGGCGCAGTGCTGCTCGGCCTGCTCGCGGCGCGGGCGGGCTACCAGTGGGCCGACTCCGCCGCGGCACTCTTCGTGGCTGCGCTCGTGCTGGTCGCTGCCGCACGGCTGATGCGCCTGAACGTTGACGTGTTGATGGACCGCGTTCCACCCGACGCACAGGAGGCGGCGCTGGCGGCGATCGGCTCGCTGCCAGGGATAGAGCTGCGGCGGCTGCGGATGCGGCAGGCCGCGGGGAGGCAGTTCGCAGACGTGGTCATCGGCGTGCCGCCCGGCGCGGCGGTGGGACAGGGCCACGCCGCGGCGGACGCGGTCGAGGCGGCGGTGCAGGGTGCGCTGCCAGACAGCGACGTCGTCGTCCACGTCGAGCCGCAGGACCACGCGGCGCTGCGGGAGCGCGCACTCGCCGCGGCGCAGCGCGTGACGCGCGTGCGCGAGATCCACAACCTCAGCATCCTGCGCGTGGGCGGTGCGACGGAGGTCTCCCTCCACCTGAAGCTCCCAGGCGACCTGCCGCTCGAGGAGGCCCACGAGGTCGCGACCGAGGTCGAGCGCGCGATCGTCGAGTCGGTGCCGGAGGTCGACGCGGTGCAGACGCACCTCGAGCCGCTGGCCGAGACGGGGGAGGGGCGCAGCGTCGTCGCCGACGACGCCGACCGAGACCTCGTCGAGCGCATCGTTCGCGAGGAGACCGGCGGCCCGCCCCGCCGGCTGCGCTTCCTCCGAACCGACGACGGGCTGCTCGCCTACCTCACGCTCCGACTCGACCCCGGCACTTCGCTGGCCGACGCCCATGCGCGCGCGAGCGAGATCGAGGAGCGGATCCGCAGCGAGCGTCCCGAGATCGCCGACGTGATCGTTCACACCGAACCGTAAGGCGCCGGCTCGGCGGCGCCGACCATGGAGGTCGACGCGGGCTTCGCCCGCGTGGCCGGGCTAACCAACGCTGGTGTAGACCGAAACAGCCGCCCCTGCCGAGATAGCCTCGCGCGCCAAGGCGCCGACTCGGCGGCGCCGACCGTCGAGGTCGTGCGGGCTTTGCCCGCGCGGCCGGGCTAACCAACGCTGGTGTAGACCGAGACAGCCGCCCCTGCCGAGATAGCCTCGCGCCGTGCGCCTGTGCATGTTCACGCCGGTCGAGCACGAGATCCGTGGCTGGCCGGGGCGGATCGAGGGCGACCGAGTCGTCCAGCTCGCGGCCCAGACCCTCGAATCGTTCTTCACCGGCGGCGGCAAGGCGCGCGAGCACGCCGAGTATCCGCTCGACGACGTGCGGCTGCTCGCACCGGTGCAGCGGCCGCCCTCGGTGCGCGACTTCTATGCCTTCGAGCAGCACGTTTCCAACGCGCGAGCGGTCACCGGACGCGGCGAGGTGCCGCCCGAGTGGTACGAGATCCCGGTCTTCTACTTCTCGAACCCTGCCGCGATCTACGGGCCCGGGGAGGAGATCCCGTACCCGGAGGGCTCGGAGGCGCTGGACTACGAGCTCGAGGTGGCGGTGGTGATCGGGGCGGACGGCGAGATCGGCGGGTTCACGATCATGAACGACTGGTCTGCGCGCGACCTGCAGCGAAAGGAGATGCGGGTCGGGCTCGGGCCGGCGAAAGGCAAGGACTTCGCTACGTCGCTCGGGCCGGTGGTCGTCACCCCGGACGAGCTCGGCGACCTGCGGCTCGAGATGGTCGCGCGCGTGAACGGGGAAGAACGCTCGCGCGGCAACCTCGGCGACATGTACCACTCGTGGGAGTCGATCCTCGAGCATGCCGGGCGCAACACCGTGCTGCGGTCCGGCGACGTGATCGGCTCGGGCACCGTCGGCACCGGCTGCATCCTCGAACACGGCGACGAGCGCTGGTTGCAGCCCGGGGACGAGGTCGAGCTCGAGGTCGAGGGCATCGGCGTCCTGCGCAACCGGATCGGCACGATGCGGGCGTGAAGGTCGCGGTCATCGGCGGCGGTGTGATGGGCCTGGCAACCGGCTGGGCGCTGAAACGGCGCGGGCACGAACCGGTCGTCTACGAGCAGTTCGAGGTTGGGAACCCGCGCGGGTCGAGCCATGGCCGCTCCCGCATCTTCCGGCTCGCCTACGCCGAGGACCACTATGTGCGGCTCGCCCAGGAGGCGCTCGGGCTCTGGCGCGAGCTCGAGGCCGAGAGCGGCACGGCGATCCTCGAGCTCCCGGGACTGGTCGAGATCGTGCAGACGCTGGAGGAGAGCACCGCGCACACGCTCGAGCGCTGCGGCGTCGCCTGGGAGCGGCTCGACCGCGAGGAGGCGGAGCGGCGCTATCCGATCCGCGTGCCCGTGGGGTCGTTCGTGATCGTGCAGCCGGAGGCCGGGATCGCGCGCGCGGACAGGGCGCTCGCCGCGTTCCGGCGCAAGCTCGACGTCCGCGAGCACACACGTACTCATCCCGACGAGGTCGATGCAGATGCGGTCGTCGTGACGGCCGGTTCCTGGGTCAACGAGCTGCTCGACGAGCCGCTGCCGGTGGAGGTGACCCGCGAGACGGTCTGCTACTTCAACCTCGATGGTGAGCGGCCGGTGCCGTCGGTGGTCTCGTTCAAGCCCGGCCGGCACACGCACGAGATGTACTCGCTTTACGACCCGGTCTACGGGCTGAAGGTCGGCGCGCACCACGCGGGCCGGGAGGCCGACCCGGACGTCCCCACGGACCCGCAGCCGGAACTGATCGAACGCATCGCGGTCTGGGCGAGCGAGACCTACCGCCTCGACGACGCAAAGCCCGCCGCAACCGACACGTGCATGTACACGACCACCGCGGACGAGACGTTCATCCTCGAGCGCCGCGGCCGGATCGTCGTCGGCTCGCCCTGCTCGGGCCACGGCTTCAAGTTCGCTCCCGCGATCGGCGAGCGCCTCGCCAAGCTGGCCCTCGAAGTATCGGCCTGACGGCCCGCGTCCCCGTTGACCCGCTCGGATCACAGGCGTAGGCTCGGACGAAGGCCATGCTTCGCCGCCAGGCTTTCCGACTTGGAGTCGCCAGCGCCGTCGCACTGACGCTCGCTGCTTCGGCCTACGCGTACGTCTGTCATCCCGACCTCCCGGGGACTCGCAGCCTCGCCCTCGAGGGCCGTGTCGACAGCTACTCCCTGAGCGGCTGGCGCGTGACGCTTCACGCATGGGTCGGCGGCTGCGAGCGGCGCATCGTCTGGCGGCCCGTACGCGGCACGTCGTCGGCGAGCGGGTGCACGACTCGCGTGCCGGTAACGACGCCCGCGCGCTCGGCGAGCGACGGCCACTACCGCGTGTCGCTCGTTCCAGGAACCCGCGATTCCGACCAGCCCGACCGGCTGGCCGTCTATGACGCGCGCACCGGCAGGGGGCTACACGCGTGGCCGCTGCCGGCGGCCGCCTCGTCGGTGGACGTCGCTGGCGGCGTCGCAGTCGTCTCCACAACGAACGGCGACTACGTCGTCCGACTTCGTGACGGCCGTTTCGCGCTCGTCGGCGTCAAGCATCGAGGCGACCGGCCGCAGATCGAGCCGGCGGGCATCGTCTTCCAGGACGACCTGTACAAACGGCGGAGCGCACGCCGCTCGCTGCTGAAGTTCCTCCCGTTCGCAACCGTCACCCACGCCCTGCGCCCCTTCGGGCCGCTGCGCGTGCCCCAGAAGATCGGCGACTTCGCACTCGACGGCCGCAGCGTGATCTTTGTGAAGAGGGACCCGACAGGCGAGTGCGACCGGATCGGCGTCTGGACGATCCCGTGGCACTACTCGACCGACCTGATGGACGAGCCGCCGATCTGCCCCGAACGTCACGCACCGGGCGGCATCACTGCGCTGGCGCTCGGCGGCCAGTACGTCGAGGTCCTTACGACCTACGGAAAGGTGCAGACGCTCATCTCGAGCACGTTCGTCCACTGCATCGAGAAGATCGTCTCGCGGACGACGCTCGGTTCGGGATCGATCCCTGCGCTCGCCGGCGATGGGTCGACGCTGGCGTACGCGCTCTCGCGCCGCGGGCAGCAGACGCGTGTGGGGCGTCTGCAGGGCCAGCGGCAGGCAGGCGCGGTGCAGGTTCCGTCGGTTAAGGCGATCTCGGTCGACCGCGGGAGGCTGGCCATCCTGCGCGCCGACGGGCGCGTCGACGTCGTCCAGGACGACCAGGTCCTGCGGACACTCGCGCCGGCGCGCGCCCGCGCGATCGCGCTCCGCGGCCAGCAGCTCGTCGTCCTCACACGCGCCGGGACCCTCGACGTCTACGCGCTCTGGAGCGGGCGCCTGCTCCACCGCTGGACGGCCCCCGCCGGCGCGTCGGCCGCGCTCGACGTCCACTACGGTGCCGCCGTCGTGACCGCCGGCCCGCGCGTCTACGCGATCAGCCTCGCGACCGGCGTCCGCAGGCTGCTCCTGGCCGCACCGGCGCCGGTTCGCGCCCACCTCGACGACATCGGAGTCGTCTACACGTACAACGCCGCCCGCAGCGGCGTTCTCGGCTTCATCCCGTTCGCCGCCGTCGAGCGGGCGCTCGGCGCCTGAGTATCCTTCCAGCCGTGCCGACCTATCAGGTTCGAGGCGAGGTCCCCCGCAAGCGTGAATTGCACGCCGGTGCCAGACTGAAGTCAGGCACCAGATAAGGAGTCTGCGTATGCCGTTCTATCAGCGAGTTGGCGAGGTTCCGCGAAAGAGGCATACGCAGTTCCGGGACAACGGGCGGCTGCTGACCGAGGAGGTCATGGGCCTCGAGGGCTTCTCGGGGAACGAGTCGATCCTCTACCACCTGACCTCGCCGTGCCGCGTCACGAAGGTCGACGAGTTCGAACCGATCGAGCGCGACGAGTGGGTTCCGGACGGCCACCAGCACCGGCACTTCGGGACGATGGGCATCGACGCCGAGGGCGACGCCGTCAACGGTCGCAAGCTGCTGATGTGGAACGACGACGTCGAGATCTGGCTCTGCCGTCCCGACGAGGAGATGGACTACTTCTTCCGCAACGGCGAGGGCGACGAGGTCATCTTCGTCCACGAGGGGTCGGGAACGCTCGAGACGACCTTCGGCGACCTGCCGTACTCCGAGGGCGACTACATCGTCGTCCCGCGCGGCACGACGTACCGCTTCCGGCCGGAAGGCGAGCAGCGGTACCTCGTCTTCGAGTCACCGGGGCTGATCGAGATTCCGCGCCGCTATCGCAACGAATACGGGCAGCTGCTCGAACACGCGCCCTTCTACCACCGCGACATCCACCCCCCGACGGAGCTGCAGACGCACCGCGACACGGGCGAGTTTCGGGTCAAGGTGCGGATCCGCGACGGCTACCAGACGTACGTCCTCGACTACCACCCGTTCGACGTCGTCGGCTGGGACGGCTACGTCTACCCGTGGACGTTCTCGATCCACGACTTCGAGCCGATCACCGGGCGGATCCACATGCCGCCGCCGAGCCACCAGACCTTCGAGGGCCGCAACTTCGTCATCTGCTCGTTCTGTCCGCGCAAGCTCGACTTCGACCCGATGGCGATCCCGATCCCGTACCACCACTCGAACCTCAACTCCGAGGAGATGATCTATTACGTCTCGGGCAACTTCTCCTCGCGGCGCGGGATCGACATCGGCTCGGTGACGCTGCACCCGTCGGGAATCCCGCATGGCCCGCACCCGGGCCTGGCGGAGAAGTCGATCGGCCAGACGGAGACGCACGAGCTCGCGGTGATGTGCGACACCTTCCACCCGCTGCGGCTGACGAAGCTCGCGAAGGAGCTCGACGACGGCGAGTACGCGTACTCGTGGCTCGAGGAGCGCGTGCCGGCGGGGGAGAGCCCCGACGAGGATCCCGCCGGGGTCACCTCCCACTTCTAGGACTCGCCGCCAGCGCCCAGAGCGCTGCGAGCCCGACGAGCGGCGCGGCGTCGCCTAACCGTGCGGGCTCCACGGTCGTGCCGGTGGCGAGATCCGAGAGAAGGCGCTCGTGCAGGCTCGAGCGCATGGCCTCGATGAGCGTCTCGCCCCACGCGGCCGCCACGCCTCCGCCGACACGGAGAGTGCCGGGATCCCACGCGGCGACGAGCGCGGCGGCAGCGAAGCCGATCGCCTCGAGCGCGTCGCGCAGGACGTCGGTGGCCCACCGGTCGCTCGCAGCCTGCTCGAGCAAGGCGGCGGGTGTCGGCTCCGGGCGTCCCGCTTCGGCGAACCGGTCAAGGATCCCGCCCCAGGCGCCGTAGGCCTCCGCGCAGCCGCGGTTGCCGCAGCGGCACGGAAGCCCCTCGTCGCGGAAGCGCAAATGCCCGACCTCGCCGGCGTGGCCGCGTGTCGCAGAGGCGACCTTGCCGTCGAACGCGCAGCGGCCGGCGATACCGGTGCCGACCTGGAGCAGCGCCAGCGTCCCGCCGCCGGCCTCCCCGACGGTGGCCGCGACGAGATCGTTCACGAAGACCCGCGGCGGAGGGGCCTCGGCCGCGAGCAGCTCCAGTAGCGGGGCATCGTGGAGGCCGAGGTTCACGGCGTGCCGGACGACGCCGCGCTCGAGGTCGAGGATCCCGGCGACGCAGAGGCCCCACGCCTCGATGCCCGAGCTCTCGCGGAGTCGGACCAGCTGTGCGACGAGGCCCTCGAGGCCGGGCGCCAGCGGCTCCCGTGCCGCCTGTTCAACCTCCCCGTCGACGACGAAGCCGGACTTGACCGAGCTGCCGCCGACGTCGACCGCGAAGAACGGGCTAGCGGGCAAGCGTGACTTTGCTCAGCCCCGCGGGATGATCGGGGTCGAGGCCTCGCGCCCGCGCGAGCGCCGCGGCGAACAGCTGACCGGGCACCACGGAGAGCAGCGGCGAGAGCAGCGGCACCGGCGGCTTCGGCACCGGCAACGAGTAGGCCGCGCCCGCGAGCCGGTCGGCGGCGTCTCCGCTCGCGACCAGCGTCGCCCCAACGGCCCGCACGCGCTCGGCGGCCTCGACGACCGCGGGGAGCGTCTCGTCGTCGGAGGCGATCGTCCACACGGGGAAGAGCGGGTCGAGCGCCGCCACCGGGCCGTGCTGCAGCGCGGTCGCCGTCAGCGGCTCGGCGGCGACGCGGCAGGTCTCGAGCAGCTTCAGCGCGATCTCGCGCGCGGTCGCGAACTCGATTCCGCGGCCGACCACGAACATCCGGCCGACGGACGCGAACGACAAGGCGACCGTCCTGACGCGCGGCTCGAGGGTCGGCATCAGCTCCTCGAGCAGGTCGGCCGTCGTGCGAATCCCGCCGGCGAACTGGCGTCCCTCGCCGGCCGCGTAGGCAGCGAAGAGGCCGAGCGCCGCGATCTGGTTGAGGTACGTCTTCGAGGCCGCCACCGCCCGCTCCGGCCCGGCGGCGAGCGGCAGTACCTCTTCGGCTTCCCCCGCGAGGTCGGAGCTGACGTCGTTCGTCAGCGCCACCGTGTACCCGCCCGCCTTTCGCGCCCGCCTGAGGTAGTCGATCACGTCGGGCGTGCGGCCGGACTGTGAGAGGGCGATCACCGTCGAGCCGCTCATGTCGAGCCTCGCGTCGTAGTACGCGGTGAGCGCGATCGAGTCGCGCAGGGCCGTCCAGCGCGGCAGCAGCCCGAAGGCGTAGACCCCGTACGAGGTGGCGTTGTCGGAGGAGCCGTGGCCGACCATTCGTACCGTCGTCGTGCCGCGCTCTCGGGCCGTCGTCGCGACCCGCGCGTAGTCGCGCTCGTGCTCGAGCAGCGCTCGGAGCGCCTGCGGCTGCTGCCGGATCTCCGTCAGAAATTCGGCGCCGCTGCCGTCGGACGCGACCGGCTCAGGCAACGACACGCGCCTCGCCCCCGAGCCACACGCGCTCGATCTCGAGGTTGTCATCGAGCACGACCAGATCTGCGGGGAGGCCCGCGGCGAGCCGGCCGAGGCCGGGCTGGGCGAGGATCCGCGACGGGACCTGCGTCGCCGCGGCGACGGCCTCCGCGAGCGGGATGCCGAGCCCGTGCAGGTTGCGGACGGCCTCGATCATCGTCAGCGCGCTGCCGGCGAGCACGTCGTCGAGCCCGCGGGCGACGCCGTCGCGCACCTCGATCGCCGAGCCGCCGAGGACGTAGGAGCCGTCGCCCATGCCGGCGGCCGCGACCGCGTCGGTGACGAGCGCGACGCGCCCGGCCGCCGACTTCCAGACCATCCGCGCGGTCTCCTCGGCCAGGTGGATGCCGTCGAGGATGATCTGCACCACGACGTCGTCGCGCGCGAGCGCCGCTCCCGCGAGGCCCGGGTCGCGGTGGCGGAACGGCCGCATCGCGTTGAAGAGGTGCGTCACGGCGCGAACGCCGCGGTCGAACGCGTGCGCGGCCTCCTCGGCAGTCGCGTCCGTGTGCCCGCAGGACACGGCCACCCCGCCGAAGAGCAGGCGGTCGATCAGCTCGTCGGCGCCGGGAAGCTCGGGCGCCAGCGTCATGAGCCGCACGGGCCCGGCGCCGAGCAGACGGTCGAGCAGCGCGGGATCCGGATCACGCCGCGCGGACGGCGGGTGGATCCCGAGCCGCTTCTTCGACAGGAACGGGCCTTCGAGGTGGACGCCGAGGATCCGGGCGCCGCCGGCCTCCGCGGGCACGTTGCCGAGCGCCGCGAGCAGGTCTTCCTCGGGCGCCGAGATGAAAGTGGGGAGGTACGCGGTGACGCCCGTTTCCAGCAGCGCCTCGCCCGCGCGGCGGTAGCCGTCGGCGTCGGCGCCCATCAGGTCGACGCCGGAGAAGCCGTTCACCTGGAGGTCGATGAAGCCGGGCGCGGCGATGCCGCTGCCGTTCGGCCCCTCGAGCCCGTACGCGCTGACGAGGCCGTCGACGACCTCGACGTCGCCGCGCACGAGCGTGCCGTCGACGACCGCGGCTTCGACGCCGAGCCTCATGCCTCGAGCGCCGATCCGATGTCGCCGCCCGCGCGCTCGAGCCTGGCGCGTGCCTCGCCGGCGTCGATCTCCCTCAGCAGTGCGACGACCGCGACCTTCGCGCTGCCGTCCGCGGCCGCAAGGGCCGTCTCCGCCTCGTCCTCGGACACGCCGGTGGCGATCCGGACGATTCTGCGCGCCCGCGCCGCGAGCTTGGCGTTCGAGGCGCGCACGTCGACCATCAGGTCGCCGTACGTCTTGCCGAGCCTGATCATCGCGACCGTCGAGATCGTGTTCAGCACGAGCTTCTGCGCGGTGCCGGCCTTGAGGCGGGTCGAGCCGGCGACCACCTCGGGGCCGACGACGACGGCGAGCTCGTGGTCGACCACGGGGGAGAGCTCGGACCCGTGCGCGGCGACGACGGCGACGGTCAGTGCTCCCGCAGCCTGCGCCCGCTCGAGCGCGGCGAGCACGTAGGGCGTGCGGCCGCTCGCACTCACGCCGACGACGGCGTCGCGACCCGAGACGCCCAGCTCCTCGACCGCGCGCTCACCGGCGCCCGTGTCGTCCTCGGCGGCCTCTCTCGCCTCACCCGACAACCCGCCTCCGGCGACGAGCGCGACGACCTGGCCTGGCTCCGTCGAGAAGGTCGCCTCGCACTCGTCGGCATCGAGGGCCGCGATCGCACCGGAGGAGCCCGCCCCGACGTAGACCAGCCGGCCGCCCCCGCGGAGGCGCTCGACAATCGCGTCGATCGCGGCGGAGAGCTTCCCAGCTACCGATCCGACAGCGGCAGGCACGGTCGCGTCCTCGCGATTCATCAGCTCCACGAGCTCGCGGGTCGAGCGAACCGAGTAGTCGACGTCTTCGCGGCGCGCTTCGGTGACGAGGCCTTCCAGGCCGGTAGTTCCCTCGCGCGGCGCCATGGCCGCAGTCTAAGCGCGCGGACTGTAGGTGGTCAATACCAGTTGCCAGATTGTTCCACTGTGGTCTTGCTTTTCGGCTGAACCGGTCCTATTCTGTCCCAGCGCCCATGTCCGAGATCACGCTCGACCACCTGACGAAGACGTATCAGGGCGGCATCATCGCCGTCGACGACGTCAGCCTGCGGATCGAGGACGGCGAGTTCATCGTGCTCGTGGGGCCGTCAGGCTGCGGCAAGTCGACGCTCCTGCGCATGATCGCGGGCCTCGAAGAGGTAACGCAGGGCGCGATCTCCATCGGCGGCGTCGACGTCACGGAGCTCGCACCGCGGCGCCGCGATATCGCGATGGTCTTCCAGAGCTACGCCCTCTACCCGCACATGAGCGTGCGAAAGAACATCGGCTATGGGCTGAAGGTGCGAAAGGTGCCGAAGGACGAGGCGCGCCGCCGCGTGGAAGAGGTCGCGAAGCTGCTCGGCCTCGAGACGATGCTCGAGCGCAAGCCGGCACAGCTCTCCGGCGGTCAGCGCCAGCGCGTTGCGATGGGGAGGGCGATCGTCCGCGAGCCGAAGGCGTTCCTGATGGACGAGCCGCTCTCGAACCTCGACGCGAAGCTGCGGGTCGAGATGCGCGCGTCGCTCGCCCAGCTCCACGGCCGGCTCGGTGTCACCACCGTGTACGTGACGCACGACCAGACCGAGGCGATGACGCTCGGCCAGCGCGTCGCGGTGCTCGACGCGGGGCGCATCCTCCAGGTCGACTCGCCGCAGCGCCTCTACGACCATCCCACGAACGTCTTCGTTGCGGCATTTATCGGCACGCCTGCAATGAACCTCGTCGAAGGAACGGTTGACGGTGACGAGGTGGTCTTCGGCAGCTTCCGCGTGCCGCTCGACGCGGCCCGCCGGCCGCCGCGCGGCCACACACGGGTCGTCGTCGGAGTCAGGCCCGAGGCCTTCGAGGCGGCGAGCTACGCCGCCCCCGGCGCGTTCGCGCTCACGGTCGTCCCGGTCGTCGTCGAGGAGCTCGGCTCCGATGCGCACGTGTTCTTCCACGTGGACGCCGAAGCCGTCGCGACGGAAGTGAGCGGCCGTGAAGAGGCTTCCCTGCTGCCCGAGTCGAAGGCGCTCCTGAGCGCGCGCATCGACCCCCGCGCCCCGGCCCGTGTCGGCGAGCCGCTCGAGCTCGCGCTCGACTCTGCGCGGCTCCACTTCTTCGACCCCGAGAGCGGCCTCACGCTGCTGCCCGACGCCAAGGGCCAGCTCACGTTGCCGCCCGCGCTGGCACCCGCTGCCCCATGACGAAGCAGGCCGAGACCCGCGACCGCATCTTCGACCTGATCGACCGGCTCGGCGTCGGCGAGGCGATCCCCTCGGAGCGCCAGCTCAGCGCCGACCTCGGCGTCTCGCGCCTGACCGTGCGCGCGGCCCTTGACGA
This sequence comes from uncultured Actinomycetes bacterium, assembly GCA_963719275.1. GTDB lineage: Bacteria > Actinomycetota > Thermoleophilia > Gaiellales > Gaiellaceae > AC-32. The sequence goes on along the minus strand of CAVRBT010000005.1, from coordinate 156,568 downwards.
GCTCGCGCGCGAGGGCTACCTCGTCCGCCGTCGCGGCTCGGGCACGTTCGTGAGCGAGCCCAAGATCGCCCAGGAGCTGACGATGACCTCGTTCACGGAGGACATGCGCCGGCGCGGGATGCGGCCGGGCAGCCGGACGCTCGGCCTCGAGGTCGTCCCCGCGGGAGCGCGGCTAGGCCGGTTCCTCCACGTCTCCCCGTCGGAGCCGATCGTCGTCGCCAAGCGCCTGCGCCTGGCAGACGACGAGCCGATGGCGATCGAGACGCTGCACGTGCGCTCGGCGCTCGTGCCCGGGCTCACCGCGCAGGAGCTCGAGGGGAAGTCGTTCTACGACCTGCTCCGCTCGCGCTACGGGATCGTGGTCGCCGGCGGGATGCAGACGATCGAGCCGACGGTGACGAACGAGGAGGAGTCGGAGGCGCTCGGCGTCCCGCTGCATTCGCCCGCATTCCTGTTCGAGCGCGTCACGCGCTCCGAGAAGGGCGAGATCGTCGAGTTCGTCCACTCGATCTACCGAGGGGACCGCTACCGCCTCGTCACGGATCTGACAGCGCAGCCGTCGCCCCACCGGCCGGCGCTCGCGGTCGCTGGTCAAGACCAACGCGATGGAAACTCGGGTCGTAACGGCGTATGAGCAGCCGATTGACCGTGAGTGGTCTTGACATCCAGACCAAGAGTGTGAGAAATTCCACCCCGTGGTCAAGTGGTATGCACCAATTCAGCGCGGCCGCCGCGCGCCGTCGATCGGGGCCACAGGAGACGGCGAGCGCGGGTCGTCCGCCACGAGGCAAGGGGACCAGATGAAATTGCGCATCATCGCCGCCGTCGTGCTTGCGGCCGCACTCGCCACCGCGGCCTCGACCGCGACGGGCGGCACAAAGCGGGCCGCCGCAGACAAGGTGACCGTGTGGATCATGACGGACGCCCAGAACGGCTGGCCCGGGGCGATCTCCGCCGCCAACGCGGCGTTCGCCAAGCAGCACCCGGGGGTCGACGTCGACATCCAGTACCAGAGCTGGAACAGCCTGCTCCAGAAGTTCGACGCCGCACTCGCGGCGAACGACGCGCCCGACGTGATCGAGCTCGGCAACACGCAGACCACGAAGTACATGGCCGCGGGTGCGTTCTCCGCGATCAAGGCGAAGAACTACCCGAACTCGTCCACGTGGTTGGGCGGCCTGAAGGCGTCGTGCACGTACGGCGGGAAGCTCTACTGCGTCCCGTACTACGCGGGCGCGCGGGCCGTCATCTACCGCAAGGACATGTACCGCTCCGTCGGCGTGAGGACCCCGCCGACGACGTGGGCGCAGTTCCTCTCGGTCAACGCGAAGCTGAAGAAGAAGTACGGCGGGAACCGGAACTACTCGGCCTTCTACCAGCCCGGCCAGAACTGGTATGCCGCGATGTCCTTCGTCGCGGACTACGGCGGCCAGATCGCCGTCCAGAAGGGCGGCAAGTGGAAGGGCACGCTCGACACGCCGCAGGCGATCAAGGCCCTCAGCGTCTACAAGTCGATGGTGCGGAAGTACTCGCGGGCGAGCAAGACCCAGGACGAGGCGCATCCGTACCCGAGCATCCCGTTCGCCAAGAGCCGTGCGGGAGCCTTCCTCGGCAACGGCTGGGAGTGGCCGTACGTCTTCGACAAGAACGGTGGCGCCGCGCCGAAGTCGTTCGCGAAGCGGATGGGCGCCTACCCGCTGCCGAGCCACATCAAGGGCCGGTACACGCCGACGTTCCTCGGAGGCTCGATCCTCGGCATCCCGATCTCGGCGAAGCACAAGAGCCTCGGGGCCGACTGGATCAAGGGCTTCACCAACACGGCAGCCGAGCGGCAGATCGCCAAGGCCGGCAACATCGCGAACACGACGAAGCTCGCCGGCGTAAACAAGAGCAATCCGGCCCTCGCGCCGTTCGCGAACGCGGCGAAGTACAGCTGGTTCATCCCGACCGCCCTCAACTGGGCCAACGTCGAGAACGCGAAGGTGCTCAAGAACATGTGCACGGCGATCCTGACGAACAAGAAGAGCGTCAAGGCCGCCACGCAGAGCGCCAGCAAGCAGATCACGAAGATCCTCAACGCAAAGCCGTGACCTCTCCCCCGGGAAGCGAGTTGCTCCGCCCGTGAGCTCTCGCTTCCCGGCCCCCGCCGCCGCTGCCGTCGCCGAGCCTGCCCTCCCGGCTCGGCCACGGCAGCGGTTTCGGCTGAGCCGAATCGGAGCCGGCGCGACCCCGTACGTCCTCCTCCTCCCGGCGACGCTGGTGATCGCGGCGGTCCTCGGCTACCCGCTCTACTTCATGGTGCGGCTGTCGTTCGAGCGCTACGGCCTCTTCCAGCTGATCCGCCACGCGGGCGTCTGGATCGGCACCCAGAACTACGCCACGATCTTCCACGACCCCACGTTCTGGCACGTGGTCCTGCGGACGCTCGCGTTCACGGCGGTCGCCGTCTCGCTGACGATGGTGATCGGGACGCTGATCGCCCTGCTGATGGCGCAGCTCGGCACGGCCATGAGCTTCCTGCTGAACGTCGGGCTGATCTTCGTGTGGGCGACCCCCGTCGTCGTCGCGATCGACATCTGGTACTGGATGGTCGACTTCGAGTTCGGAGTCGTGAACTGGCTCCTGACCTACCTGCACCTCGGCGACTTCAACCACCACGACTGGTTCGCGAACGCGTGGACCGGCTGGGGCATCATCACCCTGCTCGTCGTGTGGGGGGCGATCCCGTTCGTCGCGATCACCGTGTTCGCGGCACTCACCCAGGTGCCGAAGGAGCTGGTCGAGGCCGCCTCGATCGACGGAGCCCACGCGTGGCGGGTCTTCCGCGACGTGACCGTGCCGCTCCTGAAGCCGATCTTCGTCATCCTCACGAGCCTCTCGATCATCTGGGACTTCCAGGTCTTCAACCAGATCTGGATCCTCCGTGACGAACAGCCGTCGCCGGAGTACTGGTCGATGGCCGTCTACGCGTACCACACCTCGTTCCAGACGAGCGAGTACGGGCTCGGCTCGGCGATCGCGATCGTGATGGTCGCGATCATGCTCGTCGTCAGCTTCGTCTACATCCGCCAGATGGTGAAGATCGGAGAGGCGGCGTGAGGAGGAGCGTCGCGCGCCGAATGGCCCTGAACGCGACCGCTCTCGTCGTGTTCGCGGTGATGGTCTTCCCGGTCTACTGGATGGTGAGCACGGCCTTCAAGCCGGGCAGCGAGATCTTCGCCGACACGCCGGTCTGGTTCCCGTGGCACCCGACGCTGTCGAACTTCGGTGAAGCGATCCACCGGCCGCACTTCTGGTCGAGCGTGAAGAACAGCTTGATCATCGTGAGCGTGGTCGTCGCGGCCTCGCTCATGCTTGCGTTCCTTGCGGCGCTCGCGCTGGCGAAGTTCCGCTTCTACGGCCGGAGTGCCTTCATCGTGCTGATCATCGGCGTCCAGATGATCCCGTTGAATGCGCTGATCATCCCGATCTACCTCGTCCTCTCGAAGGCCCACCAGGTCGACAAGCTCACCGGCGTGATCGTCACGTATATGACCTTCGTGCTCCCCTTCACCATCTGGACGCTGCGAGGTTTCATGCTCGGAGTGCCGAAGGATCTCGAGGAAGCGGCGCAGGTCGACGGCTCGACGCGGCTCGGTGCGTTCGTCCGCATCCTGCTGCCGCTGATCGGGCCAGGCCTGGTCGCGACGTCGATCTTCGCCTTCATCCAGGCCTGGAACGAGTACATCATGGCCTACGTCCTGTTGCACGACCCCAGCAAGCAGACGCTCACCGTCTGGCTGGCGGCGTTCACGACCAGTCGCGGGACGGCCTGGGGACCGCTGATGGCAGGCGCCACGCTCACTGCCCTGCCGGTCGTGATCTTCTTCGCGCTGGTGCAGCGCAAGGTCGCGTTCGGGCTCACCGCCGGCGCGGTTCGCGGATGAGCGAGGGCGGGCTCAGGCCCGCCGCCGCGGCCTGCCTCTTCCCGGGTTTCGAGGGGGAGGTCGTCCTCGACTGGCTGAAGGGACTGCTCGCCGGCGGGCTCGGCGGCGTGGTGCTCTTCGCGCGCAACATCACCGACCCCGAGCAGACCGCTGCGTTGACCGGGTCGCTGCGAGCGGAGCGCGGCGAGCTGCTCGTCGCGACCGACGAGGAGGGCGGCGACGTGACGCGGCTCGAGGCGGCCCACGGAAGCTCGTTTCCCGGAAACCTCGCGCTCGGCGCGGTCGACGACGTCGCGCTGACGCGGCGGGTGGCGGCGGCGATCGGCGGCGAGCTCGCGGCGGCCGGGATCGACCTCGACCTAGCGCCGGTCGCCGACGTGGTCGTCGATCCTGCCGCGGCGATCGTCGGCGTGCGCTCCTTCGGCTCCGGCCCCGAGCTCGTGGCGCGCCACGTGGCGGCGTACGTCGAGGGTCTGCAGAGCGCCGGGGTCGCCGCCTGCGCCAAGCACTTCCCGGGGCACGGCGAGACCACGGCGGACTCGCACCTCGAGCTTCCGGCTGCCGACGCGGACCTGGAGACGCTCCGCGCGCGGGCGCTGCCGCCTTTCGCCGCGGCGGTCGAGGCCGGCGTCCGCGCGGTGATGACCGCGCACGTCCGATTCACCGCGCTCGGTGATGAGCCGGCGACGCTGAGCCCGGGCGTGATCGCGCTCCTGCGCGCGGAGCTCGGCTTCGAGGGGGTCGTGATGACGGACGCCCTCGAGATGCAGGGCGCGGGCGGCCCGGCCGGGATCCAGGAGTCCGCGGTTCGCGCGCTCGCGGCCGGCGCGGACGCGCTCTGCCTCGGCGCCGACCTCAGCCCCGAGCAGGTCGAGCGCGTGCAGGAGGCGATCGTGGAAGCGGTTCAGGCCGGGCGGCTCGAAGAGGAGCGCCTGCACGAGGCGGCGGGGCGCGTGGCGGCGCTGGCGGCGTGGACGTCGCCGCGGCCCGCGCATGACCGCGAAGCTGGCTCCGAGGCCGCGAGGCGGGCGCTGCGCGTCGTGGGCGACCCCTCGCTCGACGGCGAGCCGCTGGTCGTCGAGCTGTGGCCGGAGGCGACGATCGCCGCTGGCGAGGCGCACCACGGCCTCGGCGAAATCCTCGGCGCGCGGACGCTCCGGCTGCGGGAAGGCGAACCGCTGCCGCCGCTCGAGGGCAACGTCGTCTTCGTCGTCCGCGACGGGCATCGGCACGCGTGGCAGCGCGAGCTCGTCCCACCCGGCGCGGTCGTCGTCGAGACCGGCCTGCCGGAGTGGCGGCCGGCGCGAGTCCGCGCCTACGTCGCGACGTATGGCGCCGGCCGCGCGAACCTCGAGGCCGTGGCCGAGCTCCTCACCCGCCGCTAGCCTGCCCATCCATGCGCCTCGTGCTCGACTGGGACGGCACCGTCACCGAGCGGGACACGCTCGACCTCGTGCTGCAGGAGTTCGGCGACCCGGAGATCTACGAGCGCGTCGAGAGCGAGCTCGACGCCGGCCGGATGACGCTGAACGACGTGATCGCGGCCGAATTCGCCACCGTGACCGTTCCGCTGGAGGAAGCCGTCGCCTTCGCGGTCGAGCACACCCGCGTCCGGCCCGGCTTCGCGGAGCTGGCGCGGACGCGCCAGCCGCTCGTGGTCTCGTCCGGGTTCCACGAGCTGATCGAGCCGATGCTCGAGCGGGAGGGTGTGCTCGGCAGGGTCGAGCTGCGCGCCAACCGGGTCGAGGCGAGGCCCGACGGCTGGCTCGTGCACTTCCGCGTCGCCGAGCTCTGCGACGAGTGCGGCGAGCCGTGCAAGCGAGCCGACCTGCCTGCGGGCGAGGTGGTCTACGCGGGCGACGGCCACTCCGACTACTGCGCCTCCCTCGCCGCTGACCGCGTCTTCGCGACGGGGAGCCTGGCACGCTGGCTCCGCAACCGCGGCGTCGCCTTCAGGCCGCTGACGGACTTCCGCGTGCTCGCCTCAGAGCTCTAGCTCGCCCGGGTCGCGCGGGCCCCCGTGGGTCAGGAGCAGCCGCTCCGGATCCCGTGCCAGCGCCCGCCGCACCGAGGCCTCGAGCTCTTCCATCGTGTCGTTCTCGCCGAGCCAGCTCCGCGGGCAGAGCTCCGTACGGCCCTCGTAGCCGAGCACGGAGTCGCCGAGGACGAGGGCACGGTGGCCCGGCAGCCAGAACGCCGCCTCGTTCATGAAGCCCATGGCGAGCGCCTCGACACCCCCGGGCAGTGGATCTCCGTCGGCGAAGGTCTGCGAGACGGCGACGCGCTTCGCGACGTCCCCGGCGGCGGGCTCGTGCGCCAACACGCGCGCTCCTTCGTAGCGCGCCAGAATCTCGCCCGCACTGCGCGCATGCCAGTGAAGGCTGATCAGGATCGACGGCGGGCCGTGGTGCTCCACATCACCGTCGAGCGCCGACCAGAACCGCTCGTCGTCCTCGGCCGGCACCAGCGGGTCGAACAGCACGAGCGAGCCGTCCTCGACGAGCGCGTACGACGACACGTCGCGCTCCCAGCCTCGCCCGTTCTTGAAGTCCGACGGGCTCCACTCGGAGTGTGGCGCGGTCCACCACCAGAGGTGCGGGGCGATCTGCTCGATCTCCACGGCCGCGACGCTACAGCCAACGCACGTACCGTTGCCCGATGCCCCTGGTGACGGTGCCGGAGCCGTTCGACTTCGAGCTGACCATGGAGCGGTTCCGCGCCTTCGGCCCCGACCTGGCAAACCTCTGGGTCGACGGCGCGCTGCACCGCGTCGTCGGTGCGCGGGAGGTGCGGATCGAGCCGGCCCGCGGCGGCGCGCGCGTCGAGCCGCTCGACGACGAGACGCGACCGGTGGTGGGCAAGCTGCTCGGCCTCGAGTTCGACCTCGAGGGGTTCTACGAGTGGGCGCAGGGCGACCCGGTGCTGAAGGAGCTGACGACGAGGCTCGCCGGCTTCCGCCCGCCGCTCGCGCCCGATCCCTTCGAGACGCTCGTCACCTCGATCATCGCGCAACAGGTCTCGCTCTTCGCCGCATTCGCGATCCGCAACCGCCTGATCGAGCGCTTCGGCCGCCGCGTCGGCCAGGCGTACGCCTCCCCGACGGCCGAGCGGCTTCGCCGAGCCGAGCCCGACGAGCTGCTCGCGCTCGGCTTCTCGCGCCGGAAGGCCGAGTACGTGCTCGGCCTGGCCGAGGAGCCGGTCGACCTGCACGAGCTCGCCTCGCTCCCCGACGACGAGGTCAAGCGGCGGCTGGTCGCGGTCCGCGGGATCGGCGAGTGGACGGCCGAGTGGTTTCTCGCCCGCCATCTGGCGCGCCCGCGCGCGTGGCCGGTCGGCGACGTCGCCCTCGACAAGGCCGTGCGCGCGTTCTACCCGGAGGCCCTCGACATCCGCGCGTTCGGCGAGCGCTTCGACCCGTTCCAGAACCTCACCGCCCACTACCTGCTCACGGGGGCTAGGCTCGCGCGGTGAACGTCCGCGAGGCGACACCCGCCGACGAGCCCACGTTGCTCGAGTTCACCGAGGCGATCTTCGGCGAGAACTGGGACCGGCCCTGGCGGCCGCCCGAGATCACGCCGAGGATCTTCGAGGGGAAGCTCGTGCTGCTGGCAGAGAACGACGGCGGCGAGCCGGTCGGCTACGCGCTCGGCGAGCTCGACCCGCAGGGCTACGCGCACGTGAACATCGTCTACGTGCGGCCCGAGTTCCGCCGCCAGGGCGTCACGAGGGCGCTGCTCGCGGAGTTCGCTTCACGCGCGCGCGAGGAGGGGATCGGGCACATGACGCTCGACGTCGCGACCCAGAACGAGGTCGGCCGCGAGGTCTGGCGGCGAATGGGCTTCACCGAGTGGGCGCTGCGGCTGACCGCGCCGCTCGAGCGGGTCGAGCGCAGCCGCGAGGCCGGCGAGTCGTACGCCTCGCTGCACGTTCAGACCGACAACCGCGATGCCGTCGAGGCCGCAGTCGAGAAGTACCTGCCGCGCTTCGGCGCCTCCGACGGCCGCGTCGAGGGCCCGCGCAACGGGTGGCTCGCGGTGTATGCGGACCTGATCGACCGCGACCGGCGTGCGCGGGAGCGGCTGGCGTCGGAGCTCTCCAACGCGACGGCAGCCGTCGTCTGCGCGATCGGCGTGGAGGAGGGTGCGGTCGTCCGCTACGCCCTCTTCGAGCGCGGCAGCATCGTCGACGAGTACCAGTCGGTGCCGGACTACTTCGGGGATGTGCGTCCCGGCGACGTGGTCGCGCTCGGCTCGAACCCAACGGTGGTCTCACGGCTGACCGGCGCCGAGCCGGCCCGGGTGCGGGCGACGGCGCGGACCGCCTCCTCTCCGGACGACCTGCCGCCGCCGGACGAGCTGTTGCGACAGATCGCCGACGTGATGGGTCTAGAAGGCGCGGGCCGCGGGTAGGGTCAGCACGTGCCGACCCTTTACACCGCCGACCGCTGCCCCTACGCCGCGCGAGCCCGGATCGCGCTCGCCGAGAAGGGGATCGCGTACGAGGCCGTCGAGATCGACCTCGACGACCGGCCGGCCTGGATCTACGAGAAGAACGAGCTCGGGCGGGTGCCCGTCTACGAGGAGGACGAGGGGCTCGTGCTGCCGGAGTCCGAGGTGATCATGGAGTACCTCGAGGAGCGCTACCCCGAGCCGACGCTGTGGCCGGCCGACCCCGCGGAGCGCGCTCTCGGGCGGCTGTGCCTGCAGCGCTTCGACGACCGCCTCGGCGACGCGTACTACGCCGCGCGCCGCGGCGACGGCCGCGAGCAGCTCGGCGCCCGCCTCGCCGAGCTCGAGCGCGCGCTCGAGGGACAGCCGTGGCTCTCCGGGCGCGACTACGGCCTCGCCGACATCGGCTACGTGCCGTGGATCCTGCGCGGCCTCGAGCGCTTCGAGCTCGAGCTCGGGCCGGCGCTCGCCGACTGGCTCGAGCGGTGCTCTGCACGGCCGGCCGTAGCTCAGGAACGCGCCGTCGTCACGGCGCTTTAATGAGCCTCTTCCGAGCCGAAGCCTTATGCCGCCGGAACGCGCTGCGCGACGCGTGGACGGCGTCCTCAGTCGCGCCCGTAGCCCCCGGCTACGCGCGCTCCCTGCGTCCTTGCCACGCGCCGCCCATCGCGCCCCGGCAGCGAAGCGTCAACTCGGAAGAGGCTCTGTGAGGGTCGTCCTCCTCCACGCCTACCCGCTGGACGAGCGGATGTGGGGGCCGCAGCTCGAGCCGCTGCGGGGGTACGACCTGGCGACGCCGCGGCTCTACGGCCGGGGCACCACCATTGACGAGATCGCCTCGTCGCTCCTGGCCGAACAGGACGGCGAGCTGGCGCTCGTGGGCGCCTCGATGGGCGGTTATGCCGCGCTGGCGATGGCGCACCGGGAGCCGTCGCGCGTGCGGGCGCTCGCGCTCGTCGGCGCGCGCGCCGACGCCGACTCCCCGGAGCGCCGCGCGGGCCGCGCCGATACGAAGGCGCTGATCGAGAACGGGGGTGCCGACGCGCTGTGGGAGAACCAGCGCTCGCGCCTCCTGCTCGAGAGCGCCTCCGACGGCGCCGTCAGCTCGGTTCGGGAACAGGCGCTCGCCCGCTCGAACGAGGAGCTCGTGACCGCGCTGGCCGCGATCCGCGACCGCGAGGACCGGCTCGACACGCTCGATGCCTTCGGGCGGCCGGTGCTCGTCGCCGTCGGCGAGGGCGATCTGTTCTTCCCGCCCGACGAGGCGCAGGCCCAGGCGCAGCGCGCCCCCCGCGGCCGCTTCAGGGCGTTCGCAGGCGCGCGGCACCTCCCGAACCTCGAGCAGCCGGACGAGTTCAACGCCGCGCTGGCGCAGTTCCTGGCCGATGTCTGAGCTGCCACCGCTCGTCGACGCGACGTGGCTCCAGGAGCACCTCGGCGAGGAGGACGTGCTGGTCGGCGACGTGCGCGGGCCGAACGCGCACCAGCGCGGGCACCTGCCGCGCTCGATCCCGCTCGTCCTCGGCTCGCCGCCGCCGCTCGCGACGCGGGAAACCGTCCAGGAGTTCGCGGTCGAGGTGCAGCGCCGGCTCGGCCGCCACGGCGTGACGGGCGAGGAGCGGCTCGTGCTCTACGACCGCGGCGACTGCGTCGGCGCCTCGGCCTCCGCGCAGGCCGCCATGCTGGCCGGCCACCCGCGGGTCTCGGTCCTGGCCGGAGGCGTGGCCGCCTGGCCGGGCGAGCTCGAGCAGGGCGCGGTCGAGCTGCAGAAGACGAAGACGAGCCTCGCGCCGCGGCTCGAGGCGGTGCCGACGTGGGAGGAGCTGCGCGACCGGCTTGCCGACGAAAGACTGACGGTCTTCGACGTCCGCACCGACGAGGAGTTCTCCGGCCGCGGCGGCTACCCGTGCGATCCGCGGCAGGGCCACATTCCGGGGGCGCGCCACCTCGAGGTCGACCGCCTTTTCGCCGCGCCCGGGCGGCCGCACGAGCCGTGGGGGATCCGCGAGCTCGTCGGCTTACCGGAGGGCGCCGAGCTCGTCGCCTACTGCCACTCGGGCTCGCGCTCGGCCCTCGCCGCGCTCGCGCTCAGGGCCGCGGGCTACGACGCGCGCAACTACCCGGGCTCGTGGCACGAGTGGTCGCGCCACGAGGACCTGCCGCTGGAGCGCTGAGCGGGGCCTTCCGCAGAAGGCCCCGCTCCTACAACCGAGCTAGTGCCGCTTCTTCTTCTTCGGTTTCAGGACCTTGAGCTGGTTGCTCGTGACCGCGGCGATGTCCTCGCCCGCGCACGGCACCGGGAGGCCTGAAGGCGACGGGCCGGTGCACTGCGTGCCGTAGTTCTCGAAGCGGGTCTGGAAGAACGTCGCGAACTTCACGTTTCGCCGCGCGATCGAGTACTTGCCGGTCCTCGGGAGCTTCCCGGTCCGGCCCACGCGCTTGCCCGTGCCGCCGGCTACGGCGTTCGGGGCCGGGCGCGCCTTCCTGCCGGAGTAGAGGCTGAGCCGCACGCCCGCCGGGTTCAGGCCCGCGACCTTGAGCTGGCCGACGAGCTTGTACCCTCGCTTCGCCTTCGCCTTCTTCAGGGTCAGGCTCGACGGGAGGCCGACGTACGTCCGCCACTCGACCGTGCCCGCCGCGTTCGGCGTGGCGGTGCCGGGCGTGTACGGCGTGTAGATGCCGGCCCACTCGTAGCCGCCTTTCGTGCCGGCGTTCCGGAAGACGCCCCGGACCGAGAAGTCGGCGAGCACGAGCTGCGCGCCGAACTTGGCGCCGCCCGAGGCCTCGGGGATGTCGGGCGACGGCAGGCAGACCTGCATCGTGACCAGCGGCCCGGCGCTGTCCACGAACACCGGGATCGCGACCGTCTGGCCCTGCAGGCTCGTGTTCAGCACCCAGATGGTGGAGTGCGTCGCCTTGCCGGTGCACTGCGTCGCGGCCGCGACGATCGTCGGATCGGCCGGGTTAGCGACGAGCACGTCGCCGGCGAGCGGGAGCCGCGCGCCGCCGAGCGCCTTCGCCTTCACGATCGCGACCACCGCTCCGATCTTCGTCCCCGGCGCGGCGCTGAGGTTCGCGCTGTAGCCGGCGGGCGAGAAGATCGTCAGCTTCGCCGTCGGGTCGGCGTCCTCGCTGATCGCGATGAACACGTCGGCCGTCGTCGCCGCCCCGAGCTTGTAGCTGGTCTGCTCGATCGTGAGCGACGGGTCGTACTTCGCGAGCGCCGGTCCCGCGAACGCGAGACCGACGAAGCTGGCACACACCAGCAGTGCCAGGCGGATTGACTTTCTCATGTAACCCCTTCTTTCTCGAGGTCCCCCTGGGGCGGACCTGTGCTGTGCTGGAGACGACGTCTCACCGGGATAGTTAACACGCACACGTATCGGCTGGCTAGCGCGCGTTCACGAGGGGGCCGAACAGCACCCAGAGGTTCTTGCGGTAGCCCACCATCCGGGCCTTCGTCATCGGGAAGTAATTCGACGGGCTGGTCTTGACGGTGACGCCCGGGAGCAGGAACGGGTTGTTCCGCTCGTCCATGTGCGTCATCGCGCGGCGGAGGCTCTCGCGGGTGGGGTTGCGGCCGGCGTGCTTGAGCGCGTCCACCATCGAGAACGCGACCGTCATCCCGTACCAGTTGTAGACGTCGCCCGGCTTCCCGCCCGGGAAGTAGCGCTTCATGATCTTCCGGTAGAGCGCGACGGCCTTGTTCTTGCGCCACGCGGGCGAGGTCGGATCCTTCACGAAGGCGACGCTCAGCGCGTTGTTCGTCTCCACGCCGTTGGTGCCGATCCGCGCGATCGCCATCACGCGCGGCTCGATCGACACCGCGCTGACGAAGATCTGCGGCCGCCACTTGAGCTTGTAGGCGTAGACGAACGACTGGATCGCCTGCTGCGGCAGCGCGAAGAGCATGAACGTGTCGGCCTTCGAACGGCGCAGCTTTGCGATCTGCGAGTTGACGTCGCTGTCGGTGACCTCGTAGGTCGCCTTGGCGACGATGCGCGAGCGCTTCTTGCCGAGGCCGCGCTCGAGCCCTTTCAGCAGGTCGCGGCCGTAGTCGCTGTTCTCGTACAGCACGGCGATGCGCGCCTTCGGCCGGTGCTTGACGACGTAGCGGCCGTAGATCGCGCCCTCGCCGACGAAGCTCGGCAGGTAGCCCATCGTCCAGGGGTAGCGCTTGTAGCCCCGGCCGATGATGCTCGCGCCCGTGCCGCCGAAGACCTGCGGCACCTTGATCGCGTTCAGGTAGGCGCGAATGGCGACGTTGTGCTCGGTGCCGACCGTGTTGAAGATGGCGAAGACCTTGTCCTGTTGCACGAGCTCGCGGGTCTGCTCGATCGTCCGCGACGGGTCGTAGCCGTCGTCCCGCCAGAGGTACTTGATCTTCCGCCCGTAGACGCCGCCGTGGGCGTTGATGTACTTGAAGTAGGCGTTCGCGCCGGGGCCGACGGTGCCGAACGCGGAGGCGTTGCCGCTCAGCGGTACGGTGCCGCCGATCAGGATCTGGTTCGAGGTCACTCCGGGTGTGCCGCCGGAGACACCGCCGGCCGGGAGGGCGAGGGCCGCCGCCGCGAGGCCCGTGAGCGCGACGAGCCTCACCGCGACACCGGCTTGCGCAGGATCGGCAGGGTCAGCCGCGCCGGTCCGAGGGTGACGCGGGCGGTGTGGGCCATCGGCAGGTTGAGGTAGAGCAGGTTCCCTGGGTTCTGCGCGAGCGAGCTCGAGGCCAGCGTCAATCGCAGGCGCGCGCCCTTCGGAATTACCGTGACGGTGTCGATCAGGCGGATGGCGAGCCTGCGCGTGCCTCTCAGGCCGGCGGTGTTCACGCCGCCCTCGGTCACGACGACCTCCCGGCCCTTCCGCGGCTGCGCGGTGAGCACGGCCACGAGCCGCGACCAGCCTCCGGAGAGCTTCACGGTTACCCGCACGGTCGCGGAGCCGAAGGTCTCGGCGCGCCCCGTGAAGCGTCCGCTCGCGCGCAGCGCACGGCCCGAACCCGCGAGGCGGTCGGTCCCGGACAGCGCGATGGACAGCCGTCGCGTGGGCGGGAGCGCCTTGTATGTTCTCGGCTTGCCGCGCCACGGGTTGGGCGCGAGCGCGACCTGTCCGATCGATGGCGAGGCGCCGACGAGGTAGCGCTGGAGCCACTGGAGCCCGAGCGAGGCCAGGTGGTTGAAGTCCGGCCCCGGGAAGGTCGAGGGCGCGTGGCCGAAGTCGCCGATGTAAAGCCGCTTCGGCCCCTTCACCAGCGCGTAGCCGGCCTTCGCCTGGGCGACGTCGAAGGCGAAGTCGCGCCGGCCCTGGAAGAAGAAGACCGGCGTGTGCACCTGCGCGAGCAGCTTTCGGCTCGAGCGCGCGTCGGCCCAGGCGCGCAGCACCGAGAGGTTTCGGCTGGCGAGCGCGTCGTCCCGGATCGCCGCGACCGACGGGTCGAGCCGGTCGGCGGGCACCGAGGTGAGGAACTGGAAGATCGCGCCGGACTTGGCGAGGCTCTGCGGCGCGAGTGCGCTGTACAGATCGGTCCACGTCTCGGCCACCTCGACCGCGGCCCAGGGCACGCCCTCGACGAGGGAGCGGAGGACGGTGCCGCCGCCCATCGAGATCCCCCACGCGCCGATCTTCGCGTCGTCGATGTCGGGCCGGGCCGCGAGCTGCTGGAACACCACGCGCGCGTCGGCGATCTCGCGGGGGCCGGAGATCGAGGTACGCCCGCCCGACTGACCGTGACCGCGCGCGTCGAACGCGAGCACCGCGAACTGTCCGTCGAAGCGCTGCGCGACCGCGGCGAGGTCCTGGCGCTTCCCTGCCAGGGCGTGGAAGAGCACGACCGCCGGGTACCCGGCCGGCGGCGGCGCCGCGTCGGGCTCGTACAGCGTGGCCGCGAGGTTGACGCCGTCGTCCATGTGCAGCGTCAGCTCCTGCGTCGCCGCGGACGCGCGGCCGGACGCGCAGAGCGCGGCGACGACGCAGCAGATCAAGAGAGTGACCCGGTGGTGCAAGGACGAACAGCGTAGATGCCGCCGCGTATTTATGGGAGGGCTCGGCGAAATACCGCTGTGCCGCCGAGCGCTATCCCGCCGAGCCCTCCTACAATCGCCCGGTGGATCCCCGGCCGGTCGGCGTCTTCGACTCGGGCGTGGGCGGGCTCACCGTCCTGCACGAGTGCCTCGTGACGATGCCGCACGAGGACTTCGTCTACCTCGGCGACCACGCGCGGCTCCCGTACGGGCCGCGGCCGCTCGAGGAGATCCGCGGCTTCGCTCGCGAGATCGCCGGTTACCTGGCGGCGCAGGACGTCAAGCTCGTGCTGGTCGCGTGCAACGCGGCAACCTCGGCGGCGCTGCCGCAGCTCCAGGAGGAGCTCGAGGTGCCGGTCGTCGGCGTGATCACGCCCGAGGCCCACGCTGCAGTGCAGGCGACGCGCAACCGCCGCATCGGGCTGCTCGCGACGCAGGCGACCGTCGAGGCCGGCCGCTACGCCGAGCTCGTGCACGCGCTGGACGCGGGCGCCGAGCTCGTCCCCGTCGCCTGCCCGCGGCTCGTGCCGCTGATCGAGAGCGACGATCCCTTCGCGGCCGAGACCACCGAGGCGGTGCGCGAGTACGCGGCGCCGCTAAAGGACGCGGGCGTGGACACGGTGATCCTCGGCTGCACGCACTACCCGCTGATCCGGCCGATCTTCCAGCGCGTCTTCGGGCGGGGCGTGACGCTGGTCTTCTCGGCCGAGGAGACTGCGCGCGAGGTGGCCGAGACGCTCGCGCGCAAGGGGATCGAGAACGAGGAGTCGCGCGAGGGGTCGTACCGGTTCCTGACCACGGGCGACCCGGCCGCCTTCTGCGCTCTGGGGGAGCGGTTCCTGCAGCTGCCGCTGGGCGAGGTCGAGCACGTGGCGGTCGCCGACCTGGTGGCGGTGTGAGAGAGGGCCGCAGGCCCGACCAGCTGCGTCTCGTCGAGATCGTCGCCGACTACCTCGAGCAGCCGATGGGGTCGGTGCTCTACTCGCAGGGGAAGACGAAGGTGCTGTGCACGGCCTCGCTCCAGGAGGGCGTGCCGCGCTGGCTGCGCGACTCCGGCCGCGGCTGGCTGACGGCCGAGTACTCGCTGCTGCCGGCCTCGACGGGCGAGCGGACGCAGCGCGAGGCGAGCGCGGGCAAGCAGAAGGGCCGAACCGTCGAGATCCAGCGCCTGATCGGCCGGGCGATCCGTGCCGTGCTCGACTTCGAAACGCTGGGAGAGCGGACGCTCTGGCTCGATTGCGACGTCCTCCAGGCCGACGGTGGCACCCGCTGCGCGGCGATCTCGGGTGCGTGGGTCGCGGCCGCGCGGGCGCTCGGGAAGGCGGGTCTCTCGCGCGCGCTGCCGGACTCGGTCGCGGCGGTCTCGCTCGGGATCGTCGACGGGGAGCTGCTGCTCGACCTCGACTACGAGGAGGACTCGGGCGCGGAGGTCGACCTGAACCTCGTCATGACCGGCTCCGACCGGCTCGTCGAGGTGCAGGCGACCGCCGAGCGTGCGCCGTTCGACCGAAACTCGCTGAACGAGCTGCTGGATCTCGGCGCCCGCGGGATCGCCGAGATCCGCGCGGCGCAGGAGGCCACGCTCGATGTTGCTGGCTGAGATCCCGTCGCTCTCCTGGCCCGAGGCGCTGCTGCGCATCGTGATCGCCGCCGTGCTCGGCGGCGCCGTCGGTCTCGAGCGCGAGCTGCGCGACCGGGAGGCCGGCTTTCGCACGCACATGCTCGTCTCGATCGGCTCGGCTCTGTTCACGATCGTGTCGGCCTACGCCTTCCGCGACTTCCTCGTCGGGGGCGGCGCCGTGGTCCGGGCCGACCCGACGCGGATCGCGGCCCAGATCGTGACCGGGATCGGCTTCCTCGGCGCGGGCGCGATCATCCGGCAGGGGCTGGCGATTCGCGGGTTGACGACCGCTGCGACCCTGTGGGTGACGGCGGCGATCGGGATGGCGGTCGGTGCCGGCTACTACGGCGGTGCGGTGATCACGACCGCGGTCGTGCTGGTCTCGCTCTGGCCGCTGCGGATTCTCGCGCACCACGCGACCTCACGGTTCCGAACGCATACGAGCCTGCTCGTGGCCCAGCTGGCGGCGGGCTCGAGCCCGGGGCCGCTGATCGACGAGGTCGAACGGCTGGGCGCGCGCGTGCTCTCGGTCGAGATCAGCCACGAGGCCGACCGGCGGACGGTGCTGCTGGACGTCACGATGCCGCAGCGGGTCGACGCTCCGCGCGTGATCGCTCAGGTCGGCGAGCTCGACGACATTCTGGAGGTCCGCTGGACGGACTGAGGATTCTGTTGTGCTCGCGCAACCGGAACAAGCTGCGCGAGCTCTCCGCCCTCGGCTGGGAGCTCGACCTGCTCGACGCGGACGGGTACCCGGAGGAGGGTGCCGAGAGCTACGTCGACAACGCCCGCGCGAAGGCGCGATACGGCCGCGAGGTCGGCCCGCCCGACGCGTGGATGCTCGGCGAGGACTCGGGGCTCGAGGTCGCGGCGCTCGGCGGGGCTCCGGGGGTTCGGTCTGCGCGGTACGGGGCCGAGGGTCGCGAGGCGATCGAGCGGCTGCTCCGTGAGCTGCGCGGGGTCGAGGACCGGCGCGCGCGCTACATCTGCGAGCTCGTGCTGCTCGGGCCCGGCGGCGAGGAGCGGCGGGGCACGGGCGTCCTCAAGGGCCGAATCGCGGGCGAGCCGCGCGGGTCGGAAGGCTTCGGCTACGACCCGGTGTTCCTGCCCGGGGGCGAGGAGCAGACGGTCGCCGAGCTGGGCAACGACTGGAAGGCCGAGAACTCGCATCGAGCCCGAGCCGCCGCCGACCTCCGGGGACAGTTACAGGGACAGACACAGTGACAGTCACAGGGACAGTCACAGGGACAGACACAGGGACAGACACCGTTCGGCGGTTCTAGGCGAGGCCGGCGGCTTCTTCGGCTTGCGGGGGGCGGCGCTGCTCGGCGACGCGCCAGTTCACCTCGGCGCCGAAGACGATCACGTTTGCCATCACGTAGAGCCAGACCAGGAGTAGCGCCGGCCCGCCGAACGCCTTCAGCGCGACGACGTTGCCCGAGTAGCGCACGTAGAGCGGCAGCACCTGGAAGCTCCCCTCCAGCACGACCGCCGCGACCACCGCGCCCGGCAGCACGTCCGTGAACGAGTGCTCGACGTTCGTGAGGAAGTAGTAGACGGCGACGAGGAAGACGAACACCGCGCCCAGCGACACCACGACCGACACCCCGTACGCAACATACGAGTTGCTCGCCACGAACCCGGCGTAGCGCTTCAGCAAGTCGAAGCCGAACGACCCGACCAGCAGCCCGACGAACAGCGTCACGAGCGAGAGCAGCATCAGCGCAACCGCTAGCAGCTTCCCGCGGAGGAACGACCGGTTCGGCTGGCCGTAGACGATGTTGAAGGCCGACTCGAGGACGCTGAAGAGCGACAGCGACGTCCAGAGCAGGGCCGCGCCGCCGAGGATCCCGAGCGCCGTCGCATGCCGCTCGATCTCGCGCACCGTGTGGACGATCGACGAGATCGAGCTGCCCGGGAAGGCGCGCTTCAGCTCCGTGACAAGGTAGCTCGACTCGTCGGCGCGTCCCGCCACGGAGAGCAGCGAGATCGTCAGGAACAGCAGCGGCACGAACGAGAGCAGGGCGAAGTACGCGATCATCGCGGCGAGGTGCGGGCCGCGGTCGGCGAAGAACTTGCCAAGCGGCTGGGGCAGCGCCGGCATCACGCGAGAGTATGGGCCGTCGATTGGCTGTGTTAGCGTCAGCCTCATGGCGCAGGCCGCCGACGCGCTCGCCCACCTGACCGAGATCTCGACGCAGATCCAGGCCGCCGTCGTCTTCGACCGCGAGGGCACGGTCCTCGGCTCGATCGTCGACGACGACCGCGCGGGTCGCATCGCCGAGAAGGCGCTGGAGCTCTTCCGCGCGGCGGAGAAGCAGGGCAACCAGGAGCTCGTGCAGCTCGACGTCTCGCTCTCGGACGGCACCGTTTTCGTCGTCCGCGACGCCGACCGGCTGATCGCGGCGACGACCGGTCCCGAGCCGACCGTCGGCCTCGTCTTCTACGACCTCAAGACCTGTCTGCGCGGCTTCGGGGAGGAGCCTCCGAAGCCGAAGCCGAAGCCCAAGCCAAAGCCCAGGCGCGCGCCGGCCAAGCGCACCACGACCACGCGGAAGAAGAAGAACGATGCCGCGTCGTAGGGCCCTGGCCGTCGCCGCCGCCGCGGCGGGCTCTGCCGCCGGCGCCGTCTTCCTCCGGCGCCGGGCCTCCCGCCGCCGCGAGCGCGCCGAGCTCTACTTCGCCGACGGCTCGCTGGTCACGCTGACACAGGGCTCGTCCGAGCCCGACCGGCTCCTGGCGCACGCGCGCGACGTCCTCGCCGCGGCCCGCGGGTAGTGAACCGCGGCGACCTCGCTGCCGCCCTGCGGGAGCACGCCTACCTCGAGGGCGACTTCGTACTCCGCTCGGGTCGCCGCTCGCGCTACTACCTCGACAAGTACCGCTTCGAGACGCGCCCCGACGTCCTCGGCCCGCTCGGTGAGCTGATCGCAGCGACGGTCGCGGAACACGAGCCGGACGCGACCCGCCTCGCCGGGCCGGAGCTCGGCGCCGTCGCGCTCGCCGCAGCCGCGTCGCTCGCGTCCGGGCTGCCGTTCCTGATCGTCCGCAAGGAGGCGAAGGAGTACGGCACCGCCAATCGGCTCGAAGGGCTGTTCGAGACGGGCGAGCGCGTGTGCCTGGTGGAGGACGTCGTCACCTCCGCGGGGGCCGCGATCGAGGCCGTCGAGGCGCTGCGCGAGGCGGGCCTCGAGGTCGGAACAGCGGTCTGCGTGGTCGATCGCGAGGAGGGTGGAGCAGACGCGCTCGCGCGAGTCGGAGTCAGCCTGCGGCCGCTTTTCCGCGCCTCCGAGCTGCTCGAGGCCCCGAAAAGCGCAGCAAAACCGCATGGTTGAGCCGAAAGGCGAACCCTGCTAGGGTCTTGCGCCGTGGTCCCCACCTAGGCAACCGGGAGGAGAGGAGCGACAGTGACGAAGCAAGAGTTCGTCGACAAGGTGGCCCAGAAGGGCAACCTGTCGAGGCGCGACGCGGCCGACGCCGTCGACGCGGTGCTCGAGTCGATCACCGAGGTCCTGCGCAGTGGCGGCGAGGTCAACTTCACCGGCTTCGGGAAGTTCTCGACCCAGCACCGCAAGGAGCGCCAGGGCGTCAACCCGCGGAATCCGAGCGAGAAGGTCACGATCCCGGCCGCGACGGTCCCGAAGTTCTCGGCAGGCAGCACGCTGAAGACCGCCGTCAAGACGGGTGGCGGAGGTGGCGGCGGGTTCTAGTCCCCGAGCTCCCGAAGGATTGCGTGAGGGCCGCCGAGAGCGGCCCTCACTCGTTTCCCGGCCGCACCGCGCGCTAGCCTCCGCGCCAGTGGGCGCCGAGCCAGCAGTCGCGACCGCGCTCTTCCCCGACCGCCTCGCCGAGGCCGTCGAGCGGAAGCGCTCCCAGCTGCTCGTCGGCCTCGACCCGCGCCCCGACCTGCTCCCCGTCGAGCTCGCCGGGGACGCGCACCTCTCACGCGAGGCCGCGGCGGACGCCTGCGGCCGCTTCTGCCGCGGTATCGTCGACGCAGTCGCGCCGCACGTCGTCGGCGTGAAGCCGCAACTCGCGTTCTTCGAGGCACTCGGCGCCGACGGGCTCCGCGCGTTCGAAGACGCCTGCGCTTACGCCCGCTCGGCGGGCCTGATCGTGCTCGCCGACGCCAAGCGAGGAGACATCGGCTCGACCTCGCGCGCCTACGCGACCGCCTACCTCGAGCCGCGCGGCGAGCACCCGCCGCAGGCCGACGCGATGACGGTCAACCCGTACCTCGGCCGCGACTCGCTCGAGCCGTTCCTGGCCGCGTGCAGGCGGCACGGCAGCGGCGTCTTCTGCGTCGTCAAGACCTCGAACGAGGGCGGAGCGGACGTGCAGGACCTCGTGCTCTCGGACGGACGGCCGGTCTGGCACCACGTCGCGCTGCTCGTGCACGAGCTCGGCGAGGACCTCGTGGGCGAGCGCGGCCTTTCGAGCGTCGGCGCGGTGGTCGGCGCCACGCATCCGCGCGCGGTCGGCGAAGCCCGGCGCCTCCTGCCGCAGGCGATCCTGCTGCTTCCCGGCGTCGGCGCGCAGGGTGCGACTCCGGCCGACCTTGCACGCGCGTTCACCAGCGGCCCGGCCAGCGCGCTGGTCAACGCCTCCCGCAGCGTCATCTACGCGTACCGCGGCGGGACCGACGACTGGCGTGGGGCGGCGTCCGCCGAGGCGGCGCGGCTCCGACGCGAGGTCTGGGCCGTCTCCGGCTGGTAGGCGCACGCATGGCAGGCGGCTGGCGGAACCAGGCCAAGCGGTACGGCGCGCCGCTCGCCTTCCTGCTCGCCGCGACGGTCGCCGTCCTGCTCGTTCGCTCCGGCCTGAACAGCGACGCCGCGCCGACGTCCACCTCCGTCCCCGTGACGACCACCGTCGCGACGCTGACCACGCGGACGGCGACGCCGGCGCGCCAGCGCCGCTTCTACCGCCTGCGCGCCGGCGAAACGCTCAGCGACGTCGCGATCAAGTTCGAGACGAGCGTCGCCCAGCTGCTCGTCCTCAACCCCGGCATCCAGCCGACGAACCTCACCGTAGGGCAGCGGGTCCGCGTCAAATAAACTCACCGGCCGCCGTGAAGGGCGTCCTCCTCGCCGCCGCGGCCCTCGCGCTCGCGGCTCCCGTGCTCGCCGCTCCCCCGCAGGTCCGGGGTCGCTCCTTCGTGGTCGAGAACGGCACCACCGGCGAGGTGCTGCTCGCCCGGAACGCGCGTGAGCGGGTGCCGATCGCGAGCATCACGAAGCTGATGACTGTGCTTCTGACCGTCGAGCGGACGAGGCCGGACGATGTGGTCGTGGTGAGCCCGTTCGCGGCCGACGTCGGCGAGTCGAGTGCCAATCTGCGGCCGGGCGAGCGGCTGACCGTGCGCGAGCTGCTCGAGGCCGCCTTGATCCAGAGCGCGAACGACGCCGCCGACGCGCTTGCCTTCTACGTCGGCCATGGCAACGAGCGGCGCTTCGTCGCGCTCATGAACGCGCGGGCGCGGAACCTCGGCCTGCGCGACACGCACTTCGTCCGGCCCGACGGCCTCGACGCGCCCGGCCATGTCTCGAGCGCCCGCGACGTCACGCTGCTCGCGCGCATCGTCATGCACCGGCCGCTCGTTCGCCAGATCGTCCGGATGCGGGGGGCGACGATCTCGGGTGGGCGGACGCTCCACACCTGGAACGACCTGCTCTCGACCTACCCGGGGCTCTTCGGAGTCAAGACCGGCCACACCTCGGCGGCGGGCTGGTCGGAGGTCGCTGCGGCGCGCCGTCAGGGTGTGACGGTCTACGCGACGCTGCTCGGCAGCCCGGACCGCTACATCCGCAACGCCGACCTCGCGAGGCTGCTGGACTGGGGCTTCTCGCGCTACCGCGCCGCGCCCGTCGTCGCGAAGGGCCGGACCTATGCGCGGGCCGAGCTCGGCTACGGCCACGAGCCGCTCGCGCTCGTCGCGCGGCGGTCGCTGAGGCCGTCGCTGCGTGTCGACTTCCCGCTCGTCCGCCGGGTGATCGCGGTGGATGCCGTGCCCCTCCCCGTGGCCCGGGGTCAGACCCTCGGGCGGGTGCAGATCTTCCAGCGCGGGAGGCTCGTGGGCGAGGCCGCGCTCGTCGCCTCGCGCTCGGTCGCGCGCCCCGGACTGGCCGGCCGCGCCGGCTGGTACGCGCGGCGTACCCTGCACCACATGGCGGGGTGGTTTACGTGAGCCTCCCAGCGACATCGGGCGGCCGCCGGCGCGCTGCAAAGCGGCGCCAGGCGGCGTCCTCAGTCGCCCCTGTGCTACCAGCACAGGGGTTCCCTGCGTCCTTGCCTGACTTGCTTTTCACACGCCGTCGACGCGGCGATGTCACCGGAAGGCTCACGTGATCGTCACGGTCACCGTCAACGCGGCAATCGACCGGACGCTGACGGTGCCGAATTTCCAGCGCGGCCAGCGGCACCGCGCGAGCGCGGGCCTGACGCTCGCCGGCGGCAAGGGGATCAACATCGCACGGGCGCTGAAGCGGCTCGGCGTCCCGGTCGTGGCGACCGGCCTCGCCGGCGGCCGCACGGGAACGCGCATCGTCGAGGAGCTGACCGCCGAGGCGATCCTGAACGACTTCGTCCGCATCGAAGGCGAGTCGCGCACCTCGACCGCGATCGTCGACCCCACCGGCTCGAGTTACACCGAGGTGAACGAGTGGGGCCCGCACGTCGACGCCGAGGAGCTCGAGACGCTGCTCGAGAAGCTGGTGTACCTCTCGCAAGGCGCCGACTACGTGATCTTCGCCGGCTCGCTGCCGCGGGGGATCGAGGAGGACTTCTACGCGGAGGCGGTGCGGGAGCTCAACCGCCGCGGCGCCCAGACGGTGCTCGACTCCGAGGGCGAGCCGCTGCGCCTCGGCGTCCAGGCGGAGCCGCTGCTCGTCTCGCCCAACCAGCGCGAGGCCGAGGCGCTAGTCGGGCAGGAGTTCCACGACGACGACGACTTCGTCACCGGCCTCGAGACGATTGCGGAGATGGGTGCGCGCAACGTCCTCATCACGCGGGAGGCCGGCTGCTGGGCGCTGTTGCGGACCGACCGCCAGGCGAGCCGATTCCGCGCCTCGGCTCCACGGGTCGAGCCGATCTCGGCGGTCGGCTCCGGCGACGTGCTGCTCGCGGCGTTCGTCGCCGCGCGCCTCGAGGGCCGCTCCGACGAGGAGGCGCTGCGTAGCGCGGTGGCCGCTGGCGCGGCCTCCACGCTCGAGGTCGGGGCCGGCCGCGTCGAGCCGCGCGAGGCCGGGCGGCTCGTGGCGTCCGTCGAGGTCGCCCAGCTCGAGCCCGTCGCGGGCGACTAAAGCCGCGTTCGGCGCGAGCCGATACCTGCAGGCGATGGATCGTCAGCGCCTCCCCATGGTGCTGTCTGCGGCGGCTCTCGTCATCGCCGCGCTGTGCGCCACGACTCCCGGCAACGCTGCCCTGCGGGGAACGGTCCGCCTTGCGCTGTTCGCGAAGAACGCCGCCAAGGTCGGCGGCATCGGCGCCTCGAAGAAGCCGAAGCCCGGCAAGCTCGTGCCGCTCGGCAAGAACGGCAAGTTCCCCGCCTCCGTGCTGCCCGGCACCGTCAAGGGCCCGCCCGGCGCCGAGGGCGCCCGCGGCCCCGCCGGTCCCGTCGGGCCGCAGGGCGCGCCCGGGAGCATCGGGCCCCGCGGCCTCAAGGGCGCGACCGGCCCAGCCGGCCCGAAGGGCGCGACGGGTGTCCAGGGCCCCGTCGGCCCGCCCGGTGGCTTCGGCCTGTTGAACCTCGGCCGTGCGAACGTCGTGTCGCGGTCGCTGAGCCCCCTCGGCGCGTTCTCCTCGGTGACGGCCGGCTCGGACGGGCTGCCGCTCGTCGCCGTCTTCGACTCCAGCAACAACATCCTGAAGGCGGTGCACTGCGCCGACGCGACCTGCTCGCCGGCGACGACCACCGTCCTCGACTCGACCGGCAACGTCGGCCGCTACCCCTCGATCACCGTGGGCGCCGACGGCCTCGGGTTGATCTCCTACCTCGACTTCACGAACGGCAACCTCAAGGTCGCGCACTGCACGAACCTCGCGTGCAGCACCTTCATGACCGCGACCGTCGACAATTCGGGCAAGGTCGGCGACTCGCAGACCTCGATCACCGTGGGCATCGACGGCCTCGGCCTGATCAGTTACTACAACGGCACGAGCGGCGACCTCGACGTCGCGCACTGCTCGAACACCGCCTGCTCGTCGGCGACGACGACCGCGATCGACTCCACGAACGACGTCGGCCGCTCCTCGTCGGTCGCGATCGGCGCCGACGGCTTCGGCCTGGTCAGTTACAGCGACTCGACGAACACGCGCCTGCGCGTCGCGCACTGCTCGAACGTCGCGTGCACGACTGCGACCACGAGCACCGCCGACAACGGCCCGGCGGTCGGCTTCGACACGTCGGTGACGGTCGGCGCGGACGGCCTCGGCCTCGTGAGCTACTACGACAACGGCAACGGCGACCTCAAGGCCGCGCACTGCTCGAATGTCTTCTGCACGTCCGCGACCGCGTCGACGCTCGACTCGGTGGGCCTCGTCGGCCAGTACACGTCGAGCTCGATCGGCATCGACGGCCTGGGCGTCATCTCGTACTTCGACAGCAGCGGGTCGAACCTCGACCTGAAGGTTGCGCACTGCGTCGACGTCGCCTGCTCGGCGGCCACCTCGACGACCGTCGACAGCCCCGGGACCGTCGGCTGGTACACGTCGCTGGCGATCGGCGCCGACGGGTTGCCGCTCGTCACGTACCGCGACGTCAGCGGCACCGCCGTCAAGGTCGCGCATTGCCCGAACGTCTTCTGCGTCGGGTACCTCCGCCGCCGCTAGAGGAGGCCTGAGCACCGTCCAGCGACGGTGCTACGATCGCCGTCCACTTGAGAGACGGCGGCAGGAACGGTTCTTCGGCCCAGGCGGCAACGGCGCCTGGGCCTTTGTGCTTCAAGGGGAGGTAGCGGGGTGGAGATCGAGATCGGCCTGGGCAAGAAGGCGCGGCAGGCATACGGGTTCGACGACATCGCGATCGTGCCGTCGAGGCGGACGCGTGACCCGCAGGACGTGGACATCGGCTGGAAGCTCGGACCGCACCTGCTCGAGCTGCCCCTGATCGCGTCGGCGATGGACGGCGTCGTCTCGCCGAAGGTCGCGATCAAGCTCGGCGAGCTCGGCGGGCTCGGGGTCCTGAATCTCGAGGGCATTTTCACGCGGTACGCGCAGCCAGAGCGGGAGCTGGAGAAGATCGCGAAGCTGCCGAAGGAGAAGGCCACCGGCGGCATGCAGGAGATCTACGCTCGGCCGGTCGAGCCGAAGCTGATCGCGAAGCGGATCGAGGAGATCAAGTCCGCGGGCGTGCTGGCCGCGGGCTCCCTCACTCCGCAGAAGGTGCGCGACCACTACGAGATCGCGCTCGAGGCAGGGCTCGACGTCCTCGTCATCCAGGGGACGGTGGTCTCGGCCGAGCACGTCTCCTCGAACGGGCACGCGCTCAACCTGAAGGAGTTCATCTCGTCGCTGCCGATCCCGACGATCGTCGGCGGCTGCGCGTCGTACCAGACGGCGCTGCACCTCATGCGTACGGGCGCCGAGGGCGTGCTGGTCGGCGTCGGGCCCGGGCAGGCGTGCACCACGCGCGGCGTGCTGGGCGTCGGGGTGCCGCAGGCGACCGCGATCGCCGACGCGGCCGCGGCGCGCGTCCAGCACCTCCTCGAGACCGGCAAGTATGTGAACGTGATCGCCGACGGGGGCATGCGCACCGGCGGCGACATCTCGAAGGCGGTCGCCTGCGGTGCCGACGCGGTGATGATCGGCTCGCCGCTGGCGCGCGCGAAGGAGGCGCCGGGCCGCGGCTTCCACTGGGGCATGGCGACCTTCCACCCGACGCTCCCGCGCGGGGCGCGCGTTGCCGTCGAGCAGAACGCGACGCTCGAGGAGATCGTGATCGGCCCCGCGCGTGAGAACGACGGGACGTTGAACCTGATGGGCGCGCTCCGGACCTCGATGGCGACCTGCGGCTACGAGTCGATCCACGACTTCCAGAAGGCCGAGGTGATGCTCGCGCCTGCGATCAAGACGGAGGGCAAGTCGCTCCAGCAGGCCCAGCGGATCGGGATGGGGTAGTGGCCGAGGTTCTGCCGCTGCCGGTCGCCGAGCCGTCGCCGGAGGACCGGCCGGTGCTGGTGCTCGATTGCGGTGGCCAGTACGCGCAGCTGATCGCACGGCGGGTGCGGGAGGCGCGGGTCTATTCGGAGCTCGTCCCGCACTCGATCACTGCGGCTGAGGCGCGGGCTCGGCGCCCGCGGGCGCTCGTACTGTCCGGCGGGCCGGCTTCCGTCTATGCGGCGGGGGCGCCGAAGGTGGACCCGGAGCTGTTCTCGCTGGGCGTGCCGGCGCTCGGCATCTGCTACGGGATGCAGCTGATGGCGCAGGAGCTCGGCGGCGCCGTCGAGCGGACCGGCGTGTCCGAGTTCGGCAAGACCGACGTGCGGGTGGAGCCCGAGAGCGCGCTCTTCACCGGTTTGCCCGAGGAGCAGACCGGCTGGATGAGCCACCGCGACTCGGTGGCCGCCCCGCCTGCCGGCGCGCGCGTGACGGCCGGTTCTTCGGCCGCGCCGATCGCAGCGTTCGAGGACCCGGAGCGGCGGCTCTACGGCGTGCAGTTCCACCCGGAGGTCGTGCACACGCCGCACGGGCAGGAGGTGCTGAAGAACTTCCTGTACGGCGTTGCCGACGCGCCACCGACCTGGACGGCTGCGGCCGTGATCGAGGAGCAGGTCGAGC
The DNA here is from genome assembly GCA_963719275.1 of uncultured Actinomycetes bacterium. GTDB lineage: Bacteria > Actinomycetota > Thermoleophilia > Gaiellales > Gaiellaceae > AC-32. The sequence goes on along the minus strand of CAVRBT010000005.1, from coordinate 129,780 downwards.
GGATCCGCGCGCAGGTCGGCTCCGCGCGGGTGCTCTGCGCGCTGAGCGGCGGCGTCGACTCGGCGGTGGCGGCCTTGCTCGTGCACAAGGCGGTCGGCGACCAGCTCGTCTGCGTCTTCGTCGACCACGGGCTGCTGCGCAAGGACGAGGCGCTGCAGGTAATCGAGACCTTCGAGGGTCATTTCCACGTGCCGCTCGTGCACGTCTCGGCGGAGGAGCGGTTCCTGGCGCGGCTCGACGGCGTCGCCGATCCGGAGCAAAAGCGCAAGGCGGTGGGCGAGGAATTCATCCGCGTCTTCGAGGCGGAGTCGAAGCGGCTGTTCCAGTCGGACGCGCGGGCAAAGCCCGCACGTCCTTCAAACGGCGCCGCCAAGTCGGCGCCTCAGGTCCGGTACCTCGTCCAGGGCACGCTCTACTCGGACGTGATCGAGTCGGGCGGCGACGCGTCCGTGGCGGCGACGATCAAGTCGCACCACAACGTCGGCGGCCTGCCCGAGGACATGGAGATGGAGCTCGTGGAGCCGCTGCGCCTGCTGTTCAAGGACGAGGTGCGGCGGGTCGGCGAGGAGCTGGGCCTGCCGGAGCGGATGGTCTGGCGTCAGCCGTTCCCGGGGCCGGGGCTGGCGATCCGGATCATCGGCGAGGTCACGCGGGAGCGGCTCGAGATCCTGCGCGAGGCCGACGCGATCCTGCAGGAGGAGATTCGACGGGCGGGGCTCTACCGGGAGCTGTGGCAGTCGTTCGCGGTGCTGCCGGCGATCCGGTCAGTTGGGGTTCAGGGGGACGAGCGGACGTACGGCTACCCGGTCGTGGTGCGGGCGGTGACGAGCGACGACGCGATGACGGCGGACTGGGCGCGGCTGCCCTACGACCTGCTGGAGACGATCTCGTCCCGGATCGTCAACGAAGTCCCCGCGGTGAACCGCGTCGTGCTCGACATCACGTCGAAGCCGCCGTCGACGATCGAGTGGGAGTGAGCGCCTGACGCGCGAGCGCCGCGGCGACGCCACGTCCCGGGGACTGTCCCCGGACACGGCTGGAACAGACGCGGCGTTCGTGGCGAAGGTGTGACGATTCGTCCGCAGGCATGGCCATAGCGGCCGGCTGCCCGCCACGCCGCGCGGCGCTCAGACGGCAGGATGCGGCTGGGCGCCGAAGGCGGGATACCGTCGACGCACGTCGTCCACGTACGCGCTCAGGCGGGACGCGAGCTCCGCTTCCTTGATCTCCAGCACGTTCTCCGCGTTCTTCTCGCCCGAGTGCGAGAGGTTGAAGGAGCCCGCGAAGACCGTGTCGTCGGCAACCACGACCTTCGCGTGCATGAAGTTGTGCAGGCTCCCGATCTCCCACGGCTCCGAGCGCTTCCCACTGAAGGAGCCGGCCATCACCTGTTCGAGCAGCGGCAGCTTCCACGAGACGTTGCCGTCGGCCTGCCACTGGTGGATCACCTCGTCGACCTGCGTCGCGTCGACGCAGCCGGCAATGTCGCCGCTCCCGTCCGCGATCCGCTGGGCCAGCGTGCCCAGCACCGGCGCGGAGGTGATCACCGGCGAGCAGACCCGTATCCGCTCCGCGTGGCCGATCTTCTTCGCGATCCGCGCCGTCAGCGCGTCGGCGTAGCCCGGCGTGAACCACGGCCGCACCTTCACGCCGTCGACCTGCACCGGCCGAGGCTCGACGAAGCCGCTCCGTTCCACGTCGCCGTCCCGCCAGAGCCCCTCGAAGTCGAGCGTGAACGCCTCCGCGAGGTCAGCGGACTCGACCGTCACGACGATGTTCTCCTGCCGCGCCCAGGAATCGTCGGTCCAGTTCGTCGAGCCGGTCCAGAGCGACTTGCCGTCTCGCACGACGTACTTGTGGTGCATCAGGTCGGGAATCCCGGCGATCGCCTTCGCCGGCACGCCCAGCGACGCGATCAACTGGACGTCCGGCTCCGGCGGCGGAGGCACCGGGATCGGGTTCGCGTGGTCGACGTTGTAGATGATCCGCACCGCCACGCCGCGCCGGTGCGCCTCTCGCAGCGCCCCCCCGACCACGGCGGCCGTGTCCTCGCGCAGATGGAAGTCGTACTGCGCCAGGTCGAGCGAGCGCTGCGCCGCGCCCAGGAATTCCGCGATGTCGTGCGCGATCTCCGACGCCTGCTGGCCGCCGTCGGTCAGAGTGCGGATGCGGATGGAGGAGTTCATCGAACGGCTGCGGCGTGCCCGAATCGGCGCGACCTTCAACTTCTATCGTGACGGCGAAGGCGCCGACGCGCGCTGTGAGCGGTTGCTCGGCTACCTGCGCGCCCGCGAGAACGCGCGGCTGCTGCTCGTCGGCGAGGCCGCCGGCTACCGCGGTGCCCGCGTCTCCGGAATCCCGTTCACCTCGGAGCGCCAGCTCACCGGCACGGGGCCGGCAGAGGCCAGCGCGACGATCGTCCATCGCGTCCTCGGGGAGTTGGGGCTCGAGGAGCGCGTCCTGCTCTGGAATGTGGTCCCGACCCACCCCGGCACGTCGACTTCGAACCGGCCGCCTAGGCGCGCCGAGATTCGCGCCGGCCTCGCGTTTGCGCGCGAGCTCGCCCGCGACCGCGATGTGCTCGCGGTGGGGCGTGTTGCGGAACAGGCTCTCGGTGCGCCCTACCTCCGCCACCCGAGCCATGGCGGGGCGGCGGAATTCCGGGCGGGGCTGCTACGATTCCGCCCCGGCGGACGCGGTGTCCGCCATTTCAATGCCTCCGGTGCCTGACTTCAGTCTGGCTTCGGCGAACAAGACCGACATGAAGACCTGGACTGCAAAGCCGGGCGAGGTCGAGCGCACGTGGTACCTCGTCGACGCGGAAGGAAAGACGCTGGGGCGTCTCGCTACGCAGATCGCGGACACGCTGCGGGGCAAGGGCAAGCCGCAGTACACACCGCACGTCGACACCGGTGACTTCGTCGTCGTGGTGAACGCCGAGAAGATCGCCGTGACCGGCAAGAAGCTCGACGACAAGCTGTACCACCGCCACTCGGGCTATCCCGGCGGCCTCAAGAGCCGGCCACTGCGCGACGAGCTCGAGCGCCGCCCCACCGAGGTGCTGCGCAAGGCCGTGAAGGGGATGCTCCCCCGGACGCGTCTCGCACGCGCCCAGATGCGCAAGCTGAAGATCTACGCCGGCCCCGAGCATCCGCACGAGGCGCAGGCACCAAAGGAGCTGGAGGTGAGCGCTTGAGCGAGATCGCCACGTACCAGGGCACGGGCAAGCGGAAGACGTCTGTCGCCCGCGTGATCCTGCGGCCCGGCGACGGGACGACCTGGTTCAACGGCCGCACGATCGAGGAGTACTTCCCGCGCGCGACGCATCGCGAGCTGGCGCTGTCGCCGCTGAAGGTCGCAGGGGTCGAAGGGACGTTCGACCTGCGCGTGCGCGTGCACGGCGGCGGCCCGAGCGGACAGGCGGGCGCCGTCCGACACGGCATCGCGCGGGCGCTCGTCGACGCCGACCCGGAGCTGCGCGTGTCGCTGAAGCGGGCGGGCTTCCTGACGCGCGACGCGCGGATCGTCGAGCGCAAGAAGGCTGGGCTGCACAAGGCCCGCAAAGCGCCGCAGTTCTCGAAGCGCTAACGCCGCCCAGCGGACAGTCGGGAGGTTGCGCTCCGCCGCGCCTCTGTCACCATGCAAGGCGGGGGCACGATGCCGATCGAGATCGTCGGCCGCGACGAGGAGGTCGCCTCCGTGCGCTCCTTCGTCGAAGGAGCAGCGGAGCGGCCCGCCGCGCTCGTGCTCGAGGGAGAGGCCGGCGTCGGGAAGTCGACGCTGTGGCTCGCGGGCGTGGAGCACGCGCGTGCCGAGGGGCTGCAGGTTCTCGTCTCCCGGCCCGCCGAGGCCGAGCGTGATCTCCCGCACGTCGCGCTCGGGGACCTCCTCGAAGGCACGGTCGACGACGTGCTGCCAGCGCTTCCTGCGCCGCGGCGGCGCGCGCTGGAGCTCGTGCTCCTCCACGGCGATCGGAGCGACGAGACCGTGGATGCGCGCGCTCTCGCCGTCGCCACGCGCAGCGCGCTCGAGCTGCTCGCGGACGAGGGGCCCGTGCTCGTCGCGATCGACGACGTGCAATGGCTCGACGCATCGTCCGCGCGGGTGCTGGCCTTCGCGCTGCGCCGGCTTGGAGAAGTGAGGCTCCAGCTGCTGCTGACGAGGCGTCTCGGCGACGGCTCCTTCGCGGCGGGCGTCGAGGAGGCGCTCGGCCCCGGTCGTGTCGACCGCCTCGGCGTCCGGCCGCTCAGCATGGGCGCGATGCAACGGCTGCTGCACGTGCGGCTCGGGACGACGTTTCCGCGGCCGCTGCTCGTCCGGCTCCACGAAGGCTCGGGCGGGAATCCGTTCTACGCGCTCGAGCTCGGGCGCGCGCTCGCCGCGGAGCCGCCGGGCGAACCCACGGAGCCGCTTCCGGTTCCCGAGAGCCTGGAGGGCGTGGCCCGCGAGCGTCTCGCCGGCCTCCAGGCAACGACGCGAGCGGCCCTGGCCGTGATCGCCGCCGGCGGTCGGGCGCCGGCGGAGCTGCTTCGTACCGCCGGCGTGGCGGACGAGGCGCTCGAGCCGGCATTCACGGCCCGTGTGATCGAGGCGCGGCACGGCGTCGTCACGTTCACGCACCCGCTGCTCGCCTCGGCGCTCTACGGCGACCTGACGCCGGCGGAGCGCGAGCGCGCTCACGGTCTCCTCGCAAAGGTCGTCGACGACCCGCTTGCGCGAGCGCGACACCTCGCGCTCGCGGCGAGCGCGCCGGACGAGCAAGTCGCCGCGGCGGTCGAGGGCGCGGCATCGGCTGCCGCCGCGCAGGCCGCGAACGTCGCCGCCGCGGAGCTCGGCGCGCATGCGGTTCGCCTCACACCGCCCGACGAGGGCGCGGCCCGCCACCGCCGCGCTGTCGCCGCCGTCGGTCTGCACCTGCTTGCCGGCGACGCGGGCCGCGCACGGGCGGACGCCGAACGCCTCCTGGCAGAGCCTCTCGCGCTGAGGCAGCGGGCCGACGTCCTGCTCGCCCTCAGCGACGTCGAGGAAACCGGGTTCCCTGAGCGGGCGATCGCCTTGCGCAAAAAAGCGCTCGCCGCCGTCGAGCCCGAGCCAGCCGTGCAGGCGTCGATTCACACCTGGCTGGCCTGGCGTGTCCGCTCCACCGAGGGCCTGGCCGCGGCGGAAGCGCACGCGCGAACGGCCCTCGCGCTCGCCGAGCGCGTCGGCGACGATGGCCTGCGCGCGGGCGCGCTCAGCGTCCTGAATCGTCTCCGCTTCAACGCCGGAGCGCCCGACGCACTCGACCTGGCCGAGCAGGCCCTCGACGCCGCGGCGGCCTCCGGTCGCCGCGAGCGACGCGACGAGGCGTCGTTCGACCTGGCGCACGCGCTTCTCTGGTCGTCGCAGCTCGATCGTGCCAGGACGCTGCTCGAGCGCATGTGCGCCGAGCTGAGCCTGCGGGACGAGGTCGCGACGGGCGAGGCTTTGTGGTACCTCAGCCTCGTGGAGCTGGGCGCGGGTCGGCTCGCGGCGGCGGCCGAGCACGCCGACCGGCAGCGCGAGCTCGGCCGCCTCTATGTGACTGACGAGCGGGAGAATGCCCTCGCAATCTGGGTCGTGGCGCGCGTCGCGGCTCATCGTGGCGAGCTCGAGCGCGCGCGGGAGCTCGCCGAGCGGAGCCTGGCGCTCGCGGCCGGGCAGCCGCAGCTCGTCGCCGGCCAGGAGGGCGTCCTCGGACTCGTGTCCGCCTGGTCCGGCCGGCCGGCCGAGGCGGTCGAGCACTTCTCGGTCGCGGACGAGCTCAGGCACGAGCTGGGCGTCCGCTCACCGGGCATGTACTGGTGGCGAGCGGAGCAGGTCGAAGCGCTGCTCGAGCTCGGTCGGGTCGACGCCGCGGTCGCGCTGCTCGAGGCGTGGGAGGCGGACGCGACGCGGCTCGGTCTCCACTCGGTTCTCGCCCAGGCGACCCGCTGCCGTGGTCTCGTCGCGGCTGCCCGCGGGGACGTCGACGAAGGGACGGCCGTCCTCGAGCAAGCGATCGCGCAGCACGGTGCCGTCGGTGACCCGTTCGGCCGCGCCCGCGCGCTGCTCGCGCTCGGAGCCCTCAGGCGCCGCGGGCGCCAGAAGCGCGCGGCGCGCGAGGCGATCGACGCGGCGGCCGAGGCATTCGAGGCGATCGGCGCTGCCGGGTGGGCCGCGAAGGCCCGCTCCGAGCTGGGCCGGATCGGCGGGCGGGTCAGTGAGCCGGGGCTGACCGCCGCAGAGCGCCGCGTCGCCGCGCTCGTCGCCGAAGGACGGACGAACCGGGAGGTCGCGGCGGCGCTGTTCCTGGGCGAGCGAACAGTCGAGACGCACCTCTCGCACGTGTACGCGAAGCTGGGCGTGCGGTCGCGATCCGAGCTCGCGCGAACCTACCGGCCGGACGAGCAAAGTTCAGGGGGTCTCACGATTTCAAGCTGAGGCCCGCGCCGTAGCGTCGGTCGCGTGCCGAAGTACCTCGTCGAGACCTTTCTCGCACGTGGCGCAGCAGGAGAGCGCCAGGCGCGAGAGCGGCGTGCGTGCTCGGCCGCCGAGGCGATGACGCTGGAGGGGACGAGCGTCTGCTTCGAAGGATCGATCCACGTCCCCGAGGACGAGGTCTGCTTCTTCACGTTCGCGGCTCCCTGCGGCCGTGATGCCGCCGTCGTGGCTCATCGCGCCGCGCTGGAGCCGCTCCGCGTCGTCGAGGCGATCGAATCGCGAAAGGAGAGATCGTGAAATCGAAATTCGCCCTTCTAGCTGTTCTTCTCGGCGCGCTCGCGTTCGTCGGTGCAGGGCCGAGCGCCGGAGCACCCGCGACGCAGTGCGTGGGGTACCCCGCCGCGCAAACGCCCGTCGCCTTCTGGAGCACCGAGGCGCGCTGCGCGATCGTCCCCGCCGGGCCCGGCGGTGTCTTCGGGCCGGAGAACTTCGGCAACAAGTTCCCCGGCGAGGCTGCTGTCTCCATGGGCATCGTCCACGCCGCGATCTTCGACGCGGCGGTCGCGATCGAGGGCGGCTACCGGCCCTACGCTCCCACGCCGCGAGCGCCGGCGGACACGTCACCCGAGGCCGCGGTCGCGACGGCCGCCTACGGCACGCTGATCGGCCTGCAGCCTGCGCTCGGGCTCACGGCGAGCCAACTTGCGTTCCTCGACGGCGACTACGCCGCTTACCTCGCGTCCGTCCCGGACGACGCGGCGAAGCTGAACGGGATCGCGGTCGGAGCGCAGGCCGCCCAGGCGGTGCTCGCCCGGCGGGCGAACGACGGCCGCGGGTGCAGCACGACGCTGCAGGACCTTGGCCAGCCGGCGCCGGGGCCGGGTGTCTGGCAGCCGAACGCAACAGGCCCGGTCCTCGGGCTCTGCCTCCCGGGCATGCGGCCGCTCGCGCTCCGGAGCGCGTCGCAGTTTCGCCCCGGACCGCCCTACCGGCTCACGAGCCGGGCGTACGCCGCCGACTTCGACCAGGTGAAGGAGCTCGGCCGCGACACGAGCACGAGCAGGACGCCCGAGCAGACCGCGCAGGCGAAATTCTGGACTGACCACGACATCCGTCAGTGGAACGACGGGATGCTTCGGCTCGCGGCCGACCGCGGCCTCGACCTCGTCCAGACCGCGCGGATGCTGGCGATGGCGCACGTCGCCGGCGGGGACGCGATGATCGGCTGCTTCGACGCCAAGTACCACTACTGGTTCTGGCGCCCCTTCCAGGCGATCCCGCAGGCGGACACCGACGGGAACCCGGCCACGCTCGCCGATCCGAGCTGGCTGCCGCTCAGCGCGACGCCGAACTTCCCGGAGTATCCGTCGGCGCACGCGTGCCACAGCGAGGCGGTCGTGCGGGCCCTGCAGTCGTTCTTCGGCACCGACAGGGTGCCGTTCTCGCTCGACAGCAGGATCACCCACGCGACGAGGCAGTACGAGCGCCTGCACGAGGTGGTCGACGACGTCGACGCAGCACGCGTGCTCGTCGGCTTCCACTTCTTCAACTCGGACCTCCACGGTTCGAAGCTCGGTCGCAGGGTTGGCGAGTACGTCGCCGACCACTACTTCCGGCCGACCCGCTGACGCTCCAGGGCACGGCGGCGCAACCCGCCCCGCAGGGTAGGCTGCGCCGCCGTGCCCAGGCGGTATTTCGGAACGGACGGTGTGCGGGGGGTCGTCGGGGAGGACCTGACGCCTGACCTCGTCGAGCGGCTCGGCCGCGCTGCCACGCTTTGGTCGAAGGGCGGCCGCGTCTTCGTCGGGCGCGACACACGCGCCTCGGGCGAGGAGCTCGAGGAGGCCTTTGGCCGCGGTGTCGTCGCGGCGGGCGGGAACGCGGTCCTGGCGGGCGTGCTGCCGACCCCCGCGGTCGCGCTGCTCGCGCTCGACCTCGGAGCTGTCATCTCGGCGTCGCACAACCCGCCCGAGTACAACGGCGTCAAGCTCTTCGACGGCGAGGGCCGCAAGCTGACCGACGCGACCGAGGAGGAAATCGAGGCGCTCCTGGGTGAAGACAAACCGCTGGGTGGCGCCGGCGGCCAGGTCGACCACGTCGACGTCGCCACCGAGAGCTACCTCGAGCACATCGTCGAGCGCTTCGGCAGCGACCTCTCGGGACTGAAGCTCGTCGTCGACTGCGCGAACGGCGCCTACTCGGGGATCGCTCCGAAAGCGTTCGAGCAGCTCGGCGCCGAGGTGAGCACGATCGGCTCCGACCCCGACGGCACCAACATCAACGTCGGTTGCGGCGCCACCGACCTCGCGACTTTGCAACAGACTGTTACTAGCTCTGGTGCTGACCTCGGCATCGCCTTCGACGGGGACGGCGACCGGATGCTGGCCGTCGACGCGCGCGGCGAGGTGGTGGACGGCGACCAGATCCTCGCGATCCTGATGCTGCACCTCGACGTCGACCTCGTCGCGGTGACGGTGATGGCGAACCTCGGCCTCCACCGCCTCGCGGAAGAGCACGGCATCCGGGTCGTCACCACCGACGTCGGCGACCGCTACGTGCTCGAGGCGCTGCGCCGCGAGGGCGGCCTGCTCGGCGGCGAGCAGTCGGGCCACATCATCTACCTGCGCGACCACGTCACCGGCGACGGGCTCGCCGCCGCACTGCTGCTGTGCGGCGCGCTCGAGGGCCACAGCCTGGAGCGGACGGCCGCCGTGCTGCGGCGCCTGCCGCAGGTCAAGGAGAACATCACGGTCGGCGGCAAGGATCTCCCGCAGGCGCTGCTCGACGAGGTTGAGCGCCTGAACACGCACCTGGACGGCAAGGGCCGCGTTCTGGTGCGGCCGTCCGGCACGGAGCCGGTGATTCGCGTGCTGGCGGAGGCGGAAACTCGGTCGGAAGCCGAAGAAGCCTGTGGTACCATCTGCGCTCTCGTGAGACGAGAGCTCGGCTGACCAGGCTCGACGAGGGGCCCGGGAGAACAGCCGGGCCTTTCGCGTCTTTAAAGGGGGAGTCGGCGTGTGCGGAATCATTGGATACGTCGGGCAGAGAGCCTGTAAGGACCTCTTGCTCCAGGGGCTCGAGCGGCTCGAGTACCGCGGCTACGACTCTGCGGGCATCGTCCTGCGCGAGGACGGAGAGCTCGACTACGTCCGCGCCGTCGGCAATCTCCAGGTGCTGAAGCAGGAGGCAGGCTCGAACGGGTCGGCCGCGACCACGGGCCTCGGGCACACGCGCTGGGCCACGCACGGCGCGGTGAACCTGCAGAACGCGCACCCGCTGACCGGCTGCGACGACCGCAAGATCGCGATTGTGCTCAACGGCATCGTGGAGAACTACCGCGAGCTGAAGGCCTCGCTCGAGGCCGACGGCCACACCTTCGAGACCGAGACGGATGCCGAGGTCGTCGTCCACCTGATCGAGCGCCACTACCAGGGCGACCTGCTCGAGGCGACGCGCGAGGCATACCGGCAGCTCGAGGGCCATTACGCGTTCGTGGTCATCCACCACGACCATCCGGAGGAGCTCGTCGGCGCGCGGCACCAGTGCCCGCTGCTCGTCGGCGTCGGCGCCGGCGAGATGTTCTTCGCTTCGATGGCCGCCGCCTTCATCGGCGAGACGCGCTCGATCCAGCTGATCGAGGACGGCGAGGTCGTCGCGATCACGCCCGCAGGCTCCCGCTTCGTCTCCGTCGAGCACGGCGAGCTCGAGCGCGAGGTGGTCGAGGTCGACTGGGACATCGACGCCGCGGAGAAGAGCGGCTACGAGACCTTCATGCTCAAGGAGATCTACGAGCAGCCGGAGGCCGTCGCGGAGACGCTGGGCGACCGCATCCGCCACGGCGAGCTCGTGCTCGAAAGTCTCGGCATGACCGAGGAGCAGCTGCGCAACCTGCGCCGCATCGTGGTCGTCGCCGCCGGCACGTCGTACCACGCCGGCGTCGTCGGCCGCTACATGATCGAGGAGTGGGCCCGCGTCCCGGTCGAGCCCGACATCGCGAGCGAGTGGATCTACCGCAACCCGGTGCTCTCGAAGGACACGCTGGTGATCGCGATCTCGCAGTCCGGCGAGTCGCGCGACACCGTCAACGCGGTGCGGCTCGCGCGCGACCTCGGCTCGCGTACGCTCGCGATCACGAACCTGATGGGCTCGCAGATCACGCGCGAGGCCGAGTCGGTCCTCTACACGCGCTGCGGCCTCGAGATCGGCGTCGCCGCCTCGAAGACGTTTACCGCCCAGGTCGCGCTGCTCGCGCTGATCGGGCTCAAGCTCGCCCAGGTGCGCGGGACGATGCCGCCCGCGGAGCTGGAGTTCATCCTCGACCAGCTCTACGAGCTGCCGCGCAAGATCGAGCGCTTCCTCGACGGCGGGCACCCGATCGACGAAATCGCACAGCGCTTCTACGACAAGCCGTTCTTCCTCTACCTCGGCCGCCACATCGGCCTGCCGGTCGCGCTCGAGGGCGCGCTCAAGCTGAAGGAGATCTCGTATATCCCGACCGACGCGTATTCGGCCGGCGAGATGAAGCACGGGCCGATCGCGCTGCTGGACGAGGGCACGCCCGTCGTGTGCGTCGCGACCGACCAGAAGGTCATCTACGACAAGGTCGTCTCGAACATCCAGGAGACGCGTGCCCGCGGCGCGCACGTGATCGCGATCGCCACCGACGGCAACGAGGACATCCAGCACCACGCCGACGACGTCATCTACGTCCCGCGCTCGCCGGCGTTCCTGCAGTCGGTCCTCGCGGTCGTGCCGCTCCAGTTGCTGGCCTACCGCATCGCCCGCCTGCGCGGCCTGAACGTCGACCAGCCGCGCAACCTGGCGAAGACGGTCACTGTCGAGTAGCCGTGAGCGCCACGCAGCTCGTCGCCTTTCTCGGCGTCTCCGCTGTCGTGATCGTCACTCCGGGCCAGGACACCGCGCTCACGATCCGCAACACGCTGCTCGGCGGGCGCAGCGGCGGGGTCGCCACAGCCGCTGGGGTCGTGAGCGGACAGGTCGTGTGGGCGCTGGCGGCCAGTGCCGGCCTCTCGGCGGTGCTGCTCGCGTCGGCGCCGGTGTTCACCGCGATCCGGATCGCAGGTGCCGCCTATCTCGTGCTGCTCGGCGCGCAGGCGCTCGCGGCGGCCCTACGGGGTGCCCGCAACGTGCATGCCGACGCGGCACCGCGTCGCCGCGCGCCGTACCGCCAGGGGGTCCTCAGCAATCTCGGCAACCCAAAGATGGCGGTCTTCTTCACGAGCCTGCTGCCGCAGTTCGGCGCGTCGTTCGCCGGGATGCTGGCACTCGGGCTCCTGTTCGCGGCGCTCACGCTCGCGTGGTTGAGCCTGTACGCGGTGGCCGTGGCCAAGGCGACGGGCCTGCTGCAGCGCTCGCCCGTCCGGCGGACGCTCGACGCCGTCACCGGGCTCGTGCTCGTCGCGCTCGGGCTGCGCATCGCCACCGAGCGCTAGCGCCTCGCTAGCGTCAGCGTCGTGGAAGTCGTCGACCAGATCGCGCAGGGGCTCTGGAACGCCTTCCGGATGTTCTGGGAGGTCTGGTGGGCGCTCGTGCTCGGCTTCCTGCTCTCGGGGATCGTGCAGGCGTGGGTGCCCCGCGCGCCGCTGGAGCGCGCGCTCGGCGACCGGGGCCCGCGCTCGGCCGCGATCGCGACCGGGCTCGGCGCGGCGTCGTCGTCGTGCAGCTATGCCGCCGTCGCGATCGCGAAGTCGCTCTTCCAGAAGGGCGCGAGCCTCGCCTCGGCGATGGCGTTCCAGTTCGCGTCGACGAACCTCGTCTTCGAGATCGGGATCGTGATCTGGCTCTTCCTCGGCTGGGAGTTCACGCTGGCCGAGTTCGCGGGCGGCCTGCTCCTGATCGTGCTGATGTGGGCCGGCGTGCGGCTGCTCGTCTCGCCGCGGGAGGAGGAGCGGGCGCGCAGGCACGCCCAGGCCGCCGACGCGGGCCACGTGCATCCCTCCGCGGGCGGGTCTCGAATCTTCTCGCTCCAGGGCTGGAGCGACGTCGCGCACAACTTCCGCGGCGACTGGGCGATGCTCTGGAAAGAGATCACCGTCGGCTTCCTGATCGCGGGGTTCATCGCGCTGCTGCCGATGGACTTCTTCAATGGTCTCTTCCTGACCGACCAGGGCGGCGCGCTGCAGCTGATCGAGAACGTGATCGTCGGGCCGCTCGTCGCGGTGCTCTCGTTCGTGTGCTCGGTCGGGAACATCCCGCTCGCGGCCGTGCTCTGGGCCGGCGGGATCTCGTTCTCGGGCGTGATCGCGTTCGTCTACGCCGACCTGATCATCATCCCGCTCGCCCTGATCTACCGCCGCTACTACGGCTGGAAGATCGCGGCGGTGATCGTCTCGCTGATGTTCGGGGCGATAGTGGTCGCGGCGCTGGCGATCGACGGGATCTTCTCCGCGGCTGGCCTCGTCCCGGAGGAGCGGCCGTCGATCGAGTCGATCACGGAGCGCGGGATCACATGGAACTACACGGCGGTGCTGAACATCGTCTTCACGCTGGTTGCGGCCGCGCTCTTCGCGCTGACGGTACGGCGCCGGGCGCACGATCCCGTGTGCGGGATGGCGGTCGACCGCGGCAACGCCCTCTCCCTCGACCACGGAGGAACGCGCTACTACTTCTGCGGGCCGGGTTGCCGCGACCGCTTCGCGGCCGATCCGGAGCGATACCTCTCGGGCGCACCGGCTCGGCCCGAGCGCGCACACGCGCATCACCACTAAGATCAGGCCGTCGACGGGAGGCGGAATGCGCGCTTGTGCCGAGTGCGGTGGTGAGCTCGAGGCGGCGTATCGGTTCTGCCCGTGGTGCGCGGCGCCGCAGCGGCGCAAGCTCGTCGAGTTCTTCCGCGCGCATCCCCGTGACCCGGGCAAGGCGTTGCGCGTCTCGCGCTACCTGACCGAGGACCCGCACGTGCGCTTCAGCGTCTGGAGCCCGGACGGCGTCGCCGAGGCCGCGGTGTCGCTGGAAGAGGAGGAGGCGGACCGGCTCGCCGGCTTCCTCGCAGCCCCGCAGGCGCGCCGCCCGAGCCCGGTCGAGCGCGTCCTGTCGTACCTCGCCCGCGGTTAGCGGCGGCTGCGCGAGCGGCTGCGGCGCTGTGCCTTCGCGGCGCGGTCGAGCGTCTCGAGCTCGTCCAGGCTTCGGCCTGCTCCCTCGGCGACGCAGGTCAGCGGCGAATCGGCGATCTGTACCGGCAGGCCGATCTCGGTGCGCAGCTTCTCGTCGATCCCGCGCAGCAGCGCGCCGCCGCCCGCGAGCACGATGCCGCGTTCGCCGACGTCGGCTGCGAGCTCCGGCGGCGTGCGCTCGAGCGTGTCCTTCACCGCGGCGACGATCCGCCCGACCGGCGGCTCGAGCGCACGGCGCACGTCGGCCGCGCTGATCGTCACGCGCCGCAGCAGCCCGGACACGAGGTCGCGGCCGGCGACCGTGGTCTCGGCGCCGTCGTCCTGCGGCCAGGCCGAGCCGACCTCGAGCTTCGCCGCCTCCGCCGTCTCCTGGCCGATCAGCACTTTGTGCGAGTTCTTGACGTAGTCGACGATCGCGTCGTCCATCTCGTACCCGCCGACGCGGATCGACTCCCAGACGACCATCCCGCCGAGCGAGATGACCGCAACCTCGGTCGTGCCGCCGCCGATGTCGATGACCATGCTCGCCACCGCGTCCGCGACCGGAAGCCCCGCGCCGATCGCAGCGGCCATCGGCTCCTCGATCAGGTAGACGGAGCGCGCCCCGGCCGCGCGCGTTGCCTCGTCGACCGCCCGTCGCTCGACGTCGGTGATCCCGCTCGGCACGCACAGCACGACGCGCGCGAATGCGAAGCGCGAGCCGCCCGCGCGCGTGATGAAGTGGCGCAGCATCTCCTCGGTCACCTCGAAGTCGGCGATCACCCCGTGCCGCAGCGGCCGCGTCGCGCGAATCGACGCGGGCGTGCGCCCGATCATCCGCTTGGCTTCGGCCCCGACCGCGTACACCCGCCCGGTCTCCTCGGAGATCGCGACGACCGACGGCTCGAAGAGCACGATCCCGCGCCCGCGGATGAAAACAAGCGTGTTCGCGGTCCCGAGGTCCACCGCCATGTCGCGGCCGCCGCCGAATGACCCCCACACGCGCATCGCCGTTCCAGCGTACGTGTATAACCGGCCGCGACGTGTCAACCGAAGGCCGGATCCCGTTCCATGGCTACGAGACCTGGTACCGGGTCGTCGAGAGCGAGGCTGCGGACGGGAGCGCCCCGCTGCTCTGCCTCCACGGCGGGCCGGGCGCAGGCTGGCTACACATGAAGCCGTACGAGGAGCTCGCCGACGAGCGGACGGTTGTCTTCTACGACCAGCTCGGCGCCGGCAACTCGGCCGTCGAAGAGCCGCACGACCCGGCGATGTGGACACCCGAGCTGTTCGTCGAGGAGGTCGGTGCGGTGCGAGAGGCGCTCGGCCTCGACCGCGTGCACGTCCTCGGCCATTCCTGGGGCGGGATGCTCGGGATGCAGTATGCGGCGACGCAGCCGGAGGGGCTCGTGTCGCTCGTGGTCGAGAGCTCGCCGCCGAGCGTCCCGGCCTGGATGGGCGAGTTGGCGAAGCTGCGCGCCGAGCTACCCCCGGAGGTGGACGCGACGCTCCGGAAGCACGAGGAGGCAGGGACCGTTACAGACCCGGAGTACGAGGAGGCGGTGATGGTCTTCTACAAGCGCCACCTCTGCCGGACCGACCCCTGGCCCGACTGGCTGGTCGAGTGCTTCGCGGTTCTCGATGCGAATCCCGAGGTCTACCACCACATGAACGGGCCCTCGGAGTTCCACGTCATCGGGACGATCAAGGACTGGGACGTCACGCCGCAGCTCGGGCGGATCCAGGCGCCGACGCTGCTCTTCTGCGGGCGCTTCGACGAGGTGACGCCGGCGAGCGTGGAGGCCGCGCACCGCGCGATCCCGGGCTCCGAGTTCGTGGTGCTCGAGGAGAGCTCGCACATGGCCCAGGCCGAGGAGCCGGAGCGGACGTTCGAGCTCGTGCGCGACTTCCTCCACCGCGCCGAGCAATGAGAAGGGCCGCCGAAGCGGCCCCTCTCCGTGCGGCCGACTCGAGCTGCTAGGCGCCGTGGTCGCCGACGTGGTTCGCCGGGACCTGTTCCACCTGGGCTAGTGAGAACGCACGCGGTGCGCGGATCCGCACCGTGACGCGGTCGCCGGTGTGTAGCGAGCCGGGAGAGACGACGCTCGGGACGCCGTGTTGCCACACGACGAAGACGGTGTGCCGGTCGTAGCTGAACGTCTGGTCGAGTGCCTGGCCGAGCATCGCCCGCAGGGCCCGCAGGTTCCCGTCCCTGATGTGCAGGGTCAGGTGGCCGCCCGCGGCCGGAGCGTCGAGCGTGCCGGAGAAGAGCCAGAGCGGCTGGCGCGGGAAGCGTCCGCCCGGGCCGGTGTCGGCCACGCGCCTGGCGGGCGTGGTCTCGATCTCCGCGAGCGGCGCGCGGCGTGCGGCGATGATCCGCACGCTCACGCGGTCGCCGGCGAGCAGGTTCGACTCCGGGACGACCGTGGGCACGCCGTGAGTCCAGCGCAGGTATTGCGTGTGCGCGTCGACGGCGAAGCTCGCGTTGTCGCTCTGGCCGACGAGCTTCCGCAACGCGCGCTTGTTGCCGCCGTTCACGTCGACGGCGATCGTCGGGTTGCTCCCGGCGTCCGCCATCAGGCGGCCGTTGAAGACGTACAGGACGTTGCCGCTGCCGCGCGCCGCGAGTGTCGCCGAGGTTCCGACGGTGAGGATCGCGAACGCGAGGAGGGCGGCGAGGACGAGCTGCCTTCTCATGACGACTCCTTGGGTCGTGAGGCGTGGAAGGTCAGGCGGATCGTCCCCGCCCGCTGTCAGGCGGCTGTTAGCCGCTCGTAAGCGAGCCGTAAGGCGTGCGTACGGATTTCAATCAGGTGGGCGGCGCAGGCGCTTCGTCTCGCTGCGGCGGCGCTTCAGTTCGAGCCGCTTCTCGACCGCCGAGCGTGTCGGCTTCGTCGGGCGGCGCCGGCGCTCGACGTGCAACGCCTCCCTGAGGGTCTCTGCGAGCCGCTCCAGTGCCAGCTCGCGGTTGCGCCATTGGCTGCGCTCGTCTTGCGCGACCGCCCGCAGCACCGGCCCCGCCTTCGCGAGGACCCGTCGCTTCTGCGCATCCGACAGCGCCGCCGAGCTCTCAACGTCGAAGACCGCCTCGACCCGCGTGTCGCTCTTCTGTGCGTGCTGGCCGCCCGGGCCGCTCGAGCGCGAGTAGCGGAAGTCGACCTCCTCCCGCGGGATCGAGACCGAGCGCGTGATGCGAATAGGATCGTCGGCCATGAGCCGGATTCTGACCGCCGCCTGCCTCGTGGCGGTGTGCGCCGGCTGCAGCTCGGGATCGACCGACAGCTCCACGGCACCCGGGCGCTGCCCTTCCCGCATCACCTGGCACGGCACGATCTACTACGGCACGAAGCTTCCGTCGCGAGCGCCGGCGACGCTCATCCTCGGCACCGGCGGTCGGCCGACCTGCGCGGACGTCAACGGGGGCGAGGCCGGCGCCAGCTCGACCGTCGAGGTGCGCCGGCTCGCCGGCGTCGATCCGAGCGTCGCGGTAGCGATCGGCGGAGAGTCGGACGTTGCCTACCTCGCCCGCGACTACGTCGCTCGGCTGCAGCGCTCCCGAACCGACGCGCGGCTGCACAAGCTCGTGCCGCAGCTGATCCCACCGGCCTAGAATCGCCGCGGCATGGCGGGCATCCTCCTGGACGTCGACGGCGTCCTCCACGTGTCGGGTGCCCCGATCGCGGGCGGCGCGGAGGCGGTCCTGCAGCTGCGGGAGAACGGCCACAGGCTGCGCTTTGTCACCAACAACACGACACACTCGCGGCGTCGGCTGGCGGAGCAGATCCGCGGCTTCGGCGTGGAGTTGGAGGATGCGGAGCTCCAGACCACTCCGACCGCGGCCGCCCACGCGCTCAAGGACAAGCGCGTGCTCGCGCTGACGATGCCCGACATCGTCGAGGACCTCGAAGGCGTCGAGCTCGTCGGCGAAGGGGCGGACGCAGTGCTGATCGGTGGCGCCGACGAGACCTTCGAGACGAACCAGGTCTTCAGCTACATGAACCTCGCGCGGGCGTTCGCGGAGCTGCAGGCGGGCGCCGAGCTGTACTGCCTGCACAAGAACCGCTGGTGGCAGACGGCGCGCGGGCCGCTGCTCGACTCCGGCGCGTTCGTCGCGGGCCTCGAGTACGCGGCCGACACCGAGGCGATCGTGCTCGGGAAACCGAGCCCCGCCTACTTCCAGGCCGCACTGGACGCGCTCGACGCCGATCCCGAGCTGACCTGGATGGTCGGCGACGACATCGAGGTCGACATCGCCGGCGCGCACGCGTACGGCCTGCGCACGGTTCTCGTCCGCACCGGGAAGTTCCGGCCGGACGCCGTCGAGGACTCGCGCGTGCGCCCCGACGGGATCATCACGTCGATCGCCGCGCTGCCCGGCTGGATCGAATCCGCGCCGTAGAGTTCCGCCCATGCGAGTGGGCGTCGACTTGATCGAGATCCCGCGGATCGCGCGCGCGCTCGAGCGCCCAGGGTTCCGTGAGCGCTGCTTCACCGAGGCCGAGCGCGCGTACTGCGACTCGAAGCCGAACCCGCCGCAGCACTATGCGGCGCGCTTCGCGGGCAAAGAGGCGGTCGGGAAAGCGCTCGGCTCGGGCGTCCACTTCACGTGGCGAGAGATCGAGATCGCGGGCCGGCCGAAGCCGGGCGTGACGCTGAGCGGCCGGACGAAGGCGTGGGCGGAACGCGTCGGCGCAGGGCGGATCGAGCTTTCGATGACGCACTCCCGCGAGCTCGCGCAGGCGGTTTGCGTCGTCACGGATGTTTGAGCCGCTCTACACCGCGGAGGAGATGAAGCGCGCCGAGGCCGGCCACGACGTGGACGAGCTGATGGCGCGGGCGGGTCGCGCCGTGGCGGAGGAGGCGATGCTGCGCTTTCCCGACGCACAGCGGTTCGTTGCCGTCTGCGGCGGGGGTGCGAACGGCGGCGACGGCCGGATCGCGCTCGACGTGCTCGAGGCCGCCGGCAAGGCGGCGCGCACCTCCGAGGACGCGCCGGTGGAGGAGGCGGACGTGGTCATCGACGCCCTCTTCGGCACCGGCTTTCACGGCGAGCCCCGTGAGGACGCGGCGCGGGCGATCGCGGCGATGAACAACTCCGGGAAGCCGATCGTCGCGGTCGACCTGCCCTCGGGCGTGAACGCGTCCACCGGCGAGATCGCGGGCGCGTCGGTAAATGCGACCGTGACGGTCACGATGCATGCGCCGAAGGTCGGCCTCGAGGTCGCGCCCGGGCGGTTCCGGGCCGGCGAGGTCGTCGTCGCCGACATCGGACTCCAGCACGTCCGGACGGAGCACCGCCTTGTCACGCCGGAGATCCTCGACGCGATCCCGCGCCGCCGCGCCGACCAGAACAAGTACACCGCGGGCACCGTGCTCGTCGTCGGGGGCTCGCGCGGGCTCACAGGCGCGCCCAGCCTGGCCGCCGAGGCTGCCTTCCGCGCCGACGCCGGCTACGTCGCGGTCGCCGTGCCCGACTCCACCCTGCCCGTCTTCGAGCAGCGCCTGCTCGAGGCGGTGAAGCTGCCCTGCCCGGAGGAGGACGGCACGATCTCGCCGCGTGCCGTCGACCCAATCGCCGAGTTCGCGTCGAAGGCGGGCGCGCTCGCGCTCGGCCCTGGGCTGGGTCGCGGCCACGGGCCGCAGGAGGTCGTGCGGCGGCTGCTCGCCGAGATCGACCGGCCGGCGGTGGTCGACGCCGACGGGCTGCACGAGCTGGAGCCGTTCGAGCGCTCGGCCCCGACCGTGCTCACGCCGCACGAGGGCGAGCTCGCCCGGCTGCTCGGCGTGCGGTCGGAGTGGGTCGCGGCGCACCGGCTCGAGGCGGTCCGGCGCGGCGCCGACACCTTCCGCTGCGTCTGCCTGCTCAAGGGCGCGGACACCCTCGTTGCGGCTCCGGGCGAGGGTGTGCTCGTCGTCTCGCTCGGCACTCCCGCGCTTGCCACGGCCGGGAGCGGCGACGTTCTCACCGGAATCGTCGCGGCGTTCCTGTCGAAACGCGTCGAGCCTAGGCAGGCGGCGGCCGCGGCGGCCGCGGCGCAGCAGCTCGCTTCGCGGAAACTCCCGCAGGCGGGCGCCGTGGCGAGCGACATCGCGGCGGCGCTGCCCCGGGTGCTCGATGCACCGGTCTGAGCTGACCGTCGACCTCGGCGCCGTGCGGCGCAACGCCCGCACGCTGGTGCGTGCGCTCGACGGTGCCCAGCTCTGGGCGGTCGTGAAGGCCGACGCCTACGGGCACGGCGCCGTCGACGTGGCGGCCGCGGTCCTCGACGAAGGCGCGGGGGCCCTCTGCGTCGCGACCGTCGCCGAGGCGCTGGAGCTGCGGCGGGAGTTCTCGCTCGCGCGCATCCTCGTCATGGGCCCGACCGCGTCGAGCCGCGAGATCGCCGAGGCGCGCGAGGCCCGGCTCGAGCTCGCGGTGTGGAGCGACGAGCTGCCTGAGGGCATTCGCCTCCACCTGAAGCTCGACACCGGGATGGGGCGGTGGGGCCTCTCGGAGCTGCCGCGGCTCGGCGCCGAAGTCGTCGGGCTGATGTCGCACCTCGCGACCGCAGACTCCGACCCCGCATTCGCGGAGGAGCAGGTGGAGCGGTTCCGTCAGGCGACTGCGCCGTACTCGGACCTGATGCGACACCTCGCGAACAGCGCGGGCGCGCTGCGGTTGCCGTCCTCGCGCTTCGACGCCGCGCGCTGCGGGGTCGCGCTCTACGGCCTCTCGCCCTTCGGCGAAGACCCTGCGGCGGACGGCCTCGAGCCCGTGCTCTCGTGGCGCAGTCACCTCGCCCAGGTGAAGCGGCTGGAGCCCGGCGAGAGCACCGGCTACGGGCGGCGGTTCGTCGCGGAGGGACCGACCTGGATCGGAATCGTCCCCGTCGGCTACGCAGATGGCTTCCGCCGCGACCTGACTGGCAGCGAGGTGCGGGTAGGCGGCGAGCCGCGCCGAGTCGTCGGGACGGTCTCGATGGACGCGTTCGCGGTCGAGCTCGAGCACGAGGAGCCACTCGGCACGCCGGTGACAATCCTCGGCCACGGCGTTCTCGCCGAGGCGCACGCGCGCGTCGCGGGCACGATCAACTACGAGCTGACCTCCCGGGTCAACTCCGACCCGCGCCGTGCACGCAGAGTGGTCGTCGATGCGTGAGCTCGTCGAGGAGCTGTTCGCGGGCGCGGAAGCCTGGATCGTCGGCGGCGCCGTGCGAGACCAGGCGCTCGGACGGCCGGTCATCGACCTCGACGTCGCCGTCCGCGAGCCGAGGCGCGCCGCTTGCGCCTACGCCAAGCGCTCCGGCGGCGCGCCGTTCCCGCTCTCGGAGCGCCACGGCGCCTGGCGCGTCGCTCTGGACGGCGGCAGGACGGTCGACTTCACCCCGCTACCGGGGTCGATCGAGGACGACCTCGCCAGCCGCGACTTCGGGATCAACGCGATCGCGGAACGGGTCGGCGGCAACGAGACCGTCGACCCGTACGACGGCCGCGGCGACCTCAGGGCCGGCCGCATCCGCGCGGTCGCCGACACGGTCTTCCAGGACGATCCGCTCCGGCTCCTGCGGGCCGTGCGCCTCGAGGACGAGCTCGGCTTCCGGATGACGCGCGAGACGGAGGAGCTCGTCCGTCGTGACGCACCGCTTGTGACGGCACCTGCAGGCGAGCGCGTGGTGGCGGAGCTCTGGAAGCTCTCGCCGGACGGATACGGGCGGCTCGACGAGCTCGGCGTGCTGGAGCCGCTGGGCGGGAACCTGGACGAGCGGCTCGACCGCTGGGACTCGCCTGCGTACCGCCTAGTCGCCGTGTTCGGCGAGCGGCTGCGGCGCTTCCCGGTCTCGAACGACCTCCGCCGCCTCGCGTCGGCGCTGCTCCGCGCGGAGCGGCCGGAGCCGGATGCGCGCTCGATCCATCGCTTTCGCCGCGCGACCGAGCCCTGGGCGCTCGAGGCGCTCGCGTTCGTGGGCGCGTCCGACCTGGGAGGAGCAGTCGAGGAGGCGCGGCGGAACGACCCGCCGGAGCCGCTGCTGCGGGGCGACGAGCTCGGCCTGCCGCCGGGGCCGGAGATCGGCCGGCTGCTCGCGGCGATCGACGAGGAGCGGGCGGCGGGTACGATCGCGACGAAGGAGGAGGCGCTCGACTATGCACGACGCCGCGCAGGAGCGGTTCGCCAAGACAGCTGAGCGGGTCGCCGCGCTCCAGGACGCGCGCGCCGCGGAACTGGAGGCGAAGATCGTCCGTTTCGCGGAGCTCAGAGGCGACGAGCGCGCGCTGGACAGCGCCGCGGGTGCGGGAGCCCTCGCGTTCGCACTGGCGCCGCACGTGCGCGAGGTCGTCGCGGTGGATCTCGTCCCGGAGCTGCTCGAGCTGGGGCGGCAGCGCGCCGGGGGCTTCGACAACGTCGAGTTCGTCGAGGGCGACGCGACGAAGCTGCCGTTCGAGCTCTCCTCGTTCGACTTCGCCGGGACGCTCCGCTCGCTGCACCACATTGCGCGCCCCGAGCTTGCGGTCGCGGAGCTCACGCGTGTCACACGCCGCGGCGGCCGCATCCTCGTCGTCGACCAGCTGGCGCCGATCGACCCGTTCGCCGCGTCCGAGCTGAACGCGTTCGAGCGGGCCAGAGACCCTTCTCACACGCGCACGCTCGCCGACGTCGACTTCCGGCAGCTGTTCGAGTCGAATGGTCTCGTCCTCGTGCGCGCCGACTACGTGCGCGAAGAGCGCGAGCTCGACCCGTACCTCGACCTCGCGGGCTGCGAGGGCGAAGAGCGGAAGCGCGCCGAGATGCTGGCCCCGTCGCCCTACGTCGTCGAGCTCGGCTGGTACCTCCTGGACCGCCGGTAGGATCGCGCCAGGTGTACGTCGAGATCTTCTACTGCCCCACCTGAAGCGGCTACGACGAACGGGCCGCGAGTCTCGCGGCCGAGCTGGAGCGTGAGGGGCACGACGCGACGGCGACGCCCGGAGGCAAGGGCCAGTTCGACGTGGTCGCAGAGGGAAACCTCGTCTTCTCGAAGCACGAACAGGGCCGCTACCCGGAGACCCGCGAGATCCTGAGCGCGCTCGCCTAAGGCTCGGCGAGCACGCCGGTTTGGAGCTGCGAGAACGCCTCTCTCAGCGCCTGCCGCTCGCGCTCGTTGCTGATGAACGACTGCGCCAGGCGCCGCTCGCCCTCCTCGGTCAGGCGCAGGTACGCGATCCGCCCGTCGTCGGCGGAGCGCTCGCGCTCGACCAGGCCGATCTCCTCCGCGCGGCTCACGAGCTCGGTGACGGTGCTCTGCGCGAGCTGGAGCCGTTGCGCCAGCTCGGTCACCGTCGACTGCTCGCTCTCGTCGGCCGCGCCCTTGATCATCAGCAGCAGCAGGTACCGCTGCGGCGTCAGGCCGGCCCCACGGGCGTTCCGCTCCGAGGTGCGGAGAAAGCGGCGCAGCGCGGCGCGGAACTCTGCGACGGGTGCGACGTCAGCGGCGGTGAGCTCGTCGGCGATGAGGGCATCCTAGTTGCAGGAGGGCTCGACGAAACGACGGCTGTGCCGCCGGAACGCGCTGCTCGCCCCGATGCCGCGTCCTCAGTCGCGCCCGTACCTTCCAGGTACGAACGCTCCCTGCGTCCTTGCCTCGGAACGACCATCGCGCCCCGGCGGCGAGCGACGTTCCGCCGATCCCTCCTAGTCCCCTGCAGGACGAACTCCGCGAGCGGCCAGCCGTGCAACGAGCCTCGGGGCCAGGGCTTGAGCGAGCGGAGCTACGCGGTACCAGCGGGGGACGAACACCTCGCGGCGGTTGCGGTCGAGCGCCGCGAGCATCCGCTCGGCCACCAGCTCCGGCTCGACGACGAGCGTCGAGAGCCGTGGCCCGAAGCGCGTGCGCTGCGGAAAGCCCTCGGTTTCGACGAAGCCGGGCAGGATCGTGTGCACGCGAACGCCGCGTGGCCGCAGCTCGGCTGCGACCGAGCGCGAGAAGGCGAGCTGCGCGTGCTTGGACGACGTGTAGGGGCCGCCCGAGCCCGCGGCGACGGTGCCCGCGACCGAGACGACGTTGACCACGTCCGACGGCGCCGCAGCCTCGAGCGCGGGCAGGAACGCTCGCAGGCACCAGACGCCGCCGAGGTAGTTCGTCCGCGTCACCTCATTGATCTTCTCCACCGACGCGCGCAGGAACGTGCCGCGGCCGGGGACGCCGGCGTTGTTCACAAGCAGCGAGATGCGCGGGTGGCGCTCGACGACCGCCGCGGCCGTGCGCTCGACGGCCGCGCGGTCGCCGACGTCGCAGAGCTCCCACTCGGCGCCCAGTTCCTCCGCGAGCGGCCGCAGCCGCTCCTCGCCGCGCGCCAGGAGCACGCAGTCCCAGCCACGCCCGCGCAGCGCCCGCGCCATCGCGGCCCCGATCCCGCTCGAGCCGCCTGTGAGGACGGCTACCGGCACACGCGGACGAGCCGGTGCGCCGACGCCCTGCGCCCGCTGCGGTCGGTCACGACCACCCGCAGCATGTGGCGACCGCGGTGCGCCTTGCGCGTGCGCCACCGTGCGTCGTAGAGCCCTTCGACGCCCTGCTTTACGGTCGCGATCCGACGCGCGCCGTCGAAGAAGGTGACCTTGCGGACGCGACGGGTCGAACCAGCGGTCACGACCAGTCCCTCGGTGCGGGCGACGCAGGCACGCGGCTTCGGCAGGAGCCAGTTCACCGTCGGCCGTGCGACCGCGCGCAGGCGAATCGAGCGGAAGACGCTGTTCGGCAGCACGTTCCCGGCCTGGTCGATGTTCTTCGACTCCTGGTAGTCGGAGGCGATCGCGATCATCGGTGTCCGGCCGGGGCCGATCTTCGGCGCGCCGTCGAGCGCCCACACCACCAGCCCGGAGACAGGGTCGTAGAGGGCGGGGAGCAGCAGCACCTGCTTGTAGCCCATCACGAGCGAGAGCGGGTCGATCCCGGCGCCGCGGTCGGTCGCGATCGCGGCCAGCAAGGGGCGGCCGGGGGTGACGACCTTGGTCAGGAACTTGAAGCGCGGCGGCGTGACGTCGTTCTGCCACGCGTGGAGGATGTACTGGCCCCGCAGCGGCTGGTTCGTGTACGGGTCGGCGCGCGAGTCGACGGCGACGAAGTAGCGGCCCTCGTGCGGGAAGTCGAGCGCCGCCGCGCCGTTGTCGAACTGGTACTCGAAGGTGAGGCCGTTCACGTTGACCGGCGTGCCCTGGTAGCCCTGCACGTCGTCCTCGTTCAGGGAGCCGAGGAACCACGGCTCGATCAGCGTGTTCGGCTCCGCGGCCACCACGGCGACGCCCGCGTTCGCGACGTGGTCGGTGACGCGCACCGCATAGACCTGCTCGGCGCCGTCCTCGTTGAAGGGCTTGCCGGAGTAGAACGGCGGCGGGCCGAACGGCTCCGTCGGGAAGCGGTACTGGTTGACGTAGCTCGTGCCCTTGCTCGTGTCGCCGAGTTGGTTCGCTTTGATCGTGTCGCGCGGTGCACGACCGATCTGCGGGTACTCGAGGGAGAAGTAGTACGGGATCCGCACCCGGTCGGCGCCGCGCGTGAGCATGACGAAGCCGTAGTCGTCGCCGGTCGGCGCCCCGTGCGAGGCCGTCGCGACGATCGGCAGGTCGACGGTTCCGCCGGGCGCGATCGTCACGGACGAGGTCGCCGGCTGGATCGAGGCCCCCGGCGTCGAAGACTGCGGCTGCACGGCGACCGACCAGGCTCCGCCGCCGGTGCCCGCGTCGGAGAGCGAGAGCAGCAGCGCCTTCCGCGGCGCGCCCGTCGTGGTGTCGAGGAAGCCGAACGAAAGGGACGAGGGCTCCGCGATGAGCCTCGGGTTGTTCGCGGCCGCGACGTCGATCAGGCCGCCGCCCTCGAGCAGCACCGACGCCTCGTGCGTCCGCGAGGTGTCGCCCCAGGCGGGCTGCGCCGAGGTCATCAGGGCGGACTTCACCTGCTCGGGCGTCCAGGACGGGTGCTGCTGCAGCAGCAGCGCGGCGGCGCCGGCCACGTGCGGCGCGGCCATGCTCGTCCCGTCGAAGACGGCGAACGGCGCGCCTGCGAACTCCGTGAGCGTCGACGAGAGGATCTGGCCCCCGGGCGCGGCGAGGTCGGGCTTCAACCGGTGGTCGAAGTTCGTCGGCCCGGCGGACGAGAAGCTGGTGATGATCCCGCTGCGGCCCGTCTGGATCTCGCGCGGGTCGCTCGGCGAGGTCGCGCGGAAGGTCGTTCGGCCGCCGTGCGCGGCGAGGTACGCGCGCAGGTTCGCGCCGTCGAGGTCGGAGATCATGCCGCCCGGGACCGCGAGCTGGAGCGGGATGAAGTTCGGCTCGCCGGCCCGGTTGTCGACCAGCACGATCCCGGTCGCGCCGGCCCTGCGCACGCGGTCGACCTTCGACGCGAAAGTGCAGCCGCCCCGCGAGGCGAGCGCCACCATTCCCTGCAGCGAGCCCGCGGTCAGGGGCGAGAAGCGGCCGTCGTTCGGGTCGAACCCGGGCGGGGCGCAGACGTGGCGCTCGACCGGCTGCCCGTTGGAGCCGTTGAGCGTGCCGACGTCGACGAGCGTCTGCCCGACCGTCCAGGCGTTCGTGACGGTGACATTGAAGGAGAACGGGATGTCTTGCAGATTCGCCGGCGCGCCCGGGCCTGTGACCTGCAGCTCGGTGCCGAAGACGTGGAGGTTCGAAGCCGCCGCAACCGAGATCGCCGCGGGCGCGTTGCTCGGCGAGCCGACCGAGCCGAAGCCGAAGTCGTCGCGGTCGTTGCCGGCGGAGATCACCGGCACCACGCCGGCCGCGGCCACGTTGTCGAGCGCGTCGATCAGCGCGTCGCTGGAGGGGTCGACCTCGGGCCCGCCGCCGGAGAAGTTGATCACGTCCATGCCGTCGTTCACGGCCGCCTCGAAGGCGAGCATGATCTCGGGCGTGAACGCGTCGAGGCCGCCCGTCGGCACCGGCACGTTGAAGACGCGGTAGTTCCCGATCCAGGCGCGGGGCGCGATCCCGGAGAGGCCGGTGGTCGCCGGGTGGTCGGGGCCGGGGCCGACCACGGTGCCCGCCACGCCCGCGGCGATCCCCGCCACGTGGGTGCCGTGGAAGGAGCCGGGCCGCCACAGCGCCAGGTGACCCTGCCGCCCCGAGCCCGGGCCCGGGAAGGCGCGCGCGACGATCACCTTCGGCGTCGTCCACTTGCGCCCGCCCTTCGGGAAGCCGGCGGGGTACGAGAAGCCGGCCGCGTTGAAGAAGGGGTTCGACTGGTCGACGCCGTCGTCGACGACGGCGATCTTGATCCCCTGGCCGCGTCCGCCCGTGCTGGCCCAGAAGGTGTCTGCGCGGATCACCGACGGGCTCTTGTTCGTATCGAGGTGGTAGCGGGCGCTCGGGTAGACCTTGTGCACCGCCTGGACGCGCATCAGCTTCGGCAGGTCGCGGTAGCGCAGGCGCACCGCGAGGCCGTCGAGGATCGTGCGGTAGTGGTACGAGATCCGCGCGCTCGGCACGGCACGGCGGATTGCGCGGGCGGCGGCCGCCTGCTCGCGGGCCAGGCGCGCGAGGTACGCCTGCGAGCGCGAGCCGGCGATGTCGAGCTTCTTGCGCGGCCCGAAGGCGAAGAGGCCCGGCCCGTAGCGTTGCGCGAGCGGGGGCAGACGCAGCCCGACGAGCACGGTCACGCGCCCCTGCTGCTGGCCGCGCGGGAGCTTCAGGACGCCGTGGCGCACCCGGGGAAGCGTGATCTCGCCCCGCTGCGGCAACCGAATCGGCCGCAGCGCGGCGGCAGCGGAGGCGGCGGTTGCGAGGACGAGCAGCGCCGCGACGAGCGGAAGAAGGACGTTGCGGCGCAAGAGGAGGAGCGTACCTGACATTTCGGAAGACTTAGACTCGCGCGCCGTGGAACGGTTTGCGGGAAAACGCGGTCTCGTTCTCGGCGTGGCCAACCGCCGCTCGATTGCCTGGGCGATCGCGCGCCGGCTCGCCGAGGGCGGCGCCTCGCTCGCCTTCACCTACCAGGGCGAGCGGATCGAGAAGGGGGTCCGCGACCTCGCCGAGTCCGTGGACTCGCCGCTCGTGACCGAGTGCGACGTCCGCTCGGACGACGACCTCGAGCGCGTCTTCGGCGAGGTGGGGGAGGCCTTCGTCGGGCAGCTCGACCTGCTCGTGCACTCGGTCGCGTTCGCGGCCGCCGAGGATCTCGAGGGCCGCTTCACCGACACGTCGCGCGACCGCTTCTGGATGGCGCTCGACGTCTCCGCCTACTCACTCGTCGCCTGCGCGCGGCTGGCCGAGCCGCTGATGGAGGCCGCAGGCGGCGGCGCGATCCTGACGATGACCTACCTCGGCGGCGAGCGAGCGGTGCCGCACTACAACGTGATGGGCGTGGCGAAGGCCACGCTCGACTCGTCCGTGCGCTACCTCGCCTGGGACCTCGGTCAGAAGAACATCCGGGTGAACGCCGTCTCGGCGGGGCCAGTGAGGACGCTGGCGGCGCGCTCGATCGCCGGCTTCCCGACGATGGAGTCGATCGTCGAGGAGCGCTCACCGCTGCACCGGCCGATCGACGCCGACGACGTGGGAGCCGCGGGCGCGTACCTGCTCTCGGACGAGGCTCGCAACGTGACCGCGACGACGCTCTACGTCGACTCGGGGTATCACGCCATGGGCATGTAGAGACCGCAGGCACGGTGCGGGAGCAGTGCCTGGCAAGCCGCTTGCTCAAGCCGTTCGCGCCGTCGAAGAACGCCTGGCGACTTCATCTGCGAAGGCGTGGTTAACCAGGCGTGGGACTGGCTCAGCACGCCCGTCCTTCGGTCGCGAAGCTGGTATCGCTCCCCTCGTGTTGTCATGGTGATGGCGCGCGCTGCGCTCGGCTTCACCGCGGGAACCGGCAGCCGTGGTATCTTGATACCGAGATGGCTAGAAAGAACATGACGTTGAGGCTGCCGGCCGAGCAGGCAGATGAGCTCGAGGCGGTCGCGCGCGCCGAAGGGATTAGCGTCTCCGATGCGGTCAGGGAGGCGATTGCGGAGCACATCGCGCGCAAGCGGAAGGACAAGGCGTTTCGGGAGCGTCTGCGCGCGGTGGTTGAGCGTGATCGCGAGATCCTCGAGCGGCTCGCCCGCTGAGGGTTGACCGAGTACCTCGATCTCGCCGACTACCTGCTGATCGCCGAGGAGGTGCTGGGCGTCCCGGCGGAGAGGATTGCCGGCTGGCCGGGCATCGGACTTGCCGAGTCCGCGCTCGCGGCGCCCGCAATCGGCTTCGCCGGGATCGAGTTCTACCCCGACCTGTTCGCGAAGGCCGCTGTCCTCTGCGTGCGATTAGCGCGCAACCATCCACTGCCGGACGGAAACAAGCGGGTCGCGTACCTCGCCATGCTGGAGCTCCTTGCCCGGAACGGAGTTGAGTGGGTGCCACCCTCGGTCGAGGAGACGGTCGCGACGATCGAGGGCGTGGCCGCCGGTCGGATCACCGAGCGAGAGCTCGCGGACTGGCTTCGAGGCTCCCAGCCGCCGGCGGGATAATCGTCATGTCCGGCCCCCCGCTATTCGGTCCACTCGCGAAAGTCGGTGCTCCGTTCGTCATGGTCAGTCGTATCGGCGTGTCGCGGTGACGTCATGGTGGTCACCGAGCGGTGTCTCTTTCCAGAAAAGTCCTGCAAAGTGGCCACTATGAACCACGCGATGGGTATGTAGGGACCGCTCGACGGTGCCCCCGAGCCCCATCTAAGTGTCTTGCTCAAGCGCTTTCTGGGGCCCGCGGAGCCGCTTGAGTTGCACATTCTCCGCGCGTGGTTAGCCTGAGCTTTGGTCGCGCACCTCGGTTGCTCTCGGCGGGAAGAGGCTCGGATTGACGTAGGCGTGTTGTCACGGTGATGACGTAGTGCTCGGTCTGCCGGCGTCGGCCGCGTGGCCTGCGAAGAGACTGCTGCGCGCATCAGCGGGCTCGAGTTGAGTTCTTCAACTACCGAGATTCATCGAGTCGCGATTCTCGGCGGCTGACCCGCCGCCGAAGATCAGCGCTACTCGGGCTTGCGCAGGATCTCCACCGGCTCGTTCTCGTCGGCGCCGGCCGCGGTTTCGCGCTCGCGCCTGTTTGGTTCGTCTGCGGCTGCTTCGACGTTGCGCTGTTCGCGCATCCGCTCGACGATCATCGCCAGGTGCTTGCGGTGATCCATCTTCTCCTTGATCCCGCTGCGGACGAGCCACCGGTTGGCGGGCCAGGCGGTGAAGAAGCCGACGATCATGCCGATGCATCATGAGCCAGTGGCCTGAGGTGTCGATCTTCAGCGGCGGCTGCCAGATGACGAAGTGGGACAGGGCCATCCAGCCGAAGAGGCCGAGCTGGAAGGCGACGATCGAGAGCGTGTCCACCTTGATCGCCTGCCAGATCCCCGCGAGCTTGCCGAGGTCGTCGCGCATCGGGACGATCGTGAAGTACTGGAAGCCGACTCCGAGCGTCCAGGCGAGCGCGAAGTCGACGATCACCTCCCAGCCGTAAGTCCCGGCGGCTCCGAGCATCGGCGACCCGAACGCGAACAGGATCCACTCCCCGCCGATGTCGCCGAGGGTGCAGCCGGCGCCGCAGTGGGAGACGGCGTTCGCGATGTGCCAGTGACGTAGGTCGCGCGGCTCGGTCGACTCGCCCTTCCGCTTCAGCTCCTCGACGTCCGCGCCCTCGCCCGCGAGCCGCCTCGCCTCCCGCTGCAATCACCTTGTGCCCCGACTCGCGCCCGTGGCGAATGTACGCCCACAGCCAGACCGGCCCCCGGTAGAGCGCGGTGATTGGGTGAACGAGGTTCATCACCCACATGTGCTGGCGGTTCCCGAGCAAGAACTGGTCGGCGAGAATCACGAGCACGCTCACGAAGCCGAGCCCGAGTGCGACCCAGCTGACGACCATCAGCCAGTGAGGTTCCATCGGGTTCCGTCGTTACCTCGGGCGCCGCCGGCAAACCTGAGGCCGGAACCGTTTGCCGGTCATAGCTGCGGAGACACATCGGATTCCGCCCAGACGGCAGCTTTCCCGACTACCGGCCTCGTGAAGCTGTTCCGCGTCTCGCAGAACATCGAGCGTGGATGGGGCGGCCTCTTGCTCCTTGTTGCCCTTGCAGCGCGCTTGCCGGCCTCAGCTGGGTCGCGGACTACCGCGCGGTCGCATCCCGGCTCGAGAGCGTTCGTTGGATCTGGGTGCTCGCGTCGTTCGGAGGTCGCGGACCCACGGATGCCAGTCGCCCAGAAAAGGAGTTCTTCCCACGTGCGCCGCCGGCCGCACGCGCGTAGCGCGGGCGTCGTCCGCGCTCGCGTGATGGCGGTGGGTGGCACCTCGGCCCCGGCTCCACCTTCTACTCGCCCGGGATGATCGGGACCGCATACTCGAGCGGGCGTGCGGCCGAGCAGTAGTCTCGAGCGCGAACGAGTGCGCGGCTCGTAGGGCGCACCGGAGCCGCCACTCGGCGTTACGTTCGGCTCGTCGACGTCGGCCTTTCACGCCGGTCTAGATCTGCGGGCGCACGGGCATGCAACGGTCGTGAGGTTCAGCTTCCGTTCTCGCTGGCTCAACCTGCTGCACACGCTCTGGTTTCTCCCGAGCGTGATCGCTGCCGGGTACATCGCTTTGGCCGAGGGACTCGTGCGGCTCGACGCCGCGGAGCACTTTGGTGGCGCGTGGGTGTTCGGCGGGAGCGGACATGCGGCGCGCACCGTCCTTTCCGTGATCGCCGGCTCTCTCATCACGGTCGCGGGGCTGACGTTCTCGGTGACGATGGTCGTGCTCCAGCTGACGTCGAGCCAGTTCAGCCCGCGCGTGCTGCGCAACTACCTCGGCGATCGCGTCGCACAGCTGACGATCGGCTCGTTCGTCGGCATCTTCGCCTACTGTCTGCTCGCGCTGCGGTCGATCGGAGACGTCGCCGGCGGAAGCGCCAGCGTGCCGCGCCTGACAGTCACGGTCGCCAGCGCGCTCGCGCTCTTCGCGCTGGCGATGCTGATCGTCTTCATCCATCACATCTCCCAGCTCGTCCAGGCGTCCGAGCTGACGGCACGGCTCGGGCAGCAGACGCTCGCCGCGATCGATCGCCTCTACCCTGAGCGGTTCGGGGCGGGTGAAGACGACGGGGCATCTCTCGTCGGGCGCTGGCGCAGCGAAGCGCGGCCTGGTGTCGTGCGGGCGGAGCAGCCCGGCTTCGTACAGGTGGTCGAGCTTCAAAGCCTCGCCCTGGGGCTGCCCGCGCCGCGCCCGCGTGTGCACGTCCTGGTCGCGCCTGGAGATTTCGCGCACGTCGACGAACCAGTCGCGGAGATCTGGCCGGAGTCCTGCGCTGACGCATTGCGCGGGCTCGTGCTCCGGAGCGTCATCCTCAGTAGCGAACGCGACATCGAGCAGGACGCCCATTTCGGGGTCAGACAGCTGACGGACATCGCCTTACGCGCGATCTCGCCGAGCGTGAACGACCCGACGACCGCGGCGACCTGCATCGGTTACAGCCGCTCCGTGCTGACGCGACTCGCGTCGCGCGGCTTCCCCTCGAGTATCCGTCGCGATCGCGCCGACGCCGAACCGCTAGTCGTGCGGCGCCGGAGCTTCGAGGAGTACCTCGAGTCGCTCGCCGAGATCGGCCGCTACGCCGGGGGCGACGTCCGCATCGCCGTCGATCTGCTGGCCGCGCTGAGCGCGATCGCCGAGGCAGCAACGGCGGCCCAAGCGGCAGATCGCGCCGTTGCGGCGTTGAGGCTGGCCGAGGCGATCGGCGAGCAGGCGCTAAACGAAGCGCGGCAAAGCCGCGACCGCGGTCTTGTTGAGGATGCGCTGCGCCGCACACGCCAAAAGGACTCGCGCCATGAAGGCCCCGAGCTGCTGCCGTCACGCGTGTCCCACCGCCGGTAACGGTTGCTCCGACGGCACAAGCGCGGCGTTGGGGCGCGCAGGTTTGACGAAGGCCGCCGCTGCCTACCTACTTCGTATACCGATGAAACGGAGGAATGATGGCTGAGCTGGTTGCTGACTTCGTCTTGAAGCGTTTGCGCGAGTGGGGGATCCACCGCGTCTATGGGTATCCCGGCGACGGGATCAACGGATTTCTCGGCGCCTTCGGGCGCGTCGACGAGGACCCTGTGTTCACGCAGGTGCGTCACGAGGAGATGGCGGCGTTCATGGCCTGCGCACACGCGAAGTTCACCGGTGAGATCGGCTGCTGCATCGCGACGTCCGGCCCAGGCGCGATCCACCTTCTGAACGGGCTCTACGACGCGAAGCTCGACCACCAGCCGATTCTGGCGCTCGTCGGCCAGCAGAAGCGCTTCTCGATGGGTGCCCACTACCAGCAAGAGGTCGACCTGCAGACGCTGTTCAAGGACGTCTCGATCTTCTGCAACACCTGCGCACACCCGGGCGCGGCGCGACACCTCGTCGACCGCGCAATCCGGAGCGCGCTCGGCGAGCGCGGAGTCGCGACCATCATCTTCCCCGCCGACGTGCAGGAGGAGGACGCGATGGACTCGCCCCCTCGGATGCACGGAGCCGTCTTCTCATCGATCGGCTACTCCGAGCCGCGCATCCTGCCGAAGGAGCCCGACCTCAAGCGGGCGGCCGAGATCCTCAACGAGTCGGAGAAGGTCGCGATCCTGATCGGGCAGGGAGCCGGGAAGGCCGCCGACGAGGTGGTCGAAGTCGCAGAGCTGCTCGGGGCCGGCATCGCGAAGGCCTTGCTCGGCCGCGCCGCCCTCCCCGACGACCTTCCCTTCGTGACAGGGCCGATCGGCCTGCTCGGCTCGAAGCCCTCGAACGAGATGCTCATGAACTGCGACTGCCTGTTCATGATCGGCACGAGCTTTCCCTACGCGGAGTGGCTGCCCAAGGAAGGGCAGGCGCGCTGCGTCGAGATCGACATCGACCCCCGCATGATCGGGATCCGCTACCCCGCCGACGTCCACCTCGTAGGGGACTCGAAGGAGACGCTGCGCGCGCTGATCCCGCTGCTCGATCGTAAGGAGGACCGCTCCTGGCGACAGGAGATAGAGCAGAACATCGAGGAGTGGTGGCGCGTGATGGACGACCGCGCACATGAAGAGATGGATCCGATGAACCCCGAGCGCGTGCTCTGGGAGCTCAACTTCGCCATCCCCGACCACGCGATCGTCACGGCCGATTCGGGCTCATCGACCAACTGGTGGGCGCGGCAGCTCAAGCTACGCGACGGAATGCTCGCCTCGCTCTCGGGCACGCTCGCGACGATGGGTCCCGGCGTCCCCTACGCGATCGCTGCGAAGTTCGCCTTTCCCGAGCGCGCGGTGATCGCGATCGTCGGCGACGGCGCCTTCCAGATGAACGGGATGACGGAGATGCTGACCGTCAAGCGTTTCTGGGAGTCCCTTTTGCGCAAGGGCGACGCGCCGCTCGTCTTCTGTGTCTTCAACAATCAGGACCTGAACCAGGTGACCTGGGAGCAGCGCGTGCTCGCCGGCGACCCGCGCAACCCGGCCACGCAGCAGATCCCGGACTTCCCCTACGCGAAGTACGCCGAGCTACTCGGGTTCAAAGGCCTCCGGTGTGACGACGGAGAGCAGCTCGCCGACATGTGGCGGGAGGCCCTGGCCACCACGGACCGACCGGTGATCTTCGAGGTCGTCGTCGACCGCGAGGCGCCGCCGCTTCCGCCGCACATCAGGATGACCCAGGCACAGCACATGATGCAGGCGCTCATGGAAGGCGACGAGGACCGCCTCGGGATCATGGAGCGCTCGCTCAAGGGCAAGCTCGAAGAGGTCAAGGAGTCGCTCCGCTCGTGAGCGTTCTCGACAGAGTGCGCCGGGACTCTGTCTCGGTGCCTGCACGGGTGCCGACTCGCTACCGCGGCGGAATGGCGGGCATCGTCGAGATCGACCGCCGCGCGCTGACGTCGGACCTCCGCCGCGACGTCGAGGGCGAGGTCCGCTTCGACACCGCGACGCGCGCCCTCTATGCGACCGATGCTTCCAACTACCGGCAGCCCCCGATCGGGGTCGTGATCCCGCGAACGCTCGACGACGTGGTCGCGACCCACCGAATCTGCCACGAGCACGGGGCGCCGGTCCTACCGCGCGGCTGCGGCACGAGCCTCTCGGGCGAGACTGTCAACTACGCGGTCGTCATCGACTTCACGAAGTACCTGAACGACTTCGACGACCCCGACCTCGAGACGAAGACCGTCCTCTGCCGGCCGGGCGCGATCAACGAGAAGGTGAACGAGCACACCGGCAAGTGGGGCTACGTCTTCGGCCCCGACCCCTCGACGCACAGCTACTGCGCGATCGGCGGGAACATCGGGAACAACTCCTGCGGCATCCACTCCATCCAGGCGCAGTTCTACGGCCACGGGCCGCGAACCTCGGACAACGTCCACTCGCTCGAGATCGTCACCCACGACGGGCTGCGTATGTGGGTCGGCGAGACGGACGGCGAGGAGCTCGAGCGGATCGTCCAGGCGGGTGGCAGGCGCGGGCAGATCTACCGGGACCTCTACGAGCTGATGCGCAAGTACGAGCCGCTGATCCGCCAGCGCTTCCCTAGTCCGAGCGAGCTTCCGCGAAGGGTCTCGGGCTACAACCTGGACGAGCTGCTGCCCGAGAACGGCTTCCACGTCGCGCGTGCGCTCGTCGGCACCGAGGGCACCATCGCGACCACGCTCCAGGCCCGGCTCCTGCTGACCCCGGCCCTCCTGAAGCGGACGCTCGTGGTCGTCTGCTTCGAAGACATCTGCGAAGCCGGCCGTCAGGTCCCGTGGATCATGGAGCACCGCCCGATCGCGCTCGAGGCGATCGATCACGAGCTTTTCTACGACGAGCAAGAGCAGAACATGCACCCCTCTGCCCTCACCGAGCTCCCGGGGCAGGAACGCGACCAGGCCGCATGGCTGCTGGTCGAGTTCGGGGCGGACACGAAGGACGAGGCGGACGAGCTCGCCCGGCGCTTCGCCGCGGATGCACGCAAGCGGGGCGTCGACGAAGACGACCTCAGCATCTTCGAGAACGACCAGCAGGAGCAGCGGCTCTGGCAGGTCCGCGAGGGTGGGCTCGGCGCGACGGCCTTTCCACCCGACGGAGAGGACCACTGGCCCGGCTGGGAGGACTCGGCCGTGCCTCCGGAGCGCGTCGGCGACTACATGGCCGAGCTGAAGCGGCTCTACGAACAGCACGGCTACCGGGGCGCGATGTACGGGCACATCGGCCAGGGCTGCGTCCACTCCCGGATCAACTTCGACCTGCGCACCAAGCAGGGCATCGGGCGCTACCGGGCCTTCATGGAGGAGGCGGCCGATCTCTGCGTCTCCTACGGCGGCTCACTCTCCGGCGAGCACGGCGACGGCCAGCAGCGAGCGGAGCTGCTCGAAAAGCAGTACGGGGCCGAGATCGTCGAGGCCTTCCGCGAGTTCAAGCGCATCTGGGACCCGGATTGGAAGATGAACCCGGGCAAGATCGTCGACCCCTACAGGCTCGACGAGAATCTCAAGCTCGGCGCCGGCTACGAGCCGTGGCGGCCGCAGGTGAAGTTCTCCTATCCGGAGGACAAAGGCGACTTCGCCCACGCGACGATCCGCTGCGTCGGCGTCGGCAAATGCCGCCGGCCCGACGGCGTGGACGTGATGTGCCCCAGCTTCATGGTCACGCGCGAGGAGAAGCACACGACGCGCGGTCGCGCGCGACTCCTGTTCGAGATGTTGCAGGGCGAGATCATCGAGGACGGCTGGCAATCGGACGAGGTGATGGAGGCGCTTGACCTCTGTCTCGCCTGCAAGGGCTGCACCAACGACTGCCCGGTCAACGTCGACATGCCGACTTACAAGGCGGAGTTCCTGTACCACCGCTTCAAAGGGCTGAAGCCGCGCCCTCGGCACGCATACGCCTTTGGCCTGATCGACCAGGTCGCTCGTTTCGCCTCGCGCGTGCCCGAGCTCGTGAACTTCCTAGGGCACACGCCGCCGTTCGCGTCGGCGCTCAAGCTCGCCGCCGACATGACCCATGAGCGCGAGATGCCGACGTTCGCGCCGCTAACGCTGCAGCGGTGGTTTCGCGAGCGCGGCGGGACGAAGAATCCGCACGGGCGCAAGGTCGTTCTCTTCCCGGACACGTTCAACAACTATTTCCACACCGACGTCGGCGTCGCCGCGGTCGAGGCGATCGAGGCTGCGGGCTGGCAGGTCGTCATGCCGGAGGACCACGTCTGCTGCGGTCGTCCGCTCTACGACTACGGCTTCCTCGACCTCGCCGAGAAATACCTGCGCCGCAACGTCGAGCAGCTGCGCGAGTGGTACCGCGACGGAGTTCCGATCGTCGGGATGGAGCCCAGCTGCCTCGCCGTCTTCAAGGACGAGCTCGTCAAGCTGCTCCCGCACGACGACGACGCGAAGCGTCTCTCGCAGAACGTCTACCACTTCGGCGAGTTCTTCCGCGAGTTCGAGATCGAGCCGCCGAAGCTGCAGCGGAAGGCGCTCCTCTGGGGACACTGTCACCACAAGGCCACAGGCGGCATCGATTCCGAGGAGCAGGTCCTCGAGCAGATGGGGCTCGAGGTCGAACAATGCTCGGCCGGCTGCTGTGGCCTCGCCGGCTCCTGGGGCTTCGAGGCCGGCCACCACGAGATCTCGATGCAGGCCGGCGAGCAAGGTCTCCTGCCCAAGGTGCGCGAGTTGCCGCTGTCCGAGCTCGTGGTAGCCAACGGATTCTCCTGCAAGACGCAGATCGAGCAGGGCGGCACCGGCCGCCGTGCGCTGCACCTGGCGCAGGTGATGAAGATGGCGCTCGACCATGGCCCGGACGGCGTCCGCGGCCCGAAGCCCGAGCGCGCCTACTACGAGGTGCGGCCGGCGCCGGGCCTTGGCAGGCGCGTTCTGCGGAATGCGCTCGCGCTGGGCGGCGCGGCGGCCCTGGCGGGCGGCGCGACCGCGGCGGCGGTGGCGCTGAGGAGGCGCTGACGTGGCGGTCACAGGTGGCAAGTCCCCGTCCTCTCCTGTGGCGCGGGTGGAGGGCTACGCGCCGATCGGCGACTACGCCGCGATCGGCGACGGCCGCACGCTGGCACTCGTTGCGCGTGACGGCGCAATCGACTGGATGCCGTTGCCGTCGATTGATCAGGCGACTGTCTTCGGCGCGTTGCTCGATTCGGAGCGTGGAGGCTCGTTCCAGGTCGCGCCGGAGGACAGCTTCGAGGTCGAGCGCCGCTACCTCGACGACACGACCGTGCTCGAGACGAGGTTCACGACCGAGAGCGGAGTCCTGGTAGTCACTGACGCAATCACCTTGCAGGACGGCGGTCTGCTGCCGTGGGTCGAGCTAGTGCGCCATCTGCGCTGCGACGCTGGGACGGTCCGCACGCGTTGGTCGATCGAACCACGCTTCGGCTACGGCAAGGAAGAGACGAGGTTCACGGAGATCGGAGGCGTCCCGATCGCGCTCGGCAAGCGCCTGCGGCTCGCGGTTCGTTCCTGGGAAGCGGGCTCGGCGGGCCATTCGGGTCGTGCGGTGGCCGGGGCGGTGGACCTCAACCACGGCGACGAAGCCATGCTCCTCTGCGTTGCCACGGACGGCGAGCCGGTCCCAGTGCCTGAGCGTGAGGAGGTCGAGATTCGTTTGCGCGGAACGTGCAAGTCTTGGCGCAACTGGCTCGAGGGCCAACAGTACGAGGGGCCGGGGAAGGAGGCGCTCGAGCGGAGCGCCCTCGCGCTCAAGCTCCTGACCTATGCGCCGTCGGGCGCTCTCGCGGCCGCGGGCACAACGGGCCTGCCCGAGAAGATCGGCGGCAGCCGTAACTACGACTACCGCTTCTGCTGGATTCGCGACACGGCGTTCGCGCTCGACGCGCTGTCGGGCCTCGGCTACCGCGAGCAGGTGCACGCATCGCTCTCGTGGTTGCTGGACGCCACCGAGCCGACCCACCCCCGGCTCCAGCCGCTCTACGGGCTTGACGGATCGGTGCCGCGGACGACCCAGGACCTGCCGCTTAGCGGGTACCGCAGCTCGCGGCCGGTGCAGCGTGGGAACAGCGCCGCCGCCCAGCTTCAGCTCGGCAACTACGGCGACCTCTTCGACACGGTGTCGCACTATGTGGCCCACGGCAACGCGCTCGACCCCGCCACCGGGACGCGCCTGGCCGAGAGCGCATCCTTCCTGTGCGAGATCTGGCGCGAAGATGACGCTGGCCTCTGGGAGCTGGGCGAGCGCCGGCCGTACACGATCTCGAAGATGTCGTGCTGGCTCGCGCTCACACGTGCCGTCGATCTCGCCTTGAAGGGGCAGCTCCCGGAGGAGGAGCTCGAGCGCTGGCGCGACGAAGCCGAGCAGATCCGCGAGTACGTCGAGGCGCAGTGCTGGTCGGAGGAGAAGCGCAGCTATACCTTCTACGCCGGCAGCGACGATCTCGACTGCGCGGTGCTGCTCGCCTCGCAGTTCGCGTTCGCGGATCCGCGGGGTGAGCGGATGCAGTCGACGATCGACGCCCTGCGCTTTGAGCTCGGCGCGGGCGGGCCGCTCCTCTACCGCTACAGCGGCATGGAGGGCGAAGAGGGCTGCTTCCTCGCCTGCTCCTTCTGGCTCGTCACCGCGCTGGCCAAAGCCGGCCGCGTAGATGAGGCCCGCAGCGCCTTTGACGAGCTGCTCGAGCTCGGCAACGACGTCGGCCTCTACTCGGAGGAGATCGACCCGGCGAGCGGCGAGCTCCTCGGCAACTTCCCCCAGGCTCTCACGCACCTGTCCCTGATCCGGTCGGCGTTCGCGCTGTCCGAGGCCGAGCGAGGAAACGGAGGAATGCCATGAACAAGCCGGAGGTCGTTGTCGTGACCGGGGCGACGAAGGGCGTCGGGCGCGCGATCGCCGAGCGCTTCGCCCGCGACGGCGCGCATGTCGCGCTGCTCGCGCGAGACCGCGAGGCGCTCGACGGCACGGCGAAGGAGGTCGAGCGGCTGGGCGGCAAGGCGCTGCCGCTGCCTACTGACGTCGCCGACTACGACGGCGTCGAGGCGGCCGCGGCGGCGGCCGAGGACGCGCTCGGCCCGATCGACATCTGGGTGAACAACGCGATGACCACTGTCTTCGCCTTCTTCGAGGACATCGAGCCGGAGGAGTTCAAGCGTGCCACCGAGGTCACCTACCTCGGGGCGGTCTGGGGGACGCGCGTGGCCCTGCAGCGGATGCTCCCGCTCGACCGCGGGACGATCGTCCAGGTCGGCTCCGCCATGGCCTATCGAGGCATTCCGCTCCAGTCTCCCTACTGCGGGGCTAAGCACGCGCTCAGGGGGTTCTGGGAATCTGTCCGCACCGAGCTGAAGCACAAGGGCGCCGACATCCACATGCCGATGGTGCAGTTGCCGGGGCTGAACACGCCGCAGTTCGATCATTGCCGCTCCAAGATGGAGCGCAAGCCGATGCCGGTTCCGCCCATCTACCAGCCGGAGGTCGCGGCCGAGGCGGTCCACCTCGCGGCGCGCGACCGGCGCCGGCGCCAGGTCTTCGTTGGTGCGCCGACCTGGTACACGGTCGTCGGCGAGCGGATCGCGCCGTGGCTCGGCGACTGGTATATGGCGAAGACTGGCGTCTCGAGCCAGCTCACGCAGGAGCCAGTCGACGCGCCGCGCGCCGGGAACCTCTTCGAGCCCGTGGAGGGCGATCCCGGCGCGCACGGTGACTTCGACGGGCAAGCGCATGGCCACAGCCCCGTCCTCTGGGCCTCGAAGCACCGTCGCGCCTTGGCGACGGGAGCCAGTCTCGCCAGCGCGTTCACGGTCGCCGCGACCGCGGCCATCCTACGCCGCTGACAGCCAGGTGCGGTTCTTCCAGCACGGGCTCGCCGCGGCGCTCACGGCGACAGCACTGCCATATGGCTTCACGCTGACAGTCTGGTCGTCAGGAGAGCTCGTTCGTCATGCCCACCGCGCGCCGAGCATCGCGGACGTCTTCCTGTTTGTCGCGGGCGCCGCGGCAGGCTACGGCGTGCTACGGCTCTCGGTCGGAGACATCGAAGCCAAGGCGACAGGTATCGGCAAGGGGCACATCCTGCGGGCGGGCGCCGTCCACGTTGCGGCGATCATTGGTGCTGCAGGGGTGGCAGCCGGGCTTGCGCACGCTTCGGTGCCGGAGGCCTGGGCCCTGGTCTCGTTCTGCTCGACGATCGTGTACCACGCAGTCGTAGCTGTAGAGCAGGCGTTCGAGGTCCGCGAGCGGGACTGACGTTACGCGGTCATCCCGCCGCAGGGGAGGGAGCGGCGAACTGACCGCGTCCGGCTCTTCAGCCGGAGGCGCAGCCGCTGAGTTCCGGGCTTCGGGGCTGACTCGGCCCTTCGTTCGTCAGAGTCAGTTTGTATCGGCGTCTCCTGGTGACGTCATGGTGTTGACGGACGACGCCCGTCACGTGGAAAAACCTGCAAATCGCCAGCTATGAACCACGCGATGGGCATGTAAAGGTTCCGGCGTCGGATTCGCGAGGCGTTCGACCGGGGGATGGGCCGGTACAGGACAGCCGAGTGGTTCGAGCTTCCGGCCCCGGTCAAGCGCGCTTCGGGCCGGAAGCCAAGCCCGGCTGGCAAGGGCTAGCCTCTACCTGACCGGATCGACAAAGGAGGCGTGCGATGGCCACGACGACCACAACGCCGGCGCTGTCCGACGAGCAGCTCGTCGAGTTGTTGCCGCTGATCGAGGAGTCCGACAGCGTCGAGCTGAAGCTGACGGTGCCCGAGCTCCACCAGCGCTCGACCGTCCAGGCGCTCGGCCTCGACCCGCTGCAGGGACAGATCCGTCAAGTCGTCTTCTTCGACACGCCCAAGCTGGCGCTGGACAAGAAGGGCCTGGTGGTGCGCGCGCGGCGAATCCAGGGGAAGGCCGACGACTCGGTGGTGAAGCTGCGGCCGGTGGTCCCGCACGAGCTCCCCGGCTCACTGCGCAGCTCCCCCGGATTTCGGGTCGAGGTCGACGCTATGCCGGGGGGCTTCGTGTGCTCGGGCGCGTTGAAGCGGACGCTCGACCCGGATTCCGTCAACAAAGCGCTCGCGGGCAAGCGTCCACTCCGCAAGCTGTTCTCCAAGGAGCAACGGGCGTTGTTCGCGGAGCACGCGCCGGAGGGGCTCGAGATCGACGACCTCATCGTGCTGGGCCCGATCTTCGTGCTCAAGCTCCGGTTCACCCCGAAGCAGCTCGGGCGCCGCTTCGCCGCGGAGATGTGGTTCTACCCGGACGGCTCGCGCGTGCTCGAGCTCTCGACTCGCTGCGACACCCACGCGGCGTTCCAGGTCGCTGCCGAGTCGCGCGCCTTCCTGGCCGCGAACAGCGTGGACCTCTCGGGCGAGC
Source organism: uncultured Actinomycetes bacterium (assembly GCA_963719275.1). Taxonomy (GTDB): domain Bacteria; phylum Actinomycetota; class Thermoleophilia; order Gaiellales; family Gaiellaceae; genus AC-32. Next base: position 87,973 of record CAVRBT010000005.1, on the reverse strand, counting down.
AGCAGACGAAGACACGCAAGGCCCTCGGCTACTTCGCCAGGAACCGCGCGGACGCGGCGGGGTGAGCGCAGAGGTCGTCCCCCGCTGGGAGTGGCGCACCTTCGGCGACGACCTCGGAGACGCTGAGCGGAACTTCGCGCAGCGCAGCTCGGAGCGCGTCCAGGAGAGCGACGAGGTGTACCTGCTCTCCCGGCTCAGCGACGCCTCGGTCAAGGTCCGTGGCGGGTCGATGGACGTAAAGCGCCTCGAGCGCGTGGACGCCGACGGGCTCGAACAGTGGCGGCCGGTGCTAAAGGCCCCGTTTCCGCTCTCGGCCGCCGAGGTCGGCCAGGTGCTGGAGGCGCTCGGCGTGGACGGCTCCGTCGCGGAGTCGCGGGAGTACACGCAAGAGCGGCTCGTCGACGAGGTCGTCGCGCCGAGCCCGGAGCTGCTCGCGCTCGACGTCCACAAACGGCGCGAGCACTTCACCGTCGGCGGAGCCATGGCCGAGCTGTCCGAGGTGCGCACCGGACACGGCTCGAGGCGCACGATCGCCGTCGAGTCGGAGGATCCCGCGGCGGTCGTCGCGGCGGTCCGCGAGCTCGGGCTGAACTCGCGGCGCAACGTCAACGTGCCGCGCGGCCTCAAGGCACTGGCCGGGTTCGACGTGCGGCGCTACGCCGTCGTCGACGTCGGCACGAACTCGGTCAAGCTCTTCGTCGCCGAGCGCAGCGCCGACGGCGAGTGGACGACCGTTGTCGACCGGTCCGAGATCACCAGGCTCGGCGAAGGGTTGGCCGAGACGGGGCGGCTCAGCGACGAGCCGGCCGACCGAACAGTGAAGGCGATCGCGGCCATGGCCGACGAGGCACGGCAACTCGGCGCGGAGTCGATCGCCGCGGTCGGCACGGCGGGGCTGCGGATGGCGGCGGACAGCGAGCGCTTCGTTACGGCCGTCCGCGAGCAAGCCGGGCTCGACCTCGAGGTCATCTCCGGTGAGGAGGAGAGCCGGCTGGCGTACCTCGCGGCCAAGGCGAGCGTCGGGGTGGGGGACGGCACGCTCGTCGTCTTCGACACCGGCGGGGGCAGCTCCCAGTTCACCTTCGGCGAGGGAGATCGCGTCGACGAGCGCTTCAGTGCGGACGTCGGCGCTGTCCGCTACACGGAGCGCTTCGGCCTGGACCGCGAGGTCGACGAGGAGACGCTCGCTGCCGCCCGCGAGGCGATCGCCGCCGACCTCTCGCGGCTCGACGGACGGCCTGCTCCGGACGCGTTGATCGGAATCGGCGGCGCCGTCACGAACCTCACCGCGGTCAAGCTCGAGCTGGCCGACTACGACCCCGACGCGGTGCGCGGCACGGTGCTCGAGGCCGGCGAGGTCGAACGGCAGATCGAGCTCTACCGGACGCGGTCGGCCGACCAGCGGCGTGAGATCGTCGGCCTGCAGCCGAAGCGGGCCGAGGTGATCCTGGCCGGTGCCTGCATCGTTCGAACCGTGCTCGACAAGCTCGGTCGCGACTCGCTGACCGCCAGCGACCGCGGCCTGCGGCACGGCCTCATGCTCGAACGCTTCGGCTAGCCGCGCGCAGTCGGTTCCACGCGCAGGCCGCGATCTGCGCGGGCGACGTCGACGCCGATCAGGTGCCAACCCGGCCCGCCCAGCCGCGCGGTGACGGGGCCGGCCACGACCAGCGAGCGCGGCGCCCGGCGGTCGACGGAGAGCCTCGTGCGGACCGGCTCGCGCGTGGTCAACCGGAGCGCGATGGGGCCCCGGGCCCAGAACGCCGCGTGGCGGTAGCGCGGCGAGCTGCCCCTCCAGCCCTCGCAGAAGACGACGTTCGCGTTTGGCTCGGCGACCGGCGAGCGGCCGCCGGAGCGGCCGCGCTCGAGCATCGTGATCGCACCGTCGCGGGCGAGGCGGCCGAAGCCGTGGCGCCGCAGTTCGCGCCACGCGAACCAGCCCGTGTCTCCGGCGAGGCCGCGGTGGAAGGCGACGTAGCGGACGCCGAGCCGGCGCAGCAGCGCGTCGTCGGTCGGCCGCCAGTCCCCGCAGTTCAGCTCGGAGAGGCGGAGCGACAGCCGCGCCGCGCGCTTCGGCGCGATCGTCGAGTAGCCGCCCGGCCGCTCGCGACCGGCGACCTGGTCGTACCAGAGGTAGATGCTCCCGAGGTGCACGGACGGGTCGAGCACGGGCACCTCGAGCAACCGCCCGGGCGGCGCGTTGCGCAGCGCCACGTAGGCGCCGTTGTCCCGGTCGGCGGCCGCCGCCTGGTAGACCCACACGCGCAGGTCGACCGCGAGCGCCAGCACCGCGAGCAAGTAACAGACTGTTACTAGCTTCGGGAACGCGCGCGCGATCCAGGCGACGGCGAACGCGACCAGCGCGGCGAGAGCGAGGCACGCGACCGGCATCTGCCGCTCCGGCACGCGCGGGTAGCGCAGCGGCGGGAAGTGGTGCCAGAGCGGCTCGTAGAGCGGGAAGTGCGTCCCGAATGCGAGCAGCATCGGCACGATTGCGCCCACCGCGAGCGCGGCCGCGAGCCCGTAGCGCCGCGCCACGACCAGCACGACCAGGCCCCCAACTGCGAGCAGCGGCGCCAGCCAGCCGAGGAAGACGAAGCTCTCCAGCCCGTGGCGCGGGTGGCGGGTGACGAAGTCGAGCCCGGTCGCCGAGTAGTGGGCGACCTCGCGCAGCGAGCGGCCGCCGGCGCCGATCCCGGAGGTCGAGACGCGTCCGACGACGAGCGCCGCCGCCACGGCGGGCAGGCCTGCGATCACCACCCCGAGGCGCCCTCCGCGGCAGAGCCCGTACAGCACGAAGAACGGGATCGCACCCAGTGCCAGGTGGACGTCCGAGAAGGGGATTGACGCAAGCGCGGCCGCTGCCCCGGCGAGCCACCAGCGCGAGCCGTGCCGCGAGCGCTCGAAGGCCCAGAGGGAGAGCGGCAGCAGTGCCGAGATCGGACCGCGCAGGTGTCCGGCGCTCTGCGCGACGCGGTACGGCTCGAGCGCGAACACGAGCCCGCCGACGAGCGCCGCCCCCAACGGCAGCCGCAGCTCCCGCAGCCACAGGTAGGCGAACGTGCCGGCCGCGAGGTAGGTCAGCAACAGGAACAGGTTCCAGCCCAGAACCGGCCCGAACAGTGCGGTTAGCGGCCAGAACGGCAGCCCGAACGGCCAGCCGCCGAAGTTCCACCGCCGCGGGCTCTCCGGCCGGAAGGTATAGGGGTCGCGCCACGGCGCCGCCCCGCGTGAGAGCTGGTGCCCGACGAGCCACAGGTGGTACTCGGCCTGCAGGTGGTCGCCCGCGGCCGCCTCGCCCGTAACCGGCGTCCCGCGCGCAAGGAAGCGCGAGCCGGCGTCCCCGAGCCGCGGCGCCGTGGCCAGCAGCCCCGCGCCGAGGTAGACCGCGACGAGGAGCGCTACAAGGCCCGGGCGGCCGAGAGCAGCTCGTCGAAGTCCGGCAACTCTGCCGCCTCGTACCGCCATGCGCCGCGGACCGTACCGCTCTGGTCGACGAGGAACGCCGTCCGCTCGGCCACGTCCTTGAAGCCGCGGAACTCGTGGGCGACGCCGAACGCGTGCACGGCCTCGGCGTTCCAGTCCGAGAGCAGCGGAAAGTTCAGGTCGAGCGCCTGCATCCAGGAGATGTGCGTCCAGGGCGAGTCGCGCGAGATCCCCGCCGCCTGCACCCCGGCCTCCTCGAGCTCCGCGCTCCTGTCACGCAGGAGCTCCATCTCGCTCGTTCAGGTCGACGACCAGTCGAAGAGGTAGAAGAGCAGCAGCAGCGGCTTCTCGGCCGCGAGCCCGCGGATGGACGCGGGTTCTCGAGGCCCCATCCAGACCTGGACGTCCGGGATCTGATCGCCGACGCTCAGCACGACGCGAGCTTACGGCACCGCGCAGCACCAGTCCTCGACGCGCGCGCCGCGGCCGAACTGCTGCGTGATCCGTGCGACGCCGACGATCTTTCGCCGCCTGGTACGGACGAAGACCCACTGGTTCGCCGTCGGCCACGTGACGAGCACCCAGCGCCCGTCCGGCGACGGCGCGAGCTGGCTGAAGACGCCGGTGCCGCTGAAGATCACGGGGCCGCCCGCGAGCCAGAAGACGTTGCTGCTCACGCCGGCAACCCGAATTGCCGCCGCGTGGCCCCTGCGGCCGGCGAACGCGGCGTCGGTGTCGAGGGTCGCGTCGGAGGGATCGTCCTGCTCCACCACCTTGCCGTCGCGGTAGACGCGGGTCGCGTGCGGGGCGAAGACGAGCAGCAGCCGGCCGTCCCGCGACCACGCGACCTTGCGAACGGGCTCCAGGATCGGAGGCGTGCGAAGAAGGACCCTGGCGCGATCGGCGTCGTAGACGACCGCGGAGCGCCCGTCCGCGTACGCCAGCACGCGTCCCGGCCCGGGCCGCCAGGCGGGGGCCACGACGGAGGCGCGGGCGACGGCGCGATCGCCGGTCCCGTCGCCGGCCACGATCCTCAGGCGGCCTCCGGAGACGTACGCGACGCGCGTGTCCGTACGCGTGCCCGTCCAGGCCGGATGCCGTGGGGCCGGCCGCGCCAGCGTCCAGCGCACCTCGCCTTTGGGATCGAGCGCGACTAGCTGGTTGGCGCGGGTGGCAGCGACGAAGAGGCCGTGCGGCGAGAATGCGCCGTCGCGGTAGCGGCCGAGCCGGCGCTTCGAGCCGTCGGGCCGGACGAGCCAGAGGCCGGTGCGGCTGGACACGAGCAGCTGGCCGCGCGTGGGGAGCGAGAACAACGCCGGCGCCGCCTGCTCGACGCCGACCGCCTTGCGGAACGACCGGACGACCGAGCGGCCCGGCGGGCTCAACGCGGCCGCCGCGATGGCGGCGACGACGGCGACGGCAACGAGCGGCGGGCGCCACGAACCTCACTGCAGCCGCTCCTTCAGCGCGTCGAGCCCGCGGCGCAGGCGCGAGTTGACCGTTCCGCGCGGCAGCTCCAGCAGCTCGGCGATCTCGCCGGGCGTGTAGTCGAGCAGGTAGCGCAGGACGATCACCGCCCAGTGCTCCGGCGAGAGGCGGCCCAGCTCGCGCAGCAGCGCATCGTTGTGCTCCGGGCGCTCGGGCGCCGCGGCGTCCACGGCCTCCCCTTCGGGCCGCAGCGCCCGGGCACGCGCCCAGTCGATCGCGCGGTTGACGACGATCCGGTGCAGCCACGGCCCGAACGGCCGGCGGCGGTCGAAGCGGTCGAGGGCGCGGACGGCGGCGAGAAAGGCCTCCTGCGCGATGTCCTCGGCCGCGGCCGCGTCGCGGACGACGAGGTAAGCCGCACGGTAGGCCGGGCCCCAGTGCGCGCGGAAGAGCGCCTCGAAGTCAGAGGCCGACCCGGCCTGGGCCCGCCGCACTCAGGCTCGCTCGTCGCGGCCGGAGCCCGCCATGGCGTGCCGACTATACGAGCGTGCTTGTGCAGGAGGTCCATCGCCGCACATACGGATCCGGGTCGCCGGGAGGTCCAGGGAACCTCGTGCCGCCGCACGGTGTAGTCACAGCGTCGGCAAGGAGGGAACGATGAAGCGCGCGCTCGTGCTCGCAGTGTTCGTCGGCGGCCTCGTGATCCTGATCGGTTCGGCGTCGGGCGCCGGCCCGTCACCCGGTGTCACCTTTGGCTCGCCGGGCATCGTCTCGCGCGACGGCGAGGTCCGCTACGTGGCGCTACGAGCGGGCAACGGCACGCTGGTGGAGGCCGTGACGACGCGCGGCGGGACAGTACGGAAGTCGCGGTTCCTGAAGGGCGGCTTCGGGATCCCGCTCGTCGCCTACGACGGCTCGACCGGCGGCCTCTCGAGAGACGGGCGCCGGCTCGTCGTGTACTCGCCCTCCACCGGCGCCAAGACACACTTCGTGGTGCTGGACCCGCGAACGCTGCGCGTGCGTGAGCGCATGACCCTGAACGGGAACTTCGGGTTTGACGCGCTCTCGCCCGACGGCTCGCTGATGTACCTGATCCAGCTCAAGAACCCACCGAACGGCTCGGGCTTCGTGTACGACGTCCGCGCGCTCGACGTGGACAGCGGCCGGCTCTACCCCGGCGCGATCGTCGACCGGCGCGAGCCCGGCGAGAAGATGACGGGCATCCCGATGACGCGCGTGGGAAGCGCCGACGGCAGCTGGGCGTACACGCTCTACTCGAAGTCCAACGGCGGCGCCTTCGTCCACGCGCTGCACACGACGCACCGCGAGGCCTTCTGCATCGACCTGCCGCTCCGCGTCCCCGACGAGCAGCTGGCCAGGGTGCGCATGCGCCTCGGCAAGAACGCGCTCATCCTCCGCCTCCGCGGCGAGAAGGTCGCCGTGATCGACACGCGCACGTTCCGCGTCACGCGCTGACGGACCTCCCGGGCCGGCCGGGCCGTACTCGCGGTGTCGAGCAAGGGAGTTCCTCGTCGTCCAACCGCGGACGCTTCGGGTGCGCGCCCGATTCGAGCTGCGAGGCGCGTGGGCGTTCGACGCTCTCTCGCCGGGCGGCTCGCTGCTGTACCTGATCCAGTATCGCGGCAGCCCGTGGGCGATCAACGCGAGCTACGCGGTGCGCGCGTTCAACCTCAACACCCACCGCCTGTATCCGGGTGCGATCGTCGACCGGCGCGAGCCCGACGAGAAGATGACCGGCCAGCCCGTCACCCGCGTCGAGCCCGGAGCCTGGGCGTACACGCTCTACTCGCGCACGGGCAAGCGGCCGTTCGTGCACGCGCTCGACACCGCTCACCGGCGCGCGTTCTGCGTCGACCTGCCGTGGCGGAACTCGGCCCGTTGGATCAACCTCATTCGGATGCGCGTCCGTGGCGACGAACTGCTACTCCGGCGCGGCGGCAAGGTGGTCGCGCGCGTCGACCGGAAGACGCTGGAGGTCCGCTCCTGAGCGCGGGATAGCGGTTGCTGGATCGCCGGCCGCGCGCACGTCGGGGGCGACTGCATCCGTGAGATCAGCGTGTGGGCGTGGCGACCGGCCGCGCCCACGGGCCCAGTACGCTCGGGCCGGTGAGGATACGCGTCGAGCAAGAGCGCGACCACGCCGGCGTCCGAGCCGTGCATCTGGCCGCCTTCGGCGGCCACGGGCGCGTGGTCGCCGACCTGGTCGACGACCTTCGCGTTGCCGATGACGCGGGCATTTCGCTCGTCGCCGACGACCGCGGCGAGCCGGTCGGGCACGTCATGTTCACCAGGAGCCTCCTCGACGCGCCCCCGCGGCTGGTTCCGGTTCAGGTGCTTAGCCCGGTCGGGGTGCTGCCGGCCTTCCAGCGGCGAGGGGTCGGTTCGGCTCTTATCCGTCGCGGCCTGGAGATCCTGGTCGATCGCGCCGTTCCGCTCGTGTTCCTGGAGGGACCGCCCGGGTACTACTCGCGCTTCGGGTTCGAGCCCGGGGAGGAGCAGGGGTTCAGGAAGCCGTCACTGCGCATTCCGGACGCCGCCTTCCAGGCGCTCCGGCTGCCCTCCTACGAGCCGTGGATGACCGGGACGCTCGTCTACGCCGAGCCCTTCTGGCGGCACGACGCCGTCGGATTGCGCGATTCCTGAGCTCGACTGTCGCAGAACCGTTACGAGGGCGTGACGGCCCCGTTGCCGTCAGGAGAGATGGTCGGCGGGCCCACCAGCAAGGAGGTTCACCATGACCAGGCAGGCGACAGTTGTGACCATCCTCGCCTTTCTCATCGTCCCTGCAACGGCCGCGGCCGCCCGGTCAGCCGGCCCGCCGGCCAATGACAACCGAGCGACCGCGGCCCCGCTCGAGGGCTTGCCGGCCACCGTCGCCGGCACCACGGTCAGCGCAACCGACGACCCGAAGGACCCGCGCTCGGACTGCGGGCGCGCCCACGACACGGTCTGGTATCGCCTCTCCGGCGCCGAGGCCGGACGACTCGTCGTCCGGATCAACGCGTTCGGTGACCTCGACGCGGTCGTCGCGGTGTATCGCGCCGCGCGGTCGCGCCTCATCCCGGCCGGGTGCACCGCGACCGACGACAACGGCCGCGGCGCCCTCTCCTTCACGAGCGGCGGTGGCGACTACCTGATCATGGTCGGCCGCGAGCGGACGTCCGACGACGGCCGCTTCAGGCTGACGATGTTCCGCCAGGAGCCGTCGTCCAAGGCGCCCGGCCGTGCACTCCCGCGCGGGGGGGTTGGCACGTGGGTCGAGCCGATCTCCGACTACGACGACGCATGGTCGTTGAGGATGAAGGCCGGCATCGAGTACCGCATCAACCTCTCGCCGGCCCGCGGGCGCTGCATCACGCTCGCGCTCTTCGGGCCGGGCACGCACTCGTTCGCGGGTGCCCAGCCGCTTCATCTCATGCCCTGCGGCGGCTACTTCACCTACACGCCCGGCTTCGGCGGCACCGGGCGCTACTCGCTGCTCGTGACGGCGTCCGACCAGCGCCCGGGTCGGCAGCGGTACCACCTGCAGGCCGCACTCGCCGGGCCCGACGACATGGCTCCAGGGCTGCGGCTTCGCAACCTCCAGACCCGGCGCGGGACGATCTCAGGCACCCGCATCGACGTCGTCGACCTCTACCGCTTCCACGTCTCCGGGCGTGCCGACGCGATGCTCACGTTCCGCGGGCCGGCCTCGGCGCGGCTGATCCTGCTCGGCGAGAACGGCCACCGCCTCGGGTCCTCCGACGGCCCGGGGACGCTCACGTCGCGCCTCGGCCGCGGCACGTACTTCGTCGCCGTGCGGGCGGAGTCGGGAGCGCACGGGCGCTACCGGCTCTCGCTGCTCGAGCGGACGATCACGACCACGACGGTGCTCGCCAACGGCTTGCGCAGCGCGACGGTCGCGCCCGGCGCCTCCGTGGCCATCACCGTGGCCGTCGCGTTCAGCCCGGCAGGCGCCGTGCGGCTCCAGCTGGACCGCTTCGACCCCTTGAGCGGCTGGCACTTCTACCGGCTCTACCGCCTCCACCTGGGTGCGGACGGCCGGGTCGGTCTCTCCTGGCGCCCACCGGCGATCGGCCACTGGCGCGTCCACGCGTCGTTCGGCGGCACGCGCACCGCGAGCCCGAGCGACGGCGGGACGGCACGGATCGTCGTCAGCGGCTAGGAGACGGTTCCGCCTGCAGGACGGTGCCGGCCGCCAGGCCGGCACCGTCGCGTCCTCGAACCCGCGAACCCCGGGGTCAGGTCTTGCATTGACGCAAGACGCGCGCGGCCGACGGACATGCGTGGAACGAATTGGCGCCGATTCGTCCCCAGCGGCTGGTCCGTGGACGACTCGTGGCAGATTCGGCGTGCATTTGTGGCGGTGCAAGACCTGACCCCGGTTTGAGGCCCCGGCGGACCGTGCCGAGAGAGGATGCCCTTGGCCCTGGCGATTGCGAACGAGCGACGGTCGGCTAGGCGGGGACCGCCGCCTCTTCGGTCGCGTCGGCGATCTCACGGACGACCTCGGTGATGTCGCGGTTCGCGTTCCACACGCGCCGCTGGCGGTCGGCGCCGTTGCCGCGGGCGAGGATCTCGCGGATCCCATCGAGCTCCGACTCCGCGCCGAGCTCGCGCGCGTGCGGCTCGATCTCCTTCAGCGTCCTGCGCACCAGCTGGGCGACGGGCACGCGGTTGCGGCGCCCGGTGGCGAGGTCCATCACCGGCGCCTCGAGCCCGTAGCGCGCGGCGAGCCATTTGTTCTCGCTCGTGAGGATGCGGTGGTACGACGGGATCTCCTCGCCCGCGTCGAACCGCTCGGAGTAGAGCTTCACGAGCGCCTGGCAGAACGCGGCCAGCGCGACGGCGTCCTCGACGCTCGAGACCGCGTCGCAGATGCGGATCTCGACGGTGCCGTAGCGCGGGTGCAGCCTGATGTCCCACCAGATGTGCGTGTAGTCCGCGATGCAGCCGGTCTTCTCCAGCTGGCCCACGACCTCGGCGTAGTCGGCGTAGTCGTGGAAGCGCGGCGGCAGGCCCGAGCGCGGGAAGGCGGCGAAGACCATCTGGCGGCTCGAGTCGAGCCCGGTCAGCTCGCCGCGCCAGAAGGGGGAGCTCGCCGAGAGCGCGAGCAGCGACGAGAGGTGCGCGAGCAGCCCGTTCACGACCTGGACCGCCTTCTCGCAGTCGTCGACCGCGACGTGCACGTGCATGCCGAAGATCAGCTCGCGCCGCGCGACGTACTGGAGCTGGTCGACTAGGTGGCGGTAGCGGTCGCGGGCTGTGATGCGCTGGCGCTCGAAGAGCGAGAACGGGTGCGTGCCCGCCGCGCCGACGCGCATCTCCTGCTCGGAGGCGAGCGTGCTGACGTAGGCGCGCAGCCTCCGCAGCTCACGTTCGACGTCCGAGGGCGTACGGCAGACCGGCGTCGCGATCTCGAGCACCGACTGCATCAGCTCCGGGGCGACGCGCGGCTCGAGCTCGTGGCCCTCGGCCGCCGCGAGCACCGCCTCGACGTGCTGGACGAGGTCGAGCGTCTCGCCGTCGAGCAGCATGTACTCCTCCTCGACGCCGAGCGTGTACTGGTCGCCCTTGCCGAAGTTGTGGACGAGCACGCTGCCGCCCGGGGCGAAGCTCTTGCCGGTGATGGTGGCGGGGTAGATCTGCTTCATTCGGGCACCAGCGCCTCGAGCTCGATCTCGAGCAGCCAGCGGGAGTCGAGCAGCGCCGCGACGACGTAGCTGGTGTTGACCGGCATCACGTCGTGGAAGAACTCGCCGTGGGCGCGCGCGATCTCGGGGAAGTCCTCGGCGCGGGTGAGCATGATCCGCGTCCGGACGACGTGGTCGACCAGGACACCGACCTCGGCGAGCGCAGACAGCGCGATCTGGAGGCAACGGCGCGTCTGGCCGTAGGCGTCCGTCGGCGGGTCGGCGCCGTCCGGCATGATCGGCGCGGTGCCCGCGACATAGGCGTGCGACCCGATCCGCACGACCCGCGCATAGCCCGCGGCCTCGGCGAAGGGGGAGACGGCCGGGACGGTGCGGCGCTCCATCTCCCTAGTATCAGGCTTGTGGACGCCCTGCGGCAGGTCGAGAGCTGGCCCGCCGAGACGGTCGCGGTTGCCGTCCTGCGCGGAGGCGAGGAGATCGCCTCGCACGGCCCGCGGAAGCACGTCTTCCGCTGGGCCTCGGTGACGAAGCCCGCGACGGCGCTCGCGACACTCGTGGCGGCAGAAGAGGGGGTCCTCGACCTCGACGACCCGGCCGGGCCCGAGGGCTCGACGGTGCGGCACCTGCTCGCACACGCGTCGGGGCTCCCGTTCGAGGGCCGCACGCCGATCGCCGAGCCCGGAAGGCGGCGGATCTACTCGAACTCCGGCTTCGAGGTGCTCGGCGAGGTCGTCGGCGCCGCGGCCGAGATGCCGTTTCCGGAGTACTTGCGGGGGGCCGTGCTCGGTCCGCTCGAGATGCGGACGGCCGAGCTGCGGGGATCGCCCGGCTCCGCGATGCGCGGCAGCCTCGACGACCTGGCGCGCCTCGCGGCCGAGCTGCAGCGCCCGCGCCTGGTCGCACCGGAGACGCTGGCCGAGGCGACGTCGGTGCAGTTCCCGGGGCTCGTCGGCGTGCTTCCCGACATCGGCCGGATGCAGCCGAACGACTGGGGCCTCGGCGTCGAGCTGCGCGACCGCAAGCGGCCGCACTGGACCGGCTCGCGCAACTCCGAGCGCACGTTCGGCCATTTCGGTGGCAGCGGGACGTTCCTCTGGGTCGACCCCGAAGCCGGCGTCGCGCTCGCGTGCCTCACCGACTTCGAATTCGGCCGCTGGTCGCTCGAAGCCTGGCCCGCGCTCTCGGACGCCGTTCTCAGCTCCCGTTAAGGAAGCGCCCGCATACTGCGACCGGATTGACTCGTCAGACGCGCATCGGCGCCGCTCGGCGCCGCGCAGGCCTCGCGAAGCTCGTGCTCGCCGGCACGGCTGCGGCCGCCTTCGTCGCCTCCGCGGCGCTCGCCCGCGTCACCTACCCGGGCCACCACAAGAAGGCGATCAAGGCGCTCTCCCCGCCGCAGGGCTTCGTGCGCACCGTGCGAGAGAACCAGCTGCAGGCGGGGATCCTCGCCCCTACGCAGGCCGACCCGTCGGTGGCGACGGCGCAGACGTGAACCGCTTCTCGTCCATGGGGTGCGAGGTCCTCGTCGAGGGCGCGACAGGCGACGAGCTCGCCCGCGTGCGCACGCTGTTCGAGCAGCGCGACGCCCTCTTCAGTCGTTTCCGGTCGGAGAGCGAGCTGAACGCGGTCAACGAGGGTAGGGGTGCGCGATTCGTCTCGCCGCTCTTCGCGCGAATGGTCGAGGCCGCGGTGCGGGCGCGCGAGCAGACCGGGGGGCTCGTCGACCCGACCCTCGGCGCGGCGCTCGAGGCGGCCGGTTACGACTCTGACTTCGCAGTGCTGGAGCCGAGCGCGGCGCCGCTCGGGACCGCCTCGCGCCCAGGCACGGTCGAGCTGTACGGGCGCGTGCTGGTGTTGCCGCGCGGAGTGCGGCTCGACCTGAACGGCGTCGTCAAGGCCGCAGCGGTGGACGACGCGCTCGGGTTGCTCCACGGCAAGGCGTTCGTCTCCGCGGGCGGCGACCTGGCCGCGCGCGGCGAGGTGGACGTCGCGCTCCCCGGCGGCGGTGCGGTGCGGGTGGTCTCCGGCGGCCTCGCGACGAGCGGGCGGACGAAGCGGCGCTGGATGCGGGCGGGCGCGGAGCAGCACCACCTGATCGACCCGAGGACAGGCCGTCCTTCGAGCAGCCCATGGGAGGAGGTCACCGTCTGCGGGGCAACCTGCCTCGCCGCGGACGTCGCCGCGAAGGCAGCGTTCCTGCTCGGCGACGAGGGGCCCGACTGGCTCGACGAGCGGGGGCTACCAGGACGGTTCCTTGCCCGCGGCCGGGCACACGAGAACGCGAGCTGGCGCGCGGGGGTGAAACCCCGGGAGCCGGCTTGCACCTGACGACCAGCCCGCTCGACTGGTACGCCGCCCGCGCGGCAGGGATCGCCGCCTACCTGATCCTGACGGTGGTGGTAACGCTCGGCATGACCATGGCCGGACGGAGGCCGCTGAAGCGCTGGCCCCGGTTCGCGCTCGAGGACGTCCACCGATTCGGCGGGCTGCTCGTGGGGAGCTTCGTCGCGATCCACGTCGTGACGATCGCGCTGGACGCCTACCTGCCGTTCTCGCTCTCGGCGATCCTCGTGCCGTTCGTCGCGCGCTACCGCACGCTGTACACCGCGCTCGGCGTTGTCGCGGCCGAGCTGCTGCTCGCGCTGGCGATCACCAACCGCTACCGCGACCGCCTCCCGTACACGTTCTGGCGGCGGGCGCACTACCTCAACCTCGCCGTCTGGACGGCGGCCACGATCCACGGGCTCGGCAGCGGGACCGACCGCAGCGCGCCCTGGCTGCTCGCGGTGTTCGCCGCGTCGGTCGCGCTCGTGCTCGCGGTGGGCGCGCTCCGGCTGAGGCGCGGCCGGCCGCTGGCTCTCGGCGCCGCGGCCGTGGGCGTGGCCGCCGTGCTCGCGGCGGCAGGGCCGCTGCGCTTCTCGCCCAAGCCGTGGAACGCCCGCACCTTCGTGGCCCCGATCACCGGCCAGGTCGTGCAGAACGTGGGCGCCACGCGCGGGCTCGTCTCCGCCGCGGCAACGGCGAACGGCTCGCAGCGGGCGCTGCTGCGTGCCGACCTGCTGATCGAGCCGAACCGCCTCGACGCCACCTCCTTCCAGCTGGAGCTCCTCCCGAGCGGCATGCTCTGCACCGGCCGCGTGACGAAGGTGCAGTCGTTCGGCTTCGACGCCCGCTGCCGGGCCGAGGACGGCACCCGGAGAGTCGTCCACGCGAGCTGGAGGCTCACGAATGGAAACCAGTTTCAGGGACAGGTCACGGTGCATGCGTAAGGCGCTCGCCGCGCTCGGGCTCGCCCTCGTCGCTGGTGGCTGCTCGAGCCACCCGAGAGCGACCTCGACTCGCTCTGCGCCGGACCCGCATCAGCGGCCGAAGCAGCACCGGGTGCACCCGCGGCTGCTCGTCTCACCGCTCGGCCTGCCGCGCGTCAACTCGTCCGTCATCCCCGGTTACGTGCTGATCGCCGACCGCAACAACAACCGGGTGCTGCTCGTCTCGCCGTCGAAGAAGGTCGTCTGGGAGGACACAACCCTCCGGGGGCCGGACGACGCCTTCTTCACCCCTGGCTACCGGTCGGTGATCACGAACGAGGAGTTCAACGACACGCTCGTCGAGTTGTCGCTGAAGACGCATGCGCGGGTGTGGACCTACGGCCACGGCGGTGTCCCCGGCTCCAGCCCCGGCTACCTGAACACCCCGGACGACGCCTACCGCCTGCGCTCCGGGATCACGACCGTGGCGGACATCCAGAACTGCCGCATCGTGCAGATCGACCGGGCGCGAAGGGTGACGCGCGTGCTCGGCGGGAGCTGCGCGCACGACCCCCCGCGGGGCTTCGCCAGCCCGAACGGCGACACGCCGTTGCCCGACGGCGGCCTGCTCGTCACGGAGATCGGCGGCTGGATCGACCGACTGGCGGCCGACGGGAGGCTCCTCTGGTCGATCCGCTCGCCTGTTCCATACCCGTCCGATGCCCAGCTCCTGCCGAACGGGCGGGTGCTCGTCGCCTCGTTCGCGATACCCGGCAAGATCGTGATCGTCGACCGCAGCGGCCGCGTGACGTGGTCGTTCGGATCCGCGAGCGGGCCGGACCGGCTTGCGAAGCCGTCGCTCGCTGTGCGCTGGCCGAACGGCCTGATCGCCGCGAACGATGACTACAACCATCGTGTGATCGTGATCGACCCGAGTACGAAGCAGATCGTCTGGCAGTACGGCCACACGGGACTAGCAGGCACGGGACCGGGCTATCTCGACAAGCCGGACGGCCTCGACCTGCTGCCCACGACGAACCTGATCCCGGCGGCTGCTCCTTCGAAGAAGCCGGCGGCGACCAGGGCAGCACCGGCACTTGCAGTGCGCGTGACGCGCGTCGGGTCGCTGCCGCAGGCGGTCTCACGGATGAGCGCTGTTGCCCTACCGGACGGGCGGGTCGTCGCCCTTGGCGGCCTGGTCGGCGGCTCGTCTTCGAGCCAGGTGCTGCTCGGGCCGCCTGCGGCGCTGCGCGGCATCACGAGCTTGCCGGCGCCGACGCACGATGCGGCAGCAGCGCTCGTCCACGGACGCGTTTACCTGTTCGGCGGTGGCCAGGCCGCATCGACCGACACCGTCGTCCGCGTCGATCCAACCCGGCGCACCGCCGCCACGTTCGGCAGCCTCGGCGAGCCGCTCTCCGACCTCGGCGCGGCGACGCTGGGCGGGCGGACGTACCTCGTCGGTGGGTACACGGGCGCGCGGTACGCAACTGCCGTGTTGCGTTTCCGCCCCGGCGCGCAACCGGCGGTCGTGGCCCGGCTGCCGAACGGCCTGCGCTATGCCGGCGTTGCCGCGCTCGGCTCGCAGCTGTACGTCGCAGGCGGGCTGACCGTGGCCGGAGCCTCGCGGGCCGTCTACGCCGTCGACCCGCGCGCGGGGACGGTGACGAAGGTCGCCACGCTTCCGCGGCCACTCGACCATGTCGCGCTCGCGCCGCTCGGGTCGCGGCTGCTGCTCGTGGGCGGCGGCTCGCGGCACGTGCTCGCCGTCGACCCCGGCGCGGGAACAGTCACCGCGGTCGCGAACCTGCCCCAGGCGCTGAGCGATCCGACGGCCGTCTCCGTGAAGGGCCGCGTGCTCGTCCTCGGCGGCGGGACGAACGCCGTCTATGCGCTCGGCTGATCGTCGTCCGCGAAGAGCGGACGCCGTTCTCGCCTTCTGAGGCTGGCTCAGGGTCGGTCCAGGGTCATTCCGGATGGCCGTTCACAGGTCCCTGCGGCGATCCTGGAGACATGAACGAGACAACAGTCGAGCAGCCGGCCGCAAAGCGTCTCGAGCGGAGCCGGTCGGACCGCATGCTCGCCGGCGTCTGCGGGGGCCTGGCGCGCTACTTCGACATCCACCCCGCGTTCTACCGGGTCGGTTTCGTCGTCCTGACGCTCATCGGCGGCGCCGGCGTCCTGATCTACTGGCCGCCGCGCTCGTGATCCCGGACGAGGGCGAGGAGGACTCGATCGCCGCCGCGGTGCTGCGCGACCGGCGCGACCGGCCGTGGCCGCTGATCGGAAGCCACCGTCTTCGCGGCCGTCTTTCACGTTCACTTCGGCAACGGCATCGGCGACCAGACGTACGACGTGGCCACGCTCGGCGATCTCCGCCCCGAGTACAAGCTCGGGATCGGAGACTTGCGGGTCGACATGCGCGACGTGCGGCTGCCGGTCGGCGTGACCACCTCCACATGCGGGTCGACGTCGGCCGCCTAGTGCTGTTGGTGCCCCGCGACGCCGCGCTGCGCGTCCATACCGACGCTGACTTCGGCACCGCCGACCTGCTCGGGCGGTCCGCGGACAGCCGCGAGGTCGACCGGAGCGTCGACGAGCCCGGCAAGCGCGTGCTCGACCTCGATGCCCATGTCGGCGCCGGGAGTCTCCACGTCGAGCGCGCCGTACGATGACGTCACTAACGAGACCGTGGTGGGCCCTGCTGGTCCTCGCCGCCGGCGTGCTGCTGCTGCACGCCGTCGGACTCTCCGACCGAGCCGTCGGTGGGATCGCGCTCGTGGCCGCCGGCCTCGCCCTCGTCTGGCACCGGCGCGGGACGTTGCGGCCGGACTCTCCGCGCGCCTACGCCGGCCTCGCGCTCGCGGGGCTCGGATTCGTGTTGCTGCTCCAGGGCGAGGGTGGCACGACGACGCTGCTACCGCCGGGTGCCGTGGCCGGAGCGCTGCTGCTCGTCGCCGGCCCCTGGCTCTGGCGCCTCGCCGTCGAGCGGGACGCCGAGCGCACTGCGCGGATCCGCACCGAGGAGCGCGCCGAGGTCGCCGCGCGCGTGCACGACTCGGTGCTCCAGACCCTGGCGCTGATCCAGCGACATTCGACCAACCCGCGGCGCGTTGCCGGGCTCGCCCGCCGGCACGAGCGCGAGGTGCGCGGCTGGCTTTACGAGGACGGGCCGCTCGGGGACGAGCGGGCGTTCCTCATCGCGGCGCTCTCGGTGGCGGCCGCCGAGGTCGAAGAGCTGCACGGCGTCCGCGTCGAGCTCGCGAGCGCCGGCGACTGCCCGCTCGACGAAGGCGCGGCGGCGGTCGTGCTCGCCGCGCGCGAGGCGATGGCGAACGCGGCCAAGTTCTCGGGCGTCGAGCAGGTCGACGTCTACGCCGAGGCGGGCGAGGACGAGATCGCCGTCTTCGTCCGCGACCGCGGCTCCGGCTTCGACCGTGCGGCTGTACCCCCCGACCGCCGCGGGCTGGCGGAGTCGATCGAGCGGCGCCTGGATCGGGCTGGGGGCCGTGCGACCGTCGTGACGGCTCCGGGCCAGGGGACCGAGATCGAGCTCAGGCTTCCGCGGAGCCGACCGTGAAGCCGCGCGTCGTGCTCGTCGACGACCACGGCCTGTTGCTTGCCGGCGTGCGGGCGGAGCTCGGCGACGCGGTCGACGTCGTCGGCGAGGCGGGGACGGTGGCGGAGGCGGTGCCGCTGATCAAGGAGCTCGACCCGCACGTCGTCCTGCTCGACGTCCACCTCCCGGACGGGAGCGGGGACGCGATCGTCAATGCGGTCGCGCCCGACCGCCCGGGAGTCCGCTTCCTCGCCCGCTCCGTCTCGGATGCCGCCGAGGACGTGATCTCGGTGATCCGCGCGGGCGCGCGCGGCTACGTCACGAAGACGATCTCGGGCCCGGAGCTCGCGGCAGCGATCGAGCGGGTCGCGGCCAGCGACGCGGTCTTCTCCCCACGGCTCGCGGGCTTCGTGCTCGACGCCTTCCGCGCGGGCGAGGGCGTCGGCGGCGACGCCGAGCTCGACGAGCTCACCCCGCGCGAGCGCGAGGTCCTGCAGCTGATCGCCCGCGGGTACATGTACAAGGAGATAGCGGCCCGCCTGAGCCTGTCGGTGAAGACCGTCGAGAGCCACGTCTCGAGCGTCTTGCGCAAGCTTCAGCCCTCGACGCGCCACGAGCTGACCCGCTGGGCAACCCAGCACCGCCTCGTCTGAGGCGCCGGTTCGACCGGGCGAGCCCCACCACTCTAAGTAACAGACTGTTACAAGAGCCGTGACGGCCGGAATCGCCGTAGCGGCGGGCGAAACCGGGAGCAAGTAACAGACTGTTACTTGTCGTCGGCGAAGAGCGGGCGCAGCAGTTCGTCGAACGAGGCGCGGTCGCAGCTCGCCACGACGGCGGGCGTGAGGGCGCGCACCGAAGCCGTGCGCGGGATCTGCATCGCGAGCCCGACCTCGCCGAAGTAGTCGCCCGGCTGCAGCACGCGCCGCGGCCCGAAGTCCTCCTGGCTGACGGCGAAGAGTCCTGACAGGACGACGTAGAAGCGCTGCGCGTCTTCGCCCTCCCGCACCACCGCGCGCCCGGGCGGGACTTCCTCGCGCTCCATGTGCCGCGCGATCTCGCCGAGCTTCTCGCCTGGGAGCCCCGCGAGCAACTCGACGCGCTGGAGCTCGGTGACGGTTGCTGGGACGAACCTCGGCATCGCTCCTATTGTTGCGGTATGGGCGAGCTCGCGGGGTGGAGGTTCTGTCCGCGCTGCCGGAACGACCTGCGCGGCGACGCGCAGCGGGTCGCGTGCCCGGAGTGCGGGTTCGTCGCGTACGCGAGCTCGAAGTCGACCGCGGGTGCGCTGGTCGAGGACGGCGACCGGGTGCTGCTCGCACGGCGCGCGAAGGAGCCGTTCAAGGGCCGCTGGGATATTCCGGGCGGCTTCCTCGAGGAGGGCGAGCATCCGCTCGACGGGGTGCGTCGCGAGCTGCGCGAGGAAACCGGCCTCGACGTGGAGCCGCTGGAGTTCCTCGGCGTCTGGATGGACCGCTACGGCGGCGACTCGACCGCCGAGGCGACGCTGAACTTCTACTGGACCGCGCGCGTGGCCGGCGGCGAGGCCGCGCCCGCAGATGACGTCGATGACCTGCGCTGGTTCGCGCGCGTCGAGCTCCCAAGCCCCGACGAGCTCGCGTTCGAGAACGTGCCGCTAGTCCTGCGCGCGTGGCAGGAGCACGCGGAGCAGGCCGCGCTCGACCGCTAGCTCCAGCGGCGTTTCCAGCTCGACCGGCTCGCCGTCGATCGCAGCGGCCAGGCGCTCCCCGGGTGCCTCCAGCAGGAACCGCTCGCCGTCGCGCTCCTCCCACGCGTGCGGGAGCACGCCCTTCGCGGCGTACGGGTGCAGGCGGCCCTCGTCGAGCCGCTCGCGCTCGCCGATCGAGAACAGGCTCAGCTCGTAGGCGTTGTTCGCGACGAGCAGCACGCGCGCTCGAACCGGCTCGCCGTCGACCCGCGCCCACGCCCCGGGTCGCTGCCGCAGGCTCAGCCACAGGGCTCGCAGCCCCGCCGCCGCCTCGCGCCGGCGCCTGTGGTGCTCGCGCCGGTGGACGAGCGCGGCGTAGAGCCCGAGCGAGACGTTGTTCAGGAAGCGGCGCTCGCCGGCCCGCCCGACGTCCACCCGCCGCTCCTCGCCCTCGAACGCGTCGAGCGCGGCGAGCGGGTCGTTGCGGTCGAGGCCGACGTCGCGTGCGAAGTGGTTCCGCGTCCCGTACGGGACGACGACAAACGGCAGGTCGCGCTCGACTGCCACCGCCGCGACAGTCGCCACCGAGCCGTCGCCGCCTGCTGCCGCCAGCACCTCGGCGTCCGCCGCGCGTGCCGGCTCCGCTGCGTTCTCGCGCTCGCGCAGCACGTGCGCCTCGACCCCGCGCTCCCCCGCGGCCGCGGCCAGCTCGCCGGCGGTAGGGCTCTCGGTCCCGGCGCGCGGGTTGATCAGGAGGAAACCGCGCACCGGCCGGAGGCTACTGGTCCGCGGAGATAGGCCGGGGCGTCCCGCAAGTTAGTCCGTTCGGCTCATTGCGACCGTCCGGCTGCGTCCCGATCATGAACTCATGAGCGACCGGGGCTTCCACCGCGTCGAGGACGAGCTCGGCGAGAGCTGGCTCGAGCACTGGCTCGAGTCGGGGATCCGCCAGCTCGAGGCATATCTCGCGAAACACGCCGCCTTTTTCGACTACCTCGACACGGCCGAGCAGAGCTAGCCAATCCACATCGGTCGCGCGCGTCGTACACTCCGGCGCGCATGAAGCTCAGCTACCTCTGTCACGGGCTTCCCGGGCACCCGATCCACCCACCCCTGACGGACGCGACGATCGGCGCCTACACCGCCTCGATGGCGATGGCCTTCGCCAGCGTGATCGGCATCGCGGAGCGGTCGGCCGCGTACGGCTGGTGGCTCGCGCTCGTCGTGGGCCTGATCATCACCGCCTTCACCGCGTTGGCCGGCTTCGCCGACTGGCTGACGATCACGTGGGGCTCGCCGGTGTGGTGGACCGCCACCTGGCACATGGCCTCGATGCTCACGGCGACGGTCTTCTTCCTGATCGCCGCCCTCGTCGGCCACTCCGGCTACTCGCACGGGGCGGTCGAGACCGGGCCGTTCATCCTGACGCTGGTCGGCTTCCTCTTCCTGACCGTCGGCGGCTGGCTCGGCGGCGCCGTCGTGTTCGTGCACGGCATGCGCGTCCTGAGCCTGATCGACGAGCCGCCGGCGCGTGCTGCAGCGCCGGCGCCCCATCCGGAAAAAGAAGAAGCCGAGTCCTAAGGCGTCGCTTGCGACGCCGACCAGGAGAGGCCGTGGCAGCTTTGCTGGCGCGGCCGTTTCGGCGTCGCTTGCGACGCCGACCAGGAGAGGCCGTGGCAGCTTTGCTGGCGCGGCCGTTTCGCCTGAGCGCTCTCCCGAGCGCTCAGGCCGCTGCCTCGGCCAGGCCGAGGCGCTCCTCGAGCATCGACTTCGGCATCGCGCCGACCGCAGCTGCTTGCGGCTCGCCGTCCTTGAACAGGATCAGCGTTGGAATCGACATGACCCCGTAGCGCTGCGCGATCGCAGGCTCCTCGTCGATGTTCAGCTTCACGACCTTGAGGTCGCTCCGCTCGTCGGCGATCTGGTCGAGCACGGGCGCGATCGCGTGGCACGGTCCGCACCATTCCGCCCAGAAGTCGACGAGCACCGACTGGCCGCTCTGGAGGACTTCCTGGTCGAAGTCGTCGGTCTTGACGTTGTCTGACATGTGTTCCTTTCTACCTCAGGTTCCGGGAGGGGAAACGCCCCAGGTTGGGTCATTGTTCCCGGTCGATACGATCGACCGCATGTTCAAGCCTCTCCCGAGCCTGCCCGACCATCCCGCGCTCGAGCGGGAGGTCCTCGAGCGCTGGGAGGACGAGCGGACGTTCCAACGCCTGCGCGAGCAGAACGCCGACGGCCCGCGCTTCAGCTTCATCGACGGCCCGATCACCGCGAACAACCCGATGGGCGTCCATCACGCCTGGGGGCGCACGCTGAAGGACGTCTTCCAACGCTATCGCGCCGCGCGAGGGCACGACGAGCGGTACCAGAACGGCTTCGACTGCCAGGGCCTCTGGGTCGAGGTCGAGGTCGAGAAGGAACTCGGCCTCAACTCCAAGCGCGAGATCGAGGAGTACGGCATCGCCGAGTTCGCCGAGCGCTGCAAGGAGCGCGTCGCGCGCTACGTCGGCGTGATGACCGACCAGTCGAAGCGGCTCGGCCAGTGGATGGACTGGGGCAACGACTACCTCACGTTCTCGGACACGAACATCGAGTACATCTGGCGCTTCCTGAAGGAGTGCCACCGCCGCGGCTGGCTCTACAAGGGCCACCGCTCGACGCAGTGGTGCCCTCGTTGCGGCACCTCGCTCTCCCAGCACGAGCAGGCGGGCGAGGAGAACTACCGCGAGCTCGAGCACCCGTCGCTCTACGTCCGCTTCCCGCTGAAAGACCGGCCGGGCGAGTCGCTCGTCATCTGGACGACAACCCCTTGGACCCTCCCGGCGAACGTCGCCGCCGCCGTCAAGCCCCACGCGGAGTACGGCTTGCGCGACGGCGGCTGGCGGCTCGCGAGCGAGGGCGGCGAGTACGACAACGTCGTCCAGGGCGAGGACCTCGTCGGCCTCGAGTACGAGGGGCCGTTCGACGACCTGCCAGCGCAGCGAGGCGTCAGTCATCGCGTGATCCCGTGGGACGAGGTGGCGCTCGACGAGGGCACGGGGATCGTCCATATCGCGCCTGGCGCGGGCGCCGAGGACTTCGAGCTCTCGCGTGTCCACGGCCTCCCCGTGCTCGCGCCGATCGACGAGTCCGGCCGCTTCCTCCCCGGCTACGGGCCGTTCGAGGGAGTCTCGACCGACGGGGCGGCCAGGGCGATCGTCGAGGCGCTTGACGAGCACGGCCTGCTCGTCGAGGCGGGGACGATCGTCCACCGCTACCCGATCTGCTGGCGCTGCAAGACGCCGCTCCTCTTCCGCGTCGTCGACGACTGGTTCATCTCCTGCGACGAGATCCGGCAGCCGCTCCTCGACGCCAACGAGGACGTCGCCTGGACGCCGCCCCAGTACAAGAAGCGGATGGACGACTGGCTCCGCAACATGGGCGACTGGAACATCTCGCGCAAGCGCTACTTCGGCCTGCCGCTGCCCTTCTACCCGTGCGAGTGTGGCGAGCTGAACGTGATCGGCTCGCGGGAGGAGCTCGAGGAGCGCGCGACCGGAGGGCTCGAGCAGCTGCAGGAGCTGCACCGGCCCTGGATCGACGAGATCGCGATCCGGTGCGAGTCGTGCGGCGAGGAGGTGCGCCGGATCCCGGAGGTCGGCGACGCGTGGCTCGACGCGGGGATCATCCCGATGTCGACGCTCGGCTGGGAGAACCCCGAGTGGATTCCACACGGGTACGCGACCGGCGCGGCGCAAGGCCTGACCGGGGCCGACCTGCCCGACCACGCCTACTGGGAGCAGTGGTTCCCGGCCGACTGGATCTCCGAAAGCCGTGAGCAGATCCGCCTCTGGTTTTACTCGATCAGCGTGATGTCCATGACCCTGGCCGGCCGGCTGCCGTACCGCGCCGTCCTCACGTACGAGCGCGTCCACGACGAGCACGGCCGCGAGATGCACAAGTCGACCGGCAATGCGATCGAGGCGAACGAGGCCTTCGAGCGGATGGGCGCCGACATCGTCCGCTGGCAGTTCTGCGCGCAGAACCCGAGCCAGAACATCAACTTCGGCTACGGCCCCGCAGAGGAGGTCAAGCGGCGGCTGCTCACGTTCTGGAACTCGGTCGGGTTCCTCGTCACGTACGCGAACATCGCCGGCTGGACGCCTGAGAGGGGCGCGGAGCCGCGGTCCGAGCACGCGCTCGACCGCTGGCTCGTCGCGCGGACGGGACAGCTCGTCTCGGAGGCCGAGGCAGCGTACGAGCGCTACTGGAGCCCCGCGGTGACGACCATCTTCGAGAGCTACGTCGAGGACCTCTCGAACTGGTACGTCCGCCGTTCGCGCCGCCGCTTCTGGGACGGCGAGCCCGCCGCGCTCGAGACGCTCTGGTGGTCGGCCGTTCAGGCCCTGCGCGTGATCGGCCCGGTGATGCCCTTCCTCGCCGACCACCTGTGGCGAACGCTCGTGGTGGAGGGCCCAGACTCCGTGCACCTCGCGGGCTGGCCGGAGGGGATCGAGGTCGACGAGGCGCTACTCGCCGAGGTCGCCGAGGTGCGCCGGGTCGTCGAGCTCGGGCGCCAGGCACGGGCGCAGTCCGGGATCAAGCTCCGCCAGCCGCTCCGGCGTCTCGTCGTGCAGGGCGCCGACGGGGTGCAGGTGCACGCGCGCGAGATCGCCGAGGAGCTGAGCGTCAAGGAGGTCGAGTTCGGCCCCGTCGAGGCGACGGAGCTGCGCGTGAAGCCGAACCTGCCCGTCCTCGGGCCGAAGCTCGGGAAGGAGCTCGGCGGGGTGCGTTCGGCGCTCGAGGCCGGCGACTTCGAGGAGCTCGACGGCGGCCGGCTCCGCGTGAACGGCCACGAGCTCTCCCCCGACGAGGTGCTGGTCGAGCGGCGCGGCAAGAAGGGTTGGGCGGTCGCCGGCGAGGACGGCCTCACAGTGGCCCTCGACCTCACGCTCGACGAGGAGCTCGAGCTCGAGGGCCGCGCCCGCGAGCTCATTCACCGCGTGAACACGATGCGCAAGGAGGCCGGGCTCGAGATCACCGACCGGATCGTCCTCACGCTTCCGGGCGACCTCGCCGAGCACCGGGAGTGGATCGCCCGCGAGACGCTCGCCGAGCGGGTCGAGCCGGGCGACGCGCTCCGGATAGAGAAGGCCTAGGGGAGCTGCTCGACCGCGCGGGCGAGGATGTCTCGCAGGGCGCGCTGGTCGGCGACGGAAAGCGACGCGATCGCTTCGGGCGGCTCGCTCATCAGGGCCATCACCTCTTCGCGCAACTCGACCCCGGCCGGCGTAAGTGTCAGCGCCTTGACGCGCCGGTCCCCTTCGGCGCTACGACGCTCGACGAGGCCGCGCCGCTCGAGGCGGTCGACGATCCCGGTCACGTTCGAGGCGTCGCAGAACAGGCGCTCGGCCAGCGCGCTCATCGGCCGCGGCTCCTCGGGGTCGAGCATACGCAGGGCATGCGCCTGCGCGAAGCCGAGGCCGAGCTCGTTCAGCGCCGCGCCGACCTTGACACGCTGGGCCATGCCGATCTCGAAGAACAGCTTCTGGGCCTCGTGCGCCGCGGTGGTCTCGGTGACCGCCATCAGACGGATGATACTTGAGACAGTAGGTTTTTGACAACCTCAAGTATCTCGCTAGGCTACGGCGATGACCCAAGCAGCGATCCAGGCCGACCAGCTCGTCCGCGAGTTCAAGAAGGGCCCGCGCGCGGTCGACGGGATCGACCTCGCGGTTTCGCCGGGCGAGATCTACGGATTTCTGGGTCCCAACGGGGCGGGCAAGAGCACGACCGTCCACATGCTCACGACGCTGCTGCCGCCGACCTCGGGCTCCGCGCGCGTGGCCGGCTTCGACGTGGTGCGCCAGGGCCCGCAGGTGCGGAAGAACATCGGCGCTGCGCTGCAGGAGGCCGCGCTCGATCCGCTCCTGACCGGCCGCGAGCACCTGCGCCTGCAGGCCTCCCTCCAGGGCATCTCGCGCGCGGAGCGGGTGCGCCGCGCCGAGGAGCTGCTCACCCGCGTCGGCCTCGGCGAGGCCGCCGACCGCAAGGTGCGCGGTTACTCGGGCGGCATGAAGCGCCGCCTCGATCTCGCGTTGGCACTCGTGCACCGGCCGCAGATCCTGTTCCTCGACGAGCCGACCACCGGCCTCGACGTGCAGAGCCGCACCGCCCTCTGGAGCGAGGTCGGCCGGCTCGCGAACGAGGACGGGGTGACCGTCTTCCTGACGACCCAGTACCTCGAGGAGGCCGACGTCCTCGCCGACCGCGTCGGGATCATCGACCACGGCCACATCGTCGCCGAGGGCACGCCGGCCGCTCTGAAGGCGGAGGTCGGGCGGCCGACCGTCGAGGCGATCCCGGCGTCAGGCGGCGACCTCGACCGCACGGCGGGGATCCTCGAGCGCTTCGGCGAGCGCGTGACCTCGACCAAGGGCGTCGCGGTCCGGCTGAACGACGGGCACTTCGGCCTGTACGAGATCGTCCGCGCGCTCGACGCGGACGGGATCGAGGCGGAGAACATCCAGATCCACCAGCCGTCGCTCGACGACGTCTTCCTCGCCAAGACCGGCCGCTCGCTCGAGGGCGCGGAGACGGAGGACGAGGAGGAGCGGCGCGGCCTCGCGATGGAGCCGGCGTGAGCCGGCCCTTGCGACGGCGTCTTCAGGCCGGCCAGGCGTCGCCTGGACGGCCGTCTGCGATCGCGAACAGGGACGGGGCGCCTAGCGAGGTTGCGCTGTGAGAGCGTTCGCCGACCAGGTCTACGTGCTGGGCCGCCGGTCGGTGGTGCGCACCGTGAGGCAGCCCGCGAACATCGTCGGGCCGCTCGTCTTTCCGATGCTGCTGCTCGCGGTGAACTCGGGCGGGCTGAAGGCCGAGACGCAGCTGCCGGGGTTCCCGACGGACTCGTTCTTCGCGTTCGCGCTCGCCGTGCCGTTCATCCAGGGCGCGCTGTTCGCGACGATGAACACCGGCACCGACCTCGCGCGCGACATCCAGACCGGGTTCCTCAGCCGGCTCTCGCTGACGCCGATGCGCGGCGTCGCGCTGCTCGCGGGGCAGCTCGGCGGCGTCGCCGTGCTCACCATCGCGCAGGTGACCGTCTACCTCGCCGTCGGCTTTGCGGTTGGCGTACGGCTCGAGTCGGGGCTCGCGGGCGTCGTCGTCGTCTTCCTCTTCGCGACAGTCGTCGGCCTCGGCTTCGGGGCGCTCGGGGCGTTCGCCGCGCTGCGCACCGGCTCGGGCGAGGCGGTGCAGAGCCTGTTCCCGGTGTTCTTCGTCTTCCTGTTCATCTCGTCGATGAACATCCCGCGGAACCTGATCGAGGCGGCGTGGTTCCGCCACCTCGCGACGGCGAATCCCGTCTCGTACCTGCTCGAGTGCGTCCGCAGCCTCATCATCACGGGCTGGGACGCGGAGGCGCTGGCGCTCGGGTTCGGGATCGCGGCGTCCATCGCGGTCGTCGCAATGGGGGCGGCGAGCTGGGCCCTGCGGGTGAGGATGGCGCGTTCATGAGGCGACGCTTGCGGCGCCGTCTTCAGGCTGCACGGACTTTGCCCGTGCAGCCGTCTGAAATGACCGGTCGACACGTTGGAAGGTGTGAGACCCGGCTGTGAGGACGTTCGCGGTCGCGAGAGGCGTGGCGTGGCGGACGCTGCACAACGTGGTCACGAATCCGTCGCTGCTGCTGCCGTCGCTGATCTTCCCGCTCTTTTTCTTCACCGCGTTCGCCGGCGGGCTGTCCAGCGTCTCCAACGTTCCGGGCTTCAGCTTCCCGAGCGGCTACACCGCGTTCCAGTTCGCGTTCGTGCTGCTGCAGTCGGCAGTCTTCGGCGGGGTCTTCACCGGCTTCGGGATCGCGCGCGACTTCGAGAACGGCTTCGCGAGGCGCCTCCTCCTGGCGGCGCCGAACCGCAGCGGGATCGTGCTCGGCTACGCGCTCGCTGCATGCGGGCGTTGGCTAATCACTGCGACGTTCCTGACCGCCGTGGCGCTGATCGTCGGAATGCGCATTGACGGAAACGGCGTCGACGTCGTCGGGCTCTACACGCTCGCGCTGCTCCTGAACGGCGCGGCCGTGCTCTGGTCGGCCGGCGTGGCGATGCGGCTGCGGACGATGCAGGCCGGGCCGATCATGCAGCTGCCGGTCTTCCTCGTGCTCTTCTTCGCGCCGGTCTACGTGCCGCTGGCGCTGTTGCAGGGCTGGATCCACTCGGTTGCCACGGTGAACCCCGTGACGCGCGTGCTCGAGGCGGCGCGCGGCTTCATCTCCGGCGAGCCGACGGAGGTCGGGCTCGCTTACGGGACGGCGCTCTGCCTCGTGCTGTTCTTCTCACTCTGGGCCCTGCGCGGCCTGCGCAGCGCCGAACGCGCGGGGTAACGCTCTTCGAAAGATCGGAGGGAGCCCGCCGCTCGGGGGGTGGTGGCGACGGGCTCTCCCCATTGCTCGCCGCGGGCCTCAAGGCCAGGTACAGGGCTCCGCGGCTTGCATCGCCCAGTGACCAGGACGCTAGTCGGCTCGCTGCGCGATTCCAATAGGCCGTCCGGCCCATCTTTCCAAGTAAGAAACGCGCCTCGTGCATAGGGTTTTCGGTCGACGCCGCCGGAGGCCCTCCGTATCATCCAGGGCGCCCAGTGACCCCCGAAGACCAGGCCGTCTATTTCAACGCCGTGCCCCTGTTCGTCCTCGCGGGCGTTTACCTGATGGTTGCGACGGCGCTGGCTCCGACGCTGTGGCGCGAGCGGCACCGAGTGGCGGTGACGGATGTCGCGCTCGCCTCGATCTTCCCCGGGATCGCCATCCCGGCCGCGATCTTCGGCACGATGGTGCTCCACGACCGCTCCCCGATCGGCGGCCACGTCTGGCCGCCGTTCGTGGCGACCCTGATCGCGCTCGTCCCTGCAGTGATCTTCCTGCGCCGCTGGAGCGAGCCCGCCGGCGTCGTGATGAGCGGCGCGCGCGCCAGGGAGGCCGAGGAGCTCGTCAGCGTCCGCGACCGCGAGCTGGACGCGGTCACGCAGATCGTGAACGCGCTCGCGCGGATCCAGGATCCGGCCGAGGCGGCGCGGACGTTGCTCGACGAGGTCGAGTCGCTCTTCCGCACCGACTTCACCGCGCTGGCGCTCGTGACGGCCGACGAGGACGAGGCGACAGGCCTGGTCGCGCGCTCGGGCGGCGAGGACATCGCGTGGTGGAGCCAGATGCGTGTCCACCTGCACAACGAGCCGTCGGGGATCGCGAGCGCGTTCTTCGAGGCGGCGCCGGTGACGGTCTACGACGTCGAGTCCTCGCCGCTCGTGAACCCGCGCCTGGCGCACGCAGTCAAGGCGAAGAGCGCGGCCTTCATCCCGCTGATCGTCGAGGAACGCGTGATCGGCGTGCTCGTCGCCGCGACCACGCTGGAACGGTGGGCCTTCCCGCCGGAAGACCTGCGCCTGATGGAGGCGCTTGCCGGCGAGGCGGCGATCGCGCTCGACCGCACCCGCTCGGCCTCGGCGCTCGACCAGGCTCTTGCGCGGGAACGGCTCGTGGCGAAGATCTCGCGCCGCGTGCGCTCGGTGCACGACCTCGACGCAGTCACGCGCGTCGCCGTCACCGAGACCGGCCGCGCCCTCGGCGCGACCCGCTGCTTCATCAGGCTCGCCGAGCCCGCCGACGCGCTGCCGGTCCGCGCAGAGTGGTGGGCCGAGGGGCTCAAGCCGCTCGGCACGGTGTCTTCCGCCCTGCCGGTCTCGAACCTCGCGGCGCGCGAGCGGCGCACGGTCGCGATCGCGGACGTCCTCGACGCGCCGGAGCTCATCGACCCGTCGCTCGGCAGCGTGGAGGCGATGACCCGCCTGGGCACGCGGTCGGCACTGGCGACGCCGATCATCGTCTTCGAGCGCATGATCGGCGTGCTCGGCCTGCACCGGCCGGACCCGGGCACGTGGGCCGCGGCCGACGTGCTGCTGGCGGAGGCGGTCGCGCGCGAGATCGGGCTCGCGCTGCACACGGCGCGCCTGCTGGACGAGAACGAGCGGCGGCTCGGCGAGCAGGCGGCGCTGCTGAAGGCCGCCCAGACCGTGACGAGCGAGCTCGAGCTCGAGGCCGTCCTGCAGCGGCTCGTCGACGAGGTCGCGGCGCTGCTCGAGGCGGACGCGGTCGACTGCTACCTCTACGAGCCCGACAACGGCCTGCTCCGCTGCGCCGCGGTCCACGGGCTGCACGAGGGCATCGTCGGCTTCGAGTTCTCCGCCGACCGCGGTCTCGCCGGCCGGGCGATCGCGCGCGGGCGTCCGGTGCTCTCGGACGACCGCTCAGCGCTTCCGGACGCGGTTCCGCACCCGGCCTACGAGGGCTTCCGCAGTGCGATCGTCGCGCCGATGCGCTGGTCGGGGGAGGTGACGGGCATCCTCGGCGTCGGGTCGCGGGATCCCGAGCGCCGCTTCACCCAGGCCGACTCCGGGCTGCTGGAGGCGTTCGCCAACCTGGCCGCACTGTCGCTGCGCAACGCCGAGAGCTTCGCCGACCGCTCGCGCCAGGCCCAGATCCAGCGCGGCTTCTACCGCATCGCCTCCGCCCTCGGCGAGCCGATCTCGCTCAAAGAGACCTTCGACGCGCTGGCGCAGGCCGCGTCCGAGGCGCTTGGCGGCGGCAGCGCCGCGGTGCTGATTCCCGCGGGCGACGACCTCCGGCTCGCGGGGCTGCACGGGCTTCCCGGCCTGCTGGTGCGGTTCCTCGAGAACGGCCTGGGCGACCCGTCCGGCCCGCTGCGGACGGCCGTGCTAGGCGGTCGCGTGCTGGCGGCGCCGCAGCTCGCCGACGACGATCGCTTCGACGACGAGTGGCGCGCCGCCACCCGCGACTCGGGCTACTCAGCGCTCCTTGCGGTGCCGGTCGAGGCGCCGCGCAGCGAGGAAGGCGCGCTCGTGCTCGTGTTCTTCGACGAAGAGCGGCGCTTTACCGACGACGACCTCGAGCTCGCCCGCAACCTCGCGGGGGCGGCGCGCGGGGCGCTCGAGCGAAGCGAGTTGTTCGAGGCCGAGCGGCGTTCTCGTGCGCTCGCGCAGCAGCTGGCGCGTACGGGGACGCTGCTCGCGACCGAGCTCGACCCGGCCGCGGTGCTGGAGGAGGTCGTCCACCAGGCGCCGACGCTGCTCGACGCCGACGCGGCGGTCATCCGGCTGCTCGAGGGCGACGAGCTCGTCGCGGCGGCCGGGGTGGGCGAGGAGACGGGCACGGTGCTCGACTCACGCCTGCTGTCGACGGCTCGGCTCGCCGGTGACGCGGTGCAGTCGCGCTCGCCCGTCACGGTCCCGGACGCGCGCGACGATCAGCGGCTACTGCAGGCCGACCCGATGCTCGCCGCCGGCTACGCGTCTTGCGCGGCGGTGCCGCTCGTCGGCGCCGAGGGGGCGGTGCTCGGCGTGCTCTCGGTGTACTGCCGTGCCCCGCGTGCCTGGCGTGAGGAGGAAGTCGAGGCGCTGGCGGCGTTCGCCGGCAACGCGTCGGCCGCGCTCGCCAGCGCGGAGCTCTACCAGCGCGTCGCGCTCGAGAAGGAGCGCAGCGATGCGATCCTGGCCAACACCGCCGACGGGATCGTGGCCGTCGACCGCGACGGCGAGGTCGTCCTCTGGAATGCAGCCGCCGAGCGGATCACGGGTGTGTCCGGGGAGGAGGCGCTCGGCCGGCCGCCTCGCGAAGTGCTGCAGCGCGACCTGCAGTCGGGTGACGACGCACCTGCGGGCGAGCAGCTCGTCTCGCTCCGCCGCGGGGGCGAGGAGATCTGGCTCTCGCTCACGGAGGCGGTGATGCGCGATCCCGCCGGCGCCATCGCCGGCCGCATCGTCGCCTTCCGGGACATCTCCGCCGAGCGCGTGGTCGAGCAGATGAAGTCGGAGTTCGTCTCGAACGTCTCGCGCGAGCTGCGCTCGCCGCTGACCTCGATCTACGGCTTCGCCGAGACGCTGCTGCGCGACGACGTCCTCTTCGGCGAGGAGGAGCGGGGCACGTTCCTGAGCTACATCGCCTCGGAGGCCGGACGGCTGACCGCGATCGTCGACCGCCTGCTCTCCGTGGCGCGGCTCGACTCGGGGGACCTGCAGGTGCAGCTCTTGCCCACCGACGTCGGCGCCGTCGTCTCGGAGGTCGTCTCGGTGGCGAAGCAGTCGCTGAAGCTCGACGACCACCAGCTCGAGCTCGAGCTGCCGCCGGAGCCGCTGACCGTGGACGCCGACCGGGACAAGCTACGCCAGATCGTGATGGACCTCGTCGAGAACGCCGTCAAGTACTCGCCGGGCGGGAGCGTCGTCCGGGTCGGTGCGCGTCGCCGCGACGACGCCGTCGAGGTGAGTGTCGAAGACGAGGGGATCGGTATCCCGCAGGCCGAGCAGACGCGGATCTTCGCCAAGTTCTACCGCGCCGAGAGCGGCCGCCGGGACCTCGCCAGCGGCGGCACGGGGCTCGGCCTCTTCATCGCCAAGGAGCTGCTCGACGCGATGCGCGGGCGCATCTGGGTCGACTCGCGCGAAGGCGAGGGGTCGACGTTCACGTTTTCGCTGCCGCTGTCCGCCCCCGTCCTGAGCGAGCGAGAATGAACCGCTCCTCGAATGGGTATGCGCGACTGAGTCGAAAAGAGGGCCGATGACGAGGGTGCTGGTAATCGACGACGAAGCTCCGATCCGCCTGCTCTGCCGGGTCAACCTGGAGGCGGAAGGGATGGACGTGCTCGAGGCGAGTGACGGCCCCACGGGCCTCGAGAAGGCGCGCAACGAGGAGCCCGACGTGATCCTCCTCGACGTGATGATGCCGGGGCTCGACGGCTGGCAGGTCGCGGAGGAGCTGATCGACGGCGACGCCACGAGCTCGATCCCGATCGTCTTCCTGACGGCGCGCGCCGAGGCCCGTGATCGGGCTCGCGGCCTCGACCTCGGCGGCATCGACTACGTCACGAAGCCGTTCAACCCGGTCGAGCTCGCGCCACTCGTGCGCGACCTCATCGCCCGCGTCGATCGCGGCGAGCGCGAGGAGCTGCGGCGCGAGAAGATCGCTGAGCTGCGCGACCTGCTCGACCCGCCTCGGCCGAACCCGTAGAGGAGCTAACCGACCCCAAGGCGTCGCTCGCGACGCCGACCATGGAGGCCGTGCCGGCTTCGCCGGTGCGGCCGTCCAAGGCGTCGCTCGCGACGCCGACCATGGAGGCCGTGCCGGCTTCGCCGGTGCGGCCGTCCCGTCTAACGCGCTACCGACCCGCGAAGTCGGTCGTGACCATCAGCGTGTGCCGCTGGCCGTTGAAGCAACCGCTGACCGCGCCGACGCCGGCGAGCCGGTAGCCGGGGCGCAGCAGGTTTGCGCGGTGCGACGGGCTCGCGAGCCACATCCGCACGATCGTGCGCGCGCGGGCGAGGGCGCCTGAGCTCCAGGCGAGGTTCTCGCCGACGCGCGGCGCGTGCACGCCTGCGCGGCGGATGCGCGCGTTGAACGCGCCGTGGGCGAACGTCCCGGTCCGGAGCATCCGGCGTGAGTGGTTGCGCGCCGTGCCCTCGAGCCTCGCGTCGGCCCTGAGCGGGCGCAGGCCGTGCGCGCTGCGCACCTGATTCATCACGGTCAGCAGCGCTGACTCGGACCGCGTCAGATTCGCGGTCCCTGCCGCTTCCGCGCCGCCTGCCACTATGAGGACGGTGGCGACGGCTGCCACCCCCGTGCGTACTCGTCTGGCCACGAGTGGGCGACATGTAAGCACAGATTCGGGCCGGAAACTCCTGCAAAGCGTGACAATTGTCACGGAAAACGGCGGAAACCGGCGCAGGAAGCGCGATCGTACGGGAGTACACTCACCGCATCGGGACGTAGCGCAGCCTGGTTAGCGCGCCTGCTTTGGGAGCAGGAGGCCGGCGGTTCGAATCCGCCCGTCCCGACTGAGAGACCCGCTGGAAACGGCGGGTTTCTCTTTGGGCAGCACTTGCAGACCGTGCCGGATGGTTTGCCCAAGGAGGCAACTCCAGCCTCGCCCTCTCAGCTGCTGGGCCGGGCGACTGGCTGAGGCATGAACAGAAAGGCGACGCAGGCCGGGCGGCCCCGGGCGCGCAACGCGACCCGGCCCGGCGTGAAGCTAGATCAGTGCAGGCCCTCTGCCGAGATGGCAGTTTCGGCCCTGGCCGCTTCGGCGGAATCTGTTTTGGATAGCGGGAGCCGGGTCTGACCCCATTAGGGAGAGACGGTCCGCACCGCTCGGCTCCCGCTCCTGCCGGCGGCGACTGATGCGGCTCCCACCTCACGGCTTGAGCACCCTCGCCGAGTCACATCCTGGGTCAAGGCGGCACGAGCGGTGAACCGCCGCTATTTGCGAAGTTATTGGACTCGGCGCTCGTAGCGATCGACGCTAGGTAGTACGGTCAAGGGGGCGTCCGGGGTGATTGCGGGGTCCGAGAAGATCGCCGCCAACCTACCCACTCTCCCCCCAAGAGGAGCGTAGCTCCTCCCGAGTCGTAGGTCACGCCTCGGGCGCTCACCTCTCTTCGAGCAACTCGAGCCGCAGGAGTCCTAGGCAGCAAGGTCGTGCAGTACAACCGGGCGCGTCGTCCTCGCCGCCGGCGCGCCCGGGTTTCCGTTCCCGTTCGGCTCGGCGATCAACGAGGGGCGCAGGCAGATCGCGCTCGTGTGCATGAGCAAAGGCTAAGGCCAGGACTGAGCCATTCGGCCTATTGAAAGACTGCCGTGCGCGTGTTACCACGGACGTCTGCGCGGAAGAATCGAGGTGCGGCACATGGAGCCGGAGCAACTCGACCTCCCCCCCGAGGGGCTGCTTTCCTAGCCGCAGGGGAACGGCAGCCGCGCTCCGGCTCCACCTAAGAACTCGTTTCAGAATGACGCTTCGCCGCCGAGGTGGGATGGGCGGCGCGAGGCAAGGACGCAGCGGAGCGCGCGTAGTCAAGTCCCAGGACGTGGTGTAACTCGTCGGCAAGATCGTCGGCGGCTCAGGCCGCTGTGAGCTCGAGCACCTCCTCTTCGTGTTCGCGCCGCTCCTCGAGGAGCGGCGCGAGCGAGTCGAGCGACAGGTAGCGCCGCCCGACCAGCCATTCGTCGTTCTGCTCGATCACGAGGCTGGTCGCGAGGCGAATCAGCGAGGCGTCGTCGGGGAAGATGCCGACGACGTCGGTGCGCCGGCCGATCTCGCGGTTGAGCCGCTCGAGCGGGTTGGTGCTGCGCAGCTTGCGCCAGTGGTCGGCGGGGAAGGCGTAGAAGGCGAGCAGATCGTCCTCGGCCCGCTCGAGCAGCGCCGCTACCTTCGGCAGCGGCCGCTCCAGCCGCGCGAGCGCATCGCCGAGCAGCTCGCGCGCCTGCTCGCCGTCCTCGGCGTTGAAGATCGGGCGGATCAGCGCGGCCAGCATCGGCTGCTGCTCGCGCCGTGCGTACCCGAGCGCCTCGCGCAGGAAGTGCACGGTGCAGCGCTGCCAGGGCGCGCCCAGCACCCGACCGATCGCCTGCTTGAGGCCCTCGTGGGCGTCGGAGACGACCAGCTGCACCCCGCTCAGGCCGCGCTTGACCAGCCCGCGCAGGAACTCGCGCCAGAACGCCTCGGTCTCGCACTCGCCGCAGTCGAGGCCGATCACCTCGCGCCGGCCCGACTCGTGCACGCCGTGCGCGATCACCAGGCACTTGCGGACGACGCGGCCGCCGTCTCTGACCTTCTCCACCTTGGCGTCCAGCCACAGGTACGGGTAGCGGCCCTCGAGCGGCCGGGTGCGGAAGGCCTCGACCTGCTCGTCGAGGCCGGCGCAGATCCGCGAGACCTCCGAGCGCGAGATGCGCAGCCCGAGCGATTCGACCAGCTGGTCGACGCGCCGAGTCGAGACACCGCAGACGTAGGCCTGCTGGACGACCGAAACGAGCGCCTGCTCCGAGCGCCGCCGCGGCTGTAGGAAGCTCGGGAAGTAACTTCCGCGCCGCAGCTTCGGGATCTGAAGCTCGAGCTCGCCGGCGCGCGTGTCCCAGCGCCGCGGCCGGTAGCCGTTGCGGTGGGTCAGCCGCTCCTCCGGAGCGCGCTCACCATGCGCTGCCCCGACGAGCTCGCTCACCTCCGCCTCCATCAGCTGCTGTACGACCCACAGCAGCGACTCGTGCAGGAAGTCGAGCCCCTCCTCCTCGAGCAGGTAGCTGACGACCTGCTCAGCCGTCATCCTCTTCGTCTCGGCCATCGTGGTGCTCCTTTCGTCGATCCTTGGTCGGAGCGACGAGTCTGAGCGCCGCGGTGGCCGGACCTTCAGCCGGCTCCGTCCGACGCGCTCCTACACCACGCTATGGGACGTGACCGCGCGCGTATCCGGAGGATACGGGCGCTTCCGAGGACGCAGCCTCGCGGCGTTCAGCGCGGCTCGGGGGCTCAAGGCTTCATTGTGAAACGAGTTCTAAGGCGGCAAGGCGTTCGGCCGCTGGATTACGGATGCTGCCGGCGGGATGCTGCCGGCGGGTATACATGCGTACGGAGCCGAGTGGAGCTTTAGGGGGAGAAACTCGCTGCGGTCGCTCGGCTCCCCAGCCGTTGAGCGTTGCGACGTCGTAGCTGTCGAGTTGCTGACCTCGCGGGAAGGCCACTGCTGCCCGCTCGGCTATTGAAGAGCTGCTGTCCCCCTGTTACGAATGTCATTGGCGGCAGGGGTGACTGCGGCACCGGCCCAGGACGGGGAGATCCTGGCGGCCGGCGCGCTCATTGCCTGGCAGCGCGCGAGGCGCCCTGCACCCCCTGCCGCGGTCTTCTCCATTGCGGGCGATGACTCAACGCGACCCCGTGACGGCTAGCGGCGCGCGGCCGACTCGCCTGCAGCGGTCGAGCCGGCCGCGCCGCCCTTCCTCTCGCAGCTGCCGACAAGGCTGCGAGCTCGCGGGAAGCTGTCGAGAGCCGCGCGACACGCCACCTCCCCGCAGGTGGCCGCTTCCCGCAAGTTCATCGAGCGCAGAGCAGCGGCTAATACTCGGGCTTAGGTGAGATCGGCACGCGGGCAGCCTGGCGGAGGTTTCGCAGTCCTTCCGCCAGTTGGAGCTCGGCGTCGGCCACATCGAGGCAAAGCAGCAGCTCCTGCCGCATCTCCTCATCCGCGAGGATATCCGGCTGCCCCGAGTCGGCCCGCAGCGCTCGCGTTAGCTCAGACTGGAGCGCCAGCAGAGCCAGATTGCGCTCGACGAGCAGGTCGTGCAGTTCGTTTGCCTCAGCGCTCCAGCGCCGAATTTGATGGCCGCGGAGGCAGCGGCGAAGCAACTGCCGCCGCCCAATCTCACCCACGCGCTTGAGCTGCCGCTGCTGATCGCGTGCGGGGATCCCGTCGGCTCCGGACCCACACGGCTACGTGGTTTTCACCGATGTCATGCCGCACCCGCCGCAGGATCCTTCACGCCGAAGGTCGTGGAGCGACGACACTGACCTTGCCCCGCGACGGCCTTCTTCGTGGCCACAACAGGGGAGGAGACATGACCAAGCTGATCGCATGCTTGTCGGCCGCGTTGCTGTTCCTGCTCGCCGGAGCCGCGGTGGCGCAAGCCGCGACGCCCGACTCGCAGCTCCTGCGCACCTACCAGCCGGTCACCCACTTCGATCCGCAAGAGTCGTTCGGCCCGACGAGCGTCCAGTCGTTCATCTCGGATGCCGCGCTCGAGCAGCTGGTTGCAGGGCAGTGGGTGGTCGTCGACCCCGACCCGGGGCCGGGAGAGCTGCCGGGGCCGGGAACCGGGATGCTCAGGCTCAACCAGACGAGCTGCAGTCCCTCGGCGCCGCTCGGCGGACTCACCTGCTACCAGGCCGGCTGGGACTCGGGAAGCGGCGGCAGCGTCGTCTACGGCCGCGTCGCCCATGTGCCGGGGGCGACGGTGCTGCAGTACTGGTACTTCTACTACGACGACCTCTATTCGTACTTTTACCCGCCGAGCGACGTCATCTGGCAGGCCCACGAAGGCGACTGGGAGGTCGTCAACGTGGTGCTCTCGGCCGACGAGCAGCCGCTCGAGGTCGGCTACAGCCAGCATTGCCTCGGACAGCGCCGCGCCTGGGCGACGACGCCGCGCTGGGACGGGACGCACCCGATCGTCTACGTCGCGATGGGCTCGCACGCCAACTACCTGGCGCCGGGACTACACCAGTTCAACCCCGCCTGCATCCCGTCGCCGGTACTGGCGCTGCTGGCCCAGAACGGCCTGCCGCTGCCGAACGACTACGCCTCGGCGGCGGGCACGGTCGCGGGGCCGCCGCAGTCCGGCGGGCAGCTGACGACGATCCACAAGGCGGATGAGCACTCGCAGGCCTGGCTCCGCTTCGACGGCCTCTGGGGCGAGCTACAGTGGTTCCACGCCGGGTTCGTCGGAACCCTTCCGCTCGGCACCTCACCGTTCGGCCCGGTCTATCACGACGTCTGGCAGGACCCGCTCGCCACGATTGCGACCTGGCCAGTCGGGTGAACGCCGCCTCGTAGTTCTGAAGAGAAGGGAAGGGCCTGCTCGCGCGGGCCTTTCGCCTGCGGCGCAGGAGAGTGAAGGCACACAGGTTGCTTAGGTACCGGGCTGAGCATGGCGAGAAGCCGCGGCAGCCGCTGGTTCTATCCGTGCACCCGCCCTCAGATGGGCGTCACGTCGGCCCGAGCCGTGGTCAGAGGCGCTCAAGAGCGATCCACGTGAGAACCCTGGCACAAGAAGGTCTGCAACGCAGCGCTGACACTTCGGCAGGAGCAGAAGCAGGAGCTCGCCTACAAGCGCAAGCTAGGGCCTCGACTGCGCGCGCTGCGACCGGCCGATCGACCCTGCCGAGCCCTGTGACCTCAACCATTCCGACGATCGCGGCGGCTACCTTGGGCCTTCGCATTCGAGCTGCAACCGCGGCGCTCGATCGAGACGCAGCCAGATTGGCCATTACGCCGACCACCCCGCGCCCTTCCGCAACCCCGTCAGCGGCACGCCTTGGTCGCGCGAGTGGTGAGAGGTCGCGCCGGCCTCACCACGCAACGCACTGAGGGCCGCGGGACGTACGCGTGTCAACTGACCCGGGCTATGGGGAAGGGCGACAAGGGCGATCCGGGCGAGCCCGCCACGCGCCTCTGGGCGGTGATCAACAGCAACGGCAGGCAACCGTTGGCGCAAGCCTCCCAGCATGAACGGCTGGGGGAGCCCGCCCGAGGGGCAGGTCAACGTGTCCTTCGGCGGTGTATGGACAGCGGATCCCGGAACCATCGTGGTCGAGACGAGCAACAGCGCCGGTGCCGGTGCGCAGCAGGACTTTCACGTCGTTGTCCACTGCGATTCGGTTCCGGCGTCTGCGCAGGCGCTCCAGGCGAATAAACAAAAGAGCACGAAGCCTCTCTTCAAGAGGCCGGTTGTCCGTTATCGGACGGGTAGCCGAAAGGGCCACTAGCGCCCAGCCCCCGAACCCGGACGTCGAAGTCCCGTTTCCTCCGAGACTCCAGCTCCGGCCGCCTTCGGTCGACGAGTCTCCAAACTCGGCTCGTTCGGCGAGAGGAAATCCGCCGGAACTGCGCCGCTGGCGTCTTTCGCCGAGGCAGTCCTCCTGGAGGAGCGCGACAAGCCAGGAAGGTGCAGCACCAAGGCCATCACTTGACACTGACTTGTCTTGCGAAGAGGATCGCTTTCAGCGACGGCAAGAGTGCCGTTCGACGAGGGTGGAGTTCCCCCGCCTTCGTGGACACCTGAGCGCTGAGCCCGTCTGGGCCGGCGGTGAGGATGGTGTTCATGTCCAAACCGAAGGAGTACCGCAAGCCGTATCCGGTCGCGTTTCGGCGTGACGCGGTCAGGTTGGTCCGTTCGAGCGAGCGGCCGATGCGTGAGATCGCGCGTGAGCTCGGCGTGTCGTATGAGTCGCTTCGGCTCTGGTGCAAGCAGGCGGAGATCGACGCCGGTGAGCGCGAGGGTCTGACGAGCGAGGAGCGGGAGGAGCTGCGGCGGTTGCGCCGCCAGGTGAAGGTGCTCGAGGAGGAGCGGGAGATCTTGAAAAAAGCCGCGGCCTTCTTCGCGAAGGAGAGCGGAAGCCGGTGAGCGTCTTCCGGTTCATCGCTGCGGAGCGGGCCCACCACTCGGTCAAGACGCTCTGCCGGGTGCTCGGCGTCAGCCGATCCGGCTTCCACGCTTGGCTTCGCCGTCCACCTTCGGCTCGAGCGGTCGCCGATTCCTCGCTGCTTGAGCGGATCGGCGAGCTGCACGTCGCGAGCAGGCGCACCTACGGCTCGCCGCGGATCTACCGGGACCTGCGCGCCGAGGGGATCCCAGTGGGCAGGAAGCGGATCGAGCGGCTGATGCGCCAGGCGGGTCTTGCCGGGGCGGTCAAGCGGCGGCGGGGCCGCACCACGATCCGTGTGCCCGGTGTGCGGGTCGCCAACGATCTCGTCAAACGCGACTTCCGCCCGCCCGCGCCCAACCAGCTGTGGGTGTCTGACATCACCTACCTGCGCACCTGGGAGGGCTGGCTCTACCTCGCGGTCGTTGTCGACTGCTACAGCCGCCGCGTCATCGGCTGGGCGCTCGAAGACCACCTGCGAGCCGAGCTTGTCGTCGACGCGCTCGAGCAGGCACTCCAACGACGCCGGCCCACGAGCAGACTCGTTCATCACTCAGACCAGGGCTCGCAGTACGTCTCGCTCGCCTTCGGCAGACGCTGCCGGCTCGCCGGGATCGAGCAGTCGATGGGCGGACGCGGCAGCGCCTACGACAACGCCGTCTGCGAAGCGTTCTTCAAGACTCTGAAGAGCGAGCTTGTCGACCGCCGCTCCTGGCCGACGAAGGCCGAGATCCGCACCGCAGTCTTCGACTACATCGAGTGCTTCTACAACCGCCAACGCCGCCACTCCACCCTCGGCTACCTCTCACCAGACGAATACGAGAGAATCAACGAGCGTGCCAACGCGGCCTAATGTCCCCCGTGTCCATCAAAGCGGGGGAACTCCAGGGCAGCCCGTAGCCCTCGGTGGCCCGATGGATTACCAGCGGGTTGGCCGTGCGGCGGAGAATGGGTGTGGCGGTGAACGACGATGGCGTCTCGCCCCTCTGACGTGCCGAGTGAGCAGCGGGGCCGAGCGACGAGCCGAACGTCCGCTAGCTGGAGCCGCCGAACGGCTCTGCTCCGCAACCGCACCCCTTTTCTGCTACATCGGCGCAGCGGGCGGCGATGTCCGCCCGCTGCGGCTCGCTTTTGGAAACGCGCTGGAAACGGCTCCCGGAAACCGGGCGCAAGACCCGACCACCCCCGAATCCGCCGTGGTTGCCTCGATCAGCAGCTAGTGGAAGCTAGGCCAACTGCTTCCGCCGACTTTGGGAGCAGGAGGCCGGCGGTTCGAATCCGCCCGTCCCGACTCACACCCGCGACATCCGGCGCGTAACGCCCGCCCAGCGCGTCGCCGGCCGGACAGGATGAACTGCCCGACCGGCGAACTCGCGTGGAGTTACAGGTTGGCCGCCAGGAACGCCTGGGCCGGCGCGGAGTCGACCCGGTACTCCAGGTTCGGCCCGTCGCAGCGATAGCTGAAGGTCCAGGTGTTCAACGCGACGAGCGTGTCGCCGTGGAAAAGCGGTCCCCCTGAATCGCCGAAGCAGACCCCGGCCGTGATCTTCAAGAACCGGTCGGGGAAGGCGTCCTGTGCCGGGATCGAGCTCACCTGTCGGTAGCTCCGGATCCCGTCGAAGATCGTGATCGCCTTCGGCGAAGCGGCGCTACCGGTGATGAACCTGTCGGTCCCGTAGCCCACGACCGTGAAGTTCGCGGTCTTCAGGTCGAGCGTGTCGAGGTACCCGGTGTCTGCAATCGGCGCCGGCGTAATGCCCGCCACAGGAGCGCTCAGGAAAACGAGCGCGATGTCCTCGTGCGGCGGCGCAAGGCATCGTTGCTTGGAGTTGCCGATGCACGGACCAGCCGTGAACCAGGCCGGGTTCACGACGATGTGGTCGACGGTCGAGTACGGCGCATCGCCCTCGGGGTCGAACGAGATACGCAGATCCGCTGGGCCGAACCCGTCGGGTCCGACCTCCTGCAGGAAGTCGGTGCAGTGGGCCGCCGTGAGGACGACGTCGCTGCGTACCAGCGTGCCCGAACAGAAATCGAACCAGTCGTCTCCGACATGCAGTTGGAGCGCGCCCACGTTGGCAATCCTGCTGCAACACGCGAGCCCGTCCGGGAACGGGCACGGCTGCGGTGGACGTTAGCGTTCTGTTAGCAGTACGCCAGAGCGCTGCCTCCGCGTCGTCTTCTCACAGGACGACCAAGGAGGTATCGATGCGAAAGCTGATCATCTGCGCGGCGGTTGCGTTCGCTCTCGCGCCGCTTGCGGCCCTTGCAACCACGTCGCCACGTCAGGCGGCAAGCAAGGACTGCGGCGCGCTTCGCGCGAAGATCGGCAGCGTCGCATTCACCCAGGCGTTCGGGGGCTCGAACGCCTTCGGCGTTTGCGTCTCGAGGTTGACGCGCTTCGAGCAAGCGGACCTGAGCGTCGCGAACACCCTCTGCCGTGCCGAGCAGGCCGACCCGAACTTCGCCGCAAGCCATGGCGGAAAGACCTTCGCCGAGTTCTACGGCAGCGGCGCGAAGCACAAGAACGCGTTTGGCAACTGCGTCACGCTCAAGGTCCGGAGCTCTTCGGCCAGCGGCCGCTCGGGGATGAATCCCGCGCGCGCCTGCGCGGCACTCCGGGTGCGAATGACTGTCGGCCTCTTCAAGCAGTCGTTCGGGACGAACGCCAACCACAGCAACGCGTCCGGGAAGTGCGTCTCGATCGTTGCACGTGCCCAGTCGACGGGCGTGGTGACGGCGGCGGAGGCGTGCCTTGCCGACGCCTCGGACGCGACGTTCGCGTCGACGCACGGTGGCAAGTCGTTCCAGCAGTTCTACGGGACGAATGCCGATCTCAGCAACGCCTTCGGCAACTGTGTGCTGAAGAAGCTGCAGGCGAGCATCGCGAAGCTGACGCAGGCGCTCGTCAAGGCCTCGAAGACCTGCAAGGCGATGCGCCGCTCGGATCCCACGAGCTTCCGGCAGAAATACGGCTCGCGGCCCAACGCGTTTGCCAAATGCGTTTCCGCGCAGTCGAAACCGAAGTAACGCTCCTGCGAACGTCGGGGCCGTCTCGCGCGGAGCCGGCCCCGACACTCCTGCTCAGAGCGGGACTTCGGGCGTCGAGACCACGCCGAGGCGGGCGAGCAGGCCGCGCGACTCCCCAGCCGCGTCGTCGTCTCCCTGTAGCCGCGCCATTGCCTCCAGCGTGAGCGCGACCTCGTACGTCTCTCCCGCCTCGCGGGCGACGTCGAGGCTCCAGCGCAGCGCCTCCGCCGCGCCGTCGGTGTCGCCCTGCTGCGCCAGCGCATAGGCGCGGACGCGGTGCAGCGGGGCGCGCAAGGTCGCGCCCGACTCGCTCTCCTCCGTCGTCGTCAGCACCTCGTCGGCGAGCGCGAGAGCCTCGTCGGGCCGCCGCTCGAGCACGGCGAGCTCGGCGAGGCGCGCCCTCGTCTCGAGCACGTAGCTGCCCGCGCGGATCTCGCGGAAGTCCTCCAGCGCCCGGCTCAGTGTCGTCCGCGCGTCCTCGAGCTCGCCGGCCCGGGAAGCGGTGCGGCCGAGGTTCGAGGTCGCGAGCGACGCGAGCATCCGGTGGCCCGAGGCATCGAAGACCGTGCGCGCCTCCTCGAAGAGCTCCGTGGCCGTCGTCAGGTAGCCCTGGTCCGACTTGACCTCGCCGATGTTGTTCGTGATCTGAGCCGCCCCGACGACGTCGCCGATCCGCTTGCGCGCCGCCTTGCTGCGCTCGTAGAGGTCGAGCGCCTCCTGCCAGCGTCCCTCGTAGTAGGCGTCGATGCCGAGGTTGTTGAGCACGTTCGCCTGGCCGAGCAGGTCGCCGATCTCCTCGTAGATCGGCAGCGCGAGCCCGCGGAAGGCCGAGCGCTCGGGGCTGCGCAGCGAGGTGTGCGACAGGTGCAGCAGGTAGTACGCGTGCGCGAGCGCGGCCGGGTCGCGCGCGGGGTCGGACTCCTCGACGACGCGCATGCACCACTCGTTGCACTCGCGAAACTCGCCCTGCCGCAGCTTCACGCCCGCGTAGGCGAGCATCAACTCGAGGCGCATCTGCGCACGCTCGTCTGGCTCCAGCGTCTCCGCCGCCTCGAGGCCGAGCCGGTACCGGCCGAGCCCGTCGTCGTAGCGGCCGAAGCGCTCGCGGATGATCCCTTCCTTGAGCAGGAGCCGCGGGTGGTGGTGGAGCTGGAGCGCGGTCGCGTACGCCTCGCCGGCGTCGCTGTAGAGGCCGGCGAGCTCCGAGACATCGCCGAGCGACTCCCAGACCTGTGCGACCTCCTCGTCCGGCACGCCGAGCTCCGCGGCGACCTCGAGCGCGCGGCGGAAGAAGCCCGCCGCCTCGACGTTCGCGAACTTCGCCTGCGCGCGCCCCCCGGCCGCGATCGAGTAGCGGTAGGTCTTCTCATGGTTGCCCGCGTGGAAGAAGTGCAGCGAGAGCAGCTCCGTGTACTCGCCGCCCTGCTGCTGCTCGAGCCGCTCGTAGGCCTCCCCGACCTTGGCGTGGAGCTCGCCGCGGCGCCGGTACGAGAGCCCCTCGTAGGCGGCATCGCGGAAGAGCGCGTGCCGGAAGCGGAAGGCACTGGGCGTGTACGGGTCGCGTTCGACGAACTCCGCGAGCCGGTCCCAGGCCTCCGAGTCGCTCGACGCCTCCGGGTCCTGCGCGAGCACTTCCGTGACGAGCTCCGAGCCGAACGTCGCGCCCAGCACCGCCGCGTAGCGCAGCAGCGCGCGGTCGCCGGGCGGCAGCCGGTCGACCCTCGCTGCGACGACGGCTTCGACCGTCTCGGGCAGCGCCTCCTCGGGCGCGCCCGACGACGCGACCAGCTCCTGCAGGAAGAGCGGGTTGCCACCGGCGCGCTCGGTGATCGCCGCGACCTCGTGCTGCAGCAGCCCTTCCGTCGCGGCCGCGCCGACCAGCTCCTGCGCCGCGTCGGTGTCGAGCGGCTGGAGCTGGATCGCCATCGCGGGGATCGGCGGGACGCCTTCCGCCGCCGAGAAGCCGCCCGGCGCCGCCCGTCTCGTCACGCACAGGAGCCACGGTTTCGACGCGACCTGCGAGCCGAGGTGGCGAAGCAGCTCGGCCGAGGCCTCGTCCATCCAGTGGACGTCCTCGATCACGAGCAGCGTCGGCTCCGACAGGACCCGCGCGAGCAGCGACTCGACGACCCCGTGCAGGCGGGCGCGCCGGAAGGCCGGCTGCAGCTCCTCGACCTCCCGCGTCTGCTCGACCGGCACGTCCAGCGGCAGCGCGACGAGCGGCAGCCACGGGACCAGGTCGGGGCAGAGCTCTTCGACCCGCTCCCGCAGCCGCGTCGGGGCGGCACCGTTCTGCGGCAGCTCGAGCAGCGAGCGGAGGAGGCCGCGGAAGGCGAAGTACGGCGTCGAGGCCTCGTACTGGAGGCACGTCGCCGTCGTCGCCGCCAGGTCCGGCGCCTGCGCCTGGAGCTCCTCCACGAGCCGCGACTTGCCCATGCCCGGCTCGCCGATCAGCTCGACGATGTTCCCGAAGCCCATCCGCACCGGCCCGAGCGCGGCGGAGAGGATCGCGAGCTCGCGCTCACGGCCGACGAACGGCAGGCGCGTCTCGGC
This sequence comes from uncultured Actinomycetes bacterium, assembly GCA_963719275.1. GTDB lineage: Bacteria > Actinomycetota > Thermoleophilia > Gaiellales > Gaiellaceae > AC-32. The sequence goes on along the minus strand of CAVRBT010000005.1, from coordinate 43,373 downwards.
CTGCTCCGCGACATCGGCTGCGACTCCGACGACGTCGTACGCGGTCACCGGCTCGTCGATGCCCTTCAGCGTCAGCGGCTCGAGCTCGACCGTCTCGAACGCCCCGCGGGAGCGCTCCAGCAGGTCGGCTGTCGTCAGCACCTGGCCAGGCTGTGCCTTGCCCATCAGCCGCGCGGCGAGGGCGGCGGTCTTGCCGAGGATCGTGTACGTACGGCGGAACTGAGCTCCGACCTCGCCTGCGAAGACCCGTCCGCGGCTCGTGCCGATTCGGAGCGGGAGCTCGGTGGGCAGTTCGGCGATCCCGCGCGCGGTGCGCAGGATCCGCTCCTCGTCCTCGCCGGCCGTTGAGGGCGCGCCCGCGACGAGGATCATCTTCCCGCCGTCGGTGTCGATGTCGGTCTCCAGGAACGTGACGCCGTGCTCGTCGGCGATGCGCTGCGCGCCCGCGACGAGCTCGTCCAGCGCAGCGGCCACGCGGTCGGCGCCGTGCTCGGCGAGCAGGTCGTCGACGCCGCCGAAGTGCACGAACGCAACCGACGCCTGGCGGTGCTCGGGCTCCGACTTCCGGTCCTCCACGAACCGGCGCACCTGGGCCGGCACACACCCACCGAGGTTCAGGCCGTCGAGCGGCGGCAGCGGCGCGAGCGCGCCCGCCGCGCCCGGCGGGGAGGCGAGCAGCCGGCCGCCCTCCTTGCTCTCGCCAAGGATCGCGTCGGGAAGCTGCGCGCACGTTTCGTCGCTGACCAGGATCTCGCCGGCCTCGGCCCCCGACTCCATCTCGACTGTCCGCGTCACGCCCGGCCCCGTCAGCAGCAGCTCCCGGTGCGACTCGCCGACGAGGAAGAAGTCGAAGGTGTCGGCGTGGATGCCGACGTGCATCTTCAGCGTCACAGGGCCGGCCGAGGTCTGCGGTCGGCCGAGCTCGTGGAGGGCTTCTCGCATCCCGTACGCGGCGTCGCAGGCGCGGGCGGAATGGTTCTCGCCCGTGAAGAAGAGGAGCAGCGCGTCGCCGCCGAACTTCAGCAGCCCGCCGCCGGAGGCGTAGGCAACGTCGAGCAGGCGCTCGAAGGTGCGGTTCATCACCTCCGTCACCTCCTCGGCGCCGAGCTTCCCCTTCTGAGCGAGGCGCTCGTTCAGCGCCGTGAAGCCGGAGATGTCGACGAAGGCGAGCGTCCCCTCGAGCTCACGTCGCCGGGCGTCGGGGTCCGCGCGCAGCCAGTCGACGACGACGCGCGGGACGAACGGCGTGAGATCGACGGGCGGTGGAGTCGTCTCTGGAACCGCGGTCACGCTCCCTCCGGCGCCTCCGCTCTCTCAAACCCCTGCGCCGCCGACGATTGTCGCATGGTTGACAATCTCCCAGAACCGCGTCAGATTGGGCCGCGAAGTTCAAGCGGGGGAGAGGGAAACCGGGGATGGCTACTGCGGCCCGAACTTGGAAGGCGACTCGACGTTGGCCCGGGTTGGCGTTCGTTCTCGTCGCGCTTCTGCTGGCGCTAGCAGGCGGCGCCGGCGCGCAGGAGGAGTTCCCGCCGCCTGACTCGATCACGCCGCCGACGGTCGAGCTGAGCCTCGGCAAGGGCAGCTCGGCGACCGTCGACTCGTCGCTGCACCTGGCCCCGGCTCCACCGCGCGCAGGAATCCTGCTCGCGCTCGATACGACCGGGAGCATGGGCGCTGCCATCACGGACGCCCAGAACGACGCGACCGACATCGTCTCCGAGATCCAGACGGCTATCCCGGGCGCGCAGTTCGCCGTCGCGGACTTCAAGGACTACCCGGCGGCCCCGTTTGGCGGTCCCGGGGATTATCCGTGGCGCGTCGACCAGGACTTCACCGCGAACGGCCCGGGTGACTGCGAAGGCACCCAGATCGAATGCGCGCTCGCCGGACTGACGGCGGGCGGTGGCAACGACGAGCCGGAGGCGTACAACCGCGCGTTCTACGAGGCCGCGAACGACTCGCGGCTGCACTGGCCGGCCGGTCCTCGATTCATGATCGTGCTCGGCGACTCGATCCCGCACGACCAGACCCTGGGCACGGACTTCGCGCCCAGGTGTCCCTCGACGTCGCTCACCGACCCCGGCTCCGCTTTCAGCGTCAATGACCTCTCGTACCCCGCCGTGGGGCCGCTGCATACGCAGCCGATGCTGCTCGCGCTCAACCAGAACCACACGAATGTGTCGTTCGTGACCTATAACGAGCCGCATTCGATCGGCGGAGTCAACGTCGCCGGCTGCCAGGCCGCGATGGCCGAGTACACCGGCGGCAGCGGCGTCGTGCACGGGAACACCGACTCGCTCAAGAACCAGATCGTCGCCCTGATCAACGCCGCCGCGGCGCACGTCGAGTCCGTGACGTTCGACCCGCGGCTCGTCAGCCCCGAGGGCGCGGACGTCAGGCCGACGTTCACGTTCGACCCGCCGACGCTGGGGCCGATCAGCGCGCCTGCCGACATCGCCTACAAGATGACGGTCAGCGTCCCGGAGGGGACGCCGAGCGGCGACTACGTCTTCAACGTGCACGCGATCGCCGACGGCAGCGACCGGGCCACGCAGACAGTGACCGTGCACGTCTCGAACCGCAGCGTCAGCACGCTGCAGCTGACGGCCGACCAGTCCTCGGTGCCGGCCGGAATCGCGGCCGCGCCGTACAGCTCGATCCCGGCGTCGCGCCTCGGCCTGCTTACGCCGGACACCGGGTCGGCACCGGCAGGATCGATCCCCGCAGGCTCGATCCCGGCCGGCTCCATTCCCGCGGGCTCGATCCCGGCAGGCTCGATCCCGGCAGGCTCGATCCCGGCAGGCTCGATCCCGGCCGGGTCGATCGGCTTCGACTCGCTGCCCGCCGGCTCGATCCCCGCCGGCTCGATCGCGCTGCAACGGATCTTCGCCTCGCAGATCCCGCTCGTCGGGACGACCTGGGCGGCGATCCTCGGCAACTCGCCGCTGGCGCTGCAGCCACTCCAGGCCGTGCCGCTCGACGCCGTCGCGCACGACACCACGGTCGGGACGGACGGCAAGACCCCGTGGCAGCGGCTGAGCGCGCTGCCGAGCAAGAACATCGGACTCTTCACGTCGCTCTGGCGCAACGTGCCCTACGCGGCGCTGATGCTCGGCAACGCGAAGCTCATCAACCTGCCGACGCCGCTCGAGCCGGACGGGACCACGCACTACGCGACGTGGAACGACGCGATCTCGCAGAGCGGCGGCGACCTGACCGGCGTCGACCCCTCGCAGAACACGGTGCTGGGCGTGGCGGTGGCGGGCCAGCTCGGCTCGACGCCCGCCGGCTCCATTCCTGCGGGCTCGATCCCGGCCGGCTCGATCCCGGCCGGCTCGATCCCCGCCGGCTCGATCGAGATCAACGCGACCTCGCTCCGCACGGTGCTCGTCTCGGACGTGAGGAGCTCACATCCCGACTACATCAACTGCAGCGGCTCCGCCAACGGTTTCACCTGCCCGGCCGGCTCGACGCTCGGCCAGGCCGACACGGCGGGCGCGATCAACCCGGCGGTGACGCTCGACCAGCTGTTCGCGGCGCTGCCGGCGGGGAGCATCGGCCTCCAGACCACGATCGACCAGATCATCCAGGCAATGCTTCCGCTCTCCGACTACCCGTGGGAGCAGATCAAGGTCCAGGGCCTGCAGGACGTCGCCGGAACCGGCCAGAACGTCCGCTACCACGCCGACTTCGACCTCGCCTGCTCGCTCGCGGGCCAGGCGAGGGTGACCGTGAACCTGCCGAGCGGCTTCTTCGTCGTGCCCGGCTCGGCGCAGGCGTCCTACGACGGCGCGGCCCCGATCGCGGCGTCCAACCCGACCGGCTCCGACCCGAGTACGCCCGTCTGGAACACGTTGCCCGGCACTCCGTGCCCCGCCGGCGCCGGCAGCCGGCACGTCCGCCTCGACTTCACCTCGTTCGCCGGCCTGACACTCGGCTCGCAGAGCTCCGCCGTCTCGGTGACGGCGCTCAACGGCGAGATCGGGGCCGGCACGTACTCGGCTGCGAACCAGGCGCCGGTGCTCGTAACGCAGAACTGGGAGCCGAGCGGCGACCCGGCTACCGCGCCCGTGATCCAGAAGGACACGCTGATCGTCGGCCACGTCGCCAGCTCGAACGACGTCGACTACTTCCGGTTCCCGCTCGGGAACCTTCCCCCGAACACGAAGGTGGCCGTGTACCTGAAGACGGCCGCGAACACCGACCTCGATCTTGCGCTCAACAAGCCGAACGCGCCGACGATCCAGCCGAACCCGGCCGGCTCGATTCCCGCGGGAAGCATTGCGATCGAGGACAGCGACCCGGGTGTCGACAACTCGCACGGGGCGCTGCCGCCGGACACGCTCGCCGACGTTCCCGCCGGCTCGATCCCCGCCGGCTCGATCCCGGCGGGCTCGATCCCCGCAGGCTCGATCTCGGCGAACCGGGGCGCCGTGAACGAGGCCGTCGACATCGTCACGCACGGCGAGACCGGAGACGCCGTGATCGGGGTCAGCGGCTACAACGGCGCGTTCAGCAACGAGCACTACGTGCTGCGGGTCAAGGTCACCCCGCCGCCGACGCTGCCGGCCTGCCCGGCGATCACCGGCCTCAACACCGCCGCGCCCGGAACGCTGCCGTCGGTGGCGTCCGTGCCGACGGCGACGCAGACGCTCTTCCTCGTCGATCGCCAGCGCCTGGCCGGGATGTACTCCGCAGCCCGGGCCGACGCGCTGCTCGGCTCGACCGGCCCGGTCGCCACGGTGGCCGCCCGGCCCGAGGTGAAGGGCGCCGTGCTGCCGATCGACGGGAGCGCGGCCGTGCGCTCCGCGTACGCGTCGTGGGACGCGAACCCGTGCTCGGTCGACGCGGCCAACGCCGTCGTGACCGCGATCAACGGCGTCATCGCGACCTACCGCGCGAACCTGCCGAACCTGAAGTATGTCGTCCTGCTCGGCTCGGACCAGGCGCTGCCGTCCTGGCGGTTGTCCGACCTGACGTCCCTCTCGCCGGAGATCGACAACGCGCAGGAGCTCGCGTTCACGACGAACAACCTGACGCAGGGCAACTCGACCTACGCGTCGTCGGCGCTGAACACGATCCTCAGCGACGGCGCGTACGGCGCGTTTAGGCGCGTGACCTTCCTCGGCCACGACCTGCCGCTAGCACAGGTGAGCGTTTCCCGCCTCGTCGAGACGCCCGAGGAGATCGGCGGCCAGTTCACCCAATACATCAGCGCCCAGGGGCAGCTGAACATCGGCAGCGCCCTCACGACCGGCGACGACTTCTTCGTCGACGGCGCTCAGGCCGCGAGCGCGGGTCTCGGCAACCAGTTCACCCTCCCGGCCGCGAACAACGACGCGCTCTATCCCTCGGCCACGCTGTGGACGAGGCAGGACCTGCTGCAGCACTTCTTCCAGAAGCCGGGCGGCGCCCCGAGCGCGGGGGCGCTGTACGCCCACTACAACCACTGGCTCGCGCAGCCCGCGAAGCTGTCGGCCCCGAAGGTCGAGGCCGACTTCCTCACCACGGCCGACGTCGCGAGCGGTCCGCAGCTGGTGTTCACGATCGGCTGCCACGGCGGCTTCAGCCTCCCGGACACGATCGGCGGCCCGATCGCGCCCGCCGACGCGAAGCGCCAGCTCGACTGGCCGGCGGCGTACAGCCGCGCGCACGCCGCCGTGTACCTCGCCAACACGGGCTTCGGCTACGGCGACACGAAGACGATCGACCTCTCCGAGCGGCTGATGCGCGGCTTCGCGCAGTCGCTGAACACCGGCGGCACGATCGGCGAGCAGTGGGTGCGCGCGCTCCACGACTACTACGCGACCGCAGGGCTCTACGACGTCGTCGACGAGAAGGTGATGGTCGAGGCGAACATGTACGGGCTGCCGTTCTACGGCTTCAGCGGCACGCCCAAGAGCCCGCCGCCGGTGGCGCCGACGCCGGTCACGCGCAACGACAACGGCCTGACCGCCGCCCTGCTGCCGGCGCTGACGGCGAACATCACCAAGCACGTGCAGACCGACGGGACGTCGCTGTTCTCCGACGACGCCCAGCCGGACGGCACGACGAACGCCGGAGGCATCAGGTCGGGGACGCTCTCGGTGATCTACCGCTCGGTCCAGCCGCAGCTCTCGCGCGACGTGACCGTCCCAGGCCTCGCCGCGCACGGCGCCTTCATCACGAGCCTCGAGACGGCGACGTTCACGGGCGTGAAGCCGGTCAAGCCGTTCCCGCTCGTGTTCAACGGCGTCGAGCGGCCGCGCACCGACTACCCGAACATCTTCTTCCCGGCCGGCCTCGTCACGGTCAACCGCGACGTCGTCTTCGGCCAGGAGCGTTCGACCGCGGTCGTCAACATGGGCCGCTTCCGGCCCGACCCGACGGGTGACACGGGCACCGAGCAGGTCGTCAGCTCGATCGGCCTCGACATCGGCTACTCGAACTCGACGGACAACACGCTCCCGCAAATCACGCAGGTCGGCGCGATCAAGATCGGCACCGGCTTCACCGCGTTCGTGCGAGTCACCGACGATTCCGGCTCGCTCCACCACGTCGCGGTGCTCTGGAACGACGGCGGCACGACCTGGCACGTGACCGACCTCGCGCACCAGAGCGGCGACCTCTGGACGGCGCAGATCGTCTCGTCGGCGGCGTCGATCTCCGTGGACGGCGAGGCGCAGGACGGCGCGGGCAACGTCGCCTTCAGCTTCAACAAGGCGGTCAACTTCCAGTCGACCGTCGACACGAGCGACCCGTCGATCACGATCGCGCCGCCGCTCCCGAACGCGACGTACACGCTCAACCAACTGGTCAACGCGACCTTCGACTGCTCCGACGCGGGCGCCGTGGCCAGCTGCACCGGCCAGGCCGACGTCGGCGGGCCGATCCAGAGCGGCGGCCAGCTCTACACCGGCACCGTCGGACCGCACACGTTCACGGTCACGGCGACCGACCTCGCCGGCCACACCACGACCCGCACCATCAACTACACCGTCCTCTTCGGCTTCAGCGGGTTCCTCCCGCCGGTCGACAACCCGCCGGTGCTGAACATCGAGACTGCCGGCCGGACGATCCCGGTCAAGTGGAGCCTCACCAACGCGGCGGGGGCGTACTACCTCGACCTCAACGCTGTGCAGGCGATCTTCTCGCGCCAGATCCGGTGCCCGAACGCATCGACCAACCCAATCTCGGGCGATCTGCCGGTCGGGCTCTCCGGGCTGACGATCAGCGGCAACAACTTCCAGTTCAACTGGGCGACCGACCGTGGCTGGTCGGGCACCTGCCGGCGGCTCTTCATCCGGATGAGCGACGGCACGACGCCGTACGCGGACTTCACGTTCCGCTAGACCAGACCGGGTTGTCGGCCCACGCGGCCAATCTGCGCGACGGCCGTGCGCAGCTCCTCCGCGCTGAGGCGGAATGGCTCGGCGTAAGGGACTTGTGCGACCGCGGCGGCGGGGTTGCGGCCCTCGACCGCGTCGAGCACGTACCGCACGGGAAGGCCGTGCGCCACCACGAGCACCGAGGCCTCCGGCCGGTCGAGAAGCTGCCCGTAGGCCGCGACGTAGCGCGCCACGGTCTGTGCCCGGCTGTCGCCGCCGCCCGGCGCCGGCTCCTCGGGGCCGTGCGAGTGCGCCCACTTGCGGTACTCGGTCAGCAACCGCCCCTCGAACTCGCCGAAGCGGATGTCGTTCAGCTCCGCGAGGACGAGCCGCGGCACGCTGCGGCCCTCGAGCGCGAGGTCGGCCGTCTCCCTCGCACGCTGGAACTCGGAGGTCACGCAGAGGTCGACCGGCTCGTCCGCGAGCTCGCGGCCGAGCTGCCGCGCCTGGTCGCGCCCGGCCTCGGTCAGGCCGACGGCGAGCGAGGGGTCGCCGTTCGTCCGGCCGGCGAGCGAGAGCTCGCTTTCCCCGTGCCTCGCCAGGACGACCCCCTCCACCGGGCTCACCCTAATCGCGAACCCGGGGGTGGGATTTCGCGCTATTTCCAGGGTAGGCTTGAACAGCGCGCGGGCGTAGCTCAATGGTAGAGCCCCAGCCTTCCAAGCTGGTTATGAGGGTTCGATTCCCTCCGCCCGCTCTCCTCCTCTGCCAGAAGTTGGATCTGGACTCGCCCTGCGGCTTCGCCCTCGCCGAAGCTGAAAGCACCGCCAGCCCCTTCCCGAAAGGTTCGGCGTCAGTGTGTGTGGGTGGCTGTCGGCGCATGGATAAGAACGCCGGAAGATAGGGCGCGGCCATCGCGTCCAGTGAGTACCCGAGTTCGCCCAGCGAGATGAGGAGGCTCGGATGAGAGGGCAGTTCGACGATACAGCGAAGATCATCGATAGCGGTGCGGGGCTCGAGGTGACCGGCCCGGCCGAGTGGGATCCCGACGAATCCGGAGCTGTGATCCACGTACGGGTGAAGCAGGAACAGGTGGTCGCCACGGGCGCCTCCGCCTACACGCCCTCGAGTGCCACTACCTGGTCAGCAACGCTTACCACTCACTCGGGCACGTTGCGGCCTGGAGTGGCCGACGCGAAGGCGCGTGCGACGGTGTCCCTGAACAACGGCCACGCGGAACCGTACACCTGGCCCGATACGGTCGACCTCGTCTCGTAAGACTCGCGCCGGGCCCGCGTTTTCCACGACCAATCCGATCACGCGTTGCAGCTGCCTGTTGCGGGAATGCCACCCGACGAACGCTGTGCTCTCGACCGCTCAGTGGTGCTAGGTGGTCGATGGGTGGAGCGGGGCGTAGCTCGTCCAGTTGCCTCCGTCGTCGTCCGGCGGCGCCGGCTCAACCTTCGCGCGCTTTAGCTCGAACCCGACGTCGGCGCTCGCCTTCACCAGCCGGCCAATGTCCGCGCTCGCCGCCTCCAGACATCCCCTGGGCGGGGCTCAGTCGTGCGCTTCGGTGGTTTGCACGGATGCACGAATGCACACGGCGCTCGATCCTGGGGCGACGTGGGTGTCATCGACCTGATCGCGCGGCAAGCATTGGCGACGGAGGAATCGCCCTACGGCGCTGTCGGTGTGGTCCACTCCGGCGTCGACCTCGAATCCTGGTGGATCTGGAAGGACGATGAGGAGGTCGAACCGACGCTCGCGGTGATGGACCGTGACGACCTGCTGTACGTCATCCAGGGCTCACTTCGTCTCGAACTTGAGGGACGCGAAAGCTGCGTCGTAAGCGCCGGTCAGCTATACGTGATCCCGGCGGGCGTGCCGTTTCGTGGCTACCGCTGGCCACGCGACGGGGAGCCGTGTCTGTTCCTTGCGGTCGCCCCATTGCGGTCGAGTGTTGCTTCGTCCGGGCCGGGGGCGAAGGAGCCTTTTCCCATGTATGCGGCATCGAAGAGATGGCGAGTGTGGATGTTCGCCTTGCTGGCGGGGCTGGTGATTGCAGTCGCTGGCGTCGCGGTGGGATGCGGGAGCACGAAGACGGTCACGAAGACTGTCCGGACAACGGTCACGAAGACTGCGACTGTCGCCAGCACGTCGAAGTCGGCGACAACGCCGTTGCTCCCCGTGCAGCTGCCACCGGCCGCGCCGGCAGGCCAAATGGTGCTCTACGGGCACATCAAGTCGCTGGCACGCAAGAGCGGCCGCTTCGAGATGCGCTTCGATCCTGCCTGGTGGCTCACCGGAGTTGCGGCGGAGGGTGCGGCTGTCGAAGACGGGGCAGCCTCGCCTGGGCAGGGGGTTCCGAACGACTACTACATCGTCGATGAGGGTCACCGGCTGCTGACGTACGTCGTCGCCGCAAAGGCGCCGGTGACGATCGTCACTGCAGGAGCCGGTCACGCGAGGATCAGCGTCTCCGAGCTGGCCCAGCTCCTCGGCGGCAACAACCCCAGGCACCGCTCTCTGATGGGCCCGGTCCGCGGCTTCGGCTTCTGGATTCGCGTTGGCGAGAAGTATCCGAACCCTGTCCTCTCGCTCGACCAGCAGTACCAGCCTTAGGTCACATCACAGCGCGCGGAGGAGACTCCATGCGAGCGTCGCCTGCGCGACGGCGCTTTCGCTCTCACTCGACTGACTCGGTGTGACCCTCTGTGTGCCCCATGAGCCGCAATGAAGGCCAATCACGAGCGTCGGGGTCGCGTTGATGTACTCGATTAGCAGGCGCTTCTCGAGCACATAAGAGTGTCCCTCCTCTTCGGGCTACCCCACCGGCGGATCGTCCGCAAGCGGCTCGATCGCCCCGGCCGTCGGCTCCAGCTCGCCCGACTCCAGGCCCGCGACGATCTGCCGGGCAAGCGCCCGCGCCTCGCTCTCCTGCTCCGGAAGCAGCACCGAGTTGACCGCCGCTAGGTGCTCGTCCGCCGTGAACAGCTCGACGTCGACCGTCCGCAAGTCCCTTTTCCGGATATACGAGTCGTCGGGCACGCCGATTCGAATGTGGACCTCGCGCCCGTCGGGTAGCGACGCCGTCTTCTCGATCGGCCTGCCCTTGAGGCTCACGCGCGGGAGGTTACTCGCGCGCGCGTGGCCGTAGACGTCCGACCCCTAGGTGACGATGGTGCGGTGATCCCGGAGCGCCTGGTCCGGTTCCGGCTGCGGACGGTCCTGTCGCTGCTGGGGACCATCATCGCCGTCGCGGTCGTCCTCGAGGTGATCTGGGTCGCGCGGCACATCCTGACCTGGGTCGTGATCGCGGTGTTCCTGACGCTCGCGCTCAACCCGGCGGTCGAGTGGTTCCAGCGCCATGGCCTGAAGCGGCGTGGGGCGGCCGCGGCGGTCACCTTCCTGCTCGCAATCGCCTTCATCGTCGCGATCGGGTTCACCTTCGTGCCTACGCTCGTCAACCAGGTCAATGACTTCGTCCAGAAGCTGCCCGACTACGTGAACGACATCACGAAAGGCCGCGGACGGCTCGGGTTCCTCGAGACGAAGTACCACATCCAGGAGCGGATCCAGAAGGCCGTCAGCGAGGGCGGGGCGACGAAGGTGCTCGGCCTGTCGGGCGTGGCCATCTCGGTCGCCAAGGGCGTGATCACGATCGTGGTCGCGACCGTGACCATCATCTTCATGACGTTCTTCATGCTGCTCGAGGGCCCGATGTGGGTCGAGCGGTTCTACAGCGTGCTGCCGGCCGCGTCGCAGCCGCGCTGGCGCAACGTCGGCAACGAGATCTACCGGACCGTCGGCGGCTACGTCACCGGAAACCTGCTGATCAGCCTGATCGCAGGGGGTCTGACGACGGTCGTGCTCCTGATCCTGGGCGTGCCGTACGCGGTCGCGCTCGGGTTGATCGTCGCAATCCTCGACCTCATCCCCCTCGCGGGCGCGACGATCGCGGCGATCCTGATCGGGACCGTCGCGTTCCTCCATTCGATTCCGGCCGGGATCATCGTGATCGTGTTCTTCATCCTCTACCAGCAGGTCGAAAACCACCTCCTTCAGCCCCTGGTCTACGGGCGCACGGTGCAGCTCTCCCCACTCACGGTGCTGATCTCGATCCTGATCGGCGCGGAGCTCGCAGGCGTTGTCGGCGCGCTCGGCGCCATCCCGGTCGCGGGTTCGATCCAGGTGCTGCTCCTCGACTGGCGCCGGCACCGGCACGAGCACGCCGCCACCGCGCTCTGATCACTCGTTCGGTGGATTGCAGCCCGCCCGCGGCGGGCCGATCGCGTTCCTATGGGACGGTTCCTGGCGCTGCTGGCCGCTGCTCTCGTCGTCGCGGTTGCGCCGTCGGCGGGCTCGGCGCGCTCGAACGGCACGCAGACCCGCGCGACCCAGCTGCAGGTCGCGCTCCTGGCCCAGATCAACTCCTTCCGCGCAGCCCACGGCCTCGCCCGCCTGCGGGTTTCGGCAGGCCTGGCCGCCGCCGCGAACGCCCACTCCACCCAGATGGCGCGCCTCGGCTTCTTCAGCCACAACTCCGCGAACGGGCAGTCGTTCTCGCAGCGGATCGCGCGGTCGTACACGCCACGCGGCTTCCGCAGCTGGTCGATCGGCGAGAACCTCGTCTGGGGTGGGCCGGACATCGCTGCCGCCCGCGCCTTCAAGCTCTGGCTCTCGAGCCCGCCGCATCGTGCCAACCTGCTGACGGCGCGCTGGCGCGAGGTCGGCCTCGCCGCCGTCCACTCGAGGAGCGCCCCGGGCGTCTATGGCGGCGGTCCCGCGACGGTCGTCACGGCCGACTTCGGCGCCCGGAGCCGGTGAAAGTCCGGCCGCTTCGCGGCCATCACGACTTTCACCGGGTTGCCCGCCCTAGAGCGTGAGCGAGCCGCAGCCGCGCATGTCGGCTGCGGCGGCGAGACGGAGTTCAGCCCGAACCAGCGCTACGCTTCGCGAACGCGCCTGTAGCTCAGTGGAAGAGCGACGGCCTTCTAAGCCGTTGGTCGGAGGTTCGAATCCTCCCAGGCGCATTCGAGTCCCAGTCGTCACGCGGTTTCCGCGTGGTTGCGCGGCACAGCGGTGTCATGGACATCACGAACGCGCGCGCCGTGCTGTCTTCCGTGCGCTCCTCGGGATTCGTCTACGGGGACAACGGGCGGCAGACTGGAACGACGTGGAATCCACGAACGACTAGAGGCCGATGTGAAACCTCTTCAGTGCAGGCTCTTGATGGAGAGCGTGACTCGCTTCCGCTGTTCAGGGTCGAGGCAGCATCTGGACAAAACGATCACATTCCTGTTCCGGAGAGCGAAGGCGAACTGACTTCCTAGAGCGTGACGGAGAACAGGCCGGAATTCGTCTCGCGCTTCCTTGTCGCTCCCACGGACAGTCACCGTAAAAAACAGCACACCAGAGTTCGGCGCTGGCACGAGCACGCCACCCCCCTCAGTTAGGCGAAAGCCATGGCTCTTGAACGCGCTTTTGACCTGCTTCTGGCTGTAGGTCTTCGAGCCTCCACACCCGGAAGCCACCGTGGCCAGAGTCGCGGTGAGTACCACCGCGGCGAGGGCGGCCCGCGTCATTGAGCACCGAGTGTAGTTCACGGGCCGCGGGTAACCCGCGTCGGCGTCTACGTTCGAAAGCGTGCGCCCTTAGCCCGCCTGGCACCCGCTCGGAGCGGGCCTGGCCCGAGGACGCGCGGGACGCGCTGGCGTAGGAGGGCCGATCCAGACCCCCGGCCCTATCCGGAGGGAGTACGTCCAGGGGCACTCCGGAGGGAGGGGGCTAGTCCGTAGGGAGGAGTCCGGTCCGGAGGGCTCGTCCGGACGGAGGAGGAGGAGGAGGTCCGGGTCGCAAACAAGGTCTGTCCGAGGGCGCAGGCATTCTCGTCGCCCTGCCTCGTATCGGGCGAGGCTGAACGAAGGACGGAACCATGAGCAACGAGAACCCCGACACCGAGCGCCGTCCACGGCCGGAGGGCGAGACGAGGATTATGGAGCGGAGCGCGGGGCACGTCGCGATGCAGGCCGTCGAGACGATCGCGACGGGCGCGGAGTGGACGACCGGCGCGCTCGCGGTCACAGGCGGAGCGATAAAGCTCAAAGGCAAGCTCAGCTCGAAGGGCAACGACTCGAAGTCGTCGAGCGACTCGAAGGACTGAGGACACTCCTCCGCTCCCATCGTCGGCGCGATCGCGCGTCGCTCGTCAGACTGTCGCGTCGTCGTCGGAGTTCGGGCTTTGTCGAGGATGACGAGGCGACGCGTCCGACGCGGCGACGAGGAGAGGAGCCGTCGCCCTCGTCACGCGCGCGATCGACGTCCTCGAGAGCGTGGGGACCGCCTCCCCCACGGGCCCGATAGGACGCGGCGGTACATGACGCAGCGAAAAAGACCGCGCGCTCGTTTCGAGCTTCTGACGGCTATCTGACGGAGCCACGCGCCGCTGTACCGTTTCCCGTTATGGAAGTCGTCGAAGTCGAACGTCGCTGACGTGAGTGCGACGCGCCGATCGCCACGACAGAATCCGGAACCGGCGTCGGACTCTCCGAGGACGACCCGTTCGCCGAGATTGTCGAGCTTGCCGAGCAACGACGGAAGCGGAAGCGGTAATCGCTCCGACTACACGCGCTGTCAGGCGACAGCACGCTCGCCCAGCCGAAGGGCTTACGGACCGGTCTACTCGTCAGCCCACCAGTCGCGCTGGCCATCGACGTCTTCGCGCGGAGCCTCCCCGAGACTGGGCGCGCCGATGACGAGGATCTCGAGGCCCTTCGGCCCGGCCTCGTAGCCTCGCCACGTACCGGGCGGGACGCGCACCGCGTCCCATTCCTTGAGCTCGACGATCTCGTCGTCGACCTTCATCCGCCCGCTCCCGCGCACGACCACGTACACCTCCTCTTGCTTCTTGTGCGTGTGGCCGTACGGAAAGCGATAGCCCGGCGGGACGCGCTGGTAGCTCACGCCGGATTTCTCGAGCTCGAGCGCCTCGGTCGCCGAGCGGAACTCCAGGTCCGGCGCGCCGTCGAACCTCGAGCCGATGTCCTCCAGATCCTCCTTGATGTTCCTGAGCGTGAACGGCACCTCACAATCCTACGGTTCGGAGCCCAAGGATCAGGCGTCATTCCGGATCACTGGCCCACATCGGAGACCCGCCCCGAGGTGCGAGAATCGCGTCCGTGCCCGAAGCACAGCTCGAGGACTTCGGATCGGGGCTCACGCCCGTGACCCAGGGCTGGTTCGTCGTCAACGTGCGCGACGCCGAGTGGTGGTTCTCGGAGAGGAGGGGCGCGAGGTGCGCCTTCGAGAACGAGTACGGCGACCCGCCGGTCGAGTTCGCCCAGTTCGGGATCAACGTCGCCGTCCTGGAGCCCGGGCAGACCGGCCTCTACCACGCCGAGTCGAACCAGGAGGCGTTCCTCGTCCTTGCAGGGGAGTGCGCGCTGCTCGTCGAGGACGAGGAGCGACGCCTGCGCCCCTGGGACTTCTTCCACTCTTCCCCGTGGACCGAGCACGCCTTCGTAGGCGCGGGCGACGGGCCGTGTGTGATCCTGATGGTCGGTTCGCGCTCGGGCCCGGGAGGGCACTACCCGGTGTCGGAGCTCGCGGCGCGCTACGGCGCGAGCGTGGCGGAGGAGACCTCCGACTGGAGGCAGGCGTACGCGACGGTCGAGCGGTTCCGGCGAGAGCGGCCGCCGAACTGGGCTCGTCTGCCCTGGGCGTAATTCCTTCAGGCGTCATTCGCGAACTGTGAGTCTGTTGGGGTCCCGTCATCCCGCTTCACGAATGGCTACGGCCACCGCAGTCAGGCGCAGTCAGCTGCCTCGCTCGAGCTGTGCGATGCGGCGCTTGACGCGCGCGATCTGCATGTGGGTGGCCATGCGGCTCCGGCTGAACCGGGCGCGCCACTGCGAGCTGCCGGTACAGGTCGGCCAGCTCGCGCCGCGCGGCTTCGAGCTGCGACTCGGGCGAAATGGCCACTGCTCGGCACTCTACGTAGCCCGGGTTGGTAAGGCCGCCGCGCGGGTAGTACGCGGGCCATGGGAATCATCATCAGCCTGATCCTGGTCACCTTTGGAGCGATCCTCACCTGGGCCGTTCAGACCGAGGGCGGGACCGTCGACCCGCAGGTCGTCGGCGCGATCCTGATGATCATCGGGATCGTCGTCTTTCTGATCTCGCTCGTGCTCTGGCGGACATGGTGGGGCGCAGGGTTCTGGTCCGGGCCGGCCTACGACGAGCCGGTCGCGGTGCGGCGGCGCGTTTACCGGCCGAGCCGGCGGCGCACGACCTACGTCGAGGAAGAGCCGCCACCGCCGTCGGCGCCCTAGAGCGTCGGGGACACGAGGAGGAAAGGAGTCAGCCGTGGCAAACGAGCTGCAGGGCAAGCGCATCGCATTTCTCGCCACCGACATGGTCGAGCAGGTCGAGCTGACCGAGCCGTGGAAGGCCGTGAAGGAGGCCGGTGGGCAGCCCGAGCTGATCTCGCTGGAAGAGGGCGAGATCCAGGGGTTCAACCACTACGACAAAGCCGACACCTTCCCGGTGGACAAAACCGTCGAGGAGGCTCGCGCTGACGACTACGACGCGCTGGTCATCCCCGGCGGCGTCGGCAACCCGGACACGATGCGGATGGACGAGAACGCGATCGAGTTCACGCGGCAGTTCTTCGAGCAGGGCAAGCCGGTCGGCGTGATCTGCCACGGCCCGTGGATGCTCGTCGAGGCGGGCGTCCTACGCGGGCGCAAGGTCACGTCATGGCCGAGCCTTCGCACCGACATCCAGAACGCGGGCGGCAACTGGGTCGACCAGGAGGTCGTGGTAGACGAGGGCCTTGTCACCAGCCGCAAGCCCGACGACCTGCCCGCCTTCAACGAGAAGATCGTCGAGGAGTTCTTCGAGGGTCGCCACGAGCAGCAGGCGGCCTCCGTGCGGGCCGACGCCACCCCATCGTAGATTTGGCCTCTAGGAGACCGGCGTGCGCAGCAGCGCTGCGTAGGGCACGCCGGTCTTCGGCTGCGCGTACACGGCGCGGTAGAGCAGCGGCCGCAGCGGGTGCTTGTCGGTGAACGTGAACGAACCGTCGCGCGCCGGGGTTGCCGCACCGGCGAGCGAGCGTGCCGTGCCCGGTCGCTCGCGGTAGATCGTGACGCGCCCTCCCGCGTAGCCGAGGACTCGGCCGCTGAGCCGGACGCTTCCGTCTGCCTGGTCGGTGGCCGCTAACCGCACGCGCGTGACCGGGCTCGCCGACGCCCGGAACCAGCTGAGACCGCGAGGCTGGGCCAGGAGCAGGTCGCGCGAGCCGCCGCCCCTCGAAGCGAGGCCGGCGAGCCAGCCGTCGAGCTCCGTCTTCGTGCCGCGCGAGGCGACCGTGCCTGCCCAGGTGACTCCGCTGCTGCGTCCGGACGCGGCCCGTGCGGTCGAGGCGCTCGAGCACGAGGGTGCCCTTGTGCGTCTCCCGGCTCCAGCGCGTGTACGCGACCGCCGGCAGCCCGTGCGCGTCGTCGCCAGCTGGCCGTCCTGCACGCCGGGGGCAACGACCTCCGCTGACGCGCTGCCCGCGAGCACGAGCGAGAGCGCACCGGCCAGCAGGAGCCTTCTCACTCCCGCGAGACCACTCCTCGCGGCGGCGCCAGGCCACGCCGCAGCTAGCGCTGGCCGACCAGCTCCCTGAACGCGGCCTCTTCGCGGATCGGATCGAAGTCGGAGTCCTCGGCCGCGTACTCGCGGAACCGGTCGTTGCCCTCGATCGCGAGCCTGAGGTGCTCGATCGCGTCGTTCCTCCGGCCCGCGAGGCTCTCGGCGCACGCGACGTTGTACGTCACCATCGGGTACTGCGGATTGGCCGCGATCAGCTCGCGCCCGCGGTCGGCCGCCTCGTCGTAGCGGCCCGCGTCGTAGAGGGGGCGGACCTGCGACCAGATCTCGTAGCCGTGCGGCTCGTACGCCTGGCCCGGTGTTCCGCCGAGCGCGAGGATCGTCGTGCCCGGCTCCTCGGCAAATGCCGTCCGCTTCAGGCCTGGGCGCGCGAACACGAACGTCCCCGCCGGAGCATCGACCTTCTCGCCGCCGAGCTCGAACCTCGCGCGGCCGCTGTGGACGAGGTACAGCTCCTCGTTCTCGTCGGCCTCGTCGTGCTCGTTGATGATCCGGTCGCCCGCCTCGCGGCCGGTCCAGGCGTTGACGCCGAAGGACGTGATGCCGAAGTGGTGCCGAACCGGTCGCCACGGACAGCGGCCGTCGGTGATCTCGTCGATCTCGTCCAGGTGCACGACTGCGTATTCGCTCATGAAGCCTCCTGCCGGTCGTGGGTCCGGGCCGCAGCGAGCCCAAGCCTAGTGGCTTCCCGACTACGCTTCCCGTCCATGGAGATCAGCCCCGGCCGGAAGCGATTTCTCTTCGGGATTCTGGGCGGCGTGATCGTCCTCAACGTGCTGATCTTCGTCTGGGATCGGCTTCGGGCGCGGTCATCCGCAGAGACCGGCGACCTAGTACATCGCCCCGGGTGAGTGGGGTCCACTCTTCCGGCGGCGGGTCCGCTTAGTTGATCCGCTTGCGGATCCACCAGATGGAGATCTCCTTGTACTCGACGCGCGCGCGCTCTTTCCGCTGCTCCAGAATCACAGCCCAATCATCGGCGTAGAATTCGCCAAGATCCGCGCGATAGTCCCTCTCGTTCTGCAAGTGGTCCCGAAGAAGTTAGGTAATCGAGGGTCCCCTAACCGCATCGGCCTCTTCTGCCTGATTAACCCTCACAGCGTCTCTGGCATTAAGGTCTTTCAGGAGGTCTCCGTGGCGGCTGTGGCGTGACCCCAGCTATCGCCGTTCCCCAATCACGGCAGGACCGAGCAGAGTCGAAAGCTGGAAGGTTTAAGGCCGGGTACGCCGGCAGGCCCTACCGCATCGCGTACGACCCCACGAGCTGGATTAACGGTAGGCGGATGCGTCTCAGGGGAGTGGTCGTAGAGCGAGTCGCAGAGAGGCGCTACTCAGCCTAGGAGGCCTTGGGCTTCCGCCCGCGCCGCGCAACTGCCCGCCCGCCCAGCTTCTCGGCCTCGGCATCCGTCAAGTCCAACTCACGGACTCCCTTCCGAGCGTCGGCGAAGGTGATGCGCACAGTCGCGCCCCTGCCGTCTGGGATCTCTTGGCCGGACTGGTCACTAACTCGAATCGTCTTGCGCGCCACAGTTCGCCCCTTCCTTTGAAGACGGTCTTAGATCAGTGGTCGAAATGATATAGCTCCGGGTTTTTGTTGGAGCATTTCCCGGAGACATGCTCACCCCCCAAATCGTCCAGCTATTCGCAACGCCTTTCGGGTGCAACAGTGGAGCTAGTGCCGGGCGACTCCCCCCACCTGCTGGGGACGGATGTCGCCGGTCCCCGGCGGGGCTCCAGTCGCCCGGCATGTCAAGTAGGTTCCCCTTTCACCCCGCGCCTAGGCCACAGGGCAAGGTCGCGTCGGTTCCTGCGTCTGTTTCCGGTAGGCCTGGCGGTCTGTAGCCGGGGCTAGCCCGTCGGCATGATCTCCCTCCGCCAGGCGGGCATGGTGCGGGAAGGGAGCCGCAGCTCTTCAACCGCACCCCCAAGCCCCGGCTACGAGGCATCTGAGGCGGGCGCAGAGATGGGCGCGCATCGACGCCACTCAAGCGGTTGTTGCCGCAGTAAGGAGGTCTCCCCTTGGCCTCCCCTCAGCGCGTCGATGCGCGCACCAGGATTGTCCGACGCTCGGAACCCGGACGTCAACACCAATCGGGCTAGGCCCTAACCGTGTGCCGGAGGAAGCCACGGGGGAGCGATGGGCAGGCCAGGCGGAGCCTGGGGGAGAGGGCCTGCCCATCGCCTCAAGGACCGACCGACCCGAGTAGCTGGGCGGCCCGCCTCGGTTAGCCGGTCTTCGCAATCCCACTGGGCCGCGGGTGGAACTGACGGCCGATTCACTCACATCGAGAAGAGATTTCAAGACCCGGGCGAGCCACCCTTGCGCTCTTAGCGGGAAATTCCTCATCCTCGTCCTTCGACTAGCACGGGCGGTTGGTCGGCATCATCGTCCCGGACGACAGCCACGCGAAGTGTCCAAGCATTCAGGCTCGACATAGCGCCGCGTGTGCACTCTCGGACGCTTCGCCCCGGTGGTGCACCGTTTGACAGGACGCGGGAGCACTGCACTTGCAAACCCGTGTACTTCGCCGTCGGCCGAGAAGCCGAGAACGTCCGAGAAGAAGGAGCCGGCCCACTTCCTGAACGACGAGCTGCCGAAGCTGTTTCGCGAGCTGCCCGAAGGCGTCTAGACCGCCGCTCTCTCAGCCAATCCACGACGTGAACGCCGCCAGGATGCATGGCCCCGGGAGGAGTCGAACCTCCGCACGCGGATTCGAAGTCCGCCGCTCTTCCGCTGAGCTACGGGGCCAGGTCGAAACCAGTGTAGGAAGAGGGGTGGCGGAGGGGACTCGAACCCCCGACCACCGGGACCACAACCCGGGGCTCTACCAACTGAGCTACCGCCACCGCGCAGCCCGGACAGGATAGCCCGTCCGAGGCCGAGGTCTACGCCGCGTTCGCGGGGAGGTGGCGTCGGATGAGGGCGTTGACGAGTGCCTGCTGCAGGCGGACGAGCTCGGCGCGGTTGCGCTCCAGCTCCTCGCGGCCGGCGCCGACCGAACGCAGGGTCTGGCGCTCGTAGACCACGCCGCGGATCTCGTCGCTAAGCGACTCGACGGTGGGGAGTTCGACGACGATTGCGTTCATGACCGTGGTTTCAGACTCAACCCGGACGTATTAGTTAGGGGCGGCGCGTTTCCTTTACGAATGCGGCTCTATCCTTGGCCGCAAGCGGGCGTGGCGGAATTGGTAGACGCGACGGGTTTAGGTCCCGTTGGAGCTTCGGCTCCTTAGAGGTTCGAGTCCTCTCGCCCGCACTCCCGTCGAGAGTCCGGCCGCTTCGCGGCCATGACGACTTTCGACGGATCGCCCTCTCCGTGAACGCGCGTGGGCCGCAGCCGCACATGTCGGCCGCGGCGCTGAATTCATGCCCCAAGAGAGCACGCTCGCCAGGCGACACCGCCGTGCCGGCAGCGATCTGGCGCCCTCAAGGAACCGTCGGCCCACAGTTGGGACGCAGGCCGTGGGCCGAAGTGATAATCTCTTACTTTGTAAGAGACGCTAACATCCACGCTCAGACGGAGGTGGCTGGTGATGGCCACGATGGAGGGACGGGTCTGTGTCACGGGAGCCAGCGGCCAGGCGGGCCGAGCGGTGGTGCGTGACCTGCTCGAGCACGGTTACGACGTTGCGTTAACCGACCTGGTGGCATCGAAAGACGACTTGGAGGCGGGGATGCTCCGCGCGGACCTGACCGATTACGGGCAGGCACTCGGGGCGCTCGAGGGCGCAGCCGCGGTGGTTCACCTCGCAAACGTTCCGGCGCCCGGCCTGAGCACTCCGGCCGTCACCTTCAACGCGAACACGACGATGAACTTCAACGTGTTCCACGCTGCGGCGAGGCTCCATCTGCGGCGGGTGGTGTGGGCCTCGAGCGAGACTACCGTCGGTGTTCCCTTCGGCGTCGGACCGAGCGAGGAGTCGTTCATGGAGGCGGACGGACCGCCGCCGCGCTATGCCCCGGTGGACGAGGATCACTACCCGGTGGCGACGAACACCTATGCCCTGTCGAAGGTCGCGAGCGAGACGATTGCGGGGCAGATCGCGAGCTGGTCAGGGATTTCGTTCGTCGCGCTGCGCTTCTCCAACATCATGGCCTCCGGCGACTACCAGGAGTTCCCCGCCTTCTGGCCTGACCCGCACGTGCGCAAGTGGAACCTCTGGGGCTATGTCGACGACCGCGACGTGGCGGCCGCCTGCCGGCTGGCGCTCGAGGCGCCACCGGACGCCGTCGCAGGCAGTCCGAGCTTCATCATCGCGGCGGCGGACACGGTCATGAACCGCTCCTCTTCGGCCCTTCTCGACGAGGTCTTTCCAGGTGTCCGGATGACTCGCGAGGTGGGAGAGTTCGACGCGTTGCTCGCGAGCGACCGCGCTCGGCAGGCACTTGGCTACGAGCCGCGCCACTCGTGGCGTGATCACCTACCGGCCTCCTGAGCGCTGCGACCGCCGTGTCGACGCGGGCGAAGCGTTACCACCACGGTGACCTGAAGGCCGCCCTCGTCGACGGCGCCGTCGAGCTGATCGTCGAGCGAGGAGTACGCGGCTTCTCGCTCGCAGAGCTGAGCCGGCGTCTCGGGGTGACCGTGGCCGCGCCCTACCGGCACTTCGCCAGCCGGGACGAGTTGCTTGCCGCGGTCGCGGTTCGCGCCCTGCAGGCGTTCGGTGAGGCGCTGGCGGCGCAGTCGTCGGAAACCGACCCCCCCGAACAGCGGCTGGCGGCCATGGCCAGCGGCTACGTCCGGTTCGCCGCGGAGCAACCGGCGTTGTTCGGCGTCGTCTTCGGCGTAGGCCTCGATAAGAAGAAGCGCCAGCCACAGCTGCGCGAGGCCTACGAGGACCTCGAAGGCATGCTCGCTGTCTGCGTCGCCGAACTGTGCCCCGATGACCCAAATGGCGCGGAGCAGCTCGGCGACGCGATCGAGGCCACCGCCCATGGCTACGCCGCGCTGCTCACCGACCATCCAGGAACACTCGATCCCGCCGACGTCGCGCGCGCGGCCGAACAGGCGGCAAGGGCGACGCGTGCCTTGATCCGTGGCCGAGCAGCGCTGCGCAGGTCCGGATGATCAGACCTGAGGACGCGCGGCGCTCTGGCTTGCCACTCTCTCGCCCGCGCTCTCCGTCTGAGGTCGGCGAAACCGGGGTCAGCAGCGGCGGCCGATGCCGAAGCGGACCGTTGCTTTTCGTGCGCCGACCCGGAACACGAGCGGTACGCAGGCGCTTCGCGCGCGCAGGAAGAACCCGCCGGCGTAGGCCCGGCCCTCTGTCGCGCGGCCGCCACAGCTCGCGAACCGCAACGAGCTTGCCGGGCTGCCTGCGTTGCCCCAGATGATCGCGGCGCGGCTTCGCCACGCTTGAGGGACGGTGACCGTCACAGTGGGCGCGCCGGCCCGGATGACCAGGCCTGCCTTGCGCCAGTAGGGCCAGGTGCCACGGACATGGACGAGCTGTCGGAGATAGGCGGGAGGCACCGAAAACGCGCTGAGCACCAGCCGGTAGCCGCCCGAACGGTAGGGGAACCTCGAGTGGTCGATGACCTCGGCGCAGGGAACGGTGCGAACCGGCCGGCTCACGGGGGCCCCCCAAGCGACTCCGGCCGCAGCGGCAACGATCGTGATCACGACGGCTCGCCTCACGTTCGACATACGCCGCGGGTCGCCACGAGGTTCCATACTCCAGGGGCCAATGACACGGTGGCCGCTCGCGTTGCTGGGAGCCGGAGTGCTCGCCTTTGCCGCCTCGGCTGGGGCCGGTTCGCCCCGGGCGCTCGAGTGGAAGCGGGCGGCGCCGTTGCCGGTGCCGCGCAGCGAGGTGGCCGCTGCGACGGTCGGCCGCGAGCTCGTCATCGTTGGGGGCTTCCTTTCCGATGGGCGGAGCTCCAAGCGGGTCGAGGCGTACTCGCCGGCGAAGAACCGGTGGCGCCGCTTGCGCGACCTCCCGGTCGCGGTCAACCACGCGATGGCTGCCTCCGACGGGCGGAGGCTCTACGTGGTCGGCGGCTACGGCGCCCCGACGCGCGCCTTCGTCCTCTTGCAGGGCCGCTGGCGGCGACTTCCGGACCTGCCCGAGCCGCGCGCCGCGGCCGGCGCGGCGATCGTTGGCCGGACGCTCTACGTCGTCGGCGGCGTCGCGCGCGGCGGCCTTGCGCAGCGCGCGCTGGCCTTCGACCGCAGCCGCCGCCGGTGGACGCGGATCCCGGGCCCGAAGCCGCGCGAGCACCTCGGCGTGAGCGCGCTCGGGGGCCGCGTCTACGCCGTCGCCGGGCGCGAGGCCGGAACGAATTTCGACGACTTTCAGGCCTATGTTCCCGCCCGCCGCCGCTGGGTGTCGCTGCCCCGGGTTCCTGAGACGCGCGGCGGAACGGACTCTGCCTCGGTCGGGCCGCTGCTCGTGTCGGCGGGGAGCGAGTCGGCGGCGGGCACATCGGCGGCGGTCTACGCCTTCGACGTTCGCAGCCAGCGGTGGCGTCGGTTGCCCGACCTGCCGACGCCGCGTCACGGCCTGGGCGTGCTGGGCTCCGGCGGGCGCGTCTACGTGATCGGCGGCGGACCGACGCCCGGGCTGTCCGTCAGTGGCGCCAACGAGTTCCTCCAGCTTCGCTGATACTTCCTCGCGTGCTGGCGCACTGGGACGATGTCGAGGGCCGCCGCAACGAGAAGGGGCCGATGGCCGCGACGTGGCAGCGTCTCGGCGACGCGGCGGGCGCGAAGGGGATCGGGGTCAACCGAGTCCGGGTCGAGCCGGGGAGGCTGCCGACGCCCCCGCACTCGCACGGTGCTATCGGAGGAGATCTACTACGTCCTCGGCGGGTCAGGGCTCCTCTGGCAGGACGAGGCGGTTTGCGAGGTCCGCGCGGGCGACACGATCGTGCAGGTCGCCGACCACCACGAGCACACGTTCAAGGGCGGCCCCGACGGCCTGGACTACCTCGTCTTCGGGACGCGGCACCCGGTCGAGTACGGCTGGCTGCCGCGGTCGAAGGCGGTGCGTCTGAGCTGGCCCTGGGTCGAGGGTCGCACCGACGACCCCTGGGACATCGAGGCGCAGGCCGGCGAGCTCGAGTTCGCCGAGCCGGGCGAGCGGCCGGCCAACATTGTCGCGCTCGAGGACGTCCCGAAGGACGAGGACGGCGACCGGCTGCTCGGCGAGGCCGCAGGCTCCGAGCGCTCCGGGCTGAACTGGATCCAACGCGAACCGGGGCGGCGCGGCGTCGTTCCGCACTGCCACTCGCTCGAGTCGGAGGCCTTCGTGATCCTCGAGGGCGGCGGCACGCTCGAGCTGTGGCCGACGCCGGTCACCGCCGAGCGCGGCGCCCAGCGCGAGGATCACGAGCTGCGGCCGGGCCACGTGGTCGCGCGGCCGCCGGGCACGCGCATCGCCCACTCGCTGGTCCCGGGTGACCAGGGCATCACCTACCTCGTCTACGGAACCCGGGAGCCGAACGACATCGCCTACTACCCGCGCTCCAACAAGGTCTACTTCCGCGGGGTGGGCCTGATGACCCGGCTCGAGAACCTCGACTACGGAGACGGCGAGCCGGACGACTTCTGACCGACGCCTCGGCCGGCCGGGGTCCCTTTGCTTGAATGGCCACGGCATGGCGACGCAGATCGAGGAGCTGCCGGACAACAAGGTCCGGCTGACGGTCGAGGTTCCGCAGGCAGACCTCGAGCACGCGGTCGAGCACGCGACGCACGACCTCGCGGCGTCGGTGAAGGTGCCCGGCTTCCGCAAGGGGAAGGTGCCGCCGCAGGTGCTGGAGACGCGGATCGGCCGCGAGCGGATCTTCACGGAGGCGGTCGAGAGCCATATCGGCGGCTGGTTCCTGAACGCCGCCGCAGGCACGGGCATCCGCCCGGTCGCCGCGCCGGAGTACGACTACGACCTGCCGACCTCCGAGGAGGACGAGTTCAGGTTCACGGCCACGGTCGCTGTCCAGCCGAAGCCCGAGCCGGCCGACTGGTCGCAGCTCGAGGTGCCGTACGCCGAGCCCGAGGTGCCGAGCGAGGTCGTCGACCAGGAGCTCGAGGCGCTGCGCGAGACGGTCGCAGAGCTTGCGCCCGTCGAGGACCGCCCCGCGCGCACGGGCGACGTGCTCGTGATCGACGCGCTCGACGAGAACGGGGAGGGGCAGCGCGACCTGGTGGTCGAGCTCGGCTCCGGCCGGCTCGTCGAGGAGATCGAGCGCGCGCTCACCGGCGCGAGCCCCGGCGAGACGAAGGAGGTCGGGTTCGAGACCGCCGACGACTCGACGGCCAAGGCAACGGTCGAAGTGAAGGAGATCAAGGAGAAGGTGCTGCCGGAGCTCGACGACGAGCTGGCGCGCGCGGCGAGCGAGTTCGACACGCTCGCGGAGCTGCGCGCCGACATCGAGCAGCGCATCCGCGACGTGCTCGAGGAGGAGGCCGAGACGCAGTACCGCGCGGCGGCCATCGACACGCTCGTCGAGGCCTCCGACGTCAAGGTCGGCGGCCCGCTCGTCGAGGCGCGCACGCGCGAGCTGCTGAACGGCCTCGGTCGCTCGCTCGAGGCCCGCGGCATCAATGCGGAGACCTACCTCCAGCTCTCGGGCCAGACCGCCGAGCAACTCGTGCAGCGGATGAGCGCCGAGGCGGCGCTCTCGGTCGCGCGCGAGCTCGTGCTCGAGGCCGTCGCCGACCAGCTCGGCCTCGAGGTGGAGGACGCCGAGATCGAGGAGCTGATCCGCGAGCAGGCGGAGCTCGCCGAGGACGATCCCGACGAGGCGGTCAAGCAGGTGTTCGACTCCGGCCGCCAGGAAGTGCTGCGCGCCGACCTGCGCCTACGCAAGGCGCTCGACCGGGTCGCGGCCGAGACGAAGCGCGTCCCGGCCGAGGTCGCGAGCGCCCGTGAGGAGATCTGGACCCCCGACAAGGAAACGCAACCGACAGAGACGAAACTGTGGACCCCCGGCAGCAAGGAGCCAGCATGAGCCCGTTGATCCCGATGGTGATCGAGCAGACCTCGCGCGGCGAGCGCTCGTTCGACATCTACTCCCGCTTGCTCAACGAGCGGATCATTTTCCTCGGAACGCCCGTCGACGACCAGATCGCCAACCTGATCATCGCGCAGCTCCTCCACCTCGAGTCGGAGGACCCCGACAAGGACGTCTCGATCTACATCAACTCGCCGGGCGGGTCGGTGTACCACGGGCTCGCGATCTACGACACGATGCAATTCATCAAGCCGGACGTGCAGACGATCTGCGTCGGCACGGCGATGTCGATGGGCGCGCTGCTCCTCGCGGGCGGCGCGAAAGGAAAGCGGATGGCCCTGCCGAACGCCAAGATCCTGATCCACCAGGTCTGGGGCGGCTTCCAGGGGCAGGCGACCGACATCGAGATCCACGCCCGGGAGACGATCGCCCTCAAGCGGCGGCTCGAGGAGATCATGTCGGAGCACACCGGCCAGAACATCGAGAAAGTCTCGAAGGACATGGAGCGCGACTACTTCATGACCCCCCAAGAAGCCCAGGAATACGGCATCATCGACAATGTGATCATCCACCGGGATGCCGCCAAGGACGGCGCAAAGGCCTAGCACTTAGGGCCGATCCGAGGTAAAAGGAGACCGAGGTGGCTCGCGCATCGGATGGCAACGAACAGCTGCTCTGCAGTTTCTGCGGAAAGAGTCAGCGGCAGGTCAAGAAGCTCATCGCAGGACCCGGGGTCTACATCTGCGACGAGTGCATCGACCTCTGCAACGAGATCATCGACGAGGAGCTCACCGCTCCCGCGCAGCTCGACCTCGACAACCTGCCTCGCCCGCGTGACATCTACGCGGTCCTGAACGACTACGTCGTCTCGCAGGAAGAGGCGAAACGCACCCTCTCCGTCGCCGTCTACAACCACTACAAGCGCGTGCAGATGGCGGCGGAGGACGACGACGTCGAATTGCAGAAGTCGAACATCCTGCTGCTCGGCCCGACCGGGTGCGGGAAGACGCTGCTGGCCCAGACGCTGGCGCGGATCCTCAACGTGCCGTTCGCGATCGCCGACGCGACGGCTCTCACCGAGGCCGGCTACGTCGGCGAGGACGTCGAGAACATCCTCCTGAAGCTGATCCAGGCCGCGGATTTCGACATCAAGAAGGCCGAGACCGGGATCATCTACATCGACGAGGTCGACAAGATCGCGCGCAAGGCGGACAACCCGTCCATCACGCGCGACGTCTCGGGCGAGGGCGTGCAGCAGGCGCTGCTGAAGATCCTCGAGGGGACCGTCGCCTCGGTGCCGCCGCAGGGCGGGCGCAAGCACCCACACCAGGAGTTCCTCTCGATCGACACGACGAACATCCTCTTCATCTGCGGCGGCGCGTTCGCCGACCTCGAGACGATCATCGGCAAGCGGATCGGCAAGCACGCCGTCGGCTTCGGCGCCGACATTCGCTCGCGCAATGCGTTCGAGGCGTCGGAGATGCTGGCGAAGGTGATGCCCGAGGACCTCCTCTCGTACGGGCTGATCCCCGAGTTCATCGGCCGCCTGCCCGTGATCTCGGCGGTGCACCAGCTCCGGCGCGAGGACCTCGTTCAGATCCTGACCGAGCCGAAGAACGCGCTCACCCGCCAGTACCAGCGCTTCTTCGCCTACGACAACATCGAGCTCGTCTTCACCGACGAGGCCCTCTGGGAGATCGCCGACAAGGCGCTCGCCCGCGAGACCGGCGCCCGCGGCCTCCGCTCGATCATCGAGACCGCGCTCCTCGACGTCATGTTCGAGCTCCCCTCGCGCAAGGACGTCGTCAAGTGCGCGATCACCAAGGAGACGATCGAGAAGGGCCGCAAGCCGACGCTCGTGACGAGCGCCGGCGCCGACGACGAGCCCGCCGAGCTCGCCGAAGAGTCCGCCTGACGGTCTCGGCCTTGGGGCGGTGACGGCTGCCGAGCGGTGGCTCGCGGCGATCTGGCCGATCGTGCACGCGCGGCTCCCTGCTCCGCCGGCACGGGTCATCGAGCTCGGCTGCGGCCCACTCGGCGGATTCGTCCCGGGGCTGCGCTCGAGCGGGTACGACGCCGTCGGGGTCGATCCGCAGGCGCCGCAGGGGGCGGGATACCACCGCGTCGAGTTCGAGCAGGCGGAACTGCCCGCCGAGGCCGACGCGATCGTCGCCTCGACCTCGCTCCATCATGTCGCCGATCCCGCCGAGGTGCTCGACCGGGTCGCGGCCACGCTTGCGCCGGGCGGAACGCTGGTGGTGGTCGAGTGGGCCTGGGAGGACTTCGACGAGCCGACGGCCGAGTGGTGCTTCAGCCGCCTTGGGTCCCAGGAGGGCTGGCTGCGCCGAAGGCGGGGCGGGTGGCTCGGGTCCGGCGAGCCGTGGAGCGCGTACCTCCGGGCCTGGGCGCGCGAGGAGCGGCTGCACTCCGCCAAGACGCTGCTTGGGCTCCTCGACGAGCGTTTCGAGTGCCAAGAACTCTCGCGCGGACCGTACCTCTTCGCCGACCTGGCGTCGACGAGCGCCGAGGACGAGCAAGGCGCGATCGACGCGGGCGAGATCCGCGCGATGCGCGTCGACTACGTCGGCCGAGTCAAGGCTCCGTAACTAGGCGCTCTCCGACTCCGCGGACTTGGCGCGGCCCAGGATCTCCCGCAGCCGCAGCGTGCGCAGCATCGCGAAGATCGCGATCGCGCCGATCGCGACGTTGAAGATGGTGACGGCGACGTACTGGCCGACGCTGAACGCCAGCAGCCGCGAGTTCGCAGCCTCCCCGTTGAGCACGTAGACGAGCAGCCCCTGCTTGGTGCCCGCGCCGCCGGGTGAGAACGGGAGCAGCGTCGAGAGGCTGTCCACCACCTGGGCGAGTAGCGCGTTGTGCACGGTCGCGGTGACGTGGAAGGCCTCGAGGAAGAAGTACAGCGACGCGATCCGGAAGACCCAGCTGAGCGCCTGCCAGCTCGCGACCTCGCGCAGGTAGCGCCGGGGGTCGCGGAGGATCACGAGGCCGCGCCCGACGCGCTGCTTGAAGTTCTCGACGTGCCTTGATGCCCACCAGACGAGGAGGATCAGCCCGAGGCTCACGGCGGAGAAGACGGTCGCGCCCAGTCTCGTATCGGCCAAGAGCCAGCCCCAGTCGAACGAGGGCAGGCTCGGCAGCACGTGCAGGCTCGGCAGCACTCCCTCGGTCAGCGCCCAGAGGAAGATCAGGGTCGCGAGCACGATGTCGAAGACGGTCTCGGTGAGCAGCGTCGAGGCGAGCGTGGTGTAGGTCGTCTCGGGGAGGCGCCGGTGGACGAGGTAGAGCTTCACGAGATCGCCGCCGCGGCCGGGGACGATCGAGTTGACGCCGACGCCGGCGATGTAGGCGCCGCAGACCGGCCGCCAGGGCACGCGCACGTCCGGGTAGGAGGCCTGGATGATGTTCCGCCACGCGAACGTGCGCACGAGGATCTTCAGGAAGTGGAACGCGAGCGCGATCGCGAGCGCGAGCCAGCCGACATCGGCGAGCTGCTCCCCGAAGACCCTGACTGCGTGAAAGAACTCGCCCACGTCTTCGTAAACTTGCCCGAATGGAGCCGCTCTACAAGCCTGAGGGCGTCGAGGAGCGCTGGCAGCGCACGTGGGAGGAGGAAGGTCTCTACGGCGCCGAGCCGGGCTCGGGGCGCGAGCCGTTCGTGGTCGCGCACCCGCCGCCCAACGTCACCGGCGCGCTCCACACCGGCCACGCGCTGCAGATCTCGCTGGCGGACCTGCTCGCGCGCTGGCACCGCATGCGCGGCTTCGAGACCGCCTTCCTGACCGGCTACGACCACGCGGGTATCTCGACACAGAACGTCGTCGAGAAGCACCTGCTCGAGCAGGGCACCTCCCGCGAGGAGGTCGGGCGCGAGAAGTTCGTCGAGATCGTCTGGGAGTGGCTCCACAGGTACGGCGGCACGATCATGGGCCAGTTCCGGCGCATGGGCGCCTCGATGGACTACCGGCGCGAGCGCTTCACCATGGACGAGCTGTACGTGCGCGCGGTCATGCGCTGGTTCGTCCACCTCTACGGCAAGGGCTGGATCTACCGCGCCAACAGGATCATCAACTGGTGCCCCCATCACGAGACGTCGCTCTCCGACCTCGAGCTCGTGCACGAGGAGGTCGACGACGCGCTCACCTACGTGCGCTACCCGTTCGTGGACGACCCGTCCGACGGCGTCACGGTCGCGACGGCGCGCCCGGCCACGATCCTGGCCGACGTCGCGGTCGCCGTGAGCCCCGGCGAGGAGCGCTGGAGCGGCGCCGTCGGTCGCGAGGTGATCGTCCCGTTCGTCGAGCGCAAGGTGCCCGTGATCGAGGACGAGCGGGTCGACCCCGAGTTCGGGACCGGCGCGCTCAAGGTGACGCCCGGGCACGACCCGCTCGACTTCGAGATCGGGCGAGCGCACGGGCTCCCGGAGCTGACGGTGATCGGCCCCGACGGGCGGATGAACGAGGAGGCGGGGGAGCTCGCGGACCTGACACAGGAGGAGGCCGAGGAGCGGATCCTGGCCTGGCTGCGTGAGCGCGACCTGCTGGTCAAGCGCGAGGCCTACCGACACTCGGTCGCGCTCTGCGAGCGCTGCAAGACGCGGATCGAGCCGTTGATCTCGCTGCAGTGGTGGTGCCGGATGGACGAGCTCAGGCAGCCGGCGCTCGCGGCCCTGCGCGAGAGCCGCGTGCGCTACCACCCCGAGTCGCAGCACCGCTTCGCGATCGACTCGCTCGAGAACGCGCCCGACTGGAACATCTCCCGCCAGCTCTGGTGGGGTCACCAGCTGCCGGTCTGGGAGTGCCCGGACGGCCACCTGACCGTGCGCGAGGACGAGCCGGACGCGTGCGCGGAGTGCGGCTCGACGGAGCTCACCCGCAGCGAGGACGTGCTCGACACGTGGTTCTCGTCGGCGCTCTGGCCGTTCGCGATCCTCGGCTGGCCCGAGACGACGCCGGAGCTCGACGCGTGGTACCCCGGGACGCTGAACACGACCGCGCGAGAGATCATCCGCCTCTGGGAGAACCGGATGATCTTCTCCGGCCTCGAGCTGATGGGCGACGTCCCGTTCCGCCACGTGATCATCCACACGACGGTGCTCGCTCCCGACGGGCGGCGGATGTCCAAGAGCCTCGGCACCGGCCTCGACCCGATGGAGCTCGTCGAGGAGCACGGCGCCGACGCGACGCGCTACGGGCTGCTGAAGCTCACCTCCTCCCAGGACGTGCGCTTCTCCGAGGGCGCGATCGAGGAGGGGCGGAAGCTCGCGAACAAGCTCTGGAACGTCTCGCGGCTGATCCTCGCCAACGTGGGCGATGCGACCCCCGAGCTCCGGCCGCACGCGCTCGAGGAGCGCTGGATCTCGTGGCGGCTCGACCAGGCGCAGGCCCAGCTCGACGAGCACTACGCGGCATTCGAGTTCTCGCCCGCGATGGGCGTGCTCTACCACGTGACGTTCGACGACTTCTGCGACTGGTACGCCGAGGCGATCAAGCCGCGCCTCTACGACGGCGACGAGGACGCGCAGGCGACGGCGCTCGCGAACCTCGAGCGGCTGCTGAAGCTGCTGCACCCGGCGATGCCGCACGTGACCGAGGAGATCTGGTCGAACCTGCCCGCGCGGGAGGAGCGGCTGATCGTCTCGCCGTGGCCCGAGCCCGTGGGCGCCGAGGACGTGTCGGCGGAGTTCGAGCCGATCCAGGTGGCGGCCGAGGTCTTTCGCCGCGCGGGCGTGCGTGCGCCGCTCGAGGGCGAGCAGCAGCGGATCTTCGACGCGGTGGTCAAGCCGGACCGGGCGAAGGTCGACGGCGCGAACGTCGAGGCGGAGGCGGCGCGGCTGCGCGGCGAGATCGAGCGGGCCGAGAAGATGCTCGCCAACGAGCGCTTCGTCCAGAATGCGCCCGGCGACGTCGTCGAGGCGGAGCGCGACAAGCTCGAGCGCTACCGCCGCGAGCTCGATGCCCTCGGCGTCTAGCCTCCACTCTGGCTCGAGTCGCTCTCTCCGTGGCCGGAGGAGTTCGGCCTCGGCCGGATGCGCGCGCTGCTCACGGAGCTCGGCGAGCCGCAGCGCGCCTACCGCGCGATCCACGTCGTCGGCACGAACGGCAAGTCGACCGCGACGCGCCGGGCGGCAGCATTCCTCGCGCGCGAGGGCCTCAGCGTCGGCGCCTACACCTCGCCGCACGTCTCGGGCTGGAGCGAGCGGATCCAGGTCGACCTCGAGGACGCGAACGTCGAGGCGGCACTCGAGCGCGTGCGGGCTTCGGCCGAACGGCTGGGCGCAACGCAGTTCGAGGTGCTCACGGCCGCCGCGCTCGCGGAGTTCGCGGCGGCGGAGGTCGACGTCGCGGTGGTCGAGGCCGGGCTCGGCGGGCGCCTCGACGCGACGAACGTTCTCGACGCCGAGGTCGTGGCCTTGACGAACGTCGCGCTCGACCACACGGACGTGCTGGGTCAGACGCGCGAAGCGATCGCGGCCGAGAAGCTCGCGGTGGCCGCCCCCGGCGCGACGGTCGTCCTCGGCGGGCCGGAGTGGGAGGATCTCGCGCGCGCGCGCGAGGCCGGACGCGTGGTGCACGCGCTGGACGTGGGGCGTGCTGCGGCGGCAGCGCTGCTCGGAAGGCCGCTCGAGGGCGACGTCGAGACCGTGCTCCCGGGCCGCTTCGAGCGGTTCGGCGAGGACGTCTTCGCAGGCGCGCACAATCCCGCCGGCGTGGAGTGGCTGCTCGAACGCCTGCCGCGGTGCGACTACGTCGTCGTCGCCTCGATCCTCGCCGACAAGGACGCAGACGCGATGCTGCAGCGCCTCGCCGGTGCCGGCCGGGTGCTCGTCGCGACCGCCTCGCACAGCGCGCGGGCGCTGTCCGCCGACGAGCTGGCGCGCCGTGCGCAAACGCACTTCGACACGATCGAGACCGTCGCCGACCCTGGTGACGCACTCGCCCGCGCGCGCTCGCTCGCGGGCGACGACGGGGCCGTTCTCGTCACCGGTTCGCTCTACCTGCTGGCCGATCTCACCGTCCGACTCCAGCGCGTACCATGGGGCAGTTCGGCGAGCGCCTGAGCGTCTTCGCAGTCGCCGTCGTCGTCGTCCTGGCGATCGTCGGCCTCGCGTTCGGCGCCGGCTACCTCGTCGGGAAGCTCCTTCTCTGAGGAGACGCACGTGCTGGTAGCGGACAACGGAATCTTCGACTTCTTCAGTCACAGCACGTGGGTCGTGATCCGCAACCTGACGCTGTTCTTCGTGGTCGTCTTCTGGCTCTCGACCGCGTTCTGGGTCTACAAGGACGCCCGCCGGCGGATCGAGGACCCGTGGCTGGTCGGGATGGCCGTCGTCCTCGGCCTCGTGCCGCCGTTTCTCGGTGCCCTCGTGTACATGCTCTTCCGCCCGCCGGAGTACCTCGAGGACCGGCGCGAGCGCGAGCTCGAGATCAAGGCGATGGAGCAGCGCCTCGCGCGCCGCGACCTGCACTGCCCAGTGTGCCGGGCCGAGGTCGATCCCTCGTTCCTGGTCTGTCCCGTCTGCACGACGCGGCTGCGCCAGTCCTGCCGGAACTGCAAGCAGCCGCTCGAGGCGCTCTGGCAGGTCTGCCCGTACTGCGAGACGCCGGTCGAGCCCGCCGCGGTCGAGTCGTTCGGCGAGACGCAGGCCCTGACGCCGCCCCGCAGAGAGCGCCGAGCGTAGACTCCGCCGCCGATGGCGGTGGAGCGGACACTGGTCCTGATCAAGCCCGACGCGATGCAGCGTCAGCTGGCGGGCGAGATCCTCGCCCGCTTCGAGCGACGCGGCCTCGTGCTGCGCGACGCGAAGCTCGTCCGGGTCGACCGGGAGCTCGCGGAGACCCATTACGCCGAGCATGCCGAGAAGCCGTTCTACGGCGAGCTGGTCGAGTTCATCACTTCTGGCCCGACGCTCGCACTCGTCCTCGAGGGCGAGGGCGCGATCGCAGTCGTCCGCAAGACGATGGGCGCCACGAACCCGGCGGAGGCGTGCGCCGGCTCGATCCGCGGCCAGTTCGCGCTCTCGATGCCCGACAACCTCGTGCACGGGTCGGACTCGCCGGAGTCGGCCGAGCGCGAGCTCGCGCTTTGGTTCTCGTGAGCGAGCCCGACTATGTCGCGATCAACCGCGAGGGGTGGACGCAGGCGAACGCGGATTACACGGACCGACAGGCTCGCGGCGCCTGGGCGCAGAAGGAGATCACCTGGGGCCAGTGGTCACAGCCGGAGAGTGAGATCCGGATCCTGCCCGACGTCACCGGCCTCGACGTGGTCGAGCTCGGCTGCGGGACGGCGTACTGGGGCGCCTGGCTCAAGCGCGCGGGGGCGCAGCGGGTCGTCGGCGTCGACGTCACGCCGGCGCAGCTGGAGACGGCTCGGCGGATGGACGAGGAGTTCGGCCTCGGGCTCGAGCTGATCGAGGCCAACGCGGAGGACGTGCCGCTGCCGGACGAGTCGTTCGACCTCGTGTTCTCGGAGTACGGCGCGTCGATCTGGTGCGACCCCGAGCTCTGGATCGCCGAGGCGGCGCGGCTGCTGCGGCCGGAGGGCGAGCTCGTCTTCATGCGCTGCTCGACGCTGCGAATCCTCTGCGCGCCCGACGAGGGCAAGACGACCGACCGCCTCGCCAGGCCGCAGCGCGGCCTCTACAAGCTCGTCTGGGAGGACGAGGACCCCGGAGTCGAGTTCCAGCCGGGCATGGCCGACATGCTCGCGATCCTGCGCAAGAACGGCTTCGAGCTCGTCGACTTCCGCGAGCTGTTCGCCCCGCTGGACGCGGGAGAGCACGAGTACTACGACGACCCTCCCGTCGCCTGGGCGAAGCAGTGGCCCGCGGAGGAGATTTGGCGGCTCCGCCTGCGCCGCCGCTGATCCTCGCCTCGACCTCCCCGCGGCGGCGGGAGATCCTCGAGCAGCTCGGCATTCCGTTCACGGTCGTGCCGCCCTCGTACGAGGAGACGGACGACGACCCGGTCGCGCACGCGGTCGGCAAGGCGCGCTCGGTCGCGCCCCTCGCGGGCGACCAGCCGGTTCTCGGCTGCGACACCGAGGTCGTGTGCGACGGCCGCGTCTACGGAAAGGCGGCTACTAGCGCGGACGCCGAGGAGATGCTGGAGAGCCTGGCCGGGAAGACCCACGAGGTCGTCTCCGGCCTCGCGCTGCTCACGCCGGCCTGGGAAGAGGTGCACCGCGAGGTGACGCTGGTCACCTTCCGGCCGCTGACCCCGCGCGACCTCGCCCGCTACGTCGCGAGCGGCGAGTGGGAGGGACGAGCGGGCGCGTACGCCATCCAGGGCCTCGGCGCGTCGCTCGTCGAGCGGATCGAGGGCGACTACCTGAACGTGGTCGGCCTGCCCGCCGCGCTGCTCGTGCGGCGGCTTGCCGAGCGCTTCGCGGGCGTTTACGGCTTCGGCTGAGCCACCCAAGTGTCCGAAACGGCTACGGCCGGGGTCTGACCCGGGCCGTAGCGATCGGGCAGGGTGCCGGAAGCGGGGTGGCGCCTCGACGATAAACGTCCGGAATGCCGCCCGTGCGCGATCGGGGTCGTGGGCGAACAGCCCGAGAACCCAGGTCGTCGTCAGGAACGCCGGCACCGCTCCGGTGCCGGCCAACGCGTGGTAGCTGCTGCAGCTCCACTCCGACGCCTCCTCGCACAGTTCTGCCCGCACCGGGTTCAAGACGATGTAGCGGACGGCTTCAAGCGCGTCGTGGGTGCTCTCGATCACACGCGAGAAAAACCGGCGGTCGAACACGTGGCCGTTGAACCCGTAGAGGTGGTTGAACCACTGCGCGTACAAGCTGTTCAGCGCCTGCATTCCGGCCGAGAGATTCGGCGCGCGGGGTCTCGACGAGCAGGTGGTAGTGGTCACCCGCCGCCTTGCCGTAGAACGGCTTGACCGCGTTGCCGATGTCGACCTGGTTGCGCAGCAGGCGTGCCACAGAGGCGTTGGCGTCGGGCGTGCCGTCCCGGGCCGATGTCGCTCGGCATCAGGCAGTGGCTTGACAGACCCAGCCGAAGCGCTGGACGACGCGCGTGAGGAGCAGGCCGAAGAGCTCGTAGTCGCCGTCGCCGACGAAGATCCGGGTCCGGCGGACGCCGCGAGTGCCGACGTGGTAGCGGCCGCCGGCGATCTGAGGTCGTGGCGGGCGCGGCATGCCTCGGACGGTAAGGCTGCCGGCGAGCGCGCGATAGGCGCCGCGACACTCTCGGCACGGTTCCGGCACGACCTAGACATGTCCGGGGTCTGACCCCGGGCGTGGCCGGTGCGGACACAGCCGCGTGCAGGAGCCCCGCAAAGAGGGAACATTTGTGGCGGCGCCGCTAGACTCGACCGGGCCGATGGGTCTCCTGGGCTACTTCAACGGCTTCGGCGGCCGCGACATGGCCGTCGACCTCGGAACTGCGAACACGCTCGTCTACGTGCGCGGTCGCGGGATCGTGCTCTCGGAGCCGAGCGTGGTCGCGATCGACCAGCGCACGGGCGAGGTGCACGCCGTCGGCGTCGAGGCCAAGCGCATGCTCGGACGGACTCCCGGGACGATCTCCGCGATCCGCCCGCTCAA
Source organism: uncultured Actinomycetes bacterium (assembly GCA_963719275.1). Classification (GTDB taxonomy): domain Bacteria; phylum Actinomycetota; class Thermoleophilia; order Gaiellales; family Gaiellaceae; genus AC-32. The sequence goes on along the minus strand of CAVRBT010000005.1, from coordinate 6,872 downwards.
GGACGGCGTGATCGCCGACTTCGACGTTACCGAGGAGATGCTGCGCCACTTCATCCAGAAGGTGCACCAGCATCGCTTCGCGCACCCGCGCGTCGTCGTCTGCGTCCCCTCGGGCGTGACCGGGGTCGAGAAGCGCGCCGTCGAGGAGGCGACGCTCAGCGCCGGCGCCCGCCAGGCCTACCTGATCGAGGAGCCGATGGCCGCCGCGATCGGTGCCGGCCTGCCCGTCGCCGAGCCGACCGGGAACATGATCGTCGACATCGGCGGCGGCACGTCCGAGGTCGCGGTGATCAGCCTCGGCGGGATCGTCGTCAGCCAGAGCCTCCGCGTCGGGGGCGACGAGATGGACGAGGCGATCATCAGCCACATCAAGACCGAGTACAAGCTGCTCGTCGGCCAGCAGACCGCCGAGGAGATCAAGCTCGAGGTCGGCTCCGCCTTCGACCTGCGCGACGAGGTGCAGGCGGAGGTGCGCGGCCGCGACATGCTCACCGGCCTCCCGAAGACGATCATCCTCTCGAGCGAAGAGGTGCGGCGCGCGCTCGACGGCCCGGTCGGGCAGATCATCGAGGCGATCAAGTCGACACTCGACAAGACCCCGCCGGAGCTCGCGGCGGACATCATGGACCGCGGCATCGTGCTCGCCGGCGGCGGCGCGCTGCTGAACGGCCTCGACGAGCGGCTCCGGCACGAGACGCAGATGCCGGTCCATCTCGCGGAGAGCCCGCTGACCTGCGTGGCGGTCGGCTCCGGCCGCAGCCTCGAGGAGTTCGAGGCGATCCACCGCAGCCAGACGCAGAAGCGCCGCAACAACCACCGGCCCTAGACCCCGGCCGAAGGCGCCGGCCCCAACTTTCACGGTCGCCCGGAGTCTTCCCTACACTAGGTCGTTCTCGTGCAGCAGAGGAACCGCAGCGCACGGATTGCGGTACTGGGGTCCCCGGCTCCCCGCTCCAGGCCCGCAGGGTTGTCCTCCCGCAGTTCCACCGCCGTCAAGCGGCGCGTCGTGGCGGGAGTCCTCGTGCTGCTCTCGCTCGTCCTGATCACGATTTACTTCCGCGAGCCGGCTGGCGGCGGCCTGCACGGCGTCCAGAGCGGCGGTGCGACGGTGCTGCGCCCCTTCGAGGTGGCCGCCAACCGCGTGGCGAGCCCGTTCCGCGACGCCTACGGCTGGTTCTCGGGCCTCATCCACGCGAAGTCCGAGAACGCCGACCTGCGCGCGAAGCTCGACACCCTGTCGGCGCAGGTGATCCAGAACTCGACCGCGGCCGCGGAGAACGCCGACCTCAAGCGTCAGCTGCACTACATCCACTCGCCGGTCTTCCCTCAGGACTTCGTGCCCGTGACGGCCGAGATCACCGGGCGGCCGCCGACCGAGTTCGACCAGCAGGTGACGATCGCGGCCGGCTCGGGCAGCGGCATCCGGGTCGACGACGCCGTCGTGACCGCCGACGGCCTCGTCGGCAAGGTCAGCCACGTCGCCGGCGACCAGGCGCGGGTGACGCTGCTGACCGACCCGAGCATGAAGGTCTCGGCGCTCGACGTGAACACGCAGGCGAGCGGCCTCGTCGGCCACGGCGACGCCCCCGGCACGCTCACGCTCGACCGCGTGAGGAAATCGGCGGTGGTGAAGGACGGCGACTCGATCGTCACGCAGCACTGGAAGCTGAACGGGCTCTCCTCGATCTACCCGGCCAGCATCCCGATCGGCTACGTCACCGGCGCCTCGGCGAGCGAGGTCGACCTCTACTGGCAGGCGCAGGTCTCGCCCAGCGTGCACTTCGACTCGCTGCGCTCCGTGATCGTCCTCGTCCCCAAGACGCGCCGGCGGTGACGGTCAACCTGCTCGAGCCCGCGAAGGCGGCGCTGCTCGTCTTCGTGGCGGCGATCCTGCAGGTGACGATCTTCTCGGAGATCGACATCCTCGGCGGCTACCCCGACGTCGTGCTGCTGACACTGGTCGCGATCGCCCTCCTGCGCGGGTCGATCTACGGTGCCGCCTGCGGGTTCTTCGCCGGGCTGATCCTCGACACGGCGACGCTGTCCACGCTCGGCGTCACCTCGCTGCTGCTGACGATCGCGGGCTACTGGATCGGCCGCTACGGCGAGACCACCGGCCGCGACCGGCTCCATGCGCCGTTCGTCTCGGTCGCCGTGGCGACGGTCCTCGTGCAGATCGGCGCCCTGATCCTGCACTACATGCTCGGCGACGAGGTCTCCGCCCGCACCGTGCTGCTCGAGGCGCTGCCGGCCAAGGTCGGGCTGAATCTGCTGCTGACGCTGCCGGTGTACGCGCTCGTCCGCCGCGTGCTCGCGCTTGCGTCGCCTCCCGAGAGCGCGACGGAGGTGCGCCTCCTTGGCTAGCAGCGGCACACGCCTGCCGCGCACCGGCTCCGACCGCTTCCTGCCGCCCGACCCGCGCGTCGAGAGCCCGTACCGCTTCACGCCGCAGCTCGCGCTGCGGATCGGGATCCTCGGCGCCGTCGCGCTGGCGGTGTTCGGCGTGCTCTTCTTCCGGCTCTGGGCGCTGCAGGTGCTCTCGGGGCCACAGTACCTGCGCGCGGCGCTCGACAACCAGGTTCGGTCGGTGCGGGTCGAAGCACCGCGAGGGCAGATCCTCGACCGCAACGGCCGGGTGCTCGTGACCAACATTCCGGGTAGCGCCGTCGAGATCCACCCAGGCGACCTTCCGAACACCTGGGCGGCGCGGCTCGACGAGTTGCGTCGCCTTTCGAAGGTGATTCACGTGCCCGTCCTGCAGATGCTGCGCGGGATCGCGGCCCGGAAGGACGATCCGGTCACGCCCGTCGTCGTGCGCGAGGACGTGAAGCGCACCGCGCCGATCAACTACCTCTACGAGCACCAGGACGAGTTCCCCGGCGTGACCGTCGCCGACACGTTCCTCCGCGGCTACCCGCAGGGCGATCTCGCGGCGCAGCTGCTCGGCTACGTGAACGAGATCTCGCCGCAGCAGCTGAAGCGCCTGCAGAGCAAGGGCTACGCCGCCGGCGACAAGATCGGCGGGTCGGGGGTGGAGGGGACCTACGACTCGTACCTCCGCGGCCGCGCGGGCCTCGCGCAGCTGCGCGTCGACTCGATGGGCCGGCCCCACAGCCAGCTCCAGACGAAGCGCCCGGCCGCACAGGGCGAGTCGATCAAGCTGACGATCGACGTCGGCCTCCAGCGCACCGCCGAGGACGCCATCCGCTACGGGATCAACAAGGCGCTGCTGAACCACCACTGGCAGGCCGACGGCGGGGCGATCGTCGCGCTCGACCCCCGCGACGGCGCCATCCGCGCGCTCGCCTCGTACCCGACCTACTACCCGCGCGTCTACACCGGGCGCGTGACGACGAAGCGGCTCGCCGCGCAAGGGCTCACCCCGTCCACGGCCGAGCAGTACAACTACCCCAGCCTGAACCGCGCGACCAGCGGCGTCTATCCGTCGGGCTCGACGTTCAAGCCGGTGACCGCGCTCGCGGCGCTCGAGACGCACGTCCTGCCGTCGCCGTCGACGTCCCTGCCATGCACGGGCCAGTACACGGTGCAAAGCGAGTTCGCCGGAGGCAAACCCCAGGTCTTCCACAATGTCGACCCGTTCATCGACGAGTCGATGACGCTGCCGACCGCGCTCTCCGTCTCGTGCGACACCTGGTTCTACGAGCTCGGCTACCGGTTCTACAAGGAGCCGCCTAGCGCCGGCCACCCGCTCCAGGCGTGGGCGGCGAGGTTCGGCTTCGGCCGCAAGACCGGGGTCGACGTCGGGCCCGAGTCGAGCGGGCTGCTACCGACGCCGGAGTGGCGCAGGCGTACGTTCACGGCGAAGACGGACCCGGGCAACTGGCAGATCGACCGCGAGTGGAAGCCCGGCGACTCGATCCAGCTCGCGATCGGGCAGAAGGACCTGCTGGTGACGCCGCTGCAGATGGCGCGCTTCTACGCGCTGGTCGCCAACGGCGGCAAGCTCGTCCGCCCGCACGTCGTCCAGGACGTGCAGGAGGGCGGCGGCAGCCCGCGCTCGCCGGCGCGCGTCGTCCACACCTTCGCGCCGCCCGCACAGTCGGTCGGCCTCGACCCGCTCTACCTGCAGGCGGTTCAGGACGGCCTCTACCAGGCGACGCACTCGTCGACCGGCACGTCGACCGGCGTCTTCGGAAACTTCCCGATCGTGGTCGCCGGCAAGACCGGCACCGCGCAGAAGAACCCCAACACCGACCAGCTCGACCAGTCGTGGTGGTGCGGCTACGGGCCGGCCGACGGCACCGAGCCGCCCGAGCTCGTCGTCTGCGCGCTGATCGAGAACGGTGGCTTCGGCGCCGACGCCGCGGCCCCGGCCGCGCAGCTGGTCTTCAAGGAGTTCTTCCGCGACCGGCTCAGCGGGATGGGGGGAGCGGCCCCATGATCGAGGCCGTCAACACCCGCGCGCGCGGGCTGCGGCCGCATCGGGCCGAGGCGGTCGGCGTTGCGTCCGCGCTGCGGCGGCTCGACTGGTGGCTGCTCGGAGCGATGGCGGCGCTGCTGGCGTACGGCCTCTGGGCGATCGCCGGGATCACCGCGCACGACATCCAGGGCAACGCGAATTACTACGTCGTCCGCCAGGGGATCTACGCGGCGGTCGGCTGCGCCGGCTTCATCGCGCTGCTGTTCGTGGAGCCGCAGCTCTACCGACGCTACAAGCGCTGGATCTACGGCGGGACGACCGGGCTGATGCTGCTCGTGCTGCTCGGCGGCACCGTCTCCCGCCACTCGAAGCGCTGGCTCGACATCGGCCCGTTCCGCTTCCAGCCGTCGGAGTTCGGGAAGCTGCTGCTCGTCCTCTTCCTGGCCGGCTTCCTCGCCGACCGCGCGAAGCGGCTGGGGGAGAGCCGGACGGTCGTCGAGGCGATCGGGCTCGCCTGCATCCCGATCCTGCTCGTCTTCGTCCAGCCGGACGTCGGCACCGCGATGGTCTACATGGCGGCGCTCGCGGCGGTGCTCTTCATCGCGGGGGTGCGCTGGCCGCATCTCGCTGCGTTGGGGGTGGGGACGCTGGTCGCGATCCTGGCGGTGCTCTGGCTGCTGCCCGCGGCCGGCGTGCACGTGCTCAAGCCCTACCAGGAGCAGCGCCTGACCGGGTTCACGCACCCCGACTCCGACCCGGCCGGTGCGACGTACAACGTGGCGCAGTCGATCAACGCGGTCGGCGCGGGCGGCGTGCGCGGCCGCGGCGAGGCCGGCGCGACGCAGACGAACCTGAACTTCCTGCCGGAGCACGCGACCGACTTCGCGTTCGCGTCCCTCGCCGAGCAGCGCGGCTTCGCGGGCGTGTCGGTGCTGCTGCTGCTCTACCTGCTCGTGGTGTGGCGCGGCCTGAAGGTGATTGCGATCGCGCGCGACGCCTTCTCGGCGATCGTCGCCGGCGGCATCGTGTTCGCCTTCATGTTCCAGGTCTTCGTCAACGTCGGCATGAACATCGGCGTCGCGCCGGTGACGGGCATCCCGCTGCCGTTCGTGAGCGTCGGCGGCTCGGCCCTGATCGCGAACCTACTGGCGCTGGGCGTGCTGCAGGCGATCCACATCCGCGGCGCCGCGCGACCGAAGGCCTACAGGTAGCACACGTAGCCGCTAGGTTCCCTCGAGCACCAGGAGCTGCTGGAGGGCCTGGGCGGTCGCCGGCCAGCGCAGGGTCTTGAATGCCTCGCCGGGGTCGCACCAGCGATGCTCGTCGTGCTCCCAATCGAGCTTCGGCTCCCACGTATCCGGCGCGGCGACGTGAAAGCACGTCACTTGCACGTGCGCAACTGACGGGTCGTAATCGTTTCGTCGGTCGGCCGGCTCCTCGGTCAGGGGATAGACGTATTCGGTGACCTCGACCCCGGCTGCTACCTGGGCCACCAGGCCCGTCTCCTCACGAAGCTCCCGCGCGGCCGCCTCCGGCGCGCTCTCTTCGGGCTCCACGCCACCCGCGACGACGTGCCAGTACCCGCCCTGCTCGGGCGATCGATGAACGATCAGAACCTCAGAGGCGCTCTTGCGCGTGACGAACACCGCGACTTCCGCACCGGTGCGCACGTTCGGAGCATATGGCGATCGCACCGCGAAAGACCCACCGGCTAGGCGTTTCGGACGGCCTCGTAGGTGAGGTAGGCGAGGTCGTCGACGGTCCGGGTCTCGACGAGGCGCACCGGCCTTTGGCCGCTGGTCTCGCCAAAGAGACGCTCGCCGGCCCCGAGCACGACCGGGTAGATCATCAGCCGCAGCTCGTCGACCAGGTCGTTCTCCATTAGCGTGCGGACGAGCCGGGTGCTGCCGGCGACGACGATCTCTCCGTCTAGCTCCTCCTTCAGCTTCGAGACCTCCTGCATGACGTCGCCCGCAAGCATCGTCGAGTTGTTCCAGCCGGGATCCTTCAGGGTCGAGGACACGATGTACTTGGGCATGTCGTTCAACCTGTCCGCCAATTCGCCACTCCGGGATGGCCACCGCGCGGCGAGGAACTCGTAGGTTCGCCGACCGAACAGCTGGGCCTCGGCGCCCAGCGCCTCCTCGAGCAGGACCCTGGCCGCCTCCTCGCGACCCCGCTCGCCGACACGACCGACCCAGCCGCCGCGTGCGAAGCCTTCTGCACCGGCCGGGTCCTGGACGACTCCGTCGAGCGTGACGTTCTCGCTGATGACGATCTTTCCCATCTCGGTTCTCCTTTCGGCCGTTCCGAGTTCGACGGTTGAACGTCGCGGACGCACCGTCTCTTCCGTCACGGCGTCTGCGCTTCGGTGACATCCCGCACGCGAACGCTGGCCCAGCCGAGCTTTCATCGCCTTCGGTGGAGGCGGGCTCTGCCCGCCGGAGCCTCACTTCGCGGGACGCGCGTGAACCTGACGAGGGGGCCCACG
>CAVRBT010000004.1:0-795278 GCA_963719275.1 uncultured Actinomycetes bacterium | reverse complement strand
TGGAGGAGGTCGGAGTAGAGCTGTGCGGCACGCGGATCCGGTTCAAGCGCGTTACCAGGCGTTCTTCGACCCATTTGAGTGAAGTACGGCAGTCAACCGTAGAAGGGTGATGGATCAACCAGCCACCCGCACCCGATACTCCTCGTGCAACCGAGAGCGCGCCCCGATGCGGCGGGGGCGACCTCGGAGACACGAAGGGCCTCCATGCGGCGAGGCCTGGAGACTTACTGCGGCTCTCTCACGGGAGACTTGAAGCGGGGCCGGGCGGCGGCCCCGCTTCTTGCTGTCTCGAGATATCCCCCTTCAGGGTGAGGCGCAGAACCGCGACCCGTCACAGTATGGGTCTGCGCGACCGGACGCCTGGGCCGCAGAGACGGACGGGACGCGCAAAGTACGGGGCGGCCGACGGGCCGCCCTTTCTTTTGCCGTCAGGACTTCGGTGGACGCAGCTTCGGCACGCGGACGTCCGTTATACCCACGGCCTCGACGTCTGCCTCGGTCGAGTAGCCGGGGCAGCCACAACGGCCGACACCCAGCGAGCCGTCGTGGAGCTCGACCTCGGCGCCACAGCCGCTCGCGCCGCCGCCGAACGTGCCGCGGTGCTTGTTCCGGGGATGGCCGCATCGACGACATTCGGGCGAGCCGTTGCAGTTGACGCAGGGCTTCGGTAGACGGAGATCGGCCGCGGAGCCGACACGCTTGAGGGTGCAGGCTACGGAGGCGGGGCCGACGGCTCTTCGGGCTCACCTATTGCCTGGATCACGACAGCGCCCAGGACGATGGTGCCCCCGATGAGGGTTGTCGCGCCGGGCCGCTCGCCGAGGGCGAGCCACACCCACAGCGGGCCGAGGACGATCTCCAGCAGCGTGATGAGGGCGACCTCGGCGGCCGGGATCAGGCGCGCGCCGATCGAGAGGAAGATCAGGCCGAGGCCGATCTGCGTGATCCCGAGGCCGGCGAGCAGTGCGAGATCCTCGGCGCCGATCGAGCTCGCCGACGCGAACGGCGCCGCGCAGACGAACACCGCCGCCTGCGAGAGGCACGTTGCCGGAGCCATCGAGACCTGCCGCTGGTGCCGCGTGATCACGATCGTCGCTGCGAACGAGACCGACATCAGCAGCGAGAGCGTCAAGCCGGCGAGGCCGGGGTGGCTCGGGCCGCCGACCATCAGGGCGACGCCGGCGACCGCGACCGCGATCGCAATCCACGTCCGCCGCGCCACGGGCTCTCCCGCGAACGTGCCGAACACTGCCGCCAGCACCGGCGCGAGCGCCTGCAGAAAGAGGACGTTCGCGACCGAGGTGTAGTTCAGCGCCGCGATGAAGGCGCCCGACGAGATCGCCATCAGCGCGGCCATCACAAGCCCGGCGCGGCCGATCGCGAGAAAGCCCCGAACGACGCGGCCGCGCTCGGCCACGGCGACGAACGCCAGGATCGCCAGCACGGCGAAGAATGCGCGGCCGGCGAGCTGCGTCGCGAGGTCGACGGTCAGCTCGCGCTGGAAGAGCCCGGCCGTCGACCAGGCGATCGCGGCCAGCGTGACGTAGGTCCGCCCGCGCCGGTGCTGGCGCGCGACGTCTAATGCGATGGTGGCCGTGGTCACGGCCCCGGAGCCTAGTGTGCACCTATGCCGCGCTACGTCGGTCGCGAGAACGTGCGCAAGCGGCTCGAGCCGCTTGCCGGCCGACCGGGTCGCACCGTCTACGCGGACGGCGCGGCGCGGATCGAGACCGCGGAGGAGACGATCACCGTCCGCCCGCCGTTCGGCCTCGCGCACGCGCGCGTGTACGCGAAAGTCGAGCTCGGGCCGCTGTTCGAGGAGCTTGCGCGCGACCACGTCGTGGCGGCGGTGCTCGTCCGGCTCGGCGGCTTCGCGGTCGGTCTCTTCGAGGGCGAGCGGCTGGTCGTGTCGAAGGTCGGCTCGCGCTTCGTCAAGGGCCGCCACAAGAAGGGGGGCTCGTCGTCGGACCGCTTCAGGCGGCGGCGCGAGGAGCAGGCGCGGGCCCTGATCGAGGCCGCGGCCGGCACTGCGGGCACCGTCCTCGAGCCGCACCGCGAGCGGATCGAGCACGTCGCGCTCGGTGGCGACCGGACGGCGGCGTGCAAGGTCGTCGAGCAGCTTCCGTGGCTAGGCGAGAAGGCGCTGCCGCGCTTCTTCACCGTCCCGGAGCCGAGGTACCGCCAGCTCGAGCGGCTCCCCTACGACCTGTACGCGGCCGAGATCAGCGAGGAGCCAGCCCGGCCCTGAGCCGCTCGTCGGCGACCGCGGCGCCCGCGGCGCGCACGGCCGAGTGCGTCACCGCCGCGAGGAAGTCCTCCCGTTCGAGCGCGTACAGGTCGGACGGCTCGGTGGCGCGGACGGTCGCGGTGCGCGGCACGTCCCGCAGCAGCGCGATCTCGCCGAAGAAGTCGCCGCCGTGGCAGCTGCCGTGGGCGCCGTTCGTGATCTCGAGCTCGCCGTCGCCGACGATGTAGAAGCGATCGCCGGTCTCGCCGGCGCGCACCACCGCCTCGCCGGGCTCGACGTGGATCCTGGTCAGCCTCGAGGCCAGGTGCTCCTTGGCGGAGATCGAGAGCGGTTCGAACAGCGGCACCTCGGCGACGACGTCGAGCTCCGCGGCCGGAGCTTCGGTCTCGCGGTCGATCGTCCGCAGCCGGTGCCACGCGAGCAGCGTGACGACCGGGAGAATCGATCCGACGACGACGAAGGCGGCGCGCGGCCCCAGCGTGGCGACGACGGCGGGCGCGAAGATCGACCCGAGCGCGACGGCGCCCATCACCGCGCCCCAGACGAGGCCCAGCGCGCGGCTGAGCGCGGCGTCCGGGACGGTTCGTTGGAGGAGCGTGAAGCCGGCCACGTCCTCGACGCTGTTCGCCGCGCCGACGACCGCCAGCAGGAGCACGGCCGCGGGCAGGTAGGGCTTCGGGGCGAGCAGCGCGATCGGCAGGCCCCAGAAGATCAGCGCGACGCCTAGGGCGACGGCCAGCCGCCGGCTCTGGAGCGTCATCGCGCCGAAGGCTCCGAGCAGGCCGCCGAGACCGAGCGCCGCGGTGAGGACGCCGACCGCGCCGTCGCCCGCGTCGAGCACGCGGAACGCAGCGACGACGATCAGCACGTTCAGGCAGCCGCGCACGAAGCCCTGCGTCGCCATCAGCGCGAGGATCAGCAGCGCGGGGCCTCGCCTGACGGCCTCGAAGCCTCCGGCCAGGAGCTGTCGGGCGGGGACGCGGGCGGCCGTTTCCTGGATCACGCCCTCGACGCGGAGCGGCGCGAGCAGGAGCGCGCCCACGGCCTGGATGCCGCCGGCTGCGGCGAAGGCGACGCCCGGGTCCCAGACGGCGACGAGCGCGCCCGCGAGGAGCGGCCCGATGAGGGTGCCGAGGCTCTCGATCGTGGAGGTCGCGCCGTTGGCGGCGATCAGCTCCTCCGGCGAGCGGGCTAGCGAGGGGAGGATCGCCTGGAGTGCGGGGCGGAAGAGCGTGGAGGCGACGCCGATCACGGCCGCGAGGGCGAAGACGAGCGCTTCGCTGTGGGCGGCGTGGAACGCGAGCGTCGAGGCGGCCAGCGCCGCGGCCGCCGTGACCGCGACGCCGAGGAGGAAGCGCTCGCGGCGGAAGCGGTCGCCGAGGGTGCTGGCAAGCGGCGCCGCGAGCGCGGCCGGGAGCATTCGTGCGAGCCCGGCGACGCCCACGGCTCTGGTCCCGCCGACCTGGTAGGCGAAGACGCCGAGCGCCACGAAGTGCGCCCACTCGGCGCCGATCGCCGCTCCCCAGGCGAGCTCGACTCGGCGCAGGCCGGGGTTCCGCATCGCTGCCCGCAGTGCTGTCGTCGCTTGTGACGGACGGCTCATGCGAGAGATTCCTCGCAGCGGTTCGCGTGGAAGTCAAGGTGATGAGTCGCCCTGCGATGTGGCGCTGTGGTTAAGAAGCGGAGACTTCGGCGGGCGGCCGTCGGGTGTCATCTAGACTCGACGGCGACCGCCAAGAGGGGAGGACTTTATGGCTGTAAAGCCGATTCCCGAGGGCTACCACACCCTCACGGCGTACCTCGCTGTCGAGGACGCCGATCGCGCGATCGAGTTCTACAAGGACGCATTCGGCGCCGAGGAAGTTGTTCGCATGCACGGGCCGGACGGCAAGATCGGTCACGCCGAGCTGCAGATCGGCGACTCGAAGCTGATGCTGTCGGATCCGTTCCCGCAGTCGAACGTGCGGCCGCCGTCGGAGCGCGGCGGGGCGACGGCGTCGATCTTCATGTACTGCGAGGACGTGGACTCCGCGTTCGAGCAGGCCAAGAAGGCGGGCGCGACCGTCGAGATGGAGCTCGAGAACATGTTCTGGGGCGACCGCTTCGGCACGCTCGTGGATCCGTTCGGGCAGGTCTGGTCGCTCTCGCAGCACGTCGAGGACCTCTCGCCTGAGGAGATTGCCGAGCGCGGCAAGGCCGCGATGGCTCAGATGAGCTCGTCGTAAGCGCTGCTGAGGCGCGGGCGCGCTCGTCGGGCGCCCGCGCCTTGGCTCCTTTTCTAGACGGAGGTGGCTGGGGCCGGCTCGGCGGTCGCGCGCCGCTCGGACCGGCGCCAGAGCAGGATGCTGACGATCAGCGTCCAGACCGGCGTCGCGAAGATCAGCGCGGCCGTGCGCATCGCGCAGATCTCCACCGCCTGACTAGAGCAAATCCGGCGGCAGTTCTAAAGCAATGCTCGAAAAGGGAACGCTGGGCCGCGGCCGACGCGGCTCGCGAACGCTCGAGTCCGGCGGCAGCTCCTCGACCCAGTCGCCGCAACCGGAGTCATGGCGGACGAAGCGAAGAAACGAGAGCAGGCGATGGCGCACGCCACCGCGTCGGCAGCGCGGCGCGTCCGGGCTACCTCTGCTCGACAGCCGCAATGGCCTCGGCCTCGGTTGGGTAATCCTGCATCGAGACGACGCGCTCGTTCCGGAATTGCATGACGGTTGCGGTCTCAGACGGCCAGTCCGGGCCGCCGATCTCACTCGGGTGCGCGACGACGATCACAGCGTGCTCTCCGCCTTCCAAGAACTGCAAGTCGCCCTTGGCGAAGCCCTGCTCGTACCGCTCGCGAAGCGTCTGCATGACGTCATCTCGGCCGTGGCAGTCCCACTCCCCGGGCTCGGTCGCATGCCACTCCACATTCCGGTCGAGGATCTCCTCGATCGTCTCGAAGTCGCCCTTACGCCAAGCCTCCAAGCCCTCCCGCGCGATCTCGGTCGGCTTGCTGCTCACGTCACCAGGATACGCCCGTACTTCGCTGGCCGCCGGGCTATTTGTCGGCGGCAAGCTGTCTGCAACACTGCGCCGACCAGATGGAGCTCGAACGAGCCCGAGACCTTCTTCGCCGGGAGCGCGCCCGGATCGAGCGGGCGCTCGCTCGACTCAGCGTTCCCGGCAGGGAAGAACTGGCTGGGCAGGACGAGATGGCGGATGCCGCGTCGCAGCTCTACGAGGAGGAATTCGACGAGGGACAGGGCGATGACCTGCGCGCCGAGCTCGCCGCTCTTGAGCGCGCGGAGCAGCGACTTATCGAAGGCACCTACGGACGCTCCATCGAGAGTGGCGAGGAAATTCCCGATGAGCGGCTCGAAGCGGTTCCCGCCGCCGAGCTGACGGCGGCGGAGCAGGCACGCTTCGAGCACCACGCTCGCTAGCAGGAAGAAGCAGACGAGTCCATCGCTGCCCCAAAGGGTGCAAGCGACCTCTCCGCGCCAAGCAAACTCTTCGGCTACTCCTCGATCTGGTCCGCGATCGTGAACGCGACTTGGTCTTGCTCGACGTCGGCGTCGAGGACTTTGTGGTCCAGGAGCGTGGCCGCCTCTGGTTCGAGGAAGACGCGCGCTCCCTGCTCGTCGATCACCTCGTCATCCTCGGCTGGCAGCGGAACCACGCTGAGCTGGAAGTTCGCCCCAGTCCCTGCCCGCTCGGCGACCATCCGTAGGCCTCCCGTCTCGGGAACCTCCGAGGACGAGACGATGCCTTTCACGGCCTCAACCGCGCTGTCGGTGAGTGCGAGCAGCGCGCTCACCTCCTTCCTGGTTGCTTCCGGTCGGAGCAGTCCAAGCTAGCAGTGGGCGTGCTGGCGCCGGCTTCTGTCCTGGTTCGTTCTCGCCGTCGAGCCTTCACCCGCTCAACCGCGAAGGGAACGAAGTACGTCCCCAAGCCTTTTTCCCTGCAAATAAGCGGCTCTGGGAACCACGTCAGGGCCACAATGGCGATCGCGGCCCTGTGGCCGGCACCTCCGGCGCGGCTAGCCTGCCGTGATGGTGGGCGAGCGCCATTGCCCCATGTGGCAGTACTTGGCGCGTCTGCAAGAAGCAGTTCAGCTGGGGGTAGCCGGCGCGCCGCCCAGCTCCGGCCGGAGTGCGCCGATCATCGCCTCTTCGCCCTCGGACTCGGGCAGCACTTCCTGGACGAGGGCCGCGACTTCGCGCAGCTGCTCGAGCGCCTCGCGGCTGCGCTGCTCGAGGAGCCGCACCTCGGCCTGCAGTTTTTCCTGACGGCGCCGGATGTCGCCCTCGACCTCGCGCACGGTGTGCTCGGCCGCCTCACGCACCGTTGAGGCCTGCCGCTCGGCGTCCGCGACGATCTTCCGCCCTTCTTCTTCAGCCTGGCGGCGGTGCTGGGTCGCGTAAGCCTCGCCGGCGAGCCGCATGTCGCGCGCGTACTCCTCGGCCTCGGCGTGCAGGCTCCGCGCTTCCTCGGTCAGCTCCTTGGTGAGCCGCTCGGCATCGGCGCGCGCCGCGCGGTCCTGCTCGGATGCCTGCTGTTTGGCGTCGCGGCGGATCTGCTCCGCCGCCCGCTCAGCCGCCTCGAGGATGCCCGTGACGCGCTCGCCGAGGGCGGCGTAGCCCCGCGGCTCCGCCGGCGTACTCGCCGCCATCTCGTCCGTGAGTCCGTCGCCTTCGACCACTGGCCGCTCCTTCGCCTTTAGCGAGCGGCAAGTTAGTGGATCGGGCGTGGGCGGGCAAGTGGGCATCCACAAAAAGAGCTCAGCGCACAGCGGCGATCGACAACCGCCCACCGCTTCCCGCGCCATGAGCCGGCCACCGCGCCAGCACGGTGGAGGAGGCGAGGGAGCCCGCTACGCGCCGTGCGGATGCACCGCACTTGCGCCGATGGCGCTCGCGTCCGTGCTCTCGACTCTTGAGTGACGCAGGCCTCCCGTCGATCTCGACGAGAAATCGCGCGCAAACTGCGCGCTTCCGGCACCGAGCGCGGGTTCGACGGCAGAGACGCTGTTAGGCTCACCGCAGGCCACGGCGAGCAGTCGTAGCGGACGCCGAAGCCAGGCCATCTGGAAGTCGCCGGCTCCTCTACTCGTTGCGACCGATTTTCCGGTCGAGAAAGAGGAGTACCCCTTGGCGGACTCGATCCGTCTCGAAGCATCGGCGCGGGCCGACGCCCTATCGAAGGAAGAGTGGCAGCAGCTGCTCGAGGCTGCCGAGGAGTCGGGCTCGCTCCGGCGGAGCACGATCGCGGAGATCCTCGATCAGCGCGAGCTTGAACCGTTCGAGCTCGACCCCGTCTGCCGCGAGCTCGAGCAGCAGGGCATCGAGGTCATCGACGACGAGCGCGTGCCGCTGCCGCTCGTACCGGAGACGACGACCGACGCCCTCCAGCTCTTTCTGCGCGACGTGGGTCGACACCCGCTCCTGACCGCAGCCCAGGAGGTCGAGCTGACGAAGCGGATCGAACGGGGGGACCAGCAGGCGAAGCGGACGATGATCGAGTCGAACCTGCGCCTGGTGGTCTCGATCGCCAAGAGGCACCGTCACCAGGGCCTCCCCTTCCTCGATTTGATCCAAGATGGAACGCTCGGACTGATCCGCGCGGTCGAGAAGTTCGACTGGCGGAAGGGCTTCAAGTTCTCCACCTACGCCACCTGGTGGATCGGCCAGGCGGTGGTGCGTGGGCTCGCGGACAAGGCCCGAACGATCCGGATACCGGGGCACATCGCCGAGCGGATGCAGACGCTGAACCGGGCAGAGCGGATGCTCTGGATGGAGCTTGGGCGCGAGCCGACGTTGGAGGAGATGGCCGAGCGTGCGGGCCTCCCGTTCAGGCAGGCCCTCGAGGTGCAGGCGGCAGCCCGCGCCTCGACGAGCCTCGATCAGCCACTCGGCGAGCAGGGTGATGCCCTCTTCGGAGATTTCGTCGCCGGCGAGGCCCCACTACCGGAGGAGAGGGTCGAGCACACGCTTCGCTACGAGGCGCTGACGGAGGCGCTCGCGCTCCTGGACGAGCGCCAGCAAACGGTGCTCGTCCTCCGCTACGGCCTTTACGGCTCCGAGCCAAAGACGCTCGCCGAGATCGGACGGCGGCTCGGAGTGTCGCGCGAGCGCGTGCGCCAGCTGGAGACGGAGGCGCTCAAGCACCTTGCGCGGATGCGCGAGACCGAGTCGCTCGCCCGCTAGCCGGACCGAACTACGACAGGATCTGGAGACGCCAGGCCCCGCGGGCAGCCGCTGCTTAGCCGGTACCGGGTCTGGCCCCGGGCGTCGAAGTCGGGGCTACCCCTCGAAGCGGCGCAGCACGAGGCACGCGTTGTGCCCGCCGAAGCCGAACGAGTTCGAGACGGCGATCCGCACGTCGCCCTCGCGCGCCTCGTTCGGGATGTAGTCGAGGTCGCAGTCAGGATCAGGCGTCTCGTAGTTGATCGTCGGCGGCAGCACGCCGTCACGGATCGCGAGCGTGCAGAAGATCGCTTCGACGGCGCCGGCGGCACCGAGACAATGGCCGGTCGCGCCCTTGGTCGAGGAGACCGGCGTCCGTTTGGCCGTCTCTTCGCCGAGCGCGAGCTTGATCACGCGCGTCTCGCTCGCATCCCCCAACGGGGTCGAGGTGCCGTGCGCGTTGATGTAGTCGATCTCGTCGGGGCCGATCCCGGCGTCGGCGAACGCCATCCGCATCGCCCGCGCGGGGCTCTCGCCGGTCGGGTCGGGTTCGGTGATGTGCTCGGCGTCTGAGGAGACGCCGTAACCGGCCAGCTCCGCGTAGATCTTCGCTCCGCGCTTGCCCGCGTGCTCGAGCTCCTCGAGCACGAGGATCGCGCCCGCCTCGGCCATCACGAAACCGTCACGGTCGGCATCGAAGGGCCGGCTCGCGGCCGCCGGATCGTCGTTCCGGCGCGAGAGCGCACGCAGCGCGGCGAAGCCCGCGATCCCGGCGCGCGTGATCGCCGCGTCCGCGCCGCCACAGAGCATCACCTCGGCTCGCCCCAACCTGATCGCGTCCAGGCCCTCTCCGATCGCCATCTGCGAGGCCGCACAGGCGGTGCACTGGGCGCCGAGCGGGCCGCGCGTTCCGAGCTCCATCGAGACCCAGGCCGCGCCCATGTTCGGGATAATCGTCGGGATCGAGAACGGGTTGACTCGCTCGGGCCCCCGCTCGCTCAGCGTGAAGCAGCAATCCTCGAAGGCCTGCAGGCCGCCCATCGCGGTCGCGACCGAGGCGCCGATCCGGTCGGACTCCTTCTCGACCTCGAGCCCGGCGTCCGCCTCGGCCTGCCGCGCGGCCGCGACCACCAGCTGCGCGAAGCGGCCCATCCGCCGTGCTTGCCTGTGCTCGATCCATCGGGTTGGGTCGAAGGCTTTCGCCTCGCAAGCGAACCTCACCGTGAACTCACGCGGATCGAACGCCGTGATCGGGCCGGCGGCGGAGCGACCGCCGGTCACGCGTTCCCAGCTCGTCGCGACGTCGCTGGCAAACGGGGTCACCGCGCCGAGCCCCGTGATCACCACTCTCCGCCATCCGTTGGCGCCCATCAATCCTTCCGATCCGCAATCTGCCGTCGACGAGGAGCACTTGGCACGGGATGATCATGAGGCTACTAACACGACGAGGAGCTGGCGGCGCACTCTTGCGATTCTTTGCGCCCTCAGGCCCGGAGACGCCGTTGGGCTGGGCACGCGACACTCATGAGCGGCGGCCGCGCTCGGGCCGCCGCGTGACAGACGAGAATCGACCTGTGCAGGTAAGAGGCGATTCGGGATGGAGGCACCGTCCTGAGGGTGGCGGACGCGCGCCGGACGCGCGCGGACTCGTCCTCTCGGCACTCTTCTTCTTCCCCCGCGGCGGCTCGGCGCAGGTTACGCGTGCGCTCGCTCGCGCACTGCCGGCCGCAGGCTGGCAGCCGAGGCTCGCCGCGGGCTCGCTCGGACAGCCAGGCGAGCCGACCCATGCGGCCAGCTTCTTCGCCGGGATCGACCTCCACGCGCTCGACTACTCGCCCGCGCTCGAGCTTGCGGAGCCACTGGCTGCGCCCGTTCCCTTCCAGCCCTCCTACGAGGATCGCCCGGATGCGCCCGATCGCATCTTTGCCGCCGTCGACGATCCCGCCTACGAACGGCTCGTCGCTGCCTGGATCGAGCTGCTCGCCCGCGCCGGCGCGGGCGCCGCCGACCTGCTCCATCTGCATCACCTGACGCCCGCGAACGAGGCCGCCACACGCGGCTTCCCCTCGCCGCCCGTGCTGGGCCAGCTGCACGGGACCGAGCTCGCCATGCTGCGCAGGATCGAGGCGGGAGCGCCGCCGGGCTGGCGCTACGCCCAGGCTTGGGGCAGGCGGCTGCGCGCCTGGGCGCGCCGCTGCGCCCTTCTGGTCGTGCCGCCCGGGGCCGAGGCCGACGCAGCGATCCTGCTCGGGCTCGAGCCGGAGAAGCTGCGCGGCCTCCCGAGCGGCGTCGAGCTCGAGCGCTTCTCGCGGCGACCGCTCGCGGAAGAGGAGCGGCTCGCGTTTTGGCGCCGCTGGCTGGTCGAGCAGCCGCGCGGCTGGGATCAGAGCGGCCGGCCGGGGAGCATCGCCTACCGTGACGAGGAGCTCACTCCCTTCCGGACCGGTGGCCCGATCTTCCTCTACGTCGGTCGCTACACGGCGGTCAAGCGCCTGCCGCTGCTGATCAGCGCCCACGCGCGAGCACTGGCGCGGCTCGACAGGCCTGCGCCGCTCGTGCTGGTCGGCGGCCATCCCGGCGAGTGTGAGGTGGAGCATCCGCTCGCCACGGCACGGAGGGTCGGAAACCGCCAGGTCTTCCTCGCCGGCTGGCGCCCGCACGAGGAGCTGCCGCAGGCGCTGAACGCGGCCGACGCGCTCGTCCTGCCCTCTGTCGCCGAGGCGTTCGGGCTCGTCCTCGTCGAGGCGATGGCCTGCGGCCTGCCGGTGATCGCCTGCCGGACGCCCGGCCCGGCGGCGATCGTCGCCGACGGAGGGACGGGCTGGCTCATCTCGCCGGACGACGAGGACGCGCTCGTCGACGCACTCGTCGGCGCCGCCAGCGATCAGGAGGAACGCCGGGCGCGTGGCCGGCGCGCGCAGACGGAGAGCCGCCGATACGGCTGGGCGGAGATCGCTCCTCGCTTCGCCTCTCTGTACGAGGAGCTGCTTGCCTCCTCTCCCGGGCAGCAGGTTGCCCAGGGGCGGCGCGCTTGACCGGGCGGCGGGCTCACGCCGTTCAGGTTGACGAGTCGCTCACCGATCTCGCAGCGCTTGCCGAGGTTCTCGAATGCGACGGGCAGGCACTCCTAGCTCTTCCGACGAAGCCGCTCGTCGTGGAGCCGCTTGACGGCGTCGTAGAGCGCCGACAGCTGGTCGCCGCCACCATTCGGGACGTTCAGCGCATGATAAACGGCCTCGGCCCCGTCTCCGCCTAGCGTGATCGGGTCGTAGGTGTCCTCGATCAGCCGGAGCTCGATCGCGTCGGCGACCGAGCGAGCGCCTGCGGCTCCCTCGGCGCCAGGGTCGTGCGCAGCTGTCACCCGCAGGGTCTCCGCCATGAGCGTCGCCGCTCGCTGGTCGAGCGGGCAGCGTTGGCCGGCGACCTCGAACACGACCTCCACTCGACTGAGCCTAGCTCCCCAGATGGCGTTGTGATGCTGCACGGCGTCAGTCCGGTGGAGCTCGAAGACAAGCAGCTGTAAGAGTGAGCACTGGGAAGCCTGCGGGTTCCCCTGAAGGCGCAAAGGCGTGCCTGGGAGCACGGAATCGGAGAGCATCTATGAGCCCGTTGATTCCGATGGTGGTCGAGCAGACCATCCATGGCGAACGCGCCCTCGACATCTACTCGCGCCTCCTCAGCGAGCGGATCATCTTCCTCGGCACGCCGATCGACGATGAGATGGCCAACCTGACGATCGCCGAACTGCTCCCTACTTCATGACCGCAGACGAAGCGCTGGAGTACGGCCTCATCGACAAGGTGCTCACGCGCCACTTCGAGTCCGATGCACGACCGCCTTCGTAGCTGTCCGTCGAGAACCGCACCGCCGGGCTTGGTCGAGCCGGCCCGCGGCCCGACGCCGTCAACCAACCGGGGTCCCTGGTGAGTTAGAGCGCGAGATCCGCTCCCCGGCTAATCAGCCAGTTCGCGTGAGTTGCTCATCGATCCAGGCGTTCGCTTCCGCCGGCTCGACGCCGCGCGCCAGGGCGATCTCAGTCGAGAGAAGCTGGCGTGCTTTCACGAAGAGATCCCGTTCGCCCGGAGAGAGCTGCGATTTCGCGGGCAGCGTCCACTCGCGATGCGCGCTGTCACGGATGATCTCTGCGAGCTCGATGGGATCGCCACCTGTCAGCTTCGCCTGTGAGTCCCTCCGGCGCTTGAGCCAGGGATCGCTGTTGGCGGCGTGATCTGCGCCGAGCGTCATCTGCACCCGGGACATGTCCGCCTCGCTGGCCAGCGGCCGCAGCAGCGCGTGTGCGCGCTCCATCGGCAGCTCCACCGAGAGCCCGCCCGCGAGCGCAAGCACGATGACCTCTTGCCGCTTGCCGAGGATGACTCTTCTCTCTCGGGCTGCCACGTGCCCCGCCCCGTGCGAGGCGTAGACGACCATGTCCCCGACTGCCAGTCTCACCACCGGCAGGGTAGCGTGAGCTTCAGCACTGTCCGGAAGCGCACCTCCGCAACGATCCTCCAGCCGTTCCATCACAGTGTGGTCACGAGTCGGCAACCGGCGGCGAGGTCGGCGGCCCGTTGACCCGCTGTCTTTACTTGCCGCGCGAAGTCTTCTTCGGTCGCTTGGGCTTCGCTGGCGCCTTCTTCGAGGAGTGGGTAAGCGACTTCGGACGCTTCTTACCGGCCACGTCGGACTCCTTCCCGGTTGACGTGCTCCCAGGCACCCTACTCAGGTAGTTCGCAGAAGGCGCACGAGAGGATCGTGGTCCCCTCAGAGGGAGTTCCGCTCGCTATAGGAGGCGTCGTGTGCTGCGGCCGCTTAGGCGGGGATGGCGGTGCGCTTCGAGAAGACGTTCTCGAGCGCCGCCTGGAGGCCGACCGCGAGCGCGCCCGTCAGGACGGCGGCCTCGCCGAGCGTCGAAACCTCGACGCGCGGAGGGAACGGCAGCCAGTCGGCCAGTAGCCGGGCGATCGGATCGAGTAGCAGGTCGCCGTTCGCGCCGATCCCACCGCCGAGGACGACGAGCTCGACGTCGGCGACGCCCGCGATCGCGGCGACGTGGAGGGCGATCCTTCGAGCGACCTCGTCGACGACCGCTCGCGCGCCGTCGTCGCCGTTGCGAGCCGCGCCGAAGACGGCGCGCGGATCGGCGTGGGGGCCCGCTATGTCGCGCGCCAGCTCGACGACCTCCGGTGCGGACGGGTCGAGTGTCTGGTCGATCCCGCCGAGCGCGAAGTCGACCTCGCCGGCGGCGCCGTTGCGTCCGCGGTGGAGCTCTCCGCCGAGCACGAGCCCCGCGCCCATGCCCGTGCCGACCGAGAGGAAGGCGAAGTCGTCGACCCCGCGGGCGACGCCATGCCACTGCTCGCCGAGTGCGGCCAGGTTGATGTCGTTCTCGAGCGCGACCGGGAGCCCGAGCGCGTCTTCCAGCTCGCGTGCGAACGGG
This sequence comes from uncultured Actinomycetes bacterium, assembly GCA_963719275.1. Lineage (GTDB taxonomy): Bacteria > Actinomycetota > Thermoleophilia > Gaiellales > Gaiellaceae > AC-32. The sequence goes on along the minus strand of CAVRBT010000004.1, from coordinate 781,429 downwards.
CGACCCTCGAGGCCGGAGACGTTCTCGATCAGGCGCAGCGTGCCGTCGCCCGCGATCACGCCGGGGACTCCGATGACGACACCGTCCACGAGCGCCGCGTCCAGAGCCGCGGCCTCGAGCAGGGAGCCCTGCAGCCGCCCGATCGTCTCGACGGCCTCGGCCGCGTCCGCGACAGCGAGCTCGACGTCATGGCGCGCGCGGATCGTCCCGGCGAGGTCGCAGACCGCGCCGCGCACGAAGCGCGCGCCGAGGTCGAGCCCGAGGACAAGCGCGGCCTCAGCGACCGGCTCGAAGTAGACAGCGCCGTATCCGGGCCCGTCCGGCCCGCGTTCGGCCTCGCGTACGAGACCCGCGCCGCGGAGCGACTCCAGCGCGAGCGAGACCGTGGGTTTCGAGATCCCGGCCCGCCGGGAGATCTCCGCGCGCGAAATCGGCGCGCCCGAACGGATCGTTTCGAGCACCTCGCGCTCGTTGATTCGCTTGAGCAGGCCCGGTACCGCTCGAGCCTTGCGGCGGTCGCTCATGGAAACAAACCTAACGAAACGGCACCGTGCTGCCTAGAGCTTGACTTCTCCGGCGCTGCTGCGAGAGGATCGCGTTCGGAACCCTAACCAGATCGGAGGAGGCACGGGATGAGAAGGGCGCTGACGCTAACGCTGCTGCTCGCACTGACGCTGGGGGTCAGCGCCTGCGGGGGCTCGAAGAAGTCCTCGTCGAGCACCTCGACCGGTGAGACCAAGGTCGAGCCCGCGAACATCACCATGTGGACGCCCTTCGTCGACCCGGAGCTGCAGACGTTGAAGGCGGTCGTGAAAGACTTCGAAGCCACGCACAAGGGCATCCACGTGAAGGTGATCGGCGGGACGAACGACGACAAGATCGTGGCCGCGATCCGCGGCGGGAACGCGCCCGACGTCGCCCAGTCGTTCAGCTCCGACAACACCGGCGCCTTCTGCCCGACCGGCGCCTGGATCGACCTCGCCACGTACATGAAGAAGGACGGCGTCGACCCCTCGATCTTCCCGACCGCACCGCGGGACTACACGACCTTCGAAGGCACCCGCTGCGCCCTCCCGATGCTGGCGGACACCTACGGCCTCTACTACAACAAGACGCTGCTCGCCAAGGCCGGCTACAAGAACCCGCCGAAGACGATCTCACAGCTGACCGCGATGGCGAAGAAGCTGACGGTGCGTGACGCGAACGGCAAGCTGAAGGTCGTCGGCTTCAACCCGTTCCCGAGCTGGTATGAGAACGTCCCTGCGCATTACGGGCCCTCGTGGGGCGCGCAGTGGATGAACGGCGACAAGTCGAGCCTCAACACGCCGCCGTGGCAGGACCAGCTGCAATGGCAGAAGAGCCTCGTCGACTGGTACGGCTACGACAACCTCGTTCGCTTCAACGCCGGCGCGGGCGACGAGTTCTCCGCGTCGAACGCGTTCGAGACGGGCAAAGTCGCGATGCACATGGACGGCGAGTGGCGGGTGAACTTCATCAAGAAGGAAGCGCCGAAGCTCAACTACGGCACCGCCCCCTTCCCGGTGGCCGACAACAAGCAGGACCTTTACGGCGCCGGCTACGTCACCGGGAGCATCATCGGCATCCCGAAGACGTCGAAGCACAAGGAGCAGGCCTGGTTGCTGGTCAAGTACCTCGGCACCAACACTCCGGCCCTGGCGAAGCTCTCGAACGGGATCCAGAACGTTCCCACCACCAGCGCGTCGTTGGACTCGCCCGCGCTCGCGCCGCTGCCCGGGTTCCAGACCTTCCTCGACGTCTTCGGCAACGCGAACACGACGACGACGCCGATCACCCGCATCGGCGCCGCGAACCAGGAGACCTTCCAGAGCTTCATCTCGAAGTACGTCTCCGGCTCGAAGACCGACCTCGAAGGCGGCCTCGCGAACACGGACAAGCAGATCGACAACCAGCTCGAGCAGGCGAACGCGGGGCAGGCGCCGTGAGGTGAGCGCGCCGGCAGCGTCCCCGCCGATCCAGCTCGACCGGACCGCGGCCAAGCGCCGCGCGGCCTGGCGGCGCCGCGGGATCGTGCTCGCCTTCATGAGCCCCTGGCTCGTCGGGTTCACGGTCTTCTTCGGCTATCCGCTGGTGATGAGTGCGTACCTGTCGTTCACGCACTACGACCTGCTCTCCTCGCCCCGCTGGATCGGCCTGGCGAACTACAAGTTCCTCTTCACCAAGGACCAGACGGTCTGGCCGGCGGTGAAGAACACGCTCTGGTTCATCGCGATCGCGGTCCCGCTGCAGGTCCTGTTCGCGCTCGGTATCGCGATCATGCTCTCGCGCGCGCGTAGAGGGGTCGGCGCCTTCCGGACGGTCTTCTACCTGCCGGCGCTCGCGCCGCCCGTCGCGGCGACCCTCGGCTTCGTCTACCTGCTCAACCCGGCGACCGGCCCGGTGAACACGATCCTCGAGAAGGTCGGGATCCAGGGCCCGCTCTGGTTCGACTCGCCGCAGTGGTCGAAACCGTCGCTGACGATGCTCGCGCTCTGGGGCGTGGGCAACACGATGATCATCTTCCTGGCGGCGGTGCTCGACGTCCCGCAGCACCTGTATGAGTCCGCGCAGCTCGACGGCGCCGGCTTCCTCGCGCGGCTGCGCTTCGTGATGCTGCCGACGATCAGCCCCGTGATCCTGTTCGCGGTCGTCTTGGGGGTGATCGAGGGCATGCAGTACTTCACGCAGGCCTACGTCGCCGCGAACGTCGCAGGCGGGTCGGCCTCCTACTCGGCCGAGACCGCGAGCGCGCTCGGCTACCCGGAGGACTCGACGCTCTTCTACCCGGTGCTGCTCTACCAGCAGGGGTTCCGCTACTTCAACATGGGCTACGCCTCGGCGATGGCGATGCTGCTGCTCGCGGTCTCGTTCGCGGTGACGTTCATCATCGTCCACAACTCGCGCCGCTTCGTGCACTACCAGGGGCCGGGCCGGTGAGCACCGAGGCCGCACCCGCCCGCGCCTCCGCCGCTCCCGCGACCTTCGTCCGCCGCCGCCCGCCGGTCGCGGTTCGGCGGAAGCGGTTCCTGGTCGGCGTCGCGACGCACAGCCTGCTGATCGTCGCCGCGATCGTGTTCCTGCTCCCGTTCGTGTTCATCCTGCTGACCTCGCTGATGACGAGCCACCAGGCGCTCTCGCCGCGGCTCTGGCCCCAGCCGTTCGCCTGGCACAACTACATCGACGTCTTCTCCAAGGCGCCGCTGTGGCGCTACGCGCTGAACACGCTCCTGTACGGCGGCCTCGCGACGCTCGGGCTGCTGATTTCGAGCATCCCGGTCGCCTACGCGCTCTCGCGGTTGCGCTGGCGAGGGCGCGACACGGTCTTCCTGATCACCCTCATCGCGCTGATGCTGCCGCCGCAGGTGACCATCGTCCCGGTCTACGTGCTCTGGGCGAAGCTGCACCTCGTCGGCTCGCTCTGGCCGCTGATCGTGCCGAACTGGCTCGGCGACGCATTCTCGATCTTCCTGCTGCGCCAGTTCTTCCTGACCATCCCCGAGGAGTACCTCGACGCCGCTCGCGTGGACGGCTGCGGCGAGTTCCGGATCCTGACGACGGTCGTGCTGCGGCTGGCCAAGCCGGCGATCGCCGCCGTCGCCCTGTTCTCTTTCCTGTTCTGCTTCAACGACTTCTTCGGGCCGCTGCTCTACACCGGCGAGAGCTCGCAGCACTGGACGCTCTCGCTCGGGCTGTCGCAGTTCCGGTCGCTCTACCAGGTGCAGTGGAACCTGGTCATGGCCGCGACACTGATCGTGATGACGCCGGTGATCATCCTGTTCTTCCTGGCGCAGCGGGCCTTCGTCGAGGGCGTGACGCTGACAGGGGTGAAGGGATGAAGGTCGCCGTCATCGGGGCGGGCTCGACCTACACGCCGGAGCTCGTCTCGGGGCTCGGGCGCGAGCGCGACGCGATCGACGTGCGCGAGCTGGTGCTGCACGACATCGACGCCGAGCGGCTCGAGGTCGTGGGCGGCCTCGCGCAGCGAATGCTCGACCGCCAGGGCTACGAGGGGCGCCTGGAGCAGACCGGCGACATCGACCGCGCGGTCGACGGGGCCGACTACGTGCTCGTCCAGATCCGTGTCGGCGGCCAGGAGGCTCGGCTGCGCGACGAGACCGTCCCGCTCGCCTGCGGCTGCATCGGCCAGGAGACGACCGGCGCGGGCGGGCTCGCGAAGGCCTTCCGGACGGTGCCGGTCGTGCTCGAGATCGCGGAGCGCGTCCGCGATCGTGCGGCCGACGGAGCCTGGATCGTCGACTTCACGAACCCGGTCGGGATCGTCACGCGGTCGCTGCTCGACGCGGGCCACCGCGCGGTCGGGCTCTGCAACGTCGCGATCGGCGTCCAGCGCACGTGCGCGCGGCTGCTCGAGGTCGAGCCGGACGCCGTTCTCGTTGATCAGGTCGGCCTCAACCACCTCACCTGGGTGCGTGCGGTGCGCGTGGACGGCGAGGACGTCCTGCCGCAGCTGCTGGACAAGCACGGCGACGAGCTGTCCGGCCTCGCCGGAGGGCTGCCGCTGCGGCTGCTCGAGGAGCTCGGCGCCATCCCTTCGTACTACCTGCGGTACTTCTACGCGCACGACCGCGTGCTGGCCGAACAGCTGGGCGAGAAGCCGCGGGCGGCGCAGGTGATGGAGATCGAGCGCGCGCTGCTCGAGATGTACCGCGACCCGGCGCTTACGGAAAAACCGGCCCTGCTCGAGCAGCGTGGCGGCGCGTTCTACAGCGAGGCGGCGGTCGGGCTCGTGCGCTCGCTGGCGACCGGTGACGGCCGCGTCCACGAGGTGGACATCCGCAACGAAGGAACGCTCGCCGGGCTCGCGGACGACGACGCGGTCGAGGTACCGGCTCGCGTCGGCCGCGACTCGATCGAACCGCTGCCGCAGGCGCCGCTCGCGCCGGAGCTGCTCGGCCTCGTCCAGCACGTCGCCGCCTACGAGCGGCTGGCCGCGCAGGCCGCGGCCGCGCAGGGCCTCGAGCTCGCGCGCAAGGCGCTGCTGGCGCACCCGCTGATCGGCCAGCATGCCCTCGTCGAGGAGCTGCTGGAGCCGCTGCTCGAGCCGCGGGAGGCGCCGGTATGACCGACGTCATCGCCGTCGACGGAGGCGCGTCGAAGACGCATCTGGCCCGGCTCGGCCGCGACGGTGCGCTGCTGGAGCTCGTGCGCGGGCCTGAGAGCTCGCCGCAGACCCTCGGCCTCGAGCGCGCGCTCGCCGTCCTCGACCGTCTCTTCGAGCAGGCCGGTGCCCACTCCGGCGAGGCCGAGGTTGCCCAGCTGAACATGTCCGGCGTCGACTTCCCGAGCGAGGAGCGCGAGCTGCGCGAGGCGATCGAGGCGCGACGCTGGGCCGAGCGTGTCGTGGTCGACAACGACACCTTCGCCGTGCTGCGCGCGGGCACCGAGCGCGGCTGGGGCGTCGCCGTGGTCTGCGGCTCGGGGATCAACTGCGTCGGCGTTGCCGCGGACGGCCGGCACGCGCGCTTTCCCGCTCTCGGCACGATCACCGGCGACTGGGGCGGCGGCTGGGACGTCGGCAGCGCGGCGCTGTTCGCGGCCGCGCGCGGGGAGGACGGCCGCGGCCCGCACACCTCGCTCGAGCAGGCCGTCCCGGCTTTCTTCGGGTTGGAGACCCCTGCCGGGCTCGCGGAGGCGATTCACCGCGGCAAGGTCCCTTCACGGCGGCTGGTCGAGCTGCCCCCGGTCGTGTTCGCGGAGGCCGAGCACGACGCGGTCGCCGCGGAGATCGTCGAGCGGCTCTCCTCCGAGATCGTCGCGATGGCCCGGGTCGCCCTCCAGCGCCTCGACCTCGTCGAGGAGCCCGCCGAGGTCCTGCTCGGCGGCGGCCTGCTGCAGACCGGCGACGGCCTCCTCAGCGCGGCCGTCGAGGAGGAGCTGCGGCGGCTCGCACCGAGGGCGACGGTGACCGCGCCGAGCTCGCCGCCGATCGTCGGCGCGGCGCTGCTCGGCCTCGACGAGCTCGGTGCCGACGGGGACGCCCAGCGGCGAGCCCGCGACGAGCTCGAGGCCGCGGTGGAGGCCGAGCGTGGCTGACGTCCGCTACGTCCAGGCGACGAAGCTCTACGCGGGTAGCTCGACGCCCGCGGTCGAGGCGCTCGACCTCGATGTCGGCGACGGCGAGCTGATGGTGCTCGTCGGCCCGTCGGGCTCGGGCAAGACCACGGCGCTGCGGATGCTCGCGGGCCTGGAGGAGGTGGACGCGGGCGCGGTGCTGATCGGCGGCCGCGACGTCACCGACCTGCCGCCGAAGAAGCGCGACATCGCGATGGTCTTCCAGAACTACGCGCTCTACCCGTACCTCACGGTCTCGCAGAACATCGCCTTCCCGCTCAAGATGGCCGGCGTCAAGAAGGCCGAGCGCGAGAAACGGGCCGCCGAGGTGGCGCGGCGGCTCGGTCTCGAGCGGTTCCTCGACCGGAAACCCTCGCAGCTTTCGGGCGGCGAGCGGCAGCGGGTGGCGATGGGCCGCGCGATCGTGCGCTCGCCGAGCGTCTTCCTGATGGACGAGCCGCTCTCGAACCTCGACGCGAAGCTGCGCGTCCAGATGCGCGCGGACGTCGCCGCGCTGCAGCACGACCTCGGGATCACTACCGTCTACGTCACGCACGACCAGAGCGAGGCGATGACGCTCGGCCACCGCGTCGCTGTGCTCCACCTCGGCCAGTTGCAGCAGGTCGGGACACCGCGCGAGCTCTACGACCGCCCGGTGAACCGCTTCGTCGCCGGCTTCATCGGCTCGCCCGCGATGAACCTGTGCGAGGTCTCGCTCGGCGCGAACGGCTCGGTGTCGTTCTGCGGACAGCGGGTCGAGCTGTCCGTGCCGACGGACGGCCGCTCGGCGGTCGTGCTCGGCTTCCGCCCCGAGTCGCTGGAGCTTGCGAGCGACGGGATCCCCGCATACGTAGAGGTTGTCGAGGAGCTCGGCGCCGACGCCTTCGTCTTCTGCTCGGCACAGCTCGAAGACGGCGCCGAGAACACGCGGCTCGTCGCGCGCACCGAGGCTCGGAAGAGCCCTGCGCGGGGCGACCGGGTGACGCTGAAAGTGCGTCCGGACGAGGCGCACGTGTTCGACGTCGAGAGCGGTCAGCGGCTCGAGCCTTCCTAGCCGAGGCGGGGACTACACTCGGCCTCCCGTGGCTGACGCCGGCTTCGTCCACCTGCACGTCCACTCCGAGTACTCGATCCTCGACGGGGCGTGCCGGATTCCCGCGCTCGCGGAGCGCGCGGCCGAGCTCGAGATGCCGGCGGTGGCCCTGACCGACCACGGCTCGCTCGCCGGCGCCGTGCAGCTCTACCAGGAGGCGACCAAGCAAGGCGTCAAGCCGCTCATCGGCTGCGAGCTCTACGTCGCCGAGGACCGGCGCGCGCAGCGGAAGGGCTACGCGCATCTGACCCTGCTGGCCGAGGACAACACCGGCTACGGGAACCTGATCAAGCTCGCGTCGGCGGGCTACCTCGAGGGCTACTACTACAAGCCGCGGGTCGACTGGGAGTTGCTCGAGCGCCACTCGCAGGGCCTGGTCGCGCTGTCCGGCTGCCTCTCGGGCCGCGTCTGCAAAGCGCTCGAGGAGAGCCGCGGCGAGGATGCCCGCGCCGACCTCGACCGGCTCGCGCAGGTCTTCGGCCGTGACTCGACCTACGTCGAGATGCAGAACGCCGGCCTCGAGATCCAGCAGCGGATCAACCCGGCACTGGCGAAGCTCGCCGGCGAGGCCGGCTTGCCGCTCGTCGCGACCGGCGACGTCCACTACCTCAACCACGAGGACGCGAAAGCGCACGAGGCGCTGCTCTGCATCCAGTCGGGCGACTCGCTGAAGAACCCGAACCACTGGAAGTTCGACACCGACCAGTTCTTCTTCAAGTCGCCGGCGGAGATGGCGCTCGACTTCCCCGGCCACGAGCAGGCGATGCGGCGGACGCTCGAGATCGCCGAGCGCTGCACCGTCGAGCTCGAGCTCGGGAACATCCTGCTCCCGAAGTTCCCGGTCCCCGACGGCAAGGACGCCTTCGAGTACCTCGTCGAGCTGTGCGAGAAAGGCCTGCAGAAGCGCTACGAGCGGGTCACGCCGGAGCTCCAGGACCGCCTGCGCTTCGAGCTCAAGACGATCAAGGAGATGGGCTTCGCGGACTACTTCCTGATCGTCTGGGACTTCATCGCCTTCGCGAAGCGGAACGGGATCTCGGTCGGCCCGGGGCGCGGCTCGGCCGCCGGCTCACTCGCCGCCTACTGCCTCGAGATCACCGACGTCGACCCGATCCGCTACGGCCTGCTCTTCGAGCGGATGCTCAACCCGGGCCGCAAGTCGATGCCCGACATGGACATCGACTTCGCCGTCGCCGGCCGCGACCGCGTCATCAACTACGTCGCCGAGAAGTACGGCCGCGATCGCGTCGCGCAGATCATCACCTTCGGGACGATGATGGCGCGCGCCGCCGTTCGAGACGCGGGCCGCGTGCTCGAGATCCCCTACGGCTCGGTCGACAAGATCGCGAAGCTGATCCCCGAAGGCCCGAAGGTCTACCTCGACGACTGCCTCAAGAACGGGCAGGAGCTGAAGCAGGCCTACGATGCCGACCCGCTCGTCCGCGAGATCGTCGACCTGGCCAAGCCGCTCGAGGGGCTGATCCGCCAGGACTCGATCCACGCCGCCGGCGTCGTCATCTCCGACCGGCCGCTGACCGATGTCGTGCCGCTGCAGCAGAAGGGCGCCGACCAGGAGGTGGTGACGCAGTTCGGGATGTGGGACGTCGAGGCCCTGGGGCTGCTGAAGATCGACTTCCTCGGCCTGCGCAACCTCGACGTGATCGAGAAGGCGGTCGAGCTCGTCGGCAACGTCGACATCTCGAAGCTCCCGCTCGACGACGCGGAGACCTACAAGATGCTGCAGCGCGGCGACACCGTCGGCGTCTTCCAGTTCGAGTCATCGGGCATGCGCGAGGCGCTGCGCCAGGTGAAGCCGACCGAGTTCGAGGACCTGATCGCCCTCGTAGCGCTGTACCGGCCGGGGCCGATGGGCTACATCCCCGGCTACGCGCGGCGCAAGAACGGCCAGGAGGCGGTCAGCTACCCCGACCCGCGCCTGGAGCCGATCACCGGCCTCAGCTACGGGATCTGCATCTACCAGGAGCAGTACATGGAGATCGCGAAGCAGCTCGCGGGCTTCACGCCGGCCGAGGCCGACGACCTGCGCAAGGCGATCGGCAAGAAGATCCACTCGCTGATGGCGTCCCTCAAGGACAAGTTCCTCGAGGGCTGCGCCGCGAACGGCGTCACGCCCGCGGTCGCGAACCAGCTCTGGAAAGACATGGAGCAGGCGCAGGACTACTCCTTCAACAAGTCGCACGCTGCCTGCTACGCGCTGATCGCCTACCGCACCGCGTGGCTGAAGGCGCACCACTCGAAGGAGTACATGGCGGCGCTGATCTCCTCCGTGATGAACACGAAGGACCGGGTGCCGTTCTACGTCAACGCGTGCCGCGAGATGGAGGTCGAGGTGCTGCCGCCCGACGTGAACGGCTCCGAGTGCGACTTCGCGGTCGTCGAGGGGCGGATCCGCTTCGGCCTGAACGCGGTCAAGAACGTGGGCGACGCGGCGGCGCGGGCGATCGTGGCGGCGCGCGCGGAGGGCGGGCAGTTCGCCTCGCTCTGGGACTTCACCGAGCGGGTCGACCCGCAGGTGGTGAACAAGCGGGCGCTGGAGTCGCTGGTCAAGTGCGGCGCTCTGGATTCGACGCAGGGGTCGCGGCGCGGGATGCTGGAAGCGCTCGAGCACGCGTTGTCGCACGGCCAGCGCGCGTCCGACGAGCGGCTTCGCGGCCAGAGCTCGCTCTTCGCCGAGGTCGAGGAGAAGCTCGAGCACCCGCCGATCCGCAACGAGGAGTTCGAGAAGAACGAGCTGCTGCGGCTCGAGAAGGAGACGCTTGGCCTCTACGTCTCCGAACACCCGCTCGAGGCGATCCGGGCGCAGCTGCGGCGCAAGACCGACGCGACGCTGGCCGACCTCGGGCACCGGCGCGACGGGGAGATCGTCACCGTGGCCGGGATCGTCTCGGCGGTGAAGCAGCTGACGACGAAGAAGGGCGAGCCGATGGTCTTCCTGCGGCTCGACGACGTGATCGGCAGCGCGGAGGTCGTCGTCTTCAACTCGGTCTACGCGGCCTCGCGCGAGCTGCTGGTCACGGACTCGGTGCTGGTTGTGAAGGCGCGCGTCGACCACAAGGAGGGCGAGTCCAAGCTGATCGCGCTCGAGGTCGCGTCGTTCGAGGCGACCCCGGAGCGGCGCGAGGTACGGCTGAAGCTGGACGCGCGGCGCGCGCGGGCCGGGATCATCCGCGAGCTGGCGGCGGTGGTGCGCGACTTCCCGGGCGAGGCGCCGGTGGTGATCGACCTCGTCACCTCCGAGGGCCCGCGCACGCTCCAGTTCGGCAACGACTACCGGGTGAAGCCGGAGCCGGATTTCTTCGCCGAGGTGAAGGCCCTCCTCGGCGAGGCCGCGGTGGCCTGAGGCGCCGCCGCCGTCACACTTCCGTCACGGTGTCTGACACCGAACGAACGCGGTGAGTGGCTGGACCGCGGGCGTTGTGGACAGCGCGTGACGCTTCTGTTTCGGTGTCTGACACCGAAAGTCCGAGGTGAAAGCGCTCCTCGGCGAGGCCGCCGTCGCATAGAGCCGAGGCGAAGCCGGCCCTCGGCTGCACGTTTGCCGCCCTCTGGCGGCCGTCAGGTCGAATCAGCCCGAGCCGGCTTCTGCGCCGACTTTACTCCTCTGCATTGAGGATGTCGCGCAGCTGAGCCGGGCTGATGTTGCCGCCGCTCTGGATCAGCGCGACCTTCCTCCCGGCCAGCCGGTCGCGCAGCCGCAGGGCCGCGGCGAGCGGTGACGCGCCCGCCGGCTCGACGAGGTTCCTCGTCCCCTCGATCATCGCGACCACGGCGCGGCGCAGCTCCTGCTCGTCGACGAGCACGAAGTCATCGAGGCGCTCCCAGAGAATGCGCTGCGGAAGCTCGAAGGCAACGCGGGTCGCAAGGCCCTCGGCGCTCGTCTCCATCCGGTCCTCGAGCAGCTCGCGCGCCTGCCAGGAGCGGTAGGCCGCGGGCGCCGCCGAGGACTGCACGCCGATCACCTCCAGCTCCGGCTTGACCGCCTTGCCCGCGACGCACGCGCCGGCTGCTCCGCTGCCGCCCCCGATCGGGACGATCACGACGTCGACGCCGGGCTCGGTCTCGAGCAGCTCGAGCGTGGCCGTTCCGACGCCGGCGATCAGGTGCGGCTCGTTGCCGGAGTGGACGTAGCGGTAGTCGTGCTCGTGCGCGAGGGCCTCGCAGTGCTCGCGCGCCTCGTCGAAGTCGCGCCCGTGGACGACGAGCTCGGCGCCGAGCCGTTCCATCGCGGCGAGCTTGACCGGGTTCGCGCCCTCCGGGACGCAGACGATCGCCCGCACGTCGAAGCGGCGGGCGGCGAACGCGATCGACTGGCCGTGGTTGCCGGTCGAGGCCGTGACCACGCCCCGGCGCCGTTCGTCGTCGCTCAACTGCGAGACGAGGTTGACGCCGCCGCGCACCTTGAACGCGCCCGTCGGGAGGTGGTTCTCGTGCTTGACGAACACCTCGGTCCCCACGAGCTCGCTCAGCGCGCCGTGCTGATAAAGCGGGGTTGGCTGCAGGTGGGGCGCGATCCGCCGACGCGCGCCCTCGACGTCGGCAAGCGTCGGGATCTCCAGCAGCGCCGAGCTCACGCGTTCGAGCCTAGCTGGCTAGGGTCCGGCGCGGTGAGACCGCGCAGCGTCTACGAGACGGGGTCTACGCGAGCGATCTCGAGGCCGCGGTCGCCTTCTACCGCGATGTGCTCGGCCTACGCCAAGTTGACGACGGCGCCTTCAGGCTCGACGACGGCGGCATCCTCCTGCTGTTCGACCCCGCGCTCTCCTCGCGCTCCGGCCGGCCGGTGCCGTCGCACGGAGCGACCGGCGCGGGCCATGTCGCCTTCTCGGTGGGCGAGGGTGAGCTCGACGCTTGGCGCGAGGAACTGCTGCGCCAAGGCGTCGAGCTCGAGCAGGAGAAGGAGTGGTCGCGGGGAGGCGCCCGCTCGATCTACGTCCGCGACCCCGTCGGCAACTCGGTCGAGCTGGTCGAGGGCGACCTCTGGCCGCGCTGACTCAGGCTGACCGTCGCCGTCGTGCCACCACGAGCGCGGCTGCGGTGAGCGCCAGTGCACCCGGGATGCCGATTCCTGCCAGGAGCCCGAAGTTCGTCCCGCCGGCCGACGCGCTCGGCTCTCGCGCAGGCAGCCCCAGCCCGACGAGCGTTCCCTTCAGCAGCGGGTTGCGGTACCAGCCGCCGACCGTCGTCGCGTCGAAGATCGGCTGCCCCGGCTTCGTGTACGTGACCGCTCCGCCGTGCGCGTACGGATAAAGGTACTGGCGCACGCGATGCGTCGTGCCCGCCGGCACCGTCCAGACGATCGTGTAGCGAGGCCCCAGCTTGCCGCTCGGCCGCCCGGGCAGCATCGGGTTCGGCGACTGCCCGACCGCGGACGGGAAGAACCCGCTCTCCTCGGTCAGCTGGGCGAGCTTCGAGCCGCTGAAGTGATCGAGGTTCTTCATCTTCAGCGTCTTCGAGAACCCGGGCCCCGAGATCGAGGCCTGGCTCGGCTCCTTCGCGGCCGCGACCGCGGGCACGACCAGAGCGGCGAGCGTGACGACAAGGCTGAGGCGGATCATGGCTGGCTCCTTTTCGAGGGTGCATCCACCGATACACCGCCCGCGGTGGCCGGGTTCCGCGCCGGCCTAGGTCCGGCCGAGCTCTTGGGCGACCTCGAACTTCTCGACCGAGAGGACCGAACCCCCGACCGCCTCGGCCGCGCGACGGCGCGCCCGTCCGGCGAGAGGCTCGCTGTTCTCGAGCACGGCCGCGTTTTCCCAGAGCGTCATCGTCATCGTGCGCCCGTCCTCGCGGTCGACGAGGACGTAGCCTCCGGCGAATCCCTGGAGCTGCTCGATCTCGCCCGCCGCCTCGGCAAACGCCTGCACCGCCGCGTCGATTCGTGCGCGATCGAGCTCATAACGTGCAACCCGTGCCAGCATGGTCCGGAACCCTAACGCGTCGGCGGGTGTAGGTAAGGGCAGTGGTGGACCGGCCACTGGACGAAGCCGAGCTCGTCGAGCGAGCGCGGCGCGGCGACCTCGAGGCCTGGGAGACGCTCGTGCGCACATATCAGGGAATCGCGTTCCGGACGGCGTACGTGCTCGCCGGCAACGCAGCCGATGCGGAGGAGGCGGCGCAGGACGGGTTCGTCAAGGCCCACCGCGCGATCGGCCGTTTCCGCCGCGGCGCGGCGCTCAAGCCCTGGTTGCTACGGATCGTCGCCAACGAGGCCCGCAACCGCCGCCGCTCCGCTGCGCGGCGCGAACGCCTGACGCTCCGTGCGGCCATCGAGGACCGCCCGGGGGACGCGGTCCCGTCCCCCGAGGCGGCTCTCCTCGCGCGTGAGTCCCACGAGCGGCTGCTCGACGCGGTCGAGGGGCTTTCAGAAGAGCACCGCGACGCGGTCGCCTGCCGCTACTTCCTCGAGCTTTCCGAGGAGGAGACCGCCGCGGCGCTCGGGATCCGCAAGGGGACGGTCAAGTCGCGGCTCTCGCGTGCGCTCGCGCAGCTGCGGGAGTCGATGGAGGAGGAGGACGCGTGAGCACGCTCGAGCAGCGGCTGCACGAGCTCGGCCACGAGCTGGCCTTCCCGCCGGAGCCGGATCTCGCGCCGGGTGTGCGCGAGCGTGTGCACGGCAGGCCGTTCCCGTGGCGGGCCGTCGCGGTCGCGTTTGCCGTCGTCGTCCTGGCCGTGGCTGCGGCGTTCGCAGTCCCGCAGGCGCGCAGCGCGATCCTGCGCTGGTTCCACCTCGGTGGCGCCACCGTCGAGCGGGTCGAGACGCTGCCGCCGGCGAGCGAACGCTCGTTGACGCGCGACCTCGGCCGGCCGCTCCCGCTTGCCGAGGCCGAGCGGCGCATCGGCTTCGACCTCGTCCTGCCGCCACTCGACCACAAGCCCGCACATGCCTATGTGATCGGCGACTCCGTCGCGACCGTGCTCCTTCGCTCCCACGGCAAGACCGTGCTGCTCTCGCAGTTCCTGTCGGCCGGGGACGAAACGATGTTGAAGAAGCTGTCCGTGAACGCGACGGTCATCGAGCCCGTGGACGTTCGCGGCGACCCCGGCCTCTGGCTTGAAGGTGCGCCGCACGTGCTCGCGTGGATCGACCGCGCCACGGGCTACCGCGAGCGTCCGATCAAGATCCGCGGCAACGTCCTGATCTGGGTCCATGGCGGCCTGACCCTGCGGCTCGAGGGCCGCCTGAGCAAGGCGCAGGCGGTCGAGCTCGCGCGCACCATCCGCTGAGATCCCCCTGCCGGGGGAGAACCGACGCCGCCGTTCGGTCGAATACCAGGTGTATGACTACGGCGGAAGTTCACATCACCACCGAGAGCGAGATGGAGCGCGTCGAGCACTGGCGGGCCGAGGAGCTCGTCCGGGCCGGCTTCGACCCAGGCGACGCGATCGCGCTCGCCGCGAGGCACGACATCGACCTGCACCTCGCGGTCGAGCTCGTCCAGCAGGGCTGTCCGTATGAGACAGCCATCGACATACTCATCTAGCTGACGCAGGCGTCAGAGCGGGCGGGCAGAATGTCGCCCGCGTGAGCCTCGCCTTCATCCCCTCGCCGGGCACCGGGACGCTCGACCTCGGCCCGCTGACGATCCACATGTACGGCCTGACGCTGCTGGTCGCGATCGCGGCCTGCATCCTGCTGACCGGCTACCGCTGGACCCGGCGCGGCGGCGACTGGGACCTCGTGCTCAAGGTCGCGGTCTGGGGCGTCGCCGCGGGGATCATCGGCGCGCGCATCTACCACGACATCACGAGCTGGGACGAGGTCTCGAGCCCGAAGTGGAAGGGTGTCTTCGCCGTCTGGGAGGGCGGCCTCGGCGTCTGGGGCGGGATCTTCCTCGGCTGTCTCGTCGGCGCCATCGTCGTACGCCGCGAGGGCGCGCGCGTGCGGGACATGATGGACGCGGTCGCGCCGGGCCTGCTGCTCGCGCAGGGGATCGGCCGCTGGGGGAACTGGTGGAACCAGGAGCTCTACGGCAAGCCGACCGACCTGCCTTGGGGGCTGAAGATCGATCCCGAGCACCGCGTCGCGGGCTACGAGGATCACGCGACCTTCCACCCGACGTTCCTGTACGAGTTCATCTACGACCTGATCGGCGTCGGGCTGTTGCTCGCGCTCGACCGGGTTGTTCGCTTCAAACCGCCGGCGCTGTTCGCGCTCTACGTCTCGTACTACACGGCCGGGCGCTTCTGCGAGGAACTGCTGCGAATCGACCCGGCGCACGAGTTCGCCGGGCTGCGGGTGAACGCATGGGTCTCCCTGGTGGTGTTCATCTGCTCGACGGTGTTCTTCGTCTGGTGGCAGTTCCTGCGCGGCGGGGAGGCGGGCCCGAGGTGGGTCGGCCGCCGCCGGCGCGAGCGGCGCGAGCCCGAGGGGCCCGCGATGGCGATCCCGCGCGGCCGCGTCCGGTAGCGCCGTTAGCGTGCCGCCCGTGGTCGTGCGCGAGCTCGAGCTGGACCTCGACGCCTTCGAAGGCCCCTTCGACCTGCTGCTGACGCTTGTGCTGAAGGAGGAGCTCGACCTGGCCGAGGTCGACGTGGCCGGGATCGTCTTAGCGTTTGTGGAGCGGCTCGCCGAGCGAGACGAGCTCGATCTCGAGGCGTGCGGCGAGTTCCTCGTGCTGGTCGCGGCGCTGCTGGAGCTGAAGGCGCGCGGGCTCTTCCCGGACGAGGAGGCCGAGCTTTCCGAGCTCGAGCCCGAGGAGGCGGCCGAGGAGCTGGCGCGTCGGCTGGCCGAGTACCGGCGCGCGAAGGAGGCCGCGGCCTGGCTGGCCGAGCGGCTGGAGGCGGAAAGCGACCGGTTCTTCCGCCTCGGGCCCGCGCCGCTGGCGCCCAGGCCGGAGCGGCGGCTGGCACCGCAGGAGCCCGATTCGCTTGCGGCCGCGCTGCGTGCGCTCGCAGTCGAGCCTCCCTCGGTGTCCTTGGCGCACCTCGAGCTGCGCTTCCCGCCGGTGGCGCAGTTCCTCCAGCGCTTCCGAGCGGTGCTTTCGCGGCGCAGGGTCTTCGACCTCGACGCGGAAGTGGACGGGATGTCGAGAATCGAGCAGGCGGTGGCGTTCCTGGCGCTGCTGGAGCTCCGGCGCGGGGGAGAGGTCGCGCTGGAGCAGGCCGCTCCCTTCGCACCGATCCGCGTGCGCCGCGCCGCTTCTGCTTCCGAGGAGAGGAGACCGGAATGGACCGCCCGCTCCGCCTGATCACCGCGAGCCCGGTCGACCGGCTCGCGCGGATGATCGAGGCCCTGCTGGTCGTCGCGTCGCAGCCGCTGTCGGTGGACGACCTCGCCGAAGCCGCGAACGACGACGCCGAGCGCGTCGAGACTGCGCTGCGCCTGCTCGGCGAGCGCTACGCCGAGGGCCGCAGCGGGATCGTGCTCGAGCACGTGGCCGGCGGCTGGGCCTTCCGCGCCTCGCGCGAGGCCGCCGAGGCGTGCGGTCGGCTGTTCGAGCGGCCCGTCGAGCGTGGGCTCTCGGCGCCGGCGCTCGAGACGCTCGCGATCGTCGCCTACCTCGGCCCGGTCAGCCGGCCGGAAATCGCGCGCATTCGCGGAGTGGCCGCTGATTCCGTCGTCGCGGGTCTGGTCGAGCGCGGGCTGATCGCGGAAGCCGGCCGCGAGGACGGCGCCGGTGGGGCGGTTCGGTACCGCGCGACCCCGCTCTTCGAGCGCGTCTTCGGGCTCGACTCGCTGTCCGCGCTGCCGCGCCTCGACGACCTCGGCGAGAGCACGGACGAGATCCGGGAACGCCTGGAGTCGGTCGCCGAGCGCCGCCCGGCCTGAACGCACCTCCAACAGTGACAGTCACAGTGACAGTCACTGTTCGGCGGAAGTGTGGCGCGGTTGTGACGGAAGTGTGACGCGCTAGAGCCGGCGGATGATCGCTTCGGCTTCGTCGCGCGTGAAGGCGCGCAGCGTCTCCGTGTGCTCGGCGCCGTGGCGCTGGAGCTTCATCAGGATCTCGGCGGCGGTGTCGTCGTCGGGCGCCTCGAAGATCTCGACCACGTCGTAGCGCCCGAGGGTGACGTAGACGCCGACCAGCGAGCCGCCGGCCTCCTCCACGATCCGCTCGCCCTCCTCGACCCGCTCCCGCCACGCGGGCAGGCCCGCGACGCCCTTGGACGTCCAGCGCATCAGCGAGACGTAGTGTGGCACGCGCAGACCATACTCCGGCCGTGGACGTCCAAGGCAAGGCCGCGATCGTCACCGGCGGGGCGGCCGGGATCGGGCGGGCGATCGCAAAGGCGCTGACAGCGGCGGGCGCGGAAATCGTGCTCGCCGACGTCGACGACGAGGCGGGACTGCGCACGGCGGAGGAGCTGGGTGGCCGCTTCGTCCACGCCGACGCGCTCGTCGACGACGACCTGCGCGCGCTGATCGCCGCCGCCGACGGCCTCGCGATCCTGGTCAACAACGCGGGCGGCGCGCCCGCGCCGTACTACCCGGACGCGCCGGTCGAGCACTGGAGCCGCACCCTCGACCTCAATCTCCGCAGCGCGATGGTCGCCACACAGCTCGCACTCGAGGCGATGACTGCGGGCGGCGCGATTGTGAACGTCTCGTCGATCGCCGGCTACGGATTGAGTCGTCACGACGCACCGGAGTACGCCGTCGCCAAGGCCGGAATGATGCGCTTCGCGGGTGCGCTGGGCGAGACGCGAGGCGTCCGCGTCAGCTGCATCTGCCCGGACTGGGTCGAGACGCCGGCCGTTCAGCGCAGCCTCGCGTCGATGACCGACGAGGAGCGCGCCGAGGTACCGGAGCTCGTGAGCGCCGACGAGATTGCGCGCATCGTCCTCGATCTGATCCGGGACGACACGTCCGGCGGGCGGGTCGTGGTTCGGCCCGCGGGAGGCGAGACGTTCGCCATGCCGCGGGACCCGTGAGGCTGAACGCCTTTCTCGCGCGGGCGGGCGTCGCCTCGCGCCGAGGCGCGGACGAGCTGATCAAGGCGGGCCGCGTGACCGTCAACGGCGAGCCCGCGCAGCTGAACACGTTTGTCGAGAGCCGCGACCGCGTCGAGCTGGACGGCAGCCGGGTGGAGCTCCAGCCCTTGACCTACGTGCTCCTGCACAAGCCCGCGGGCACGGTGACGACCGCGCGCGACCCCCGGGGCCGCAGAACGGTCGTCGACCTGGTCGACCACCCGGCGCGGGTCGTCCCGGTGGGCCGGCTCGACGCCGACACGACCGGCGCGCTCCTGCTCACGAACGACGGCGAGCTCGCGCACCGCCTCGCACACCCACGCTACGAGGTCGAGAAGGTCTACGAGGCCCGGGTCGAGGGCGACCCGTCAGAAGACACGCTCGAGCGCCTCCGCGCAGGGATCGACCTCGACGACGGCCCGACCGCCCCCGCCGAAGTCAGGCTCCTCGGCCCGGGCACCGTCGAGCTGAGCATCCACGAAGGCCGCAAGCACCAGGTGAAGCGCATGCTCGCCGCCGTCGGCCAACCGGTCACGCGCCTGCACCGCAGCCGCTACGCGGGCCTGACGCTCGAAGGGCTCGAGCCCGGCGCGTGGCGCGAGCTCGAGCCCTCCGAGGTTGATCAGCTCAGGACGAGGCAGCCAGGGCCTGCGCCTGCGCGAGCAGGTCGTCGGCAGCCCGAGTCCACGCCCTGATCTGGTTCTCGCTCAACTTGACGCCGTCGAACTCGGCCTGGTTGAGCCCTGTCCGGATCTCGGTCGCGAGCGCGTCGCGCCGGCTCGTCAGCGAGGCGATCGCGTTCTCGGTGTCGGTGTAGGTCTGGTCGCCGGGCGAGTTGCTCGCCAGGCCGTGCGTCGAGGCGATCAGCGTGTCCATCGCGAACGTCCCGAACGACGCCATCAGCTGCTTGTACGACGCCGACAGCTTCTCGAGGCTCGGATGGTGGACGCGCAGACTGACCGGCAGTGCGTTCTCGCTCGCGATCTCCGTCACCGTCCGGCCGTCGGTCTGGTAATCGTCCTTCAGCCCGAGCATCGTCAGCAGCGTCGGCCGGTGGTCGGTGTGGTCCGTCCACACACTGTTGGTGTCGCCGAGGTTCTTGATCCCGGGCCCGACGTACCCGGCCCAGGTCGATGCGATCTCGTCCTGGACCGATCCGTGGTTCCAGGCGAAGCTGCTGTTCGACCGCGGCGGAATGGAGGCACAGGCCGCCTGCGTCGCGCAGGTCGCGGGCGAGCCCGAGGCGAAGAAGAACCAGTCGGGATCGGCGAACGGCGTGAACGTCGGCGTCCGGAACGGGTCCGCCGTGATCATGTGCAGCGTCTTCATCTCGGTCTTGTCGGCGAGCGCCACCATGATGTCGTGCTGGTCGAGGCCCGTGTAGGGGTTCGTCCAGTGGAGCTGCGCCATCTCCCGCTCGAGGTTCCGCGTGACCGGGTCCGTCTGCGACGGGTTGCCCGTGATGTAGACGTTCGGGGCGATGTCGGAGTGGACGGTGAACGGCGTCAGGTCGCCGAACTGCGTCCTGACCATCGCGCTCAGGTTGGCGTTGATCTCGCCCACCGGTTTCCCGGTGTAGTCGCACGCGACCGTGACGCCGTCGCACTCCGGGTTGTTCGGCTGCGAGCCGGCGAAGTGGTCGCCCTCGTCGACGGTGAACAGGAACAGCGTGTTCGACTTGTTGATCCCGTCCGCGGCGAGCCGGTTGAAGAACTGCTCGAACGCCTGGTCGTAGTCGTGCAGCTGCTGGGTGTAGCCGGCTTCACCTGGCGCGTACGCGAAGTGGATGTTTCCGGAGGTGCCGTGCGCGTCGTGCGCGTCCGAGACGTACGCGTAGGTCACCGGGATCCCGGCCTCCTGCATCTGCGCGACCCAGGACAGCGAGACCGTGGCCTCCATCCCGTCGAAGCCGGGGAAGCCGACGTGCCCGTTCTGGTCCTGGATCACGTTGCCGCTCAGGTCTGTCATCGGCCCGTTCGGCTGGATCACCGGGTCGACGTACTTCGCGCCCATCAGTGCGTTGAACCCGCTGTATCCGCCGGGCTCGTCCGGAAGCAGATCCGCATGCGCGTGGGTCGAGGCGGAGCAGATCGCCGAAACCTGGGCGCAGTGAACGCCGAGGCCGACGTAGTCGGCAAACGTCTGCGTCGCGGAAGCGCCGGGGCTGTCGGCGTTCGCCTGGATCGCCTCGGGCGACCCGGGCCCGAAGAACGACGGGATGTCGATGCCCGTGTTCTCGAGGATCGTGTTCGCCGTCGCGACCTCGCCGACGTCGCAGCCATTGCGCGTGAACGGCACCCACGGAGCCGGGGCGATCTTGCCGTTCTCGTTGATCATCTCGGGCGTGAGGTCGGTCTGACCCGCGGGGGGGAAGGGCGGCCCGGCCGGGTCGAAGAGCGGCGCGGTCCAGTACGCGAAGGCGACGCCGGTGCGGGTCGCCCCGCTCGGGGTGAAGTACCGGAAGCTGTTCGAGACCGGCTGCCCCATGCGGTCGGGGTAGACACCTGTCTGCGTCGTGAGGATCCCCGTCGCGGTGTGCGAGATCAGGACGGTGTGGTCGTTTGTCAGCAGCGTGCCGTTGCCCTTGATGAAGTTCAACAAGTGCGGCATCTGCTCGAGGTCGGACGGGACGTTGGCGTTGTCCCGCAGGAAGTGCGTGTTGTCGAACTGGATCTGGATCACGTGCTTGATGCCGTTGGCGAACGTGCACCCGCTTGCGGGCGCCGCCGCGGCCGGCCTGGTGCCGACCGAATGCGACGACACGCCGAGCACGACGGCCGCCGCGAGCGCCACGACCGCAAGCGCGGCAAGGACGCTCCTCCGTCTCCCCTTCATGAGCCCTCCTCGGTGGTTGGCGAGGCTTCGCGGGCGAATCTAGACGCCGATATGGGCTAGTCCAACCGGCATCCGTCCGAGAGGCTGCAGGCTGATGAAAAGGGCTGCAAGCGCGCCCGTGCTAACCGCTTTGGTACCTTCGGCGGGCCTCGTGGTGCCTACTCGTAGGGGTCGCGCGGCGGCGGTATCTGCACCACGCTCGTCGCTGCGAGTCGCGGCACCTCGTCGCCGCCCGGCTGGAAGGTGCCGGTGGCGACGACCCACTGGTCGGACGGTGGGGCCTGCCCGGTCGTCCCCACGACCCGCACGACCATGGGCAGCGCGTCCGCCGCGCAGCAGGCGATCTGGTACCGGGCCAGCTTGAAGCCGCCGCTGTCGGCGCCGGCGACGAATCCGGTCAGCTTCACCGGCACGCCTCTGACGCTCGCGCCGTCGTGGTCGAAGGCCCGTTGGCCGAACTCGAGCAGGGTCATCGGCACGGGATCGCGATTCTGCGGGAGGGCGCTGAACACCGGCGCGCCCGCGCGTACGTCGACGGCTGCGGCTCGACCGACGCCGTAGCTGCCGAGCGTCGGCGGCGCGACGAGCAAGAGCGCCGCGATGGGCGCGAGCAGGAGCCACCCGACCCCGATCCCCCCTGCGTGGTGGTGGTCGTCTCCGTGGTCGTGAGCGTCGAAGGGTGTCGCGCCGCGGAGGGCCCTCACCAGCGTTGCGAGCCCGAACACGACGACCACCAGGCCCGCCACCGTCAGCCAGGGGCCCATCTCCACGCGGACGTAGCGCTCGTAGGTCCCGGTCAGCGAGAGGCGGAGCAGCACCGCCCCCACGAGCACGCTGATCGTGCCTCCGGCCGCGGTCACAGCAGCCACCAGCCGACGAGCGCGGCGGAGCCCGTCGCGGCCGCGAACGTCAACGGCGCGAAGCGAGCGGCGAAGCGGCTCCCGAACGTGCCCGCCTGAAGAGCGATCAGCTTCACGTCGACCATCGGCCCGACAACCATGAACGCCAGGCGCGCGCTGAGCGAGAATTGGGTCAGGCTGGCGGCGACGAAAGCGTCGGCCTCCGAGCAGATCGCCATGACGACGGCAAGGCCGGCGAGCGCTAGCAGCGCGATCGCCTGGTGGTTCGCGAACGAGTCGACGACGCTTCGCGGAACTGCGGTCTGCAGCGTCGCCGCAGTGGCCGCGCCGACGATCAGGAAGCCCCCGGCCTGGAGCAGGTCGTGCTGCGCGGTCGCGGTGAGCACGGTGAGGCGGGAGCCCTCGGCGTGCCGAGGGCGGCGGACTCGCGCGAGCAGGTCATCACGGCCGAAGCGCGCCCAGACCAGGCCGACGGCCGTGGCCGCCAGCAGGCTCGCGAGAGCCCGTGCCGCCACGACCTCCGGCTTGCCAGGGAAGGCCACGGCTGTCGCGACGAGGACGACGGGATTGATCGCCGGCGACGAGAGCAGGAACGTCAGTGCCGCCGCCGGCTGCACGCCCTGACCCATCAGCCGCCTCGCGATCGGGACCGAGCCGCACTCGCAGCCCGGGAGCGCTGCCCCTGCGACCGCCGCGACCGGGACCGACAGCGACGGCCGCTTTGGCAGCACGCCGGGCAGGAAGCCGCTCGGGACGAGCGCGGCGACCGCTGCGCTCACGCCGACGCCGAGCACGAGAAACGGCATGGCCTGCACGGTGATCGCGACGAAGATCGTCGACCAGTGGGCTACGGCGGGGTCGTCGAGGAGCCGCTCGAGCAGCGGTCGACAAGCCGCCGCCACGACGACCACGAAGGCGACGACGGCGATCCCGAGAGCCGCCGGCCTGCCCGTGTGCCGTTTGTGCGCCTCGGTCCCGCCGACCCCGCCAACGGCCGCCTCGTCCCCGGCGTGCATAGGGCCGCGAGCCTAGCAACCCGCTGCAAAACGCTGCAGTTCGGGGCTTGTTCGTGCCAATGCGACATGAAAGGATGCGCGCGCACGCAGTCCTGTCTAGGGAGAGAGAGGGCGACATCTGATGTTGAGGACACCGAAGTGGATCCGTGGCTGGGCAGCGCCCGTGGCGCTCGCCGCGGTGGCAACGGGTGTCGTGCTGGCGGCGCCGCTCGCGGCACCGAACCGTGCCAACGCGAACATCACGATCTCGGGAGCGAAGTCGCTCTCCGACCAGGTCGTGGTCAGCTTCGCCAAGCGGCCGGCGCGGACGACGGACCTGCACCTGTTGGCGTTCAACGACCTCCACGGGACGCTGGACCCGGGGAGCCAGAACATCTACGGGCATTTCGCGGGCGGCGCAGCCTTCCTCGCGAAGTCCGTCAAGGAGAGGCAGGCGCAGTACGGCGACAAGCAGGTGACGGTCTTGGCCGGCGACAACATCGGCGCGAGCCAGCTTGCGAACGGCCTCTTCTTCGAGGAGCCGATCACCATCGCCTCGAACCTGATGAAGGTCGACCTCGCGTCGGTCGGCAACCACGAGTTCGACAAGGGCAAAGACGAGCTGCTGCGCATCCAGGAGGGCGGCTGCAAGCCAGTCGACGGCTGCACGGCCGCTCCCTACGGACTTGCGGACGGCGGAACGACCGACGTCTACCCGGGCGCCGACTTCCAGTACCTGTCGACGAACGTGGTCGTAGACGCGACCGGCGAGACGCTGTTCCCCGAGGTCGCGACGCGGCGCATCAAGTCGGACAGCGGCAAGAAGTTCACGGTCGGCTTCCTCGGCGAAGTGCTCGAGTCGACGCCGACGATCGTCACCCCGACGGGTGTCGCTGGGCTGACGTTCCAGGACGAGGCGGATGCGGCCAATCGCGTCGTGCAGAACGCGAAGCAGGTCGGGAACGCCGAGGACGCTCCACACACGTGGGTGCTGGTCATCCACGAGGGCGGCTTCCAGTCGGGTACCGCGGCGCTGAACGGCTGCGCCGGGAACCTGGCGGGCAGCGCGATCGCCGACATCGCGAGCAGGCTCGATCCGAGCATCAAGGTGATCGTCTCGGCCCACACGCACGCGGAGTACCGCTGCACGATCACCACCGGGGGCGTGACGCGGCTGATCACGAGCGCCTCCTCGTTCGGGCGCATTCTCAGCGACATCACCCTGACGATCGACGACAAGACAGGCGAGCTCGTCGAGGCGAGCGCACAGAACTCGATCGTCGACAACGCGCTCAACGCATCGGGGCCCGGCGTCGTACGCCAGCCGGATCCCTCGAAGGCGGATCCGCAGGTGCAGGCGGTCGTTGACCAGTACCTGACGGCCTCGGCACCGCTTGCCAACCGCGTGATCGGCCGTATCCAGGGCGACCTCACGCGGGCCGCAACGGCCTTCGGCGAGTCCGCGCTCGGCGATGTAATCGCGGACGGACAGTTCGCGGCGACGCAGCCGGCGAACCTGGGCGGCGCCCGGTTCGCCTTCATGAACCCGGGCGGCATCCGCGCCGACCTGCTGCGGACGGCGATCTCGCCCGGCGGCGAGGCGATCGGCGAAGTGACATACGGCGAGGCCTTCCTGGTTCAGCCGTTCGGCAACAGCCTCGTCACGAAGACGATGACGGGCGACATGATCCGCCGACTGCTGCAGCAGCAGTTCCAGGCGGGCGGTGTGCCCTGCAACGGCAGCACGGCTCCGCCGGGAGGACGCGTCCTCCAGATCTCCTCGACGTTCAAGTACGAGTCGGCTCCGACCGCCGCCACCTGCGCTGACAAGATTGGTCGGATGTGGGTCGACGGGGTGGAGGTCCAGCCGACGGACTCGTTCCGCATCACGATGAACAACTTCCTCGCGACCGGAGGCGATGGGTTCACGGTCTTCAACGAGGGCACGAACGCTCTCGGCGGAGCCCAGGACATCGACGCCTTCGTGGCGGCCTTCCAGGCGGCTGAGCCCGCGGGCATCGCCGTTCCGCCGCTGAACCGGATCATCGCCAAGCCCTAGGCAGGCATGGACACCGAGCCGGCGGCCGGGGCGCAAAGCCCCGGCCGCCGCTTCGACTCAGGCGCCCGGGATGCGGAGGAGCAGCAGCTGGCCGCCCTCGCGCTTGAACGTGAGCGTCCCGACCTGCTGCACGTCCATCAGGATCGTGTGCGCTTGGACATCGAGCAGGAACGCGCCCGGGCCGAACGCCTCGGACGCGTCGATGATGCCGCTCGACTCCCACGACCCCTGCGCCGCTGCCGGATCGCCGGCCTGGTTCACCTTCGCCGCGACGCTCAGCGTGCCGCTGGCGAGGTCGTAGCGCCAGACTCGGGCGGTTGTCCCCGCGGCGTTCGAGGCCGCATACTGGTTCTGGCTCCCCGGGTCCTCCTGGAAGAGGACGCTCGAGCCAGTGGTCTCGACGTTGTCCGGGTTGTGGATGAACGCCGGGTTGCCGGCGCTGTCCGGACCGAGCGGGTCGCCCTCGACGAGGATCGACAGGCTCAGGACGTGCGTCTCGTCTGTCGGGTCGAGGACCAGCTTGAAGATCCGGCCGTTCGGGAACGGACCCCTCGTGCCCGAGGGTCCACGCGTCATCCGCGCGGCACCCAGGCCCGGGAGCGCCCGCGGCTCGCCGGTGTCGGCGAAGTAGACGACGTTCGAGTGGTTCCGGTCAAAGGCGATGTCCTCGACGCGGATGAACTGGAACACGTTGTTCGCGTTCGACCAGTTCTCGAGCCCCGTCTGGTCGCCGAGCGCGACCGACCGCGGCACCGGAATGAAGTGGCCGGACGCGGTGGCGGAGCCTGACAGGTCACTGTAGTCATTCACCAGTGGGTTGTCGGACTGGAAGGCCCAGAGCGAGCCTTCGTCGTTCCAAACCGCCGTGGCGCTGTCCGCCGTGTACATGTACAGCTGCGACGACGGTGCCGTGAACGTGTCGTCGCCGGACAGGAGCACCGGGTGCCCGTAGCCGGGGACGGCGACGCTGTTCTCGTGGTTGTGCCGGCCCATTCCGTAGATCGGCCGGTACTCCTTGCTCTGCGGGTCATACGCGACGACGACGCCCGCCTGCTCGGCGCCCGGGCCGGGCGGCCAGGCGACGCCGGTGCGGTTGACGAAGTCGCTCGTCTCCTCGTTCGTAAACAGCAGCGTCCGCTCGAAGCCGTTGTCGGCTCCGCCCACCGCCAGGAAGTTCGAGCAGAAGCGCTGGAAGTTCGCGCTGCTCGGGATCACGTACCTGCCCTGGAGGACGCCTGCGCTGTGCTGGTTCATGGTCAGGTGGCTCACCATCGCGTTGGTGTAGTCGCTCTGACCGACGCCAGTCGCGGGGGTGAACGGGAACGGCACGAGCGATGTCTCGTGGTTGAGGTATACGTCGGCGCGTCCCTGACCCCGCGTCTGCAGCGAGATCCCGTCGGGGATGCTCTCGAGCATGTAGCCGCTCCCGAGGGTTTCGCCGACGGACATGATCGGCGTCACGGTCGAGCCCGCGGCAAGGGGCGTCAGCATCGCCGGCTGCGCGGTCTGGAAGCCGGAGTTGTTGTCGCCCGCGGCGGCCGCGCCGGCTAACGCGACGGCGGCCATCACGGCCGCGAGCGGGACCAGCACGAACCTGTGCGATTTTCGCATCTGCGCTCCTCTCTCCCCGTTTTGCAGAACCATCGCCGAACCTATACCGCAGTGCCGATCAAGGCAATCCGGTGCAAGGGTCGATCCCCTCCGAAGGGTCGCTTCTCTAGGGCCGGACGAAGCCCATGCGCTCGTACATCGTCTCGAGCGTGGGCGCGGAGGTCTCGCGTGCCTTCTCGGCGCCGCGGGCGAGGAGCGTCTTCAGCTGCGGCTCGTCGGCGCGCAGCTCCTCGTACCGCGCACGCACGGGCGTGAAGAGCTCGACGACCGCCTCGCCAACCTCGTCCTTGAAGCGGCCGTAGCCGCCACCGTCGTAACGAGCCTCGAGCTCCGAGATGTCGTCGCCGGTGGCCACCGACATGATCTCCAGCAGATTCGAGATCCCCGCCTTGTCGTCCGGCGCGTAGCGGACGTCGGTGCCCGAGTCCGTGACCGCGGTCTTGAACTTCTTGCGCACGACGTCGGGCGGGTCGAGCACTCGGACGACGCCCTGCGGCGCCCCGCGCGACGTCGACATCAGCCGCTCCGGCTCCTGCAGGTTCTTGATCCGGGCGCCCTGCTCCGGGATCGACACCTCCGGGACGACGAAGGTCTCGCCGAAGCGCTGGTTGAAGCGCTCGGCGATGTCGCGAGTGAGCTCGACGTGCTGGCGCTGGTCGTCGCCCACAGGAACGACGTCGGCCTGGTAGAGCAGGATGTCGCCGGCCATCAGGACGGGGTAGTTGAAGAGCCCGGCCGAGACGAAGTCCTGTTCGGCCGCCTTGTCCTTGAACTGCGTCATGCGGCGCAGTTCGCCGAAGCTCGTCACTCGCGCCGAGCAGCCACGCGGCCTCGGCGTGGGCCGTGACGTGGCTCTGGGCGAAGATCGTCGACCGTTCCGGGTCGAGGCCGACGGCGTAGAGCATCGCCGCGCCGTCGAGCGTCGCCTCGCGCAGCGCCTCGGGCTCGAACGGCGACGTGATCGAGTGGAGGTCGACGATGCAGAAGAACGCGTCGTCTTCGCTCCTGCGTCGCGAGGAACTGGCGGTAGGCGCCGCTGTAGTTGCCGAGCGTCTTCGCGCCCGAGGCCCGGATCCCGCTGAAGATGCGCATCGAGGTCAGTATGGCAAGCCGGCGGTGGGTACTTACCCGGCGGTAGCCTGAAAATGGCCGTGGCGACGAACGGATCCCCGGAACTGCTGATCGTGATGGCGACCGGCGCGACGCCGGACCAGACCGAGCACGTGCTCGCGCGGCTGCAGGAGGCCGGGGTGGACGCGCGCGTCTCGCGTGGGCGCGAGTCGACGGTGATCGGGGCGATCGGCGAGCGCGAGCTCCTGGCGACGCTGCCTTTGGAGGGCTACCCCGGCGTCGAGCAGGTCCTGCCGATCCTGAAGCCGTACAAGCTCGTCTCCCGCGAGGTCTCGCCGGACCCGACGGTGATCGAGGTCGACGGCCGCAAGGTCGGCGACGAGTACTTCGGCCTGATCGCGGGGCCGTGCACGGTCGAGTACCGGGAGCAGACGCTCGAGACGGCGCGGGCGGTCGCGGCGGCGGGAGCGACGTGGCTGCGAGGCGGTGCGTTCAAGCCGCGCACGTCGCCGTACACGTTCCAGGGGCTCGGGGAGGACGCGCTGACGATCCTGCAGGAGGCGCGTGAGGAGACGGGCCTGCCGGTCGTGACGGAGCTGATGGACCCGCGGCACGTGGAGGCGGTGCTCGACGTCGGCCGACGTGATCCAGATCGGCGCGCGGAACATGCAGAACTTCATGCTGCTGGCCGAGGTCGGCCGCGCGGACAAGCCGGTGCTGCTCAAGCGCGGCCCGTCGGCGTCGGTCGAGGAGCTGCTGATGGCCGCCGAGTACGTCGCACGTGAGGGCAACGAGCGGATCGTGCTCTGCGAGCGCGGGATCAAGACGTTCGAGCGCACGACGCGCTACACGCTCGACCTCGGGTCCGTGGCCGTTCTGAAGCACGAGACGCACCTGCCGGTGATCGTCGACCCATCGCACGCGGCCGGTCGCCGAGACCTCGTGCTACCGCTGGCCCGGGCGGGCGCCGCAGTGGGCGCGGACGGGATCATCGTCGAGTCGCACCCGAATCCCGAGCAGGCGCTGTGCGACGGGCCGCAACAGATTCCGACCGCGGAGTTCGGTGAGTTTGCCCGCGAAGTGGCTCAGATCGCAGAGCTGCTCGGCAAGCAGATCGGCTGAGCGCGTCCGCGCGTCATCGCGGCGCGTCGTGGAAGAAGAGCCACACCTCCGCCACACCCGCGGCGCAGACACGTCACACCTTCGCAGCTAGCGTGATCGCATCCCCGGGTGGGTGGGGGTTAGGGATGGGACCCGCCTGTGACCGCCTGCCCGCGCCGGCGCTGCGCGGTTAGCCTGGCCCCGTGGAGCTTCGGCGCCTCGCGATCGTCGGGACAGGCCTCATCGGGGCCTCGGTCGCGCTCGCGGCAAAGCGCGCCGGGGTGGTGACGGAGGTCGCCGGCTTCGATCCCGACCAGGCTGCGCTCAGTGCCGCCGCGGACCGCGGCGCCGTCGACGAATGCACGCCCTCGCTGGAGGCAGCCGTCGCCGGTGCCGAGCTCGCCGTCGTCGCGGCGCCGGTCGCGCAGCTCGCCGCCCAGGTGCAGGCGGTGCTCGGCGCCACCACCGACGACACGACCGTCACCGATGTCGGCTCGACGAAGGCCGCCGTCTCGACGGTCGCGCGCGGCTCGAGCCGCTTCGTCGGCGGGCACCCCGTCTGCGGCTCGGAGGCGCGCGGCCCCGAGCACGCCAACGCGGAGCTCTTCGAAGGTGCAACCTGGTTCCTGACCCCGGCCGCGGAGACCGATCCTGCCCGCCACCGGCTCGTTCACGGGTTCGTCTCGGCGCTCGGAGCCACGCCGGTCGCAGTCGACCCGGAGGCGCACGACCGGCTCGTGGCGCTCACAAGCCATCTGCCGCACGCGCTTGCGAACCTGCTCGTCAACCAGGCGGGCGCCACGCGCGTCGAGGGACACGAGCCGCTGGCTGCAGCGGGCGGATCGCTGCGCGACATGACGCGGGTGGCGGGCGCCAACCCCCGCATCTGGGTCGACATCTTCGTCGAGAACGCCGCGCCGCTCCGTGAGTCGCTGGCCGAGCACCGCCGCCGGATCGAGCAGCTCGAGGCCGCGCTCGAGGCCGGCGACGCGGGGTTCCTCGCCCGCTGGATCGGCGAGGCCGCGGGCAACCGTCGCCAGATGCTGGCCGATGCGTATCCCGACCCGGGACAGCTGCATCAGCTCCGCGTCCACGTCCCCGACCGTCCCGGCGTGCTGGCCGCGATCACCCAGGCGCTCGGCGCGCAGCGGATCAACATCGAGGACTTCGAGCTCCACCACGTCTCGCCGGAGCGCGGCGGGACGCTGACGTTGCTCGTGACCGGCGAGCGCGAGGCCGAGCGAGCGGCCGCGCTGCTCGAGTCCCAGGGCTACGGCGTCGTCGTCTCGCCGGTGCTGACGCCGTGAAGATCGCCCCGGCGGCCGCGCTGCGCGGCCACATCGCCGTCCCGGGCGACAAGTCGATCTCGCACCGGGCCGTCCTGCTCGGTGCGATCGCCGACGGGGAGACGAGCGTCCGCGGCTTCGGCCGCTCGCAGGACACCGAGGCGACCATCGGCGCCGTTCGCGCGCTCGGGGTCACGGTCCACGACGACGAGGTGGACGCGCTCCGCATCGAGGGCGTCGGCCTCCGCGGCCTCCGGGACCCGGGCGAGCCCATCGACTGCGGCAACTCCGGCACGACGATCCGCCTGCTCGCCGGGATCCTCGCCGGCGAGCGTGGCCGCTTCGAGCTGACCGGCGACGACTCGCTCAGGCGGCGCCCGATGGAGCGGATCGCCGGGCCGCTGGCGCAGATGGGCGCCGTGGTCGAGACCACCGACGGCACGCTGCCGCTGACCATCGACGGCGGCGAGCTCCACGGCATCCGCTACGAGCTGCCGGTCGCGAGCGCGCAGGTGAAGTCGTGCGTCCTGCTTGCGGGGCTCTACGCGCAGGGCCGCACGACAGTCGTCGAGCCGCTGCCGACGCGCGATCACACCGAGCTGATGCTGCAGGCCGGTGGCGTCCAGGTGAAGCGCCAGCAACGCCGCATCTCGGTCGGCCCGGCCGAGCGCCTCTCGCTCGGAGAGGTCGTCGTCCCCGGGGATTTCTCGGCTGCCGCGCCGTTCATCGTGGCCGCGACACTGCTGCCGGGCTCGGAGCTGACGATTCACGACGTCGGCCTCAACCCGCGCCGCACCGGGCTCCTCGACGTCCTCGCGCGCATGGGCGCGCGCGTGACGATCTTCCACCGCCACCGCAGCGGCGGCGAGCCTGTCGGCGACGTCGAGGTCCTCTCGGCGGAGCTCGTCGCGACGACCGTGACCGGGGACGAAGTGCCGCTCCTGGTCGACGAGCTGCCGCTGTTCGCGCTCGCCGCTTCCTCGGCCCACGGGACGAGCCGGGTCGAGGGCGCCCGGGAGCTCCGCGTGAAGGAGACCGACCGCATCGAGACCGTGACGGCGTCGCTGCGCGCCCTCGGCGCCCGGGTCGCGGCGACCGACGACGGCCTCGAGATCCGAGGCGTTCCAACGCGCCCCAAGGGCGGCTCGATGAGCTCCCACGGCGACCACCGAATCGCGATGCTCGGCGCCGTCGCCGGGCTCGTCTCGCGGGACGGCGTGCAGCTCAGGGGCCCGGAAGCGGTCGCTGTAAGCTTCCCCGGGTTCTTCGAGCTGCTCGACTCGGTCACACAACGATGATCGTCGCCATCGACGGGCCGGCGGGGGCCGGCAAGAGCACGGTCGCCCGGCGCCTTGCCGAGCGGCTCGGCTTCCGCTATCTCGACACCGGGGCGATGTACCGGGCGCTCACGTGGCTCGCGCGCCAGCGCGGGATCCCGCTCGCGCACGGCGATCAGCTCGGCGGGCTCGCGGCCGACAACCCGGTCAGCTTCGACGAGCGCGGCCGCGTCTCGATCGCCGACACCGACGTCACCTCCTCGATCCGGCGGGCCGAGATCGACAGCCTCGTGCCGGTGGTCGCGAGGCATCACGCCGTGCGCGAGGTGATGCGGGAGCGCCAGCGGGAACTCGCGGACGAAGGCAACGTCGTGATCGAGGGCCGCGACATCGGGACAGTGGTCGCGCCGCAGGCGGAGGTGAAGATCTACCTCAACGCCGACCGCTCGGTGCGTGCCGGTCGCCGTCTCGCGGAGCGGCCGGAGATCGGCGCCGACGCGCTCGCCACCGACCTGCGCCTGCGCGACCAGAGTGACGCCGCGCGCATGCGGCCGGCGGAGGACGCCGTGCAGATCGACACCACCGAGCTCGACGTCGAGGACGTGGTCGCGCAGATCGAGGAGCTCGTCCGCGCGCGCCAGCCCGCGTAGCCGCCGCCGCGCGGTGTCAGACACGCATGCGGAAGCGTCACGCATTGTCCACATGTGGCCGCTTTGCAGGCATTTTCGTGACTCGGCGGTGTCAGACACCGTGACGGGCCTCGCATCGCGGCCGGCTGGTCGTTGCTAGCGTGCGCGGAGCCGTCGCCTTCGCGGCGGCCCGGACGAGGTGCCCGCCGTACCCGGCCCGAAAAGACGGCGCGCAGTGGAGGCTTTTCATGAGCCAGGCCGTCCAGGTCGTCGGCGCGCTCGTCATCCTCGCCGCCTTCGCGGCCGCCCAGGCCGGGAGGCTCGACGTTCGCTCCCGGATCTACCTCGTGCTCAACGTCGTCGGCGCAGGCGCGCTCGCGCTCGACGCCTGGCGCGAGCGGCAGTGGGGCTTCCTGCTGCTCGAGGCCGTCTGGGCGCTGGTCGCGGCGTTCGGCCTCGTGCGCGAGGTTCGTGGGGCGGACCGCGTGCAGCCGGGCCAGTAACATCGCCCGCGCGCCAGCGTGGTCAGGAACGCGTCCGAGCCGGGGGATGAGCGCGGCGCCGCCGCGACGGCGGAGCCCATGCTCGGAACCGTCGCCGTCGTCGGCTTTCCGAACGTCGGCAAGTCCACGCTCGTCAACAGGCTGACCGAGTCGCGGGATGCGGTCGTGCACGAGACACCGGGCGTGACGCGCGACCGCAAGGAGGTCGTCGCGGACTGGAACGGTCACCGCTTTCGCCTGATCGACACCGGCGGGGTCGACATCGCCGACCCGACTCCCATCACGCGTTCGATCGCCGACCAGGCCCAGGCTGCGATCGCGGAGGCCGACCTGATCCTGTTCGTCGTCGACGCGCGCGCCGGGATCACCCCCGGCGACGAGGAGCTCGCGGCGATCCTCCGCCGCGCACGTAAGCCCGTACTGCTCCTGGCGAACAAGATCGACGACCCGCGCCAGGACGCGCTCGCGTTCGAGTTCCACCGGCTCGGCCTCGGCGACCCGGTGCCGCTCTCGGCGCAGCACGGTCACGGCACCGGCGACCTGCTCGACGCCGTCGTGACGATGCTCCCCGGGAGCGGGCCGCAAGAGGTCGGGGAGGAGGCGATCCGGGTCGCGATCCTGGGTCGACCGAACGTCGGCAAATCAAGCCTGCTGAACGCGCTGCTGGGCGAGGAGCGCGTGATCGTCTCCGAGGTTCCCGGAACCACCCGCGACGCGATCGACACCGTCCTTCGGCGCGGGGACCGCACGTTCGTCCTCGTCGACACCGCGGGGATCCGCCGCAAGCGCAAGCAGCGGCAGGGGATCGAGTACTACTCGGAGCTGCGCGCGCTTGCCGCCGCCGAGCGCGCCGACGTGGCGCTCGTCCTCGTCGACGCGAACGAGGGTCTGGTCGACCAGGATCTCGCCGTGGCCGACATCGCGCGCAAGGCACAGGACTCCACGATCGTCGTCCTCTCGAAGTGGGACATCTCGGAGACGAAGATCGAGGAGGTACGCCCGCGGATCGCCTCGCGCCTGCGACAGCGGCCGCCCATCGTGACGGTGTCGGCGAAGTCCGGCCGCGGCATCTCACGCCTGCTCGACCGCATCGAGGAGCAGTTCGAGAAGCACATCGCGCGCATCGGCACCCCGGAGCTGAACCGCTTCCTCGCCGAGCTGCGGGAGGCCCGCGAGCCGCCCTCTCGCAACGGCCGCCGTCTGAACCTGCTCTACGGCACGCAGGTGCAGGTCCGCCCGCCGCGGTTCCGCTTCTTCGTGAACGATCCAGGCCTGATCACGCGCGACTACGGCTACTGGGTCGAGAACCAGCTGCGCGAGCGGTTCGAGCTCGAGGGCGTTCCCGTGTCGATCGACTTCGTCCGTCGTTCATGAGGGCGGCGGTCGTCGGCGCCGGCGCGTGGGGGACCGCCTTCGCCTGCGTGCTCGCAGCGCGCGGTCACGACGTCACGCTCGCCACACGCGACCCGGAGCAGGCACGTGAGCTCGAGGAGACCGGGCGGAACCCGCGCTACCTGCCGAACGTCGACCTCGAGGGCGTGGCGGCGACGACCGTTGACGACCGGTCGCTCGCCGGCGCCGACCTGCACGTGGTCGCTGTGCCGAGTCGCGCGTTTGCTCAGGTCGTGCGCCGGCTGCCGGGCGCCGCACCGGTGCTGAGCCTGACGAAGGGGCTCGATCCCGAGAGCGGGGGTCGCCTCTCCGAGCTCGTCGAGCGGCGCGGTTTCGCCGTCCTGTCGGGGCCGAATTTCGCCGAGGAGATCGCCGACGGCCTGCCTGCTGCTGCGGTCATCGCCAGCTCGGACGCCCGCCTTGCCGAGGAGCTGCAGCAGGCCGTGAACTCGCTCGCCTTCCGCGTCTACGTCAACGAGGACCTCGTCGGGGTCGAGCTCTGCGCGGCCGCAAAGAATGTGATCGCGCTTGCGGCCGGGGGCGTCGACGGGCTCGGGCTCGGCGACAACGCGAAGGCGGCGCTGATCGCCCGCGGCCTGGCCGAGATGGCCCGCCTGGGCGAGGCCTGCGGGGCCCGTGCGGAGACCTTCTCCGGGCTCGCGGGAATGGGAGACCTGATCGTCACCTGCTGGAGCCGCCTGGGCCGGAACCGGCATGCCGGCGAGCTGATCGCGCAGGGCGCGTCGCCGGACGAGGCCGCGGCCCAGATCGGTACCGTGGAAGGCCTCACGACGGCGCCGGTGCTCCGTGAGCTCTCGCACCGCGTGGGAGTCGAGTTGCCGATCACGGAAGGGGTCTGCCAGGTGCTTGACGGGCAGGATTTGAACGACTTAGCTGCGAATCTGATGGGCCGCCAGCCGACCCGGGAGTAACACCGTGCGCCGCGTCCGTCTCCTGCTGCCAGTTCTGCTGCTTGCGTTCCTCGTCGCGGGCTGCGGCGGCGGCAGCTCCAACACCAGCGCCGGCGGCAGCTCGATCCCGGAGGGCGCGAGCCTCGTGCGGCCCGGCCTCGTCGGGTTCGTTGCGATCGACAGCGACACCGGCTCGAACCAGTGGCAGCAGCTCGACGAGCTGGCGAAAACGTTTCCCGGGCGCGAGAACGCGATCGCGCGCATCGAGGACGAGCTGACGAAGGAGGGCCTCGACTACGAGAGCGACGTCAAGCCCGCGCTCGGCCCCGAGCTCGACCTGGCGATCGCCTCCGCCGGAAGCGAGAAGTCGACCCGGGTCGTGGGGCTGACGAAGCCGGACGACCCTGCGACGTTCGAGGCGCTGGTCCAGAAGCTGAACGCCAGTGACTCCGGTGGCGACAAGGCCGTCACCCGGCAGCTCGAAGACGGGTGGTACGCGATCTCGGACAGCCAGCTCGCGATCACCTCCGTGCTCAAGGGCGACCAGACAGCGCTCGCCGACGACGACACCTTCAAGCAGGCGATGGGCAAGCTGCCCGCCGACACCCTCGTCAAGGCGTTTCTCGACGGGCAGCGGCTCGGCGCGCTCCCCTCGCATGCCGCTGCGAAGGGCGGCGGCTCCTCCCTCGACCCGTCGCTGCTCGGCCTCGACAACCTCAGGTACATGGCCGTCTCGGCGAGCGCCGAGGACGACGGCATCCGCGTCCGTGGCGCATCCAGCGGCGGCCCAGCCGGCGGCGGAGGCGAGACGACGCTGGCCGACGGCGTCCCCGGCGACGCGTTCGTCCTGCTCGACTTCCTCGGGCAGGGAACGACCGATCAGCTCGGTCGGCTGAAGTCGAGCCCGCCGTTCGCCCCGGTGCTCGACGAGCTGAAGGAGTACGGCGTCACCCTCGACGAGGTGCTCGCGCTGCTGAACGGCGAGGTCGCCTTCTACGCGAGGCCGGCCGGAGTCATCCCCGAGCTCACCCTCGTCCTTGAGCCGAAGGACACGGCCGCCGCGCTCGCGACCATCGACAAGCTGATGGAGCACCTTGCAGCCGCCCGGGGCGGAAGGGTCGAGAGCGGCATCCAGGACGGCCATCCGGTCAAGACGGTCGATCTCGGCAACTTCGCGATCCACTACGGCGCCGTCGACGGGAAGGTGCTGCTGACGAGCGGCCCGAACGGCATCGCCGACTACGGCACCTCCGGCGACCGCCTCCCCGACAGCGCGGACTTCAAGGAGGCGAAGGACGCGGCCGGGATGCCGGACTCGACCGGCGGCTTCGCGTACATCGACGTCAAGGACGTGCTGCCGCTGCTCGAGGGCCTCGCGGCGCTCTCGGGCAAGAGCCTGCCGAGCGACGTCGCGGAGAACCTGCGCCCGCTGCGCTCGTTCCTCGCCTGGTCGGAAGGCGGGTCCGGCTCGCGAACCTACCACGCGTTCCTGCAGATCAAGTAGCCTTGCCCGCCGGAATGGCGCCACGTGAGTTCCTCTTCACCTCCGAGTCGGTCACCGAGGGCCACCCGGACAAAGTCGCGGACCAGATCTCCGACACGGTGCTCGACGCCGTGCTCGCGAAAGATCCCGAGAGCCGGGTTGCCTGCGAGACGCTGATCACCACCGGCCTCGTCGTGGTGGCCGGCGAGATCACGACCGAGACCTGGGTCGACATCCCGTCGCTCGTTCGCTCCCGGATCGCCGACATCGGCTACACGCACTCGGAGTGGGGCTTCGACGCGCACACCTGCGGCGTTGTGGTGGCGCTGGACGAGCAGTCGCCCGACATCGCTCAGGGCGTGGACGCGTCGTACGAGACGCAGCACGACCCGGGTGACGACGACCCGCTCGACCGGGTCGGCGCGGGCGACCAGGGAATGATGTTCGGCTACGCGTCGAACGAGACGCCCGAGCTGATGCCGCTGCCGATCATGCTCGCGCACAAGATCTGCAAGCGGCTCGCTGAGGTGCGCAAGGTCGGCGAGCTGCCGTACCTGCGCCCGGACGGCAAGGCGCAGGTGACGGTGCGCTACGAGGTCGACGACGAGGGGCGCCAGACGCCGGTCGAGATCGAGCGCATCCTCGTCTCGACGCAGCACGCCGACGGTTGCGACGAGCAGACGCTGATCAAGCCGGACCTGATCGAGCGCGTGCTGCACCCGATCCTGCCTCGCGATCTGTACGACGAGAAGCGCCTGCAGGACCGCGACTTCGTGTACGTCAACCCGACCGGCAAGTTCGTGATCGGCGGTCCGATGGGCGACACGGGGCTCACGGGCCGGAAGATCATCGTGGACACCTACGGCGGGGCCGCGCGGCACGGCGGCGGCGCCTTTTCGGGCAAGGACCCGACGAAGGTCGACCGCTCCGCGGCCTACGCCGCGCGCTACGTCACCAAGAACGTCGTCGCCGCTGAGCTCGCGGACCGGTGCGAGCTCAACGTCGCGTATGCGATCGGCGTCGCGCACCCGGTCTCGATCGCGGTGCGGACGTTCGGCACCGAGCACGTCCCGGTGGCGCGGATCGAGGAGCTGATCGGCGAGCACTTCGATCTCCGCCCGGCGGCGATCCTGCGCGACCTCGAGCTGCACCGCCCGATCTACGCGAAGACCGCGGCGTACGGCCACTTCGGGCGCGACGACCACGACTTCACGTGGGAGCGCATCGACAAGGCGGACGCCCTGCGCGAAGCCGCCGGCGTCGCCGCTCCCGCCTCCGCCTGAACCCCAAGTAACAGTCTGTTACTAGGACGCGCTTTCGGCACGGAACCGTGACTGACGCGTGACTGTTCGTCGTGCACGGTTGAGCCCGTGGGGTTCTTCGCGCCTCGGATCTCGATGCGGCTCCTCGATGAGATCGACCGGCTCTCGGCTCGGCCGGACCGTGCCGCCGACATCTGCCGCACGATCGGAGAACGTGCCGAGGAGCAGGGATTTCGTCGTCCGAGCTACGAGCAGGTGCGCCTACACGTCCAGCGAGCGCGACGCAGGCCGCACCGCGTCTCGACCGGCGAAGTCCTGCTCGATGTGGCGCTCCGAGTCCAGCATCCGGACGCCTTCCTACAACACGTTTCCGGAACGCGAACCCGCTACAGGCCCAAGTAACAGACTGTTACTTGGCGGGTGTAGGACGTGCCGACGCGGCCGGGCGGCGGCGACCGACGATTGCAGCTACGAGCTCGAGCTCGAGCCGGATGCGGAGCTGGAAGCTCTCGTCAGCCTCAGCCCGGGCAAGGGTTGCACGATCATGGAGGGGCAGAAGATCGACTAGGCGGGCGTCGGGCGGACGAACAGGCCGGCGGCGGCCTTCTCCGCGATCGTCTGTTCGTGACCGTCCAGGTGGACGGTGAGCTGCTCGGCCGCCGGCTGCGTCTCGCGCACCTCGACCTCGGCGCCTGGGACGAAGCCCTGGTCGTAGAACCAGTGCAGCAGCTCGCCGTCGTGCTCGGCCAGGCGGACGATCTCGGCGCGTGAGCCTGGCCTCAGGTCGGCCAGCGGGGCGAGCTCCTTGTTCTCGGCCTGCTCGAAGTCGGTGTCGACCGGCCAGCCGTGTGGGCAGCGGTCGGGGTGGCCGAGCTTCTCGCTGACGCGCGCGATCATGTCGTCGCTGAAGCTCTCGCCGATCTCGTCCGCGTGCACGTGGGCCTCGGCGGGCGTGTAGCCCATGAAGTCGGTCAGGAGCCGCTCGACGATCCGGTGCTTGCGGACGACCTGCTCGGCCCGTTCACGGCCGGCCGCGGTGAGGATCGCCTCCTTGTGCTCGCCGCGCTCCACGAGGCCCTCGGCTTCGAGCCGCTTCAGCATCTCGCCGGCCGAGGCACGCGAAACGCCGAGCATCTCGGCGACGCGCGAGGCCAGCGTGGGCGAGCCCGTGCGCTGCGGCAGGTACTCGCCGATCGGAAACGCGAGGAAGTAGATCGTCTCCAGGTACTCGTCGACGGAATGCCCCTGCGCCACCTCGCGAATCCTAGTCGGCTCCTTGTGTAAGGTGACCCTTACATGAGCTTTGGCCAGACGCTTCTCCTCGGCGCAATCGCCGGGTTGACGATCTTCCTCGGCCTCCCGCTCGGGCGCTATCGGGGCGCGGATCTGCGCCTCAAGGCGGCCTTCATGGCGATCGCCACGGGCATCTTGCTCTTCCTGTTCTTCGACGTCGTCTCCCACGGCTGGTCGCCCGTGGAGGAGGCGGCGGAGGACCACGAGTGGGCCGACCTCGTCGGCTTCGGGCTCGTCTTCGGCGGCGGGATCATCGCCGGGCTCATGAGCCTCGTCTACTACGACCGCTGGATGGGTCGCCACCGGCGGCGGTCACTGCTGGGGCCCGGCGCGGCCTCTGCCGCGGAGTTCGAGCGCTCGTGGGTGGGGCGCTTGACGGCAGGCCAGTGGCTGGCGCTGCTGATCGCGACCGGCATCGGCGTGCACAACTTCGCCGAGGGGCTGGCGATCGGCCAGTCCGCGGCGGCTGACGAGATCGGGCTTGCGCTCGCGCTGGTGATCGGGTTTGCGGCGCACAACGCGACCGAGGGCTTCGGAATCGTCGGGCCGATGGCCGGCGAGGCGGAGCCTCCGAGCTGGGGCTACCTGGGCCTCCTCGGCGTGATCGGCGGCGCTCCGACCTTCGTCGGCACGCTGATCGGGCGGTCGTGGACGAACGAGTGGCTCGAGGTGGCGTTCCTCGCCGTTGCGGCCGGCTCCATCCTCTACGTCGTCATCGAGCTGCTCGGAGTGCTTCGACGCTTCGAGGTGAAGCTGCTCGTGGCCTGGATGCTGCTGCTCGGGCTGTTCCTCGGCTTCGGCACCGAGCTGATCATCGAAGCGGCCGGCGGCTAGCGTCACCCTCCGGCTCTAGGCTGGCGCCGTGAGCCGGTACGCGTCGGTCTTCCCGCTCGTCACCGCGCGCGGTCTGGCGCGCGAGTTCACCTACGAGGTTCCCGACGAGGTTCGGCCGGGGTCCGTGGTCGAGGTCACCTTCGGCAACGCGCGCCGGCGCGGAGTCGTCACCGGCGTCGACGTCGTCCCACCCGCAGGCGTGACGGCCGTGCCGGTGGAACGAGTCCTCGAGGCGCTCCCGGCGCGGCTCGTGGAGCTCGCGCTCTGGCTCGCGGAGTACTACGGGTCGACCCCGGCGCGCGCGCTGGAGCTCGTCGCGCCGGTGCGGCGCGCGCGCCGCAAGGAGCAGGCGCCGCCGGCAGAGCGGCAGTCGCTGGACGGCGAGGCGCCGCCGGAGCGGCTGAGCGACGCACAGGAGGCGGCGTTGGCGCGGGTGACCGACGCGCTGGACTCCGGAGGTGGCCATTTCCTCCTCTACGGCGCGACCGGGAGCGGCAAGACCGAGGTCTACCTCAGGGCCGCCGCGACCGCCCTCGAGCGTGGCCTGGGGACGATCGTGCTCGTCCCGGAGATCGCGCTCGCGCCACAGACCGTCGGCCGCTTCCGCGCGCGCTTCGGCGACTCGGTCGCGATCCTGCACTCCGGCCTCACCGACGCGGAGCGCCGCGACGAGCGCGAGCGGATCGCGAGCGGCGAGGCTCGCGTGGTCGTCGGCGCGCGGTCGGCGATCTTCGCTCCGATGCACGGCGTCGGGCTGATCTGCATCGACGAGGAGCACGACCCGTCGTACAAGCAGGAATCCGACCCGCGCTACGACGCGCGCACCGTCGCCGCCAAGCGCGCAGCGCTCGAAGGCGCGGTCGCGCTCTACGGAAGTGCGACACCGCGGCCCGAGAGCTGGGAGCGGCTCGAGCGGCTCGAGCTCGGCGAGCGGCTCGGCGCGAAGCTCCCGCCGGTGCGCGTCGTCGACCTCCGCCGCGAGGCCGGCTACCCGCTCTCGGCTCCGCTGCTCGCCGAGCTTGGCAAGCTCGCGGAGGGCGGCGGCAAGGCGATCC
This sequence comes from uncultured Actinomycetes bacterium, assembly GCA_963719275.1. Taxonomy (GTDB): domain Bacteria; phylum Actinomycetota; class Thermoleophilia; order Gaiellales; family Gaiellaceae; genus AC-32. The sequence goes on along the minus strand of CAVRBT010000004.1, from coordinate 740,857 downwards.
TGTTGCTCAACCGGCGCGGGATCGCGCCCGCGCTGCACTGCCGCGCGTGCGGTACGACGCTCCGCTGCCCGCAGTGCGACGTCGCGCTCGTGCTTCACCGCGACGAGCGGCTGCACTGCCACCACTGCGGCCACGTCGAGCCGCGCCCGGAGGAGTGCCCGGCCTGCCGCTCCGTCGAGCTGGCACGGATCGGCGCGGGCACGCAGCGGCTCGAGCGCGAGCTGGCGGCGAAGGTGCCCGAGCTCGAGCTGATCCGGCTCGACGCCGACACCGCGTCGAACCCTGAGGAGCTCGCGGCCGCGTTGCAGCGCTTCCGCGACGCCGACCGCGCGGTGCTGCTCGGGACGCAGATGGTGGCGAAAGGGCACCACTTCGCCGGTGTCGCCCTGGCCGCGGTCGTCGACGCCGACACCGGCCTCGGCCTACCGGACTTCCGTGCCGAGGAGCGCACGTTTCAGCTCGTGACGCAGCTCGCCGGCCGCAGCGGCCGCGACGCGCCCGGGCGCGTGCTCGTGCAGACGTTTCAGCCGGACGCCCGGCCGGTCGCGCTCGCCGCGAACCACGATGTGCCGCGTTTCCTCGCCGACGAGCTGGCCCGCCGCCGAGAGCTCGGCTACCCGCCGTCCCGCCACCTCGTCCGTGTCGTCGCGACCGGCCCGGACGAGAGGGCGCCGTCCACGTTGCTCGAGGAGCTGAAGGCAGGGCTCGGCGAGGAGCTGCTCGGCCCGGCGCCGCTCCTGCGCCTGCGCGGCCGGTACCGTGCGCAGCTGGTCGCGAAAACGTCAGAACCGAGACGCGTCGCTGCACGCGCGGCGCAGCTGCTCGCCGCCGCCGCGCCGGCGATGCGCAAGGCCGGCGTCACAGCGGTCGTCGACGTCGACCCGCAGAGCCTCTGACCGTTCATAGAATTCGAGCCGGTGGCGGATGAAACCGGCGAGGTCCGGACCCAGAAGCTCGATCCTGAGGCCGAGGCCCGGCGGCGGCTCGCGCTTGCCCAGATCCGCCAGTACCCCGACCCCGTGCTGCGGATGCGCGCGCGTGAGGTCGAGGAGTTCGACGGTGACCTCTCGGGCCTCGCCGATCGGCTGAGGCACCTGCTGCGCGAGGCGAACGGGCTCGGGCTCGCGGCGACGCAGATCGGCGTCCTGCGGCGGGTCTTCGCGTTCATGCCCGATCCCGAAGGCGAGCCGGTGGTGATCGTGAACCCCACGTTCACGGCGACCTCGGAGGAGCGCGAGAGCGACACCGAGGGCTGCCTGTCGCTGCAGGGCGTCGTCATCCCCGTCGAGCGTCACGTCTCGCTGACGGTCGAGGGCAAGGACCCGGAGGGGAACGACGTGCGACTCGAGCTGGAGGCGCTTCCGGCCCGGATCGCGCAGCACGAGCTCGACCACCTGGACGGCGTGCTGATCCTCGACCGCACGACCGCCGAGGCGCGGCGCGAGGCACTCGCGACGTTGCGGCCTCAGCCCGTCGTCGTCCGCTAGGGCCTCTCCTGGCAATGGCCGCCCGTCTCTCGCCCGCTATCACCCGGCGCCAGAGCTCACCCTCGGCCTTGTCCAGGCAACCAGCCTGGCCTGCGGTCGAGTGCGATCTCTGTCTTGGTGCTAGCGACCGAGAACCAGGGCGCCATCACCGGAAGAGGCACTGATGAAGCTGGCGGTCGCCGCGACCGCGCCGCTCGGAGCGGACGTGCTCGAGCGGCTCGCCGAGAAGCACGACGTCGCGTACCTGCTGACGCGGCCCGACCGCCCACGCGGCCGCGGACGGAAGCTCGCGCCGCCGCCGGCGAAGGAGACCGCGGAACGGCTCGGGATCGAAGTGCGCCAGCCCGAGCGGCTCGACGACTTCGACCCGGAGGTCGAAGCGGTGGTCGTCGCGGCCTACGGCCTGCTGATCCCCGATCCCGTGCTCGAGCGCGCGCTCTGGCTGAACGTTCATCCGTCGCTGCTCCCGCGCTGGCGCGGCGCCGCGCCGATCGAGCGCGCGTTGATGGCCGGCGACGAGGACACCGGCGTGACGATCATCGAGCTCGTTCGCGAGCTCGATGCGGGGCCGATCGCGGCGCAGCGTGCGTTCCCGGTCGCGCCGGAGGACGACTTCGGCACGGTGTCGGCGCGTGCAGGCGAGCTCGCCGCCGACCTGCTGGAAGAGGCGCTGCCGGAGCCGCAGCTGCGGCCGCAGCCCGCGGACGGCGTGACGTACGCGGAGAAGATCCGCCCCGAAGACCGCGAGCTCGACTGGAGTCGCCCGCCGCAGGAGCTGCTGAACCGGATTCGCGCGCTCTCGCCGCACATCGGCGCGCGCGGCGAGCTGCACGGGCGGCCGGTCACGATCTGGCGCGCCCGGATCGAGGACGGCGAGCTGGTCCCGGTCGAGGTGCAGCCGGACGGGCGCAGGCGCATGGGCTACGACGAGTTCTTGCGCGGGTTGCGATGAGGCGTCGCTTGCGATGCCGACTTCAGGACGCGCGGGCTTTGCCCGTGCGTCCGTCTGAGCTGACCGCCCTGGAACGCTGCCCGTTAGAAGGCCGGGCATGAGCGTGACTCCGGCCAGGAAGGCGGCGTTCGACACGGTCCTGCGGGTGTTCGAGGACGACGCCTATGCGGACCGGGCTTTTCGCAGCGCCGCGGAGGGTCTCGACGCGCGGGACCGGGCGCTGGCGCAGCGCCTGGCGTACGGGACCGTCCAGCGCGTCCGCACGCTCGACCACGGGATCGAGGAGCTCGGCAAGCGGCCGGTCGCGAAGCTCGACCCGCCGGTTCGCGCGGCGCTTCGGCTCGGCGCGTACCAGCTCGCGTTCTCCGAGGTCGCGGCACACGCGGCCGTGAACGAGTCCGTGGAGCTCGTGCGGGCCGCGGGGCTCGAGCGCGCGGTCAAGTTCACGAATGCCGTCATGCGGCGCCTGGGTCTCGGGCTGCGCGAGCTCGTCGAGTCGCTCCCGGAGGCGACGGCGGGGGAGGCTGCCCTGCGTCACTCGTACCCGGACTGGGTCGCGCGAGTCTGGTGGCGCGACCTCGGCGGCGAGGAGTCGCTCGCGCTGATGTGCGCCCAGAACGAGGCCCCGGAGACCGTCGTGCGGCTGAACAAGCTTCGCCGCGGGCCGGTCGCGGGCGAGCCGGATCCCGAGATCCCCGGCGCGCTGCGGGTCGACCGTGTGGACGAGTGCGACCTCGCCGTCGGCTTCGTCTGGCCGCAGAGCCGGGGCTCCCAGCTCGCCGGGCTCGCCGTGGGCGCGCGGGACGGTGAGCGCGTGCTCGACCTCTGCGCCGCGCCCGGGGGCAAGACGACGCAGCTCGCCGAGGCGGCCACGGAGGTCGTCGCGGTCGAGAAGCACGAGGGACGGGCCCGCGAGCTCGAGGGCAACTGCAAGCGACTGGGCGCGAAGAACGTCCGGGTCATGCACGCCGACGCGCTCGAGCTGCCCGGCGACCTCGGCGAGTTCGACCGTGTCCTGGTCGACGCACCGTGCTCCGGCCTCGGCGTGCTCGCCGCGCGGCCCGATTTGCGCTGGCGCGCGAAGCCGCTGCCGGAACTGCAGGGGGACCTCCTGCGCGCCGCGGCCGAGCACGTGAAGACGGGCGGCACGGTGACGTACGCGGTCTGCACGATCAGCGCCGACGAGAACGAGGCCGTAGCCGACGCGAGCGGGCTCGAGCCGGAGCCGCTCGGCGAGGAGTGGCCGCAGTTCGCGCACCCGCGGCGGCCGGAGTTCCTGCTCACGCTGCCGCACCGTCACCGCACGTCGGGGTTCTTCGTGGCGCGCCTGAAAAGATCAACTGCGTGAGCTGGAGCGACTGGATCAGGACGCTCGAGGTCGAGCCGTCGATCTACGCGGCCGACTTCTCGCGCCTCGGCGAGCAGGTCGAGACCCTGCTCCGCGCCGATTGCCGTGTCTTTCACTGGGACGTCGGCGACGGGCACTTCATCCCGCCCGTGACGATGGGGCCGATCGTGCTGCAGTGGGTCGCGCCGATCGTCCACCGTGCCGGCGGCGCGCTCGACTGCCACCTGATGGTCGACTCGCCGGAGCGGCATATTCCGCAGTTCGCGGAGGCCGGCGCCGACAGCGTCACCGTCCACTTCGAGACCGCTCCCGACCTCCCGCGGGTCGTGTCGCTTGCGCGCCAGCACGGGCTGCAGGTCGGGATGGCGTTCACCCCGGACACGGAGGTGGAAGCGGCCGCGGCCGCCGCGCGCGAGGCCGGTGTCGACCTCGCGCTGTGCATGACCGTCCACCCGGGCTACTCGGGCCAGGCGTTCGTCGAGGGATCCCTGGAACGGGTGCGCGCGCTGCGGTCGCTGCTGCCGGAGTCGGTTCACGTTCAGGTCGACGGCGGGGTCGGGACGGGGAACATCCGTGAGCTCCGTGAGGCCGGGGCGACCCTCTTCGTCGCCGGGGCGTCCGTCTTCGGCGCCGACGATCCGCCGGCCGCGTACACGCAGCTCGTTCAGGCAGCGACGTGAGCCTCGAGCGGGCGCTCGAGCTCGCCGAGCGGGGACGGGGTGTGGTGGAGGGGACGCACCCGCTCGTCGGCGCCGTGCTCGTCCGGGACGGCGAGGTCGTCGGGGAGGGGTGGTACTCGGGGCGCGGGACCTCGCACGCGGAGGCGGCGGCGCTTGCCGCGGCGGGCGAGCGGGGTCGCGGGGCGACGCTCTACGTCTCGCTGGAGCCGTGTTCACACCATGGGGCGACACCGCCGTGCGCCGACGCGGTGGTGGAAGCGGGAGTGTCACGCGTGCTGGCGGCCGTCGGCGACCCGAACCCGAAGGTGAACGGCCGCGGCTTCGCCCGGCTGCGGGAGGGAGGCGTCGACGTCGAGGTCGCGGACCTTTGGGAGGCGCGCGTGCAGAACGAGGCGTGGCGGGTGTGGGTCGCGCAGGGACGGCCGTTCGTCACCTACAAGGTCGCTGCGACGATCGACGGTCGCGTGACGGTTCCCGGCGAGCGCTGGGTCTCGGGCGAGGAGAGCCGCCGTCGCGTGCACGAACTGCGGGCGGCGTCGGACGCGGTCGCGGTGGGGATGGGGACGGTGCGCGTGGACGACCCGGCGCTGACGGCGCGCGGCGTCGGGGCGGAGAGGCAGCCGCGGAGGCTGGCGTTCGGCAGCGGCCCGCGGCCGGAGGGGTCGGAGCTCGAGCTGCGGTCCGGGAGTCTCGAAGACGAGTTGGCGGCATTGGCCCGCGAGGGGGTCCGGTCGCTGCTGCTCGAAGGCGGGCCGACACTGGCCGGGGCGTTCCTCGCGGCCGGCCTGGTGGACAAGCTGATGGTGTTCACGGCCCCGACGGTCTCGGGCGCGGGCCCGGTCGCGTTCGGCCCGCTGCCGGAGCCGCAGGCGTTGCGGCACGTGTCGGTGGAGCGGGTCGGTGACGACGTGTTGCTGACGGGCTACCTGCGAGAGCCGTAACCGCACTAGTAGGAGGGCTCGACAAAACACAGCTGAGCCACCGACGAGCGGTGTTCCGCCGAACCCTCCTGATTACGGTTCGCCCGGCCTCCTCCCCGAGGCGAGCGTATCGGCGAGAAGCGCGCGTGTCTGTGACGCTTTGTGCCGAAACTGTCGCGACCGCGCCTTGACTACTTACTCTTCGAGCGTGTTCACCGGGATCGTCCGCGAGCTCGGCCACGTCCTCTCCGCGCAGGCGAACGGTGGCGGTGTCCGCTTACGGGTCCAGGCAGGAGGCACGGCGAGCACGGCTGCGCCCGGTGACTCCGTGGCGGTCAACGGCTGCTGTCTGACCGTGACGGCGGTTGCGGACGGAACGCTCGACTTCGACGCCGTCGCAGAGACGCTCGCTCGCACCACACTCGGCGGCCTCGACGAGGGCGCGGAAGTCAACCTCGAGCCAGCCCTGCGTGCCGGCGAGCCGCTGGGCGGCCACTTCGTCCAGGGCCACGTCGACGGGCGCGGCCGGGTCGCGGCTCTCGATCCCGAAGGCGACGGCGCTCGGCTGCGCCTCGAGCTCGAGCCCGAGCTCCTGCGCTACTGCGTCGAGAAGGGATCGATCGCAATCGACGGCGTCTCCCTGACGATCGCCGCGCTCGGCGACGACGGCGTCGAGATCGCGCTCGTCCCGTTCACGCTCGAGCACACCACCCTCGCCCGCCTGAGCGCCCGCGACGAGGTGAACGTCGAGGTCGACCTACTGGCGAAGTACGCCGAGCGGCTGGCCTCCGGTTGAGGGTTACCATCCGTCGCGAGATGGGGACCGAGCGCGCCATCGACTTCGCCACCGTCGAGGAGGCGATCGAGGACATTCGCCGCGGCAAGTTCGTGGTCGTCGTCGACGCCGCCGACCGCGAGAACGAGGGTGACCTGACGATCGCGGCGCAGTTCGCGACGCCCGAGGCGATCAACTTCATGGCGACCCACGGGCGCGGCCTGATCTGCCTCTGCCTGACGGAGGAGCGCTGCGACGAGCTGCGGCTGCGCCCGATGACCGACCGCAACGAGACGCCGTTCGGAACGGCGTTCACGATCTCGATCGAGGCGCGCGAGGGCATCTCGACCGGGATCTCCGCCCAGGACCGCTCGCGCACGATCCAGGTCGCCATCGACCCCAGCAAAGGCCCCGGCGACCTCGTCCAGCCAGGCCACGTCTTCCCGCTGCGAGCTCGAGCCGGCGGTGTGCTCCGGCGCGGCGGCCAGACGGAAGCCGCAGTCGATCTCGCGCGCCTCGCCGGTCTCAATCCGGCGGGGGTGGTCTGCGAGGTGATGAACGACGACGGCACGATGGCGCGCGTCCCAGACCTGATCCCGTATTGCGAGGAGCACGGCATCCAGCTGATCACCGTCGCCGACCTGATCGAGTACCGGCGCCGGCACGAGAAGCTGGTCGAGCGCACGACGTCGGTGCGCCTGCCGACGACCCACGGCGAGTTCCAGGCCGTCGCGTTCCGCGAGAAGCTGAGCGGCAAGCACCACCTCGCGCTCGTCAAGGGCGAGGTGGACGGCGCGCATGACGTCCTCGTCCGCGTTCATTCTGAGTGCCTGACCGGAGACGTCTTCCACTCGCTCCGCTGCGACTGCGGCGAGCAGCTCGACCAGGCGCTGCAGCGCATCGCCGCCGAGGACCGCGGCGTCCTCCTCTACATGGCGCAGGAGGGACGCGGCATCGGCCTGCTGAACAAGCTGCGCGCGTACGAGCTACAGGAGCAGGGGCTCGACACGGTCGAGGCGAACCTCGAGCTCGGCTTCCCGCCCGACGCGCGCGAATGGGGGATCGGCAACCAGATCCTGGCCGACCTCGGCCTCTCGACGATCCGAATCCTCACCAACAACCCGAAGAAGATCAGCGGCCTCGAGGGCTACGGCCTCACCGTCACCGAACAGGTGCCGATCGAGCTGCCGCCGAACGCGGAGAACCGCCGGTACCTCGCCGCCAAGCGCGAGCGGCTCGGGCACCGGTTGCACCACCAGGACTTGAAGTTCGACTCGGAGGAGCGATGAGCGACGGACTCGACCAGCCCCGCCTCGGCGTGACGCCGGAGCCTGACGAGGAGCGCCGCGAGGACGTGCTCCCCGAGCGCGTCGAGCTGGACCCGGATGGGCGCGAGGACGTGCTGCCGGAGCGGGTGGAGCTCGACGAGTGGCCGGAGGCGGAGGCCGAGGCTCAGCCCGAGCCCGCACCCGCGCCCGAGGAAGAGGAGGAGCACCCGGCCGAGGAGGACGAGCTGCCGCGTTCGGCGGTGGCCCAGCACGCGGCGGGGGAACTGCGCATTCCGGACGGCTACGGCGTCATCGAGGGCCAGCCGACGGGGAACCGCCGCGCCGTGGGCGTCGTCGTCGCGCGCTTCAACGGCGAGCTGACGAGCGAGCTCCTCACGCGCGCCCTGGACGAGCTCGAGCGTGCGGGCGTCGGGCGCGAGGCGGTCACGGTGATCCCGGTTCCCGGAGCCTTCGAGCTGCCGCTCGCCGCGATGGCGCTGGCGAAGACGCGCCGCTACTCGTGCATCGTCGCCCTCGGCGCCGTGATCCGCGGCGAGACGCCGCACTTCGAGTACGTCGCGAGCGAGGCGGCGAGTGGGCTGCAGCTGGCCGGCCTGGAGACGGGCGTGCCCGTGGCGTTCGGCGTGCTCACGACGGACAGCGAAGACCAGGCCCGCGCCCGGTTGGACAAGGGCGCGGAAGCCGTGCGCACGGCCCTCGAGATGGCGGACGTCTTCTCGCAGTTGCGCGCCGCGGCAGGCGCTGCGCCGGCTTGAGCCTCGTAAGCGTTTAGCTACACTCCGCCGCCGATGTCCAAGGTATGCGCGATCTGCGGGAAGAAACCGTCCTTCGGCCACAACCGGAGCCATTCGATGGTGGCCACGAAGCGGCGCTTCAATCCCAACCTCCAGCGCGTGCGCGTCCTGCTCGACGGCAAGGCGACGCGCGCCTACGTCTGCACGCGCTGCCTCAAGGGCGGCAAAGTCCAGAAAGCGGTTTAGACGGCCGAGCCGGCAAAGCCGGCACGGCCTCTCTGGTCGGCGCCGCCAAGTCGGCGCCTTGGTTTAGACGGCCGAGCCGGCAAAGCCGGCACGGCCTCTCTGGTCGGCGCCGCCAAGTCGGCGCCTTAGAGCGGTCTAGCAACCGCGATCGCCCGCGAGGGCGTCTAAGTCCGCGATGGAAGACCGCGGGCTGACGATCCCTTCCGAGCTTGGCCGGATCAGCGTCTCCCCGGCGGCGATCGCGCAGATCGTCGGCCGCGTCGCGACGCAGTGCTACGGCGTCGTCGGCATGTCGCTGCGAGGCCCTGCGCGCGAGCGGATGACGCAGCTCCTGCCGAAAGGCCGGCTGGCGCGCGGGATCGTCGTCCGCAACGAGAACGGCGCCGTCGCGCTCGAGCTCTACGTCGTCGTCGCATACGGGCTGAACCTCGCCGAGGTCGCGGCGACGGTGCGCTCGCAGGTCACTTACGAGGTCGAGCGGCTCACCGGCCTCGGCGTAGCGTCGGTCGACGTCCACATCCAGGATGTGAAGCGAACGGCGTGAGCGACCTCGAGACCGTCCCTAGCCTCGCCCGCGGCGCGCTCGACTCGCTCGAGCTGAGCCGCGAGCGAGTCGACGACCTCAACGTCTACCCGGTGCCGGACGGCGATACCGGCACGAACCTGACCCTGACCGTGCGCGGCCTGGTGGAGGCGCTCGATGCGTCGACCGCCGCCGACCGCCAGGCCCTTGCGCGCGAGGCGACGCGCGCGGCCCTCATGTCGGCGCGGGGCAACTCCGGGGTGATCCTGTCGCAGATCGTGCGCGGCGCGGCCGACGTGCTCGGAGCGGCTGAGACGGTCGACGGGGGCGTCGTCGCGCGTGCGTTCCGCGGCGCGAGCGACGCAGCCTACGGCGCGGTGCGCAAGCCGGTCGAGGGGACGATGCTGACCGTCATCCGCGCGCTCGCGGAGTCCGCCGAGCGCTCAACGAGCCTCGAGCCGCGTGAGCTGCTCGCCGAACTGGTGGAGCGCGGCGAGGAGGCGGTGGCGCGGACGCCGGAGCAGCTCGACGTCCTCCGTGAGGCGGGAGTGGTCGACGCGGGCGGGGCCGGCCTGGTGGAGCTCGTGCGCGGGCTCGCGGCCGCGGCTGCAGGTGAGACCGTTGCCGCACCGCTGGTTGCAGAGCCGCTGGCTGTCGAGGCCGTGCACCAGGAGCTCTCCCGGTACCGGTACTGCACGACCTTCGTCGTCGAGGGCGATGCGCTCGACGCGCAGGCGCTGGAGGCGGAACTGGAGCGGCTGGGCGACTCGCTGCTCGTCGTCGGCGACCGGACCGCCCTGAAGATCCACGTGCACACCGACGACCCCGGTTCAGCCCTTTCCCTCGGCACCCGCGCCGGTGCGATCGAGGGCGTCGAGATCGCCGACATGCACCGCCAGACGGAGCAGCGCGAGGAACGGCTGCTCGCTGCCCTGCCCGGCGGTCACTCACGCACCGGCGTGGTCGCGGTCGTGGCGGGCGACGGCAACCGGCGCCTGTTCGAGGACCTCGGCGCGGCGCACGTCGTCGAGGGCGGCCAGACGATGAACCCTTCGACGGCCGACCTGCTCACCGCCGTCGAGGCGGCCGGAGCGGAGGAGGTCGTGCTCCTGCCGAACAACTCGAACGTCGTGCTGGCGGCCGAACAGGCTGCGCGCGTCGCCGGCCGCCCGGTGCACATCGTCCCGACCGAGTCGATCCCCGCCGGCCTGGCCGCCCTCGTCGCGTTCAACGCCGAGCGCTCGGCGGAGGAGAACGCGGCCGCGATGAAAGAGGCGCTGGCGGGCGTCGCGACGGGCGAGGTCACGATCGCGTCGCGCGATGCCTCGAGCGACGGGGTCGCCGTGCGCGAAGGCGAGTACCTCGGCCTGCTGGAGGGGACCGCGGTCGCCTCGGGCCCGACCTTCGACGACGTCGCTCGTGAGGTCCTCGGCCGTCTGCTCGCGGAGCCGCGCGACGTCGTGACGCTCCTGCACGGCGAGGGCGCGCCGCCGCTCAACGGCCTTGTCGACGAGCTGGCGGCGCAGCACCCGGAGCTCGAGCTCGACGTCCACGACGGCGGCCAGCCGCACTACCCGCTGCTGCTCTCCGCCGAGTAGTCTCGAGCGGTGGACCAATCGATCCGCGTTCTGCTCGTCGAGGACAACCAGGTCTTCCGCGAAGCGCTCGAGCTGACGCTCGGGATGCGGCCCGACATGGAGGTCGTCGCGGCGGTTCCCGACGGCACGAGCGCGGCGGCGTCGGCACGCGAGGTGCGGCCCGACGTCGTGGTGATGGACTACCGGCTGCCCGGGCTCGACGGGGTGCAGGCGACCCGCGAGGTGCGCGAGGCGTGCCCGTCGGCCGCCGTTATCTGCCTCACCGCGTCGGCGACCCTGCGGGAGCGCGACGCGCTGACCGAGGCCGGTGTCGTTGCGTGCCTGCGCAAGGACGAAGGGCTGGACGCGGTCATCTCGGCCATCCAGGACGCGGCGCACACGAAAGCCTAGTGCGCCTCCCAGCAATCGACGCCCGTCTCTCGCCCACTATCACGCGGCGCCAGAGCCCTCCCTCACCCTTGCGCGGGCTGCCGGCCCGCGCCGCGGTCGAGTGGGGACTCTGGTTTGGTGCTAGTGACCGAGAGCCTGGGCACGATCACTGGAAGGCGCACTCGTGGACCTGACGGCCGAGAACACGGCAATCGTCGTCGACTCGACCGCCGACTTCCCCGAGGCGACGCAGCGGTTCCCGAACTGGCGGGTGGTGCCGCTCTACGTGCGCTTCGGCGACCAGAGCTTCCGCGACTACGTCGAGCTCGACCCGGACGCGTTCTACGCGCGCCTGCGGGCCGCGCACGAGACGCCGACCACCTCGCAGCCGACTCCCGGTGACTTCCTGAGCAGCTACGAGGAGCTGGCCGGCTACGAGCGGATCCTCTCGGTGCACATCGCGGGCAAGCTCTCGGGGACGATCGAGAGCGCCCGGGCGGCGGCAAGCGAGCTCGGCGGCGACCGCGTGCGCACCATTGACTCCGAGAGCGCCTCTGCTGCGATCGCGATGCTCGGCCTCGCGATCCAGCGCCGGCTCGCGGCCGGCACGACCGACGAGGAGGTGGACGCGCTCGTGGAGCGCTACCGCGGCAGCGCCGGGCTGCTCTTCACGGTCGACACCTTCGAGTACCTCGTCCGCGGCGGCCGCGTCGGCCGTGCGCGCGGCTGGGCCGGCGAGCTGCTCCACATCAAGCCGATCCTGTCGATCCGCGAGGGAGAGGTGCTGCCGGTCAAGCGCGTGCGCGGCAACCGGAAGGCGTTTCTCGAGTTCGAGAACGCCTTCGAGGCGGACACGCGCGACGAGCCGACCCTCCGTGTCGGGATCGCGCACGCAGAGGCGCCGGAGCGGGCCGAGGCGCTGCGCACGATGGTGCGCGAGACGCGACCTGAGGCGGAGATCGAGATCGTGAGCGCGCTCGGGCCCGTCGTCGGAGCGCACGCCGGGCCCGGCACGGTCGGCTTCTTCTGGTTCGACGACTCCTAAGGCGCCGACCAAGAGAGGCTGCGCCGGCCTTGCCGGCGCGGGCGTTTCATGCTGCCAGCAGCTCGCCTTCCAGCGCAGCCGTCAGCTCGTTGCGAAGGGAGGCAACCTCCGTCGGCCGGTTTACAGCGAGTGCGGCGACGGTTGCACCGTTCTCGAGGTAACGGGCGACGAATGAGCCCGGGTCGCCCTCGATCTCGACCGCGTCCCACCGTTCGGCGTGGCCGACGTACTGCAACCGCAAGCCGAACTGGTCCGACCAGAAGTACGGCAGCGCTGCGTGCGGCCGCTCATTGCCGAGGATTGCGTGCGCAACCGCGGCGCCCTGGCCGGCCGCGCTCGTCCAGTGCTCCACGCGCAGGCGCCGTCCGAGGAGCGGGTGCCAGGCCTCGGCCACGTCGCCGGCGGCGTAGACGTCGGCGATCGGCGTGCGGCCGCAGGCGTCGGTCGGGATGCCGTTCGCGCCGCCGAGGGTAGGGGCCTCGGGCAAGACCCCGACGGCGATGACGACCGCGTCGGCGTCGAGCTCGGACCGGTCGAGCGCGCTACCGAGTCGGAGCTCGACGCCGGCATCCGCGTACCGTGAGGCCAGCAGCGTGCCGACCTCTCGGCCGAGCACTCGCTCCAGCGGGGCACCGGCTACGTCGACCAGCGTCACCGAGGCGCCGAGGGAGACCGCCGTCGACGCGAGCTCCGTGCCAACGAAACCGGCGCCGATGACGGCTACCCGCGCACCGGGCTGCAGCTGCTTACGCAGTGCGGCTGCGTCGGCGAGCGTGCGTAGCGTGTGCGCTCCGTCCCACCCGGGGAGTGAGCGCGCAGCCGCGCCGGTCGCGAGGACGAGGACGTCCCAGGTGAGCTCCTCTCCGCCGTCGGTGAGCGCCGTGCGCGCCTCCGCGTCCACGGAGACGACCCGCCGGCCGAGCAGCAGCTCGATCCCGTTGTCGCGCCAGAACGAGCGTGGCCGAAGCTCCAGCGACCCCGCGTCACGCGTTCCCGACAGATGCTGCTTCGAGAGCGCGGGCCGCTCGTACGGCGGCACCGGCTCCGCGCCGACGATCCGCACGTCGCCGTCGAACCCGTTCGCGCGCAGCGTCTCGGCGCAGCGCGCTCCGGCGAGGCCCGCGCCGACGATCAGGACCCGCCGCGGGGCGGTCATGCAGCCTCCTCCACGGCCTGGACGGCGATCGCGCCCATCGGGCAGGTGCCCGCGGCCTCGACGGCGGTCGGGTCGTCGGTCTCGTGGACGAGGACGTTGGCGATGCCGTCGGCCCCGAGCTCGTACGCGTGCGGTGCGAGCTCGACGCAGGAGCCGAAGCCGCTGCAGAGACTTCGGTCGATGGTGATACGGAACTTCGTCATCTCGATGTACCTCCGGTCGGTGTGTCGGTTGCGGGAACTGGTGCAGGCCGCGGTGCGCCGGCCGGGCCGGGCCGAGCCGGAGCGGCCGTGAGCACGCGCCACACGGTCGCGGCGCAGACGGCGCCGATCGCGGCGAGGTAGAGCCAGATGGCCCACGGCCGCGTCGAGTCGGTCCCGGCGGCGAGCCCGTGCATCGTCGCGAGTGCAAAGACGGCGTACGTCGCGTAGTGGAGGCGGCGCCAGTTCTTCATCCCGATCCGCTTGCGCAGCGCGAACGAGACGTAGATCAGCGCCATCAGCTCCGCCGCGAGAACGCCGAGCGCCGTCCACACCGGTCGGTAGGGGACGAGCCCCGGAACGAGCAGCGCCGCGGGCGTGATCTTCACCGTCGTATCGAGCACGAGCGTGATCCCGTGGATCGCGACCGCGCCCAGGCCGAGCAGGGCCAGGAAGCGGTGAAGGTCGGTGACCGCCGGCAGGCGGAGTGTCTTGAACGGCTTGGACTTGACCGTGAGCCCGGCAAGCACGGAGAGGGTCAGCAGGACGTAGGCGGTCAGGCCGGACGCGCGAGCGAGGATCCAGAACGTCGGGTCCTTCATGCGAGACCACCTGCGATCACGGTGCGGCCGTCCTCGGTTACGAGCACCGCCGGTTCGGTCGCGGTGGCGGCAGCGTCTTCGCCGGCCAGGAAGAGCGACTTCGCGAGCACCTCTGCCTCGACCGCAGTGGGCGCTACGACGGTCACGCGGAGCAGGCCGGTCTCTGCGGGCCGTCCGGTCGCCGGGTCGATCAGGTGGTGGCGCTCCTCACCGTCGCGGCACCAGCGGCGGCGGTCTCGGCCGGAAGTCGCAATCGCGGCGTCGTCGAGCGCGACCGTCATCGTCTCGTCGGCGGTCTCGATGCCGACGCGCCAGCCGAGATCGTCGGGGCGGCCGAAGGCGGCGATGTCGCCGCCGGCGTCGACGAGCGCCGGGCCTGCGGTCGCGAGGATCGCGGCGGCGCGGTCGACGGTGTAGCCCTTGCCGATCCCGCCGAGGTCCAGGTGGACTCCCGGCTCCAGCTGGATGGTGCTGCTGGAGATGCGGACCTCACCGCCGCAGCGACCGGAGTGGGCCTGGGCCGGACTGTCGCTCGCGACCTCGTCGAAGGTGCGGTCGTAGCCGGCGGCGACGAGCGCGTCGTGGACGGTCGGGTCGAACCGCCCGTCGGTGCGCTTGCGCGCCTCGAGTGCGAGCCCGACGACGGCCAGGAGGTCATCGCCGGCCTCGATGCGCCCCTGGCGGTTGAGCGCCGAGAGCTCCGACTCCGGCCGGAAGCGCGAGAGCAGCGCCTCGACCCGCTCGAACTCGTTCTCCGCCGCGTTCAGCGCCCTGTCCGCGGCGGGGCCTGGTTCGGCGGCGAGGAAGAGCTCCACGTCGGTGCCCATCGCGCGGAAGCTGCGGCGCAGGATCACGACGTCCTCGTCACGGTCACGGGCGGGAGCGAGACGACGCGCACCGAGGGTGCGGCGGGAGCCGCCGAGGCGAGCGCCGCTCGCCGCTGCGTCGCTGTCGCGATCTCCCGCCGGCGCGCGGCGAGGTGGACGCGGTACACGCGCCAGCGCCTCGCGACGACGCGCTGCACGACTACGGCCTCCTGCCGGAGCCGCTGCTCGCGCGCCGCGAGCGCGGCCCAGCGCGGGTCGGCCTTCGGCTGCGAGGTCGTCCAGGGCCGGGCGGCGATCGCTGCCCACATCGCGAACAGGACGAGCAGAGAGCACGCGAGCGCGTACAGGCGGACCACGTGGTTAGTCATCTCCGCCCCCGCTGTGGCCGCTGTGGTCGCCATCGTCGTCGCCGCCGTCGTCGTCATCGCCGTGGCCGGAGCCGAAGCTCGCGCTCTGCACGACCCGAACCGTGGTCGGCGCGAGAGCCGGCCGGGCGGGCGAGGCGGGAACCGCGGGGACGGCCGGGAGCTTGGGCGGGCGCGTGGCCAGCGCGCGGCGCAGCGCCGCCTCCTGGCGGTCGACCGCGTGCGCGCGGGCGGACAGCGAGGTTGCGGCCGGCTTCGTGACCGCCGCGGGCGCGCCGAGCTGGGCGGTCCGAAGTGCTGCGGTCGCGCCGACGATCGCGGCCAGTCCGAGGGCGATTGAGATGACGAATGCGTGCTTGCGTGACATGGCTTCCTCCTGGGTCGAGATCAAGGTAGAAGGCGGCCGTCCAAGTCCGGGACAAGGGCGGGTAAAGGTTCGGTAGCGCGCGGTAAGGCTTCGGCTGCCCGCCGGTGTCCACGTCGATTCCTAGACTGGCCGCGTGCCGAGAGGCTTCGCCGGAGTGGACGCCCCCGTGGCCTGGCCGCGCCTGCCGGGGACGCCTCGGCCGGAGCGCGCCGCGGCGTCGGTCTCGACGCTGAGCGGCGTCGGGCCGGCCCTCGAGAAGAAGCTCGCGAAGCTCGGCTTGCGCACTCTCCGCGACCTGCTCGAGCACCGGCCGCACCGCTACGAGTCGGCCGTCCCGGAGCGGCCGATCGCCGACCTGCTGATCGGAGAGGAGGCCGCGATCTCGGGCGAGGTGCGCTCGGTCTCCGTGCGCAGGCCGCGACGCAACCTCGCGATCGTCAACGCGCGGGTCGCCGACGGGAGCGACGAGATCGTCGCGGTCTGGTTCAACCAGGCGTGGCTCGCGGACAAGCTGCAGCCCGGGACGCGCGTGCGGCTGCGCGGCCAGTTGAAGCGCAGCGGCTTCCAGGTGCGCTCGTACGACCTGAACGGCCTCGCCGCGACGGCGGACTTCGCGCCGGTCTATCCCGCGAGCGAGGAGGTCACGCCGCAGCGTCTGCGCGGCCTCGTCGAGCGGGCGCTTCCCGTGGCGCGCGACCTCCCGGACCCGCTTCCCGCGGACCTGAAGGCCGCCGAGCGGTTGCCGCTGCGCGCCGACGCGCTCTGGGCGCTCCACCGGCCGCGCTCCCTCGAAGAGGGTGAGGCGGGACGGCGGCGGCTGGCCTTCGACGAGCTGCTGGTGCTGCAGGTCGGGCTCGCGCGCACCCGCGCGGGCCGTGAGACGGCGGTAGCGCCGGCGTTCGGCGAGCCCGGCGAGCTGGTCGCGCGCTACCGCGGGCTGCTGCCGTTCGAGCTCACGGCGGACCAGGAGTCGGCGATCCGTGAGATCGACGCCGACCTCACGCGCGAGGCGCCGATGCAGCGTCTCTTGCAGGGCGACGTGGGCTCCGGGAAGACGGTCGTCGCGCTGTACGCCCTGCTGCGCGCCGTCGAGGCCGGCCAGGTCGGCGCGCTGATGGCGCCGACCGAGACGCTGGCCGAGCAGCACTTCCTCACCGTCGAGCCGCTCTGCACGCAGCTCGGCGTGCGGGTGGCGCTGCTGACGGGCTCGGTGAAGTCCGAGCTCGAGGGCGCGCAGGTCGTCGTCGGGACGCACGCGCTGATCCAGGAAGGGGTCGACCTGGGCGAGCTCGGGGTGGCGGTCGTCGATGAACAACATCGCTTCGGCGTGGAGCAGCGCAGGGCGCTCACCGAGGGCCGGGCCCCCCACGTCTTGCACATGACCGCCACGCCGATCCCGCGGACGCTCGCGTTGACGCTGTACGGCGACCTGTCCGTCACCGAGATCGCGAAGCCGCCGGCCTCGCGGAAGCCGATCGTGACCTCCTGGGTGACGGCCGAACGCTCGTCGGAGGCCTACAAGCGGCTGCGCCGGCACCTCGACGAGGGTCGCCAGGCGTATGTGGTATGCCCGCTGATCGAGGAGTCGGAGACGTCGCAGTCGCGGGCGGCCGAGGCCGAGGCGGGGCGCCTGCGGCGCGCGGAGCTGCGCGACTACCGCGTAGGCCTGCTCCACGGCCGGCTGCGGCCGGCCGAGCGGCGCGAGCTGATGGCGCAGTTCAAGGCGCGGGAGCTGGACGTGCTGGTGGCGACGACGGTGATCGAGGTCGGGGTCGACGTCCCGAACGCGACGATCATGATCGTCCAGGAGGCCGACCGCTTCGGGCTGGCGCAACTGCACCAGCTCCGCGGGCGGGTGGGGCGCGGCGCCGAGCAGTCGTACTGCCTGCTGATCTCGCGGCCGCGGGAGGAGCTGACCGACAACGCGCAGGAGCGGCTGCAGGCTTTGGTCGACTCCTCGGACGGTTTCGACTTGGCCGAGAAGGACCTCGAGCTGCGCGGCGAAGGCCAGCTCCTGGGCACTCGCCAGGCCGGCATCTCCGACCTCCGCTTCGTGCACTGGCGAGCCGACCGGCCGCTGCTGGAGCGCGCGCGAGCGGTGGCCGACGGCCTCGTCGACTACGAAGGCCCGCTGGTCGACGAGGTCGAGCGCGTCTTCGGCGAGCGGGAGCTCGCGGCGTGAGCGTCCTGCGGCGCCGCCGGCTTGTGCGCACGCTGTCGGCGCGCGAAGAGGGACGACGCTGGGCGGCGGCATCGGAGCTCGCTCGGAGCGGTGACGAGCGAGCGCTTCGCCGTGTGGAGCGCGTGCTCGAGGGCCGCGGAGACGAGCGAGGCCGGGCTGCCGCCGCCTACGTTCTCGGCTTCAGCGGTGAGAGCGCCTTTGCCGACGTGCTCGCGCGGCGACTCAGCGATCCCGACGAAAGCGTCGTCGTCCGCGGGCACGCCGCCGAAGCACTCGGCCACCTGCTCCAGTACGAGCCGGTGCTCGCCGAGATCAGGACGGCGATCGTCGCCTCCCTCGTCGACCCGGAGCCCGACGTGCGCTTCTGGTCCGCGTTCGCGGCCGGCGCCCTGGAGTTGCAGGAGTCGCGTCCACGCCTGGAGCGGCTGCTCGCCGACGAGGCGTTCGTCGACGGCTGGTGGACGGTCGGGCAGGAGGCGGAATGGGCGCTCCGCTGTCTCGACGGCGAGGAGCATCCGCCCCTTCCGGACCGGGTCTAGGCACCGTGCGGATCATCGCCGGCTCGCGGAAGGGCGCTCGGATCTTCGCGCCGAAGGGGCTCGACACACGACCGACCGCCGACCGGGTCCGGGAGGCCGCCTTCAACCTGCTCGGGCCGGGCGCGGCCGAAGACGCGACGGTGCTCGACCTCTTTGCCGGCTCCGGCGCGATGGGCCTCGAGGCGCTCTCGCGCGGCGCCGCCCACGCGACCTTCGTGGAGAACGACCGCGAGGCCTGCCGCACCATTGTCCGCAACCTCGACAAGCTCGGCCTGGACAACGCGACCGTCCTCTGCCAGGAGGCGCTGACCGCCCTCCGCGCCGATGCCCGCCAGGGCACCCGGTACGATCTCGTGCTGGTCGACCCACCTTACGGGAGCTTTCCCCTGCAAAACGCAATGATTCGACACCTGCCAGACGTCCTCGCCCCGGACGGCACGCTGCTCGTGGAGACCGCCGCCGACGAGGAACCGGAGCTGCCGCTGGCGAAGCGGAAGACCCGCCGCTACGGCGCAGCACGACTCACGATCTTCGAGCACGAATGATCACCGCGATCTACCCCGGCACCTACGACCCGGTCACGAACGGCCACGTCGACGTGATCACGCGCGCGGCCGAGATCTTCGACCGCGTCGTCGTCGGGGTCGTCGGCACCCCGCAGCACAAGCAGCCGATGTTCTCCCTCGACGAGCGGGTCGGCTTCCTGCGCGAGACCCTCACCGGCCTCGAGAACGTCGAGGTCGACGTCTTCTCCGAGCTCGTGGTCGAGTTCGCGCACAAGTGGGATGCGAAGGTGATCGTGAAGGGCCTGCGGGTGATCTCGGACTTCGAGTGGGAGTTCCAGATGAACCAGCTCAACCGCACGCTCGCGCCCGACGTCGAGACCGTGTACGTGATGGCCAGCCCCTCGGTCAGCTTCGTCTCGTCGAGCGGCGTGAAGGAGATCGCGAGCTTCGGCGGAAACGTGGACGAGTTGGTGCCCGAGGCCGTCGCACGCAGGTTCAAGGAGCTCTTCCCGGACGGAAGGCCCGGGACCCCGGAGAACCCACAGGAATGAGCGAGCCCGCCACCAGTCTCGAGACGCTGCTAGCGGCCGGCGGAGAGGTGCGGCTCCAGAAGCGCCAGGCGCAGGACGTGCTCCAGAAGCTCCGCGCTCGCGGCGCGGTCAGCGAGACCGCCTTCAACATCGAGTCTCAGCTGGCGCGGAGCGATGAGGTCGTGCTCGCGCCCGACGAGGCCGGCGCGGTGCTCGAGGAGCTCCGCGCGAGCGGGCGCCGCTGGGTCTTCGGCAGCGAGGCGCCCCGCGAGCACGAGCCGCCGCGCGCCGTTCGTCCCGAGCCCGAGCCGGAGCCCGAGCCCGAACGGCGCGGCTGGATAAGACGACTGTTCAAGCCGTAGCCGCCTGTAAACTCCGGCCACCGATGGACGTACTGGTTCTGATCGACAAGCTCGACGACCTCGTGCACAACGCGAAGGCCGTGCCGCTCACCGACCAGGTTCGGATCGACCGCGAGGAGATCTACGACATCCTCGACCAGATGCGCGCGACCATCCCCGAGGAGATCAAGCAGGCGCGCTGGATCGTGAAGGAGCGCCAGGAGATGCTGGCCGAGGCGAAGCGCGAGTGCGACCGGATCCTCGGCGAGGCGCGTGAGCAGGCCGTGCGCGAGGCCTCTCAGACCGAGATCGTCAAGCTGGCCGAGCGCCAAGCGGGCGACATCATCGACGACGCCCGCCGCCAGGCCCGCGAGACGCGGCTCGAGATGGAGGACTGGGCGGACTCGATCCTGTCGACGCTCGAGGTCAACCTCGACAAGTTCCTCGCGGCGGTCAAGCGAGGCCGTGAGCGGCTCCACGAGCGGTCGCAGGAGTCGGTCGTCGCCGGCGTTGCCGCTGGCGTCGAGAGCAACAACGACGACTTCCCGGGCTAGGGCGCCGCGCGGCATGGACGTGGGCCTCGCCGTCGCGAGCAAGCGCGACTGGCGCAGCTATTCCGATCGGCCGGTGCCCGAGGACGTGCAGCGGCGGATCCTCGACGCGGGACGGCTCGCCGGGAGCGCCGTGAACAAACAGCCCTGGCGGTTCGTGATCGTCGAGAGCGAGGACGCGAAGCAGCGCGTGTCGCAGGTCGTCTACGCGGAGGGCAACATCCAGACGTGCGCCTTCGCGGTGGCGGTCGTGACGGAGGGAGGCGGTTCCGCCATCGACGTCGGCCGCGCCATGCAGAACATGTTCCTCGTCGCCTGGAACGAGGGAGTCGTCTCGTGCCCGAACGGCATGGGCGACCAGCAGGCCGCAGCGCGCGAGCTCGGCCTGGACGAGGGCTGGCTGCCGGTGAACATCCCGAGCTTCGGCTACCCGAAGCGCGACCTCGCCCCGGAGTCGAAGAGCCTCGAAGAGTGGAGCGCGGAGGCGAACCGCAAGCCCCTCGACGAGCTGATTCAGCGCAT
Organism: uncultured Actinomycetes bacterium; assembly: GCA_963719275.1. Classification (GTDB taxonomy): domain Bacteria; phylum Actinomycetota; class Thermoleophilia; order Gaiellales; family Gaiellaceae; genus AC-32. Next base: position 720,203 of record CAVRBT010000004.1, on the reverse strand, counting down.
CTGATCTTGGCTACGGTGGTCGAGTGACCACCCTCGACCTTCGCAGCCTCAGAGTCCGTTCCGGCGAGCAGTTCCGCGACGAGCAATCCATCGAGCTCGACCCGTTCGAGCTCGGCGGACAGCGCTACCTGCCGGTGCCGCGCGCCGTCCCGGCGGAGCTGACGATCACGCGTGCCTCGACCGGGACGGTGTTCCAGCTGCGCTTCCACGCGCGGCTGCACGGGCCGTGCTTCCGCTGCCTCGACGACGCCGTCCTCGACGTCGACATCGCCGCGCGCGAGTACCAGGCCGAGAGCCCGGGCGGCGATGAGGAGCTGCAGACCGTCTACCTCCAGGACGACAAGCTCGACCTCTCCACCTGGGCGCGCGACGCGATCGCGCTCGAGCTGCCCGACAAGATCCTCTGCCGGCCGGACTGCGCCGGCCTCTGCCCGGTCTGCGGCAAGAACCTCAACGACGAGCCCCACGAGCATGGCGAGCCCGAGCCCGACTCGCGCTGGGCCGCGCTCGAGGAGATCCGAGAGAAGCTCTAGTCGTCCCCGCCGTGGCCGCCGCCACCGCTGCCGCCACTTCCACTGCCACCACCGCCGTGGCGGTCGCCGCCGTGGTCGTCGATGGTCGTCGTCGGCGGAGGTGGGGGAGGCGGGGCGACGGTGCGCGTCGTGGTCGTCGTCCGAGCTCGCTTCCGCGCCTTGGCCTTCGCGGCCTTCGCGCGCGCCGTTGCGCGCACCTGCTTCGGCGTCAGGCTCTGCGGGGCCTGCTGCAGCCGCGTGACGGGCACGGCGACCGAGCCGCGCGAGACGACGTAAGCGCCGTAGCCCATTCCGGCCGCGCAGAGCAGCCCGATGACGGCGAGTGTGGCGACGATCAGGCCTCGACCCATGGTTCTTCCTTCACTGTAGCCGCGGCCGGGAAGCGCACCTCGGCGCGCGTCCCACCCTCGAGACGGTTCGAGAGCGACGCCTCGCCACGCCAGCGGTGGGCAAGCGTCTGCACGATCGCGAGGCCGAGACCCGTCCCCGAACGCCCGCTGCCGGCACTGCCGCGCGCGAACCGCTCGAACAGCTGCGTCTCCTCGCCCGCCTGCAGCCCGGGCCCCTCGTCGAGGACGGCGAGCCACGCCTCGCTGCCGTCGCGGCCCCAGTCGACGGCCACGCGGGTGGGCGAGTAGCGGAGCGCGTTCTCGATCAGGTTGTCGAGCAGGATCGCGAGGTCCTCCTCGGAGGCCGCGATCGTCGCGTCGCCGTTGCCGACGAGCTCGAGCTCGCGCCCGTCCTCCTCGGCGGTCGCGACCCAGCGTTCGTGGGCGCGTTCGGCCGCTCGCGCGAGCGAGACCGGCCGCGGTGCGGCAGGCTTGTCGCCCTCGCGCGCGAGCGTGAGCAGCGACGTCAGCAGGCGTGCGAGCCGCTCGACTTCCCGCTCTGCGGCCCCGAGCTCCGCAGCCGCCTCCGGCCCGGACTTGAGGCGCGCCGACTCGATCCGCAGCCGCAGGCCCGTGAGCGGGGTGCGCAGCTGGTGGGACGCGTTCGCGACGAACTCCCGCTGCGCGGCGAGGACGACGCCGAGCCGCTCCGCCATGTCGTTGAAGGCGGCCGCGACCTCCTTCTGCTCGGTGGCGCCTGCCGGCTCCGCCCGCGCCTCGAGGTCACCGGCCTCGAAGCGCCGCGCCGTCGCCGCCAGGTTGCGGAGCGGCTGCGAGAGCGAGCTTGCGAGGAACCACGCGAGCCCAAGGCCGATGAGCAGCGCGAACACGCCGATCGCGATCAATGCCAACACGCCCCGGCGGATCCGCGAATGCACGGCGGCGAGGCTCTGCGTCACGCGCGCGGCGCCGACGACCTTGCCGTTGTTGGTGATCGGCACCGCGGTGTAGAGCAAGTCCTGGCCGAGGGTGTCGCTGTGGCGCTCGCCCTGCGCGCGCTCTCCGCCTAGGGCCGCCGCGATCTCCGGCCGCGACGCGTAGGAGACATTCGGGGGCGTCGCGACCGTCGAGTCCGCCCGCAGGCCGCCTCCCGGGCCGACGACGATCACGCGCGCGCCGAGCTCCCGACCGGAGCGCCGCACGACGCGGCCGAGCTCAGCCGGATTACCCATGCTGCCGGAGGCGCTCGCCGCGACGACGAACGCCTGCGTCGCCGCCTCGTTCTTCACCTCGGCGTCGATCCGTCGCGCGAGGTTGAGCGCGAGCGGCACCTCGAGCGCGACGATGATCAGCAGCAGCACGTACGCGAACGCGCCGAGGAGCTGGTTGCGGAGCGTCATTCGACCTCGTCCGGCGCCGAGAACCGGAAGCCGACGCCGCGCACCGTGTGCACGTAGCGCGGGTCGGCCGGATCGTCGCCGAGCTTGCGCCGGATGCCGCTGACGTGGACGTCGAGCGTCTTCGTCGAGCCGAACCAGTTCGGGTCCCAGACCTCGTCGATCAGCCGCTCGCGCGTCACGACCGAGCCGGCGTTGCGCATCAACAGGTGCAGGAGCTCGAACTCCTTGCGGCTCAGCTCGAGGACGTCGCGGTCAAGGGTGACCTCGCGTCGGGCCGGATCGAGCCGCACCTCGCCGACCTCGAGCGGCCGGTCGTCGCCGGGCTCCGGCGCGGCGACGCGGCGCAGCACGGCGCGGATCCGCGCAACCACTTCGCGCCCGCTGAACGGCTTCACGACGTAGTCGTCGGCGCCCAGCTCGAGCCCGACCACCCGGTCGGCCTCCTCTCCGCGGGCGGTGAGCATGATGATCGGAACCTGCGAGCGCTGGCGTAGCTCGCGGCAGACGTCGAAGCCGGACCCGTCCGGCAGCATCACGTCGAGGAGCACGAGATCGGGGTCGCGGCGCGCCTGCTCGAGTGCCTCCGCGACCGTGCCGGCCAGCAGCGTCTCGAAGCCCTCGCCTCGGAGCACCTCCGCGAGAGGCTCGATGATCGAGGTCTCGTCCTCGACGAGGAGGATCGTGCGCCTGGGCCTGCTCATGTCGGAATTGTGACGACGGCGAGACGGCCCCGGGGAGAGGGGCCGTCAGGTCTGTCGAGATGAGGGATCAGTCGTCGCCGCCGTGGCCGCCGTGCCGAGACTCGCCACCGCCCGGGCCGGAGTTCCGGCCGTGGTCATCGCGGCGGTCGGCGTCGTGGCCGCGACGGTGGTGGCCGCGGCGGTCGTCCTCAGCGCGCGTCGTGACGGTCGTCGTCCCGGCGCCGGTGACACCGGCGCAACGCGGATCGTTCGCGTGCTCGGCCTCGTCACACGGGCCGCGCAGGTCCTCGCCCGGCTCGTTGGCGCGACCACGCGCCTCGTTCTCGCGGCCGCGATCGTTCTGGCGGGCCGTCGTGGACGCCGCCGGGAGCGAACTACTCAGGGTTGCGCTGCCGGTCGTGCCGAGGCTCGTCACCGTCCCGGCGAGCGCCACGCCCGCCAGCAGGAGAACGCCTCCGATGATTGCTGCGATCTTGAACATCTCGTCTGCCTCCTTCTCCCTCGCGTCGCTTGCCTGCACACAGCGTTGCCCGGGGCGAGTTCCGGGCGGGCAACGCAAGGCGAAGGTCGCGCCAAGACTGGGTAAAGAATCGGCAAAGCGCCCTGCCGCTGTGGCTATACTCGCCCGCCGATGGCCGTCCCGAAGAAGAAAACCTCCAAGTCGCGCCGGGACAAGCGGCGCGCCACGCACCGGCTCGAGGCGCCGCGCGTGAACACCTGCCCGCAGTGCGGCCGCCCGAAGCAGCCGCACCGCATGTGCCCGAACTGCAAGACCTACGGCGGCCGCGAGATCGAGCCGCTCCGCACGCCTTCGCCATAGTCACGTGACGCGGGTGGCCGTCGACGCGCTGGGCGGAGACCGCGCGCCGGAGGAGGTCGTTGCGGGCGCGCTCGAGGCTGCGCAAGACGGCATTCAGCCGGTCCTCTTCGGTCCTGCCGGGCTGGACACGGGCGGGCTGCCCCTCGTCGAGGCTCCCGATCGCATCGGGATGGAGGAGAAGCCGGCCGAGGCAGTGCGGGCAAAGCCGAACAGCTCACTCGTGGCGGCGTGCCGAGCCGTCGGCCAGGGCGAGGCCGAGGCGGTCGTCTCCGCCGGGAACACGGGCGCGATGCTGGCGGCATGCTTCGTCGAGCTGCGCCGCCTGAAAGGCGTGGCGCGGCCTGCGATCGCGGTCGTCATCCCATCCAAGCACGGACCGTCGGTGCTGATCGACTCGGGCGCGAACGCCGATGCACGGCCGGAGCACCTGCTCCAGTTCGCGCACATGGGCGCGGTCTTCGCCGAAGAGGTGCTCGAGATCCACGACCCCGAGGTGCGCCTGCTCTCGATCGGCGAGGAGGCGGAGAAGGGCAACCAGCTGACGCTCGAGGCGCACGCGCTCCTGGCCGACGCCGAGGGCCTGCGCTTCGCCGGCAACACCGAGAGCCGCGACCTCCTGCTCGGCGCGGCCGACGTCGTCGTCTGCGACGGCTTCACCGGCAACGTCGTGCTGAAGCTGCTCGAAGGGACGATCAAGGTGCTGCTGGACGCGCTGCGGGAAGAGATCACCGCAAGCCGGCGAGGGCGCGTCGGCGGTCTGCTGATCCGGCCCGCCGCGCGCGGGATGCGCAACCGGCTCGATCCCGACACCTATGGCGGGGCCTACCTCCTCGGCCTGCGCGGCCTCGCGGTGATCGCGCACGGCAACTCCTCGGACCGGGCAATCGCGAACGCGATCCGGCTCGCCGCGCGGGGTGTCGACCACGACGTGGTCGGCAGGCTCGCGCAGCGCCTGCCGGAAAGAGTGTTAGCATCCGCGCGCTCTGAACCCCCCGGCAAGTGAGGTGAAATGGCAGCATCGCGAGAGGAAGTCTTCGAGCGGGTCAAGGAAGTCCTGACGGAGCAGCTCGGAGTCGACGAGAACGAGATCACCGAAGATGCCTCCTTCCAGCAGGATCTCGACGCCGACTCGCTCGATCTCGTGGAGTTGATCATGGAGCTGGAGGACCAGTTCGGGATCAAGATCTCGGACGAGGACGCGCAGAAGATCCAGACCGTCGGGCAGGCGGTCGACTACGTCTCAACGCACCAGTAGCAGAGCCCCCAGCGGCAGTCCGGAGCAGCTGGCGCGGTTGATCGACCGTCTGCCGGAAGAGCTGCTGGTGAACGTTTTCACCCACAGCTCGTGGGCGCCCGACCGGACGTCCTCGTACGAGCGGCTCGAGTTCCTCGGCGACAGCGTGCTGGAGCTGGCGGTCGCGCGGGCCCTGTACGAGCGCTATCCGGACTTCTCCGAGGGGCGGATGGCGAAGATCCGCTCTCACGTCGTCTCGCGCGCCTCGTGCTCGGTGGTCGCGCGCGAGCTCGGGCTCGGGCAGCGGCTGGCGGAGCGCGGGGAGGAGGTCGCGCCGGCGGAGGAGCTCGAGCGCCTGTCGCGGAACCGCAACGTGCTCGCGGCGCTGCTGGAAGCCTCGCTCGCGGCGCTGTACCTGCAGCACGGGTTCGAGTCGATCCGCGAGGCCGTGGTCGCAGCGTTCGACGGCCGCATCCAGTACGCGCTGACGAGCCACGTCGACCACAAGACGGAGCTCCAGGAGGAGCTCGCGCGGCAGGGGCGGCAGGTCGTCTACAACGTGCTCGACGTCAAGGGGCCGCCGCACGACCGCACCTTCACGTGCGCGGCGATGATCGACGGCGAGGAGGCCGGCGTTGGCAGCGGCCGTTCGAAGAAAGCGGCAGAGCAGGCCGCCGCCCGCGAGGCGCTCGACCGCCTCGCGCCCGCCGCGTAGCGTCCGCGCCCATCGCTAGCCTCCCGCGCGCGTGCACCTGCGTGCGATCAAGCTGCGCGGCTTCAAGTCGTTTCCGGAGCCGGTCGAGGTTCGCCTGGAGCCTGGCGTCGCCGTCGTCGTCGGCCCGAACGGCTCGGGCAAGTCGAACGTGGCCGACGCGCTGCTCTGGGCCTCCGGCTCGCTGAGCCCGAGCGAGCTGCGCGCCGAGAAGCCCGACGACGTGCTCTTCGCGGGCTCGCCGGGCCATCCCGCGGCCGACTTCTGCGAGGTCGAGCTGCTGTTCGACAACGAGGACGGCGGGCTGCCCGAGCTCGACTTCAGCGAGGTCTCGATCGCGCGGCGCCTGCACCGAGGCGGCGAGGGCCAGTACCTGATCAATCGTGCGCCCGTGCGCCGCACCGACCTCGTCGAGCTGCTGGCGGACGTCGGCCTCGGCGGCAGCCACGGCTCGGTGATCAGCCAGGGAAAGGTCGAGCAGATCCTCGCGAGCAAGCCGGAGGAGCGGCGAGCGCTGATCGAGGACGCGGCCGGGCTCGGCAGGTTCAAGCAGCGGCGGCACCGCGCGGAGCTGAAGCTGGCGCGGGTGCAGATCCAGGTCGAGCGGGCCCGCGACCTCGAAGCCGAGGTGAAGGGCCGGTTGCGGCCGCTCGCCTTGCAGGCCACCGCGGCCGAGCGCGCCGAGAAGCTCCGCGGCGACATCGCCGCACTGCGGGCCCGCGTCGCACAGCTCGACCTCGCTGAGATCGACGAGCGCCTGGCGGAGGTCGAGGAGCGGCGGACGGCGGCCGCGCTGCAGCGCCGGCGAACCACCGAGCGGCTCGAGGCGCTGCTGGCCGAGCGCAACCGCGTCGAGGAGGAGCTTGCTGCGGCAGCGGGGCGCGGCGACGGAGCGACCTCTGCTCTCTACCGCCTGCGCAGCGCAACCGAGCGGCTCGAGCTGCGGCGCGATGCGGCCCATGAGCTCTGCGACCGGCTTCGCGCTCAGCCGCTGCTGGCGCCCACGCGCCCGAATCCCGAGCGGGAGGCGCTGCGCGAGAAGGCGCGCCTGGCGCGGCAGCGGCTCGCGGCGCTCGAGCACTCGCTCGCGGAGCGCGAAGGCCTCCCGCCCGCCGCACGGGCGCTCGCCGAGGAAGGCGAGCGGCTGGCACTGTCGCTGCTCGAGGTCGAGGCGGGGTACGAACGGGCTACGGCCGCGGCGCTCGGCGCCCGTGCGGCGGCGCTGGTCGCGGCGGACACCCCTGAGGCGCTCGCTCTCGTCGAGCGCGCGCGGAAGGCGGGGCTCGGCGACTTGGCGGTGCTCGTCCCGGCGCGTGGCGCGGCGGATCGGCGCCCGTCTCGGCCGCCGCTGCTCGGGGCGGAGCCGCTGTCGTCCCGCTTGCACGCTCGACCGGGCGGCGAGCGCGTCGCCGAGCTGCTCGAGGACGTCTGGCTTGCCGAGCCTTCCGAGCTCGCGCAGGCGGAGAGCGGCATCCTCGTCACGCGGGAAGGGCATTGCTTCGATGCAGCGCGCGGCGAGCTCTGGTTCGCCGGGGAGACCGCGGAGGCGGTCCTGCTCCAGCTCGACGCGCGGCGGCGTGCGCTGGCGCAGGAGGCGGACGAGCTCGAGCGGCGCGCGGATGAGCTCCCGGCCGAGGCGCCGCCGGTCCCGACCGGGCCGCTCGCGGCGCTTGCTGAACGCCTCGCTTCGGCGCTGCAGGACGCAGCCGCGGCGGCGGAGCGCTTCGAGGCGCCGCTGCGGGCGCGCGTCGACGCAGGCGCGACCCGTGCAGGCGAGCTCGCGGCCGAGCTGCGCAGGCTGGGCGGCGAGGAGGCGGAAGTGCGCCGGGCGGCTGCGGAGGCCGGCGAGCGTGCCGCGGGCATCGACGTCGAGGGCGCGCGGCTGGAGGCCGAGGCAGACGAGGCGCGGCGGCGGCTCGAGGATGCAGGCGCCGAGCGGGCCGAGGGCGACGATCGCGAGGAGCTCGCCGAGAAGATCGAGCGGCTGGAGCGCCGGCGCGAGACGCTCGGCCAGGTCAACCCGCTGGCCAAGGAGGAGTACGAGCGCGAGAAGGAGCGCCTGACCGAGCTCACGGAGCAGCGCGCCGATCTCGAGGCGAGCCTGAAGGAGCTCGAGGAGCTGCGCGCGGAGCTCGCCGAAACGGTCGAGCGCCGCTTCGACGAGACCTTCGCCGCGGTGAGCGGGCACTTCGAAGAGGTCGCGGCGACCCTCTTCCCCGGCGGCCAGGGCCGGCTTCGCCTCACCGAGCCCGACGAGGACGGACCCGACGCCGAGCCGGGGGTCGAGGTCGAGCTGCGGCCGGCGGGCAAGCGCGTGACGCGGCTCTCGCTGCTCTCGGGCGGCGAGAAGGCGCTCGGCGCGATCTCGTTCCTGTTCGCGCTCTTCCTGGCGCGGCCGTGCCCCTTCTACCTCCTCGACGAGGTCGAGGCCGCCCTCGACGACGCGAACATCGGCCGCTTCGTCGAGCTCCTGCGCCGGTACTCCGAGACGGCGCAGTTCATCGTCGTCACGCACCAGAAGAAGACGATGGAGGCCGCCGACGTGCTCTACGGCGTGACGATGGGCGGCGAAGGCGTCTCGCAGATCGTTTCGCAGGCGCCTGCCGCGGGACGAGCCCGCCACCGCCGTGGCGTAGCCGTGCTCTACCGCCCGGAGGCGTTCGAGCCGCTCACGGACGAGCCGTGGTCGCAGGAGCGCGTCCGCACCGCGATCGCCGCGATCGTCGCTGACGCGGACGAGCACTTCGACCCCGACCGGCTCTGGCCGGCGAACGAGTGGGACGCGTGGAACTCGACGCCGCCGCTGAAGGATCTCTACTGCGGAGCCGGCGGCGTGCTGCTCGCGCTCGACGTCCTGTGCAGGCGCGGGCTCGGCGGAGACGGCGATCGACCTCGCGGCGGCAGCGCGTCGAACGCTCGAGCTCTGGCGAGCCGAGCCGGATCTCTCCGGCGGTGAGATCGAGCTGCCGTCACCGAGCGCGTCTTCGCTGCTGGGCGGCGAGACCGGGCTCCTGCTGGTCGCCTGGCGCCTCGCACCCGACCGAGGAGCTTGCGGCAACGCTGCTCCAGCGCATCCGCGAGAACGTCGACAACGAGGCCGACGAGCTGATGTGGGGCTCGCCCGGGACGATGCTGGCCGCGCGGGTCATGGGTAGCCGACCGGAGAGGGGCGTTGGGAGGAGGCCTGGCGCGAGAGCGCGGTCGCGCTGCTCGCTCGCCGCGACGCCGACGGCATCTGGACGCAGCGTTTCTACGGGCGGGAGTACCGCGGCCTCGGCCCGGTGCACGGACTCGTCGGCAACGTGCACGCGCTGTACAGGCCGATGACCTGCGTGAGCGGCTCGAGCGCGAGACGGCGGCGATCCTCGCCAGGAGGCGATCGTCGAGGACGGCCTCGCCACGTGGCCGGCGGTGGCGGGCGGCAGCCTCGTCCCCAAAGACGGCCAGGTCCGGCTGCAGTGGTGCCACGGCGCACCCGGGATCGTCGCGACGGCCTCGCGGTACCTGGACGAGGAACTCCTGCTCGCCGGCGCGGAGCTCACCTGGCGCGCGGGCGCGCATAGGGAGGAGAAGGGCGCGTGATCTGCCACGGCACCGCCGGCAACGGCTTCGCCCTCCTGAAGACGTTCGAGCGGACCGGCGGCGAGCGCTGGCTCGAGCGAGCCCGCCGCTTCGCCGTCCACGCGCTCGGCCAGGTCGAGCGGACGCGTGCCGAGACCGGCCACGGCCGCTACTCGCTCTTCACCGGGGACCTGGGAGTGGCGCTCTTCGCCGCCGCGTGCCTCGACGCCGACGCCCGGTTCCCAGTCCTCGAGGCCTGGGACTAGTCGGGTGGCGGAACAGGCGCCACGCCTGTCGGTGCCGCCCGAGGGGATCCGGGCCGGCGACCTGATGCTCCGCCTCCCCGCGGTCGACGACGTCGATGCGCTGCGCCGGCGTTCGGCGATCCCGAGCTGCGCGAGGCCGGCAATCTGCCCGCCTTCGCGCGCGTCGCGGCCTACGTGAACGTCGGCAACACCGCTTCGGAGCGTGTGCTAGAGCGTGCGGGCTCTACCCGCGAGGGAGTGATCCGGTCGATGCCGAAGCCCGACGGTCGGCGGGTCGACAAGACGCTCTTCTCGCTCCTCCCGGGCGAATAGCGCTCGCTATCGTCCGCGCGTGCCGCGGAGCTGGTCGGAGCTGCTCGGAGAGGACGGCGCTGCGCCCGAGCCGGATGCGCAGGGCGGCGGCATGTTCGCCCGGCTCCGCGACTCGCTGGGCCGCAGCCGGCGCGCGCTGACCGAGCAGATCGGGGTCGAGTCGTTCGACCCGGCCGACGTGGGCTCGTGGGAGCGGCTCGAGGAGGCGCTGATCGCCGCCGACGTGGGCGTGCCCGCGACCGCCGAGCTCGTGCAGCGGCTCGAGGCTCGGAACCCGGCCGACCTCGGCGAGGCGCTGCAGGAGGAGGTCACGCGGCTGTTCGGCGAGCCCGCCCGCCTCGACCTCAAAGGTCGGCCGAGCGTCGTCCTCGTCGTCGGCGTGAACGGCACCGGCAAGACGACGACGATCGGCAAGCTCGCGCAGAAGCTGTCCGAGCACGGCCGCACCGTGCTGGTGGCGGCCGCGGACACCTTCCGCGCCGCGGCCGAGGAGCAGCTCGAGATCTGGGCCCAGCGCGCGAAGGCCGACTTCGTCGGCTCGGAGAAAGGCGGCGACCCCGCAGCGGTGGCCTTCGACGCGATTGCGGCGGCCGAGTCGCGTGGCCGCGACGTCGTGGTCGTCGACACGGCGGGACGGCTGCACACGCAGTCGAACCTGATGGAGGAGCTCGCGAAGGTGCGGCGCGTGATCGCGCAGCGGCTGGAGGGAGCCCCGCACGAGACGCTGCTGGTGGTCGATGCGACGACGGGTCAGAACGGCCTCCAGCAGGCACGGCTCTTCGGCCAGGCGGTCGACGTGAGCGGCATCGTGCTGACCAAGCTCGACGGCTCGGCCAAGGGCGGGATCGCGATCGCGATCGCCCACGAGCTCGGGCTGCCGGTGAAGCTGATCGGCATCGGCGAGGGCCTCGACGACCTGCGGCCCTTCGACCCGAAGGACTTCGCCCGCGCTCTCGTAGGCGAGTCCTAGCCGCCGTGGCTCAGCCCATCGGGATCGTGTTCGACAACGACGGGCTGCTGCTCGACACCGAACCGTGCTGGACCCGTGCCGAGGTCGCGGTCTTCGAGCGCCACGGCCGCGAGTTCGACCTGGACGCGAAGCGTGCGCTCGTCGGCACGGCGCCCGAGACCGCAGCGCGCGTCCTCGAGCGGCTGCTCGAGCTTCCCGGGCGAGGCGAGGAGCTCGCCGCTGAGCTGTATGCGCTCGCCCTCGAGGAGATCGCGGCCGGCGCCGAGCCCAGGCCCGGTGCGGTGGAGCTGCTCGGCGCGCTCGACGGGCGCTGGCCGGTCGCCGTCGCTTCCAACTCGCCGAGAAGCCATCTGCTGGCCGGCCTGACCCGCACCGGCCTCACCGACCGCTTCGAGGCCGTGATCGGCGTCGAGGACGTCGCGGAACCGAAGCCCGCGCCCGACCTCTACCTGCGGGCGTGCGAGCTCCTCGGCGCGGCGCCCGCGGGCTCGCTGGCCCTCGAAGACTCGCCGCCCGGGGTCGCCGCGGCGCGGGCGGCCGGCCTCTTCGTGGTGGGCGTGCCGTCGGTCGTCGGGGTCGAACTGGAGGCCGACGCCGTCTTCGGCTCGCTCGCCGACCCGAACGTACTGACGACGATCGTCGAGCAGCTCGATTGATGCGACCCCGCCCGCCGCCACGAAGCGGCGAGCGGGGTCGCGCGGCTGATCAGCGGTGGTGGTGGTGGAACGTCGACAGGCGGAAGATCGTCTGCGACGTGAACGTCTGACCGGGCCGGAGCTCGGTCGACGGGAAGTTCGCGTGATTCGGCGAGTCCGGGTAGTGCTGCGTCTCGAGCGCGAACCCGTCGCTCTGCCGGTAGAACTTCCCGCTCGTCCCAGCGAGGGTTCCGTCGAGGAAGTTCCCCGAGTAGAACTGGACGCCGGGCTCGGTCGTGTCGATCTCGAGCTTGCGCCCGCTCGCCGGGTCGAAGACCTTGGCGGCAGGCACGAGCGCCGTCGAGTTCGGCCGGTTGAGCACCCAGTTGTGGTCGTACCCGCGGCCGAATTCGATCTGCTGGTTCGAGGCGTCACGGATGCGGGCGCCGATCGCCTCGGGCCTCGTGAAGTCGAACGGCGTCCCGGCCACCGGGTCGATCGCGCCGGTCGGGATCAGGGTCGAGTCGACCGGCGTGTAGTGGTCGGCGTTCAGCCAGAGCACGTGGTCGTAGATGTCGCCCGTGCCCTCGCCGTCGAGGTTCCAGTAGGTGTGGTTCGTCAGGTTGACCACCGTCGCCTTGTCGGTCGTGGCGTGGTAGTCGATCTTCAGCTCGTTGTGCTTCGTGAGCGTGTAGACGACCGTGACGTCGAGGTTGCCCGGATAGCCCGTGCAACCGGGCGTGCGCGAGGGGACGCAGCCCTCACCCTCCGTGCTGAGACGATGCATCGTCAGGCTCACCGAGCCGCCGCTCTGGGACGGCGTGGCATCCCACACCTGCTTGTCGAACCCGAGGTAGCCGCCGTGCAGGCTGTTCGGGCCGTTGTTGGTGTCGAGCTTGTACGTGTTGCCGTCCAGCGAGAACGTGCCGTTGGCGATCCGGTTGCCGTAGCGGCCGATGATGGCGCCGAAGTACGGCGAGTTGGGCGTCGGAGCGTCTGGGTTCGTCGGGTAGCCCTGCTGGAAACCGTCCGTGTAGCCCGCGAGGTCCTTGAACCCGAGGACGACGTTCGACGAGTGTCCGCGCCGGTCCGGGACCCAGAGCTCCTGGACGATGCCGCCGTACGTGAGGATCTTGACCACCATCCCCTTGCCGTTGTCGAGGGTGTAGCGGTCGACGGCGGTGCCGTCCGGAGCGGTGCCGAACGGCTCGCTGGTGATGCTGGGCTTGCCGTGATGGCCGTGGTGGCCGTGGTGCTTACCCTTGCCTCCCGACGCGACTGCGCCGGTGAGGCCGACCACGGCGAACACGAGCGCAACCAGCACCAGGCCGATTGCGGTACTGCGAAACAGTCTGACCATGTTCTGCTCCTCCTTCAGTCCGTTGTCACTGACTGCCGCAGGAAGCAGGCGAGAGAGATGGTCCACGCCCTCTCGCGCCCCGAGGTCCGCCTACCCGACCGCGCCGGTTTCAATCACGCGTCGCTGAATGGCGCGAAGGCGCTTCATTGCGCCATTTCCGTCTCGCCCGAAGAGATCGTGGAGGCGCACGTACTCGGCGTAGAGGTCGTCGTAGACCGCTCTGTGGGCGGGGTTCGGGACGTACCGCTCGTCGCCGAGCCGAGCCATCTGGCGCGAGGCGTCCGCGATCGAGTCGAACCCACCCAGCTCCGCGCCGGCCGCGACCGCCCCGAACATCGCCGACCCGAGGGCGGGGGTCTGCTTCGACGCGGCGACGGCGAACTCGCGGCCGGTGACGTCCGCGAAGATCTGCATCAGCAGCCGGTTCTTCTCCGGCAGCCCGCCGCAGGCGACCATCGCGTCCACGGCCACGTCGGCCTGCAGGAACGCTTCCACGATCACCCGGGTCCCGAACGCCGTCGCTTCCAGCAGCGCGCGGTAGATCTCGGGAGCCTTCGAGGCGAGCGAGAGGCCGACGACGAGCCCGCTCAGCTCGGCGTCGACCAGGATCGAGCGGTTGCCGTTCCACCAGTCGAGGGCGAGCAGCCCGCTCTCGCCGGGACGCAGCTTCGCCGCCTCCGCCTCGAGGACGCCGTGGACATCGGTTCCTTGCCGGGCCGCCGCCTCGTGGTACTCCGGAGGCACGGCGTCGTCGGCGAACCAGGCGAAGATGTCGCCGACGGCGGTCTGGCCCGCCTCGAAGCCGAACAAGCCGGGCACGACCCCGTCCTCGACGACGCCGCACATCCCCTCGACGAGGGCCGGCTCGGCGCCCAGGAGGATGTGGCAGATGCTCGTGCCCATGATCAGCACCATCGTCCCGGGCTCCGTCACCGTGGCCGCAGGCGCGGCGACGTGGGCGTCGACGTTCGCGACCGCCACGGGCGTTCCCGGTCGCAGGCCCGTCCAGGTGGCGGCCTGCTCGCTCAGCCCGCCGGCGCGGGTTCCGAGCGGCAGGATCGTCCGCGCCACCTTCTCGCCGACGACGTGCTCGAACCTTGGGTCGAGCGCGGCGAAGTAAGCCGCCTCCGGAAACCCTTCGCTCTTCGACCAGATCGCCTTGTAGCCGGCGGTGCAGCTGTTGCGCGTCTCGGTCCCGGTGAGCTGCCAGACGATCCAGTCGGCAGCCTCGATCAGCCGGTCCGCGCGGGCGTAGAGGTCGGGCGCCTCGTTCAGGATCTGGAGCGCCTTCGGGAAGAACCACTCCGACGAGATCTTCCCGCCGTAGCGCGGCAGCCAGGTCTCGCCCCGCTCGGCGGCGACCTCGTTGATGCGGTCCGCCTCGGGCTGCGCCGCGTGGTGCTTCCACAGCTTCACCCACGCGTGCGGGTTGCCCCGCAGCTCCTCGAGCACGCACAGCGGCGTGCCGTCCGCCAGCGTCGGGAGCATCGTGCAGGCCGTGAAGTCGATCCCGATCCCGATCACCTCGGCCGGGTCGACACCCGTCTCGGCGAGCAGCGCGGGAACCGCCTCCTGGAGCGTGCGGACGTAGTCCTCCGGGTCCTGGAGCGCCCAGTCGGGCTCGAGCTCGACGCCGTCGTGCGGCGCAGGCAGCCGCTCGTCGATCACGCCGTGCCGGTACTCGTAGACGGCCGTGCCGAGCTCCCGCCCCTCGGCGCAGTCGACCAGGACGGTCCGCCCCGACTCGGTGCCGAAGTCGATCCCCAGCGCGTAGCGTCCGCTCACGGCGCTTCCCGCTGAGGCTCGACGACGACCTTCAGCCCGCGCCGCTCCACCAGTTCCTCGAAGGCCTCGCGCCACTCCGTCAGCGCGTAGCGGCCGCTCACGAGCCCGCCGAGCTCGACCTCGCCGGCCTCCGCGAGGCGGATCGCGCGGGGGAGGTCGCTGGGCTTCATGCGACGGCAGAGCGCCAGGGTCAGGCCCTTGCGCCGCGCGGTCGAGGCGCTGAAGCTCGTCAGGTCGCCCTCGGGGATGCCGACGAGGACGACGCGGCCTCCTGGTCGCACGGCGGCCATGGCATCCGCGAGGGCCGCGTCCTCGCCCGCGGCTTCGAACGCCACGTCGACCTCTCGGCCGTCGAGCGTGGCGCCGAGGGACGCGGCCGCTTCGGCCCGGTGCGGGAGGGGGTCGCTCGCCACGACCGTCTCCACCCCGGCGCTCCGCAGAGCCTGGATAAGCAGCAGCCCGAGCGGCCCGCAGCCGAACACGCCTGCGGTCGACCCGGGCTGCGCCTTGGCCAGGTCGAGGGCGTGCAACGCCACTCCGAGCGGCTCGAGCAGCGAGCCCTCCGCGTCCGAGAGGCCGTCCGGGAGCGCATGGGCGAGCTGGTCGGGCCAGGCGAGGCTCGTGCGCAGGGCCCCGTCCACCGAGCCGTGCCCTGCGAAGCGCAGCTCGGGGCACAGGTGCGGGTTGCCGCCGAGGCAGACGCTGCAGCGGCCGCACGGCACGGCGGGGTCGAGCGCAACGCGCTCACCGGCACGCTCGCCGGACTCGATCGTCCCCACGAACTCGTGCCCGAGGACGAGAGGCCGGTCGAGGACGGCGTCGCCGATCCCGCCTTCGAGGAACCAGTGCCGGTCGGAACCGCACAGGCCGACCGTGGCCACGCGCACGAGGACCTCGCCGTCTCCCGGCTCGGGCGCCGGCTCGTCGTGGAGCCTGAGATCGCCCGTGCCGTGGAGGCGAAGGGCCTTCACGAGCGCTGGCCGTAGTACGCGTCGGGCCCGTGCTTGCGCAGGAAGTGCCGGTCGAGCAGCTCGGGCTGGATCGGCGCGGCGCCGGGCTGAAGCGCCTCGGTCCGGAACGAGCCCTCGGCCACGACCTCGAGGGCGATCGCGTTCTCGACGGCGATCTCGGCGTCCGGGCCCCACGCGAACGGCCCGTGGGAGGCGACGAGCACCGCCGGCCGCTCGAGCGCGCCGATCCCGAGACCGCTCACGGTCTCGACGATCACGTCGCCGGTGCAGCGCTCGTAGTCGCCGTCGATCTCCTCGCGGGTGAGCTCGCGGGTGACCGGCACGGCCCCGTGGAAGTGGTCGGCGTGGGTCGTACCGAAGCACGGAATCTCCCGCCGGGCCTGCGCCCAGGCCGTCGCGAACGGGGAGTGCGTGTGGACGATCCCGCCGATCTCCTCGAAGGCCCGGTAGAGCACGAGGTGGGTCGGCGTGTCCGACGAGGGTCGTGCGGCGCCTTCGCGTACCTCGCCGCTCTCGAGGTCGACGACGACCATCGAGCCCGGCCCGAGCTCGTCGTACGGGACGCCGCTCGGCTTGATCGCCATCATCCCGGCCGCGCGGTCGACGGCGCTCGCGTTCCCGAAGGTGAGGACGACCAGGCCGGCCTCCACGATCCGCTTGTTCGCCTCGAAGACCCGCTCGCGCAGCTCGTCGAGCGCCATCAGCCGCCTCGCACGGTCTGGAAGTACGCCTGGTTCCAGCGGACTTCCTTCGCGAAATCGGCCATGCGCGTCTCCGCGTCGATCACGAGCAGCTCGACGCCCGCCATCTCGGCGAGGTCCGCGAACGCCTCGCGCCCGATCGCGCGGCAGAACGCCGTGTGGTGAGGGCCGCCCGCGACGAGCCAGGCCTCCGCCGCCGTCGCCAGGTCCGGTCGCGGCTCCCAGAGCGCCCGCGCCACCGGCAGTCGCGGGAGATCCTCGTCCGGCTCGACCACGTCCACCTCGTTCAGGACGAGGCGGAACCGGTCGCCGAGGTCGAGCAGGCCCACGACGACCGCGGGCCCGGGCCCGGCGGTGAAGACCAGGCGCACCGGGTCCTCCCTCCCGCCGATCGACAGCGGGTGGATCTCGCACCGGGGCTTGCCGCCCGCGATCGACGGGCAGACCTCGAGCATGTGGGCGCCGAGCACCTTCGGCCCCTCGGGCGCCAGGTGGTACGTGTAGTCCTCCATGAACGAGGTGCCGCCGTCGAGGCCGGTGCTCATCACCTTGGCGACGCGGACGAGCGCAGCGGTCTTCCAGTCACCCTCGGCTCCGAAGCCGTAGCCGTCCGCCAGCAGGCGCTGCACCGCGATCCCCGGCAGCTGGCGAAGCTCGCCGAGGTCCTCGAACGTGTCCGTGAAGGCCATGAAGCCGCCGGCCTCGAGAAACGCGCGCAGGCCCGCCTCGATCCGGGCCGCGTCGCGCAGGGACTCGTGCCGCTCGCCGTCCGCTCGAAGCTCCGGCACGAGGTCGTACTCCTCGGCGTACGCATCCACGAGCTCCTGCACGGCCGCGTCGGGAACGGCCTGTACGGCGGCGACAAGCTCACCGACCCCGTAGCCGTTCACCGAGACGCCGAGTCGGAGCTGGGCCTCGACCTTGTCGCCCTCGGTGACGGCGACCCGGCGCATGTTGTCGCCGAAGCGCGCCACCTCGAGGCTCTGCGCCTCGTCCCAGCCGCAGGCGGCGCGCGTCCAGGTGCCGATCCGCGCCACCACTCCGGGGTCGCTCCAGTGACCGACGACGGTCTTGCGCCGCAGGCCCATCCGCGTCGCCATGAACCCGAACTCGCGGTCGCCGTGCGCGGACTGGTTCAGGTTCATGAAGTCCATGTCGATCTCGGACCAGGGGAGGTCGCGGTTGAACTGCGTGTGCAGGTGGAGGAGCGGCTTCTGCAGCGAGCTCAGCCCGCCTATCCACATCTTCGCGGGCGAGAACGTGTGCATCCACGCGACTACGCCCACGCAGCTCCCGGCCCCGTTCGCCTCCAGGCAGACCTGCCGGATCGATTCCGGGCTCTTCACGACGGGCTTGTGAACGACCCGGACCGGAATCGCCGCATCGGCATCGAGCGAACCGGCGACCTCGCGCGCGTGCTCCTCGACCTGGCGGAGCACCTCGTCTCCGTAGAGATCCTGGCTCCCGGTCAGGAACCAGACTTCGTGCGCGCCCAGCGCTTTCCCGGTCGCCATCGAGCGTGATCCTGACAGAGCCTGCCCGCGGCTGATTGGATGCGGTCATGCAGTCGCGCCGCCTCGGGAAGACCGGCTGGGACGTCTCCGAGATCGGCTTCGGCGCGTGGGCGATCGGCGGCGAGTGGGGCGAGACCGACGACGAGGAGTCCCTGGCGGCGATGCACGCAGCGGTCGACGCGGGGGTGACGTTCTTCGACACGGCGGACGTGTACGGGGACGGGCGCTCGGAGCGCCTGATCGCGCGGCTGTTGCAGGAGCGTGACGAGCGGCTCGTGGTCGCGACCAAGTTCGGACGGCGCGTGGAGCTGGATCCGGCGCTGTACACCTACGAGAACCTGCGCAGCTGGCTCGAGCGCTCACGCGAGAACCTGGGCGTCGAGACCGTCGACCTCGTGCAGCTGCACTGTCCGCCGCCCGAGACGTACTACCTGCCCGAGGTGCACGAGGCGTGCAGCAGGCTGGTGGAGGAGGGCCTCGTCCGCGCTTACGGCGTCAGCGTCGAGAAGGTCGAGGAAGGGCTGAAGGCGATCGAGTACGACGGAGTCGCCACGATCCAGCTGATCTTCAACATGCTCAGGCAGCGGCCCGCGGAGCTCTTCTTCGAGCAGGCGCGGCGACGCGACGTCGGGGTGATCGTCCGGGTCCCGCTCGCCTCGGGGCTGCTGACGGGCAAGTTCGACCGCAACAGCATCTTCGCGGCCGAGGATCACCGCGCGTACAACCGGCAGGGCGAGCAGTTCGACCGGGGCGAGACCTTCTCGGGGGTCGACTACGAGGTGGGGCTCGAGGTGGTGGAGGAGCTCAGGCCGCTCGTGCCTCCCGGTGCGACGCTCGCCCAGCTGGCGCTGCGCTGGATCCTGACCTTCGACGCGGTCTCGACGGTCATCCCCGGCGCGAAGACCCCCGAGCAGGCCCGGGCGAACGCCGCTGCCGCCGATCTGCCCGCGCCCTCGCCCGAGACGATGGAGCGGATCGCCGAGACCTACCGCCGGCGCGTGGCGCCGCTGGTGCACCAGCGCTGGTGAGCTCAGAGCTCGTGCGCGCCGTCGACCGAGGCGCAGACGTACGCGGTCGCTTCCTGCCCCGCCCGGTCCGCATAGCCGCGCGTGACCGCGCCGGCGAGGCCCGCCGCCTCGTCCTCGTGGGCCAGGGCGAGCACCGAGCCGCCGAAGCCGCCGCCGATCATCCGCGCCGCGATCGCACCGTGGTCGTACGCGAGGGCGACGAGCAGGTCGAGCTCCGGGATCGAGACCTCGAAGTCGTCCCGCAGGCTCTCGTGGCCCTCGCGGAAGAGCCTTCCGAGAGCCGCGAGGTCGGCTCCGCCCGGTTGCTCCAGCGCGGCCACGACCTCGCGCACCCGTTCGTTCTCGGTGACGACGTGGCGAAGCCTGCCCCGCGCGACCTCGTCGACTCCGGCGGCGGCAGCCTTCGCCTCGGCCTCGGTGGCGCTCACCGTCGACGGCCGGTCGGTGCCGATCGCCGATAGCGCCCGCTCGAGCTCGGTCCGCCGGTCCCCGTAGCCGCTGGCCTCGAGCGCGTGGCGGACGCCCGAGTCGAAGACGACGAGCGCGATCCCGGGCGGCAGGCGGACGAGCCGGTGCTCCTCGGTCCCGCAGTCCAGGAGCAGCGCGTGTCCCTTGCGTCCGAGCAGCGAGCTCGCGGGGTCCATCAGGCCCACCGGAACGCCGACCGCGAGGCGCTCGGCCGCCTGGGCGATCCGCGCCAGCTCGATGCGCGGCACCTCGTACGAAGCGGCGCTGGTGAGCGCCAGGCCGACCGAGACGGTCAGCGCCGCCGAGGACGACATGCCGGCGCCGATCGGGACGGTGGAGACGATCTCTCCGTCCAGGCCCGTCAACGGGGCGCCGTGCTCGCGGAGCAGCCGAGCGACCGCGGCGACGTAGCGGCCCCAACCCTCGCGCGGAATCGGAGGCGGCCAGTCCGCCGGAAGCTCGACCGAATCGCCGAAGGCCGCCGAGTGAAGCCGGATCGTCGCGTCCACGGCCGGGCGCCATGTAACCGTCGTCCCGAGATCCACCGCCACGGGCAGGACGAGCCCTCCCGAGTAGTCCGTGTGCTCGCCGATGAGGTTGACGCGCGCGGGGGCGATGACGGCCCGGCTGGAACGGTTTGGGCTCATGGTGTTATGGTCGCCGCTCACGCTGGAGGGCGTCCAAGGGAGGTGCCGGGTGGACCGGAAGAAGTATCTGGAGACGCAACTCGACGATTTTGCGTCGCTAGTGGAGGATCTCCCCGAGTCGGAAGTCCCGGCCGGGATGGATCGTAAGAAGCTGCTTGGCATCATCGGGGCGGGCGGCGCCGCACTTTCGCTTCCCGCACTGCTAGCCGCCTGTGGCGGCGGCGGGGGCAACAGCTCCAGCAGCGGCGTCGGCGACTACCCGGAGACGCCCAAGTGGAAGTGGGTCTTCGTCAACCACGTCACGACGAACCCGTTCTTCGTCCCGACCCAGTACGGGAT
This sequence comes from uncultured Actinomycetes bacterium, assembly GCA_963719275.1. Taxonomy (GTDB): domain Bacteria; phylum Actinomycetota; class Thermoleophilia; order Gaiellales; family Gaiellaceae; genus AC-32. The sequence goes on along the minus strand of CAVRBT010000004.1, from coordinate 699,917 downwards.
CGAGGACATGGGCGCGATCTTCAACACCGAGCACCAGTGGACCGGCTCGGAGACCAGCGATGTCGGGCAGATGGTCTCCGCGATGAACACCGCGATCTCCGCGGGCGCCGACGGAATCTGCGTCTGCCTGATCGACGCCAAGGCGTTCGACGCGCCGACCAAGAAGGCGCTCGACGCCGGGATCCCGGTCATCGCCTACAACGCCGACGTGCCGCCTGGCAGCGCGAACGAGCGACTCGCCTACATCGGCCAGGACCTGTTCGTGTCGGGCCAGAAGATGGGCGAGCGGATCGTCGAGCTGATCCCGAGCGGCGACGTCGCCGGCTTCATCGCGACGCCGGGCTCGCTGAACATCCAGCCGCGCATCGACGGCGCGAAGCAGGCGATCAAGGACTCGGGCAAGCCGATCAACTTCACGCAGATCGCGACCGGCGCCGACACGGCCGGCGAGCTCTCGAAGATCGACGCCTACTACCAGGGCCACAAGGACCTGAAGGGCATGTTCGCGGTCGACGCGGGAAGCACGCAGGGCGTTGCGCAGGTCATGCAGAAGTACAACCTGCCGTCGAAGGGGATCCACGGAGGCGGGTACGACCTCCTGCCGACGACCCTGAACCTGATCGACAAGGGCTTCCTGGACTTCACGATCGACCAGCAGCCCTATCTACAGGGGTTCTACCCCGCGGTCCAGCTGTTCCTGTACAAGATCTCGGGCGGGCTGATGGCGCCTTCCGACACGAACACGGGTCTGCTGTTCGTCACGAAGGACAACGTCAAGCCGTACCTGACCACGAAGACCCGCTACGAGGGAAGCTCCAGCTCCCAGCAGTACGTCAAGACAACCTAGCGACCTGAGTTCGTAGGCCGTGGCGGTAGCCGAGTCAGAAGTCGGACGCCGCGAGCGAATGCGTGGCCTGGGCTGGCGCGCGCTCGAGGCGTTCGCAAACCGGCGCGAGGCGAGCATCCTCGTCGTCGCGATCGGGCTGATCATCTACTTCTCGCTGCGGTCGTCCGCGTTCTACTCGAGCGCGACGATCAAGAACATCGCCGAGTACGTCGCGCCGATCGCGCTGATCACGTGCGGCGAGGTGATGCTGCTGATCTGCGGCGAGATCGACCTGTCGGTGGGGCGCGTCTTCGCGCTCACGCCGATCATCATGTACCTCACGACGGCGCCCGAGCCCGACGGGCTCGGGCTGCCGATCTGGCTGGGGGTGATCTTCGGCCTCCTGGCCGCCGCCGCCGTCGGTCTCGCGAACGGCTTAATCACGACCTACCTGGGCGTGCCCTCGTTCATCACGACGCTCGGGATGTTGTTCTTCTTAAACGGGATCAACCTGCGGGCTTTGCACGGCTTCCAGGTGGAGGCGCCCGGAGGCTCCACGTTCACGAAGATCTTCGGCGGCTATCCGCTCTGGTTCAACTCGGAGTTCTGGTGGGCGTTATTCGCGGTGGTGGTGCTGCAGATCGTGCTCGTCCGGACGCGCTGGGGCCTTCACACGGTCGCGACGGGCGGCAACCCGATCGGTGCAAGAGAGAGCGGCGTCAACGTCCGCTGGATCAAGATCGGCAACTTCATGCTCTGCAGCGTCCTCGGCGGCTTCGCGGGAATCCTGGACTCGACCCGCATCACGTCGATCCTGCCGCTCCAGGGCGGCACGGACATCATGTTCCTCGCGGTCGCGGCAGCAGTGATCGGCGGTACCTCGTTGATGGGCGGGTCGGGCACGATCATCGGCGGCTTCCTGGGCGTCATCGTGCTCGCCGTCCTGAACATCGGCTTCACGATCCTGGGGGTCAGCGCGTTCAACTTCGACCTGATCATCGGGATCGCGATCCTTGGTGCGATGATCCTGAACGTCCAGATCCAGCGCCTGAAGAACCTCGGCCAAATCGGGAGGGGAGGCAGATGAGCGACTCGGGCAACGGCCGCGAGGCCGACGATGTGATCCGCGTCGAGCACATCTCGAAGCGGTTCGGGGCCGTACGGGCGCTCGAAGACGTCTCCATGCACCTCAAGCGCGGCGAGGTGCTCGGGCTGATCGGCGACAACGGTGCCGGCAAGTCGACGCTCGTGAAGATCATCTGCGGGTTCCAGAAGCCCGACTCGGGCACGATCTTCGTCAGCGGCGAGGAGGTGCAGCTCCGCTCGGTCGGGCATGCCCGCTCGCTCGGCATCGACACCGTCTACCAGGACCTGGCGCTCGTGCCCGGCATGTCCGTCTACCACAACATGTTCCTCCGGCGGGAGCTGCTCGGGAAGCTGGGCAGCGTCGAGCTGCCGTTTCTCAACAACGGCGAGATGCGCAAGCGGGCCCGCAAGTACCTCGACGAGATGGGCGTGCGCATCACGGACGTCGACGCCGAGGTGGCGCAGCTCTCGGGAGGCCAGCGCCAGTCGATAGCGGTTGCGCGGTCGGTCTACTCGGACGCGAAGATCATCTTGCTGGACGAGCCGCTGGCGGCGATGGGCGTGAAGGAGGGGGCGCTCATCCTCGACCTGATCCGGAAGCTCCGGGACCAGGGCGAGGTCTCGATGATCCTGATCCTGCACAATTACGCGCACGTGTTCGAGGTCTGCGACCGCGTCAACCTGCTCCAGCACGGCGAGATCACGCTCGACAAGCCGACGAGCGAGACCTCGGTGGACGAGCTGACGCAGCTCGTCGTGCACGAGTACCGGCAGGCCGCCTCCAGCTGACCCGCCCGCGGGGGGTGAGGGGATCCGCGTTCTCGTCACTGGCGCGAAGGGCAAGGTCGGCTCCGCCGCCGTCTCGGCGTTGCTCGCAGCCGGCCACGACGTGCGCGCCTCCGACCTCGCCCGCGGCGTGTTCGAGCGGACGCTTCCCGGCGAGCCGGACGAGTACGTCCAGGCCGACCTGACGGACGCGGGCGACGCGTTCGCGATCGTCCGCGGTGTCGACGCCGTCGTCCACGCGGGCGCGATCCCGGACCCGACGAAGAACCCGCCGCACGTCGTCTTCGGGAACAACCTGATGGCGACGTTCAATGTCCTCGAGGCGGCAGTCCGGTTCGGCGTAAGGCGGTTCGTCTACATCTCGAGCGAGACGATCCCCGGGTTCTTCTTCCCGGAGCGCGAGTTCCTGCCCGACTACGTGCCCGTGGACGAGGAGCACCCGGTCGGGCCGCAGGATCCGTACGCGCTCTCGAAGTGGTTCGGGGAGCTGCTGATGGACGCGGCGGTGGCGCGCTCGGACCTCCGCTGCATCTCCCTGCGCCCGAGCTGGGTGCAGAACGAGGAGAACTACGAGCGCAACCTCGGCCCGCAGGTGCGCGATGCCGCGGAGCTGAGCCCGAACCTCTGGAGCTACTCGGACGTGTACGACCTCGCCGATGCGATCGTGCTCGCGGTCGAGTCCGAACTCGAGGGGCACGAGGTCTTCTACGTCGCGTCTCCCGACAACGTCGGCGGCCGGCCGTTGGCCGAGCTCGTCCGCCGGTACTACGGCGATCAGATCGAGATCCGGCCCCTCGCGCGCGAGGACGCGTCCGGGATCTCGTGCGCCAGGGCCGAGCGGATGCTCGGCTACTCGCCGAGCCGCTCGTGGCGCGACTACCTCGACGAGGATGGGCGAGCACGCCCGCGGGAAATCTGATCGAGTTGGCCCGGCGATGAGCGAGCGCCTCAAGACGAGCCTCGGGATCTGGGCATTCGGGCCGATGGTCACGCGCTTCGTCCCGAGCGGCTACAAGCCCGAGCTCGCGGGCCAGACGACCGTGGAGCGCGTCCGCGAGGCGGTGGAAGGCCTCGGCGACCTGATCGACGGCTACGAGTTCCACTACCCGCAAGAGCTCTCGGCGGACAACCTCGACGAGGTTCGCGACGCCCTGGCCGGCCATGACATCTACTGCCTGGCGACGGGGCTGCACCTCGACGCGCGTTTCGGCAAGGGAGGGCTCGTCTCGCCGGACGAGGCGACCCGGAACGAGGCCGTGAAGCGCACGCTCGACGCGATCGACTTCGCCGCCGAGCTCCAGGCGAACTTCATCATCTGGCCGGGGATCGAGGGCTACAACTATCCGTTCCAGGCGCCGTACACGGAGACCTGGGCCTGGTTCCTCGACGGACTCGGCCAGGCGGCGGAGCGCTGCCGCGACCGCGGGGTCACGCTCTTCCTCGAGCACAAGAACTCGGAGCCCGCGATGAAGATCCTGATGCGCAACATCGGGATGACCCTCCACGTGATCCACACGCTTCGCCGCCAGGGGCTCGACAACGTCCAGGTCAACATGGACTGGCAGCACCTGATCATGAACGGCGAGAACCTGGCCGAGTACGCGGCGCTGCTCGCCTCCGAGGGCCTGCTCGGCCACCAGCACGCGAACTCGGGCTGGGGCACGTTCGACGACGACAACATGGTCGGCGCGACCGCCTTCATGGAAACCCTCGAGCTGGCGGTCGAGCTGCGGCGCGCGGGCTACGGCGACAACGGCGAGCGGCTGGGCTTCGACCTCTACCCGTACACCGAGGACGCGGTCGGGGCCGTGCGGCGCAGCGTGCTGCACTGGCGGTTCATCGAGAGCGTGGCCGAGCGGCTCGACGGCGACGCGCTGCGGGAGGCCCAAATGCGCAAGGACGCCGTGGCCGCCTACGAGCTCGTCTACGCGGCGCTTGGCGCGGAGTAGCACGTTCGTCGGCCTCGACGTCGGCACGACCGGCGTCAAGGCGATCGCCGTCTCTCCGGAGGGCGAGGTGGTCGCACGGGCGGAGCGGGAGTACCCGCTGTCCACGCCGGTACCCGGCTGGGCCGAGCAGGACCCCGAGGACTGGTGGCGCGCGAGCGAGGCGGCACTGGCCGACGTCGGTGTCGAGCACGCTGCGGGAATCGGACTCTCGGGCCAGATGCACGGGCTCGTCGCGCTCGACGAGAGCGATCGGGTGATCCGGCCCGCGATCCTCTGGAACGACCAGCGCACGTCCGCCGAGTGCGAGGAGATCGAGCGGCGGATCGGGGTCGAACGGCTGATCAGCCTCACGGGCAACCGGGCGCTCACCGGCTTCACCGCGCCGAAGCTGCTCTGGCTGTGCGCGCACGAGCCGGAGGCCTACGGCCGCGTCCGTCAGGTCCTCCTCCCGAAGGACTACGTGCGCCTACGCCTTACGGGTGAGCGCGCGACCGACGTCACCGACGCCTCCGGGACGCTGCTCTTCGACGTCGCCGAGCGGCGCTGGAGCGCCGAGGTGCTCGAGGCGCTCGAGCTCCAGCCCGAATGGCTGCCCGCGGCACTGGAGTCGCCGGAGGTCTCCGGCCGCACCGCGAACGGGACCCCGGTTGCAGCCGGAGCGGGGGACCAGGCCGCGGGCGCGCTGGGGGTCGGCGTCGCCGGGCCGGGGCCGCTTTCGGTGGTGCTCGGCACCTCGGGGGTCGTCTTCGCGGCGCTCCCCGCGTACGCGCCCGAGCCGGAAGCGCGCCTGCACGTCTTCTGCCACGCCGTTCCCGGGACCTGGCACGCGATGGGCGTGATGCTCTCCGCCGCCGGCTCGCTGCGCTGGTTCCGGGACGCGTTCGCGCCGGGCGAGCCGTACGACGAGCTCCTCGCGGGAGCCGAGGATGTCGAGCCCGGCGCCGAGGGCGTGCTGTTCCTCCCGTACCTGTCCGGTGAGCGGACACCGCACGCCGACCCGCACGCGCGCGCCGCGTTCACGGGCCTCGGGCTCGAGCACGGCCGCGCCGCGCTCACGCGCGCCGTTCTCGAGGGAGTCGCCTACGGCCTGCGCGACTCGCTCGAGCTCCTGCGGCAGCTCGGCGTCCGCGCGGAAAGCGGGCGGGTCTCAGGCGGCGGCGCCCGCAGCCGGCTCTGGCTGAAGATCGTCGCCTCGACGCTCGGGATCCCGCTCGAGCTCACGGTCGCCGAGGAAGGCGCCGCCTTCGGCGCGGCTTTGCTCGGCGCGGTCGCCGCCGGTGCGTTCTCGGACGTCCACGAGGCGGTCGAGGCGTGCGTCCGGCCCAGCGAGCGGTTCGAGCCCGACGAGGGCTGGGTGCGCGCGTACGAGGCCGGTTACCCTCGCTACCGCGCGTTGTATCCGTCCCTCGAACACCTGGAGGAGCGATGACACTGGAGGGGAAGGCCGCACTGGTCACAGGGGCGAGCCGGGGGATCGGGCGCGCGGTCGCGCAGCAGCTCGCGGCTGCCGGAGTCCGCCTCGGGCTGGCGTCCCGCAGCGGGGACGACCTCGGGCTCGACGGCGTGGTCGCGCGTCCGTGCGACGTGCGCAACCCGGCCGACCTCGAGGCGATCGTGGGCGAGACGGTCGACCGGTTCGGGCGCCTGGACATCCTCGTCGCCAACGCCGGGGTCGGCGCCTACGGCCCCTTCCTCGAGCTCTCGCCCGAGCACCTCGAGGAGATGATCGACGTGAACGTCAAGGGAACGCTGTACGCCGTTCGCGCCGCGCTCCCGCACCTGATCGAGAGCGGCGAGGCCGACCTCGTCACCATCGCCTCCGAGGCAGGGCGGCGCGGTCTGCCGCTGGAGGCGGTCTACTGCGCGTCGAAGTTCGCGCAGGTCGGCTTCACCCGCGCGATGGACCACGAGCTCCGCGAGCAGGGAGTCCGGTGCACGAACATCTGCCCGGGCGGGGTCGCGACCGAGTTCGCCATGGGTCGCGGGCGAACTCCCGAGATGCCGGAGCTCGCCGGGATGATGAGCGGGGAAGACGTGGCCGAGGTCGTCCTCTTCGCCCTGACGCGGCCTCGCACCCACCGCATCCTCGAGACCGCCTTTCGGCCGGTGACGGAGACGTCATGGGGCTAAGCCCGGTCAGGTGGGGCATCGTCTCCACGGCGCACATCAACCGGCTCGTGATCCCGCCCGCGCAGGCCTCCGAGAAGTGCGACCTGATCGCGGTCGCGAGCCGCGACGACGCCCGCGCCGAGGCGTACGCGCGCAAGTGGGGCATCGAACGCTCGTACGGCAGCTACGAGGCGCTGTTCGCTGACCCAGATGTCGAGGCGGTCTACATCTCCCTGCCGAACTCGATGCACTGCGAGTGGTCGATCCGCGCGGTCGAGGCAGGAAAGCACGTGCTCTGCGAGAAGCCGCTGTCACGCCGGGCTGCAGAGGTCGAGGAGGCCTTCGACGCCGCCGACCGGGCCGGGCGCCTGCTGTCGGAGGCGTTCATGTGGCGCCACAACCCTCAGACCCGGAAGCTGACCGAGCTGGTGAGCGAGGGAGCGGTCGGGAAGCTGCGGGTGATCCGCTCGTCGTTCAGCTTCACCATCGAGGACGACCCGAACAACGTGCGGCTGCTCTCGGGGCTCGACGGCGGAGCGCTCATGGACGTGGGCTGCTACTGCGTCAGCGCGTCGCGGCTGCTCGGCGGCGAGCCGTTGCACACCGCGGGCGTGCAAGTGGTCGGTGGCGACGGAGTGGACGTCCTCTTCGCGGGGGCGATGCTCCACGACGGGGGCGTGACGTCGCACTTCGACTGCGGCTTCGTGCTCCCGTCGCGCGACGAGCTCGAGGTGGTCGGCGAGGAGGGCTCACTCTTCCTCGACGATCCCTGGCACGTCCACGAGCCGCTGATCGAGATCCGTCGCGAAGACGGCGTCGAGCGCGTCGAGACCGAGCGGGTGAACTCCTACCAGCTCGAGCTCGAGAACGTCAGCGAGGCGATCCGCGGCGAGGCCGAGCCGTTGCTCGGCCGCGCGGACGCGGTCGGCAACGCCCGCGCGCTCGAGGCGCTCTACGCGTCCGCGGGAACGTCCTAGCGCTCGACCGCGAAGGCGATGTCCACCGTCGTGCGGTACTGGCTGATGCGGTCGTTCTCGACGATGGCGCTCATCGAGGTCACGTGCGCGCCCGAGATGCCGCGCACCGTCTTCGCCGCCTCCTGAACCGCCGCGTCGGCCGCCTTCGCGAAGCTCTCCGGGGACGACCCGATCACCGTGATCACCTTGGCGATGTCTGCCATGTCGCTCCTTTCGGTTGTTACTGCCTGGCGATGCCCAGCATGCGCAGCAGCCCGCGCTCGTCCTCTTTCACATCCTCGCGCAGCAGCTCGTCGATCTCGACGCCGACCAGGAAGATGATCGCCGAGGTGTAGACGTATCCGCCCAGCACGAGGAAGACGCCGAGGTTGCCGGTCGCCGACTTGAAGTTCAAGAGCGTGGTCGCGAGCAGCTGGAAGATCAGCGTGGCCGCAACCCACGCGAGGATCACGAGGATCGACCCGCCGCTGACCCACGTGTTCGGCCGCGGCTCCACGGGCGCGAATCGCATCAGCAGCCCGACGGCGAGCGCGAGGAGCCCGATCGCCACGACCCAGCGCCCGATCGCGACCACGACCTCGAGCGCGCCGTGCCGGGCCAGCGCCGGCGCCGCCAGGACGACGAGGATTGCGCCGACCACGCAGAGGGTGATCGCCGCGGCGAGGCCGATCGAGGTGGGGTAGCGCTGCTTCCACGAGCGCGTCTCCTCGCAGCCGTAGATCGCGTTCGTCGAGCTCATCACGCCACGGACCGAGCCGGAGACATACCAGAGCGTCATCACCGACGCGAACACGATCAGCCCGGTGGAGCTCGTCGAGAAGATCCTCTCGGCCGCGACGTCGATGGCGTGTGCCGTCGCCGGCTGCACGTTCGACTGAATGCTCGGGAAGATCGTCTTCTCCCAGACGTGCCGCTCGCCGACTGCGGCGAGCAGCCCGAGCCCGAGCAGCGTCAGCGGCACGAGCGCTTTCAGCACGGCGAACGCCATCGAGCTCGCGTGATCGAGCAGCTCGTGCTTCGAGAACAGGTCGACCCAGAGCCGCACAAACCGCTTCAGCCGCATAGTCACGGCTGTCGCCTACCCGAAAACGCCCGTAGCTAGACTGGTCGGCCGCTTGTTCGACACGCTTTCAGACCGGCTGCAGGGCGCTCTCGGCGATCTGCGCAAGCAGGGACGCCTCGATGAAGAGGCGATCTCGCGCGCGATGCGCGAGGTCCGCCTGGCGCTGCTCGAGGCCGACGTCAACTTCGAGGTCGTCAAGGACTTCGTCGCCAAGGTGCGTGAGCGCGCGCTCGGCGCCGACGTGCTCAAGAGCCTCACTCCGGGCCAGCAGGTCGTGAAGATCGTGCAGGAGGAGCTCACGGCGCTGATGGGCTCGGGCGACTCGCGGCTGGCGTTCGCGGGCCGGCCGCCGACGGTGATCCTGCTCGCGGGCCTCCAGGGCTCCGGCAAGACGACCGCGGCCGCGAAGCTCGCGCTGCTGCTGCGCAAGGACGGCCGCAAGCCGGGCCTGGTCGCCGCCGACCTGCAGCGGCCCGCTGCGATCGACCAGCTCGAGCAGCTCGGCCGCCAGATCCAGGTGCCGGTCTTCAGCGAGGAGCGTGCCGACCCGGTGGCCGCGGTCACGCAGGGGCTGGAGCGCGCCAGTGCCGAGGAGCTCGACACGGTGATCCTCGACACGGCCGGCCGGCTACACGTCGACGACGAGCTGATGGACGAGCTCGCCGCGGTGCGGGACGCCTCCAGGCCGACGAACGTCCTGCTGGTGCTCGACTCGATGACCGGCCAGGACGCCGTCCGGGTCGCGGAGGCGTTTGCGGAGCGAGTCGCCTTCGACGGCGTGGTGCTGACGAAGCTCGACGGCGACGCCCGCGGTGGGGCCGCGCTGTCGGTGAAGGCCGTCACCGGGAAGCCGATCAAGCTCGTCTCGGTCGGCGAGCAGCTCGACCAGCTCGAGTACTTCCACCCCGACCGCATGGCCCAGCGGATTCTCGGCATGGGCGACGTGCTCAGCCTGATCGAGAAGGCGGAGGCCGCGGTCGAGGACGACGAGCGGGCCGAGCTCGAGCGCCGCATGATGCAGGGCGAGTTCACCTTCGACGACTTCCTGCGCAGCTACAAGATGCTGCGGCGCATGGGCCCGCTGCAGGGCGTGCTGAAGATGATCCCCGGCATGGGCAAGCAGCTCGAAGGGCTGGACGACGTCGACGAGCGCCAGATGGCGCGTGTGGAGGCGATCGTGCTCTCGATGACGCCCCACGAGCGGCGCCTGCCGCACGTGATCGACGGCTCGCGCCGGAAGCGGATCGCGGCCGGCAGCGGCACCACGGTTGAGCAGGTCAACCAGCTGCTGCTGGCGCGCAAGCAGATGGCGAAGATGATGAAGCAGGTCGGGAAGGGCAAGATGCCTGCGCTCCCCGGGATGCCGGGGGCGCCGCAGGCGCAGGGCCAGCCTGGCCCGACGCGCTCCGCAACCAAGAAGCGGAAGAGCAAGCGCAAGAAGAAGTCGAAGTCACGGAGGTAACCGGTTGGCAGTCAAGCTGAGATTGACCCGGGTCGGGTCGAAGAAGAACCCCGTCTACCGCATCGTCGCGGCCGACTCGCGCTCCCCGCGCGACGGCAAGTTCCTCGAGATCGTCGGGCGCTACAACCCGCAGACCGATCCGTCCACGATCGAGCTGGACGAGGAGAAGGTGCGCGACTGGCTCTCGAAAGGCGCGCAGCCGTCCGAGACGGTCGCCCGCCTGCTCAAGGCCAAGGGCGTCTCCTAGCGTGTCCGCCGAGCTCGTCGAGTACCTGGCTCGCCGCCTGGTCGACGAGCCGGATGCCGTGCGCGTCGAGGAGATCGAGCGCGACGGCGACACGATCCTGCAGCTCCACGTCGCCAAGGACGACGTGGGCAAGGTGATCGGCCGCCAGGGCCGCATCGCCCGCGCGCTGCGCACGGTGGTGCGGGCCTCGTCCGCCCGCCGCAGCGGGCGGATGCTGCTCGAGATCGTCGAGTAGAAGGCGTCGCTTGCGATGCCGACCTCAGGAGGATCGGGCTTCGCTCGATCCTCCGTCTGAAATGACCGGTCAGGTCCGTCGGGTTTCACCGGAGACGCTGTAGGCCTTCGGCATGCGCGTCGCCGCGGTCTACGACATCCACGGGAACCTGTCGGCCCTCGAGGCCGTGCTCGCGGAGGTCGAGCGCGAGGGGGTCGACACGATCGTCGTCGGCGGCGACATCGCGTCCGGGCCGCCGCAGCCGCGCGAGGTCGTCGAGCTCGTCCGCTCGCTGCCCAACGCGCACTGCATCCGCGGCAACGCGGACCGGGTGCGCGACCCGGAGTTCGCCGGCGACGAGGGCCTCGGCTGGCTGCTGGAACAGCTCGACGACGAGCAGGTCGAATGGCTCGCCGGGTTGCCGTTCTCCCTTGTCCTTGACGACACGCTCTACGTGCATGCGACACCGCTCGACGACATCACGATCGTCACCGAGCTGACCACGGACGAGAAGCTCACCGGCCTGTTGCGCGAGGTCGAGCAAACCCGTGTGGTCGCGGGCCACACGCACATGCAGCTCGAGCGGCGGGTGGGGGACAAGCTGTTCGTCAACGCCGGCAGCGTCGGCTGGCCCTACGAAGGCGTGCCGGGTGCGTACTGGGCGATCCTCGACGACGGCGTCGAGTTGCGGCACACGGACTATGACCGCGAACGAGCCGCCGAGCTGACGCGCCGCTCCGGCCACCCGCGCGCGGAGGAGATCGCGGCCGAGAACATCCTCACATCACATTCGCGCGCGGAGGCGACGGAGGTCTTCGGCGGATGAAGGAGCTGGTCAAGGTCGGCCGTGTCGGCAAGCCGCACGGGCTCGACGGCTCGTTCTTCGTCGAGCATGCGAGCGAGGACGAGGAGCGCTTCGCGAAGGGCGCGACGCTGCACGTCGACGGCGAGCCGACGGAGATCGTCGCCTCTAAACGCTCACGCGGGCGGCCGGTGATCAGGCTCGACCGCGAGGCGCCGCGCGGGGCCGAGCTGGCCATCCCGCGCGAGGAGCTTCCGCCGCCCGGGGAGGACGAGTACTACGAGTTCCAGCTCGTCGGCCTCGGGGTCGAGGAGGAGGGCGGGCGGCCGCTCGGCCGCGTCGCGGCGGTGATCCGCGGCCCGGCGAACGACGCGCTCGAGCTCGACTCGGGGCTCCTGCTGCCGCTCGTCGGCGCTTGCATCCAGCAGGTGGACCTGGATGCGGGCCGAATCCAGATTGCGCAGGGCTTCGCTGACCCCAGCTACCCTGATCGCTGAACCGCGCCTGCTCCCGTTCCTGTGCAGCTCGACGTCTTCACTCTCCTCCCGCACGCGTTCGCTTGGCTCACCGAGCAGCGGCCCGTCGCGGCCGTGCTGGGCGACGAGCTGGAGTTGCGCCTCCTGAACTACCGCGACTACACGCCGCTCACCGGCGGCCAGGTCGACGGCGAGCCCTACGGCGGCGGCGCGGGGATGGTGCTGCGGGTGGACGTGGTCGCGGCCGCGCTCGACGCCGTCTACGGCCGGACGCCCGACCACCGGGTCATCGCGCTGACGCCTCAGGGCCGCCAGCTGACCCAGGCAGTGGTCGAGGAGCTGGCCGAGGAGGAGCGCCTGACGCTGCTGTCGGCGCGGTTCGAGGGCTTCGACGAGCGCGCCCTGATCCAGCTCGCATCCGACGCGATCTCGATCGGGCCGTACGTCCTCTCGGGCGGGGAGCTGCCGGCGATGGTGATGGTCGACGCGATCGCCCGTCGGCTGCCCGGCGCGCTGGCGCAGGATTCGGGTGCCTACGAGAGCTTCTCCCCCGGGCTGGAGGGCGGCCTCGAGTACCCTCAGTACACGCGCCCGGAAGAGTTCCGAGGCTGGCGGGTGCCAGACGTTCTGCTGTCAGGGGATCACGGGAGAATCGACGAGTGGCGGAAGGAACAAAGCCGACTGAGGACGGGGTCGTGAGCGGCGACGGCTTCGACGACCGGCAGAGCTCGAGCGGCGACTACCGCACGGAGTACCCGCCGCCGTCGTACCCGCCGCTGATCAAGCCGTCCGAGCACGAGAAGGCCAAGAAGCACTCGCGCAACCCGATCGACCGGCTCACCGCGGGGCTGCCGCGCCCGTGGCGGATCGCGATCGACTGGATCGTGACCATCGCCGGCGCGATCGCGATCGTGCTCGCGATCAAAGCGTGGGTGGTCAACCCGTACCGGATCCCGTCCAGCTCGATGGAGCCGACGCTGCACTGCGCGCGGCCCGGCCAGGGCTGTGAGGCGAGGCTCTCCGACCGCGTGCTCGCGAATCGCTTCATCTACCACTTCCGCGACCCGCACCGGGGCGAGATCGTCGTCTTCAACACGCCGAAGGCCGCCCAGGAGATGTGCGGCGCGAGCGGCACCTTCGTGAAGCGGCTGATCGGCCTGCCCGGCGACACCGTCACCGAGAAGAACGGCGGGAACGTCTACATCGACGGCAAGAAGCTGAACGAGCCCTACATCAAGCCCGACCGCAGGGCACGCGACTCGACGACGGGCACGTGGCGCGTCCCGCAAGGCGAGTACTTCTTCATGGGCGACAACCGCGGGGAGTCGTGCGACTCGCGCCGCTGGGGCTCCGTGCCGCGGAAGAACCTGATCGGCAAGGTCTTCGCGACCTACTGGCCGCCGAACCGCCTCTCGCTGCACTGAGGAACCCGCTCGACAGGCTGACCGCGGGGCTGCCGAGACCGTGGCGGATCGCGATCGACTGGCTCGTCACGGTCGGGGTCGCGGTGGCGATCGTGTTCGCGATCAAGGCCTGGGTGGTGAACCCGTACCGCATCCCGTCCGCGTCCATGGAGCCGACGCTGCACTGCGCGCACACGGAGCAGGGCGACGGCTGCGAGGCGGACTACTCGGACCGCGTGCTCGCGAACCGCCTCATCTACCACTTCCGCGACCCGCGCCGGGGCGAGATCGTCGTGTTCAACACGCCCAAGGAGGCAAAGCAGGAGTGCGGGGCCGACGGCACGTTCGTGAAGCGCCTGATCGGCCTCCCGGGCGACGTGATCCGCGAGGACGAGAAGGGCTTCCTCTGGATCAACGGCAAGAAGCTCGACGAGGCCTACATCTCGGCGAAGCGGCGCGACGAGGACGTCACCAACCGCGAGGAGACGTGGACCGTCCCCGAGGGCGAGTACTTCTTCATGGGCGACAACCGTGGCGAGTCGTGCGATTCACGCCGCTGGGGCTCCGTGCCTCGGAAGGATCTGATCGGCCCAGTGTTCGCGACCTACTGGCCGCCGAAACGGATCTCGCTTCGCTAGCATTCTCCGCCGGCCCGCTGGGCCTCTTTCTATGAGCCGCGTGATCGCAGACCTCGAGCAGCGACAGCTGCGGACGAACCTGCCGCCGTTCAAGGCGGGCGACACCCTGCGCGTGCACTTTCAGGTGATCGAGGGCCAGCGCCGCCGTGTGCAGGTCTTCGAGGGGATCGTGCTCAAGCGCCAGGGCGCAGGCGTGCGCGAGACGTTCACCGTCCGCAAGCAGTCGTTCGGCGTCGGCGTCGAGCGGACGTTCCCGGTTCACTCGCCGAAGATCGAGCGCATCGAGGTGACCGCGATCGGCGACGTCAACCGCGCCAAGCTCTACTACCTGCGCGGCAAGGTCGGCAAGCGGGCGCGCGTGCGCGCCAGGCGCGGGGTGGCGTTGCCGGAGTCCGAGCTGCTGACGAGCGCAGGCGCCATGCCGCCCGAGGGCGAGGCGGTCGACGAGGAGCTGGTTGCCGAGGCCGCCGAGGCTGCTGAGACCGAGGCCGAGGCTCCCGAGGAGGCGCCTGCGGAGGAGGCGGCTCCCGCCGAGGAGCCCGCGGCGGAGGAGCCGGAGCCCGCGGCTGACGAGCCCGTTCCCGCCGAGGAGCCTGTAGCCGAGGAGCCTGGCCCCGAGCCGAAGTCTGCGGTCGAGTCAGAGCCAGAGTCCGAGCCGGCCGAAGCCGAAGAGCCCGAGCCGGCCCGCGAGTAGCGCGCCTCGACGCCGACGACAATTCGGCGTAGCTTGCAGGCGACATGAAGCGCATCAGCGCCCTGGCGGTAATCGCCGTCGGGTGCGCGATCGGCGGGGTCTCGCTCGCCTCCGACCACTGTGCGCCTGCTCGCGCTGTGGGTCGCGCCGCTCGACGGCCACGGCTGGTGCGAGGGGCTGCAGTGGCCGCGGCCGCCGTTCCAAGGCGTCAACTGCTACTGGGTCAATCCGGCCTTCGGACCGTTCGGGGGAGGCTTCGTCGGGCCGTCGCTCTTCGAGGGACGTGCGGCCGTCATGAAACGGGCATCGGCCTGCGCTGCTGGTCGGGCGCGACGGGAACGGTCGCGTCCTGCGGAAGGAGTTCCTCCTGATGTTCGCCTGGGCGTCGCGACAGTGACGGGACCGTGACATTTCCGGGTGCCGGCTGCGGCCGGCGCTATGCTCGCGCCCGTGCCTCGTCGCCCCGGCCGGAAGCTTCTCCAGTTCGATCGCAAGCTCGGTGCGCGCTTCGTCGCCGGCGCGGACGAGGCGGGACGTGGGCCGCTCGCGGGGCCGCTGCTGGTGGCGGGCGTGCTGCTCGACTACGCGAAGCTGCGCGACCACAAGGTGCGGCCGCTCGCGTGCCTCAACGACTCGAAGAAGTGCAGCGAGTCGGACCGTGAGGAGCTCTACCGCGCCGTGCTCGGTTGCGCGGAGCGGGTCGTCGTGCGCGCGGTGCCGTCGTCGCAGATCGACCGGGTCGGCCTCCACCGCTCGAACCTCGCTGCGATGCGAGACATCCTCTCGGAGCTCTCGCCGCCGGCCGAGGTCTGCCTGGTCGACGGCTTCCGGCTCGGCCCGCTCGCCCCGGAGCATCGCGCAGTGGTCGACGGCGACGAGAAGAGCGCGGCAATCGCGGCTGCGTCGATCGTGGCCAAGGTGACGCGCGACCGGATGATGCGGCGGATCGACGCGCTCTACCCTGCGTACGGGTTCAGCTCGCACGTGGGCTACATCACGCCGAGCCACACCGCCATTGTGCGGGAGGTCGGGCCGTCCGAGATCCACCGCCGGTCGTGGCGGGCGCGGGCGTACATGACGGACGAAGAGCTTGCGGAACTCGTCCGAGCAGAGAGCGCGTAAGCACTACCGCCTGCGCGGCTACCGCATCCTCGGCACGAACGTCTGGATCGGAGGCTACGAGATCGATCTCGTGGTGCGCCGCGGGCGCTCGCTCGCGTTCGTGGAGGTGAAGTCGAAGAGCGGCGATCGCGTCGGCGATCCGCTCGAGATGGTCGGGCCGGAGAAACAGCGCCGCCTCCGGCGAGCCGCGGAGGCTTGGCTCGCCGCTCACCCGGAGGCAGTCGGGCTCGAGGCTCGCTTCGACGTCGTCGCGGTCCGCGACGGCCGCCTCGACTGTGTGAGGCAGGCGTTCTAAGCGCGTTGTCGAACCGGGCGGGGCCGTGGCCTCGACCCAGGACGCGCTCTATCGCCGGATCGATCTCGACCTCTCCTGGTCGGAGCGCGAGCTGCCCGAACGCGAGCGGACGAAGCACGTCCACCGGCTCCACCCGTACCTCGGCAAGTTCATCCCACAGCTCGTGGAGGCGCTGCTCGAGCGCCACCTGCCCGGCGGCGGTCGCGTCCTCGATCCGTTCGCCGGTTCCGGCACGACGCTGGTGCAGGCGCTCGAGTCCGGCTACGACGCGTGCGGCGCCGACGTGGCGCCGTTCAACTGCCTGCTGATGCGCGTGAAGACGCGCGAGTACAACCCGTTCGTGCTCGAGTCGGAGCTGCGCGACGCCCTCGCGCGGCTCGACCGCTTCGAGCTCGCACGGCCGACCGGGCCGCGGTCGAGGTTCGTGCGCGACTGGTACGCGCCGAAGGCCGCCGCGGAGCTGCTCTTCTTCCGCGGCCTCGTGGGGGCCTACGAGCACACGGACGTTCTGCGCGTCGTGCTCGCGCGGGCGGCGCGGTCGGCCAGGCGGACGACCCACTTCGACCTGGACTTCCCGCGGACGCCGCAGCGGACGCCGTACTGGTGCCACAAGCACCGGCGCGAGTGCCGGCCGGTCGGCGAGGCGCGCCGGTTCCTGCGGCGCTACTCGCTCGACACGCTCGCGCGAGTGCGGGAGTTCGCGCGCGTGCGCGCGCGGGGGCGTGAGGCTCTCGTGCTGCACGGCGACGCGCGCGAGCTCGACTTCGGCGGTGAGTTCGACGGCGTCGTCACCTCGCCGCCCTACCCGGGGCTGATCGACTACCACGAGCAGCACCGCTACGCCTACGAGCTACTGGGGCTCGAGGAGTGCCGCGAGCTCGAGCTCGGCAAGGGCTCGTCGCGAGCAGCGCTGCGGTCGTACCTCGACGGTGTGGCGGCGGTCTTCGCCAACGTCCGGCTCGCGCTGCGGCCGGGTGCGCCAGTCGTGATCGTGATCAATGACCGGCGTGAGCTGTATCCGGAGATCCTCGAGCTTGCCGGATTGCGGCTGGAGGAGCGGTATCGGCGGCACGTCAACCGGCGCACCGGGCGGCGGGCAGGTGAGTTCTTCGAGGACGTGCTCGTGGCGCGCGCGCCCGAGTGATCTCACGCGCGCGGCGACATTGCTCTCGCCTCAGTCGAGCAAGCGCTTGAGCGCGAACGCTGCCACCGAGGCTGCTGCCGCCAGTGCGACCACGTCTGTCCGAGTCAGAATTCGCTTGAACTCGGCGCCGTCGTCGCGTACCTCGATGTAGCCGACTGGGCTGACGACCGCACCACCGCCTCCGCCGCCGCCCGAGCCTTGGTCGCGCTCGCCTCGAGCACCCGAGCCGCCACCTCCACCGAACCCGAACCGAGCCTTTGCGACCGGGATCACCGTCACGTGTGCTCGCTCGACGGGCTCGCCGAAGATGGTGGAGACCTGAGCTTTTTGGCCAACCGCCTCGCCGATCCGCTCGAGAAGCTCCGTCACCATCTCCGAGCGCTCGGATGCCTTCACCGCCATCGCAGACTCCTTGGGCAGACGACCATGTGGAGTCTAGAGCTAGCCCGCTGTGGTGCGTCAGGCGCCGGAGCGGCCTGAAGTCACACTTTCGGCACAACCCCGTCACTCACGCGTGACATGGCGGTCTCTAGCGTGGCGAGGGTGCTCGCACGGACGGTCACGCACGCGTTGGTCGGACTCGACGCACGCCGGGTCGAGGTCGAGGCGCACCTCCAGCTCGGCGTTCCGGGCTTCGCGATCGTCGGCCTGGCCGATCGCGCCTGCCAGGAGGCGAAGGAGCGCGTCCGGTCCGGGATTGCGTCCGCCGAGCTCGAGTGGCCGGTTCGGCGGATCACCGTCAACCTCGCGCCTGCCGAGCTCCGGAAGGAAGGGTCCGGCTTCGACCTCCCGATCGCGCTGGCCGTGCTGGCGGCCTCGCGGCAGGTGCCGCCCGAAGCGCTCGGCGGTCACGCGGCGGTCGGCGAGCTGGCGCTTGACGGGCGGCTGCGACCGGTGGGCGGCGTCCTGGCGGCGGCGGAGGGCGCGCGACAGGCCGGTCTGTCGCATCTGCTCTGCGCGGCCGAGTCCGCCGCAGAGGTCGCTCTGGCCGGGGTCGAGCCCGTGCCGGTGCACCACCTGGCGGAGGCGGTCGCCTACCTGCGCGGCGAGTGGCAGCCGCCTCCGCCGGACTCGCTCGTCGTCTCGAATGGGAACGGCTCCGGGCCGCCGGTGCCGGACCTCGCCGACGTGCGCGGCCAGGAGCGCGCGCGGCGAGCGCTCGAGCTCGCGGCCGCGGGCGGCCACAACCTGCTGCTCGGCGGCCCGCCGGGCACCGGCAAGACGATGCTCGCCCGCCGGCTGCCCGGGATCCTGCCGCGCCTTCCGTCCGAGGAGGCGCTGGAGGTCACGCGCATCCACTCCGTCGCCGGGCTGCTTCCGCCCGGCCGGCCGCTCGTCACCGTGCCGCCGTTCCGTGCGCCACACCACACGGCCTCGGTCTCGGCGATCGTCGGCGGCGGGCCGTCGCCGAGACCCGGTGAGGCAAGCCTCGCTCACCGCGGCGTGCTCTTCCTCGACGAGCTCGCGGAGTTCCCGCGCAACGCTCTGGAGGCGCTGCGCCAGCCGCTCGAGGACGGCGCCGTCTCGATCGCGCGGGTCGGCGGAAGGATCGTCTTCCCCGCGCGCTTCCAACTGGTGGCGACGATGAATCTCTGTCCGTGCGGCGCGCGTGGCGATCCGGCGGCCGAATGCTCGTGCTCGGCCGCGCGGCTCGCCGCGTACCGCGACAAGCTCTCGCGCGCCCTGCTCGACCGCTTCGACCTTGTGGTCACTGCGCCGCGCCCGCGTGCACGTGAGCTCGAGGGAGCGCCGGGAGAGGCGTCGGAGCCCGTGCGGCTGCGGGTGTCGACCGCACGCGAGCAAGCCCGGGGCGAGCCGCTGCAGCGAACGAAGCCCGCGAACGAGCTGCTCTCACGGGCGGTGGAGCGGCTGCCGCTCTCGGCCCGCGGGCGGGCGCGCGTCGCGCGGGTCGCCCGAACTGCGGCGCTGCTCGCCGGCGCCGAAGCGGTGGCGCCCGAGCACGTCGCGGAGGCGTTGTCCTACCGCTCGCCGACGGAGCTGGGAACGCCGTGAGCGACCTTGCGCTGGCGGCGTTCGCGGCCGAGACCGGCGCCCACCTCGTCGAGGAGCCTCGCCGGCGCAGCTTCGACCGCTTCCGGCGCGCCTTCGACGAGAGCGAGTACCGAGCGTCGCTCGCCCGGCGGAACCTCCGCTTCGTCGGTCGCAGCGAGCCCGAGTACCCGCCGCTTCTGCGGGAGCTGCACGATCCGCCGCCCGGGCTGTTCGTGCGCGCGTCAGCCGAGCTCGGCGTGCTCTGTCGCCCGGCCGTGGCGATCGTCGGGGCTCGGGCGTGCTCGGCGTACGGATCGCAGGTTGCCCGGCTACTGGCCCGTGATCTCGCCGGTGTGGGCCTGGTGGTCGTCAGCGGCCTCGCCCGCGGCATCGACGGTGAGGCACACCGAGGCGCCCTCGACGCGGGCGGGACAACCGTCGCGGTGCTCGGCTGCGGGATCGACCGCGACTACCCGGCAGCGCACGCGCAGCTGGCCGCGCGCATCTGCGACCGCGGCCTCGTCGTCTCCGAATACGCACCGGGGGTCGAGCCGGCGCCGTGGCGCTTCCCCGCTCGAAACCGCGTGATTGCGGCACTCGCGGCCGCGACCGTCGTCGTGGAGGCGCGTGAGCGCAGCGGTGCCCTGATCACCGCCGACTTCGCGTTGGAGGCAGGGCGCGAGGTCTTCGCCGTCCCGGGTGAGATCACGAGCACCCTCTCGAGCGGGACGAACGCGCTGCTCCGTCTCGGAGCGACGCCCCTTACGGCCGCGACCGACGTCTTCGAAGCGCTCGGAGTCGAAGCTCCCGAGCCGCCGCCGCTCGAGCTGGACGGCGACGCAACGCGAGTGCTCGACGTGTTGGCCGCCGCCGCGGCGGGTGTCGACGAGCTCGTTCGCGGAACCGGGCTGGACGCGGCCGCGGTCGCGACGGCGCTCGCCGAGCTCGAGCTCGCAGGCGCGGTGACCGAAGCCGAAGGCGTGTACCGGGGGGTGAGGCCGTAGACCGCCGCGCTTGCCGACAACTACTGAACGCCGGTGTACAGGTGGAAGTCGACCCGCTTGACACGCCCGCGGGGCACGTGGACGAGCTGTGGTGTCAGCCGCTGGGCAGGTCGCAGCGCCGGCGCGTGACGGCGTACTTGCCGGGGCGCAGCTTGACCAGATACTTCCCGGTCTGGTTCGTCTTGACCTGCGCCATAGCGCCGCGAATCCGAGCACGAGCGCGCGCACGGCCGGGCAGTGTAATGCCGCGCTCCGGATCCCGGCTTGCGTCCTGACCTGCCGCCGGCCCGCGAGGGGCGCCAGGGGTCTAGCGGCGCTTGGCCCGGACGCCGCGGAACGAGTAGACCGCGGTGGTCGTCTGGCCTGAGAGTGAACCTGCCGAGCCGCGCGGCAGTGTGACCACGAGCCTCAAGTGCACCGTCTGCCCACCCGCGAGCCGCAGGCGTTTCAGACGCGTCCGGCCGACGAGCGGCCGCCGAGCCAGGATCACCCGGCTGCGCTTGCATGTGAACACCGCCCCGCGGCGCTTCCACCGCCGCGGGCAGCTGCGCAGCTCGACCCGCAGACCTTGCACGCGGTCGGCGTCGAGCCGGGACCTGTGGCGGGCGCGGCGGACGAAGTACACGGCTGCGAACCGCCCCCGTCCGCGAGCGCGAAGCTCGACCAGCCGTTCGACGCGATCGCCGGGCGCGAGCAAGCGCGCCGGCGCGATCCGCCCGGGCTTCGCCACGAGCCGCAGCGAGTGGTGCCCGGGCGCCGGCCGCGAGGTCGCGGTCGCGGCCGCGGTCCCGATGGCGAGCGTCGCCGCCGACAGCGCAAGCGCCGGAACGACGGAGAGGACGCGCCGGAGGCTCATCTCAATCGAGGTAATAGCTCAGGTCGACCTGCACGAGTTCGATGCTCGCCTTGCGCGAGCCGGAGTTCCGCATGTAGGCCTTCAGGACGAGGCCGTTCGCCTCCGCGACGGTGTCCACCTCCGGTATCGACACCGTGTCCGTCACGTAGCTCGTGGTGGCGTTGCAGGAGACCGGGCTGCCTGAGCTCCCGTGCGTGCCGATCAGCGTCGCGCCGCTGTAGACCTCGAAGTACCAGCACGTCGTGTCGCCGGCTGTCGCCGACTTGTAGGCGAACTGCACCTGCGGGCTCGAGATCGCGGCGCCGGTTGGCACCACCTGGTTCGCCGTGAACTTCACGTACCGCGTGGCGCTGAACGTGGTCGCGAAATTGCCGACCGTCGTGTACGCCGTCCCATCGGTGGCGACAAGCGGCCAGAGGGTCACCGTAGACGTGGCGTTCGCCTCGTCGTCCCAGCGATTCTCGAACAGCGCGGAGGTGAACCACGGCGTGGTGACGCTAAGGCTCGCAAGGTCGACTTCGATCGGGCGGTTCTTGCTGCTGGTGGCGTAGACCCGGAGGCGCAGGTCGTTGGCGATGTCCGTGCTCGTGACCTCGCTCGACACCGAGACGGTGGC
This sequence comes from uncultured Actinomycetes bacterium, assembly GCA_963719275.1. Taxonomy (GTDB): domain Bacteria; phylum Actinomycetota; class Thermoleophilia; order Gaiellales; family Gaiellaceae; genus AC-32. The sequence goes on along the minus strand of CAVRBT010000004.1, from coordinate 678,156 downwards.
CGCCACGGTCGCGCCGCCGTTGGCGCACCCTGAGGGCGACCCCGCGCTGCCGTGCGTGCCGAGCAGCGCGTTCGTGGACGCGCGCCGCACCTCGACGTAGAAGCAGGCGTTTTCGTTTGAGCGCGTCGGCGCGAACGTGAAGTTGAAGGTCGAGCTGGAGACGGCAACCCCGGCGGGCAGGCTGCCGCCGACGTCGAAGTCGTCGAACCGCGTCGTCGAGAACGCACTCGACCAGCTCTTCGTCGTCCTGATGATCCCGTCGGCGTACGAGAGTGCGTCCGAGCTATTCGCCTCGGCCCCGCCGCCGGAAGCGTCGCGCACGTCCCACGTCCACGCTGACCGCGCGCCGGGGAAGATCCGCTTCGTCGAGAGGGTCCCGCCGCCGCCCGAGGCAAGCGAGGAGAAGCCCGCAAGCGCGGCCGAGGTCGTCACGAACATCGCGGCAGCGGCTCCCACGGCGACGCCCCACCGAACGGGGCGGCGAAGGTCCGGGTCAGGCGCTCGGCGTCCGAACCGCATCGGGTCCCTCGGGAGCACGCTCCGCCGGGCGCCGCCAGATGTGCAGCACGGCGAGCAGAGCGAGCAGGAGCGGGGCGAGGAAGACGGTCAGCTGGTGCACCGGAGGCGTGCGCAGCCAGAAGACGATCCAGCCGAGCTTGGGCAGCACCGCCCGTACATGCCAGACGGTCTCGCCGTGCAGCGTCGCGGCCCAGGGATCGGGAGCCGCGTTGGCGTCGCCCTTGGTCCGCACCGACACCTGTCCGTCACGGCGGGTGACGGCGATCACGCGGTGCGACTGCACGTGGTGGTCGCCGACCGGGATGCGATAGCTGATCACCTGGCCGACACGCACCGCGCTCACCGGCTCGGGCGTCACGACGACCATGTCGCCCGGCGAGAACGCCGGCTGCATGCTGCCCGAAAGAACGGTGACCGGCCGGTACCAGCCTGCTCGCGGAAGCAGCCCCAGCCCGACCAGCGCCGCGAGCGCGAGCAGGAAGGCGAGCTGCGCCGCCACGGCGCCGAGGCGTCGGGAAACGCGGAGGAGCGCCACCGGGGTGGCGCTCCTCTCGCTGGAGATCCCAGCCGACACGTGCGTGCGCTACTTGCTCGCCGCGGCGCGCTGCGTGCCCGTGAACGCGTAGGTGATCGTCGACGACTGGTTCTGGAGCGTGTTCGGGGCACCGCTCGGCAGCGTCAGCGTCACGCGCAGGTGGTCGGTTCCACCAACGCTCGTGGCGCCGAGAGGCGACAGCGACAGATTGCTGCCGATCACGGCGCGCGAAGCGAGCACCTGAGTCGTCGTCCCGCCGCAGGTGTAGGTGAAGGGCGGCCCCGCCTCGGTCCAGGCCACCGAGCACGTGTCGACGACCATCTGCAGGCCGTTGGTCGCGTCGGTGTCGAGCAGCGAGCTCGGGGACGCCGTGGTCGTCAGGGTGACCCCGGCGAGGTCGATCGTGCCGGAGTTAGTCAGGTCGACGCTGCGCTGGATGGTGTCGCCGGGGGCCAGCCCCGAGGCGCCGACATCCAGGCGGTTGGTCGCCGCGCCGGTCGCGCCGAGCGCGATCGTCACGGTGCCGGACGAGATGGTGTGGTTCTCGGACGTCGTGCTGGTCCACGTCGCGTAGGTACCGAGGCCGGCGATGCTGGCCGCGGCGCCGAGCACGGCGACGGTGGCGAGAAGCTTGTGCACGGTCGGGCGCGCGGCGGTCTGCCGCCCACGCCGCAGGGAAAGGAAAGACATGCTGGGTCTCCTTGTCGCAGGGGCTTGCCTCCGACGAATCGGCTGTGGAGGCGCTGCCCTTTAGCGCGAGCTGTCCCCCGGGCCCTCGAGGTCGAGCGTGGGGAGGTCCAGCTCGCCGGCGCGTTCCAGCGCCGCCAGGGCGATTGCGAGGTCCTGAATGGCGAGCCCGGTCGAGTCGAAGGTCGTGATCTCGTCGTCCGTCTGACGCCCCTTGGCGTCATCGGCGAGGACGGCCCCGAGCTCGGTCACCTGCCCGCGCTCGAGCGCGCCGGCCTCGACGGCGTGGGCGAGCTCGCCGTTGTGGCTCGCCTGCTCCCAGTCGTCGCAGAAGACGCGCGTGCGCGCGAGCTCCTCGACTGCGATCTCGGCCTTGCCCGGCCCGTCGGCGCCCATCAGGCTCACGTGCTGCCCTGCCCGGAGCGAGCCCGGAGCGAAAAGCACCTCGTGCCCGGGCGTCACCGTCACGACGACGTCTGCCGTGAACGCCTCATCCCGCGTCGCGGCCACTCCGGCGCCCAGCTCCTCCGCCGCCTCGCGCGCTCGTTGCCGTTCGAGGTCCCAGAGCAGCACGTCCCGCCCGCGGGCGACGAACGTCCGCGCGGCCGCCCGGCCGTTGACGCCTGCGCCGATCACGGCAGCCGGCCCCGTACCAACCCCGAGTGTCTCCGCCGCGAGCACGGCAGCTGCCCCGGTGCGGAGCGCGGTGACGGCCGCGGCGTCGAAGACCGCGACGAGCGAGCCGTCGGAGGCGTCGGAGAGCAGCACCAGCCCCGTCACCGTCGGAAGCCCGCGCGCCGGGTTGCCGGGGTACGAGGTCACCCATTTCAGCGCGGCATGGCCGGCCCCGAGCGCGGGCATCGCGCGGAAGTCCCCGGCCGGGTACGCGGGCACGTAGACCTTCGGCGGCATCGACCATTCGCCGTGGGCGTAGGCGACGAAGGCCTCGCGCACGGCCTCGAGCGCGCGCTCGGGAGGGACCGCTGCATCGACGTCCCGGGCTGCGAACACGGGCACCATCCGGCCGGGAAGCCTAGTCGCGGGATACTGCGGGCGATGTCGGCGGCACCGGGGATCGTCGTTGAGGGGCTCGAGGTCGTCCGTAACCGCCTGCTCGTCCTGCACGGACTCTCGCTGACCGTCGCGCGGGGCTGCGTCACCGGCTTGCTCGGGCCGAATGGCAGCGGCAAGTCGACGCTGATGCGGTCGATCGTCGGCGTCCAGCGTGTCCGCGGCGGCTCGATCACGGTTCTCGGGCGGCCGGCCGGCTCGCCGGAGCTGCGCCGACGAGTCGCGTACGTGACGCAAGCGCCGTCGGTCTACGGCGACCTCACGGTGCGCGAGAACCTGCGCTTTTTCGCGCGCGTGCTGGACGTGCCGGCGGCTCGCATCGCACCTGCCCTTGAGACCGTCGGGCTGGTCGAGCTTGCCGACCGCGTCGTCAACCGCCTCTCGGGCGGCCAGCGCGCACGCGTCTCGCTCGCGAGCGCGCTGCTCGCAGATCCCGAGCTGCTCGTGCTCGACGAGCCGACCGTGGGGCTCGACCCGCTGCTGCGGCGAGACCTTTGGAACACCTTCCACGGCCTTGCCGGGGAGGGGCGGACGGTGCTCGTTTCGAGCCACGTGATGGACGAGGCTGATCGGTGCGACGAGCTGCTGTTGCTGCGCGAAGGCCGGCTGCTCGCCACTGGCCGGCCCGACGAGCTCAGCCGGCGCACAGGGTCGCGCGACCTCGACGAGGTCTTCCTCCAGCTGATCGAGGAGGAAGGCGCGTGAGCCCGCGCGTCGCGGCCGCGGTGGCACTGCGGGTGCTCACGCAGCTGCGTCGCGATCCGCGCACGGTCGCGCTTCTGATCGGCGTCCCGTCGCTGCTGATCGTCCTCCTGCACGAGCTCTTCGCGGAGCAGGAGCAGGTCTTCCAGCACGTCGGCGGCCCGCTGCTCGGGCTCTTCCCGTTTGTCTCGATGTTCGTCGTCACCTCGGTGACGATGCTGCGCGAGCGCACGACCGGAACGCTTGAGCGGCTGATGACGCTGCCGCTGGCAAAACTCGACCTGCTCGCCGGCTACGCGGGCGCCTTCGCCTGCATGGCAGGCGTGCAGGCCGGCGTCGTCTCGGCGATCGCCTTCACCTGGCTCGACCTTCACACCGACGGGCCGGTGTGGGCCGTGGTCGCGCTCGCGATCGGCAACGCGGTGCTCGGGATGGCGCTCGGGCTCTTCGCGAGCGCGTTCGCGTCCACCGAGTTCCAGGCGGTGCAGTTCATGCCGGCCATCGTCCTGCCGCAGATGCTGTTGTGCGGATTGTTCGTGGCGCGCGACGAGATGGCGGACTGGCTCCGGGTCGTCTCGGCCGCATTGCCGCTCACCTATGCGTACGACGCCCTCGCGCACGCGATCGACGACGACTTCGACAGGCGGTTCGCGCTCGACGTCGGGGTCGTCGTCGGCGCGACCCTGCTCGCGCTCGTGCTCGGTGCCCTGACGCTGCGGCGCCGAACCTCCTAGAGCTCCTTGACGTCCTCGATGAGCTTGACGATCGACTCCTTGGCGTCGCCGAACAGCATCACGGTCTTCGGGTTGTAGAAGAGCGGGTTCTCGATGCCCGCGAACCCGGGGTTCATGCTGCGCTTGAGCACGACCACGGTCTGCGCGTCGTCGACGTTCAGGATCGGCATCCCGTAGATCGGGCTGCCCTGGTTGTTGCGCGCGTCCGGGTTGACGACATCGTTGGCGCCCACGACGAGGGCGACGTCGGTGCGACCGAATTCTGGATTGGCCTCGTCCATCTCCTTCAGCTGGGGGTACGGCACGTTCGCTTCCGCTAGCAGGACGTTCATGTGTCCGGGCATGCGGCCGGCCACCGGGTGGATCGCGTAGCTGACCTCGACGCCCTTCTCCTCTAGCAGGTCGGCGAGCTGGCGCACATCGTGCTGTGCCTGTGCGACCGCCAGACCGTACCCGGGCACGAAGACGACCTTGTGGGCGTACGCGAGCATTACCGCGACGTCGTCGGCGCTCGCCGAGCGCACTGTGCCGCCGTCACCCTCGGCCGCTGCCGCCGCCTCTGCGCTCACCTGGCCGAAGGCGCCGAAGAGCACGTTGGCGATCGAACGGTTCATCGCCCGGCCCATCAGCAGGGTGAGCAGGGTGCCGGAGGCGCCGACGAGCATGCCGGCCACGATGAGGACGTTGTTCTCGAGCTCGAAGCCGCCGATGGCGACCGCGAGACCGGTGAACGCGTTCAGCAGCGAGATCACGACGGGCATGTCGGCGCCGCCGATCGGGAGCACGAAGAGCACGCCGAAGAGGGCCGCGCCGCCGATCACGACCCAGAGCAGCCACTCGTCCTGGACACCGGAGACGAGGGTGATGCTCAGGGCGACGCACACCGCCAGCAGCGCGAGGTTGCCGAGCTTCTGGCCGGGATACGTGATCGGACGCCCCCGGATCAGCTCCTGGAGCTTCGCGAAGGCGACCATCGAACCGGCGAACGAGATCGCCCCGATCAGGCCGGAGAGAGCGATCGCCAGGGCGATGTCGATCTTCGGGCGGCCCGGCTCCGGGAGGATCCGGTGCAATTCCGCGAGTGCGATCAGCGCGGCCGCGCCGCCGCCGACGCCGTTGAACAGCGCCACCATCTGCGGCATCGCGGTCATCTTCACGCGACGCGCGGCGACGGCCCCGAAACCGCCGCCGATCGCCATCCCGATCACGATCGCCCACCAGCTCGCGCTGCCGGCCTTGATCCAGGTGACGACGATCGCGACGAGCATTCCCGCCGCGCCGATCTGGTTGCCGCGGCGCGCGTGCGCCGGGTTGGAGAGAAAGCGCAGCGCGAGGATGAACGCGACAATCGGGATCAGGTAGAGCAGGTTCGCGAGGTTGGTGCTCATCCGCCGCTCGTGCCGCCGTCGCTGCCGGCATCGGGCGGCGCCTTTGCCGGCTCGCGCTTCTTGAACATCTCGAGCATCCGGTCGGTGACGACGAAGCCGCCGACGACGTTCGCCGAGCCGAGCACCACGCCGAGGAAGCCGACGATCCACTCGAACATGTCCTTGTCCGGCTGCGCGAGAACGATCATCGCGCCGACTAGGACAATTCCGTGGATCGCGTTCGTGCCCGACATCAGCGGCGTGTGCAGCAGCGTCGGCACCTTCGAGATCACCTCGAACCCGAGGAAGATCGCGAGCACGAGGATCGTCAGCTCGAAGACGAGCAGCGTGTTGTGACTCACCGCGGCACCTCTCCCGCGACGGGAACATGTTCACGCGAGAACCAAAAACCCCCACCCAGGGTGGGGGTTGCAGTCCCACCGCCCTCGGCCGGGACGCTAGCTCGCTTCGGGTCGCGTGTCTGTGCCGGGAACGCGCCGGGTGTGGGTCGATCGATCCACAGAGTTCGCGCTGGCGCGGCGCGGCTCACGCTGGCTCTTCTCACGTCGGCACCTCCTGCTTGCCGGCCACGCAGGCGCCGGCGGTGATCTCGTCGTCCCAGTCCAAGGTCAGCTCACCCTCCGGCGCAAGGTGGTGCAGCAGCGCCGAGACATTGCGCGCGTACAGCTGGCTCGCGTGGAACGGCATCGAGCTAGGCAGGTTCGTGAAGCCCACGATCGTGACGCCCTCGCGTACCGTCTCCTCGCCGGGCTCGGTCAGCTCGCAGTTGCCTCCGGCCTCGGCGGCCAGGTCGACGATCACGGAGCCGGGCCGCATCGCGCGGACGGCCCCGGCCGGGATCAGCCGCGGGGCCGGGCGGCCGGGGATCAGCGCCGTCGTGATGACGACGTCGAACTCGGGCAGCCGCTTCTCCAGCTCCACCTCCTGCTGCCGTTGCTGCTCCTCCGAGAGCTGCTGCGCATAGCCGCCCTCCGTCTCCTCGCCGACGACCCCGAGGTCGAGCCAGTTCGCGCCGAGGCTCTCGATCTGCTCGCGCACGACCGGCCGCACGTCGAATCCCGTCACGACCGCGCCCAGCCGGCGCGACGTCGCGACCGCCTGCAGCCCGGCCACGCCCGCGCCGAGCACGAGCACCTTCGCCGGAGCCACCGTCCCGGCGGCTGTCATCAGCATCGGGAAGAAGCGGGGCAGCCGCTCGGCCGCCAACAGCGTCGCCTTGTAGCCCGAGACGGTGGCCTGCGAGGACAGCGCGTCCATCGGTTGCGCGCGCGTGATCCGCGGGATCGACTCCATCGCGAACGCGACGACGCCGCGCTCCGCCAGCCGCTGGATCCCCTCCGCGTCCGTCAACGGCTGCAGGAAGCCGATCAGCACTTGCCCCTCGCGGAGGCGCGCGACCTCCTCGGCGGACGGCTTCTGCACCTTCACGACCGCGTCCGCATCCGACCAGGCGTCGCCGACCATCCTCGCGCCGGCCTCCTCGTAGCCCGCGTCCGGGAACGAGGCCGCATCGCCAGCGCCGCGCTCGGCCAGCACCTCGAAGCCGCTTGGTACGAGCTTCCCGACGATCTCCGGAACGAGCGCGACCCGACGCTCGCCGGCCGCAGACTCCTTCGGCACCCCGATCCTCATGCCGCGCGCATGCTATTCCCTGGCACGGCCGCCGTATCCTGACTGCCGAGATGGCCGTTCCGGAGCTGCCGCTGCGTGAGACGAAGTTCGGCCTCGTCGCCGACGGCGACGGCTGGTTCGTGCTGGACGCGCGCCAGAGCCGCTGGCGCGACACCGGCCACTTCGGCCACTACTGCAACTTCGAGGGCAAGCGCCCCTTCCGCCAGCTCGGGGTCAACGTCAACGTCCTCCAGCCAGGGCAGCCGATCGGCCTCTACCACCACGAGCGCGCCCAGGAGGACTTTCTCGTGCTCGCCGGCGAGTGCCTGCTGCTCGTCGAGGGGCAGGAACGCACGCTGCGCGCCTGGGACTTCTTCCACTCCCCCGGCGGCACCAACCACATGATCGTCGGGGCGGGGAACGGCCCGTCGGTCGTGCTCGCGGTCGGCGGCCGCGGCGGGCGCAAAGGCATCGTCTATCCGGTCGACCCCCTGGCGCTTGCACACGACGCGGGCGTCGAGCAGGAGACGACCAAGCCCCAGGACGCGTACCGGCCGTTCCCGAAGTTCGAGCGTTGCCGCTACGAGGAAGGCTGGCTCCCGGAAGCACCTGGTTAGAGTTCGCGATCGTGCCCGGAACGCTCACGGAGATCGCGGACAGCTTCTTCAAGCCCGCCGTCAACGACCTCGTTCCGTACGAGCCGGGCAAGCCGGTGGAGGAGGTGCAGCGTGAGCTCGGGCTCGAGCGCGTGGTCAAGCTCGCCTCCAACGAGGGGCCGTACGGGCCGTTCCCGCAGGCGCGCGAGGCGATCGCGCGCGCGGTCGACGAGCTGAACCGCTACCCGGACGGCGGCGCGTACCGCCTGCGGGCGGCGTTGGCCGAGCGCTTCGACGTGCGCTTCGAGGAAGTCGCCGTCGGCGCAGGGTCGGACGGCCTCGTCGACTGCCTCAGCCAGGCGGCGCTCGAGCCGGGCGACGAGATCGTCTGCGGCTGGCCGTCGTTCCCCAGCTACGTGATCGACGCCCGCAAGCTGGGCGCGGTGCCGCGCACGGTGCCGCTGCGCGACGGCCGCTACGACCTCGACGCGATGCTGGAGGCAATCGGGCCGCGGACGAAGCTCGTCTACGTCTGCCTGCCGAACAACCCGACGGGGACGACCAACACGCGCGCCGAGCTCGAGGCCTGGTTCGAGCGCGTCCCCGACCACGTCGTGACGGTGCTCGACCAGGCTTACGCGGAGTACATCGACGACGCCGACTACCCCGACGGCGTCGAGGACCACCTCAAGCAGGGACGGCGCGTCGTCGTGCTGCGGACGTTCTCGAAGATCTACGGCCTCGCGGGACTGCGGATCGGGTACGGCCTCGCGCCCGCGCCGATCGTCGCCGCGGTCTCGAAGGTGCGCCGCGCCTTCGACATGACTACACCCGCGCAGGAGGCCGCGCTCGCGAGCCTCGACTCCGCGGAGGAGCTCGCTCGCCGCCGCACCGCCAACGCCGAGGGACGGGCCGAGCTAGAGCGGATCCTGCGCGCGCACGGCCTCGACCCGGTCGGTCCGTCGGTGGCGAACTTCCTCTTCGCCGAGGTCGGCGAGGACTCGCGTCCGTTCTTCGAGCAGCTCCTGCGGGAGGGCGTGATCGTGCGGCCGACGCATGGCTTCGGCGCCCCCGGCGCGGTGCGCGTCACGGTGGGCACGCACGAGGACCACGAGCACCTCTCGGAGGCGCTCTCGAGGGTGCTCGCAACGGCCTAGGCCGAGGCAGACAGGGCCGAAAAACCCCTCGTTCGAGGGCGGGTCTCAGTGTTACCGTTCGACGGCCATGCGCCGCCCTCGCGTGACCGGCAGCCAGCTCGCGCTCATCGGTCGCGAGCCGAGTTTTCGGCGCCTGTTTCTCGCGACGCTCGGCTCCGGTGCGGGCACCTGGCTGGCGCTCGTCGCGCTCGAAGTCGACATCTGGCTGAAGACCCATTCCTCGGGCTGGGTGGCGGCGCTGCTGATAGCCGACCTCCTGCCGACCTTCGCGATCGGCATCCTCGTCGGACCGCTCGTCGACCGCCTTTCGCGCAAGCGCCTGCTCGTGGGCGCGGACATCGTGCGGTTCGGCGTCTTCGCCGCGCTGCCGTTCACGACGAGCGCGACGCAGGTCGTCGCGCTGGCGTCCGTGGCCGGCGTCGCGACCGGCTTCTTCCGTCCCGCCGTCTACGCGGGGCTGCCGAACCTCGTCTCCGACGAGGACCTGCCGCACGCGAACTCGCTCCTGCAGGCCGTCGACAACCTGACGTGGGCTCTCGGCTCGATCGCCGGCGGCGCTCTCGTCGCGGCCTCGAGCGTGGACGTCGCCTACTGGCTGAACGCGTGCAGCTTCCTGATCTCGGCGGTCTTCCTGATCGGGATCCCGCACCAGCTGCTGCAGGCAACACCGGCCGCCAGCCGCGGTCACTGGGCCGACCTCAAAGACGGCTTTTGGGTCGTCCTCCACTCGCGGGCGCTGCTGACGGTGCTGATCGCATGGAACGTGGCGATGCTGCACAACGCGGCGGTGAACGTCGCGGAGGTGCGCCTGGCTTTCCGGGCCTTCGACGCCGGCCAGTTCGGGCTCGGACTGATGATGGGCTGCGCTGGCGTCGGCCTTGCCGTCGGCGCCTACCTCGCCGGCCAGTGGGTCGAGCGCCGCGGGCTCGCGAACGTCTACGGCGCCTCGCTCGGGCTGATGGCGATCGGCATCGGCCTGGCCGCCGTGGCGCCCAACGTCTGGGTCGCCGCCGCGTGCGTCGTGGTCTCCGGCGCGGGGAACGGCTCGGCCGTCGTCTGCAACGCGCTGCTCGTCCAGCGGGGTGCCCCCGACCAGTACCGCGGCCGCGCCTTCGCCGTGCTGATGAGCTCGAACGTCGCGATGCTCACGATCGGGATGATCCTCGCCGGCCACCTGACCGACGTCTACGGCCCGCGCTGGGTCTGGGGCGTCGCGGCCGTGCTGGCCGCGGTCGCGGGCGCGATCGGCTACTTCCTGGCCCGCGGCGTGGCTGCGGGTGAGCGCGCCCGCACCGACGAGCCGCCGGTGCCGGTGCCCACCGCGTAGGACCGGCTCTTTACCATCCCGCCCGTGGCAGCGCGCCGCGACTACACGCGCGAGTCGCTGGCCGCCGGCGTGCGCTCCGGCGACCGGCGCGCCCTCGCCCGCGCGATCACGCTGGTCGAGAACTCGGAGCCGCTCGCCTACGACCTCGTACGCGACCTGTATCCCGAGACCGGCCGTGCCTACGCCGTCGGTGTCACCGGGCCGCCTGGGGTCGGCAAGTCGAGTCTGATCAGCGCCCTCGTTCGCCACGTGCGGGAGCGGGGCCGCTCCGTTGGCGTCGTCTCGGTCGACCCGTCGAGCCCGTTCTCGCACGGCGCGCTGCTCGGCGACCGCATCCGGCTCGCCGACCACTTCCTCGACCCGGAGGTCTTCATCCGCTCGATGGGGAGCCGCGGCCACCAGGGTGGCCTCGCCGAGGCGACGCTGCAGGCGCTCCTGCTGCTCGACGCGGCCGGGAAGGAGCTCGTCTTCCTCGAGACCGTGGGCACCGGCCAGGGCGAGGTCGAGGTGATCGGCATCGCGGACACGGTCGTGCTCGTGCTGATGCCGGGCTCGGGAGATTCGATCCAGGCGCTGAAGGCCGGGATCATGGAGATCCCCGACGTGATCGCGATCAACAAGATGGACCACCCGGCTGCGAAGACGATGCTGAACGAAGTGCGCTCGGTGCTCTCGCTCGACAAGGAGCGTTCGTGGAAGCCGCCGATCGTCCTGACCGAGGCGATGCGCGGGGAGAACGTCGACACGCTCTGGGAGAAGGTCGAGGCCCACCGGGCCTTCCTGGAGAGCGAGGGGCTGCTGGAGCAGCGCCGCCGTGAGAACCTCGCGGGCGAGGTGTTCGCGGTCGCCTCGGCGCGCGCGAAGGCGCACCTCGAGCGGGCGGTGGCGGACGACGAGGCGCTGCGCCGCTTGCTCGACGAGGTGCAGTCACGCAAGCTTGACCCGCTCACGGCCGTCCGGGAGATCATGAGAGAGGTGTTCAAGCTTGAAGACGAAGACGGCACCCGGCCTTAGCGAGATCCAGGAGGCGAGAGCTCGCCTCGAGGGCCACGCGCGGGTCACGCCGGTCTACGGGACCGAGACGCTCTCGAAGCGCCTCGGCCGAGAGGTCTCGCTGAAGGCCGAGAACCTCCAGCGCACCGGCTCGTTCAAGATCCGCGGCGCCGTCAGCAAGATCGCGACGCTCTCCGACAAGGAGCGGCAAGCCGGGGTGGTCGCGGCGAGCGCGGGGAACCACGGGCAGGCGGTGGCGTGGGCCGCCCGCGAGCACGGCGTCAAGGCCACGGTGTTCATGCCGCAGGACGCGCCGATGGCGAAGGTCGAGCCGACGAAGACCTACGGCGCGAACGCGGAGCTCACCGGGACCTGCTTCGAGGACGCGCTGGCGGCAGCGCTGGAGCACGTCCACCAGACCGGCGCGACGTTCGTCCATCCGTACGAGGACGGGCTCGTGATCGCCGGCCAGGGGACGATCGGCCTCGAGCTGGCGGAGCAGGTTCCGCAGGCCGACACCGTCGTCATCCCGGTCGGTGGCGGCGGGCTCGCGTCCGGGATCTCGCTCGCGCTGCGGGCGCTGAAGCCGAGGATCCGCATCGTCGGCGTGCAGGCCGGGCTGAACGGGCCGACGATCGCCGACGGGATCGCGGTCAAGCAGGTCGGCGAGACGACCGGCGCGATCCTGGAGGACGTGCTCGACGACCTGATCTCGGTGACCGACGACGAGATCTGCGAGGCGATCGTGTTGCTGCTCGAGCGGACGAAGCTCGTCGTGGAGGGCGCAGGGGCGGTGGGAGTTGCCGCGCTCCTCTCCGGGAAGGCAGGCGGCGAGGGCCCGGCGGTCGCGCTGCTCTCGGGAGGCAACATCGACCCGACGGTCCTGATCTCGGTCATGCGGCACGGGCTCACGACGGCCGGCCGCTATCTCGTCGTCCGCAGCCGCGTGCAGGACCGCCCCGGAGAGCTGCTCAAGCTGTTGAAGCTGGTGGCCCAGGAGCGCGGCAACGTCGTCTCGGTCGAGCACCACCGCGAGGGCATGGACGTGCCCGTCTACGAAAGCGAGATCGAGTTGACGCTGCAGATGCGCGACGAGCACCACTGCGCGGTACTGCTCGAGACGCTACGCAGCCTCGGCTACACGGTCGAGCGCCTGCGCTAGCCCGATGCTCGTCTGTCCGGAGTGTGGGCGGGAGAACCCGGCCGACGCACGTTTCTGCTCCGCGTGCGGGACGCGGCTCGAGTCTTCGCCGCGCGAGGCGCGCGAGGAACGCAAGGTCGTCAGCGTGCTCTTCGCCGACCTGGTCGGCTTCACCTCGCACGCGGAGCGGCTCGACCCGGAGGACGTGCGCGCGACGCTGTCGCCGTACTACGCGCGGCTGCGAAACGAGCTCGAACGGCACGGAGGCACGGTCGAGAAGTTCATCGGCGACGCGGTGATGGCCGTCTTCGGCGCGCCTGTCGCGCACGAGGACGACCCGGAGCGCGCGGTGCGGGCCGGCCTCGCGATCCGGGACTCGATCGTCGAGGACGGCCGCCTGCAGGTGCGTGTGGCCGTGACGACCGGCGAGGCGCTTGTCTCGCTCGGCGCGTCGCCGGCGGAGGGCGAGGGCATGGTCGCCGGCGACGTGGTCAACACGGCCGCGCGCCTGCAGAGCGCCGCGCCCGTGAACGGGGTGCTCGTCGACGACACCACGTACCGTGCTACGCGGCAGCGGATCGAGTACCGCGCCGCCGAGCCTGTGCAGGCGAAGGGGAAGGCGGAGCCGGTGGGGGTCTGGGAGGCGCGCGAGGCGCGCTCGCGGTTCGGGGTGGACGTCGAGCAGACGGGCGCTGCCTTCGTCGGCCGCCGGCGTGAGCTCGACTTCCTCACCGGCACGCTTGCGCGCGCCCGGGAAGAGCGCTCGCCGCAGCTCGTGACGCTCGTCGGCGTGCCCGGCATCGGCAAGAGCCGTCTGGTCTACGAGCTCTCTCGTATCGCCGACGCGGAGGAAGAACTCATTTTCTGGCGGCAGGGCCGCTCGCTCCCGTACGGGGAGGGGATCACCTACTGGGCGCTCGCCGAGATGGCGAAGGCCCACGCGGGCATCCTCGACAGCGACGCGGCCGCCGATGCCGAGCGGAAGCTCGGCGAAGTGGTCGAGGCGCTGAACGTGGAAAGCCCGGAACTGGTGATGGAGAGCCTGCGGCCCCTGATCGGGATCGCCGCCGAGGGCGAGACGGGCGGCGACCGTGCCGAGCGCTTCGCGGCCTGGCGGCAGTTCTTCGAGGGCCTCGCCGACCAGGGCCCGACCGTGATCGTCTTCGAGGACCTGCACTGGGCCGACGATGACCTGCTCGACTTCGTGGATCACCTCGTCGACTGGAGCTCCGGGGTGCCGCTGCTGGTCGTCTGCACCGCTCGTCCCGAGCTGCTGGAGCGGCGGCCGGGGTGGGGCGGAGGCAAGCCGAACGCGCTCACGCTCTCCATCTCCCCGCTCTCGGACGAGGAGACGGCGCGCCTGCTCGGGAACCTCCTGGAGCGCTCGGTGCTCCCGGCGGAGGTGCAAGCCTCGCTCCTGGCGCGGGCAGGTGGCAACCCGCTCTACGCGGAGCAGTTCGCGCGCCTGCTCGCCGAGTCGGGGGTGCAGGAGGACCTGCCGCTGCCGGAGACGGTCCAGGGCATCATCGCCGCGCGGGTCGACGCGCTCCCGGCGGGCGAGAAGCAGCTGCTGCAGGACGCCGCCGTGCTGGGCAAGGTGTTCTGGCTCGGGGCGGCCTGCGCGGTCGGCGGCTACGACCACGGCGAGGGCGAGGAGCGCTTGCACGCGCTCGAGCGCAAGGAGTTCGTGCGGCGGGAGCGGCGCTCGTCCGTTGGTGGGGAGAACGAGTACGCATTCCGTCACGTCCTCGTCCGCGATGTGGCGTACGGCCAGATCCCTAGGAGTGCAAGGAGCGAGAGGCACGAGCGCGCGGCGACGTGGATCGAAGGGCTCAGCCGACCCGAAGACCACGCGGAGACGCTCGCCCATCACTACCTCGAGGCGCTTCTTCTGCGGCGCGCGACCGGGGCGGACGCCACCGCCGAGCTCATCGCCCGCGCGCGCTCCGCGGCGCGCGACGCGGGCGACCGGGCGATGGCCCTCGGCGCGTTTCCGGCCGCGGCGCGGCTGTACGAAGCTGCGCTCGAGCTCTCGGAGCGGGACGACCCGGAGCGGCCGGAGCTCCTGCTCGCTTACGCGCGAAGCCGCGTGGACGACACCGCGCTTGACGACTCGGTGCTCCTCGATGCGACGAACGGCCTGCTCCGCGCAGGCAAAGTCGAGGCGGCTGCCGAGGCACAAGCCCGGCTCGCGGGCATCTGGCTGAACCGCGGGGACACTGACGCGGGGCTGGAAGGCCTCGAGCGCGCCCGTGAGCTCGTCACCGACCGCGGGCCGTCGCCGGCCAAGACCTTCGTCCTGCAGGAGCTCGGGCGCACATCGATGATGGCCGACGACTTCCCGCGGGCGATCGAGTTCGCCTCCGAGTCGCTTCGGCTGGCGGAGACCCTGGACCTCGCGGCGGCCCGTGCGCGGAATCTCAACACCCTCGGAGTCTCGCGGGTCGCCACCGGCGATCCCGGCGGAGTCGCCGACCTGGAGCGGGCGATGGAGATCGCGGCCGCCGCGCACTCCCACGAGGAGATTGGCGCGGCCGCGAACCTCACGTGGATGAATGTGCTGCTCGGCGACATGCGCCGCGCCGGCGAGCTCCACGAGCTGAGCCGGACGCTCGCGCGGCGTCTGGGCGTTTGGGGGTTCATCCGTTGGGTGGAAGCGGAGCACACCTTCCACTGCTACTGGGAGGGCCGCTGGGACGACGCGCTCGCGGCCATCGACGACTACTTCCAAACGATCAAGGGAACCGCGGGCCACTACATGGATGGCCCGTGCCGGGCGGTGCGTTCGGCAATCTTGCTCGCGCGTGGCCGAACCCAGGAGGCGTTCGCGGAGGCTCGCCTCGCGTCGGAGCGTTCGCGCCCGGTCAAGGATCCCCAGACGATCAACCCGGCGCTGGCGTACGAGGCTCAGGCTGCGCTCGTGGCCGGTGAACGAGCGGCCGCGGAATCACTTGCCGACGAGCTCGTCGAAGCGTGGAGCGCGACGGGGATCCGGCAGCCGATCGAGCTCTCGGCGTCGCCATGGGTGTTCCGGGAGCTTGGCCGCAGCGCGGAGGTGCTCCACGCGCTCGACGAGCAGGCAATCGGGGAGACGCCTTGGCACCAAGTGGCACGCCTCATCGCTACCGGTGACCTCGCCGGCGCGGCCGACGTCTTCGGCGGGATCGGGACGGTGCCCGACGAGGCTTACGCGCGGCTCAGGGCGGCAGAGGCGTTCGTCGAGGCCGGCGACCGGGCGAGCGCCGATCGCCAGCTGAACCTCGCACTGCCCGTCTTCGCGCAGCTGCGCGCGACCGCGTGGACTGCCGAGGGCGAAGCTCTTCTGGCCGCGTCAGCCTGAGCCGCCGCAGCGGCGGAAGGCCGTCACCTGGTTGCCGCGCTCCTGCCAGCTGCCGATTCCCCCGTCGAGCACGGGGCGCGCGTCGACGCCCTCGGCCGCCAGCACGCTTGCTGCCACACCCGCCCGCGCGCCGCTCGAGCAGATCGTGACGACGGGGCGCCCGTTGTCGAGCTCGTCCCGGAACGCCCGGACGAGCCGGTACGGGATGTGCCGGCTGCCGGGGATGTAGCCCTCGTCGCGCTCGTCCTTCTCGCGGACGTCGACCAGCTCGACCGACTCGGCTGCGACGAGGCGCTCGAGCTCGTCGATCCCGACCGGCTCCAGGTGTTCGGATGACTCGAGCCCTATCGCGTAGCCCGCGACGTCGAGCAGCCCGACCGCATAGAGGCGGCGGGCAGCATCCTCCGCCTCCTCGGCCCAGCGCGCGTGGATCGTTACCGGCGTGTCGTGGTCGAGGACGAAGCCCGCCTTGGTCCCGACCGAGCCGCCGTCGAGCGGGATGTTGATCGCACCGTGCGCGTGGCCGGCGGCGTGCTCCCGCGCCGGCCGCACGTCGAGCAGCTGCCCCTGCACAGAGTTGAGGAGCTCGAGCGGCGGTTGCGCGGCGAGGAACGGGCCGCGGTTGAGCTCGACGACGCGCTCGACCGTCGGCGGGCGCGGGGCGGCGATTCCCGTCGAATGCGCCACGAACTCCTGCACATCCTCGATCGCGAGCGCGTGGTTGGAGAGCTTCTCCATCCGCAAAGTTGAGACTCGCTCGCGGCTGAGGCCGGCGCCGCAGAGCGAGCCGCCGGTGTGGCCGGGGTCGATCTCGGTCTCGTCGGGCAGGCCCGCCAGCCGCCCGAGGGAACGGAAGAGATCCTCGGCGCCCTCGCGTGCCTCGACCGCGAGGTCGGGGCGGGCGGCGTCGCCGATCAGCAGCGAGTCCCCTGTCAGCAGGTGTCCCTCGACGAGGAAGCAGCAGTGCTCGGGGCGGTGGCCGGGCGTGTGGAGCACGCGGATCGGGATCGAGCCCACGAGCACCTCGTCGCCGTCCTCGATTGGCTCGGACGCGTACTCGGCCTCGGCGAGCGTATGGATCGCCACCGGAAGGCCGTGCTCGAGCGCGAAGCGCCCGTGCCCCGACACATGGTCGGCGTGCGTGTGCGTCTCGAGCACGCGCACGATCCTCAGCCCTTCTCGCTCCGCGGCCTCGAGGTAGGGCTCGATCGCGTACGAGGGATCCACGACCACGGCCTCCCCGGCCGCCTCGTCGCCGATCAGGTAGGACGCGCAGCCGAGATCGTCGTCCACGAGCTGCTTGAAGACCACCTCGGCATCGAAGCTACCACCTGCCCCCGCTTGCTTTCTTGAAGTGACGGGAATAGCCGCCGGCGTGGAGCCCTGGTATCGCAACGCGGTGATCTACAGCCTCTCGGTCGAGGCGTTCATGGACGGAAACGGAGACGGCGTGGGCGATTTCGGCGGCTTGCGCGACCGGCTCGACTACCTCGAGAGCCTCGGCGTCGATGCGCTCTGGCTCGCACCCGTGTATCCGACGCCGAACCGCGACGACGGCTACGACGTCACCGACTATTACGGGATCGACGGCCGGCTGGGCTCTAGCGGCGACTTCGCCGAGTTTCTGGCCGAGGCCGAGGGCCGCGGCATGCGTGTGCTTCTCGACCTGGTCGTGAACCACACGTCAGATCGTCACCCGTGGTTCGTGGATGCAACGGCGAGCCCCGACTCCGGCTACCGCGACTGGTACGTCTGGTCGCGCAGGCGCCCGCGCGCTGCTCGCTCTGGGGTCGTCTTCCCGGGCGTCCAGGCCACCACCTGGTCGTACGAGCAGAAGGCGCGGTCCTGGTACTTCCACCGTTTCTACGAATTCGAGCCCGACCTGAACATGGACAACCCGCGCGTGCGCGAAGAGATCCACCGCGTCGTCAGCTACTGGTTGCGGCTCGGCGTTTCCGGGTTCCGCGTCGATGCCGTCCCGTTCATCATCGAGAAACCGCGGCCTAACGGCGGCGCCCCGGGGCTGCACTTCGAGTACCTGCGTGCGCTGCGGGAGGTGGTGCAATGGCGCCGCGGCGACGCGATCTTGCTCGGCGAGGCGAATGTCGTCCCGCGCGACGACGACCACTACTTCGCCGACGGCGACGGGCTCCACCTGATGTTCAACTTCTGGGTAAACCAGCATCTCTTCGCCTCGCTTGCAACAGCGGACGCGCGCCCCCTCGCCTCGGCCTTGTCGGCGACTCGGAGCATCCCCGCAGGCGCTCAGTGGGCGCATTTCCTGCGCAACCACGACGAGCTCGACCTCGGGCGTTTGGAACCCAGCCAGCGTGAGGCCGTCTTTGCGCGCTTTGCACCGGAAGCCTCGATGCAGCTCTACGATCGCGGCATCCGCCGCCGGCTGGCACCGATGCTCGGCGACCAGCGCCGCCTGGAGTTCGCCTACAGCCTGCTCTTCTCGTTGCCAGGAACGCCGGTGGTGCGTTACGGCGAAGAGATTGGCATGGGCGAGAACCTGCGGCTCAAGGAGCGAAACGCGGTTCGGACGCCGATGCAGTGGACGAACGGGCCCAATGGCGGCTTCTCGACGAGCGAGCGGCTCGTCCGGCCGGCAATCGACAGCGGTCCGTACGGCTCCGACGCCGTCAACGTCGAAGAGCAACTTCGCCGCCCGGGCTCGCTGCTGCGCTGGATGATCGAGCTGATCCGGATCAGGAAGGAGTGCCCCGAAATCGGCGCGGGCGAGTGGCGGATCCTCCCCACGCGGAGCCGTCAGGTTCTCGCGATCCTGTACACCCGAGGCGACTCCGCTGTGCTCTGTCTCCACAACTTCGACGAAAGCCCCCGGGAGATCGCGCTCGATCTGAACATGTGCTCGAGGAGCGAACGGTTGCGCAGCCTGTTCGGCAGCGGCGAGAGCCACGCTTCAGCCGGCCGGCACCGGCTGCGCCTCGAGCCGCTCGGCTACGACTGGTACCGCGTTTAGCCGGAACCCTCTGCGGATATTTCAGAGCTTCGCTCGCATCGCTCGCACCTTCGATGCGGGGAGGAGGGGTCGGTTAGCGAGAGCGCACCTGGCCGCGCGCTCGCCACTGCGGCACCCATCCTTGGAGCGAGCGCGGGGGCGGCGTACTTGTGGGGGCGCGCCGCCTCCCTCATTCCATCCTCGGCTGGTGAGGCGCAACGTCCCAAAGGGCCAACGTCTTCCGGCGGGGTACCTACACGGACAATGCGGCTTCGACTTGGCATCGTTGCGGTGCTCTGCTGCACGGCCGCCTGCTCCGGGAGCGCAGTCGGGAGCGTCAACCAGGTGCCTCGCCTGCTCCTGCCCGACCTCGACCAGCGGCCGCCGCTCACGGTTTCTGTTCGCCTGGGCGGTCCTCCGAACCACCATCCGCTGCTCGTGTTCACGTCGAGCGTGGAGAACGTGGGGTACGGCCCGCTGCTCGTCGAAGGTAATCGCGCGACGCTGCGCGCGCGGGGCATGCGCGCCACGCAGCTCGTTCGGCTGCGCGGGGGAGGGGTCCGGCGGATCGACGGGGTGGGTCGCCTGCGCTACAACGTCAACCCCTCCCACAGCCACTGGCATCTTCAGCCGTTCGAGCGCTACGAGCTCAGAACGCTGGACGGGGCGCAGATCGTGCGCGACCACAAGAGCGGCTTCTGCCTGACGAGCGACCACCAATCGCCCCTCCCCGCCCAGGGGCACGCCGCCTCCCGGCCGCTCCAAGGGAGCGATTGCGCCCGGGACAAGCGGCGCGCGACGCGGCTGCTGGAGGGGATCGCGGTCGGCTGGGGCGATATCTACATCCCTGCGAAGGAGGGCCAGTCGATCGACCTCGTCGGGTACACCCCGGGCGAGTACGACCTCGTCCACCGCGTCAACGTCGGCCGGGTGCTGCGCGAGACCAGGTACGCGAACGACGCTTCCTCGGTGCGGATCAGGCTCACCGCGCCGGCGACGCCGGGTGGCCTCCCCGGGGTGGTGGTGCTCAGGACGTGCGAGACCGGGATCCGCTGCTAGGCCTAGCTTCACGTTCGCGCTAGCTAGCGTTCTCGAGGTGTGGAAGCCGCTCGTCGCCGGCGCCGTGGCGCTCGCTGCCGGCGCGGCGGCGTGCTCCAGCGGGTCGGTCTCGAAGCGCGGGCTGACGGTCGGGGTCGAGAACCCTCCGCCTCCGCCGCGCGAGGCGCTCGTGCTCGGGGGCGAGTCCGGGTCGCGCGCGATCGCGCTCGCGGTGACGCCCCGACGTCTGACGGCGACGGTGCTCTCACCTGACGGTGGGCCGCTCTCCGGGCTGAAGGTTTCCTTCGTGGCCGGCTCGCGGGTCGTCCAGGCGCACCCGTGCGGGGCGGGCTGCTACTCGGCCCGCGCCCCGGGTGCGTCACGCGTCGTCGTGCGTCCGAGCGGCAGCAAGCCGGTCGTCTTCGACCTGCCTGCGAAGCCGCGGCCCGGCACTGCGATCGTCGCGCGTGCTGACCGCGCGACGCGGGCGCTGAAGAGCCTTGTGTACGTCGAGTCGCTGCGCTCGGGGCCCAAGGGCGGGCTGCTGACGACGTGGGAGCTTCAGGCCCCGGACGAGGTCGAGTACCGGATCCGCGGAGGCGCCTCGGCGATCGTGCTCGGCGAACGGCGCTGGGACCGCGACCGGGCCGGGGGTCCGTGGCGCCGCTCACAGCAGCTTCCCGCGCTCCGCGTCCCGCAGCCCGCGTGGGGCTCGCGCGCGACGAACGCCCACGTCCTGCGCGAAGGGCGCGTCGACGGTCGGCCGGTCTGGGTGGTCTCGTTCGCGAACCCGAGCACGCCTGCCTGGTTCACCGCCTGGATCGACCGCAGCACGTATCGCCCGCTCCGCCTGCGTATGACGGCCGCGGCGCATTTCATGACCCATCGCTACCTCGAGTTCGACCGGCCGCTGGCGATTCGCCCGCCCAGGTAGAACTCCGGTCATGCCGATGTTCCACGTCGTCATCCGTCAGGCAGGGCCCGAGTGGCGGGCGGGGAAGCCGATGGAGGAGCAGACCGGCTGGCAGGAGCATGCCGAGTACATGGACGCGCTGGTGGAGGACGGCTTCATCGTCCTGGGCGGGCCGGTTACGAATGACGGGCGGGTCGTGCACGCGGTCGAGGCCGAGTCGGAGGACGCAGTCCGTGCGACGTGGGCGCGCGATCCGTGGAGCGAGACGCACCTCGTCGTCGACTCGATCGAGCCGTGGACGATCCGGCTCGACGGGCGCGAGCGCACGCAAATCTAGCCGTCGTCTCGATCGGGACTCGAGCTCGCAGCACCGGCCAGTCTCGCCCTCATCCGCTTGCCTGCCGGGTCAGCGCGCGCCCAAGCGACTCTCCGGCCGTTACAGGAACCGCTCCAGCGAGGAAGGCTCCTCGTAGTGCTCCAGCACGTCGATGAAGACCAGGAAGCCTGCGACCATCGCCGCGGTCCCCGCCGAGATCGCGATGACGTCTGCCGCCCGCGCGAGGTTGCCGGGTAGCGCGGAGAGCACCACGCCGTGCAACAGGACAGGCATGTTCGTCAAGCCGACGGCGAGCGCCAGCAGGCCGAGTGCCCCGCCGGCGAGCGCGCGCGTGTCGCGGGAGCCCCGAACAAGGAATGCGATTCCGACGAGCAGGAGCACGAGTTCGTTACCGGTCTCGATCCAGGTGCCTTCCGAGGCAGTCGGGGCCGCGGCGAAACCGCTCGTGAGCAGGACCGTTGCGCCCGCCGCGATCCAGCCGAGCGCCACCGAGGCCGTCCTCAGCAACTCCTGCGGCCGCCGTGCCAGGAGCAGCGCGCTCGCAGCGGCAGAGACGGCGCCGATCGCTAGCCACGGCCAGGCCGGAGGCGGGGAGACGTGCCGCAGTTCCCCGCCGAGCTCGGACCGGACGCCGTCCACCAGCAACGGCACACTCCAGCGCCGGCGCTCGAGACCTGCGGGAAGGCCCCGCAAACGGGCGTCGTGCCACGTCAGTCGCGGCGTGCGCGAGCGGAGTCGCCAGCCGTTCCCGGGACCCTTCACGAAACCCAACCCGCGGGCGGTGACCGACCCCCGGTTCACGTACACGCCGCCCGGCCCGAATCGGAGGAACGGCTCGCCGGAGTAGCCTTGGACGAGCACGTGGTGGCTTCCCAGCAGCGTCAGGCGGAGTGCGAGATCGGTGCCGTAGACGCGCGCCTCAACGGAGCCGGCGAGCGGTGGGCGGAGAGGGACGACCGTTGCCTTGAAGTCCACCGCGACGCGTGCGGTACGGCCGTGCGCGGCAGCGGTGCCGGGCAACGCCAATGCACCGGCGGCCACCGCCGCCGGGAGCACGGCTCGCCGCATTAGACCGTCCGGCCGAGCGCTTCGATCACGATCACCCACGCCGCGGCCGCCGCGGCCACGGCGATGAGAGCGAGGGCCAGTCTCGTCCTCATCCGCTTGCCTTGTCGAGCAGCGTGACGACGAACGGCTTCGCGCCGGGCGGCGTCACCTCGAACAGCAGCGCCCAGTGGCCGACCATCACGAGCGCGGGCGCCGAGTGCTGGAAGACGCCGGGCCGGCGCTCGCGGAGGCGGTAGCTCTGCTCGCCCATCTCCATGTCCAGCATGTCGAACTTCGTGATCACCTCGGCGCCGCTCACCGGTCGGCCGTTGCGGGTGAGAGCGAGCTCGAAGGCGTTGTTGACGGCGGCGCGGTTCGGCGTCACGCGCACGCGGACGCGGTACGGGCCCTTCGCGACCGCCTCCGACACGGGGCCGGGGCCGACTCGGGCGGAGATGTCCTGCACGCGCGCGAGCGCACTCGACGGCGGTGCGAGGCTCGCCAGCACGCCCGGCGGCGAAGAGCGCCGCGAGGACGAAGACGATCTCGCCCTGGACGAGCCGCCGCAGGAGGAGCGGCGCCGAGGCGTCGCCGCCCTGCAGGCGCGGCTTCGTCCGCGCGAGATTGACCGCCGCGAGCACGAGCGCAGCTGCCAGCAGGCCGATCTTCCAGATCAGCGCCTGCCCGTAGGACGTCTGCCAGAGCGAGGCGAAGGTCGGCAGCTCCTGGAAGGCCTGGCCGATGCCGGTTCCGATCAGGAGCAGCACCGAGCAGAACGCCACCGCCGAGAAGCGCGGGACGACGTAGGCGAGCGCGGCGGCGCGCCCGGCCCGGCCGACGGAGAGCCAGAAGACGACGAGGCCGATCAGGCCGCCGAGCCAGATCGAGGCCGCGGTGAGGTGCGCAGTGTCGAGCGGCAGCGACAGCCCGCGCGGCGCCTTCTGCCCGGCGTGGCCGGCGAGGGCGGGGAGGACGAGCGCGGCAAGGCCGGCGGCGAGCGCTGACGGCAACGCAAGCAGCTCCGCGACCGAGCGCTGCTGCCGCTCGGGCCGGTCGACGACGAGTGCGGCGGTGGCTGCGATCGCGAACAGCCCGAGCACGAGCTCGAGGTCGAGGAAGTCCTCGCCGAACCCCGACGAGCGCACCGCGGGGATGACGCCGCCGAAGTCCCAGAACGAGCGCAGCGTGAACTGCGCCGTCGCGAGGAGGGCATAGATCGGCGTCGCTACCAGCGCCACGGCGAGGGCGACGCCGAAGGCGAAATTCAGCGACCGCAGGGAGCAGCCGCGTACGGCGCGCACGACCGGCCGCGCGATCACGGCCCGCAGCACGAACAGCCCCAGCGCGCTCAGCGCAGAGAGGAAGACGACCCAGCGCGCGACCAACAGCTGGGTCGTCGTGGCGGTCTCGCTCAGCGACGGCACCCGGAACTGCGGCGGCGGTCCCGGGTTCGGGCCGACGGCGAACGTGAACGCCCCCCGCACCGGGTGGCCGTCCGCCGAGATCACGCGCCAGAAAACGAGGTACCAGCCCTCGGGCACGCGACGTAGAGGCGTCACTAGCGTCTGCGGCGACCCGGGAGCCGCGGCCGGGTCGCCGTCCGTCACCTGCCGTCCGGCCGCGTCGGTGACCGAGACGATCGCGAAGCGCGGCTCCACCGGCTCGCTGAAGCGCATACGCACCTCCGGCGGTGCGACGTTGACGGTGCGGCTCGCTTCCGGGACCGTCTGCAGCAGGGCGGCGTGCGCCCACGCCGAGGCCGGCGACGCGAGCGCCGCCGCCGCAACGATCCCGACGAGCCCCGCGCGCCTCACGCCACGGGGCGCCCTTTCGTCACCAGCCCGACCACCGCCAGGACGACGGCGATCCCGGCCACGATCAGCGCGATGATCGAAAGCGTCGAACTCGAGCCGCCACCGAGCGAGGAGACGCCCTCGATGCGCGGCGCGGGCGTGTCGGAGCTCTCCGATCCGCTCCAGTCGACGACCTTCCCGTTCGAGTACGTCTGCCGCACCGCGGCCTCGATCATCTTCTCGGAGTCGAGACTGCCGTTGAAGCGGAAGACGGCGTCCTCGTCAGTCGGCACTTTGCCACCGCTCCACGTGACCTTCCGGATCACGCGCTCCTCGCCGGAGCCGCTGGCCTCCTCCGACCGCGACCAGCCGGGCGCTGGCTCGAACGAGTCGATGGAGAGCCCGTCGGGCACGGTCAGCTCGATCTCGGTGGTCGTCGCGCCTTCCTCCTCGGTGGGCACGGACAGGGTGAACTGCTGGGCGACCTTCGCCTTGGCGACGGGCGGGCTCAGGATCGCGTGCCCGAACGCGGGGCTCGCGAACACAAGCGTGACCGCGGCCGCCGCGGCGGCAAGCAGGGCGGTTCTCATTGGTCTCCCTTCTTCGCTGGGTCCGGGGTCAGCCCGGGAGCGGCGGCGCGCGCGGCCGCGGCCGCGCCGTGAGGGTGCGCGCCACGAGCGTGCCGGGCGCTACGAAGCGGAGCGGGAGGGGGAGCGAGACGAGCGCGTGGCGCTGCAACTCGCGGACGACCGCGCGCATCCACGAGAGCACGTGCCCCGCGGCCTCGGCCAGCGCGGCCGCCAAAAGCGCGAGGGCGGCCAGCAGCGGGATCGCGTTCCGGTGCACGGGGCCGAACAGGCAGGAGAGTCCATGGAAGCCGAGGCCGGCCCGCCAGTGGAGGTACGACTCGAAGAGCGCGAACGCGACGGAGCTCGTGACGTAGAGGGCGACGGTGCGGACGGCCAGCCGTCGCAGCCGCAGCCTCGGCGCGACGCGCTCGGGGCGGAGCCGCGCGCGCTCGCGGACGCCGAGCGACGCGAGCCAGACGACCGCGGTCGAGGCCGCCAGGGCGAGGCCGAGCGAGACGAGCGTCACCGTCACGAGGCTCGGCCCGCCGGCCGAGTGCTCGAGCACGCGCGCGAGTGGGCTCGGCGCCAACGCGTACGCGAGCCAGCGGGCCGTCAGGACGAGCAGCGCGACCGTCCCCGCCCAGAGCGCGAGTCGTGGTTTCATCGAACGTGCAGCGTAAACGGCGCCGTGACGATTCGCCCGCGGTCGCGGAACTGCAGGAACAGGCGCCAGGTCCCTGCCACCGGCAGCAGCACGCCGACGTTCAGCTTGCCGGGGCCGGCGGGGCGGCCGACGACGCTCGAGCCTCCGAGGACGCTCGAGCACCCCGGTGTGGCCGGACCGCAGATGTGCGTGTGGAAATAGTCGAGTGAGCCCGCGCGGAAGAAGACCGCGTGCGCGAGCGCGCCGAACCAAGGGTGGAACACGACTGGCTTCCCCTGCGGGTCGGTCACCGTCGCCTTCAGCGTCGTCGCCTCGATCGCGTGGATCCGGGGCGGCGTCCTCAGCACGAACGTGTATCCGCCGACCTGCTGGCGCGCCTGGAACGGCGGCAGCGGCTGTGGTTTGTAGGCCCCGCCGACGCGAACGTCGGTGTGGAGCTGGAAGTTCCGCGGCGCGTCCTTGGCGGCAGGGTAGGCGTCGACCAGCACGCGGTAGGGACCGGGCGTCGGGAAGTCGACCGTCTCGGCGACGCGCCCGTTCGGCGCGACCGGCGGGTGCTTGTGGATGATCACGCCGAGGTCGTGGCGGACGATGATCAGGTGGATCCCGGTGTGCGGCCCCGCCCCGCGGCGGTAGTCCACCAGCGCCGACCCCGAAGGCTGCCGGATCGCGAACGATAGCGTCACGGGCCCCGGGTGCGCGATCCGCAGCGGCTTCACGCCGGTGAGCTCGTACGTCCGCGCGGGAGCGATGGTGGGCGCGCCCAGCCGCGACGACGAGCCGCAGCCGGCGACGAGCACGACTGCGCCGCACACGGTCAGGAAGCGCCCCATTCACCTGCAGGATCACGACCCCTGGGCGCCAGTGTCAAACCGTTACCCTGACGCAGCGGTGCCGCTAGCCCATTCCTCCGCGTCCTGGGAGACACCGCCCGCGGTAATCGTGGGCGCGGCGCTCGCGGCCGTGCTGTTCGCCCAGGCGTTCGTGCGGCTGCGCCGCCGCCGGCCCGACCATGCGCCCTGGAGCCGCGCCGTGCTGTTCGCGGCGGGGCTCGCGCTGCTCGTGCTCCCCCTCGTCTCGCCGCTCGACCACGTCGGCGACGAGGAGCTGCTCTCCGCGCACATGCTCCAGCACGTCCTGATCGGCGACGCCGCGCCCGCGCTGATCGTCGTCGCCGTCCGCGGGCCGTTGCTCTTCTTCCTGCTGCCGCCGCTGCTGCTGCGGCCGCTGGCGGCGTTCCGGCCGCTGCGCGCCCTCCTCTCGTTCCTCTTGGTTCCCTTGGTCAGCCTGGGGATCTGGGCGGTCGCGTTCCTCGCATGGCACGTCCCCGCCGCCTACGACTACGCGGCCGCGCACCCGCTCGTGCACGACCTCGAGCACCTGAGTTTCATCGTCGCCGGGTTCCTCGCGTGGACGCAGCTCGTCGACCCGGCCCGCCACGGGCGCCTGAATCGCCCCCAGCGCGTGTTCTTTGCGCTCGCGATGCTGGTGATTGCGCAGCCGCTCGTCGACGCGCTGCTCTTCACGGCGCCTGCCTACGACCGCTACACCGGGGCGCACGGGCTTTCGGCGCAGACCGACCAGCGGCTCGCAGGCGCGGTGATGATGGTCGAGCAGCTGCTCGCCCTCGGCGTGTGCGTCGCGCTGCTCCTGCGGCCGTATGTCCGGGAGCGATTGCGCAAGCCGGCGTTCACGTGAGCGCGCCCGCCTCGACGTCGTTCAGCCTCGAGCCGCTCTTCGTCGTGCTTGCCGCGGCGGCGCTTTGGGGGTACGTGCGGCTTGCGCGGACGGTCGAGCGCCCGTCGGGGTTCCGCGCCACCCTCTTCGGGCTGGGGCTCGTCCTCGTCGTGGTCCCGCTGAACTCGCCGCTGGAGACGATCGCGATTCACTACCTGCTCGTCGTCCACCTGCTGCAGAACGTGATGATCGCCGACTGGGCTCCGCCGCTGCTCGTGCTCGGCCTCACGCCCGCCATGCGGGCTGCCGTCGCCGAGGGCGGAGGCCGCTGGCTTGCCCCCCTGACGCGGCCGCGGTTCGCGCTGCCGTTCTGGCTCCTCGTCTGGTACGGCGTCCACCTCCCGGCCTTCTACGACTACGCGCTGCGACACCCGTGGCTACTGAACGTCGAGCATCTGCTCCTGCTCATCGCGGGGCTCATGTTCTGGTGGCCGGTGTTCTCCGAGTTGCCGCAGCGGCTATCCAGCGCGGTGAAGCTCGTCTACCTCGGCGCGGCGTACGTGGGCTCCGCGTTCCTCTCGCTGGCGTTGATCTTCTCTGCGAGCGCGTTCTACGGCTTCTACGAGGCGGCGCCTCGGCTGTGGGGGCTGAGCGCCGAGAAGGACCAGAACCTCGGCGGGATCCTGATGAACGGCGAGCAGATGATCGTCTTCTTCGCAGCGCTGTCGTACTTCCTGATGCGGCTGCTCTCCGAGGAGGAAGAGGCGCAGCGGGCGCTCGAGGGGCGATGAGGCGCGTCTTTCTCGTCGCGGCGGCGGCCGCGCTCGTCGCCGTTCCGGCCGCGCGCGCCAACGGCGACCCGGCCAGCGACGTCCTCATCACGAACCAGGTCTACATCGGGCCGGAGGTGCCGATCTCAAATGCCGACCGGGACGCGCTGACCAAGACCGTCGCGGCGGCGAACGAGCGCGGGTACCCGATCCGCGTCGCCCTGATCCCGTTCACCTCCGACCTCGGCACGGCAGTCAGCCTCTGGGGCCACCCGACGGACTACGCGAAGTTCCTGGGCAGCGAGCTCGCCTTCGTCTACACGAAGCGGCTGCTGATCACGATGCCGTCCGGGTTCGGCATCTACCACGGGCGCAAGCCGGTAGCGAAGGAGCAGCGTGCCCTCGAGCGAATTCCGCCCGGGAAGACGCCGGGCACGCTCGCGCAATCGACCACCCGCGCCGTCCGCACCCTGGCTGCCTCGGAGGGCATCACGCTGCCGACTTTCGAGCACAAGAGCACCGCGACCCGCGACCGCCTGCTGATCGCCGCCGCTGGGGTGTTCTTCCTGCTGATCGTGCTCGTGCCGGGGCGGTGGCTGAGGCGCGCGCGCGGCCGCGAGGCCGTCAAAGACCCAGGTGCCGCGCGATGACCATGCGCTGGTGCCTTTGCACGCCCGAGCCAGACTGAAGTTCTGGCACGGGATTGCCGGGATCACGAAGTCCTGCTAGAGGCCCAGGTGGCGGGCGATGACCATTCTTTGGACTTCGTTGGTGCCCTCGCCGATCTCGAGGATCTTCTGGTCGCGGTAGAGCCGCGCGATCGCCGACTCCTCCATGAACCCGTAGCCGCCGTGGATCTGCAGCGCCGCGTTCGCCGCGCGGCGCGACAGCTCGCCGGTGTAGAGCTTCGCCATCGCCGCCTCCTTTGCGAACGGGCGCCCCTCGTCCTTGAGCCACGCCGCCTTGTAGGTGAGCACGCGGCCGGCCTCGATCTCGACCGCCATGTCGGCCAGCTGGAACTGCACCGCCTGGAACTTCGAGATGGGCTTGCCGAACTGCTCGCGGTCCTTCGCGTAGGCGACGGCGAGGTCGTAGCAGCCCTGCGCGAGCCCGACCCCCATTGCGGCCACCGAGATACGGCCGCCGTCGAGGATCTCCAGGAACTGCGCGAACCCTTTGCCGCGCTCGCCGAGCAGGTTGCCCTCGCGGAACGGCGCAGTCGCGGAACGAGAGCTCCCGTGTGTCCGAGGCGCGCCAGCCGAGTTTCTCCATCGGCGTCGAGATCTCGTAGCCGGCCGCGCCGTTCGGGACGATCAGGTTCGAGATCTCGTCCTCGCCGGTGCGCGCGGTGATCGTCACGCAGGCGGTGATGTTCGTGCCCGCGTTGGTGATGAAGATCTTCGAGCCGTTCACGACCCACTCGCCGTCGCGCAGCTCCGCGGTCGTGCGCGAGGCTGCCGCGTCCGAGCCCGCGCCCGGCTCCGTCAGCCCGAACGCCGCCAGCTTGCGACCGGAGGCGAGGTCCGGCAGCCACTCGCGCTTCTGCTCCTCCGTCCCGAAGAGCAGGATCGGCATCGTCCCGAGCGAGGTGTGCGCGGCCATCGTGATCGCAACGGACGAGTCGATTCTCGTCAGCTCCTCGACCGCGATCGCGTACGAGAGCGTGTCCGTGCCCGCGCCGCCGTACTCCTCGGGAACGGGCATGCCCATCAGGCCGAGCTCGGCAAGCTCCGCCACCAGCCCGTACGGGAAGCGGTGCTCGCGGTCAAGCTCGGCGGCGACCGGGGCGACCCGCTGCTCCGCGAACTCGCGGACGGTCGAGCGGACGAGCTCGTGCTCGGGCGAGAGGTCGAAGTTCACGCGCGGTCACCTTTCACGCAGATCGCCTTCCCCGGCTGCGAAAACCAAGCCTCGCAAGGACGCAGGGAGCGTTCGTAGCCCGAGGCTACGGACGCGAGTGAGGACGCCGCGAGGCGCTGGTTTGCAGCACCCCGGGGGAGTCGAGGTGCGGGAAAGGGGGCCGCCATTAAGCCGACAGACGTGAGGTGAGCTCGACGATCAGCCTGACGCCGTAGCCCGTGCCGCCGCGCTGGCTCATGTAGTCGCCGCGCGAGCGCTCGAGGAAGGCCGGGCCGGCGATGTCGGCGTGGGCCCACGGCCCCTCGCCGGCGAACTCCTCGAGGAATGCCGCCGCAAGCACCGCGCCGGCCTGGCGCAGGTCGGACGAGTTCTTCATGTCGGCGAAGACGGAGTCGACGTAGCGGCGGTAGCGCGGGTGCATCGGGAACGGCCAGGCGTGGTCGCCGCTGGCCTCGCCGGCCTCGACCACCTGGTCCCGCCACGAGTCCTCGTTGGCGAAGATTCCGGCGTAGAAGTCGCCGAGCGCGACCTCCATCGCGCCGGTCAGCGTGGCGAGGTCGAGAATGTGCGTCGCGCCCTGTCCTCGCGCGTACCAGAGCGCGTCGGCGAGCACGAGCCGGCCCTCGGCGTCGGTGTTCGTGACCTCGATCGTCTTGCCGTTGGCGGCAGTGATGATGTCGCCCGGCCGGTAGGCGTGGCCGCTCGGCATGTTCTCGGTCGCGCCGGCGACCGTGATGACCCGGAGCGGCAGCCCGAGCTCGGCGATCGCGCCAGTGGCCTCGATCACTGCCGCGCCACCGGCCATGTCGCCCTTCATGTCCTCCATGTGCAGCGACGGCTTGAGCGAGATCCCGCCGGTGTCGAAGGTGACGGCCTTGCCGACGAGTCCGAGGACGAGGTCGGTGCGCGCCGGCTCCGGCGGGTCGTAGCGCAGCACCACCAGGCGCGGCGGGTTGTCGCTTCCCTGCGCGACCGCGGCGAGCGCGCCCATCCCCTGGGCGCGGATCGCGTCCGGCCCGAGCGCCTCCGTGGTCACGTGCTCGACGGTCGAGGCGATCTCCTGTGCGCGCTCCGCGAGCCGCTCCGGCGTGACCTCGTTCGGCGGGCTGTTGACCAGGTCGCGCGCCCGGTTGGTCCACTCGGCGATGGTGGCCGCCCGGGCCGCGGCCTCGTCGAGGCCGTCCGCCTCGCCGCACAGCACGAGTGTCTCGACCTTCGGCCGATCGCCCTCGCGCTTCCAGCGCGCCGGGTCGTAGCTGCCGAGCAGCGTTCCGTCCACGAGCGCGCGGGCCTGCTCGGCAGGGGAGAGTGGGAGGGACTCGTCGATCACCCACGCGATGCGCTTCGCGAACTCGCCCGACGCGTGCACGACGGCCGCGGCGGCCGTGCGCAGTGCGTCGGCGTCCACGCGCTCGCGCGGCCCGACTCCGGCGCCGGCGACGCGTGCAGCCCCGAGTTTGCCGTCGACGTGCACGACGGCGGCGCGGCCGATCTCGTCCTTCAGCTCGCCCTCGTCCGCGAGCCGCGCCAGCAGGCCGTCGAGCGGGCCGTCCAGCCGAGCGAGCACGCCGTCTCCGCCGCCCGCCGCCAGCGGAACCGCGAGGACGTCGGCCTCCACCTGCTCCGGCGCCACCGCCTGGACCTCGACCTGCATCGCGGCGCGATGCTAGCCGACCACCTTCATAGGCTGCCGCACCATGAGGGGTATTCACCCCGGGCGCCGTCGTGCCGATACCGCGTTCGTGGCGAGCGGCACGTCACTTCGGCCCCTGCGGCCTGCGCGGTTCCGGCGCAGCCGCACTCGCGCGAGCGCGGACGAGCTCGCGGCGCGGATCACGGCCCTCGTCGCCGAGCGGCAGCGCCTCCGCGAGCGCGGTGCCGGCGAGGCCCCGCTCGAGCGCAACCGGCTCCAGCTCGCCCGCGCGCAGTGGGAACTCGGCCACGCGCTGATCGAGCGCAACCTCACGGCGCAGCCGACGGCGGCCTAGAGCTAGAGCTCCGACCAGGTCCCCCGCCCGGCCGGGGTCAACTCGACCTCGACCGGAAGCGCCGACTCCCGCGCGGCATCCGGGAGCACCTGCGACAGCCCAAGGCGCTCCGCCAGGAACGGCGCGAGGTAGCGGCCGACGATCTTCGCCGGGGGCCACCAGAGCGGCTCGGTGTCGATCATCGAACCTCGCGTGCTCGCCTCCGCGCGCAGGAAGCGCGGCGCCATGCCCGTCAGCAGCAGCCCGCGCAGCACGGGCCGGAACGGGTGCGGTTCGACCGAGGCGCCGGCTCGCGCCGCGATCGCCTCTGCTGCCGCGTCGGCCTGCTGGGCCGCGACCCCACCCTGCTTGAGCGGGAACGTCGTCGCGTCGCCGGCCGCCCAGACGTCGATCTCGTCGCGGACCCGGCCGTCGTCTTCCACGGGAATGAATCCGCTCGCGTCGTGGAGCACGCCGGCGAGGCTCGGGCCCTCGAGCCGCGGCAGGGCGACGACGCGATCGCTCGGGATCACGCCTCCCGGCGCGGTCGAGAGCCCGCCGTCGGCGAACGCGAGCGGCGTCGTCGAGAGCGAGAGCTCGATCCCGCGCGCCTCCAGCAGCTCGTGGACGGCATCGCTGGCGGTGTGGCCGAAGAGCGAGAGCGGCGCGTCCTCGGGGGTGACGATCGCGACCGAGACGTCGACCGCGCCCTCGTCGACCAGGTAGGACCGTGTCAGCAGCGCGAGCTCGTACAGCGGCAGCGGCCAGCTCGCACCCGAGGGGATGGCGAAGGTGACGCGGTCGATCATTCCGGCGCCTGCGTCGGCAAGCACCTGCCCGAGCGCCGCGGCCTCGGTTGGGCCGCGGAAGCAGATCGCGCCCGTGACGGCTGTGACCGGCACGGCGCCCGGTGCGAGGAGCAGGAGATCGAACGGGAGCTCGTCGCCTGCCGCGGTGCGGACGATGTGACGGTCGGAGTCGACGCTGGTCACGATCGCCTCCGTGAAGCTCGCGCCGGCCGCCTCCGCGAGCCGGTGCAGGGGGAACGTGCGGACCTGCCCTGCGCCGAACGGCTCGGCGACGAGCAGCGGTCGGTAGACGAAGTTCTGATCGGGCGCGACGAGCTCGACGTCCACGACCTCCTGCGCCAGGTCCTGCAGCGCCAGCGTTGCCTCGAGCGCGGCGACGCCGCCACCCACGATCACGACCTTGCTGAGCCCGGCTTCCATCGTCCACCTCCCGTTGTTACCGGGAGTGTGGGGTCGCGGACGCCGGGTTCCATCGGCACGATCCCCGATCCGGCTGCGGGGTTTACCGCAGCTAGTCTCGACACGTGCGAGCGGAGCTGGACAGGCGGGCGATGGCGGCCCTCTCGGCCGGGCACCTCGCGACCGACTTCGCGAACGGCGCGCTACCGGCGCTGCTGCCGTTTTTCGTCGACCGCTTCGGCCTCTCGTACACGCTCGCGGCGGCCGTGATGCTCGCCTCGACGGCGTCCTCGTCGCTGGTGCAGCCGCTCTTCGGCGCGTGGTCGGACCGGCGCGGGGTGATCTGGCTGCTCCCGGGCGGCGTGGCGCTTGCCGGGATCGGGATCGGGCTGGCGGCCGCTGCGCCCGCGTACTGGCTCGTGCTCCTGCTCGTGGTCGTCTCGGGCCTCGGCGTCGCCGCGTACCACCCCGAGGGATCGAAGTTCGCCGCCTACGCGAGCGGGAGCAAGCGCGCGAGCGGCATGAGCCTCTTCTCGGTCGGCGGCAACGTCGGGTACGCACTGGGGCCGACGGTGACGACGCCGATCGTGCTCGCGCTGGGCCTGACGGGCGGGCTGCTGCTCGCGCTGCCCGTGCTGGCGGTCGCGGGTGCGCTGCTGCTGGTGCTCCCGTTCCTCTCGGGTTTCGCCCCCCAGCCCGGCGAGCGGGCCGCCTCGAGCGGTGAGGACCGGCCCGGCGCCCTGGTGCTGCTGCTCGGCGTGATCGCGTTCCGCAGCGTCGCCTGGTTCGGGCTCGTCACCTTCGTGCCCCTCTGGGAGGTCTCACTCGGCCACTCGAAGGCGCACGGCGCGCACCTGCTTTCGCTGATGCTGCTCGCGGGCGGTCTCGGCACGCTCGCAGCGGGGCCGCTCGCCGACCGGTTCGGCCGCAGGCCGGTGCTGCTCGCGAGCTGCGCGGCCACCGCGCCGCTGATGGTGGTGTACGTGGCCGTGGGCGGCATCCCCGGCGCGATCGCCCTGGCGCTCGTCGGTGTCTGCGTGATCAGCACGTTCGGCGTGACGATGGTGATGAGCCAGGAGTACCTGCCGAGCCGGATCGGGATGGCTTCCGGACTCTCGATTGGCCTTTCGATCGGTCTCGGCGGGATCGCCGCCGTGGGGCTCGGCGCGCTGGCGGACTCCGTGGATCTGCGCGCGGCGATGTACGCCGCCGCCGCGGCGCCGCTCGTGGCCGTCGCGCTGGCGGCGCTGCTCCCGGCGACGCGTCCGCAGCGGCGCCTCGAGCCCGAGCCGGTTCTGTAGGCTCCGCGGCCGATGGAAAGCCCGAGAGAGTTCTTCGAGACCCTGGAGTCGCGCGTGGACGCGTCGAAGGCCGCCGGGATGACCGCGAGCTACAAGTTCGACATCGAGGGCTCGGGCTCGTGGCACGTGGACGTCGACGACGGCAAGGTCACCGTCACCGAGGACGGCGGCGACGCCGACTGCACGATCTCGACCTCCTCGGAGACGTTCTTGAAGATCGCCAACGGCGAGCAGAACCCCACCGCGGCCTACATGTCCGGGAAGCTCAAGGTCAAGGGGGACATGGGCCAGGCGATGAAGCTGCAGAAGCTCTTCTAGCGGCCGCACCGGCAAAGCCGGCACGGCCTCTGCTGGTCGACGTCGCAAGCGAGCGCCTTAGAGCTACTCCTCGAGCTCCACGAGCACGTCGCCGCCGGCGACGCTGTCGCCCTCCCGCACGTGGATGGCGCGCACCTCGGCTTCGTACGGCGAGACGACGGGCGTCTCCATCTTCATCGCCTCGAGCACGACGAGCGGCTGGCGCGGCTCGACGCGGTCTCCCTCGGCGACGAGCACGCGGATCACCGTCCCGGGCATCGGCGCGCTCAGGGAGCTCTGCTCGTGCCGGCCGCCGTGGTCGACCGACGCTGCCAGATCGGGTGGCGCGGCCGGCGGGGGCGCGGGAAGGTTGAGGCGGAAGCCGCCGCGCCACGGGCGGTCCGGGAGGCGCAGCGGCGGCGCCGAGAGCGGCGGGTGCTCGGTGAGGAAGGCGGTCGTCGTCTCACCTGCGCGCAACGCCGGGTGCGCGACCAGCCAGCGGAGGAAGGGGAGGTTCGTCACCACGCCGCCGACCTCGGTGTCCCCCAGCGCGGCTGCGAGCCGGTCGAGCGCATCGTCCCGCGTCGACCCGTGCGCGATCAGCTTGGCGATCAGCGGGTCGTAGGACGTGCCGACCTCGTCGCCCTCCTCGACCCCGGCGTCAACGCGGACCGACGAGGGCAGGCGCAGGCGCTCCAGCCGGCCGGTCTGCGGCAGGAAGGTCTTCGGGTCCTCGGCGTACAGCCGCACCTCGACGGCGTGCCCGACCAGCCGCGGCTCGGCGCGCAACGGCTCACCCTGGGCGATTCGGATCTGCTCGGCCACGAGGTCCGCGCCCGAGACCAGCTCCGTGACTGGGTGCTCCACCTGGATGCGCCCGTTCAGCTCGAGGAACCAGAAGTCGCGGCCGTCGAGCATGAACTCCGCCGTGCCGGCGCTGCGATAGCCGATCGTCCGGGCGAAGGCGGTCGCGGCCTCGCCCATGCGCGCGCGCAGACCGGAGTCGAGGGCGGGGGAGGGCGACTCCTCCAGCACCTTCTGGTGACGCCGCTGCACCGAGCATTCGCGCTCGCCGAGCGCGACCACGTTTCCGTGGGAGTCGCCGAGCAGCTGGATCTCGACGTGCCGCGGCCGCTCGACGTAGTGCTCGCAGAAGACGCGGTCGTCGCCGAAGGCCGCCTTCGCCTCGCGGCGCGCCGCCGCGAGCGCCTCCTCGAGCTCCGCGGGCTCGCGGACTACCCGCATCCCGCGCCCGCCGCCGCCGGCCGCGGCCTTGATCATCAGCGGGAACCCGATCTTCTCGGGCTCGCCCTCCGGCACCACCGGCACTCCGGCCTCGCGCGCCAGCCGCTTGGCCTCGAGCTTGTCGCCGCCGGCCCGCAGCGCCGCCGCGGGCGGCCCGACCCACGTCAGCCCGGCCGCCTCGACCGCTTCCGCGAGCTCCGGGCTCTCGGCCAGGAAGCCGTACCCGGGATGGACGGCGTCGGCGCCTGTCTCCCTCGCCGCCCGGACGTGCTCGGCCGGGTCGAGGTACGACGAGATGCGCACCGTTTCGTCGGCCGAGCGGGCGTGCAGCGCCGCGGCGTCGTCCTCGGGCGCGACCGCGACGGTCGCGATCCCGAGCTCGCCGCAGGCGCGGAAGACGCGCAACGCGATCTCGCCGCGGTTCGCGACCAGGAGCTTCCGGATCGGCACGAACGCAGGCTAATCCACGTGCTCAGCCAAACCAGTTCGGCCGGCGCTTCTCGAGGAAGGCGCGGAGGCCTTCCTGGCCTTCCTCGCTGGTGCGGCGCTGCGCGATCCGGCGCTCCGTGCCGAGGCCGTCGGGCCGCTCCAGCACGAGCTTCTTCGCGTGTCGCGCGGCTTCCGGGCCGGCGCTGCGCAGGTTTTCGACGATCCGGCGCACGGCCGCGTCGAGGTCCTCGGCGACCTCGTGGACGAGGCCGATCCGCAGCGCCGTTCGCGCGTCGAACGGCTCGCCGGTGACGAAGTAGCGCCGCGCGACGCTCGGGCCGATCTTCGCGAGCGCGAACGGCGAGATCACGGCCGGGATGATCCCGAGCTTCACCTCGGAGAACGCGAACACCGTGTCAGGCGCCGTGACCACGATGTCCGAGCACGCGACGAGCCCGCAGCCGCCGCCGAGCGCGTGCCCGTGGACGCGGGCCACGACCGGGGTGGGGCACGAGTCGATCGTCTCGAGCATCTTCCGTAGGCGCCGCGCGTCGGCGACGTTCTCCTCGTAGCTGAGCTCGATCGAGCTGCGCATCCACTCGACGTCGGCTCCTGCACAGAAGCTCTCCCCGTCGCCGGACAGCAGCACCGCGCGCACGTCGTCGGGGACGGCGCCGAAGGCCTCGGTCAGCTCCGTGATCAGCCCGGCGTCGAAGGCGTTGCGCCGCTCGGGGCGCGCGAGGGTGACGAGGAGGAGATCGCCGTCCTGTTCGACCCGCAACGCCTGCATGGTCGGGCATCGTAAAGTTGCCGGGATGTTGCGCGGAGCGCTCGCGGCAGCCGTCACGCCTCTCCGCGACGACGGCGCCGCCCTGGACGAGGAGGCCTTCAGGCCGTACCTGGAGTTCCTGGCCGCGGCAGGCCTGGACGGGACCCTCGTGCTCGGCACAACCGGCGAGGGGATCCTGCTCTCGGCGGCGGAGCGGCGGCGTGCGGCGGAGCTTTTCCTCGACGGCCCGCTGCCCGTGATCGTCCACTGCGGCGCGCAGACGACCGCGGAGACGGCGGCGCTCGCCGAGCACGCGGCGGGCGCAGGGGCCGCGGGCGTCGCCGTGATCCCACCGCCGTACTTCGCGCTCGACGACGACGCGCTGCTCGAGCACCTGACCGCGGCCGCGCGCGCGGCGGGCGAAGTGCCGTTCTACGTCTACGAGTTCAAGGCGCGCAGCGGTTACGCGGTGCCTGTCCCCGTGGTCGAGCGGCTGCGCGAGCGCGCGCCCAACTTCGCCGGGCTGAAGGTCTCCGACAAGCCGTTCGACGCGGTCGAGCCGTACCTGCTCGAGGGGCTCGACGTCTTCGTCGGGGCGGAGGAGCTCGTGCTCCGAGGCATCGGGCGCGGAGCGGTCGGCGCCGTCTCCGGTCTCGGCTCGGTCTTCCCGGAGCGCGTCGTTGCGCTCCTCCGCGACGGGGTCGGCGACGTCGGCGCCGTCCGCGCCGAGCTCGATCGGTTTCCGTTCCAGGCCGCGGCGAAGTACGTCCTCGGTCGCCGCGGCGTCCCCGTGCGCGAGGACGTTCGCGCGCCGCTGCGCCGGCTGCGCGATGACGAGAAGCGCGAGCTGGAGGCGTGGCTCGAATCGTCGTAGCAGGGGCGGGCGCGACCGGAGCGTCCGTCGCGTACCACCTCGTGTCGCTGGGCGCCCGCGAGGTCGTCCTCGC
This sequence comes from uncultured Actinomycetes bacterium, assembly GCA_963719275.1. GTDB lineage: Bacteria > Actinomycetota > Thermoleophilia > Gaiellales > Gaiellaceae > AC-32. Next base: position 640,559 of record CAVRBT010000004.1, on the reverse strand, counting down.
GGATAAGGGACGCGTCGCAGGCGGCGCGACCTCGAAGGCGATGGGCGGCGTCCGCCAGCAGTTCTCGACCGCGGCCGAGGTGCGGCTCGCGCAGGCCAGCACCCGCTTCTTCGAGAAGCTCGGCCCGCCGCTCTTCGACCAGGTGGGCTACCTGTTCGTGGCGACGACCGAGGAGGGGCTGGCGGCGCTGCAGGGGCGCCGCGCGATCCAGGAGGAGCTCGGCGTCCCGGTGGAGACGGTCGACCCGTCGTACGTCGATGGTCTGCGCACCGACGATGTGCTCGGCGCGGTCATCTGTAAGACCGACGGCACCGCCGATCCGCCCGCCGTGACGCGCGAGCTCGTCCGCCTCGCGACCAAGCTCGGCGTCGAGGTTCGCGAGGGCTGCGACGCGACCACCCTAGAGGCCGACACGTTCGTGATCGCCTGCGGGCCGTGGTCGGCGCGGGTGGGGAAGACGCTCGGCGTCGAGCTCCCGGTACGGCCGCTGGTCCGGCAGCTGCTTGCCACGGGCGAGCTCGACCTGCCCGAACGCCTGCCGATGGTGCTCGAGGAGGAGACCGGCTTCCACTTCCGCCGCCGCGGCAAGCGGCTCGTGGTGGCGATGGTCGACCCCAAGCCGCGTTGGGGGTTCGACGAGGTCGTGGACGAGTCGCTCTTCGACGACCGCCTCGCGCGGCTCCACCATCGCTACCCCGGCGCGGCTGACGCGGCGATCGAGGACTCCTGGGCCGGCCTCTACGACATGACGCCCGACGCGCACCCGATCCTCGGGCCGGTCGCCGACGGCGTGTACGCGGCCTGCGGCTTCAGCGGCCACGGCTTCATGCAGTCGCCGGCGGTCGGACGAGCCCTGGCGGAGGAGATCCTCGGCGAGACTCCGAGTCTCGACCTCGCCCCGTACCGCCTCTCGCGCTTCGAGCAAGGCGTCGACTTCCCGGAGACGCTGGTTCTCTAGCTCTAGACGACTCTCCGCGGGAGTACTAGCCTCAATCGCATGGCTCGGGGTCTGCACCGGCTCGGCCAGCTTTGCGCACGACGGAAGTGGGTGGTGCTGGGCGCGTGGGTCGTCGGACTCGCCGCCCTCCTCGCCCTCGCCCACAGCTTCGGCAGCAACACGAGCAACAACCTGCGCCTGCCGGGAACCGACAGCCAGGCGGCGACCGACCTGCTCGCCGCCCGCTTCCCGCCACAGCAGAACGGCAGCAACCCGCTGGTCTTCCACACGGCGACCGGCAAGGTCACTGACGCGAACCGGAAGCAGGCGATCGAGGCCTCCTACAAGCGGCTGAAGACGCTCCCGCACGTCGCGAGCGTGGTCGATCCCTTCTCCCAGCAGGGCGCCGAGCAGATCAGCAAGGACAAGCAGACCGCCTTCATTCCGGTCTTGCTCGACGTCGGTGGCGACGAGCTCACCCAGCAGATCGCCCAGAGCGTGCTCGACGCCGGCAACCCCGGCGTGAAGGCGAGGATGGAGGTCGCGGTCGGCGGCTCGGTCGGAAGCGAGCTCTCGGAGCCCGCCACCGAGAGCAGCGAGCTCGTCGGCCTGATCGCGGCGATGATCATCCTCGCGTTCACGTTCGGAGGCCTCGTCGCCATGGGCATGCCGATCGTCTCGGCGGTACTCGGCCTGGCGGCGGGCCTGTCGCTGATCGTCGTGCTCGGCCACGGCGTGACCGTCCCGACGATCGCGCCGACGCTCGCGACGATGATCGGGCTCGGTGTCGGAATCGACTACGCGCTCTTCCTCGTCACCCGCCACCGCAGCAACCGCAAGGAGGGGATGGCGCTGCACGACTCGATCGCGATGGCCGTCGCCACCTCCGGAAGCGCGATCGTCTTCGCCGGGACGACGGTCGTGATCGCGCTGCTGGCCCTTATCGTCGCCGGGATCCCGCTGGTGACGGCGCTCGGCTACTCGTCGGCGGTCGCCGTCGTGACCGCCGTCCTCGCGGCGATCACGCTCCTCCCGGCGGTGCTCTCGCTCGTCGGGCCGCACATCGAGGCCGTTCGCGTGCCGGCGTTCCTGCGGCCCTCGCCGAAGGACCTCGAAGGCGGGTTCTGGGGCGGCTGGGCGCGCGCGCTGACGAGGCGGCCCTGGTGGGCGATCCTCGGCGTGCTCGCGCTGCTGATCCTGCTGATCGTCCCGTTCTTCTCGCTGAACCTCGGCCAGGAGGACATCGGGGCGACGCCGAAGTCGACCACCGAGCGCCAGGCCTTCGACCTCATGGCCGCGGGGTTCGGCGCCGGCTTCAACGGCCCGCTCCTGGTGGCGGTCAAGCTCGGCACGCCGCCGAAGCCGAGCAGCGAGTACACGAGCCAGCAGCAGCAGGCGCAGAGCCTCCAGAAGCAGCTTGAGCAGGAGCAAAAGCAGGGGAAGAGCCAGCAGGAGCAGCTAACCGAACAGGCGAACGCGCTCAACGCCCAGGGGCAGAAGCTGACCGCGCAACAGCAGCAGCTCGAGCAACAACAGGGAAGCCTGAAGAGCCAGCAGGCGGAGCTCGAGCGGCAGGCAAAGGCCGACACGCAGGAACAGGCCCAGCTCCAGGCATCAGCGAACAAGCTCGAAGCGGAGCAGGTGGCCCTGAACAAGCAGATCACGGCAACGGGCTCTCAGGCGCGGTCCGTGGTCAGCGAGGGCGCGAAGACCACCAAGGCATTGACGTCGGTCGTGAAGCGGCTCACGAAGAACCAGGCGGAGCAGCGGAAGGTCGAGGCGCAGATCAAGCGCGCCAAGAACGCGAGCCAGAAGGCGAAGCTCGAGGCGAAGCTGCGCGCCCTCGAGGACGAGGAGACGAAGCTCGAGCAGCAGCTCTCGAAGCTCGTCCAGCAGGAGCAGGCGAATCTCAAGGCCTCACAGGCCCTCCTCACCGATGCGAAGAGCCTGCGCGAGCAGGAGGTGGCCGTCGCCAACCGCGCGATCGCCCTGGCCGGCCAGGCCGCCGCGCTCGCGACCGATGCGGTCGGCCTCGTGAAGCAGAAGCAGGCGCTCGTCCAGCAGGCCTCCGACCTACAGGTCGAGGCAGCGAACCTGCAGACGCAGGCGGCGAACCTCCAGACGCAGGCGGCGAACCTCCAGACGCAGCAGGTGAAGCTGCAGGGCCAGCAGCAGACGGCCCAGGGCCAGCAGCAGCAAGCCGAGCAGCTCAAGAGCGAGCTCACGGACGAGCTGACGAAGGCGGGCGGCGATCCGCGCGGCACCGATCCGCGGCTCGTGAACCTGCAGGACGCGCTCGCCGGCACGGAGGGCGTGAAGGTCGTCTCGCCGCCGAGGATCAACAAGCCCGGTGACGCGGCGACCTTCACAGTGATCGCGACGACCACGCCCGCGGCGCCGGCCACCGCCGACCTGGTCAAGACACTCCGCGCCTACACGATCCCGCAGTCGACCCAGGGCACGGACCTCACGGCGTTCGTCGGCGGCCAGACGGCGAGCTACGTCGACCTCGCCGACGGGATCTCCTCGAGGCTCGCGCTCGTGATCGCGGTCGTGATCGGGCTCAGCTTCTGCATCCTGCTCGCGGCGTTCCGCTCGTTCCTCTTCGCGGCTCAGGCCGCGGTGGCGAACGTGCTCTCCGTCACCGCTGCGTTCGGCGTGCTCACCGCCGTGTTCCAGAAGGGTTGGGGGCTGGGCCTCGTCGGCCTCGACACCGCGAGCGGGACCGACCCGATCGCGAGCTACGTCCCGCTGATGATGTTCGCAGTCCTGTTCGGCTTGTCGATGGACTACCAGGTCTTCCTGATCAGCCGGATCGAGCAGCACCGTGCCGAGGGCGGCAGCGACCGCGACGCCGTCCGGCGGGGCCTCGCAGGCGGCGCGCGCGTGATCGTCGCGGCGGCGCTGATCATGATCTCGGTCTTCGGGAGCTTCATCCTCAACGCCGACCCGACCGTGAAGCAGTTCGGCGTCGGGCTCTCGGTGGGCGTCGCGCTCGCCGCGGTCTGTGTGCTCGTGTTCGCACCGGCCGTGCTCGTCCTGGCCGGCAAGGGCAGCTGGTGGCTCCCTGCCTGGCTCGACCGGGTCCTCCCGCACATGGACGTCGAGGGTGCCGGTACAGAGGAGACAGCGGTGGCAGCGTTCGACCCGTCGGGCGCGCCCTGAGCTGTCCTACCTCTCGAGCTCGAACTCCTCGCCGACCTCGGGGTCCTTGCCGATCAGGTCGCGCACGTCGGCCGCCGGCTCTTCGGCATCCGAGAACGCGATCAGGCCGAAGCGCTCGCCTGCCGGGTCGGAGATCCAATAGTCGCCCTCCGGGAGCTCGGGCAGCTTCGCGCGCAGCTCGTCGAGGGTCGTCTTCGAGTCGGCGAGGCTCCAGATGAGCAGGCGGACGGTCACTCGTCGGGAACGCCGGCGGTCGGCAGCCGCGCCATCAGCTCCTTGATCTGCCGCAGCACGTCCGCCTCCTCGTGTCCGAAGTCGTCGAGGTACGAGTGCAGCGCCGACTGCAGCAGCCGCAGCTCGTCGTCGTTCAGCTCCAGCGTGTGGTTCAAAACGGCCCCCTCGGCTCGTAGCTTCCGCGCCGCGCGCCCACCCCGATCATCGTCATCCCGTCAGGCCCCGCGATCGGCTGTCGTGTCGTTCCCGGGTCGAAGCGCAGAAAGCTGCCGACGCTGACGGGCACGTCCTCGCCCTCGATCCGGTAGACGCCCGAACCGGCCACGATCACGTTGACCTCCTCCTGCTGCGTCTCGGTCTCGTCGTGCTCGAAGCCCTCGGCGTTCGGCGGGATCTCGAACCAGTTGATGCCGAACGCCTCGACTCCGAGCTCCCGCCGCACGAAGTGCACCGCTCCGCCCGGCCCCGAGCCTTCGATGTCATCGACGTGAACGATCGAGTACGCCATGCCTACATTCTGAACACGCCGAAGGTCGTGTCCGGGATCGGCGCGTTCAGCGCGGCCGCAATCCCGAGCGCGAGCACTCGCCGCGTGTCGAGCGGGTCGATGATGCCGTCGTCCCAGAGCCGCGCGGTCGAGTAGTACGGGTTGCCCTCCGCCTCGTACTTGGCGCGGATCTCGTCCGGGTCGGCGTCTCCGACCATCGTCAGCACCGTGGCCGCCTGCTCGCCGCCCATCACGGAGATGCGCGCGTTCGGCCACATCCAGAGCTGCCGCGGCGAGTACGCACGCCCGCACATGCCGTAGTTGCCCGCCCCGAACGAGCCGCCGGTGATCACCGTGAACTTCGGCACCTCCGCGCAGGCGACGGCGGTCACGAGCTTCGCGCCGTCGCGCGCGATCCCGCCGGCCTCGTACTCCTTGCCGACCATGAAGCCCGTGATGTTCTGCAGAAAGACGAGCGGCACGCGCCGCTTGCAGGCAAGCTCGACGAAGTGCGCGCCTTTCGCCGCCGACTCGCCGAACAGGACGCCGTTGTTGGCGAGGATCGCGACGGGGTAGCCCTCGATCCGCGCGAAGCCGCAGACAAGCGTCTCGCCGTAGAGCGCCTTGAACTCGTGGAAGCGCGAGCCGTCGACGATGCGCGCGATCAGCTCGCGCGGGTCGACCTGGTGGCGAAAGTCAGTCGGGATCAGGCCGTAGAGCTCCGAGGGATCGGCGGCCGGCTCCTCCGGCGCGGCGACCTCCCACGGCCGTTCCTTCGGCGGCGGGCTCAGGTTGCGAACGATTTCGCGCACCAGGGCCAGAGCGTGCTCGTCGGAGGTCGCGTAGTGATCGGCGACGCCCGAGAGCCGCGCGTGCACGTCCGCTCCGCCGAGCTCCTCCGCGCTCACCTCCTGGCCGGTCGCCGCCTTCACCAAAGGCGGGCCGCCGATGAAGATCGTGCCGGTGCCCTTGACGATGATCGTCTCGTCGCTCATCGCGGGCACGTACGCGCCTCCCGCGGTGCACGAGCCCATCACCGCAGCGATCTGCGGGATCCCGGCGGCCGAGAGCCGCGCCTGGTTGTAGAAGATCCGCCCGAAGTGGTCGCGGTCGGGGAAGACCTCGGCCTGCAGCGGCAGGAAGGCGCCGCCCGAGTCGACGAGGTAGATGCACGGCAGGCGGTTCTGGTCGGCCACCTCCTGGGCGCGCAGGTGCTTCTTCACCGTCAGCGGGAAGTACGTGCCGCCCTTCACGGTCGCGTCGTTCGCGACGATCACGCATTCGCGGCCCTCGATCACGCCGATGCCGGTGACGATCCCCGCCGCCGGCGCCTGCCCCTCGTAGACGTCCCAGGCGGCGAGCGCCGAGAGCTCGAGGAAGGCGCTGTCGGAGTCGAGCAGCCGGTCGACCCGCTCGCGTGCCGTCAGCTTGCCGCGAGAGCGGTGTTTCTCGAGCGCCTTCTCGCCGCCGCCGCGCGTGACCTGAGCCGTGTGCTCGCGCAGCTCGGCGACCAGCGCTTCCATACGCTCGCGCCGCTCGTCGAACTCCTCCGATGGTCCGGCCTGCGACGTGAGCACGCTCACGCCGCCAACTCTAAAGCTGCCGTCGTACTCCGGGCTTGGCCGGGCCGTCGACGTGTTGCGTGGCGCGGCGCGGGGTACCATCGCTGGAGACCTCGCATTCGACAACCGACCAAAGGACGCGCTTGCCTGGGGAGCGACACAGGACCGGGCACGACCTCGTCGTCATCGGCGCGTCGGCGGGCGGGGTCGAGGCCGTTCGGACCGTGGTCGCGAACCTCCCGCCGGACCTTGCCGCCGCGGTCGTCGTCGTCCTCCACCTTGCGGCCGGCGGCACGAGCGTGCTGCCCTCGATCCTGGACCGCGCGGGCCCGCTGCCTGCGCAGCCCGCGAGTAACGGCGAGGAGCTCCGGCCGGGGACGATCTACGTCGCGGTCCCCGACTGTCACGTCGAGATCGACGACGGCCACCTCCGCGTCGAGGGCGGACCCCGGGAGAACGGGCACCGGCCGGCGATCGACCCGCTCTTCCGCAGTGCCGCCTACGCACGGCGCGAGCTCACGATCGGCGTGATTCTGTCCGGCGCCCTCGACGACGGCACGCGCGGCCTCCGAACGATCAAGGCCCACGGCGGGGTGACGCTCGTCCAGGACCCACGCACCGCGCTCCACCCGGGCATGCCGACGTCCGCCATCCGCGTCGTCGCGCCCGAGCGCGTGTTGTCACCGGTGCAGATCGCCGCCGCGATTGCGGAGTTCGTCGCGGGAGGCGGCGTAAGGAGGCAGAATGGACGCGGGACCGGCGAGATGACCGACCGCGAGCAGGTGCGAGAACAGGCAGGTGACCAGCTGGGGAACGAGACCGGCCTCACCTGTCCCGAGTGCGGGGGCGCGATCTATGAGCAGGACGACGGCGACGTCGTCTCCTTCCGCTGTCGCGTCGGCCACCGTTTCACGGCGGACGCGTTCGTCGTCGAGCAGGCGACCACTGTCGAGAGCTCCCTTTGGGCCGGGCTGCGCCTGCTGGAGGAGCGTGCGGTGCTGATGCGCACGCTTGCCGAACGCCACGACCGCCAGGAGGGGACCTCTGAGCGCTTCCGCACGAAGGCGGATGAGCTCGAGCGTCACTCCGAGCAGTTGACCGAGCTCCTGCGCGAGGTCACCTCCTCGACCGAGCCTGTGCCGGCCGCAAGCGCGGAGTAACGCATGGCGGAGAACGTGCGCGACCCGGCATTCGAGTCACTGCTCGCGTTTATCAGGGACGAGCGCGGATTCGACTTCACCGGCTACAAGCGGCCGAGCCTGCAGCGGCGAATCGGGAAGCGGATGAAGGACGTGCGCATCGACGGCTACGAGGACTACCAGGAGCTGCTCGCCGCGGACCCCGACGAGTTCGCCGGGCTGTTCGACACGATCCTGATCAACGTCACTTCGTTCTTCCGGGACGAGGTCGCATGGGACTTCCTGCGCGACGACATCCTGCCGCGTCTGCTCGAGCAGAAGCCGAAGGTCGAGGCGATCCGCGTCTGGTCGACCGGATGTGCGAGCGGCGAGGAGGCGTACACGCTGGCAATGGTGCTCGCGGAGGCACTCGGCCCGGAAGCGGTGAAGAAGCGGGTGAAGATCTACGCCACCGACGTGGACGAGGGCGCGCTCGCGCAGGGCCGGCACGCCAAGTACGACGCCAAGACCGTCGAGTCCGTGCGCGAGCCGTTGCGCGAGAAGTACTTCGAGCACCAGAACGCCGCGTTCGTCTTCCGCGGTGACCTACGGCGGTCCGTGATCTTCGGCCGCCACGACCTGATCCGCGATCCGCCGATCTCGCGCATCGACCTGCTCGTCTCCCGCAACACCCTGATGTACTTCGATGCAGAGACGCAGGCGCACATCCTGCGCAGCTTCCACTTCTCGCTCCGCCCGTACGGGGTGCTCTTCCTCGGCAGGGCGGAGTCGATCGCGAACCGCTCGCAGCTGTTCGAGCCGCTCGACTTGAAGCGGCGGGTCTTCGCGAAGGTCGCGGGCGACTTGCCCGCCCCGGTGGACACGTCCGCGCCGGATGACGGTCACGAGCTTTCGCGCTTGGCGACGGAGGCGTTGTTGCGCGAGGCCGGCTTCGAATCGGCTCCCGGGGCGCAGTTGGTCGTCGACCCCGAAGGCCGGCTCGCGCTCGCGAACCTCCAGGCGCGCATGCAGTTCGCCCTCGTGCCGCGTGACATCGGCCGGCCGTTCCAGGAGCTCGAGGTCTCGTTCCGGCCGGCGGAGCTCCGCTCGCGCCTCGAGCAGGTGTACTCCGACCGGCACGCCATCAGCCTCCGCGACGTCGAGTGGCGCGTCGACGACGAGCTGCGCTTCGTCGACATCCAGATCGCGCCGCTCCTCTCCTCGACCGGCGACATCGTGGGCGTCGGCATCACCTTCAACGACGTGACGCGGTACCAGCGCCTGCAACAGGCGCTCGGCGACGCGAAGCGCGAGGTGGACTCCACCTACGAGGAGCTGCAGTCGACGGTCGAGGAGATGGAGACCACGAACGAAGAGCTGCAGTCCACGAACGAGGAGCTCGAGACGACCAACGAGGAGCTGCAGTCGACGAACGAGGAGCTCGAGACGATGAACGAAGAGCTGCAGTCGACCAACGAGGAGCTCTCGGCCATCAACGACGAGCTCCAGCAGCGCACGGACGAGCTGAACGAGGCGAACGCCTACCTCGAAGGGATCCTCGGCAGCCTCAGCGGGGCGGTCGTCGTGCTCGACCGCGAGCTCGCCGTCCGCCGCTGGAACACGGGCGCGCGCGAGCTCTGGGGCCTGATCGAGGACGAGGTGCGCGGCCAGCACTTCCTGAACCTGGACATCGGGCTGCCCGTCGACCAGCTGCGCAAGCCGATCTCAAAGGTGCTCGGCTCCGGGCAGCAGGAGGTCCTCGCCTTGCCCGCCGTGAACCGTCGCGGCCGGACGATGCAGTGCAAGGTCACGCTGACCTCGCTCGGCACGGGCGAGGAGGTACCCGGGGTGATCCTGATGATGGAGACCGAGTGAGAGCGACCACGAGGATCGTCACGGACCCGCAGGGGCGAATCCTCGAGTCGGCGGAGTCCGCGGCCGACCTCCTCGGCATTCCCAACCGGTGGCTGGTCGGGAAGCCGCTCGCGGCCTTCGTGCCGGAGCACAGGCGGCGGGCGTTCCGGACCATGCTGCTCGAGCTCTCCCGCGGCGGAGGCCCGACCGGCACCTCGCTCGAGCTCAGGCGCCGAGACGGCTCGGAGCTGAGCGTGGCGGTCGAGGCGGTGCCGGAGCCCGCGGGCGACCGTGTCGAGTGGCTGATCGCGTCGCCCGAGGAGGAGCGCAGTCCCGCTGCCGATCCTGGGGCTCTGGCCCCGCCGCTCGGCGCGGCGTCTCTCGGACGGCTGTTCGCGCAGCTCCCGATCGGAGTGGTGAGCGTCGACAGCGACCTCAAGGTCGAGTACCTGAATCCGGCGGCGCGCGTGTTCCTCGGTCGCGGGATCATCGGCGGGCTGCTGCCTGACACCTTTCCGCGTGTCTCGCTGCACAAGTTCGCCCAGCGGCTCCTCGGCGGGCCACCGCCGCTCCGTCAGGTCGTCAAGACGTCGACGGGCAGGCTCCTCGAGCTCGACGGGCTCAAGGGCGGCCCGGGGGGCGGCGCAGTGCTGATCCTCCAGGACGTCACGGCCCGCGAGCAGCGGCGGCGGGCCGAGCGAGACTTCGTCTCGAATGCCGCCCACGAGCTCCGCACGCCGATCGCCGCGATCATCAGCGCGGTCGAGGTGCTGCGCGGAGGGGCCGACGCGACGGTGGCCGACCGCGAGCTCTTCCTTGGCCACATCGAGCGAGAGAGCGCGCGACTCGAGCGTCTCGCCGACGCGCTGCTGCTGCTCGCGCGGATCCAGACCGGCCAGGAGCGCCCGGCGCTCGAGCTCGTCGCGATCGCCCCGCTGCTCGAGGACGTGGCAGAGCACCTCGAGCCTTCGCAGGGGGTCGACGTGAGTGTCAGATGCGCTCCCCGGGTGGGTGCCCTCGCCGACCAGGTTCTGCTCCGCCAGGCCGTGTGGAACGTGGCTGCAAACGCCGCACGCCACACGAAGGCAGGGCAGATCGTGCTGAGCGGCCGCGACCTCGGAAAGGTGACCGAACTCGAGGTCGATGACACCGGCCCCGGAATCGCGCCGGCCGAGAAAGCGCTGGTCTTCGACCGGTTCGCGGGCGCTGGGCGGAGCGCAGGTGGCGGCGCCGGGCTCGGACTCTCGCTCGCCCGCGAGATCACGCATGCGCTCGGCGGGTCGATCCGGCTCGAGTCCGAGGTGGGAAAGGGGACCCACGTTCGACTGCAGGTGCCATCGGCACGGGTGGTGCGCCAGTGAGCTCGCGGATCCTCGTCGTCGAGGATGAGCCGGCACTGGCGGACGCCGTCGGCTACTCGCTCCGCGCCGACGGCCACGACGTCGAGACCGTCGGGACCGGCGAGGACGCCATCGCGGCCGCGCAGGACCGGCCCTTCGATCTACTCGTGCTCGACCTGATGCTGCCGGGCATATCGGGAATCGAGGTCTGCCGGCAGCTCCGGGCGGACAGCGCCGTTCCGATCCTGGTGCTCACCGCCCGCGACTCCGAGGTCGACCGGGTTCTCGGGCTAGAGGCCGGCGCGGACGACTACGTCACGAAGCCGTTCTCGATGAACGAGCTCCTGGCGCGGGTCCGTTCGATCCTGCGCCGCCGCGAGCTCGACTCGCGGGCCCTCGGGTCGGTGCGCGAAGCGGGTGGCCTGCGCCTCGATCTCGAGCGTTACGAGGCGACGGTGGACGGCGAGCCCGTTCAGCTGACGCCCTCGGAGCTGAAGCTCGTGGCGCTGCTCGCGCGTGAGCTCGGCCGCGTCTATTCACGTCGCGAGATCATGCAGCACCTCTGGGACAGCGAGTACGTCGGCGACGCGCGCGCAGCCGACCTGCACGTGTCGAACATCCGCCACAAGATCGAGCGCGACCCGGAGAAACCGCAGCGGTTGCTGACCGTCCGCGGGGCGGGCTACAAGCTCATCGCCGTGTAGGCGGACCCACACGAAAGCTGGATGCGGCCCTAAAGCGGTCGTTCCTAAGGTGCTTGCGTGGTGGCCATCGCGCCCTTTCGTGCAACCGTCGCGGAGATTGGAGGTCGGATCGCTCTGGTCTCGGTCAGCGGCGAGCTGGACCTCTACGTCGAGCGTGAGTTGCGCGACGCGCTTGCGGCTGCCGCCGCACTGCAGTCGCCGACCGTCGTCGTCGACGTGAGCGGCGCGAGCTTCCTGGACTCGACGGTTTGCTGGATCCTGGTCGCCGAGGCGAAGCGGCTACAGCGCGAGCGCGCGGAGCTCGTCCTGGTCTCGAGCGGCCGCGCGGCGCGCGTGTTCCGAGTGGCCGGGATCGACCAGGTCGTCCGGGTGTACCCGACGCTGCACGCCGCGTTCCGTGACCTCCTGCCGGAGCCCGCAACGTGAGCGCGGCGGCCGCCCAGCCCCGCCAGGCCCGCACGGCGACCGAGCGGCCGCGCCTCGTCTTCTTCTACGCCCCCAACTCCGGTCGCTCGCGCCGTGTCGAGGGCTACCTCTCGCAGGTGCTGCAGCGTCGCCGGAACCACGAGTCGTTTCGGCTCATGCACGTCGACGTCGCCGAGCACGCCGACCTCGCCGAGCGCTTTCGGATCGAAGACGTCCCGACGATCGTGGTCGTCGAGGACAAGCGCGTCCGAGGGCGCCTCGCGAGCCCCCGCGGCTGCCGCGACATCGAGCGGCTGCTCGCGCCCTGGCTGCGCTAGGTCTCTTCGACGCCGGCCCGTTCGATCTCGTCAATCGACTCGGGCTCGTCGGGCTCATCCGGCTCGCGGGCGGCTGCGGCGTCAGCCACCTCGAGGAGCGTCGTGCCGCGCACGCGAATGTCGTCGAGCAGCTCGCGGCGCTCGCCCCGGACGCGGTCGGTGTCGGCCTGTAGCTCGCGCATCCGCGCCTCGGCCTGCGCGCGTAGCTCCGCCAGCTCCTCCTCGAGCTGCCGACGGCGCTCCTCGGCCTCGGCCTTCGAGGCGGCGCGGGTGTTCTCCGCCTCCTGACGCGAGCGCACGAGGATGTCCTCGCCCTCGGCGCGAGCGTCGGCGAGGACCTTGTCGGCCTCCGCCTTGATGCCGTCGGCCTCGCTGCTCACGTTGACGTGCAAGTCCGCCGCCTCGGCCTTGGCCTTGGCGATGATCTCCTCCGCCTCCTGGCGGGCGCTGGCGGTGATCTCCTCTCCGGTCTCACGGGCCCGCTGGAGGAGGCCGCTCACCTGCTGCTCGGTCTGCTCGAGCGCGTGTGTCACGGCCGCACGCGGCGAGGAGCTCACCTTCAGCTCCGCGATCACGCGGTTGGCCCGCTTCACGTACGACTCGACCGCCGTACGGTCGTAGCCACGCACCGCCACGGGGAACGAGACGTTCAGCAGGTCGGGCGGCACGTAGTGGCGCAGGTCGCCGAAACCGGGCCGAGCTTCGGCCTGCGACGCCGACTCGTCGGCCCGATGTTCATCGCTGGGCGAGGGCGGCTCGCCGGGCATGGGCCCAAGTATGACGACCTTCTGCTCCGAGCGGGCGCTAGGCGGCGATGGCGGCGTCCGCCGTCATCACCCACGCATCGACGCCCTGCTCACGGCCGCGCAACTCGAGCGACCGGCGCTCCAGGCCAGACGTTTCGAGGCCGGCCGCCGCGGCGGCGCTCGCGCTGACGAGGATCTCGCCCGCGCCTGCCATTCCGTCCAGCCGCGCAGCGGTGTTGACAGTGTCGCCGACCGCCGTGAAGTCGCAGGCGTCTCCCTCGCCGACGCTCCCGACGAACGACGTCCCGGTGTGGACGGCCACGCCGACCGGAATCCACGGATCACTGCCGTCGTTGCCGGTCCGCTCCAGAAGCGCGCGAGCCGCCGAGATCGCGCTCTGCGCGTGGTCCGGGCCCGCGAAGCCCGGAATAAAGAGCGCGACCGCGCCGTCGCCGACGAACTTGTCGACGATCCCGTCCCAGTCGTCGATCATCTCGGCCGCCGCGCCTCGACGAGCTCCCCGGCGCGCGACGACGTCCGCGTCCCAGGGCGGCGCCCACGGCGAGTCGAGGTAGAGCCCGAACAACCTTTCCGGATCGTCGACGACGCGATCCGCAATCCCGCAAGCCCGAACCCGAGTCCCGTCCGGCAGCATCAGATCCATCCCGGACAGGGCTGACGCTTTCGCCGCCGCGACCGCCACGGCCGGCGCGGGCCGGTCGAAGGACGTGAAACCCTCGAACGTCATCGTGCCGCGGCAGCGGCCGGACGTTCGAGGGGCCAGCAGGGGCGGCAGGACTCGAACCTGCAATCCCCGGTTTTGGAGACGAGCGGTCTTCGGCTTGGTTATGCGCTGTTGCGACCGCGCGCCACAGTCCGCGCCACAGCTACAGAACGGCGACGGCCCTAGACAGACCAACCCGCCGAGTCTTACCGTCACCCGACGCGGTCGGCTCCGGGGTGCAGCGCATCGTTCGGCTAGATCCAGCCCGCCGGACTAGACCGCGCGGATCAGATCGACGAGCTCGTCGCGCCGGCAGCCATGGCGCCGGGCGAACTCGACGAGCTCGCGCACGCGCGCGTGGAGCTCGCCCTGCTCTGGCGTCGCGACGACCGTGATGCCCCTACCGCGCCGGACCTCGAGCAGCCCCTCGTCCCGAAGTCGCCGGAGCGCGCGGAGGACGGTGTTTCGGTTCACCTTCAGCACGGAGGCCAGGTCGAGCGCGGACGGCAGCCGCTCGCCCGGGCGGGCCTCTCCGTTCGCGATCGCGCGGCGAATCTCGGCCGCAACCTGCTCGTGAAGGTCTGTCGGCTCGTTTCGGTTCAGTTTGACATGGAACACTTGTACTAGTAACAATAGCTTTTCTGATGACGGAGTCGACGCTCCAATCGCCTCGGTCTCGCCTCGCCGCACTGATCGCCACCGCGCGAAGGCGCGGACGCCGCCGAAACTTCGCGCTTGCGTCGCTCGGTCTGCTCGCACTTCTCGTCGCCGGCGGGATCTGGGCGAGTCTCGAGCTGACCGGCGGTGGCGGTGGGGCAGTTGCCGTCCACGCTCCACCCGGCTTCCACGTCGTCCAGAGTCAGGGGCCAGTCGCACGCCGCGTTCTCGAGACCTGGACCTCTCCCAACCCGTCAGCGTGGATCTCGCGACGGGGACGGGGCGGCCGGTCCGGACAACCAGCGCGATCTGGTACGACGGCCGCGGTAACGTCAATCGCGTCGTGACTCGGGCCGACGGCCGGGTCCAGCATGATGACGCGTTCGGCTGCGCCCGTTCGGCTCCCAGACCGTGCGTTCAGGGGTCCTTCTCCTTCGGAAATTACTGGCCGCTGGACACGTCCCGGTATTCGCGGCAGCCCGGCATCGGGACCTTCCATGGCCGCCCAGTCATTTGGATTGCGCCGCGGCAGGCTGGGGGGTTCGCAGCGCCTCCGGGCCTCGGCGAGCGGATCGGCCTCGACCCGCGCACGCACGAGCCGGTCGCCGACCGCATGTACCTCGATGGCAAGATCTCCTCGGAAGCGCTGGTGCTCGAGCGCAAGCCCGACATCGCCGCCGGCAAGTACGCGTTCGTGGTGCCGAACCCGACCAAGAGGCATGTCGACCAGTCCCCCGAGCTGTCCGTGAGGGGGAGCGATCCCTACGCTCTCCGGGCGCGCCGCGCGCTCGGACAAAGGCCGCTCTGGCTTGGCGAGCGCTTCGATGGCAATCGTCTGCAGGCGGTCACGATCGGCTCGACCTTCGATCCCCCCACCGGTATCAGCCCGAAGGCGGCAACGTATGTCCTCTACGACTACGGAAACGTCGCGATCAGCGAGTTCAATGCCCGCGACCTGCACGGGGCCCGGGGAGCTTCTCTTCCTGGTCGCATGACGCTGGAGAAGCCGGACACGCTCACGAGTCCGAGCTCCAGGCCTTCGATCGTCGCCGAGCTCAGCCGGGACGGCGTGTTCGTCCTCGCGACCAAGTCTCAGCACGGGAACTACGTGCTGAATCGCGCCGCCGCTCTCCGCGTCGCCCGTGCGCTGCGCCCGGTGCCGCTGCGCTAGCTGTCCCACCCATGTAGGAGACGCGCGGCCGGTGTGCCGCTTCGGTAACGCGGACGCTCGGCTGGGCCAGCATCCCTTACGCCTGACCCACTCAGCGTGCGCCGGGATCGCCCTGAGAGGACTCGCGCGGCCTCGATCGGACGAGAACTGAGCGCACCGTCGACGGCCACCACTGCCGGCCTCCCTGCGACGTGGGCAGGCGGTCCGCGTTGAGCCGGCGTGCGATCTCACCGAGACTGCTCCCGCCGGCGTGCTCGGCGCGGATTCGCGCGTCCAGCTCGGGTGGGATGCTCGTCTTGCGGCCTGCCCGCTTTGCCGGCCGACGCTTGGCGCGCGGCTGCTGAGTCCGCTCTGCGAGGTAGCGCTCGAGCTCGGCGACCGGGATCAGACGCCGGCCCCACTCGGTCTCCACGGTGGCGATCACCGGGACGACCCGCTGGTCGAACGTCGCCAGGCTGATGCCGAGCGCCTCGGCGGCCTGCTGGCGCGTGTAGGCGAGCCGGTCGATGTCGTCGGCGAGCTTCAGCCCGCTGGCGAGAGCCGCGTCCTGGCTCCTCGCGTGACGATGCTGGGCCGCGGCTTGTCGACGACGCCGACGCGAGGTCATGTCGTACACCATACAACAATCCTGCTGCTCATTTGCACGGAAGTGAGCTCCTATGTCAAGCCGTCTCAGCTCGTCGTGGATCTGCCTCCGTTGAGCGCGGCATCGGCGCGGAGCTGCTGGTAGACGACGTCGGAGAGGTGGCGTTTGAGCGCGCGGACGGCGTCGCGCTTGGTGCGGCCCTCACCCCGGCGGCGCTCGACGTAGGCACGGGCGCGCGGGTCCATGCGGGCCTGAGTCAGCGCCATCATGTGCAGCGTGTGATTCAGGCGCCGGTTGCCGCCCCGGTTGAGGCGGTGCCGCTGTGTCTGGCCCGAGGAGGCCGGAATCGGGGCGGTGCCGTTCATGCGCGCGAAGCGGGCCTTGCTGGCGATGCGGCCGATGTCGCCGACCTCGCCGATGATCCGCCCGGCACTCAGGTAGCTGATCCCAACCAGCTGGGGCAGGCCGCTCGCGAGCGCCCGCACGGCCCGGGCAATCTCCCGCTCGAGCTGCTTGATCTCGGCGTCGAGCCGGGCGAGCGCCTCGATCCGCCGGCCCGCCAGCAGCGCCTGCACGCCGCTCTCGCCGGCGAGCAGCCGCTCCGCCCGCTCGAGCCGTGGCGGCGAGTCGAGCCGGGGCAGGCTCCGCTCGTAGCCGGGCCGCAGCGAGACGAGGTCGGCGTGCAAGCGGTTCGCGGTGCGGGTGCGCTCGCCGATCAGCTGCAGCCGGTAGTCGCAGAGCAGCTTCAGGTCGCGCGCGGGCGAGTCGGGCCGCACCGGCGGCAGCTCTTCGCGGGCGGTAACGCGGGCGATCGCGAGCGCGTCGCGCGGATCGCTCTTGCCGGCGCCGCGCAGCCGCCGGCGCTGACGCTCGCTGAGCGCTCCACGCACGTCGACCACTCTCTCGCCGCACTCGAGCAGCAAGCAGGCGATCCCGCGCCCGACCCAGCCGGTGCCCTCGATCCCGAAGCGCCGCTCGCCGGGAGCCAGCTTCAGCGCCCAGGCATGCAGCGCGCGGTGCGCGCGCGGCTCGTTGGCAAACTCGCGTGCCGCCAGCTCACGCCCGAGCTCGTCGACCAGCGAGACGGCGAGCGAGCTCTTGTGCGCGTCGATCCCGATCGTGACCACAGCGAACCTCCTTCTCCGCGGGGCGTACGATGCGGCCGAGCGGTGCGCAAGCACGCGTGGGGGAAACCCCAAGCTCCTATCAAGCGACGCCGCTCAACCAGGTGAGCCCCGGAGGGACACTCACCAGCGGAAGGCCACGGCCCAAGCCGAGCATGCATCTGCAGAGTCACCTCCGGGGCTCGCCGCCGTCAGCAAGCGACGGCGACCCCCGAAGGACTAACACGCATGCATCTGTGTCTGCTCGTCCATGGGTTTCAGTTGCTGTACGACGCCGGGACGGACTCCGCTTCACGGAGTGGGAATATCGAGCTGGGCGCAGATCGCCCGCACAAGGCCGGGGCCGATCTCGCGGTGGCGGGGGACTGCCGTTGCACGAGTTCTGTCGGCGCTGCGCCACTTCGTGTGCTTGCCGCCTTCCGCCACCTTCCGGGCGCCGTGAGCGGTCAGGTGCCGCTCGAGATCGCGGCGCTTCACGGAGCGAATGTCAGCTCGAGCGGCTCGCTGCTGCCGGTGTCCGTGTCGTCGTCCGGGGCAAGCATGAGGCGGAGAGCGTCGATGACGTTCTCACGCGCCTCCTCGCGGGTTCGGCCCTGACTGATCGCGCCGGGCACCTGGACGACGCGTGCGACGATCCAGCCGTCCTCGTCGGGCTCGTCGTACGTGATCGTCAGCCGAAGCGTGTCGCTCATTGAACACACCGTAGCCTGAGAGAGAGGGCCAAGCTAGGTGGGTTTGGCGGAAAAAACTGAGGCATCAGGTGGGAGCGCTGATCTGAGCGCGTACTGAGCGAAGGAAGGAAGCGAGGCCCTCGGCGTCGAGCAAGTGCTCGCCACCACCGGGGCGATAGAGCGCGAGTGCCGTCTCGACCTCATCGAACCATGCGGCATCCGAGAACGAAGCCAGAAGTCGCCCCTCTATCTCGTTTGCCAAGCCGAGTGACTGATCCTCTCCGCTCAGGAAGCGATCTATGAGGGCCACGACCTCTCCTCGTTCGTTGGCGGACACGCTCGCTAGTTTCGCCACTCGTTATCCGATCGCAACCCGATACCGTTTAGCGGGTGATCGACAAGAGCGAGATAGAGGTGGAGGTCTATCGGGACGAAACGACCGAAACGGTCGATTCCGCTGTGCGTCTGACGCACAAACCGACTGGCATCACGGTCGGATCGTTGGAGCACGACACGCAGCTAACTACGACGCGGCTATGCAAGAACTTGAGCGCCAAGTCAGCGAAGCGGCTCACGCACCGTCTCTTTCGGCGCGACTCCGTCGCTGGTTCGAACGATCCTAGCGGCTTTTTTCGCCAAACCCTCCCTAGTCACCAGTTGCGGTCATCGCTTGGGAGAGGTAGGCGTCGAGCCGCGCGGCCGCCTCGCTCTCGTTGCCCGGCATCAGGTGGCCGTAGCGGTCGAGCGTGATCGTGACCGACGAATGGCCCATGTACGTGCTCAGCGCTTTCGCGTTCACGCCGGCGGCGATCATCAGCGAGGCAAAGGTGTGGCGGCACTCGTGAAGCCCGATCGGGTCGAGGCCGGCGCGTAGCCAGGTGGCGTTCGCTCGCTTGCGGACATTCGAGGGCGTGAACGGCTGCGTGTAGCTCGTGCCGAACGCGAGCCCGACGCGACGGCCCGAGCGCAGCTTGTGCTCGACGAGGTAGTCCCGTAGCACCGACGCGATCGGCACCGTTCGCCTGGCGGCCCGGCTCTTGGGGGCGACGACGCCTTCCTTGGCGTCCCAGGAACGCTCGACGTGGATCACGCCGGAATTGAGGTCGACGTCCTCCCAGCGCAGCGCCAGCAGCTCACCCCGTCCCGCGTACATGGCGGTCGCCCACAGCGCACGGTCTCGCTCGGGCAACGCGGCGAGCAGCGCTGCCCCTTCCGCGGGCGAGGCGATGCGGTCCCGGCTGCCCTCAACCGCCGGAAGCTCGAGACCGCTCGTCGGATTCACGGCGACATCGCCGCGGGCGAGCGCGCGGCGGAAGATCGCCCGCAGTGGCATCAGCGTGTTTCGGACGGTGCTCGCATCGAGCCCGCCGGCGCAGAGCCGGTCGGCGAGGTCCTGGACGTCGATCCGGCGGATCTCCGACAGGCGGGCGCCGCCGAGCTCCGGCAGCACGCGCCCGACCAGCGCGGCCTCGTAGCCGCGCAGCGCCGACGGCTTGTACCGGTGGCCGCTCCGGTTTCGGATCGCGCCGCTGCCCGCCCCTTCGAGCCAGGCCTCGGCAGCCTCGCGGAGCGTCCCGGACGCGCCGGCGCGCATGGTGCCCTGCCGCAGCGCCACCTGCGCCTCCGCCCGCCACGCCTTCGCCTCGGCGAGGGACGGGAACGTCTTGAAGAGACGCTTGCCCTCTCGGGCGCTCCAGACGTTCGCCTGATACGTCGGCTTGCACGTGCACCGGCCGCCGCTGCGAGTCGGACAGAGCTTGCCGTGGCGGACGCGGATTCCAGGGCTCACGAGGTCAGGATGACGAGGCCGTCGGACGGCGGCGCCACAGTCGCGCCACAGTCAGATCCGAACTTCAGCCCATATTGGAGTCGAATGGGAACTCAGCCGCGGCAAGAAATAAAACAAGAAAACCAGTCAACCATGCGGGTTTCAGGCCTAGCGAGCGAAACAGGGGCGGCAGGACTCGAACCTGCAACCCCCGGTTTTGGAGACCGGTGCTCTGCCAGTTGAGCTACGCCCCTAGGGGTTGCGGGGCCGATTGTAGCCGCGGCCCCTGACGGCCCCGAACCCGGTGACGGTCACAGTGACAGTCACTGGTTCTAGATTTCCGCCATGGCTTCGCCGCCTCCCAGGCACTCGCTCGGCGCGCTCTTCTTCGTGCTCGCGATCGTCTTCGTCGGGATCGCGGCCGCCGCAGCAGAGGCCGTCGACAACGAGCCGGGCCTGGTCGTGGTGGTGGTCGCGGCGGGCGCGATCGGCCTCTGGCTCCTCACGCTCAGCATCCGCAACCTGAGGAAACCGCGGCCCTGAGCCGTATTCTCTAGGCGTGGCTCAGGACGAGACCCAGGCTCTCTGGCGCGAATACGCGAAGACGAAGGACCAGGGGACCCGTGACCGCCTCATCCTCACGTACGCGCCGCTCGTCAAGTACGTGGCCGGCCGGCTCGGCAGCGGCCTGCCCGCGCACGTGGACGAGAACGACCTCGTCTCGTACGGGCTCCTGGGCCTGATCGGGGCGATCGAGCGCTTCGACCCCGACCGCGACATCAAGTTCGAGACCTACGCGATCGCGCGCATCAAGGGCTCGATCATCGACGAGCTGCGTGCGCTCGACTGGGTGCCGCGCTCGGTCCGGTCGCGCGCCCGCGACATCGAGCGCGCGATCGCCGAGCTCGAGCGCAAGCTTCACCGCGCGCCGACCGACGAGGAGATCGCCGAGAAGCTCGGCATCACCACCGACGAGCTCGACGACAGCCTCTCCCAGATCGGGCGCTCCTCGATCGCCGCGCTCGACGAGCTCTGGACGATCTCTTCGAGCGGCGGCGACCAGGTCGCCCTGATCGACACGATCGAGGACACGGAGGGCCCCGAGCCGCAGGCGGAGCTCGCCCAGACCGAGCTGAAGGAAGCGCTCGGCGACGCGATCGCGCGGCTGCCCGAGCGCGAGAAGCTGGTCGTCACGCTCTACTACTACGAGGAGCTGACCCTGCGCGAGATCGGCGAGGTCCTCGGCGTCACCGAGTCGCGCGTCTCGCAGCTCCACACCAAGGCGATCCTCCGCCTGAAGGCGCGCCTCGCGGGATCGCCCACGCGCGAGCCGCTCGGCCGCTAGAACGGTTCCGTTTCCGTACTCTCCCCCTTGACACTGCTGGCGCAGATAGACAACGTTCCTGGCGCAGTCCATTGGGGTCTAGGGAAAGGACGTGGGAGGAATGAAGCATCGAGTGCTTCTTCTCGCGGGGGTGGTGGGAGCGATCGCGCTGATCGCGTCCCTGAGCGTCGCCGCCGCGAGCAGCAACAAACCAGCGCGTATCCAGAAGGCGACGGCGATCGCCGCGCCGAAGGTGCCGAACGCGAAGGCGATCCGCAAGAAGTACGGCGGCCAGAAGATCACCTTCGTCGGCGACTCGGTCGGCAACTCGCACAAGCGCGACCTGATGCTCGCCAAGCGCTTCACGAAGGACACCGGCATCAAGATCAACGTCGTGCCGCATCCGGCGGCGTCGGACGCCTCGTACTCGCAGCTCGCGCGTGCGTTCCGTTCGCATTCGTCATCGATCGACGTCGCGATGATCGACGTCGTGTGGCCGGGCGCCTTCGCGCCGAACCTGGTCAACCTGAAGCCGAAGCTCGGCAAGCAGGCCAAGCTGCACGCGGCCTCGATCGTCGCCAACGACACGGTGGGCGGGAAGCTCGTCGCCATGCCGTGGTTCGGGGACTTCGGAATCCTCTACTACCGCACCGACCTGCTGAAGAAGTACGGCTACAAGGCTCCGCCGAAGACCTGGGGCGACCTCTTCAAGATGGCGAAGAAGATCCAGGACGGCGAGCAGAAGACGAACAAGAACTTCTACGGGTTCGTCTTCCAGGGCAACTCGTACGAGGGCCTCACCTGTGACGCTCTCGAGTGGATCGCCTCCGTCGGCGGTGGCCAGTACATCAGCGGCGGCAAGGTCACGATCGACAACCCGAGGGCGCGGGCGATCCTGGACGCGTTCCGGGTCCAGATCGGCAAGACCACGCCCCGCGGCGTGACCACCTACCAGGAGGGCGAGGCCCATACGGCGTTCGTGAACGGTGACGCCGCCTTCATGCGGAACTGGCCGTACGCGTACTCGATCGCGGCCGGCACCGGCTCGAAGGTCAAGGGCAAGTTCAACGTCACGGTGCTGCCGCACGGCGCGAAGGGCAAGTCCGTCGGCACCGTCGGCGGCTGGCAGCTCGCGGTCTCGAAGTACTCGAAGCACAAGGATGCTTCGATCGAGTTCGTCCGCTACATGACGAGCCCGGCCGTCGAGAAGTTCGACGCGATCTTCAACTCGAACGTTCCGACGATCCCGTCGGTCGCGAAGAACAAGGCCGTCGTCAGGGTCAACCCGTACCTGAAGCCGCAGATCGCCACGGTCAACCGCGTCACGCGGCCCGCGAAGTACCTCAAGACCCACTACAACGAGGGCTCGAAGGCGATCTACCAGGGCATCAACCAGATCCTCAACGGCACGCCCGCGAAGAACGTGCTGCCGTCGATCGAGCAGAAGCTGAACCGGATCCTCCGCTAACGCGGCAACGCAGCTTCGAACGAGGGAGGATGGCATCTGTCATCCTCCCTCGTCTCTTCGGATGAGCACGGTCGCCGAGCCCGCATCCGCACCCCGCCGCCGCCGTCGCAGGAGGACGAAGCTTCAGCGCCGGCAGACGCGCCTCGCCTGGCTTCTCCTGATACCCGCGCTCGCCGCGGTCGCCTTCATCGCGCTCTACCCGCTCGGCAGGACCGTCTACCAGAGCTTCACCGACGAGGAGTTCCTGACCCCGGGCAGCAACTGGATCGGGCTCCAGAACTACCGCGACCTCTGGCACGACCCGATCTGGTGGGACTCCGTCGTCCTGACGGTCAAGTTCACCTTGATCACGGTCACGTTCGAGTTCGTGCTCGGCCTGATCATCGCGCTCGTCGTGAACTCGAGCTTCAAGGGCCGCGGCGTGATGCGTGCGGTGATGCTCGTGCCGTGGGCGATCCCGACCGTGGTCGCTGCGCAGATGTGGAAATGGATGCTCGACGACGTCTTCGGCGTGATCAACGACCTCGCCGACAAGCTGCCCCTCATCTCGGCTCAGTCGTGGCTCACACAGCACCCGATCGCGGCCGTCTCGGCGGTCGACATCTGGAAGACGACTCCGTTCGTCGCGCTGCTGCTCCTCGCCGGGCTGCAGGTGATCCCGCGCGACCTCTACGAGGCCGCGTCCGTCGATGGCGCTTCCGCGGTGCAGCAGTTCTGGCGGATCACACTGCCGCTGCTGAAACCGGCGATCCTCGTGACGCTCATCTTCCGGACGCTGGACGCCCTGCGCGTGTTCGACGTCTTCTACGTCTTCTTCGGCAACCGCGCCGACACTCAGACCATGGCGATCTACGACCAGACCACGATCGTGGGCGACGGATACGTCGGCTACGGGGCTGCGATCAGCGTCGCGATCTTCCTGATCATCTCGTTGTTCGTGGTCATCTACGTGAGCTTCGTGCGCGTGGCCGGGGAGTCCAATTGAGCACCGCGGCCGAGGCCACCCGCACCGCGGCGCACCCCGTCAGCCGCTCGCGCCGCCTGCGCCGCAGCCGGTTTGGACGCTTCCTGATCCGGCTGCCGCTCTGGCTGTTGATCATCGCGATCTTCATTTACGCCCTCTTCCCGTTCTACTGGGCGGTGCGGTCCGCGTTCACGCCCGAGGGCGAGCTCTTCAGCACGCCGCTCCAGTACTGGCCCGCGAACCCGACGCTCGACAACTTCCGCGAGGCGCTCAGCACCGATTTCTTCCAGCGCGCCCTGATCAACTCGACGATCGTCGCGGGCTCGGTGACGCTGATTTCGCTCGCGATCGGGTCGCTCGCCGCCTACGCGCTCGGCCGCTTCCGCTTCCACGGCCGCTCGTTCGTGCTCTACCTGATGCTCTCGATGACGATCTTCCCGCAGATCGCGATCCTCGGCGCCCTCTACACGATCATCACTGACGTGCCGCTGGTCCACGTGAGCCTCTACGACAAGCTGGGCGCGCTGATCCTGACCTACCTGATCTTCACGCTGCCGTTCACCGTCTGGGTCCTGACGAGCTTCGTGCGCGGGCTGCCGGGCGAGCTGGAGGAGGCGGCCTACGTCGACGGGGCGACGCCGCTGCAGGTCTTCTACAAGGTGCTGCTGCCGCTGATCGCGCCCGGGCTCGTGACGACGGGGTTGCTCGCGTTCATCGCCGCCTGGAACGAGTACCTCTACGCGCTGTCGTTCATCCAGACGCCGCAGAAGTACACCGTGCCGCTGGCGATCACCTCGTTCGTCGGGAAGTCGGGTGCCGCGTTCAACATCCCGTGGGGCCAGATCATGGCTGCGACCGTGGTTGTGACGCTGCCGCTGATTGCGATCACGCTGATCCTGCAACGGCGGATCCTCGCCGGCCTCACCGCCGGCGCCGTCAAGGGCTAGCGCCTAAAAGGCGCCGGCTTTGCCGGCGTGGCCGTCTAAACCGCTTCGCGCGTCTCGGGGTCGAAGAAGTAGAGTCGGCTCGTGTCGATCGCGAGCTCGACCTCGCTCCCCTCGGCGATGCGCGTCTTCGGGCTGACGCGGGCGACGAGCCGGTTGCTCCCTTCTTCGCCCTCGCCGGCGGTGATCGACACCTCGGCGTCCTCGCCGATGTCGGCGGTGTCCGCGCTGGAGACGATGCGTGTGGCCGCGGTGCCGAAGTGGACGAGCACCTCCGAGCCGAGCGGCTCGGTCAGGTCGACGACCACCTTGATGCGCCGGTCGGATGGGACGTCGCTCTCCAGGCTCGCGTCCTCGAAGTCCTCCGGCCGGATGCCGAGGATCACCGTCCGGTCGACGTACTCGGCGAGGCGGGAGCGGCCGCGCGCGGCCTGCTCGTCAACCGGGACCTCGTGGCCGCCGAAGGTGACGGTGAAGCTGCCGTTCGCGCGCTCCAGCTCCGCTTCGACAAGGTTGATCGACGGGGACCCGATGAAGCCTGCGACGAACTCGTTCACCGGCTGGTCGTAGAGGACCTGCGGTGTATCAACCTGCTGCAGGTGTCCCGCGTTCATGACCGCCACGCGGTCGCCCATGGTCATCGCCTCGACCTGGTCGTGCGTGACGTAGATGGTCGTCACGCCGAGCCGCCGCTGCAGCTGGTGGATCTCGGCGCGCACCTGCACGCGGAGCTTCGCGTCGAGGTTCGAGAGCGGCTCGTCCATCAGGAACGCCTGCGGCTCGCGCACGATCGCGCGGCCCATGGCGACGCGCTGGCGCTGGCCGCCGGAGAGCTCGCGGGGCTTGCGCTTCAGGAGCTCGTCGATCTGCAGCGTCTTTGCGGCGCGCTGGACGCGCTCCCTGATCTCCTTCTTCGAAAGTTTTCGCAGCTTCAGCCCGAACGCGAGGTTCTGCTCAACCGTCATGTGCGGGTAGAGCGCGTAGCTCTGGAAGACCATCGCGATGTCGCGGTCTTTCGGCGTCAGGTCGTTGACGATGCGGTCGCCGATTCTGATCTCGCCGTCGGTGATCTCCTCGAGGCCGGCCAGCATCCGCAATGCGGTCGTCTTCCCGCACCCGGAGGGGCCAACGAGCACCATCAGTTCGCGGTCCTCGATCTCCAGGTCAAGGTCCTCGACCGCCTTCGTGCCGTCGGCGTAGACCTTCGAGACGGAGTCGTACGCGATTTCGGCCATAGGCGTACTAGTTTCGCACGATCACGGCCGCGTTCGCCGGGAGGCCGTCGCCTTCGTGGGTCGCGAGCACGGGCTCGCCGCTCGGCGCGGTGCGGGGCTCGTGCGTCGTGTTGACGGCGACGGTGTGCCCGCCGCGCTCGAAGGCGACGACGCCGGGCTCGGCGTCGAGAAGGCGGAAGCCGACGCCGAGATCGCGCCGCAGCTCGAGCAGCCGGCGGTAGAGCTCGAGCAGCGAGCCGGGATCGCCGCGCTGGCCCTCGACGTTGCGCTCCTCCGGATCGACGAGCGGCAGCCACGGGGCGCCGGTCGTGAAGCCGCCGGTCCCGTCCCACTGCATCGGGTGGCGAAGCCGGTCGCGGCCGGCGCGGTCTAGCGGGGGGTCGACGCCGGGGCCGTTCGCGAGGCCGATCTCGTCCCCCTGGTAGACGAAGGCGGCGCCGGGCAGCGTCAGCAGCAGGACCGCTGCGGCGCGCACGCTCTCGGCGCCGACATGGCTCGCGAGCCGTTCGAAGTCGTGATTCGAGAGCACCCAGGCCGCGCGCTCGGCCCGTGCGGCCGACTCGATCGCGGCACGCAACCGGTCGCCATCCCACGGCGAGAACATGAGCTCGAACGCGAAGACGAGGTCGAGCACCTCGAGCCAGCGCGCGTACTCGGCGGCCGGACGGTAGAGCTCCCCGACGAGCAGCGCGTCGCCGGCGGCCTCGCGCAGCGCACGCATCGCCTCGAGCGCAAGTGGCCCGTTGCCGGAGTACCGCATCTCGAGCGGCGCGGCTTCCGGGTGGCGTGGGAAGGGGAACGGTCCGGTCGCGGGCGGGTCGTCGCGCAGCTGCTCGTCCTTGCCCAGGCGGTCGATCGCGTCGAGGCGGAAGCCGTCCACGCCGCGGTCGAGCCAGAAGCGGACGACGCCCTGCATCGCCCGCACGACGTCCGGATTCCGCCAGTCGAGGTCCGCCTGCTCGGGGTAGAACGAGTGCAGGTACCAGCGCCCGGTCTGCTCGTCGCGGCTCCAGGCCCGCCCGCCGAAGGCCGAGACCCAGTTGTTCGGCGGCCCGTGCACGGGCGACCAGACGTACCGGTCCGGGTGCTCGCGGAACCACGGGTGCTCGATCGACGTGTGCGACGGCACCAGGTCGAGCAGCACCTTTAGCCCGAGCACGTGCGCGTCACGGACGAGCGCGTCGAGGTCGTCGATCGTCCCGAGCCGCGGGTCGACGTCCGTGTAGTCGGAGACGTCGTAGCCGAAGTCCGCGAGCGGCGAGGGGTAGATCGGCGAGAGCCAGAGTGCGTCCACGCCGAGGTACGCGAGGTGGTCGAGCCGCCGCGTGATCCCGGACAGGTCGCCGACGCCGTCGCCGTCCGAGTCCTGGAACGAGCGCGGGTAGACCTGGTAGACGACCGCGTCCCGCCACCACATCGCCGCGCGAGGATAGACGCGGCCCCTGGGTAAGATCGCTGGACAGTTCCCGCGCCATCGAGGAGGAGTCGCCGCAGATGCCAACCGAGCCCGGAAAGATCCGCAACGTCGCCGTCACCGGCCATCGCGGGACCGGCAAGACGTCGCTCGTGGAGGCGATGCTCTTCCAGGCCGGCGCCGTCAACCGGCTGGGCACCGTCGAGTCCGGCACGACCACCTCCGACTGGGACGACGACGAGCAGCGTCGGCAGATGTCGCTCGCCTCGTCGCTCTGCCACCTCGAGTGGCAGGGCCGCAAGATCAACCTGATCGACAACCCCGGCGACCCGGGCTTCGCCGGCGACACCGTGGCCGCGCTGCGCGTGGTGGAAGGCGCGCTCGTCGTCGCCAGCGCCGTGATGGGCGTCGAGGTGCAGACCGGCCGGGTCTGGGAGCGCGCCGAGGGGCTCGACCTCCCGCGCGTCGTGTTCGTGAACATGCTCGACCGCGAGCGGGCCGACTTCTACCGTGCCCTCGAGGGCTTCCGCTCGCAGCTCTCCGAGCGCTGCGTCGCCGTGCACCTGCCGATCGGGAGCGAGCACGAGCTGACCGGGATCGTCGACCTGCTGCACATGACCGCCTACGCGAGCCCCGACGGGGAGCGCGAGAGCGGCCCGATCGAGATCCCCGAGGAGCTTCACGACACCGTCGAGACCTACCGGACGCAGCTGCTCGACTCCGTCGTCGAGACCGACGAGGCGCTGATGGAGCGCTACCTCGACGGCGAGGAGCTCGGCACCGAAGAGGTCGCGCACGCGCTCAAGGACGCGGTCACCCGCGGAGAGCTGTTCCCGGTCGCGTGCGGGGTCGCAACGAAGAACCTGGGCACGACTGCGCTGCTCGACCTGCTGGTGGAGGGCGTGCCGTCGCCGGCCAAGCGCCCCGCCTCGATCGACGTGAACGGCGCCGGCACGGCCGCGTTTGTCTTCAAGACCGTCGCCGACCCGTTCGCGGGACGGATCAACCTCTTCCGCGTGCTCAACGGGACGCTCTCCTCGGACTCGACCGTCGTGAACTCGCGCTCGCACGCCAAGGAGCGCGTCGGCGCGCTGCTCACGCTCCAGGGCAAGGACCACGAGCCGGCGAAAGAGTTCGGCGCCGGCGACATCGGCGCGGTCGCGAAGCTGAAGGAAACGACCACCGGCGACCTGCTGCTCGACGCCGAACGCGAGCTCGAGCTGCCGAAGCTCGACTTCCCGGAGCCGGTGATGAGCTTCGCGGTGACGCCGAAGGCCAAGGGCGACGAGGAGAAGGTCGCCTCCTCGCTACGGCGGCTGGCGGAGGAGGACCCGACGCTGGTGCTGCGACGCGACGCGCAGACGGGCGACCAGCTGCTGAGCGGGATGAGCCAGATGCACGTCGAGGTCGCGGTCGACCGCCTGAGGGGCCGCTTCGGCGTCGACGTCGAGCTGCACCAGCCGCACGTCCCGTACCTCGAGACGATCCGCAAGGAGGCGCGGGCGCGGCACCGCTACAAGAAGCAGACCGGCGGCCGCGGCCAGTTCGGCGACGCGGCGATCGTGATCGAGCCACTCCCGGAGCGCGAGGGCTACGAGTTCGTCGACGAGATCGTCGGCGGCGTGATCTCGCAGAGCTTCCGGCCGGCAGTCGACAAGGGCATCCAGGAGGCGATGCAGCACGGCGAGCTCGCGGGGGCGCCGGTGCAGGGCGTGCGCGTGCGCCTCGTCGACGGGCAGCAGCACAACGTCGACTCCTCCGAGATGGCGTTCAAGATCGCGGGCTCGATGGCGTTCAAGGACGCGTATGCGAAGGCCGACCCCGTGCTGCTCGAGCCGATCATGGAGGTCGAGGTCAGCGTCCCGGACGACGCGGTCGGCGCCGTCAACGGCGACCTCAACTCACGGCGCGGGCGGCTGCAGGGGATGGAGCCGCGCGGCGGGATGACCTCGATCAAGGCCGAGGTGCCGATGGCGGAGATCCTCACGTACTCGCAAGCGCTCACCTCGCTTACTGGCGGGCGCGGCGACTATCACATGCACTTCCTGCGCTACGAGGAAGTCCCGTCGCACATCGCGCAGAAGATCATCGACGAGACGAAGAAAGAGCTGGAAGAGGCCAAGGTCTGAAGCTCGTTTCGGGACACTGACCCTGTTGGCGAAGGCGTCGCTTGTCGACGCCGCCTTCAGAAGCCGGGGGCTCTGCCACGGCTTCGTCTGCGGTGGTCGGCCGCAAACCGTGGTCACTGTGTGAGGACGCGCTAAGGTCCCGCCTTCATGCGCATCACCCCGCAGGCGGTTACAGCGGTGCGCACGTGTGCGATCTGCGAACGGACGCTGCTCGTCGGCGAGCGCACGGTGCGCTACTCCCCCGACGGCCACCACTACCTCGACGTCTGCCCGCTCTGCCAGGAGACGGCGAACGAGTACGGCTGGATCAAGGAGGGCAGCCCGACGTCGCCCGTAGTCGCGGAGCGGCGCCGGCGCAGGCAGTGGCTCGGCGGCCTCTTCGAGTCGAAGAAGCCGGAGTTCGAGCCGGTCGTCGAGGAGCCGATCCTGCGCCGTCTCTCGCAGCGGGAGCTGGCGATGGTGGAAGCGGCGGACCTGTTCAACGAGAGCGACTTCCGCCGCACGATCGCCGGGATCGCGAAGAGCCTCGGGGAGCCGAACGCCTCGATCGTGCCGCTGTCGGGTACGAGCAGCGAGGTCGTCCTGACCGTCGCGTGGGACATCTCCTGGTACCAGTACCGGGTCTCGCCGGAGTCGGCGCAGCCGGTGCGTCTCGCCGAGCGAGGGCACGAGCCGCGCGAGCTGGAGTCGATGTTCACGAGCTGGAACGCGAAGCTGACGCGCGACGGCCGCATCGCCCCTGACATCTCGCCCGTCTAGCTCCCGCTTCCCGAGAGTGGCGCCGCGCCCGGCCCTCCCTACAATCCGAGGCAGCATGATCTATTGCGTGATCCCGCGCGAGCTCGAGGACGAGCTCTACGAGAAGATGGTCGAGTACTACAAGGACAACCCGAACGTGACCGTCATCGTCGACCGCCGCGAAGGGGATGATCGCCGCACAGGGCGCTCCTACGGCGGGAAGCGCCTGATCCGGGACCGTCGCCGCAGGCGCGCCGAGGGCACGTTCCCGAGCACGGATCTTCCCGAAGACGCGTAGCCTCAGGGCGTGTCCGGAGGCCGCTACTGGGTGAAGCGGCTCGACGAGCTGCCGCTCGTGCCCACCGACGACCCGAACGACTTCGACTGGTACCCCGTGCAACACCACCTCGGGCTCGGCGCCTTCGGCGTGAACGGCTTCGGCGGTGACGCCGGGACGACGCTTGTCGCCGAGCACGACGAGCGCGAGAGCAGACAGGAGGAGCTCAACG
This sequence comes from uncultured Actinomycetes bacterium, assembly GCA_963719275.1. Classification (GTDB taxonomy): domain Bacteria; phylum Actinomycetota; class Thermoleophilia; order Gaiellales; family Gaiellaceae; genus AC-32. The sequence continues at coordinate 610,243 of CAVRBT010000004.1, read as the reverse complement.
TCGTGGTCGAAGGGACGGTGCGGTTCACGCTCGGCGGCGAGGCCTTCCAGGCGAGCGCGGTCAGCTTCGTGGCCGTCCCCGATCCGGCGGTCACCCGCTCCGCGAGCGCGGCGGAGGACGGGACGCTGTTGCTTGCGATCGGCGCGCCCGCCGGCTCCGGGTTCGAGACGAGCTGGAGACGCGAGAACTTCGAGCGGGTGCCGCGCGCTGAATAGAATCGCCGCCGTGGCGACCGCGACCAAGACGTTCAAGAACTTCATCGGCGGCGAGTGGGTGGACGCCGCCTCCGGCGAGAGCTTCGAGACGACGAGCCCCGCGAACGGCGACGTGCTCGGCGTCTTCCCGCGCTCGGGCGTCGAGGACGTCGACCGCGCCGTCGAAGCCGCGAAGGCGGCGTACGAAGACTGGCGGCTCGTCCCGGCGCCGCGGCGCGGCGAGATCCTCTTCCGCTTCGGCCAGCTGCTCGCCGACCACAAGGACGAGCTCGCCGAGCTGATGGCGCGCGAGATGGGGAAGGTGCTGCCGGAGGCCGCAGGCGACGTCCAGGAAGCGATCGACATGAGCTTCTACATGGGCGGCGAGGGCAGGCGGCTCTTCGGCCACACGACGCCGAGCGAGCTGCGCGACAAGTTCAACATGAGCGTTCGCCAGCCGATCGGGGTGATCGGCGTGATCACGCCGTGGAACTTCCCGATCGCGATCCCCTCGTGGAAGATCGCGCCTGCGCTCGTCTGCGGCAACACGATCGTCTTCAAACCCGCGACGGACACGCCCCTGCTGGGCGAGCGCTTCGTCGAGCTGCTGATCGAGGCCGGCGTGCCTTCCGGCGTGATCAACATCGTCCACGGCGGGGGCGGGGCGGTCGGCGACCGCCTGGTACGCCACCCGGACGTGCCTGTGATCACACTCACGGGCTCGCGCGAGACCGGCGTCGAGGTGATGCGCAACGCGGCGGAGAACCTGAAGCACGTCCACCTCGAGCTCGGCGGCAAGAACGCGATCATCGTGCTCGACGACGCCGACCTCGACCTCGCCGTCGAGGGGATCCTGTGGTCTGCCTTCGGCACCTCGGGCCAGCGTTGCACGGCCGCGTCTCGCGTGATCGTCCAGCAGGGCGTCTACGACGAGCTGCAGAAGCGGCTCGTCGCGGCCGCGGAGCAGCTTCGCCTCGGCCCCGGCTGGGAGCAGGGCGTCGATGTCGGCCCGGTGATCAACAAGCGCGCGCTCGAGAAGATCCACTCGTACACCGAGATCGGGAAGGACGAGGGTGCGAAGCTGCTCACCGGCGGCGAGGTCGCCGGGGGCGACGGGCTCGGCGGCGGCAACTTCTACCGGCCGACGATCTTCGGTGACGTCGATCCGCAGATGCGCGTGGCGCAGGAGGAGATCTTCGGGCCGACGACCGCGCTGATCCCCGTGCGCGACGTGGACGAGGCGATCCGCGTGTCGAACGGGATCGAGTACGGACTTTCGTCCTCGATCTTCACGCGCGACGTCAACACCGCCTTCCGCGCGATGCGCGACCTCGAGGCCGGGATCACCTACATCAACGCGGGCACGATCGGCGCCGAGGTGCACCTGCCGTTCGGCGGCACCAAGAACACGGGCAACGGGCACCGCGAGGCCGGCCAGGCCGCGCTCGACGTCTTCACCGAGTGGAAGTCGATCTACGTCGACTACTCGGGGAAACTCCAGAAGGCGCAGATCGACACCGGCGAGTAGCCGAGTGGACGTTCGCCCGCTCGCCGACAGCGACCGCGACTGGGTCGAGCGGCTGATCGTCGAGCGCTGGGGCGCGCCGCTCGTCGTCGGCCGCGGCCGGTCCTGGAACCCGCTCGAGCTTCCGGGCTTCGCGGCATTCGACGGCGATCGCTGCATCGGCGTCGTCACCTACGAGCTCGACGGCGACGCCTGCGAGATCGTGACGATCGACGCGCTCGAAGAGGGGAGAGGCGTGGGAACGGCGTTGTTCGACGCGGTCGTGGAGGCGGCGCGCGCGGCCGGTTGCGAGCGCATCCGGCTCGTGACGACGAACAACAACCTGCGGGCGCTGGCCTTCTACCAGAAGCGCGGGTTCCGCCTGGTCGCTCTGGTTCCAGGCGCGGTCGACGAGGCTCGACGGATGAAGGCCTCGATCCCGGCGGAGGATTCGACAGGCCTTCCCATCCGCGACGAACTACACCTCGAGCTCGCGCTCGACCACGCCGTCTAAGGTCCGCGGGTGGATCGCAAGCTGGTGGTGTTCGTGCCGCGCGAGGCGCTCGATTCCGTGCGCGAGGCGCTCTTCGCGGCCGGCGCGGGGCGGATCGGCGACTACGAGCGTTGCTCCTGGTACACGGAGGGCACGGGCACGTTCCTCGGCGGCGAGTCGACCGCGCCGAGCGTCGGCCAGCCGGGCCGCGAGGAGCGTGTCGCCGAGCTGCGGCTCGAGACGGTCTACCCGTCCGAGCGGGAGGTGGAGGTCGTCGACGCGCTGCGGGAGGCCCACCCCTACGAGGAGCCGGCCTTCGACCTCTACGTGCTGGCCGACCCCGCCGCGCGCCACCACCGACACGATGTCTGAGGTGAAGGCGCGGCTCTCGACCGACGGCGGCTCGCGCGGGAACCCCGGGCCGGCGGCCTACGGCTATGTGCTCGAGGCAGAGGACGGGACCGTGCTCGACGCGCGCGGCGAGACGATCGGCGTGGCGACGAACAACGTCGCCGAGTACCGGGCGCTGCTCGCCGGGCTGGCCTCGGCGCTCGAGCGCGGGGTCGACGAGCTCGAGGTGGTCTCCGATTCGGAGCTCCTCGTCAAGCAGATGCGCGGCGAGTACAAGGTCAAGAGCCCGACGCTGCGTGAGCTCGTCGACGAGGCGCAAGCTCTGGCCGGCCGGCTCCGGAGCGTGCGCTTCACGGCGGTGCGCCGCGAGCACAACGAGCTCGCCGACCGGCTGGTCAACGAGGCGCTCGACTCGGCCGGCTGATCGCCCGCGCCTCGAGGTGCGCGGGGAGGTAGAAGCGCTCGGCGTACTCGTCGACCATGCGGTGGCTGGTGAAGCTGGTCCCAGCCGAGGCGATCGCTGCGCGTCCGGTCGCGAGCCAGGCCTCCGGCGCGCCGTAGTACGTGGGCAGGACTTCCTCTCGCAGCAGCCGGAAGAGCTCGGCCGCGTCGGCGTCGTCCTGTCCGGCCTGGGTCTCCGCGCCCGTGCCCGGGATCGCCCAACCGGACTCCGGCGAGTACCCCTCGGCCCACCATCCGTCCAGCACCGACAGGTTCTGCGTGCCGTTCAGCGCGGCCTTCATCCCGCTCGTGCCCGAAGCCTCCTCCAGGCGGCGCGGGAGGTTCAGCCAGATGTCGACGCCCTGCACGAGCGTGCGAGCGAGCGCGAGGTCGTAGTCCGGAAGGAAGACCACCCGGCCGCGCGCCGCCGGGCTCTCGGCGAGCGCGACGACATTCGCGAGCACGCCCTTGCCCTCGGCGTCGTCGGGATGCGCCTTCCCTGCATACACGAGCTGGAGCGGGCGCTCGTCGTCGGCGAGCAGCGCGGCGAGGTCCTCGGCGCGGCGAACGAGCAGGTCGGCGCGCTTGTAGGTCGCGAACCGCCGCGCGAAGCCGATCGTCAGCGCCTCGGGATCGAGCGAGGCACCCGTGCGTTCGGCGACGAGGCGGAGCAGGTCGTCCTTTCGGGCGCGGTGGACCCGGCCGAGCGCGGCCGGGTCGAGCTCGTGGGTCCGCTCCCAGCTGGGCTCCCGTGCGGCGACGTCCACGCCCGCGGCGGCCAGCGCCTCCGAGAGCTCAGCTGAGATCCACGTGGGCGCGTGCACGCCGTTCGTGACGTAGTCGATCGGAACCTCCTCGACCGGTCGCCCCGGCCACAGGTGCGCCCACATCTCGCGCGCGACCTCGGCGTGAAGCCGCGAGACCGCGTTGCAGCGCTCGGCGGTGCGCAGCGCAAGCGGCGTCAGGCCGAAGCTGTCGTCCCTGGGGCGCGACCGGCCGAGCGCCGCCACTGTCTCCCACGCGACGCCCAGGCGCTCGACGAGCGGCCCGAGGCTTCGCCGCGCGAGCTCGCCGTCGAACGTCTCGTTCCCGGCGGGCACGGGGGTGTGCGTCGTGAAGACCGTGGTGCGGCGGACGTCCTCCAGCGCCTCGTCGAACGACGCCCCGCGCTCCTCGACCAGAACGCGCATCCGCTCGAGCCCGGCAAAGGCGGCGTGGCCTTCGTTCAGGTGGAAGACGGTCGGCTCGAAGCCGAGCGACGAGAGCGCCCGGATGCCGCCGACTCCGAGGACGAGCTCCTGGCCGATGCGCGTCTCCCGGTCGCCGCCGTAGAGCCGCGCGGTGAGCGCGCGCGCCCACTCCGGGTTCTCGGGCAGGTCGGCGTCGAGCAGGAGGAGTGGAACCGCACCCACCTCGAGGCGCCAGACCGCCGCCTCGATTCCCTCGTCTCCGATCTCGACCGGGACCGTGACCCCGGTCGGGACGAGGCCGAGCTCTGCCGGATCGTTGCGTTGGTACTGCTCGCGCTGCCGGCCCTGGGCCACCTCCTGCCGGAAGTAGCCCTGCCCGTAGAAAAGCCCGACGCCGACGAGCGGCACCCCGAGATCGGACGCCGACTTGAGGTGGTCGCCCGCGAGCACGCCGAAGCCGCCCGCGTAGATCGGGAGCCGTTCGTCGACCCCGAACTCGAGCGAGAAGTAGGCGACGAGCAGGTCGTCCGGCAGCGTCACGCGCGGCAGGCTAGCCGGGACCGGCCGCGCCCGACCGAGGCTATACTCGTCGGGCCGGGCGGATGTAGCTCAGTTGGCTAGAGCGTCTGCTTGCCATGCAGAAGGTCGTGGGTTCGAGTCCCATCATCCGCTCCTGGAGAGTTCCACGTTCAGCGCGCTTCGGCGCGATTGAGGACGACGGTCGCGTGCGTCTGCAGGCCGCGGTCGAGGAGGAGCGAGCGAGAGGTCGCGCCGGGCACTTGACCGCCCCGCGTCTGCGGCCGCAGCATGGCGAAGCTCCTCCGCCTCGCGCTCGGAGAGGGTGACCAGCTGTCCAATCACGTCGAGCGTGACCAACCGCTACAGCAGCATGCCCGAAGGGGCCAGATTTGATCGGGCAGGTCTTACGGTAGGCCCCTGCGGGGAGACGTCAGCAAGAGCCGCGACTCTTCGGCGCGCCGCGCCGGGGAGGGTATGGCGGCCCAGGAGGCCGGACTGGCGACGCTGGCCCCTGGCCTCGCGCCGCGCCCAACTAGATCGCGATGCCCGAGACCTTGTGCGGGACGTACGGCTCCTCGAGCCGTGCGACCTCCTCGTCGCTAAGCGCGAGCTGTTCGGCCGCAAGCGCGTCGTCGAGGTGCTCGGCCTTGGTCGCGCCGACGATTGGCGCGCTGACGCCAGGCTTGTGCAGCAGCCAGGCAAGCGCGACCTGCGCCATGGGGACGCCGCGCTCCGCGGCGACCTCCGAGACGCGGTCGACGACGGCGAAGTCGACCTCGGGCGTGTAGAGGCTTTCCCCGAACGGGTCGGTTCGGGCGCGCGTTGTGAGCCGCTCTCCCTCGCGCGTCCGGGTTCCGGCCAGCAGCCCGCGGGCGAGCGGGCTCCACGGCATTAGCGCCACCCCCTGGTCGATGCACTGCGGGATCATCTCCCGCTCCTCCTCGCGGTAGACGAGGTTGTAGTGGTTCTGCATCGAGACGAACCGGGTCGGCGCGACGCACTGGGCCTTCGCGAATTGCCACGCCCACATGCTGCTCGCGCCGATGTAGCGCGCCTTGCCCGCCTTCACGACGTCGTGCAGCGCCTCCATCGTCTCCTCGATCGGCGTTAGCGGATCCCAGCGGTGGATCTGGTAGAGGTCGACGTAGTCGAGATCGAGCCGCTCCAGCGAGGCGTCGATCGAGGCGAGGATGTGCTTGCGCGAGAGCCCGCGCCCGTTCTCGCCCGGCATCGTCCGCCCGTGGACCTTCGTCGCGACGACGTACTCCTCGCGGATGCCGAAGAGCCTCTTCAGCAGGCTGCCGGTGACGACCTCGCTCTGGCCCCCGTTGTAGACGTCGGCGGTGTCGAAGAAGATGACTCCGCCCTCGACCGCACGGCGCGCGATCGGCTCGGCCGCGGCCTCGTCGAGTGCCCATTCCCGGCTCTCGTGCTTGCCGAAGCTCATCATCCCTAGGCAGAGGCGCGAGACGCGCAAACCGGTTTGGCCGAGGTTCAGGTACTCCATGCGCTCGACCTTGACGTTACTGGCTTGAGGTGTCGTGGCGACTTGAGATGACCGGGCGGGATGGTCACGCGCGGCGAGTCCGTCGTACAGGACTCTGCCGAGGGTGCGGAGGCGCCAGGCTTCCCCTTCCTTTCGCCTGGCCTGGCGCCTCGCGCGTTACGTGCCGTTACCCGTAGGGAGGACTCGCGATGTCGTCGATCTTCCAGACCTCGCCGCCGAGCGTGACGACGTAGGCCGTGTTCCTGATGATCTCGAGTGAGCTCGGCTGATTGAGCCCGTCGGCGACGGTCGTGAACGTTCCGTCCGCGTTCGCCCGCAGCAGAGAGCCCGTGTTTGGATCTGCAGGAGACCCGGCGGCGCTCGCGCAGTCGATCGGGTCCGGCGGGCACGTGAAGTGGCCCTGCGAGAGCGCGAACAGCGTGCGTCCGCGACCGAACTCCACGTCGACGGCCAGGCGAGCACCGGCCGCGACGTCGGTTGCAGTCGACGCTCCAGGCGTGAACGAGACGATCTTGCCGTTCTGCGGCAGGTGCGGGACCGGACCTGCCTCGGCCAGGTACACCGTGTTGCCCGAGACGTCGAGACCGGTCGGGACCGCGTCCCCGTACTGCTGGAGTACGGACACGTTGCCGTCGAGCGTCGCGTAGAGGACCCGGTTGTGGTGGCCGTCGGTGACGAGGAAGCCGCCGCGGAACGGCTCGAGCGCGTACTGCACGCCCGTCGGCACCACGATCGGGAAGGTCGGGGGCGGCGGGTTCGCGCATGCGAACGCGCCGATGTCTGCGACGACGGTCGCGCTCGTCGGCCCGTCGAGGCGGTAGATGCCGATCCCCGGATGACATGAGAAGAGGTCGTCCGGGAATGTGGAGCCGACGACGCTGACCAGCGCATACGCCTTCGATCCGATGAACGCAACGTCCATGACACCGCCGAACGGGAGCGCGGCGAACCGGGTGGGCAGTCCGCTCGCGTAGAGCGTCTTCGCGCCGCTCCGCGGGTCGATGCGCCAGATCTCGCCGGTCGCGGGCTGCGGTACGTACAGCGCCCCGCCGGGCCCGATCGCGCTGCCCGAGGCTGCTCCGCCGGCCAGGCTCGCGAACAGCTGCGGCGTCCCGGGATTCGCGCCTGGACCCGCCGCGCTCGCGGCTAGCGGGACGATCATCGCCGCAAGGGCGACGATGCCCGCAAGGACTCTTCCTCGAGTGACCATGCTCTGCCTACCTCTCAGGCCGCTGCTGCGGCCGGGTCGGGTCGCACGACGGCCACGTCGGCGACCTTCAGGATCTCGTCAACAGGGAGGGCGGCCGCGGCCGAGTGATGCCGGATCGCTTCGGGGTTCACGGCCTCGTACAGACAGATCGAGCCGATCGTTCCGTCGATCTCCTCGACCTCGTAGCTCCGTAGCCAGCGGACGACTTCCTCGAAGCGCTCGAGCTCGCTCGCCGCACGGCGACGTGCCGCATGGACGTCTTCTTGCGTCGTCCACGCACCACGTCGCACCACGACGAACGTCCTCACCCGGCTCCTTCCTGTGACGCCTACCGCCGTACACGCTAGGGGTGCCGCTTCGCGGGCACATCGGCAGGACCGCCTAGTTTTCGAGACGCGGCTACCGGGACTCGAGCACGCTCTCCCGTCGCGCGCGCGCGACCGCCTCGCCACGCGTCTTCGCGTCGAGCTTGCGCAGCACGGCGGACGCGTGATGGTCGACGGTGCGGCGCGAGAGGAACAGCCGTTCCGCGATCTCGGCGTTCCGCAATCCCTCGGCCATCAGGCTCAGGACTTCAAGCTCTCTCGCCGTCAATCCGGCGGGATTCGTTCTCGTCGAGGTTCGGGTCCGAGCGGTATTCCTCGAAGCCCGGCCTCGCGGAGGCATCGTGCCCCGATCCGGGCAGCCGGTCCGGCTCCGAGCGAGCGGAGCTCCTCCAGGGCCCGTCGTTGGGCTGCCTCGTCTCCCTCGCCGAGCGCGAGAGCGGCCTCGTAAGGGTGGCCGAGCTCGCTCCACGCGGTCGCGGCTTCCTGCCACCGCCCCGCAATCTGGTGCTTGTGCGGCTCGGGAAGCCGCTCGGGAACGTCATCCTCGATTCCGGCGCGCCGCCGAATGACGGCGAGCTCGCCGAGCGCCCAGGGCACCGGCCGCGACACGGCGCGCCCAAAGACGGTGTCGGTTTCCTGCGCGACCGCATCGCTTCGGCCCGTCAGCCACGCTGCCTCGCCGCGCGCTGCCGCGACTGGAGCCATTCGTGGGAGCTCGCCGGTGGAGTCCGCGAGGTCGCGCGCCTCGTCGAGCAAAGTCCAGACGTCGGGGTCGCCGCGCCGCGCTCGCACGAGTGCGAGTGTGACCAGCGCGAGCGTACGCGGAAACGTTGAGACGAGGCGCTCGCCGAGCACGAACTCCGCAGTATCGGCGGCGTCTTCCCACTGTCCCTGGTCGAGCTCGAGGCGAGCTCGGTGGGCGAGGAAGTACACGTGCGCGAGCTCGTGCCCGCATCCGCGGCTGAGGGTGACACCCTCCTCGATGTGTCCGCGCGACAGCGTGTACCCGTGGTAGGGAATCAGCGAGAGCACGAGCGCGTCGAGGATGTCCACGAGCTTGCGAACTTCTCCGTGCCTGCGGGCCCTATCTGCGCGACGCCGGTAGCTCGCGACTGCAGCGCTCGATCCGGACATGACCTCGAGGAGCTCGCGACCGCCGCTCGTCCATTCGATGGCGTCCGCGTCGCCGACCTTTTCGGCGAGGGACGTGGCCTTGCTCGACCAGCCTTCTGCGCTCTCGAGATCGGCGTTCATGCGCGTGAGGAAGGCCATCCGATCGTAGGCGTAGGCGAGCTCGGTCGTTGGGCCCAGCGTCTCGAGCAGCGTCACGCAGTCGAGCCCGACCCGTCGTCCCTCGGCGCCTCGCCCGGGGCACCACAGGATGGTCGCCAGTCGGCCCAGCGTCGCACCCTCCTTCAAGCGGTCACCGAGCGCGCGGTACGCCTCCGCTGCTGACCGGAGTGCCGCGATCACTTCGTCCGCCTCGTCGGTCAGGTGGCACTCGCCCGAATAGGCCTCGAGCAGCGAGGCGCGTCGCGCGAGGGGGAGCCCGTCCGCGTAGCGCAGCGTTCGCCTGTACTGACCTGCGGCCTCCCGGTGCGCTCCGAGTGCAGACGCCTGCTCGGCGGCGCGTGGACCGTACCGGAGCACGGCGGCGGCGTTGCCCGCTGCCTCGGCGTGGTGCGCGAGTCGCGCCAGGTCGTGTTCCTCGGCGGGCCTTGCTTCAAGCTCCGCGAGTGCGGCCCGGTGCAGGTCGACTCGGCGGGCGAGCGGCACCGCATCCTCCACCGTCAGGCGTGCGAGCTCGTGTCGGAAAAACAGCACTCCGTTCCGGGTCGTCAGCATTCCCGAGGCGATGGTGTCGGCAAGAAGATCTGCGGAGGGACGTGCGAGCGCTTCGATCAAGCCGGCGTCGGCGCCGGACGGAAGGACGGACAGGGCGTCGAGGAGCGGCCTTGCGTCAGCGCTGAGCTGCGCGGCACGTGCGAGGACGGCGTCTCGAACGGTCTCCGGCACCTGATCGGGAAGCGACGCGAGCACCTCGGTGACGAAGAAAGGGTTCCCCGAGGTCAGCCGGTAAAGGTCGTCGGCATCTGCGGAGTACGGTTCGGCGAGTACGCCGACAGCGCCGCGCGACAGCGGCCGCACCCTGACGCGGCGGATCCCGGGAACCGTGGCCAAGCTTCCGAGGACGACGCGAAGCGGGTGGGTCCTGCCGAGCTCGTCATCGCGATACGTCGCGACGAGGAGCGCATCAAGCCGTTCGATCCTGCCGGCGACGAAACGAATGACGTCGAGCGTGCCCTCGTCCGCCCAGTGGACGTCTTCCAGCACGACGATCGTGGGAGATGTCCGCGTGAGCTCCTCGACGAGCGAGTCCGCGAGGCTGTACGGATTCGGATTGCTGCGAACGAGGTCGTCGAACGTCCCGCCGATCGCCCGCGCGACGTCGACGAACGGTCCCAGCGGGCGCGGCATGAAGAGCGGATCGCACGCAGCCGTGAGCACATGCGTGCTCTCCGCCACCTCCGCGCAGAAACTCCTCACGAGAGCGCTCTTGCCGACGCCCGCCTCGCCTGCGACGAGCACGAGACGTCCGGACCCTGCGCATACCTCGGAGAGGGACGCCTCGAGCACGGCGAGCTCGTCCTCCCGCTCGAGCAGGTTCGACCGCGCCGCAGTGGCCATTCCTGGATCGTGATCGCCCGCCCTACTCAGTGCAAGTGGCGAGGGCAACGGGCCAATCGCGGCGCTTTCTTGGAACTCCGGCGTCTTTCTGGAACTCTCTCTCTCCTCCTCCTCCTCCCTTCCGCCTCTCCTCTGCGCCTCTCCTAAGGAGCGGAGCTCGGCTCGGGCGGGGTTTCTGATCGGAGCCGAGGTTGCTCATCACGAAACGTTGCCCGGCCGAGTCAGGTTCTAGCCAGGTCCGAGCGCTTTCGCCACGCCGCCTCGGATTTGTCGTTCGGGCGGCGGATTCCGAGCCCGCTTGACACCGGGGCAATGGGCTTGGAGGGTTCCCGAGACAACAGTGGGTCAAGAGAGGGGAGAGACCGTGAGCAGGAGATTCGTCCGGTTCGGCGTGCTGGCGGCGCTGGCCGGGATGGCCGCGGCGCTTGCCATCGCGATCACGTCGTCGGGCGCCCGCGCCGGCGCGGCCGATACCTACATCGTCCTCTACAACCAGTCTGCAGTTCCGGAGAACGCCGCAAGCACGATCGAGGGCGCAGGCGGCGCGCTCGTCTACAGCTACGACCAGATCGGGGTCGCGATCGCCCGCTCGGACAGCGCCTCGTTCGCGAGCACGCTGTCGACCGCACAAGGGGTCGAGGGAGTCTCGGCGACCGGTCAGTTCGCGACCCGCCTGAGCGACGAGGAGATGACCCTCCTCGACGCGGGCCAGCCGCTCCCGGACAGCACGCCGGCTCCTGGTGACGACCCTCTGTCGTCACAGCAATGGGACATGGTTCAGATCCACGCCCCCGAGGCTCGAGCGATCAACGGCGGTAGCCCCTCGGTGGTCGTCGGCGACATCGACACCGGGCTCGACTACACCCACCCTGATCTGGCGGCGAACGTCGACTTCGCAGACAGCGTGTCGTGTGTGAGCGGCGTGCCGGATACCACTCCGGCCGCCTGGAACGATGACAACGGCCACGGCACCCACACGGCCGGCACGATCGCCGCTGCCAGGAACGGCATCGGCATCGTCGGAGTCGCTCCCAACGTCAAGATCGCCGGGATCAAGGCGGGTAACGCCGACGGCTACTTCTTCCCGGAGGCCGTGATCTGCTCGTTCATGTGGGCGGGCTCGCACCACGTCGACGTGACGAACAACAGCTACTTCGCCGACCCCTGGCTCTTCAACTGCCGCAACGACCCGGGCCAGCGGGCGATCTGGAAAGCCGAGCAGCGGGCGATTCGCTACGCCATGCGGCAGGGCGTGACCGTCGTCGCTGCGCAGGGGAACGAGAACAAGGACCTCTCGAAGCAGAACGTGGACACGATCAGCCCCGACGATTCGACGCCGCTCACGCGTGACGTGACCAACGCCTGCGTCGTCATCCCGGTCGAGATCCCGGGCGTGATCGGCGTGACGGCGAACGGCAACCTCATGCAGAAGTCCTACTACTCGAGCTACGGCGTCGGCGTCGCGCAGGTTGTCGCCCCCGGCGGCGACTCGCGCTTCCAGCGCACGACAGCGGCTCCGCGGGGGACCGTCCTCTCGACGTATCCTGGCAACCGTTATGCCTTCGCCCAGGGGACGTCGATGGCCTCGCCCCACGCGGCCGGCGTCGCGGCGCTCGCCATCTCCGCGCACGGGAAGATGAGTTCAGGCGCGGTCCAGGCGTTGCTTGACCGCACGGCGGACCCACAGGCCTGCCCGCCCAACCCCTTCAACCCCGGACCGCCGTTCAACTACCTCGCGGTCTGTGATGGCGGTGGGGGCTACAACGGCTTCTACGGGCACGGTCAGGTCAACGCGCTCAGCGCTGTGAGCGGCTGAGCTCTCGAGAACCAGAAGGAAGGAGGGCCCGTTTGCACGCGGGCCCTCCTCGTCCCGTCACGAGCCTCCGGCGGTCCGGGAAACGTGCTGCGGACGCGGGTTCGTAGCCACCGCCGTGTCGTAGGTATTTCGTGGCAGAGCTGATACGCGCCTATGCGGATGCCGCCGGCCGCAAGCTGGGTGATCGTTGATCTGCGATCAACGATGAGTCCCAATGGACTCGAGGAGGCGTATCCATGAACTGCTACGAGTGCGCAAAGGTGAACGACACCATCCCGGCTGTTGGCGTCTGCCAGCACTGCGGGGTTGGACTCTGCTTCGACCACCTCGCTGAAGCCCACGCGTTCACGGTAGGCGGCACCCACTACGCCTGCATGCACGAGATCCCGCGCGTGCCGCCCATGCGAGGCGTCCCGGCTGGTATCGCCGCTGCCGGCCGCAACCACGCCGCCGCGAGTGCCTCGTGACCCTGTCGCTGGAGACGACGGTCGAGCAGGAGGTCGCCCTACTCGCCAAGGCGTTAGGTCATCCGGCGCGCGTCCGGATCATCCGGCTGCTGCTGACCCACGACGCCTGCTACTGCGGCCAACTCGTCGACCAGCTCGACCTCGCCCAGGCAACCGTCTCACAGCACCTGAAGGTGCTCAGAGACGCCGGGCTGATCGTCGGAGACATCGAAGGCTTGCGCACCTGCTATTGCGCGAGCCGGGCACGCTTGGACGAGCTGCACGAGCTCGTCGGGCTAATGCTCGACGAGGCGGTCGAGGTCGACTTCAGTGGCTGCAACTGAAACCCTTCACCGTCCGCCAACGGCCCCGTCGGAGGCAGACAGCACAGTACTGCAGAGGCTTTCGATCCTCGACCGCTTCCTGCCGCTCTGGATCGGTCTCGCGATGGCCGCCGGTCTCGGCTTCGGTCGACTCATCCCGTCCCTGAACAACGGCCTGGACCGGCTGCAGGTCGGGACCGTGTCGCTGCCGATCGCCCTCGGCCTCCTGCTGATGATGTATCCCGTGCTCGCAAAGGTCCGCTACGAGGAGCTCGGCCGCATGAAGCACGACGGCGTCTCAGACCGCGCCTTCTTCGGCTGGTCGCTCTTCCTCTCGTGGATCGTCGGCCCGCTGTTCATGTTCACGCTTGCGTGGCTCTTCCTCGCCGATCAGCCCGCCTACCGCACCGGCGTGATCATCGTCGGGCTCGCCCGCTGCATCGCGATGGTGCTGATCTGGAACGACATCGCGAGGGGCGACCGCGACCGCACCGCACTGCTGGTCGTCTTCAACGCGCTCTTCCAGGTCGCCGCCTACTCGCTGCTCGGCTACTTCTACCTGACCGTGCTCCCCGGCTGGCTCGGCCTCGACACGCAGGGATTCGAGGTCGGGATCTGGGAGGTAGCGAAGACCGTGCTGATCTTCCTCGGCCTCCCGCTCGCGGCCGGGTTCCTGACGCGCCGGATCGGACTGAAGCGCAAGGGCCGCGAGTGGTACGACACGCAGTTCCTGCCTCGGATCGGCCCGATCACGCTTTACGGTCTGCTCTTCACGATCGTCGTGCTGTTCGCGATCCAGGGCGAGAAGATCACGGCCGAACCGGTCGACGTCGCCCGCATCGCGCTGCCGCTCCTCTGCTACTTCGGCGTCATGTGGGTCGCCGGCTTTGTGATCGGCAAGCTGGTCGGCCTCCCGTATCCGCAGACGGCGAGCATGGGCTTCACCGTCGCCTCGAACGACTTCGAGCTCGCGATCGCCGTAGCGGTCGGAGTCTTCGGCGCCACCTCGGGGGAGGCGCTCGCAGGCGTTGTCGGGCCCCTGATCGAGGTGCCGGTGCTGGTCGCGCTCGTGTACGTCGCACTGTGGGCGCGGAGATTCTGGCGCGACGACCAGCGCCTCGTTGCGGCCAGCTCCCGCTGAGCCGGCCATCGCTCGCACGCCCGACGCGAGTGGGCATATGCTCGCGTGAACAGCGCCGGCTGGTGGTCGCGGCAAAGGAGGTAGGTGAGGTGGACTCTTCATCGCTCGGGCTGCGCCTCGCAGCTGAGGCACTCGGCACGTTTCTCTTCTTCTTCCTCGGCTTCAACGCGATCGCCGTTTCGGTCGACATCGGGGGCGGGGCAATCAGCAGTCTCGGGATCGCGTTCGCGTTTGGCCTCGGCCTCGCGCTTGCGATCACGGCGCTCGGACACCTCTCCGGGGGCCACTTCAACCCCGCCGTTTCCCTCGGGCTTGCCGTAGCCCGGAAGTTCCCGCCGAAGGAGGTAGTCCCTTATTGGGCTGCCCAGCTCGTCGGAGGGTTCGTCGCCGTTCTCGCCGTGGCCGCGGTGTACTCGGAGCGTGCGGTCGACTCGCTCGACACTGCTCCCGGAGTCGGCATCTCGAGCGGAGGCGCGCTTGTGCTCGAGCTGATTGCGACTGGTCTGTTCGTCATCGTGATCTGCACGGTCGCGACAGACGACCGTGCGCCCTGGAAAGGCGTCATGGCGCCGCTGCTGATCGGGCTCTTCATTTTCACGGCGGCGGACGCGATCGGCCCGGCCTCGGGAGGCTCGTTCAACCCGGCGAGGTCACTCGACCCGGTGATCTACAACTGGGACTTCGGCGACGTCTGGATCTACCTGGTCGGGCCGCTCGTCGGAGGCGCGATCGGAGGAGCAATCTGGGTGCTGTTCGGCCCGGCTCGCGTGGACGAACCGGAGACGATTCGGGCGACCGGCGGCGTCCCGCAAAGCGACGCGGCGTCCGAGGGTCGTTAGCGAGACCGGTTCCGCAGGCTGGATCGTCTCCGCCCGGCGGCGTTCATCAAAGCTGCTCCCGGCGCTCCTGTCGTGCGTGAAGGGCCGCCTGCGGTACGGCTGCGATCCCGAGCACCAGGAGGATGATCCAGATCGGAAGAAGCGAGGGGGCTGCGAGCATCCCGACGACTGCGATCGCAGCGAGCGCGGCTGCGGCCCAAGCGGTTGGGGTGATCAGGCTTGCGGACGGCTGCTGTTGCTCACGTGCCTTGTTCATCGGCATCACGCTCCCGTGGCTGTCGTTTGGTAAGACGCCATCAGCCCGAACAGGCGGTTCTTGTGAGCGAGCACCGTCACCTTCAACAGCAACTGTAGGACACGCTTCGGCGGGTACGAGGTCTAGAACACATGACCTGTAGTGGAGCGCGGCAAGCGGGTGGCGGCGCCGCCTGACGACCCCGACCACGCGCTCGGCAAGGCGCCCTTTCGAGCGGTCGACCAGTTCGTCGAGGTCGACGAGCGACTCCGCTGCGGCGAGGTCGCGGTTCAGCGACTCGGCGGCCCGAGAAGGCGCCGCCCAAGGATTCGGGACGATGGGCTGGTAGGGTCCGAGCCTTAGAGGAGTGCCGGGAAGTCTGGTCGGCGGTGTCTTGCCATGACCGAGATCGCCGACTTCGCAACCACCATCCTCCTGGTCACCGCGGGGTTCGCGCTCGCCGTCCTCTCAACAAGGCTGACCCAGCGCTACCCGGTGCCCGCCCCGGCGGTCTTCCTGGTCGCCGCCGCAGCCGTCTCCGACGTTTGGCCGGGCGTGTACCAGGCCGTCCCGATCAGGACGGTCGAGCGGATCGCGGTGGTTGCGTTGATCGTGATCCTCTTCAATGGCGGCATCGACATTGGCTGGCGGCGGTTCCGAGCCTCCGCTGGGCCGATCCTCTCCATCGGTCTGCTCGGCACGTTCGCGACTGCCGGGCTGGTCGCCGTGCTCGCCCACTACGTGCTGGGCTTCGATTGGATGCTTGCCGGGATAGTCGGAGCCGCCGTCGCGCCGACTGATCCGGCCGTCATGTTCTCGGTGCTGGGCCGGCGTGAGGTGGCGGGGCGTTCGGGAACGACGCTGGAGGGTGAGGCGGGCGTCAACGATCCGGCCGGGATCGCGCTGATGCTCGGCATGATCGAGCTCGCCACTCACGCCGATGCCTCGTTTTGGGTGGTCGTGCGCGAGTTCGCGCTCGCGATGTCGATCGGTGCCGCGCTCGGCCTGCTGGGAGCACTCGCCCTGCTGCCTGTCCTTCGCAGGGTGCGCCTCCCGAGTGAAGGTCTGTACCCGGTGCTGGCGCTCGTTCTCGCCGGTTCGCTGTACGGAGTGACCTCGCTCGCCCATGGGTCGGGTTTCCTCGCTGTCTTCATTGCCGGCCTGTTCCTGGGCGACGCGCGCACACCCTTCAAGGCGGAGATCGAGCGTTTCTCTGCGTCGCTCGCCAGCCTCGCCGAACTCGTCGTCTTCGTCGCGCTCGGCCTGACAATCGACCTCACCGGGCTGTCTGGGCGAGTCTGGCTCGAAGGCATCGTGCTCGCGCTTGTCCTTGCTCTGCTCGCGCGGCCGCTGGTCGTTCTCCTGACCCTCGGCTTGGCGCGGCTGAGCTGGGCGGAGCGAGCGTTCATCACCTGGAGCGGCTTGAAGGGGGCGGTGCCGATCCTGCTGGCTGCGTTCGCCGTTCTCGGCCGAGTCGCCGGGGCCGAGCGGGTATATGGAGTCGTGTTCGTCGTCGTGCTCGTCTCGGTTGTCGGCCAGGGGACATTGGTGCCACGTGTCGCTCGGGCGCTCAACATCCCGATGCGCGAGCGGCTCCTGCTCCCGTGGGAGCTTTCGGTCCGGCTCGGCGAAGAACCACAGCCTGCGCATGAATTCGAGGTGGGTGCAGGCTCGCGAGCAGCCGGACACAGAATCCGCGATCTCCCGCTCGGCGAGCACGCGTGGGTCACGCTCGTGGTCAGGGATGGGGTCGCAACCCGTCCCGGCGGATCGCTTGAGCTGCGAGTTGGTGATCGCCTCCTGTTCCTGGCCGAGGCGGACGATCTCAGGCCGCTGACACGGCTATTCACGGGTGCGTCTCAGAATCGCCAACGATGAGCTGTCGGACCTACTCGGCCGCACCCTCGTCTGTCGCCCACCCCAAGGTGCAGGTGCGTCCCTCGGAACACGAACAACGCCCCTTCGCTGGTCTCGTCGCTCTCTCCGTGACGGCAGCCGCTCCCTCCGCCGCGACCCAAGCCGCGCCGCTCTCCGTTCATCAAGAGCCGGAGGTCGTCCGTCTGATCGTCCCGGGCGACCGCATCGCGCTCGACTACAAGCTCGAGAGCGGGATCAAGTCCCCGGCCGGCTCGCTCTACGTCCGCAACGACCTGCGGCGACGCTTCATCCGCGTGACGCTGAAGCTGAAGGGCAATCCGATGGGGTACGACGCCACCCTCCTCCGCCTCAGCTCGAGCGGCGAAGTGCTCTGGAGCGAGGCCCTTCCGGGCGAGCTGAAGGGCGTCGCCCAGCTTCCGCTCCGCGTCGGCCCGGACGGCACGCTCTACTGCTCGGTGCCGGCGATCGTCGGCGGCCTCCCGAGGCGGAGCGTCGATGCAGGATGGATGCCGGTGGCGAAGCCGGACGGTCGGGCACTGTCCGTCTCGGCGCAGCGCCGCGCCATTGTTTGGGGCTACCAGCCGCTCGCGGGCGGCCTGACGCAGGTTTCGGGCTTGGCGTGCTGTCCAGCGACCACGCCCTCGAGGTTGTCGTGGAGGCGAGCGACGGCCTGCTCAAGCGGACGAAGCCCGAAGAGCTGATAGCCGCCATCCACATGCTGGCCGCCGGCGATTCGCTGCTTTCGCCCTCGGTTACGCGGGGTGATCGAGCGGATGACGGAGCAACCCGTCCCGGATACCTCCGCGAAACAGCTACTCGAGCGGCTCACCCCGCGGGAGCGCGAGGTGCTGGAGCTCATCGCGGGCGGGCTCTCCAACGGCGAGATCGCGGCAACGTTCGTGATCGAGGAGTCGACGGTGAAGACACACGTCAAGCGGATCCTGATGAAGCTCCGGCTGCGCGACCGCGTGCAGGCGGTGATCTTCGCCTACGAGAGCGGCCTCATCGCGCCGGGCGCGACCCCAGCGGGAGATATCGAAGCCGCGCCGCCGCAGTAGCAGCCCGGCGCCGAATCGCTGGGCTGAGGGATGTGGGCGCGCCGCCGCGGGCGCCGATTACTGCTTTCGACAGACCAGGGCGGTGCGGCCCCGCTGAATGTGCGCCAATCGGAGGAGTCGCGGCGTGGTGCCGAGCACCGTCCAACCTGAAACCGTCCTCTCGACCCTCCCCGACCACTCGAAGGGAGGTAAACCCGTGCTGAAGCTTTTCGCTTTCACGCAGGCGTTCGTCGGCTCGACGGTGGATGCTCTCCGCCGTCGCGAGGAGGGCCAGACGATGGCGGAGTACGGCGTCGTTCTCGCCGTGATCACGCTCGCCGTGATCGGAGCGATCACGCTGCTCTCCGACAACGTCCGCAACGCGATCGAGAACGTCGCTGGAATCATGCCTGGATGATGAACTTCCGAGACCTGTATGAAAGCCTCACCGCCCGCGAACAGCGGGCACTTCGCTGGAGCGCGGCCGCCACGGCGGTCGCGCTCTGGCTCTCGACGGCGTGGGCCGACCCGCGCTTCCTGCTCGGGATCCCGCTCGCCGCCGGCGGCTTCTGGTTCTACCGTCGCCGCTATCGCGACGCCGCGCCCGACGAGGACGACCTCGACCTGCTCTAGAGCAGGTCGGCGACGACCCTCAGATCCTTCACGAGCTCGCTGTACTCGCGTTCCCGCGTTTCCGGGTCGGTGCGCAGGATCGAGCTCGGGTGGACCGTCGCGAGCACCCGCTCGGCAAGGTCCGACTCGACGGGCTTCCCACGCTGCTGGGTGACGCGGAACTCCCGCCCGAGGAGTGCCTGGGCAGCGGTTGCGCCCAGGCAGACGAGCACGCGCGGCTCGACGACCGCCAGCTCGGCATCAAGCCACGGCCGGCATGCCGCGATCTCCGACCAGTTCGGCTTCTGGTGGACCCGCCGCTTCCCGCCTGCCCGCCACTTGAAGTGCTTGACCACGTTCGTGACGTAGACCTGCCCGCGGTCGATGCCCGCGTCCTCGAGCGCCTCGTCGAAGAGCTTCCCCGCAGGCCCGACGAACGGTCTGCCCGCCTTGTCCTCCTGGTCTCCCGGCTGCTCGCCGACGAACATCACCTCGGTATCGGTCAAGCCCTCGCCGAAGACGGTCTGCGTCCCGGTCTTGTAGAGGTCGCAGGCGGTGCAGGCTGCGGCGGCCGTGCGCACCTCCTCCAGGCTCCGGTGCTCCGCGGTGTCGTCGAGGCTCAACTGGCGAGCCATGGATGCCTACTACCCCAAGCCGAAGCGGCGGAACCACCCCGCTACGATGGTCGCCGCTGGCGCCGTGGCCGAGTGGTTAGGCAGAGGCCTGCAAAGCCTCGTACAGCGGTTCGATTCCGCTCGGCGCCTTCGCCTCAGTAGAAAGGAACCCGTGATCAGGGTGCGCGCGGATTCCGCGGGTGCAGCGGTGCGAGAAGCTAGCAGGTTGGCGGGGCCTAGCGATGGCCCCGGACAACAGAGGAGGTTGGGATGTTCACGTACGTCGGCTTGGCCCCGGAGTCGAAGTCGTGAGCGGCCGTCTAAGGGCCTGGGAGCAAACCGAGGGCTCGCGGAAGGTTCGCCAGCACTCGGACAGGGACAAGAGGCACGAGCTTTCGTGACAACCATTGCTTTCGTGTCGCGAGGTGTGGGACGATCCGCGAAAGGGGTACTGCGGAGCAGGATGGGAGGGAGAACAATGAACAAGGTTCTGCTGACCCTGGCGCTAGTGTCGGTTACGGCGGCACTTGCCGCCTCTTCAGCTGGGGCGGGTGGCCAGGCTGGTTACACATGTCCGCCAGGTTTCAACCTTGGCGCGCAGAATCTGGCGGACTACTTGCAACTGCCTCGCACGCACGCTGCGATCGTCGACGGTCTCGCAACCGAGGACGAAATCGTCGCGAGCTTCCACGAGGACGATCGGAACGGCGACGGATACCTCTGCGTGCAACTCAGCGAGGGGTTACAGAAGAACGGGCCGTTCAGCGTCTACTACTACAACGTGACCGACGACAACGCGTCGAAGCCGGGGTAAGTCTCTCTTTAAGACTGGCGACCCGCGAGTGGATGACTCGACGGGACGACCATCGTGTCGGTGTTGTGGGAAGAGACAATCTCCAGCCTTCCGTTCCGATCTCGAATCACCCATGACCAGATGCCCGTCCGAGCTTCCGAGGTCTGCTCCGGGCCGCTGAGCTCGTGACCGACCATGCGCCACTTCACGATGCGCGACGACAACACCCGAACCGACCTCCTTGGTCGCCGCACACTCCAGCTCCATTAGGCTGTCGCTGAACATCGTCTCGTGCAAGAGGGCGTGGGTCAGCTCGATCTCCCCGCGCCCTCGCCACCACCAGGTCCGACTGACGCCCATCGCCCTCAAGCAGATCGAGAGGACCCCCGAGTACCTCGACAAGATCCACAAGATCGTCGAGGACGAGGGTGGGAAGCTCGAGCGCTTTATGGCGACGATGGGGCCGTGGGAGTACTTCGGCATCTTCACGCACCCGGACAACGAGGCCGCCTTCCGCGTCCTCGGCAAGATCGCGAAGCTCGAGATCTTCGAGACCGAGACCTTCCCGGCAGAGGACGTCGAGATCTTCTTCAAGACTCTCGCCTAGCTGATCCGCCCACACAGGTTGTGAACGGCTGAGAGAGACATCCGGCCCTCCTTGGAGGCTGTGCGCGTCCGCCAAGACGACGCCACCTCAAGGAGGGCCGTGATGAAGTTGCACGCTAACGCGAAGCTCGGACTGGCCGGTCGGCGCGAGCTGGTGCTCGCGATCGAGCGGGGGATGTCGCTGAAGCAGGCCGCGGCTTGCTTCAGCGTTTCGCCGGCGACCGCGCACCGTTGGTGGCACCGTTGGCAAGACGGCGCCCGCAGCGACCGATCGCTTGTGGATCGCTCGTCGAGGCCGCTACGTCAGCCGCGGCGGCTGAGCGCCCTCGAGGAAGAGCCGATCCTGCGCGCTCGCCGCGAGACCAACCTCGGCCCTGGTCGGCTCGCCGGGATCCTCCGCCGGGCACGCTCGACCATCTGGAAGGTGCTCTGGCGGCACGGCCTCTCTCGGCGGCCGCGCGGGCAGCGGCAGAGCTACCGCCGCTACGAGTGGTCGCGGCCAGGCGCACTCCTGCACATGGACGTGAAGAAGCTCGCGCGCTTCAGCGTGCCCGGACACCGCGTCACCGGCGATCCGCGCACCAAGGACCTCCACCGAGGGATCGGCTACGACCACCTGCACTGTGTCGTCGATGATCACAGCCGGCTCGCCTACGTCGAGCTCCACCCTCGCGAGGACGCCGAGACAAACGCACGCACGCTCGAGCGCGCACTCCGCTTTTTCACCGAGCTCGGCCTCGCACCGTCAGAGGCTGTGATGACCGACGGATGAAAGTCAAGTGGACGCTCGCCGCAGCGGATGGGATCCTGTGCTTTGGGTGCGGGTGACTGACCGAGCGAAGCGCAGACCGTTGGGGCTTACGGAGTCTGCCGCGCTGCTTTGCCCTTGGAGGGCTTGTTCGATGCGCGCCCCCTTGTCGCGCCCGCACCCGCTTTCGCTGGTCCGCTCGAGCGCCAGTCGCTGACGAGCCGGCGGTAGGCGACCTCGGCTTGGCGCGAGAGCTCGCGCTCGGCCTCGAAGACGGCTTTCGACTTGCCGCCGGCGACGCCCTTGCGGCCTTTCTGTGGCGGAGCGCCGGTGAGTAGCTCGAGCCGTCGGATCTTGTGCCGGGTCATCGCCGGCCGCGCAAAGGCGTAGTCCTCCCCGCGGCTGAGCATGTGCCAAAACAGCACCACCAGCTTGCGCGCTGTCGCTGTCGCCGCCACCTGCGGGCCGCGGCGGGCGCGGATCCGCTCGAAGAACGCCCGTAGCGGGCCCGGGGTCAGCATCACCTTCCAGGCGACCTCGCCGAGCATGTGGCGAGGCTCGGAGGCGCCGGCCTTCGAGATCCGGCCGTGCCGTGCGGGCGTGCTCCCGGACTGACGCACCCGCGGGTCGAGTCCGAGGTAGCTGACGAGCTTGCGCGGCGAGGAGAAGCGGCCGATGTCGCCGATTGCGGCCATGAATGTCGCTGCCGTCTGCACGTTCACGCCTGGGACGCTCATCAGTCGCAGGACCTCCGGCCAGGCGAGCGCCTGCTTGGCGATCTCCGCGTCAAGGGAGCTGATCTCGCCGTCCAGGAAGTCGACCTGGCGCAGGCAGCCGTCGAGCGTCACTCGCTCGTCGAGCGGCAGCTCGAGCTCCGCAAAACCAGCGTCGGCCGCCCTTGCCGAACGCGTCGGTCGTGGGCGGTCGCTCGCACAGGTTGCGTGCAAGGACGCCGTGCGCCTCGTTCTTGACGCGGGTTCGAGCGCGCACGAGCCGCTCGCGCCGGTTCGTCAGCCGCCGCAGCGTCCGCGTTCGCTCATCCGGCGTCCATACCTCGTCGAGCAGCCCCGAGACGAGTAGCCGCGCGAGCGTTCGAGCGTCGAGGCGATCGGTCTTCGCCTTCGCCTCGGAGATCGATCGCAGCTTGCGCGTGTTGGCGACGACGACCCGGATCCCGTGCGCCTGCAGCACGGACACGATCCGGTCGGCACCGGTGGTCGCCTCCAGCGCCACGATGTCGTCGCGGACGAGGCTTTGCGCGAACAGCTCGAGCGACTCAACCCGCGTCGGGAGCCTGCCCGCTGACCTGATCGCGCCGTCTTCGGCAATTGCGACCTCACAGAAGTCGCGGTGGACGTCCAACCCAAACGCACGCACTGCCTCTCCTTCCGTCGGTGGAAGCGGGAGCGCGGCGGGACACACGACAGCGACGGATTCGTGCTCTCGGCACACCCGGGTAGGTCGCAGGGCGGCCACGAACAACGTCGAGCTCACAGCTCATCAGTCAGAACGGCCTGCCCATCCGCGTCTCCCAACGAAGCCCCATGTCCCGGGAGCACGATGCTCGCGTCGGGGCCGGACGCAGTTTCATGCCCGGACAACGCGATGGTCTACCGCACCAGCCGCCGCTTCCACGACCTGCTCGCCAGCCATGAGCTGCGCCACATCCGCACGCCCGCCTACACACCTCGTTGGAACGGCAAGGTCGAACGCTTCATCCGCACCCTCCAAGACGAATGGGCCTACGCCCACACCTGGCCCGACTCACACACCCGAGCGCGCTCGCTCCTAAGCTTCATCCGCTACTACAACCGCAGGCGGCCACACAGCTCACTCGGAGACCGGCCACCCATCAGCCGCATTCACAACGTCCGTGGGCAGGACATCTAGAGGAAGCCCGGTCCTGCGCGTTCCGGAAGCCGCTCTCCGGAGCGGCTTCCGGCTTCACGGGCCGAACTCGTCCAGCAGCATGTGCACCTCGCCGACGCGCTCGAAGCCGAGGCGTTCCAGGATCGGGCGCGACATCGAGCCGCCCTGCGTGATCAGGGCCCGCGTTCCCAGGGCGACGGCGTCGTCCCAGCGGGCGCGGATCAACGCGCGATAGGCGCCGCGGCCGCGGGCTGACTCGCGCGTCGCGCCGCCGTAGAGCAGGAGGCCGTGCTCCGTCGGCGCAGAGGTCCCGGTGCAGACGAGCTCGCCGTCGAGCCAGACCGCATGGCGCAGGTTCACGCTCTCGCGGAAGAGCTTCGGCAGAAGCGTCTTCGACTCTTCGATCTCCGCCGGTGTCGCGCCGAATGCTTCCCACTGGACGGCATTCGCGTCGAGGTACTCCTCGTAGGTCTGGATCTGCCGCGCGACGAGGCCCTCGCGCGGCGGCGGGGGCTCGTGGATCAGGACGAGCGCGACGGCGTACGGGTCCTTGTCGAACCGGACGCCGCGCTCGAGGAGCGCATCGACGAGACCCGCAGGGGCAGAGCTGCCGACTTCCCATTGGGTTTGGGTGCGGCCACGCTTGCGCAGGTGTGCGCGCACCTCCTCGAGCACCTTGTCGAGCTCCTCCAGCGCGAACCGCTGCCGCTGGACGGTGTTCCAGGTCGAACCGGGGCCGAGGCAGAGCGTGTAGCGATCGGTCTCGATCCGCTCCGCGCCCGGCCCGAGTGGGCCGAAGCAGTTCGGGTACTCGGCGACCTCGCGCAGCATGCACTGGACGCTAGCCCAGCGGCGCTGACCTCACGCGCGCCGGGCAGCGCCAGTACTCGACCGACCCGTCCTGGCCGCGCCGTGTGCACGACTGGCGCGATAGATCCGGTCGGCCGTCGAACACGCCTTTCTCACAGGCGCGCCAGTGACCGGTCGTTCCGGCAGGGCGCGGGGCGGTGGTGCAATGCCCCATCAGACCGGCACGGTGAAGGACGTCGTGGTCGCGAACGACCATGAGCATCGCTGCCGCGAGCATCGCCATGAGCCAGATTCGAAGCATTTTCGCTCACCTCGTTCTGGCCGCAGATACGTCGCTTGTTGGCGCGCATTATCGGCGCAAGTGGCAGACGCCTCAATCACTCGGATTGGCTAATGGCTAGCGGAGCCCGCCGCGCTCGTGGTGCGCGCGGAAGAACTCGGCCGAGCCGGCGGTCGCCATCGCGGCCGAGGCGGAGATCTCGAGCGCCAGCGTCGCGGCGGCCACGATCTGCGCGAAGCGGTAGACCTTGCCGGTTCCCGCGCAGCCGAGTAGCTCCAGCCAGCGTCGGGCGAACGGGAGGGTGGTGCCGCCGCCGATGGTCGCCACCTCGAGCCCGGGGAGGCGGATCGAGACCTGCAGGCCGTCCTCGACCCGCCGCTCGGCGCCGTGAGACATCGAGCTCGTGCCGACCATGCCGAGGTCCTGGCCGGTGGCGGCGAAGACCGCGGCGATCGCGGTCGCTGGAGTGAAGGCGACCGACTGCATTCCCGAGGCGACGGCGCCGTGCGTGCCGGCCCAGGCGAGCTCCTCGAGGTCCTCCAGCTTCGTCCGCAGCACCCGGCGCGCGGTGTCTTCGGTGAGCGTCGCCTCCGCGACCACCGTCTTCCCGTGGCCGCTTTGGAAGTACTCGAACGACGGCTTCTTGTCGCCGCCCATGTTGGCCTCGAGGATCGAGCGGTGCGGCATCACCGGCGCGCGCTCCATCACGTAGCCCATGTTCAGCACATAGGAGTTGCGGGTCATCATGTTCGCACCGACGGCGTCGCCGGTCGTCCAGCGCCAGAGGACGTGGCACATCGGGCCGACGACATGCGTCTTGACCTCGCGCAGGCGCGCGAACTTCGAGAGCGACGGGTCGTCCTGCTCCGCGAGCCACGCGCGAATCGCGTCGAGCTCGCCCTCGATCCAGCGCGCGAGCTCGATCGCCTCGGCGGCCGAGCCGCAGACGAAGCACGAGGCGCGCGTGATCCGGTCGGCGAGCACGTAGGTGCGGAAGCCGCCCGACTCCGCGACCGCCCGCGCTCCTCGGTGCAGCGACGCCGAGAGCCCGCCCTCGGTGTGCGCGAGCGGGACGAACACGGAGTCGTTCGTGCGGCCGGTCTCGACGACGGCGCCGTCGGGCTCGCGCAGCTCGTACTCGCCGAGCTCGACCTCGAGCGGCCCGACCACCGAGACCGGGATCACCGCGGCGCCGGTCAGCATCTCCTGCGCGCGCGCGAACGGCTCCAGCTCGATGCCCGTCACCTCGCCGTCGAGCCCGAGCGCCTGCTGCCGTGCCCGGATCGACTCCGCGTCGTTCTTTCGCGGCCACTTGCGGGGCTCGGGCTCCACGGAGCGGAGCTTATTCGCGGGCCGCGGCGAAGACGTCCCGCAGCGCGTCGTCGAGGAAGACGAAACGGACGAGCTCGAAGTCGTGCTCGAAGTCGTCGAGGACCCCGACGGCGACGGGTGCCGCGAGCTCGGGCGGGTAGCCGTAGATGCCGCACGAGATCGCCGGGAAGGCGACCGTGCGGGCGCCGAGGTCGCGCGCGACCTCGAGCGCGCGGCGATGGGCGGAAGCGAGCTGCTCGGGCTCGCGCCAGCCGCCGCCCCGCCACACCGGGCCGACTGCGTGGATCACCCACTGCGCGTGCAGCCGCCCCGCGGTCGTCGGCTTGGCGTCGCCGGTGGCGCAGCCGCCGAGCTCCCGCGACTCGGCCAGGATCTCCGGTCCCCCGGCGCGGTGGATCGCGCCGTCGACGCCGCCTCCGCCGAGCAGCGACTCGTTGGCAGCGTTCACAATCGCGTCGACCTGCTGCTCGGTCAGGTCGCCGACCTCGAACTCGACGCGCATTCTCTGACGATAAGGTCCGGGCGTGGCGACCGAGTCGGTCATCGACCAGGAGCGCGAAGAGCGCGAGGCGTTCGCCGGCGTTCTCCGCTTCTACGAGCTGGCCAAGCGCCAGGAATGGCAGGTGCGCGACCTGCCGTGGGGCGAGCTGCCGCCGATTCCCGAGGGCAAAGGTTCCCCGCAGCGCCAGGCCCGCCGCAAGGACATGTGGCGCTCGGTGCTTACCCAGCAGCTGCAGGCGGACATCCTCGCGTGCGAGATGTCGTCGCAGCTGCTGAACATCGCGCCCGACGCCGAGGCGAAGCTCTACTACTCGACGATGGTGCAGGACGAGTCGCGCCACACCGAGGCGTGGCTGAAGCTGATCGAGGAGGCCGGCGGCACCGCCGAGCGCGACCCGTATCTCGACGAGCTCGCGCACATGACGCTCGAGGCGGACACGCTCGAGGAGAAGGTCTTCCAGATGCAGGTCTTCTACGAGCGGCTGATCATCTCGCGCTTCCGGCTCATCGCCCGCGCCTCGCGCGGGACCGTCCTCGAGGATCTCTGCAACCGGCTGACGACCGACGACGGCATCCACCACGGCGCTGGGATGGCGTACGAGAAGGTGCTGCTCCACGGAGCGGACACGAAGACGAAGCGAGCGCTGGTCGACGCTGCCAACCGGCTGCTGCCGACCTTCGTCCAGCACGCGCTCTGGCGGCCGAAGGAGCGCGCCTTCATCGGCTCGGCGATGCGCTCGCGCGACATCGAGAGGCTGAAGGAGGACATCGAGATCGGCGTCCGCCTCGCGCGATCGCTCGGTCTCGACGTCAGCGACGTCCAGCTGCCGATCCCGTAGCGGCTTGACGGCGACGCTGATGCAGGGCCGGCCGCTCGCCGAGCGGATTCGGGCGCAAGTGGCCGAGGACGTGCGCGGGCTCGGAGCAATCGGCCTCGCGACGGTGCAGGTCGGCGAGGACGAAGCGTCGACGATCTATCTGCGGCTCAAGCACGAGGCCGCGTCCGAGGTCGAGATCGCGTCGGTCGACCGCAAGCTCCCCCACACGATCTCGGAGGAGCAGGTGCTCGAGGAGGTCGCGGCGCTGAACGCCGACGACGCGATCGACGGGATCCTCGTCCAGCTGCCGTTGCCTGATCACATCGACGAGGCGCGCGTGATCGCGGCGGTAGACCCCGTCAAGGACGTCGACGGGTTTCACCCCTTCAACGCGGGCCAGCTGTACCTGGGCCGGCCGACGCACGTGCCCGCCACGCCGCTCGGCGTGATGGCGCTGCTCGCCGAGTACAAGATCCCGCTCGATGGGGCGCGGGCGGTGGTCGTCGGCCGCAGCACCATCGTCGGCAAGCCGGTGGCGCACCTGCTGCTGCAGTCGCATGCCACGGTCACGATCTGCCACTCGCACACCGACGACCTGGCGAGGGAGACGCTGGACGCGGACGTGCTCGTCGTCGCGGCAGGAGTCCCCGAGATCGTGACCGCCGACATGGTCAAGGCCGGCTCGGCGGTCGTCGACGTCGGGATCAACCGCACCGAGGGCGGCATCGTCGGTGACGTCGACCCAGACGCCGCGACGCGCGCCGCCTTTCTCACGCCGGTCCCGGGCGGCGTGGGGCCGATGACGATCGCGATGCTCCTGCAGAACACCGTGCGCGCGGCCAGGTTCTGCCGGGGCCTTCTTGCGTTCCCCTAAGGGTGACGCCTAAAGGCGTCGCGCGTGGCGCCGACCAAAGAGGCTGCGCCGGCTCTGCCCGTGCAGTCGCCTCACCGGGGTTCAAGGCACGCAGCGATCTTGCCCCGTAACGCGATACCGGCCTAAGGCGTCGCGTGCGGCGCCGACCAAAGAGGCTGCGCCGGCTCTGCCGGTGCAGCCGTCTAACCAGATTCTAGGTCCGCAGCGATCTTGCCCCGTAACGCGATACCGGCTAAGGTTCGCGCCGCTTCACAGTAGGTCGGCGGCTCGGTGCCCGGGCCGTCGTTGTTTGTGTACGAAGGGAGAAGGTTTTGCCCAAGGGCACCGTCAAGTGGTTCTCGAACGAGAAGGGCTACGGCTTCATCGAGCGCGAAGGCGGCGAAGACGTCTTCGTCCACTTCTCGGCGATTGCAGGGGAAGGCTACAAGTCGCTGACCGAGGGTCAGCAGGTCGAGTTCGACGTCGTGCAGGGCGATAAGGGCCTGCAGGCGGCGAACGTGCAGGCGATCTAGACCCTTTCCGGAACCGAAATGCTGACGGGGCTCCGGAAGGAGCCCCGTTCTTTTGGAAGGATGGACGCGGATGGCGATCTCGCGGGATGAGGTAGTGCACGTGGCACGGCTGGCACGGCTCGCGCTGACCGAGGAGGAGCTCGACCGGTTCGCCGGCCAGCTCGACGCGATCCTGGAGGCGGTGGGGAAGGTGTCGGAGCTGGATCTGAGCGAGGTGGAGCCGACGCTGCACCCGCTCGCGCTCTCGAACGTGTGGGCCGAGGACGAGCCGGCGCCCTCGCTTCCGGTTGAGGACGCGCTCGCAAACGCGCCCGGCCGCGAGGACGACGCCTTCCGGGTGCCCGCCGCCTGAGGCTCGAGCCGTGCCGGCCGAGATGTTCCACTTCCGTCACAACCCCGGCACAGACGTGTGCACCCGCGGCAACTACGGTGTCTGCAGGGGTCCCGGGGGACCCCTGGGGGGCGTTTGGGGGGCGCTCGCGTGATCGACACGCTGCGCCTGACTGCAGAAGAGGCGATGGGGTTGATCGAGCGCGGCGAGGTCAGCGGCGCCGAGCTGCACCGCGCGTACGCGGACGCGATCGCCGAGCGTGACCCCGAGCTCCACGCCTACCTCTGCACCGTCGACGAGCCCGAGGGCGACGGTGTGCCGATCGCGCTCAAAGACGTGATCTCGACGCGGGGGGTCGAGACGACGGCCGCTTCGAAGATCCTCGCGGGCTACAAGCCGGTCTTCGACGCGACCGTCGCCGCCCGCTGCAAGGACGCAGGCCTGCCGCTGCTCGGCAAGACCAATCTCGACGAGTTCGCCATGGGCTCGTCGACGGAGAACTCGGCGTACGGCCCGACGCGGAACCCGTGGGATCCCGGCCGCGTGCCGGGCGGTTCCTCCGGCGGCTCGACCGCCGCCGTTGCCGCGGGGCTCGCCCCCTGGGCGCTCGGCTCCGACACCGGCGGATCGATCAAGCAGCCGGCCGCCCTCTGCGGCGTCGTTGGCCTGCGCCCGACCTACGGCACCGTCTCGCGCTTCGGCATCGTCGCGTTCGCGTCGAGCCTGGACCAGGTCGGGCCGATCGCCAAGACCGTTCGCGACTGCGCGTTCCTGCACCGGATCATCGCCGGCCGCGACTCCGCCGACTCGACCACCGTCGAGCTCCCGGAGCCGATTAAGGTTCCAGAGGCGGAGGACCTCGAGGGCCTGCGCATCGGCGTTCCAACGGAGCTGAACGAGGCGGAGGGAATCGAGCCCGGGGTCAGCGAGGCGGTCAACCGCACGATCGAGCTCGCCCGCGAGCTGGGCGCCGACGTGGGGAAGTGCCGCCTGCCGCGTTCGGTCGAGTACGGCTTGCCGTGCTACTACCTGATCGCCCCTTCGGAGGCGTCGTCCAACCTCGCGCGATACGACGGCGTCCGCTACGGCCTGCGCCTCGAGGACGGCGACGTCCGCACGATGTACGAGCGCACCCGCGACGCCGGCTTCGGCGACGAGCCCAAGCGCCGGATCATGCTCGGCACCTACGCGCTCTCGGCCGGCTACTACGAGGCCTACTACGGCCAGGCGCAGAAGGTGCGCACGGTCATCCGGCAGGAGCATGATGCGGCCTTCGAGGAGTTCGACCTGCTCGTCAGCCCGACGTCGCCGACGGTCGCGTTCGAGCTCGGCGCCCGCACCGCGAACCCGCTGGCGATGTACGCCGCCGACCTGCTCACGATCCCGTCGAACATGGCCGGGCTGCCTGGCCTATCGATTCCGTGCGGCCTCTCCGACGGGCTTCCCGTCGGCTTCCAGCTGATCGGCCCGCAATTCTCGGAGAACCTGCTCTTCCGGGCCGCGCAAGCGCTCGAGCGCGCGATCGCCTTCGACTACGTTCCGGAGCGCCTCAAGTGACCCTCCCGCCCACCTGGCCGGCGACGGCTGCCGCCGGGCGGAGCCCGGCTCCGCCGCCGCCTGACACCGCTGGCGGCACGGTGCTCTGCGGGCCCGTGCGTCAAGCACTGTGCCCTCCGGCCCCGTCCCGCCAGCGGCGCCCCAGGAGGGCGAGAGGTGAACTGGGAACCGGTCATCGGCCTCGAGATCCACGTCCATCTGAAGACGCGGACGAAGATGTTCTGCAGGTGCAAAGTGGCGTACTTCGACCCGCCGAACACGCACACGTGCCCCGTCTGTCTCGCGTTTCCGGGCGCGCTCCCGGTACCGAACCGGAAGGCGGTCGAGTGGACGATCCTGCTCGGGCACGCGCTCGGCTGCCAGGTCCCCGAGCGGGCGATCTTCCACCGCAAGAACTACTTCTACCCGGACAACCCGAAGGGCTACCAGATCTCCCAGTACGACGAGCCGCTCTGCGTGGACGGCAGCTTCACCGTGCCCGGGCCGGACGGCGACACCGTCGTCGGGATTGAGCGGGCACACCTGGAGGAGGACGCGGCGAAGACGATCCACGTCGGCGGCGCGGAGGGCCGGATCCACGGCGCCGATCGTTCGCTCGTCGACTTCAATCGCGCCGGCACGCCGCTGGTCGAGATCGTGACCAAGCCGGACATCCGCTCGGCCGAGGACGCGAAGCGGTTCCTGCAGTTGCTGCGGCAGACGGTGGTCGAGCTCGGCATCTCGGACGCGGAGATGGAGAAAGGCTCCCTGCGTTTCGATGTCAACGTGTCCGTGCGGCCCGAGGGCTCGAACGAGCTTCGCACGCGCACCGAGCTGAAGAACATGAACTCGTTCAACTTCGCCGCGAAGGGGATCGAGCGCGAGGTGCGGCGGCAGGTCGAGATCTGGGAGTCGAACGGCGAGGTCGAGCAGGAGACGCTGCATTTCGACCCCGGCAACGAGTCGGCGCCGCCGCTGCGCTCGAAGGAGGAGGCGCAGGACTACCGCTACTTCCCGGAGCCCGACCTGGTGCCGCTCGAGCCGTCGCGCGAGCTCGTCGAGCGGCTGCGAGGTGTGCTGCCGGAGCCGCCGTCGGCACGCATCCGGCGGCTGGAGGCCGAGGTCGGGTTCGCGCTCGCGGAGGGGCTCGTAACAAGCGGGCGGGACGAGCTCTACTCGCGGACTCCGGGCGAGCGAGGCGCGGTCGCGAACGTCGTGATGAACGAGCTGGCGGCGCTCGGGCTCGACCCCGAGGCCGTGAACGCGGCGGAGCTCGGGAGGGTGATCGAGCGGCGCGGCGAGATCCCGCGCGCGGCCTTCTCGGAGGCGCTCGCGGCGAGCGCGTCGCCCGGCTTCTCGGCGGACCGGTACCTCGCAGAGGCGGCGATCGCCGACGTGGGCGAACTCGATCCGGTGATCGACCGGATCTTGAGCGAGAACGAGCAGCAGGTCGCGGCGTACCGCGGCGGCAAGGAGGGGCTGCTCGGCTTCTTCGTCGGACAGGTGATGAAGGAAACTGGTGGGAAGGCGAACCCAAAGGTCGTGAACGAGCGCCTGCGCGAGAAGCTGAGCGCCTGAGCCGCCAGCCAGGGCGGGAGCCATCCCTAACCCCCTCCCACCCAAAGGGGAGGAACAACGCTAGCCGTGAAATGCGCGCGGGACTGTCACCCGGATGTGGCGGATGTGTGACTTTCCGCGCGGTCGGGCCACAGCAGCGTCACCGTCACTACCGCCGCCAATGTCGATCCTGCCAGCCCCAGGGCGAGGTCGCCCAACGTATCCGTGTACGCGGTCCGCAGCTCCGGCGAGTTGCGGATGAAGGTGAAGTACTCCGCGAACTCCCACAGCACCGCAGTCACGCAGCCGAAGCCGACCGCGAGCCCGACCGTCTCCCAGCGGCCGACGCGCAGGAGCAGCAGGTGTCCCACCAGTCGATCGTGTCGTAGAGGTTCAGCGCGTTCCCAACCACGTCGATCAGGAACGGCAGGACAAGCAGGATGTCGAGCGCGAACGGGTACTCCCAGCGGCCGCGTCCGCGGAACCACCACACCATCGGCACGACCAGCGCCGCCAGTGGGTACGTGAGCGCTCGCCCCGTCATCGCCTTCCCCTCGAACTGCGGTAGGTCCGGCCGCGCGACCGCCAACAGGAGCAGGCCGAGTAGCGCCGCCCTTCAGCGCCACGTCGAGCCACAACGCAGCGCGCCGGTCCGTGGCACAAGTGTGACGCGAGGTTAGGCGTCGCCACCGCGGGAACGGCCCCCACGTGGAGGAACGCGTAGACCAGGAGGACCGGCTCGCGAGAGTCGCCGAGCGCGGACGGAGCAGCGCCGGCCGCACTTCAGTTCGGGGTCATGGCGGCAGTCGGCGCGCTCGTGCTTGTGATCCTCGTCGTCGCCCTGCTGCTCTGGGTACTTATCCGTAGCGACTCGAGCTTCCGGACCGGTCATCCAAGACAAGGAGCGGTATGGGCGCCTGCGGCCTCAGGCTCACCGTTGTTCTGTTCGTCCTCTTGACGTTGTCGCTGCCTTCGCGCGCGGCCGCTTCTCGCGACGCCGGTGTCGCGGCGCTGCAGGTCGCACTTCACGCGCGCGGCCTGTACGCAGGCTCGATCGACGGTCTGGAAGGCCCATCGACCAGGGCGGCGGTCAGGCGCTTCCAGCGGCGGGCCGGCCTCGCCGCGGACGGAGTTGCCGGACCGAACACCCGCAGGGCACTGGGCCGCTACGGCCGGCACGTCCTCGGCAGCCGCCCGCTGGCGCGAGGGGCACGAGGCTGGGACGTCGCCGCCCTCCAGTTTCTGCTCGCGTGGCACGGCTTCCCCTCGGCGACGATCGACGGCGACCTGGGACTCCACACCGATCGTGCGCTGCGCCGCTTCCAGCGCTGGGCAGCTCTCCGGCCCGACGGCGTCGCCGGCACGAGCACCCTCGCCGCCCTGCGGCGTGCGCCGGCCACGTGCCCGATCGCGCTGGCGTGGCCGGTGGAAGCGCCGCTCGGCAACGTGTTCGGGCCGCGAGGCACCCGCTTCCATGCCGGCATCGACCTCCTCGCGAAGGCCGGGACGGCGGTCGGAGCCGCTGCGCCGGGGCGCGTCACGTACGCCGGCCGGATCGCCGGCGGCTGGGGCAGGCTTGTCGTCGTGGCGCACGCGCGTCGCGTGCGGACGCTGTACGCGCACCTCTCCGCGGTCGCGGTCGATGTCGGCGAGCGTGTGGGCACCGGCTCGCGAGTCGGCGCGGTCGGGGCCTCCGGAAACGCCACCGGGCCGCACCTGCACTTCGAGGTCCGGCTCCGCGGCGCCGCGGTCGATCCGAGCACTGCCCTGCCGTAACCCGGACGTGATGAGCTTCGCCACCTACCGCCGCCGCTGACGCTACCCTCGGGGTCTTGGCGGAGAAGCGCTACCTGATGACGCCGGGCCCGACGCCCGCGCCGCCCGAGGTACTGGCGGCGATCGCGCAACCCGTCATCCACCACCGCGGGCCGGACTACCGCCGGCTCTACTCGGAGGCGCTCGGCCGGCTGCGCGAGGTCTTCCGCACCGAGCAGGAGGTGTTGCTCTTCGGCGGCTCGGGCTCGGGCGGGATGGAATCCGCGGCCGCGAACCTCCTCTCGGCCGGCGACCCGGTGCTGGTCGTCTCGGCCGGCTACTTCGGCGAGCGCTGGGCCGCGATCGCGAACGCCTACGGCGCGGAGGTCGACCACCTGCGCTACGCGTGGGGCGAGATCCCCTCGGCCGACGATGTGGCGGCGCGCCTGCGCGAGCGCGAGGCGGCGATCCTCTTCTTCACGCACTCCGAGACCTCCACCGGCGTTGTGATCGACCCGCAGCCGTTCGCCGCGGTCGCACGCGAGGCGGGAGCCCTGACCGCGCTCGACGCAGTCTCGAGCCTCGGCGCGGTGCCACTCGAGACCGACGCCTGGGGCATCGACGTCGTCGCCTCCGGAGCCCAGAAGGCGCTGATGACGCCGCCTGGCCTGGCGATGATCAGCGCCTCCGAGGCTGCGTGGGAGCGCGCGACGACAGCGACCTCGCCGCGCTTCTACTGGGACTGGGAGCGCACGCGCAAGGGACAGGCCACCCTCGACGCGCCGGTCACGCCGCCGGTCTCGCTGGTCGCCGGCATGAACGTCGCGCTTGGGATGCTGCTGGAGGAGGGGCTCGAGGCCGCCTTCGACCGCCACCGCCGCCTCGGTCGCGCCTGCCGCGAAGGGCTGAAGGCGATGGGCCTCGAGCTCTCGTCGCCCGACGACGACAGCTCGGCCGTCGTCACCGCCGCGCGCGCCCCGCAGGGCATCGATTCCGGGGAGCTCGTGCTGCTGCTGCGCGACCGCCACGGCGTCACGCTCGCGCCGGGCCAGGGCGAGCTGAAGGGCAAGATCTTCCGCATCGGCCACATCGGCTACTACGACGTCTTCGACATCACAACGGCGCTGGCCGCGGTCGAGCTCGCGCTCGTGGAGCTCGGCGCCGAGATCGAACGCGGCGTTGCCGTCAGCCGCGCGCTCGAGGCGTTCGAGCACACCCCGGTGTGACGCGTCCCCGCGTCCTGGTCCGCGAGCAGATCGCCGACGCCGGAGTCGAGCTCCTGCGGGAGCAGTTCGACGTCGACGTCGACGCAGACGGCGATCTCGCTGCGACGATCGGCGACTACGACGCGATCGTGATCCGCTCGGCGACGAAGCTGACCGCAGACGTGATCGAGCGGGCGGAGCGGCTGAAGGTGATCGGCCGGGCCGGGGTCGGCGTCGACAACGTGGACGTCGAGGCGGCGACGCGGCGCGGGATCGTCGTCGCCAACGCGCCCGAGTCGACCGTCACCTCGGCGGCCGAGCACACGGTCGGCCTCCTGGTCGCGCTCGCGCGCAACATCCCGCAGGCACACGCGGCGCTGAAGCAGGGCCGCTGGGAGCGCTCGGCCTGGGGAGGGGTCGAGCTCGAGGGCAAGACGCTCGGCGTGCTCGGCTTCGGCCGGATCGGCCAGCAGGTAGCGCGCCGCGCGCTCGGTCTCGGCATGCGTGTGGTCGCCTATGACCCGTTCGTCGCGAAGGAGCGGTTCCGCGAGCTCGGTGTGGAGCGCGCGGAGAGCCCGGACGACGTGCTCGCCGTCGCCGAGTTCCTCACGCTGCACCTGCCGTTGACGGCCGAGACGCGCGGGTTCCTCGACGTCGAGGCGATCGCGAAGCTCCCCGACGGTGCGCGCGTGATCAACGCCGCTCGCGGCGAGCTCGTGGACGAGGAGGCGCTGATCGGCGCGCTGGGCTCGGGAAAGCTGGCCGCGGCCGCGATCGACGTCTACGCGCAGGAGCCGTACTCAGGCCCGCTGCTCGAGCTCGACAACGTCGTCGTCACGCCGCACCTCGCTGCCTCGACCGAGGAGGCGCAGGACCGCGCGGGCATGATCGTCGCCGAGCAAGTGGCCGCCGCGCTCGAGGGCGCGCTCGTCACCAACGCGGTCAACATTCCGTCGATCGGCGCCGAGGACCTGGAGGTGCTCGGCCCGTACGTACCGCTCGCGGCCAAGCTCGGCCGTCTCGCGATGGAGCTCGCCGAGGGCCGCGCGGAGCGCATCACGCTCTCGTACTACGGCGCGCTCTCCGGCTACGACACGCGGCTCCTCACCGTCGCGGCACTGAACGGCGCCTTCCAGGGACGCACCGACCAGCCGGTGAACTACGTCAACGCGCCGGTGATCGCAGCTGAGCGCGGGATCGAGGTCGCCGAGGAGCGGCGCCGCGCATCGCGCGACTTCACCAACCTCGTGCGCGTCGAGATCGCCTCGAACGGCGAGCGCGTGCGCGCCGCGGGCACGACCATCGGCACCGAGAACCGGCACTGGCTCGTGAACGCCCTCGGCTTCGAGCTCGAGATGGAGCTCGCGCCGCTGATGGTCTTCTTCCGCTACGACGACGTCCCGGGAGTAATCGGGCGGGTCGGAACGCTCTTCGGCGAGGCCGGCGTGAACATCGCGAACATGGCGGTCTCGCGAACGCGGCGCGGCGGCAAGGCGCTGATGGCGCTCTCGCTCGACGGCGAGCCGCCGCCGGAGCTCGTCGAGGCCGTACGCGAGCAGGGCTTCGACGATGCGCGCGTGATCAGGCTGGGCGCGTCCTTGGGTTGAGGCGGCGCACTACCGCGGCCGCGACGCGGTCGACCTTCTCGACGATCGCGTAGCGCCGCCGCCGGCGCACGACCTGCTCGACCTCGGGCTCGGCGTGGCCGTGGCGTACCAGGAAGCGGGTCGGGTGTGCGCGGACGTTCTCGTACTCCTCGAGAGACACTTCGATCCGGTGCGTGCACCGAGCGTCGCCGCACTCGCAGAGGAACTCCGCCTCGTTCGAGTCGAAGCGCTCGGAAGCCTCCGCGATGCCTTCGTTGACGGCACGGAAGAATGCTTCGTTGCGGGCGTTCTCTGAACGGGGGGCCATCGCTGCCAGAACGGCGGAGCCCGGGAATTGGTTGCGCCGGTACCCTTCCGACCCGTGGCGACCAGGGAATGGCCCGAGGCGGTCGAGCGTGTCTCGTCCTACCTCCGCGAGGCTGGCGCGGAGGTTCGGCTCGAGGAGTTCCCGGAGGGGACACCCACGGCGAAGGACGCCGCCCGCGCGGTCGGCTGCGAGCTCGGGCAGATCGTGAAGTCGTTGGTGTTTGACTGCGACGGGCGCGCCGTTGTCGTGCTCATCCCCGGCGACCGCCGCGCGGACTCGGACAAGATCGCACGCGCCGCGCCCGCCCGCTTCGCGCGCATCGCGGGCAGCGAGGAGGTACGCGACGCGACCGGCTTCGAGCCCGGCGCGGTGTGCCCGTTCCCGCTGCCCCGCGTCTCGGCGGTCTTCGTCGAGCGCACGCTCCTGTCGCAGCCGGTGCTCTGGGTCGGCGCCGGCTCCGAGCGCCACATGGCTGCGCTTTCTCCGACCGAGTTGCTCCGCCTCTCGCGCGGGCGTCCGATGGACGTCGTCGAGCAGGCCCCTTACCATCCGTCCTGAGAGGAGGTCGCCTGTGCGCGAGACCGAGAAGATCTGGATGAACGGAGAGCTTGTCGACTGGGCCGACGCCCGAATCCACGTCGGCGCGCACGGGCTCCACTACGGCTCCGGCGTCTTCGAGGGGATCCGCGCCTACGAGACCGCGAAAGGCTCCGCCGTCTTCAGGCTCACCGAGCACCTGAAGCGGCTCGACAACTCCGCGAAGCTGCTGAACATGGAGCTCCCGTTCTCGATCGAGGAGCTCCGCTCGGCGTGCCACGAGCTGATCGCGGCGAACGGCCTCCCGGAGTGCTACCTCCGCCCGATCGCGTTCTTCGGCTACGGCGAGCTCGGCGTCTCCGCGGTGGGCAACCCCGTTGACGTGGTGATCATGAGCTGGCCGTGGGGCGCCTACCTCGGCGAGGACGGACTCAAGAACGGCATCAGCGCCAAGATCTCCAGCTGGGAGCGCATCGGGCCGAACGTGATCCCGCACGTCGCCAAGGCGACCGGCGTCTACCTCAACTCGATGCTCGCCGTGACGGAGGCCAACCGCGCCGGCTACGACGAGGCGATCCTCCTTACCGGGGACGGCTTCATCGCCGACGGCTCCGGCGAGAACGTCTTCATCGTCAAGGACGGCGAGCTCCATACACCAGACCTCGCGACCTCGATCCTGCCCGGGATCACTCGCGACACGGTCATCCAGATCGCGCAGGACCTCGGCTACACGGTGCACGAGAAGTCGCTGATCCGCTCCGACCTCTACCTCGCGGACGAGGCGTTCATGACGGGCACCGCCGCGGAGGTGACTCCGCTGCGCGCCGTCGACGACATCGAGATCGGGGTCGGGCCGATCACGCTCGAGATCCAGGAGGCCTACCTGGACACCGCGCGCGGCCGCAGCGAGCGCTGGGCCCAGTGGCTCGAGTACGCCACGCCCGCGCCCGCCACGCCCGCCGAGGCTTGAACGACCCGAAAAATGCTGTCGCATTTTCCGGATGACTGGTTTGTCGCATCGCTCCGCTCGCGAGGCTGAAGATCACGCTTCCGTGACCGCTCCCACGGCTTCGGCTTCCCCAGAAGCGATTCCTCTTGCTCGGCCGTTGCTCGATGAGCGGGAGGAGGAGCTCGTGCTCGAGGTGCTGCGCTCCGGGCGGCTGTCGCTGGGCCCGACGATCGACCGCTTCGAGGAGCTGCTGGCAGAGCGGATCGGCGCGCCGTACGTGGCGGCGGTCTCGAGCGGGACGGCGGGGCTGCACCTCCTCGCCCGGATCGCCGGGCTCGGGCCGGGCGACGAGGCAATCACCTCGCCCATCTCGTTCGCGGCGTCGGCGAACTGCTTCGTTGTCGAGGGCGCGACGCCGGTCTTCGCCGACGTCGACCCGCGGACGTTGAACCTCGACCAATCAGCGCTCGAGGCCGCGATCACGCCGCGAACGAAGGCGGTCGTCGCCGTCGACATGTTCGGCTACCCGTGCGAGCTGGACGAGATCCGTGCGATCTGCTCGCGCCATGGGCTGGCGCTGATCGAAGACGCGGCCGAGGCGCTGGGCGCCGAGTACAGGGGGCGGCCGGTGGGGTCGCACGGGCCGTCGGGTGTCTTCGGCTTCTACCCGAACAAGCAGCTCGCGACCGGCGAGGGCGGGGTGGTATTCACGCAGTCCGAGCGCGAGTGGCAGCTCGTGCGCAGCCTGCGCAACCAGGGTCGCGACTACGAGGGCGGCGCATGGTTCCACCACGTGCGGCTCGGGTTCAACTACCGCTGGACCGACGTGCAGGCCGCGATCGGGATCGCCCAGCTCGAGAAGCTCGACCGGCTGCTCGAGCTGCGGGCTGCCGTGGCGGCGCGGTACCGGCGGCTGCTCGAAGGCGTCGAGGTCGAGCTCCTGTGCGAGGACGACGCGGATCACCGGCGCTCGTGGTTCGTCTACGTCGTGGCGCTGCCTGACGGTGCCGACCGGGCGCGGCTGATGGCCGAGCTGCGCGCGCAGGGGATCGGGACGGCCGAGTACGTCCCGTGCGTCCACCTGCAGCCGTACATGCAGGAGGCGTACGGCTTTCGCGAGGGGATGTGCCCGGTGGCGGAGGACTTCGCGTCGCGATCGCTGGCGCTGCCGTTCTACCCGCAGCTCGAGCCCGAGGACCAGCAGCGGGTGGTGGACGCCCTGCGCGCCGCGCTCTGACGCACCTGTGGACGAACCGGCGCCGAACCAGCACGAAGCCGTGACAGACCTGCGCGCCGCGACCCGGTAGCGTCGAGCGCGAGGGAGGCGGGTCGAAACCCCCACCCTGGGTGGGGGGACGGGTTCTCGCGTGCGCGCGTGAACATTCACCCGGGCGGTCTCGTCTCGCGGGCAGGCGATAATCCGTCCATGGCGGACGCCAACCGCATGGTCTTCCTCGGCTTCGGCAAGTACGCGCGCGCGGACAAGATCTACGCGATCGAGCCGATCCGCGACGAGCGCCGGGGGCACGGCCGCCGGACGTTGGTCTGGGTCGAAGGCGTCAGCGAGCCGATCGTCGCCTCCCGCACCGAGCGCACGATCCTCGCCGACATGGGTCAGGAACAGGCGATCGGCAAGCCGCTCCTCGACGACGCGCTCGACCTCGCGCAGCGCCTGGCCGAGCAGTCGCACACCGGCCGCGTCGACCTCGCCGACCTCGGTCGCCGCGCCCGACGCCTGCTCGAGGCGACCGCCCGGCCCGACGAGACCGAGAAGCTCTTCTAGTAGGGCGACTTGGTGCCAATAGTGCCCCTCGCAGCGACTTGTCGGCTCCGACGGACGCACGAGCAAAGCTCGCGCGTCCTGATGTCGGCATCGCAAGCGATGCCTTAGCTTGGAACCGGCGGAGATCCGCGAGCCCGGCCTGCTGCGCCGGCTGGCAATCGACCTCGGTCCACTCCGGCGCTATCCGGCCTTCCGCAGGCTCTTCGTCGGCCAGACGATCTCGACATTCGGCAGCGAGGTCGCTGCTGTCGCCGCGCCGTTCCAGCTCTACCAGCTAACGCACTCGACGCTGCAGGTCGGCCTGCTCTCGCTCTGCGAGCTCGTCCCGCTGCTGACGCTGACGATCGTCGGGGGCGCGATCGCGGACGCGGTCGACAAGCGGCGGTTGCTGCTGGTCACGGAGGTGCTGCTCGCGCTCGTCGCCGTCGGTTTCGCCTTCAATGCGAGCCTCGACGAGCCGCGCGTCTGGGCGATCTACGTGCTCGTCACGCTGGCGATGTCGATCTTCTCGCTCGGCGTCGCGGGCATGAACAGTGTCATCCCGCGGCTCGTCGAGCGCGTGGACCTGACCCCGGCGATCGCGATCGAGAACGTCTACGGCAGCACCACGAGCGTCGCGGGCCCCGCGCTCGGCGGAGCGCTGATCGTCGTGCTCGGCCTTACCGGCGCATACCTGCTCGACGCTGCCACCTTTGCGGCCTCGCTCTGGTCGGTCTGGCGCCTCCCAGCGCTGCCCGCCGCCCACGACGTGGAGCGGCCCAGCCTGCGCACGATCGCCGAGGGGTTCCGCTTCGTGAAGCGGAAGAAGGTGCTGCTCGGGATGTTCCTGGTCGACTCCAACGCGATGGTCTTCGGGATGCCGCGCGCACTCTTCCCGGCGCTCGCGCTCGAGCGCTTCAACGGCGGCGCCGGCGTTCTCGGCCTGATGTACGCCGCGCCGTACGCGGGCGCGCTCACCGCCTCGGTGCTCTCCGGCTGGATCGGGCACGTCAGGCGGCAGGGCCTGATCGTCGCGATCGCCGCCGCGCTCTGGGGAGCCGCGATTGTCGCGTTCGGCTTCGCGGAGTCGCTCTGGCTCGCGCTCCTCTTCCTGGCCGCCGCAGGCGCTGCCGACAACGTCAGCGCGGTCCTGCGCGGGACGATCCTCTGGACGGTGACCCCGGACGAGCTGCGAGGGCGCGTCTCGGGCATCGAGTTCGCCCAGGTCGCAGCCACGCCGGCGATCGGCAACGTCGAAGCCGGACTCGTCGCGTCGTTCACGAGCCTCCGCTTCTCGATCGCCTCGGGCGGGCTCCTGTGCGTCCTCGGTACGGTCCTGATCGCCCTTGCCGTCCCGGCCTTCACCCGCTACGACGCGCGCGCTCCCGGCTGACCTCTTCGCGCGCAGCGTCCACGAAGTCGCGCCCGAGCTGATCGGCGCGACGCTGCTCGTCGACGGCGTAGGGGGCAGGGTCGTCGAGGTCGAGGCCTATGACCACGAAGACCCGGCGAGCCACGGCTACCGCGGCCGCACCGCCCGCAACGCCTCGATGTTCGGGCCTCCCGGGCACGCCTACGTGTACCGCTCCTACGGCATCCACTGGTGCTTGAACCTCGTCTGCGAGGCCGTGGGCGTCGCCAACGCGATCCTCGTGCGCGCACTCGAGCCGACGCACGGCCTGGAGGCGATGCGCGAGCGCCGCGGCCTGGAGGATCCGAGGCTCCTCTGCAGCGGCCCAGGTCGGCTCTGCCAGGCGCTCGGGATCACGCGCGAGCACGACGGCCTGGCGCTCGACCGCCCGCCGTTCGAGCTTTTCGAGCGCGACAGCCCGGTCGAGGTGGTTGCCGGCCCGCGTATCGGCATCACGCGTGCGGCCGAGCTGCCGTGGCGCTACGTGGAGGCCGGCTCGCGCTTCGTCAGCCGCGCTTCACGACGAGCTTGACGACGAGCCCGCGCCTGCCCGCGACGTCCCAGCGCGGGGTCTGGGCGATCACTCTTGCGGCAGGCGACGGATGCCCGGCCACCTTCCACTTGAGGTGGTAGCGCTCCAGCCGTGCCTGCGCCCGGCCGAGCCGTAGCCCCACGACCTTCGGCACCACCCCGTGCAGCGCCTTCGGCAGCACGAGCGTCACCCTGTCGTACGAGGAGAGCGTCCCCTTCGTCGGAATCTGGCCGACGACGATCCCGAGCTTCTGCAGAGGCCGCGCCGGCTCGTAGACGTAGGTCGAGCGAAGCGGCTGCGCCGCGAGCCGCGCGTTCGCGGCGGCGATGGTCTGCCCCACGACGTGCGGCACCGCGACCTCGTTCACCTTGCAGCTCGCCGTGCGCGCGGGCCGCTCGCCCGCAAAGTAGAGGAGCCGCTTGATGTTGCGGCAGTTCCCGTTGTCGAGCTCGAGTTGGCCGTCGCGGTAGACGACGTTGCGCGGAACCGAGTACGGGAGTGAGATGCCCGGGAAGTCCTGCGGCGGCTCGTGCAGGTACGTGAGCGCGCGTTGCATGAACGTCTTCCAGATCAGCGCCGGGAAGGTCCCGCCCGCGACCGCGTCGCCGTTGTACTCGGTCAGCATCGGCCGCAGGGTCGTCGGATAGCCGACCCAGACCGCGGCGACGAGCTGCGGCGTGTAGCCGACGAACCACGCGTCGCCGTAGTTCTCGGTCGTCCCGGTCTTGCCCGCGACCGGCCGTCCGTCGGAGAGCTGGGCCCGCTTGCCCGTGCCGGCCCGCACGACGCCCTGGAGCAGCGACGTCACCAGAGCGGCCGTGTTCGCCGTCAACACGGGGCGCCGGACGGGCACGTTGTTGTCGACCATCCGGCCGGCCTCGTTGCGCACCGTCGAGATCGCTCGCGGCCGGTTGCCGAAGGCGGCGCCGTCGATCCGCCGTCCGCCGTTCGCGAACGCCGAGAACGCCCGCGCCATCTCGAGCGGGTTGACCGCTTCGGCGCCGAGCCCGATCGCGAAGTAGCTCTTCAGCGGGCTCGTGATCCCGAGCCGTCTCGCCGTGCGCGCGATCGCCGGCGGCCCGACGAGCTGCGTCAGCTGCGCGTAGACGGTGTTGTCGGAGACCTCGGTCGCCGTCGCCAGCGAGATCCGGCCGAGGTCGGAGTTCTCGTAGTTGTGCACCGACCAGACCTTGTCGCCGAGCGGGATCTCCACGGGCCCGGACTCGAACTCCGAGTCGGGCGAGATCCCGTCCCGCAGCGCCGTCGCGAGGACGAACGGCTTGAACGAGGACCCCGGCTGGCGCTCCCCCTGGACCGCGAGGTTGAACTGGCTCTTGCGGTAGTTGTTGCCGCCGATCATCGCGAGCACCTTGCCGTTGCGTGGGTCGACGGCGACGAGCGCCGCCGAAGGGCCGTTCGGGTCGGTCAGCCACTTCGTGATCGCCTGGCGCGCGAAGCGCTGCACGTTGAGGTCGATCGTCGAGGTGACCCGCAGCCCGCCGCCGAAGACCTGGCCCGAGCCGTAGCGGTCGATCAGCTGCTGCTCGACGTAGTTGGTGAAGTACGGCGCCGGGCCGCGCAGGCCGGAGAGGCGCACGTCGTCCGGCCGCGGCAGCTTGGCCGCGGTCGCTTTGACGAACTCGGCCTGGGTGATGTCGCCCTGGTCGAGCAGCGCCTTCAGCACCGTGTCCCGCCGCTCACGGGCCGCCGTCGGGTTCGTCACCGGGTCGTAGCGCGAGGGATCACTCGGGATCCCCGCGAGCAGCGCCGCCTCGGCCCACGTGAGGTGCTTGCGGTCCGCGCCGTGGTGGAAGTAGGTCAGTGCCGCCTGCTGGACGCCGTAGGCGCCGTTCGCGAAGTAGATCGTGTTCAGGTACGCGGTGAGGATCCGATCCTTCGACCAGCGCTGCTCGAGCTGCCACGCCAGCGCCGCCTCCTTCAGCTTCCGCGCGATCGAGCGCTGGTTCGCCGAGTAGGTGTTCTTCACGAATTGCTGGGTGATCGTCGAGCCGCCCTCGACCACGGCCTTGTGCTGGATGTCCTGCACGACTGCGCGGAAGATGCCGTGGAGATCGACGCCGCGGTGCTCGTAAAAGCGCTTGTCCTCGATCGCGACGATCGCGAGCTTCATCCGGTCCGAGACCTTGTCCGAGGGGAGGAGGATGCGGCTCTGCTTGCCCCGCAGCACCGCGAGGACGCGCTCGCCCGTGCGGTCGTAGACGTAGCCGTCGACTTCCTTCGCCTGCAGTCGGGCCGGATCCAGCGACGGGATCTCGCTGGCTACCGACGTCACCAGCCCGAAGGTGAACGACAGCGACCCGAGCACAAAGAGGATCAGGAGGAGGCCGAACAGGCGCAGCTTGCGAATCCTGCGCCGCGGCCTCGAGGGCGCCGGCTTTCGAGCGGAACGCGGCACGAGAAGTCGGAGATTGTAACGGTAGACTCGCCGCCGGAATGGGCCTTTCTGAGCTAACTCGTAACGCCGTCCACGTGCTGCCCGAGGGCGGCCTCGAGGAGAAGCTGAAGCTTGGCCGCCTGCTGCGGGTGAAGCTCGGGATCGACGTCACGGCTCCCGACGTCACGCTCGGGAACGGCATCCCGCTGCAGCGGATGCGGGCCTTCCAGGACGAGGGTCATACGGGCGTGTTGATCGTGGGCGACTACACCACGCGGATCGGGGATCCATCCGGCCGCAAGACCGAGCGCCCGATGATCGACCCCGCGGTGATCGACGCGA
Organism: uncultured Actinomycetes bacterium; assembly: GCA_963719275.1. Taxonomy (GTDB): domain Bacteria; phylum Actinomycetota; class Thermoleophilia; order Gaiellales; family Gaiellaceae; genus AC-32. The sequence goes on along the minus strand of CAVRBT010000004.1, from coordinate 565,510 downwards.
ACGCCCAGCGGTACTTCGAGCACGCCTCGACCATCATCGATCCCGAACGCACCGAGCTCCGCTTCAACGGCGAGTGGCTCGGCCAGCTCGACTTTGCGGAGGTCCTTCGGCTGACGCGCACAACGACGGTCGCCAGGATGCTCGAGCGCGATGACTTCGCGAAGCGCTTCTCCGCCGAAGAGCCGATCTCGGTCTCGGAGCTGCTCTACCCGCTGATGCAGGCCTACGACTCCGTCGCGGTACAGGCCGACGTCGAGCTTGGAGGCACCGACCAGCTCTACAACCTCCTGATGGGCCGCGACGTGATGGAGGCCTACGGCCTCGAGCCGCAGGTCGCGCTCACGGTCGAGTATCTCGACAGCTGGGATGGAACGGGAATGAGCGCGTCGCGCGGCAACTACATCGGGCTGAAGGAGGCTCCGGAGGAGCAGTTCGGCAAGACGATGAGAATCCCGGACTCGCTCCTTCTTCAGTGGTATCGCCTGGTTATGGGGCGCGAGGACGTGCCCGGCGACCCCTTCGAGGCGAAGCTCGAGCTGGCGCGGTTCATCGTCCGGCGCGCGTGGGGTGATGAGGCGGCGAGCACCGCGGAGGAGCACTTCAATCGCGTGGTCCGGGAGGGGCAGGCGCCTCGAGACGTCCTTCGCGTAGAGCTTCGCGCGAGCGAGAAGACACACCTGCCCACCGTGCTCGTCGAACATCTCGGTGTCCGGTCAACGAGCGCTGCACGTCGCCTCATCAACCAAGGTGCGGTCAAGCTCAACGGCGAGGTTGTACGGGAGCTGGACGTGCCGACTTCGATGCTCGACGGCGCGTTGCTTCAGGCTGGCAAGCGGCGTTTCGCCGAGACGTTCGTCCTCTGAGCGACTTGACACGAACGGTGTGAGTTTGCGCTATCATGCGCGGGCCGCTCGGAAGGGTGGCGTGTAGGACTGTCCCTGTACCCTCGACCAGGAGCGCCTTCGGACGCCAGACGGATACGACAAGAATCCGCTAGCTACGGAGGCCTCTGGCGCGAGTCGGAGGCTTTTTTACGCGCCGGCTGCCTCGGCGTCGGTCTTTGAAAACTCAGCAGTGCGAATACGCCGAGACCTCATGACTTCTGAGGCGTCGCTTGCGATGCCGTAGGGAGGCTGTGCCGGCTTTGCCGGTGCAGCTGGTTCATGAGGCCTAAAGAACCCGTCACCCTTTCTTCGGGAAGGGAGACAACTTTGAGCACAAGCTCGAAGTGAACAGCTTGCCTTCTTCGGAAGGCAAACCATCTTCACGGAGAGTTTGATCCTGGCTCAGGACGAACGCTGGCGGCGCGCTTAACACATGCAAGTCGAGCGAGAACCCAGGCTTCGGCCTGGGGGAAAGCGGCGAACGGGTGAGTATCACGTGGGTAATCTGCCCTCGGCATCGGGATAGCCCGGGGAAACCCGGATTAATACCGAATGGCCCGACAGCTCTTCGGAGCGGTCGGAAAAGGTAGCTTCGGCCTCCGGCCGAGGAGGAGCCCGCGGCGGATTAGCTTGTTGGTGAGGTAACGGCTCACCAAGGCTCCGATCCGTAGCTGGTCTGAGAGGACGATCAGCCACACTGGGACTGAGACACGGCCCAGACTCCTACGGGAGGCAGCAGTGGGGAATCTTGCGCAATGGGCGAAAGCCTGACGCAGCGACGCCGCGTGAGGGAAGAAGGCCTTCGGGTTGTAAACCTCTTTCAGGAGGGACGAAGCCACTCGGGTTAATAGCCCAGAGGGTGACGGTACCTCCAGAAGAAGCCCCGGCTAACTACGTGCCAGCAGCCGCGGTAATACGTAGGGGGCTAGCGTTGTCCGGATTTATTGGGCGTAAAGAGCGTGTAGGCGGCCAGGTAGGTCTGCTGTGAAAACTCGAGGCTCAACCTCGAGACGTCGGCGGAAACCATCTGGCTAGAGTCCGGAAGAGGAGAGTGGAATTCCTGGTGTAGCGGTGAAATGCGCAGATATCAGGAAGAACACCCGTGGCGAAGGCGGCTCTCTGGGACGGTACTGACGCTGAGACGCGAAAGCGTGGGGAGCGAACAGGATTAGATACCCTGGTAGTCCACGCCGTAAACGATGGGTGCTAGGTGTGGGCGGTGTCGACTCCGTCCGTGCCGAAGCTAACGCATTAAGCACCCCGCCTGGGGAGTACGGCCGCAAGGCTAAAACTCAAAGGAATTGACGGGGGCCCGCACAAGCAGCGGAGCATGTGGTTCAATTCGACGCGACGCGAAGAACCTTACCGAGACTTGACATGCACTGGAATGTCGTAGAAATGCGGCAGCCCTTCGGGGCTAGTGCACAGGTGGTGCATGGCTGTCGTCAGCTCGTGTCGTGAGATGTTGGGTTAAGTCCCGCAACGAGCGCAACCCCTGTCCTATGTTGCCAGCGAGTAATGTCGGGGACTCATAGGAGACTGCCGGTGACAAATCGGAGGAAGGTGGGGATGATGTCAAGTCATCATGCCCCTTACGTCTCGGGCTACACACGTGCTACATTGGCCGGTACAGAGGGCTGCAAACCCGTGAGGGGGAGCGAATCCCAAAAAGCCGGTCCCGGTTCGGATTGGAGGCTGAAACTCGCCTCCATGAAGGCGGAGTTGCTAGTAATCGCGGATCAGCAATGCCGCGGTGAATACGTTCTCGGGCCTTGTACACACCGCCCGTCACACCACGGAAGCCGGTAACACCCGAAGCCGGTGTCCTAACCCGCAAGGGAGGGAGCCGTCGAAGGTGGGATCGGTGACTGGGGTGAAGTCGTAACAAGGTAGCCGTAGCGGAAGCTGCGGCTGGATCACCTCCTTTCTAGGGAATCCGGAGCTCTTACTCCGGGGGCTGCTCGGCTGTCGATGGAAAAGTTCGCCGAGCCAGACTGAAGTCTGGCACGGAGAGCAAACCCGTCCAGTTACGAGCTCGCCTAGAATAACGTCGACCTCGACGTATCTCGTACTGCTGAGTTTTGAGAGACCGCGCCCAGGCGCGGCTTTCTCGTTTGGCCGGAGAAGCGCCGGCGCGCACCTTGAAAACTCCATAGCGGCATACAACGTGTTCTTCACGATCAAGAGACGAAGGGCACACGGTGGATGCCTTGGCGCCAAGAGCCGATGAAGGACGTGGGCGGCTGCGATAAGCCCGGGTTAGGTGCTGACCAACCTTTGACCCCGGGATTTCCGAATGGGGAAACCTACGCGTGGTAATGCGCGCGTGTTCTCGCCTGAATACATAGGGCGGGTAACGGTAAGCGGGCGAACTGAAACATCTTAGTAGCCCGAGGAAAGGAAAGAAACCTCGACTCCCTGAGTAGTGGCGAGCGAAAGGGGAAGAGCCCAAACCTGTGTGATGCCAAAGCGGCAGCTGTTGTCACGCAGGGGTTGTAGGACTTGCTTCGATCCGTCTGCCGGCGGGTCGGGAAGTTACAAAGTCATGTGTTAGCCGAAGCGGCTGGAACGCCGCACCACAGAGGGCAAGAGTCCCGTAGGTGAAAACGCATGGCCTTCCTTAGCAGGCACCTGAGTACGGCCGGGCACGGGAAACCCGGTCGGAACCCGCGGGGACCACCCCGCAAGGCTAAGTACTCCTTGGCGACCGATAGTGAACTAGTACCGTGAGGGAAAGGTGAAAAGTACCCCGGAAGGGGAGTGAAATAGCACCTGAAACCGTGTGCTTACAAGCGGTCGGAGCAGACTTGTGCTGTGACGGCGTGCTTTTTGCATAACGAGCCAGCGAGTTACTCTTCAACGGCAAGGTTAAGGAAACGGAGCCGTAGCGAAAGCGAGTCTGAACAGGGCGATTCAGTCGTTGGAGGTAGACCCGAAACTGAGTGATCTACCCATGGGCAGGTTGAAGCGGGGGTAAGACCCCGTGGAGGACCGAACCGACTTGGGTTGAAAACCGAGCGGATGACCTGTGGGTCGGAGTGAAAGGCTAATCAAACTCAGAGATATCTGGTTCTCCCCGAAATATATTTAGGTATAGCGTCACGCGTTCAATTTCAGTTGTAGAGCACTGTTCGGGCTAGGGGGCCTACCAGCTTACTGAACTCGGGCAAACTCCGAATGCTGGAATTCCAGAGCGTGGCAGTCAGAGTCTGGGGGATAAGCTTCAGGCTCGAAAGGGAAACAGCCCAGACCGTCGGCTAAGGTCCCTAATTCCTGACTAAGTGGCAAACGATGTCTGATTGCTGAGACAACCAGGATGTTGGCTTAGAAGCAGCCACCATTCAAAGAGTGCGTAACAGCTCACTGGTCAAGTGATCGGGCGCGGATAATTCAACGGGGCTCAAGTCAGGAACCGAAGCCACGGACTTCGCTTTTGCGGAGTGGTAGGGGAGCGTTCCCAGGCCGGCGAAGCGGCGGCGGAAGCCAGCCGTGGAGGCCTGGGAAGTGAGAATGCTGGCACGAGTAACGAAAGACGAGTGAGAAACTCGTCCGCCGAATGCCCAAGGGTTCCTGAGTAAAGCTAATCTGCTCAGGGTTAGTCGGGACCTAAGCCGAGGCCGAAAGGCGTAGGCGATGGCCAACAGGTTGATATTCCTGTACCACGTACCCACCGCTATCACCGATGGCGGGACGGGGTAGGCTAGGGAAACCCAGGCGATGGTCGACCTGGGGCAACCGCGTAGGGCGACCGGTAGGGAAATCCGCCGGTCATCAAGCCTGAGACGGGACGCCGAGGCTCACTAGGGCCGAAGTTCCTCAAGCCATGCCTCCGAGAAAAGCGTCTAGGGAGGTGGGGCGTGCCCGTACCAAAACCGACACAGGTGGGCAGGTAGAGAATACCAAGGCGATCGGAAGAACCCTCGTTAAGGAACTCGGCAAAATGGCCCCGTAACTTCGGGAGAAGGGGCGCCCCGGTAGAGTGAAGGCCCTTTACGGGCCCAGCTCGAGGGGGCCGCAGTGAAACGGCCCAAGCGACTGTTTACCAAAAACACAGGTCTCTGCGAAGTCGAAAGACGACGTATAGGGGCTGACGCCTGCCCGGTGCCGGAAGGTCACGAGGAGAGGTTAGCCTTCGGGCGAAGCCTCGAATCTAAGCCCCGGTAAACGGCGGCGGTAACTATAACCGTCCTAAGGTAGCGAAATTCCTTGTCGGGTAAGTTCCGACCTGCACGAATGGCGTAACGACTTGGGCGCTGTCTCAACGAGGGATCCGGTGAAACTGTAGTCTCGGTGAAGATGCCGAGTACCCGTGGTTGGACGGAAAGACCCCGTGAACCTTTACTACAGCTAGATGTTGGAGTTCGGGGCATGTTGTCCAGGATAGGTGGGAGACTTTGAAGCGGAGGCGCCAGCTTTCGTGGAGTCACCCTTGGGATACCACCCTTTGTGTTCTGGGCTTCTAACCCGAGGCCGTGATCCGGCTCGGGAACAGCATCTGGTGGGTAGTTTGACTGGGGCGGTCGCCTCCTAAAACGTAACGGAGGCGCGCAAAGGTTCCCTCAGCACGGTTGGAAATCGTGCGTAGAGCGCAAAGGCATAAGGGAGCTTGACTGCGAGACTGACAAGTCGAGCAGGTGCGAAAGCAGGCCTTAGTGATCCGACGGTAGAGAGTGGAATTGCCGTCGCTCAACGGATAAAAGGTACTCCGGGGATAACAGGCTTATCCTTCCCAAGAGTCCACATCGACGGAAGGGTTTGGCACCTCGATGTCGGCTCGGCGCATCCTGGGGCTGGAGTAGGTCCCAAGGGTTGGGCTGTTCGCCCATTAAAGCGTTACGCGAGCTGGGTTCAGAACGTCGTGAGACAGTTCGGTCCCTATCCACCATGGGCGCTGGAAGCTTGAGAGGAGTCGTCCTCAGTACGAGAGGACCGGGACGAACAGACCTCTGGTGTATCAGTCGTCGTGCCAACGGCGCTGCTGATTAGCCACGTCTGGATGGGATAACCGCTGAAAGCATCTAAGCGGGAAGCCCACCTCGAGATGAGGCTTCCCATCCCCTCGAGGGAGTAAGGGCCGTGGGAGACCACCACGTCGATAGGCGGGACGTGCAAGCACAGCAATGTGTTCAGCGGACCCGTACTAATTGCCCGAGGTCTTGATTTTGAACACGTTGTCGCTGCTATGGAGTTTTGAGGGTGCGCCCCGAGCGCGCTCTTGACAGTTTCGGCGGTGATAGCGGCGGGGGTACACCTCTTCCCATTCCGAACAGAGAAGTTAAGCCCGCTCGCGCCGATGGTACTCGGAGGGCAACCTCCCGGGAGAGTAGGTCGCCGCCGACTAAGAACGTGGGGGGAACCCCGGTTCCCCCCACGAGCCCCTCCCTAGGGAGACGCGATTCCCGCGCAGCTGAGCGGTCCGCCGAGCACGCTCCGCTCCGCTAGAAGACGCAGCGCTAAGCCGCGCGCAGTTTCTCGCGCCAGTCTGGGTCCAGGCTGCGGAGCCGGCGGATCCGCTCCCCAACGGGCGGATGCGTCACGAACAACGCCGCCAGCCCTTCCTCTACGAACGGGTTGAAGGTGTAGAGCGGCTCCGTGGCCGGGCTCGCGCGGAACTCGACGAACTCGGCGGCCTGCTCGAGGCGGAGCAGGGCGTCGGCAAGCCCGTGCGGCGAGCCGCACAGGGCAGCCGCGGCGCGGTCGGCCGCGAACTCCCGCTTCGGCGAGAGCAGCAGGTGGACGATCGCGGCGGCGAGCGGCCCGAGCACGAACAGCAGGGCGCGCTGCAGCCAGCCGCCGACGCGGCTCGTCTCGACGAGCGCGGCGGCCACGATCACGGCGGCGGTCTGGACGACGATGTCTCGCCGTCGAATGTGCGCGAGCTCGTGCGCGAGAACGCCCTCGAGCTCGGCCGGCGGGGCCGCCGTGAGAAGGCCGCTGCTGACCGCGATCGCCGCGCCGCGCGGACCGCGCCCTGCCGCAAAGGCGCGGGGAAGGCCGTCCGGCAAGAGGTAGAGCTTCGGCTTTGGCAGCCCGGCGATCCCCGCCAGCGACTCGACCGTCGCGTGCAGCGCGGGCGCCTCGCCGACGGCGAGCTCGCGCGCGCCGACCATCCCGAGAACGACGCGGTCCCCGTACCAGTACCCTGCCGCGGCGACGAGCAACGCGAAGAAGACGAGCAGCGAGTCGAGCCGGTAGCCGCCGATCGGCCACCCGATTGCCGCGATCGCGGCGCAGCCGACGGCGACGAGCAGCCACGCCTTGAGGACGTTCCAGACGGGGACGAGCCGTGTGCGCACGCTCAGGTGTCGTCCGGCTGCTCGTCTTCGTCGAGCCCGCGGGGTGGCCAGTCGGGCTCCGGCGCGTCGCAGCGGCTCGAGCAGTGCAGCGAGGCGATGTTCTGCAGCGGGATCAGGATGTGCCCGTTGAGCTCGAGGTGGGCGACATCGTCGAGGAGGCAGTAGGCGGTGAGCACGCCGTCCTGGTAGTCGCCGCCGAAGAGTGCGACCTCGACCTGCTCGCCCTTGTACTTGTTGGTGTAGTCCTCCACCCGGCCCTGAGTCTAGACGCCGGCCGGCCGAGACCGACTACGCCCTAGAACCACCAGACCAGCAGCACCATCACTGCGATCGCGGCGGCGAAGCAGAGTGCGGCGAGGGCCGCCGCGGCCCAGCCGCTCATGTCTTCGCCGCTCCGCTTCTGGCGGCTCGTCGCCTGCCTGCCCCACGAGCCACCGGCGTCCAGCTCGACGGCCCAGATCTGCCAGAGGCCGCGTACCACCGCGAACAGGACGAGCCCCATCGCTGGCGCGGCGATCACCAGGCCGTAGTTCGCGCCGAACGACACGAGCACCGAAAGGCTATGTCGTCAGCTCAGGCGCCGCAATGCGCCGTCCGCGATGGCGAGCTCCGCCACGAACGCGTTCCCGATCTGGGGGCCAAGGCGGCGCGACTCGGCGTGCGTCGTGCCGTCGGCGAAGGCGAAGGCCGCACGGATCGGGCCGCCGTGGGTGACCGCGAGCACGCGCTCACCATCGTGCGCTGCCGCGAGCCCGAGCAGTGCGGCCACGGCGCGCCTGCCCATCTCCTCGTAGGTCTCGCCGTCCTCCCAGCCCTGGCCGTGTTCGAGCCACCGGGCGAACTGCTCGGGGAAGCGCTCCTCGACCTCCGCGCGCGTGAGCCCGGACCACGAGCCGACGTCGACCTCGCGCAGGCCGTCGACGGGGACCGGCTCGAGCCCGTGGGAGGCGGCGACGACCTCGGCGGTCTCGAGTGCCCGCCGAAGTGGGCTCGAGAACACCACCGCGAGATCCTCCGCCATCAACGCGACGGAGAGATCGACGGCCTGGGCACGGCCGGTTCGGTTCAGCGGCGGGTCTGCGTGCCCCTGGAAGCGGCCCTCGCGGTTCCAGTCGGTCTCGCCGTGGCGGGCCAGGAGGATCGTCGTCACGGCGGCACTAGAGTACTCGCCCGTGGACCTCGGCCTGCGAGACCGCCTGTGCCTCGTGACCGGCTCGACGGGCGGGATCGGGCTCGCGACCGCGCGGCTGCTCGCCGAGGAGGGGGCGCGCGTCGCCACCTGCGGACGCAGCGAGGCTCCGGGAGTGGGGGAGGTGCTGCACCTCCGGGCCGACCTCTCTGCGCCCGGCGAGGCCGAGCGCGTCGTCGTGGAGGCCGGCGCGCTCGACGTGCTCGTCAACAACGTCGGGTACGCAGAGCAGCGCGACTTCCTGTCGCTGGCAGACGAGGAGTGGGACGAGGCCTGGCAGCTCAACGTGATGAGCTTCCTGCGCGCGATCCGCGCCGCCGTGCCGGGGATGCGGGAGCGTGGCGGCGGCGTGATCGTGAACGTCTCCTCAACGGCGGGCAAGCGGCCGTCGACGGGCATGCCGGAGTACTCGGTGACGAAGGCGGCCGTGCTGTCGCTCTCCCGCCTGGTCGCCGACCTCTACGCAGGCGACGGGATCCGCTGCAACGCGATCGCGCCGGGGCCGACTGCCACCGAGGCCTGGCTCGGGGAGGGCGGGTTGGCCGACCAGCAGGCCGCGAAGACAGGGAAGAGCCGCGACGAGGTGCTCGAAGCCGTCGGAAAGGGGCGGCCGCTGGGCCGGCTCGCGGAACCGGAGGAAATCGCGGCAGTGATCGCGTTCCTCTGTTCCGACCGCGCCTCATATGTGACCGGCGCCGCCTGGAGTGCGGACGGCGGAACCGTCCCGATCATTGTTTGAGCTCAGGCTGCTGGTTTGTGGAGGGATCGGCACGAGATTGTGACGCCGACGTCACGCCTGCGTGCGCCGGCCTCGGGTAGCGTCGGCCGCGAGGGAGGCGGGTCTATACCCCACCCAACTGAGGGTGGGGGTGCGTGCCGACGGCGGGCGTGCGTCGTTGCCCGATGGAGGGGCTAGCATCGGCGTCGTGCCCGAGCTTGCCGGACGGACCGCTGAAGCCTTCGAAGCGGGCGTTTGCGAGCAGGAAGAGCGCTGGCTCTCGCCGTTGGCGGTGCGGTCTTACGAGACACGCGGGCGCATGCGCGAGGAGGAGCCGTGCCTGCTGCGCACGCCGTTCCAGCGCGACCGCGACCGCATCGTCCACACGAAGGCTTTCCGACGGCTCATGCACAAGACGCAGGTGTTCGTCGACCCGGCCGGCGACCACTACCGCACGCGGCTGACACACACGCTCGAGACGACCGGGATCTCGCGCGGGGTCGCGCGGGCGCTGCGGCTCAACGAGGACCTCGTCGAAGCGATCGGGCTCGGGCACGACCTCGGGCACACGCCGTTCGGCCACGCGGGCGAGGAGGCGCTGGACGAGCTCCTGCAGGAGCGCTTCGGCCGCCGCTTCCACCACAACGAGCACTCGCTGCGAGTGGTCGACGTGCTGGAGCGCGACGGCCGCGGGCTCAACCTCACCCACGAGGTCCGCGACGGGATCCTCAACCACACGGGACCGAACGAGCCGGACACGCTCGAGGGCCGGATCGTCCGCCTGGTCGACCGCGTGGCGTACATCAACCACGACATTGACGACGCGGTGCGCGCCGGTGTGCTCGACCCGGCCGAGCTTCCGGGGGACGACATCGAGCTGCTCGGGCCCACCGGCTCGCGGCGGATCGACGCGCTCGTCCACGACCTCGTCGAGACCTCCGCGCGCGCGGGTGACATCCAGCAGAGCGAGGAGGTCGGCGCGGCCATGCTTGCGCTGCGGTCGTTCATGTTCGAGCGCGTCTACCTCGGCGAGGCCGCTCGCGCCGAGCACGCGCGGGCGCGCGCGACGGTGCAGCGGATCTTCGAGCACCTGCTCGAGCGCGGCGACTCCGTCGACAACGCGATCGACTACGTCGCGGGGATGACCGACCGTTTCGCCTTGAGCTACGCGGAGTCGCTCCAGTAGTGGCGCGCATCCGCGAAGCCTCGGTGCGCGAGGCCGTCGACGCGGCCGACATGGTCGAGGTCGTCTCGGTTCGCACACAGCTGCGCCGCTCGGGCGCGCGCTGGACCGGGCTCTGTCCCTTCCACGACGAGAAGACGCCGAGCTTCTCGGTCAACCCGGCCGACAAGCTCTTCTATTGCTTCGGCTGCGGGAAGGGCGGCGACGTGATCAGCTTCGTCCGCGAGACCGAGCAGCTCGACTTCGCACAGGCTGTCGAGTGGCTGGCCGAGCGGTACCGCGTAACGCTCGAGTACGAGGAGTCGTCGCCGGAGCAGGACGCAGCGCGCGGCCGGCGCGAGCGGCTGCTCTCGCTGCTCGAGCAGGCAACGGCCTTCTACGAACGGTGGCTGTGGGAGTCGCCGCGCGGCGAGGCGGCACGCGCCTACCTCGCAGGCCGCGGCCTTCAGGAGGAGGTCTGCCGCGAGTACCGGCTCGGCCTCGCGCCAGGCGGCGCGACGCTCGGGCGCAAAGCCAGGGAGAAGGGCTTCACCGCCGCCGAGCTCTCCGCGGCCGGGCTCGTCAACCGCCGCGGCAACGACTACTTCAACGGCCGCCTGCTGTTCCCACTCGCCGACGCGCGCGGGCGCGTGCGCGGGTTCCAGGCGCGGAGGCTGCGCGAGGACGACGCGCTGCGCGCGAAGTACGTCAACTCGCCGGAGGGCGAGGTCTTCCGCAAGGGCGACCTGCTCTACGGCCTCGACCGCGCTCGCAACGCGATCGCGAAGCAGGAGCGGGCGATCGTCGTCGAGGGCAACACCGACGTGCTCGCGCTGCACCAGGCCGGCCTCGAGCCGGTCGTCGCGTCGATGGGCACGGCGCTGACGGAGCGGCAACTGAAGGAGCTCTCGCGCCTGACGCACAAGGCCTGGCTCTGTTTCGACGGCGACGCGGCGGGCGAGGCGGCGACCTTGCGCGGGATGGAGCTCGCGGCGGCACAGGGGTTCGACGTGCGCGTCGTCACGCTGCCTCCAGGACGCGATCCGGCCGATCTGGCCGGCGAGTTCGACGAGCTGCTCGCGCGCGCCGAGAGCTACCTCTCGTACCGCGTCCGGCTCGAGATCGAGCGGGCGGGCGACCGCCAGGAGGGCTTCGTGCGCGTGCGCGAGGTGCTCGCGCGCTTCGAGGACTCGCCCGAGCGGCAGGACGCGGTGCGGCTCGCCGCCGACCGGCTCGACCTGCCGAAGGAGACGCAGGCTGGCCTGGCGCCGAGCGGGCGGCGGGGCGCGACCGGAGAGATCTCGCCGCGGCTGCTCGAGAAGGGCGCGCGGCTGGAGCGCGACGCGCTCGCGGGCGTGGCCGCGCATCCGGCCCTGCGGGAGCTGCTGGCCGAGCTTTCGCCGGACCACTTCGACTCCGAGCTCCACCGCCGGGCGCGCGAGCACCTGCTCGAGCCCGCCGAGCCCCCCGACGAGCTCGTGCCGCTGCTCGCCGAGCTCGACGCGCGGGCCGCGACCGAGGGGATCGACGAGGAGACCGCCAAGGAGCTCCTGCTCCGCTTGCGCGAGCGCCAGGTCCGGCGCGAGCTCGAGACCGCGGACCTCGAGCGGACAAAGGAGCTGCAAGAGCAGCTCGAGAAGATCCGCGCCACCGCGGCGAACCTCGCCTAAGCTGATCCGCCCACACAGGTTGTGAACGGCTGAGAGAGACATCCGGCCCTCCTTGGAGGCTGTGCGCGTCCGCCAAGACGACGCCACCTCAAGGAGGGCCGTGATGAAGTTGCACGCTAACGCGAAGCTCGGACTGGCCGGTCGGCGCGAGCTGGTGCTCGCGATCGAGCGGGGGATGTCGCTGAAGCAGGCCGCGGCTTGCTTCAGCGTTTCGCCGGCGACCGCGCACCGTTGGTGGCACCGTTGGCAAGACGGCGCCCGCAGCGACCGATCGCTTGTGGATCGCTCGTCGAGGCCGCTACGTCAGCCGCGGCGGCTGAGCGCCCTCGAGGAAGAGCCGATCCTGCGCGCTCGCCGCGAGACCAACCTCGGCCCTGGTCGGCTCGCCGGGATCCTCCGCCGGGCACGCTCGACCATCTGGAAGGTGCTCTGGCGGCACGGCCTCTCTCGGCGGCCGCGCGGGCAGCGGCAGAGCTACCGCCGCTACGAGTGGTCGCGGCCAGGCGCACTCCTGCACATGGACGTGAAGAAGCTCGCGCGCTTCAGCGTGCCCGGACACCGCGTCACCGGCGATCCGCGCACCAAGGACCTCCACCGAGGGATCGGCTACGACCACCTGCACTGTGTCGTCGATGATCACAGCCGGCTCGCCTACGTCGAGCTCCACCCTCGCGAGGACGCCGAGACAAACGCACGCACGCTCGAGCGCGCACTCCGCTTTTTCACCGAGCTCGGCCTCGCACCGTCAGAGGCTGTGATGACCGACAACGCGATGGTCTACCGCACCAGCCGCCGCTTCCACGACCTGCTCGCCAGCCATGAGCTGCGCCACATCCGCACGCCCGCCTACACACCTCGTTGGAACGGCAAGGTCGAACGCTTCATCCGCACCCTCCAAGACGAATGGGCCTACGCCCACACCTGGCCCGACTCACACACCCGAGCGCGCTCGCTCCTAAGCTTCATCCGCTACTACAACCGCAGGCGGCCACACAGCTCACTCGGAGACCGGCCACCCATCAGCCGCATTCACAACGTCCGTGGGCAGGACAGCTAGACGAGGAAGCGGCCCGCACGCCGCGGGCCGCCGTTCCTTCTCGGCTGCTAGTGGATGTGCAGGTTGATGCCGAGCAGCAGCTGCGGCCAGAGGAGCGTCGCCAAACACAGCCGAGGCGACCTCCTTGAACGTGTTCAGGTTCGACCAGTAGTCGTGCATGTACGCCACCACGGCGCCGATCGCGACGTAGACGACAAACAGCAGGCTGAACCCGGGCCGCGCCTCGCGAAGCGCGCTCTCGACTAGGTAGAGGGTGAGCCCGCACGAGCAGTCCGGCGGCGAGGTGCCTCCGCCGCCGACCGAGACCGAGACGAGGAGCGGCAGACGCGAGCAGCGACGCCAGCAACGGCGCCGCGCCCTCGAGCAAACAGGATCGAGCTGATCACGATCGACGCCACGATCGTGATCGTGAGCGTGGATGCCTAGTTGCGCTTCGGAAGCGGTCAGCGGGCTCGACCTGACGTAGACCGAGCTCGCGCCTCGCGCCCGTAACCGTCGCGGACAGGTCCCCGTTGTGACCCTGCGCAGCGGCATCGCGCTGCGGCAGTTGGCAAGCCAAGGAGGTGTGCTCCATGCCCTCATGGGTTTGGGTGTTGATCGCAATCGCCGTCGTCCTGGTGCTCGGGATCGTGGTCTGGCAGGTCATGGCACGGCGGCGGACGGGCAAGCTGCAGGAGCAGTTCGGCCCGGAATACGACCGAACGGTTGGGACGGCGGACTCGCGGCGCGAGGCCGAGGCCGAGCTACACGCGCGTGAGGAACGGCGCCGAGAGCTCGAGATCCGACCGCTCTCCCAGGCAGCCCGCGACCGCTACGCGGAAACGTGGCGGAGCGTTCAGGCACAGTTCGTCGACGACCCCAGTGCAGCAGTCGCACGTGCGGACGATCTGATCCGTGCGGTCATGTCCAAGCGCGGCTATCCAGTCGAGGACTTCGAGCAACGCGCCGCGGACGTTTCGGTCGACCACCCGCACGTGGTCGAGAACTATCGCGAGGGGCACCAACTCGCCCAGGTGAGTGGCGACGGTGCGGGCTCGACCGAGGACCTGCGTCAGGCCATGCGCCACTACCGTGCGCTCTTCGATGACCTAGTCGAGCCGGTCGGAGACGACGAGCCCACCGCACGTGAACGACTCAGCGACGAACCGGTCGCTGAAGCCCACCGCCAACCGAGTGAAGAAAGGACGGTCCGTTAGATGGCAGACCACGAGCTGAGTACCCGTGACCTCGCCGAGACCCCGGACAGGGGCCCATCCGAGGCGCCGGACGAGACGAAGGAGGGAAGATCGGATCAGAACACACGTGCAGAGCCGACTGGAGAAGAGGACACGCTCGGCAAGATCGCGCCTGCCGACGAGCCCTCGGCGCGCGAGCGGGCTGAGATCGACGAGCACGCAGACGATCCGTACGCCGGGCCTCGACGCGAGCACACTTCCGAGCAGGCCGAACCGGAGTCGGGCTCGGCCGAAGAGCGAGGTCCGCTCTTGCCCCAGGACCAGAGCGAGCGCTTCACGGGGCGCTGGCAGGAGATCCAGACGGGCTTCGTTGACGAGCCCCGTGAGTCGGTCGCAAGGGCCGACGCGCTCGTCGCCGAGCTGATGCAGGACCTGGCGGCCAGTTTCTCTGACGAGCGAGAGCGGCTCGAGTCGCAATGGGAGGGCGGCGACGACGTCTCGACGGAGGATCTGCGTGTCGCTCTGACGCGCTACCGCTCCTTCTTCGACCGGCTCCTGTCCGCCTAGCCAAGCGCGCGGAGGGTGCGTGCGAGCAGCTTGCTCGCATCAGCATCCTCCGCGTGATCGGGCGTTGCGTAAGCGGCGGGGTTGGGTCTTCGGTGGAACGGGAGACTCTGCGGCGCGCGTGTACCTGCGGAAGGAGTGGTGATGCCAGCCAGCAAACGAACATCCGGCGGGTCGCAGAGCGCCAACGGGAGCAGTTCGAGGCGCCAGGGGCGGAACGCTGTTGCCCGGGCGAAGGACGCAAGCCGGCTGAGTAGTCAGCAGCTCGAGGGGCGGCGAGCTGTCGCATGAGCCCGATGTCTTCATCGACATTCGCAAGGTCAAGGTCGACGAGGTTTACGTGGATGTCGAGCAGCTCGAGGCGCACCTGGCGCTTGCGGGCGAACCTGGCGAACCTGGCGAACCTCCTCCAAGTCGTTGCCGGCGTGAACGTTCACCTAGGCAAGGTCGAAGTAGACATCAGCAGTGTGGAGGCCGAGGCGTCGCTGAAAGTGCGTCTGGAAAACCCTACGACATCCTCGACCGCGCGCTCACCACCCTTGATCGCAACCCAGAGATCCTCGAGAGCGTCGTCACCGGCCAGGCGCTCGGACCGGAGGGCGCGGTCGGTCAGGAGGCGTCGGCGAAGGACTTGGGCAAGCAGCGGGCCAGCCCGTCGGCGGCCTAGGACAGGCGGCGGGCGGCGCTGCCGGCAACCGGGGCTGGCCGCCGGGCGGCAAGGGCTTCCGCGCGATCCCACAGCGAGCGCCAAGCAGGTGAAGAAACGCTCAGCTTCCGCCTGGTTTGAGAACGTCGCCCGGAGGAACGACCTGTGGACAACGTGTACGGAGCAAGGAGGGAGTTCGTGATGGCCGACATGCAGAAGCTTTCGAGGCAGATGGTCGAATACGCGGAGCGATTCGCCGACATCACCGACGCTGCAAAGGGTCGTGGACGAAGCCACAGCGGCGGAGGCACTCGCTGGCTGATTTTGCCGGCGGCGGGCGCGGGCCTGTACGCGCTCTTCACCAGCAAGCGGACGAAGGGTGTGATCGAAGAGGCGAAGTCCCGGGCGTCCGACCTGCCGGAGGACCTCGCGAACCGCGTCCGACAGACGTCGCAGAGCTCGGGCGGCCGCAGCACGCCCAGGCGGACGAGCCAGAACGGCCCGGCGAGCCGGTCTCAGACCCGCCGCAAGACGAGCTCGCGGAAGTCGACGTCGTCCCGCTGACTGGCCGGCGCGCCGGAGATAGCAAGCCAGAGCTCGTGGCGGAGCCGCAACGGGAGTCGCGGGGACGACCAGCGGTGGGAAGAACGCGTCACGCGCGCGTGACGCCACAAGCCTGGACAGCGCGCACCTCGAGGGGCGCGCTGTCCGGTCAAGACCCTGACGTCTACGTCGACGTCCGCAAGCTCAAGGTCGACGAGGTCGACGTCGACGTCGAGCATCTGGAAGCACACCTCGCGCTGCGCGCCAAGCTGGCGAACCTGCTCCAGGTCGTGGCGGGAGTCCACGTCAGTCTCGGCAAAGTCGAGATTGACATTGCAGGCGTTGAAGCCCAGGCGCAGCTGAAGGTACGGCTCGAGAACCTGTACGAGATCCTCGACCGCGCGCGGTCGACGCGCAACCGAAACCCCGAGATCCTCGAGAGCCTGGTGAAGACGGTTGGACGATACGTTCGGGAGTCGGCGACATTGGCGGCAAGGTACTCGGCCCCGGCGTCGTGAGGCAAACCCTCGACGACGTAGGACAGACGGCGCAGCACGCCGTCGGCCCGGGGTCCGGTACCGAGATGTGACGATCGAGCGATTCGTGCTCTGGACAATTGCGCCGAACGACCGCGCAACGCCTGCGCGTCTGAGAGATGCGATGAGGGAGCGACGACCGAGGTACTCGCGCAACGAGCTCCGCAATGTGCGCCAGACGATCACAGCCTGCTGATCGGCAAGAGAAGAGACGAAGGGGGCAAGGTGGGCTCAAAGTCGCTGTGGGTGACCTGCCATCCGACAAGCCACCCACGCGCTGGTCGTTCGTCAGGCAGCGCCGGGCGACTGCTCCTGGGTGCGGTCTGCAGAGTCGAGGTCAACTCCTCGCCTGCTCACGGCCCGGTTGCTTGGCGGTGTCAACCACCCCACTCGCCGTCTCCTGCGCGACCTGCTTGCCCCGGTCAAACAGCTCGGCTGCGGTGTCCTTCGGCGGCGTCCATTAGGCGATCGGACATCTCGCCCAGCAGCTCGTTCTCGACGCGCGTCGGCGGCAGCAGCCCCAACGAGAACAGCGACAAGCGCCGGCAGCCCAGTCGGGTTAGCTTCACGTTCGGATGACGTCGTCTGAGGCGCAACCCGCGAGGTTTTCATCAGGCTGGGAAAGGGCACGCGGGTACGGAATTTGCGTGTTTTCGGCGAAAGGAGCTGGCTGATGTTTGAGCGAACGCGAACTGGATTACGGGAGATGCCGTCGAATGCCGTTTGGCTCATGTCCCGAGCGCTGAAACCGGCTGAGACACTTGAGGATGTCGCCACCGGCGCACGCGACCAGGGGCGAAAGATGACGGCCGCCGTGGTCGACGCCGCACCGGTTGGCGACTCCGTTGACATCCGCGCGAGGCGCGCGCACGACGCCGCGGAGCGCGCGCGGGAGGCCGAGGAGCGAGCAGTCGAGGCCGCGCGGATGTCCAAGGAGCGCGCCGACCGCGCGCGCGAGGTGAGCGAGCGGGGTGAGGCCCGCATCAAGGAAATCGAGCGCGAGACGACTCGGCAAGTCAAGCAGCGCGTCGCTGAGGCTCAGAAGGCCGCCGAGGAGTTCGTCAAGCGTGAGCGCCAAGCCGCCGAGGCGGACGCCGACGAGCAGCGACAGGAGGTCCAGGAAGAGGTCGAGAACGAAGTCGAGGACGCCGAGAGCGATGCAGAGGCCTCCCAGCGTAGAGCCGAGGAGCTCGTCGAGGACGCGACCGACGCGCTGGCGGAGGCAAGGCGGCTGGCCGAGGAGGCCGCCGAGGCCGCGCGCGCAGCCGCGCAGGAAGCGAACCGTCAGGCCCAGCAGCTTCAAAGCGAGGCGAACCAGAGGACAAGCGACGCCGAGGCGCGTATGAAGGCGGCCGAAGACTTGCGCGAACGGGCAGCGGCAACCGCGAGGCACACCGCGCGTGAACTCCATCGCGAGACCGTCGACGACGGACTCGATGCCTACAAGAAGCCCGAGCTCGTCGAGCTCGCGGCCAGTATCGGGATCGAGAACAGGACGAGCATGACGAAGGACGAGCTTGTCGACGCGATCACGAAGGCCGCTCGTCGGGCGAAACAAGGAGCGAGGTCATGAGACTTGTTCAAAGGAAGGGCGAACCGGACCGGCTGTTCGAAACGGTCGGAAATTCCCTTGGCGCTGTGAGCGGCGGCGTGAACCGGAGCACGCTCATGAAGGCGGGCCTGATTGCCGGCGGGCTGGCCGCACTCACGGCGGGAAGCGCCGCCATCTCCTCGATCCGGCGCCGCATGGAGGGGAACGGTTCGTGAGGCAGCGTCGTGCTTTGCGCGGCCTCGGAACGCCAACTCCAGCCGCACTTACTGCAGCGGTCGATCCGAGCAGACGCCTCTCCGAAGGAGGACTTGTTCAGGCATCCGTCCGTGCGCGCCTGCTCGGCATCCCGCTCTTGCGGCTGGATGCAACGGTCGTGCTCATGCCGGCGGCGATCACGGCGCCATCCTCCGCACTCGCCGCGGGAAACGGCCTGGCCGAGGCAGTGCGCAGCATCAACGACGGAGCAGAGGTCCTTGCCCAGGTGCGACGTAACAGCCGGCGCTGAGTCGACCTGACCAGTACGAACAGCTCGCTAGACCGTACGTTCTGGTGACTTGAGACTCGGCGGGTCGGTCTGAGCTCAGCCGCACAGCACGAGCCGAGCGGCGGCTGGCCGGCAAAGACGACGCCCTCGACGCAGTCCGACGGCACGCGCGTCGTTGGCCAGCGAGACACTCGCGCTGCCGCGGGCGGGCGAACGGCGAGAGGCGCTGCGGCTGCTGCTGGCGGCTCGTCGCAGTGCCGTCGACTTGCGCAGGCAAGCGCTCGGCCAGCTCCGGGCGGTCAACGTTACCAGCCCCGATCTGCTCCGCGTCGACCTGCGCAGGCTGCCGCTCGGGCAGCTGCTCGAGCGCTGCAGTCGGCTCCGCCGCACGCACTCGACTGCTGACCACCTCGCCACACGCCTCGTTCTGCGCAGCCTCGCCCGACGCGTCCAGGCCGCAACCGCCGAAGCTGGAGAGCTCGAGCGCGAGATCCTCGCCCAGGTACGCGCACTCGCACCCGCACTCCTCGACGAGCCCGGTGTCGGCCCGATCGTCGCCGCCCAACTGCTCGTCGCCTGGTCGCACCGCGGCCGCTTGCGCTCAGAGGCCTGCTTCGCCCGCCTCGCCGGCGTCGCTCCCGTCCCAGCCTCAAGCGGACAGACACAACGGCACCGGCTCAGCCGCGGCGGCGACCGCCAGCTGAACCGAGCACTGCACACGATCGTGCTCCACCGCCGCCAGCACGACCCTGCCACCCGCGACTACATCGCCCGACGCATCGGCGAGGGCAAGTCAACCCGCGAGGCTACGCGTCTCCTCAAGCGCTACCTCGCCCGCCGGCTCTTCCGCCTGCTGCAGAACCAGGAGCCGCATTCTGCGAGACTGTGAGTCTGTTGGGGGTCCCGTCTGGGGCTTTTGCCAGGGTGGTGCCGTTGCTCTTTGCCCGTGACTCAATTTGCGAATGACTCCGCCCGCGGATGTCTTTCCAGTGATTTGTCCGGGCGAGGAGACCGGCACCGGCCTGGCGCCCGCTTGCTGGCCTGATCAGAAGCCTGTCCACCCCTTGCGGGGTGTGACCCGTCACAGTTCTGCCGCGCGCGGTTCCACGCTCCAGACCGGCACCGGTGCTTGTCCCCCAACCTGGGCTGGAGGTCGATCGGGATGCTCGCAGATGAGCTGGACTACGTCGTCGGTGTCGACCCGCACCGGGACGCGCACGCCGTCGCGATCGTCGAGCTGCGAACCGGCGCGGTCGTGTTCGAAGCCGGCGTCACGGCTAACAGCGGTGGCTATGTAGAAGCACTCGGGCTTGCCGAGCAGCACGCACCGGGGCGGCGGGCATTCGCGATTGAGGGCACAGGCTCGTTCGGCGCCGGCCTGAGTCGGTTCCTCACGGAGCAGGGCGAGCGGGTGTTCGAGGTAAGCCGGCTACGGCGCGAGCGCCGCTCGGGCGGCAAGACCGACGCGCTCGACGCCGTCCGCGCCGCTCGCAGCGTGCTCGCCCAGAAACGGCCCGCTACACCGCGTAGCGCGGGCGAACGCGAGGCCCTGCGGGCGCTCGTTGCAGCACGTGAGGGGGCGGTGACCGCGCGAACGGCCGCGCTCTGCCAGCTGCGAGACCTGCTCGTCACGACTCCCGAGCCGCTGCGCAGCGAGCTGCGGCCGCTCACCCGCGCCCGACTGCTCGCCCGCCTCAGGGCCACACGGCCCGATCGCCGGGACAACCCCGAGCTGCGCGGCACCCAGCTCGCACTCAAAGCCCTGGCGCGGCGCATCCAGCAACTCACCAGCGAGGAACGCGAGCTCGGCCGCGAGATCGAACGGCTCACTCGCAAGCTCGCTCCCCAACTCCTGGACGAGCCGGGCATCGGGCCGCTGCTGGCCGCCCAGGTCGTGCTCTCCTGGTCACACCACGGCCGCATCCCAAGCGAAGCCGCCTTCGCCCGTCTTGCCGGCGCCGCCCCGATCCCTGCCTCCTCAGGCCAAACCGTCCGGTACCGGCTCGACCGCAGCGGCGACCGCAAGCTCAACCGCGCCCTCCACCAGATCATCGTCACCCGGCGCCGCACGCACCGCCCGACGATCGACTACATCAACCGGAGAATGCCGGAAGGGAAAAGTCGGCGTGACGCAACCCGCTGCCTCAAGCGCTACCTCGCCCGTAACCTCTACCGACTACTCGAGAACCCGCCGCTACCCACTTGACGAACATAGAAGCATCACTGGCCTCGTGCACGGCGTCGAGGAGGTCGAGATCGAACGCTGGTCCATCGAGAAAGCGCTCGCGGGCGCGGCGGTCGGGATCGCGGTTCCCGCCGTGACCGTGGCCAAGAAGCTGATCGGCAACGGCGACGACGACGAGGGCGAGCAGCAGGAGGGTAATAGGCGCGGGCGGCAGCAGTCGCAGCGCACCTCGGGCGCACGGCGCTCGAGCGGGGGTCGAGCAGTTCGGGGCCTAGCAGCGCCTCGGGGTCGAAGAGCCGTTCCCGCTCGGGGTCCTCGCGCAGCGGGTCGAAGTCGTCCGGCTCGTCGAGCTCGAGGAGCTCGCTGGGCTCGGGCAGCAAGTCCCGCGCATCGAGCAGCCGCTCGCGCAGCCGTAGCTCGTCGGCCGGCAGCCGATCCCGCAGCAGCTCGCGGAGCAGTGCTTCCCGCAGCGGCGGCTCGTCGGGCGGCACGAACCGCAGCACCCGCACGAAGGAGCAGCTCTACAACCAGGCCAAGCGCCCGAACATTCCGGGCCGCTCCAACATGACGAAGCAGCAGCTCGAGCGCGCGATTGGGCGCTCGAGGTCGTAGGCGCAGGCCCGCGTCCCGGCGCGGGCCTGTTGCTTCATCCACGGCTACAATTCCGGCCGCTGAGCACCGTTCCCCGGTAGCTCAATTGGCAGAGCATCCGGCTGTTAACCGGAGGGTTGTTGGTTCGAGTCC
Organism: uncultured Actinomycetes bacterium; assembly: GCA_963719275.1. GTDB lineage: Bacteria > Actinomycetota > Thermoleophilia > Gaiellales > Gaiellaceae > AC-32. The sequence continues at coordinate 544,105 of CAVRBT010000004.1, read as the reverse complement.
AACCCGGGGAGCTACGACCATCGGAGCGATGCGCAAGCCCGCACAGCTCCACGAGTCAGATGTGTCGCTGAGGTTCCGGGTGTCACTGACGCTCGAGGACGAGACGCGTCCGAGGCGGACCTAGGGGGTTAGGTCTCTGGCGGTAAACCCCGGGCCTTACCGTCGAACACCCCGGACGCCAACTCCAAGTGTACGAACGCGAGCATGAGTGGCGGCGCACACCGTTTTCTGCGGCGGCGCGTCCGCGGGAGGCCGGGGGTTGGGGCAAGACGGCCTCTACTCGCCGCAGGCGGGCGCGGCCACCTAGTTAGACGTGATGGCAGTCTGTTTCTTGCGCGCTGGCGGGTCCGCCCGCTTCGGGCCCCTGCAGCCGCTCGTTCGGGTAGCCCCCTTCACCCTTATGGGGGATACGAGGCCGTCTGAGCGCCAGGTAGCCTCGTTCGCGGGGAAAGGTGCGGGGCACGTCTTAATTGTCCGCAGGCGTACCCCGCCTTCCTCTTCGGCATCAGCGCCCCCGCGGCGGCAGCTTGACCTGGAAGGTGAAGCCGGCGGCGCCACGGGGCAGGTCGACGAGGCCGAGCTCGACTACCAAGAGCTATTTTTTCACCATGCGTAAGGAGACGCGCGCCGCGCTCGAGCGCGCGAAACGTGACGTCGAGGCTGGTCGTCTAGACGCTGCTCTCGAGCGCGCGAACACTCGGGAGCTTCACCGTTTCGCAGGCAACCCTCTGGCTCAGCTCGCCGACTCCGTGACCTGACGCCGCTGCGCGCGGAGCTCACGGCGCATTCCGCGCGAAGCGGCTACGCCGTCGCCCTTGCCCTGGAGGCGGATGCGCGGATCCAGCAACGGGTAGGCGATGTCGACGATCAGGTTCGCGAGCACGACCGCGATGCTCACCACGAGCACGATCCCAAGGATCATCGGGAGGTCGATACGCGAGAGGGAGAGAACGAGCAGCTGCCCCAGCCCGGGGAGCTGAAAGATGTACTCGATGAAGATCGTCCCGGCGAAGGCCACCCCGATGTCCATGCCGATCATCGTGACCACCGGGAGCAGCGCGTTGCGCAGGACGTGGTTGCGTAGCACGCGGAAGCTCCCGGCCCCCTTCGCGCGCGCCGTGCGGACGTAGTCCTCGTGCATCACTTTGAGGAGACTCGCTCGGTTCATGCGGGCGTAGAGGGCCGTGAACATCATCGCGAAGGTCAACCAGGGCAGGACCATGTGGTGGGCCCAGTAACGCGGGCCGCCGCACTGATTCGTGCTCTCCGGGTCGTAGACGAGGTCGCAGTACCCAGCCAACGGAAACCAGTGGAGCACGCGGCCGAAGACGTACGAGAAGACGAGCGCGAGCCAGACCGGGTGCGCGCAGAAGCCAACGAGAACGAGGAGCATCAGCCCCTCTGTCGCGCAGCGAGCGCGGTTTGAGCGCCGAGAGCAACGCGATCGGGAATGAGATCAGCAGGAAGAGGATCGTGCCCCCGATGACGAGCGACGCCGTGACGGGAAGGGTCTGGCCGATCACCGTAACCACCGGGTGCCGCAGGAACGCCGACTCGGGGAGTCTGCCGTGGAGCACGGCGTCGCCCACGAACCGGAGGCACTGCTCGGGAAGGGAGCCGCCGGTGTCGAACTGCGCGTGCCCGTGAGAGCCGCCCCCGCCGACGGGCGTCCGCGATCCCGCGAGCACGAAAAACATCACGAAGGTAACCGCGGTCATCACGAACAGGAGCAGCACGGCCCCCAGCAACCGCTTGACGATGAAGATGAGCATCGCCTGGGCCCAAGGATTGTCGCCCAGGGCGGTCAGCGCAAGCTGCGCAGACGAACCCGTCGACGCAGCCGCTCAGGCCGTGCGCAGCGCGTCGATCGTCGCCGTCTCGACGAGGCTGGAGGCCGCCCGGGCCAGATCGCGGTCGCACGTGACGAAGACGTCAGCCTGTAGCTGCGTAAGCGCCACGAACTCGGCGTCGTACGTGGTCTCTCAGCCCAGCTCGTCCGCGACCTTCCACGCCTTCCGCTGGAGCACCTTGTCCCCGAGGAAGCGAACCTTCAGCGAGTTGATTCGCGTCACCCGCTCGAGCCCCTCACCGGTTGAGATCTCACCTCGGCGGACCGCTGCGTACAGCGCCGCCAGCGCCTGCGAGCGGACGAGCGTCGGCGCGACGAGCTTGTGCCCGGCGGCGACCTCGATCTCGCCGGCCGCAATCCCGAGGAGCGTGTCGCAGTCGACGACGAACCGCGTCACCTCGCCCGCGACCTGTCTGCAAGCTCCTTCAGCTGACCGGAGCGGTCAGCCGCGAAGCGCACGAGCTCGACCTCGTTCGGCGTCAGCTCGGTTCCGTTCCCCTCGCGCTCGATCTGTGATCGCAGATGCTCTTTCACGGCAAGGGCGGTGAAGTTCCGGAAGAAGTAACGGATCCCCTTCATGCCCTCCAAGGATAGGGCGGAGGGCAGGCCGGTCTCGCTGGCTACAGTGGGGCGCGGAACCGATTGACGCGAGGAGGGAGCGGAACGTGGACGCAGCAGTCGAGAAGATGATTCTTGCCGGAGGGTGCTTCTGGGGTATGCAGGACCTCTTCCGGAGGCGACCCGGCGTCGTCTCGACGAGGGTGGGGTACAGCGGCGGCGACGTTCCGAACGCGACCTATCACGACCACGGGACGCACGCAGAGGCGATCGAGATCGTCTTCGACCCGGTGAAGACGTCGTATCGGGAGCTGCTCGAGTTCTTCTTCCAGATCCACGACCCGACGACGCTCAACCGTCAGGGGAACGACATCGGAACCAGCTATCGGTCGGCGATCTTCTACCTCGACGATGAGCAGCGCCGCGTTGCCGAGGAGACGATCGCCGAGGCCGACGCCTCCGGTCACTGGCCGGGGAAGGTCGTGACCGAGGTTGCCCCGGCGGGGCCCTTCTGGGAGGCGGAGCCCGAGCACCAGGACTACCTCGAGCGCTATCCCAACGGTTACACCTGCCACTTCGTCCGCCCGGACTGGGTCGTGCCCGAGCGGACGAAGGCGGCGGCCAGCTAGCGCGTCACGAACGCTGTGCCATCCGGAAGTGGTTTCCGGAGACGTCGCGGAAACCGGCGTCGATCCCGTACGGCTGCTCCGTCGGCTCCTGCGTGAAGTCCACGCCGCGGTTCTTCAGCTCGTCGTAGCTCTTCGGCGCGTCGTCGGTCGCGAAGAAGAGCCCGCCGCTCGCGCCCTTGGCGAGCAGCTTGTGGATCGACTCGCGTGTCTCCTCGTCGAAGACGGGCGGCCCCGGGATCGCCATCAACGTGATCGAGACGTCCTGGCCGGGGATTCCGACGCTCAGCCAGCGGAAGTTGCCCATTTCCGGCACGGTCACGTCCTCGCGCAGCTCCATTCCGAGCTTGTCGGTGTAGAAGGCGAGGGCCTCGTCTTGGTCGTGAACCCTGCTGCGCGGGCGCGCGTACGCCTGCACCACGCACGTCGGGATCACGGCCCGCTCGATCGGCGGGTGGGCCGCTCGGTAGGCGGTGGGAGTCAGGCCGTACATGCGCCGGAAGCTCGTCGTGAACGAGCCGACGCTCCGGAGGCCGACCATGAAGCAGATGTCGGCGACGGACCGGTCGGTGTTGCGCAGCAGCGCCGCCGCGCGCTCGAGTCTGCGCGTGAGCAGGTACTGGTGCGGGGTCTCGCCGAAGGCCCGCCGGAACTCGCGGCTGAAGTGGGCAGGGGAGAGGTACGCGGCGCGCGCGAGTGCCGGCACGTCGAGGGGCTCCCGGAAGCGTGCGTCGACGACGTCCTTCGCGCGCAGCAGGTGTCGTTCGGGCGGGACCGGTGTCATCGCGTCACCGGTGATGCGTTGAGGAAGCGAAGCGCCGCGCGGGTCGTCGTCTCGGTCAGGACTGGAAGCGCCGCCTCGTCGATCGTGAAGCGCGGATGGTGGTGCGGAAAGCTGCCCTCGCCGCCGGCGCCGACGAAGAAGAAGCACCCGGGCGCACCACGAAGATAGGCGGAGAAGTCGTCGCCCGCCATGAGCGGGTCGAGCTCGACGACTCGGTCGTTGCCGGCGGCCTCGCGCACGACTGCGGTGACGTCGGGATCGTTCACCACCGGGTCGTATCCGAGCGTGTAGTCGAGCTCGTAACCAGCGGCGTGCGCGGCCGTGACGCCGCCGAGGATGCGCTCGATCGCCGCGCGGGTCTGCTCGCGCAGCTCTTCCCGGTAGGTGCGAACGGTGCCGCCGAGCTCGACCGTCTCGGGGATGATGTTGTCGGTTGTTCCGGCGCTGATGCGAGTCACGGAGATGACGACGCTGTCGAGGGGCGGCGTATTCCTCGACACGATGTGCTGCAGGTTCGTGATCGCCTGCGAAGCGATGGCGATCGAATCGACGGCCTCGTGCGGAAAGCCACCGTGGCCGCCGCGGCCGACGATCTTCGCGGAAAAGACGTCTGCAGCGGCCGTGCACGGGCCGTCGCGCACGCCGATCTTGCCCACCTCGAGCGTCGACATGAGATGGGCGCCGATCACAGCGTCGACTCCGTCGAGCACGCCGGCCGCGACGAGCTCGACGGCACCGCCAGGTGGCAGCTCCTCGGCGTGCTGGAAGATGAAGCGAACTTCGCCGGCGAGCTCCGCGCGCCGGTCGACGAGCGTGCGCGCGACGGCGAGCAGCGCCGCCGTGTGCCCGTCGTGGCCGCAGGCGTGCATGACGCCGTCCGTGCGGGACGCAAACTCGACGCCGCTCTGCTCGGTGATCGGCAGGGCGTCCATGTCGGCGCGAAGGGCCAGCGTCCGCCCGGGGTAGTCGCCGCGCAGCCGCGCCACCACGCTCGTGTCCGTCGGCCGTTCGAGGTCGAGGCCACCGAACGACGCGAGCGTCTCGTGCACGAACCGCGACGTCTCGTGCTCCTGAAAGGACAGCTCGGGATTCGCGTGGAGGTGTCGCCGCCAGGCGACCGCGTCGGCCGCAACGCCCGTCTCCATCGGCCTAGCGTAACCTCGAGCTCATCCTCGGCTCCGCTGTGGACACCTGGGCGACAGTCGCCGTGGCCATCGGCACGGTCGGGACGGTGGTCTACGCGCTCGTGATGGTGAACGACCTCCGGCGGGTGGAGGACTCGGAAGCGCGGCCGATCGGGCTCCCGTTGACGTGGTCGGGGTCGAGCCCGCCGCTGACGGTCGCCTCAGGGTCCAGCGCTGTCCGGTCGGGAAGCACTGGTCGGTCGTGACGCCGGTCAAGGAATCCAAGCTGAGCCGGCATCAGCGATGGACGGCGAACAGGCACACAGACATCCGGGTCCCCTGACTGCGCATCGTCGTAGGTCGGTTACCGCGTCTGTCCAGCACGCGGAGCCCAGCGTGGATGCCGACGGCTGATCCTACGACGGTGTTCCATGCCTAGGCATTGCCTAGTAGGATCTCGACCATGCCGAAGCAGTTCTATAGCGCCGGCGAGGCGGCGAAGTTGCTCGGGATCAGCCTCGACACGCTCAGGCGTTGGGATCGCGCCGGGCGGATCGAGACCGCGCGGGACAGCGGGAACCGGCGGATCGTGTCGGCCACCGAGGTGCAGCGGTTGCGCGGAGAGCAGGACGGCGGGCAGCTCAGCGCGCGCAACCGGATCCAGGGTACGGTCACCGACGTCCGCGTCGAAGGGCTGATCGCGCAGATCGAGCTTGCGGTCGACGAGCCGGCGCGCCTGGTCGCGATTGTGACCGCCGACGCGGTCGCCGACTTGAGGCTCAAGCCGGGAATGCCGGCGGCCGCGGTCGTCAAGGCGACCTCGGTGATGGTGGAGCACTCGTGAGGATCGTTCTCGTCGGGGCGCTCGCGGCAGTGGTGGTCGGGGCGGCGGGCGCGCAGCGCGACACGACGCGGGCGACCGTCTATGCGGCGGCGTCGCTCACGAACGCCTTCCCGAAGATCGCGCCGCACGCGCGCTACTCGTTCGCCGGCTCGAACGCGCTGGCTGCACAGATCCGCCAGGGCGCGCCGGCCGACGTCTTCGCCTCCGCGAACGTGAAGTTTCCGTTCGGGCTCTACGGCGACGGCTTCTGCTCGAGGCCCGTCGTGTTCACGCGCAACGCGCTCGTGCTGATCGTCCCGCGCGCGAACCCCGCGCACATCAAGAGTGTCTTCGACGTGCGCCGCAAGGGCGTGAAGCTCGTCATCGCCGCCCAGGGCGTCCCCGTGGGCGACTACACGCTCCAGGTGCTGCAGAAGCTCAAGCTCACGGGCGCGCTGAAGAACGTGGTCAGCCGCGAGACCGACGTGCGCGAGGTGCTGGCGAAGGTCGCACTCAACGAGGCCGACGCTGGGTTCGTCTACTCCACCGACGCGCGTACGGTTCCCCGGAAGGTGCGCAAGCTGGCGATCCCGCTGCGCGGGCGGCCGAACATCGAGTACGGGATCTGCGTCGTGCTCGCCGGCAACAAGGCGGCGGGCCATACCTTCGTGAAACGCGTCCTGAGCAAGGCGGGCCAGAAGCTACTGCTGCGCTACGGCTTCCTGCCGCACAAGAAGCGATGAGACGGCGCGGTCTCATCGTCGGCGGCCTCGCAGCGGTCGCGGCCGCAGTCGCGCTCGCGTTCCTGGTGCTGCCGGTGGCGGCGATCTTCCTGCGCGTGCCGCCGGGAGAGCTGCCGCACCAGCTCTCGAGCGGCGTGGTGACCGACGCCCTGATCGTTAGCGCGAAGACGTCGCTGATCGCCCAGGCGCTCGTACTCCTGTTCGGGACGCCGCTCGCGTACCTGATCGCGAGCCGCCGCTTTCGGGGGCGGGGGTTCGTGATCACGCTGGTCGAGCTCCCGCTCGTGCTGCCGCCGGCGGTCGCGGGCCTCGGCCTGCTCGCCGCGTTCGGCCGCGCGGGGCTGCTCGGGACGAGCATCGCGTTCACGCAGACGGCGGTCGTGCTCGCGGTCGCGTTCGTGTCGAGCCCGCTCTACATCCGGCAGGGGATCGCTGCGTTCGAGGCCGTCGATCCCGATGTGGTCGCCGCCTCGCGCACCCTCGGCGCCGGCTCCACGAAGACGTTTTTCCGCGTCGTGCTGCCGCTCGCGCGCAGCGGCCTGGCGGCTGGCGAGGCGCTGGCGTTCGCCCGCGGCCTCGGCGAGTTCGGGGCGACGATCATGTTCGCCGGGAGCCTTCAGGGCGTCACGCAGACGCTCCCGCTTGCGATCTACGCGGAGTTCTCGGTCGACTTCGACACTACGATCGCGATGGGCGCCCTACTCGTCGTCGTCAGCGCGGTGCTCCTCGTGTTCCTGAGGCTGGTACTCACGTGGCAACCCTCTCGGCGGACTTCGAGCTTCCTCTTCGCTCGTTCGACCTGAGGCTCGCGCTCGAGGTCGAGCGGACAGTTGCGCTCGTCGGGCCGTCGGGCGCGGGGAAGACCTCGATTCTGCGCGCGATCGCGGGGCTCGTGCGGGCGGAAGGGAGGATCGCGCTCGACGACGAGGTCTGGCTCGGACCCGGTATCGACCGCAGCCCGGACGAACGGCGCGTCGGGCTCGTCTTCCAGGAGTACGCGCTGTTCCCGCACCTCAGCGTCCGCGGGAATGTGGGCTACGGCGGGAAGGAGCGGGCGGACGAGCTCGTCGAGCGCTTCCGCATCGCGCACCTCGCGGACGCGAAGCCGCGCGAGCTCTCGGGCGGCGAGCGCCAGCGGGTCGCGCTGGCGCGGGCGCTCGCGCGCGACCCGGGTGTGCTGCTCCTGGACGAGCCGCTCGCGGCACTCGACGCGCACACGAAGGCCGCCGTGCGCGGAGAGCTCCAGGAGCTGCTCATCGAGCTCGACCTGCCGACGCTGATCGTGACGCACGATTACGAGGACGCAGCCGCGTTGGCCGAGTCCGTCGGGGTGCTCGTCGACGGCGAGCTGCGCCAGCTCGGGACACCGCGCGAGCTCGTGTCGCAGCCGGCCGACCCGTACGTCGCGTCCTTCACCGGCGCGAACCTCCTCCACGGCGCGGTCGAGCTCCACGACGACGGCGTCACCCGGGTGCGGCTGGCGAGTGGAGAGGTCGTGTACTCCACGGATCGCGCGGACGGCGAGGTCGGCGTAGTCGTCTACCCGTGGGACGTCTCCATCGGACGTGTTCACGCGGACGACTCGGCGATGAACCTCATCCAGGGCGAGATTGCGTCCGTCGCCCACGTCGGCAACCGCGTGCGGGTGCGCGTGGGCCCTCTGACCGCAGAGGTGACCGAGGCGTCGGCGGAACGGCTCGATCTCACCGTTGGCTCACGCGTCTACGCGTCGTTCAAGGCGACGGGAACGCGCCTCGTCCCGCTCGGTTTGCGTTAAGCGGCCGTCAAGCCTCACGGCGCGAGGATCACCCGTAACCATGCGGTGAACGGGCATCCAGGCGACAGGTACGTGGCGCTTGTCCGCGGATAGATCGGGCTTGCCCACCGACACGCCCGCAGCTCGAGCTCACCACGGTCCGTAGATGCCGCTGTTGGCCTCCCGCAGCGCGCCGACATAGCCCGCTCGCTCGTAGACCGCCTCGTCCGTGTCGCGCGGCACGGCGAGCTTGCCGCGCAGCTCGTCGACGGCTGCGAACTCTTTGCGCACCATCCAGTTCGATAGGCCGTTGAGCAGCACGGTTGCATGCTCGGGGCCGTGCCGCAGCAGCGCTGAGGCGGTCATCACGACGTCGGCGCCGGCGAGGAGATACCTGGCCACATCGTCTGAAGTCTCGACGCCTGTGGTCGCCGCGAGCGAGGCGCGGACACGTCCATGCAGGAGCGCGATCCAGGTCCGCGGTAGCCGGGCCTCGGCCGGATTTGAGAGGCCAACCTGGGGCACCACTGCGAGGGTTTCGGGGTCAATGTCGGGTTGCAGGAACCGGTTGAACAGCACCAGGGCGTCCGCCCCTGCCTCGTCCAGCCGTAGCGCCATCTCGCCGGTCGAGCTGAAGTAGGGGCTCAGCTTGACCGCCACCGGAACGTTGACCGCGTCCTTGACCCTCGCCAGGACGTCGACGTGCCGCTGCTCGACCTCGCGGCCCGAGGTGCGTGGGTCGCCGGGGAGGTAGTAGATGTTCAGCTCAATCGCGGCTGCGCCCGCCTCCTGCATCGCGCGGGCATAGTCGGCCCAGCCACTCGGCGTGACACCGTTGAGGCTGCCGATCACCGGGACGTCGACGACAAGGGCCGCACGCTCGAGCAGGCTCAGGTATTGGCGCGGGCCGGCGTCGTCTTCGGCAGCGGATGGGAAGTAGGAGAGCGACTCTGCGAAGCTCTCGGTGCCTGCGTCGACCAGCCGCGCGTTCTCGGCGGCCTCCCGGCGCAGCTGTTCCTCGAACAAGGAGTAGAGGACTACCGCACCGACGCCGGCATCGGCGAGCCTCCGCACGCCGTCTACGGTCTGGGAGAGCGGAGAGGCCGACGCGACGAGCGGATTGCGCAACGTGAGACCCATGTAGCCGGTCGAAAGGTCCATCAACGATCCTTGCGCGCGTCCGCGGTGAAGTGCTGCGCGCCGCGGGTCGCCATCTCCTCGTACACGTCCCAGCGTTGATCGACGGCCTGCTCGGCCAGCCCATGCAGTCGCTCGGCCTCGGCCGGGTCGGTGTTCGTCAGCGTGCGATACCGCAGTTCCCGGTTGGTGTAGTCCCTGAGCGGGATGCGTGGCCGCGGCGAGTCGAGCAGGAACGGGTTGCCGCCCGCCGCCCGGGCCATCGGGTCGTAGCGGATCAACGGCCAATAGCCGCTGGCGACGGCGCGGTATTGCTGGTCGAGTCCGTCACGCATCTCGATGCCGTGCGCGATGCAGTGGCTGTACGCGAGCACCAGCGAGGGACCGTCGTAGGCCTCTGCCTCCCGGAAGGCGCTCAGTGTCTGCTGAGGGTCGGCGCCCATCGCGACCCGCGCGACGTAGACGCTGCCGTAGGCGATCGCCTGCAGGGCGAGGTCCTTCTTGGGCACGGTCTTGCCGGCAGCCGCGAACTTGGCGACCGCACCAAGCGGGGTCGCCTTGGACATCTGGCCGCCGGTGTTGGAGTAGACCTCGGTGTCGAGCACGAGCACGTTGACATTGCGCCCGCTGGCCAAAACGTGGTCGAGCCCGCCGGAGCCGATGTCGTAGGCCCAGCCGTCACCGCCGACGATCCAGACGCTGCGCCGAACGAGGTGATCGACGACGCTGAGCAGGTCGGTGGCGGTCGCTCCGTCCAGCCCGTCGAGCCGCTGCTTCAGCTCGGCCACCCGCTCGCGCTGCGCCCGCAGTTCCGACTCCCGCAGTTGTGGTGCCGCGAGGATCTCGTCCACCAGCTGCGCGCCGACCACGTCGCGCAGCTCGCCTAGGCGCCGGCGGGCCAATTCGGTGTGCCGGTCGGCGGCGAGCCGGAAGCCGAGCCCGAACTCGGCGTTGTCCTCGAAGAGAGAGTTCGACCAGGCGGGGCCGCGCCCATCGGCGTCGGTCGTCCAGGGCGTGGTTGGCAGGTTGCCGCCGTAGATCGACGAGCAGCCGGTTGCGTTGGCGACCATGAGCCGATCGCCGAAGAGCTGCGAGAGCAGCTTCAGGTACGGCGTCTCGCCGCACCCCGTGCAGGCGCCGGAGAACTCGAACAGCGGGTCCAGGAACTGGGTGCCGCGCACCGTCCCGAAGTCGACCCTTGACCGGTCGCTCGTAGGCAGCGTCTCGAAGAACTCGATGTTGGCCCGCTCGGCGGCAACCAGCGGCTCGCGCGGTGCGAGGTTGATCGCCTTGCGAACCGGCTCGCCCGGCGCGACGACCGGGCACGCCTCGACGCAGAGCTCGCAGCCGGTGCAGTCCTCGACGTAGACCTGCAGCGTGTACCGGGTGTCGGGCAGCCCGACGGCCTCCAGCGGGGCCGACCGGAACCCGTCCGGAGCGCCCTCCAGCTGGGACTGGTCGTAGTACCTGGAACGGATCACGCTGTGTGGGCAGACGAAGCTGCAGTTGCCGCACTGGATGCAGAGCTCGGAGTCCCAGACCGCGACCAGCTCCGAGATGTTGCGCTTCTCGTAGGCCGCCGTGCCGCTCGGATACGTGCCATCCACCGGTAACGCGCTCACCGGCAGCTCGTCGCCCCGGCCGGCCAGCATCTCCGCCGTGACGGTGCGAACGAACTCGGGGGCGTGCGCCGGCACGAAGGGAGGCAACCCGCGGGTGGACGTCACCCGAGTGGGCAGCTCGACCCGGTGCAGACCTTCCAGCGCGCGGTCGACCGCCGCCTGGTTGCGCTCGACCACCTCCGCGCCGCGTCGCCCGTAGGTCTTTTCGACCGCTGTCTTGATCCGGTCGACCGCCTGCTCGGGCGGCAACACTCCGGAGAGGGCGAAGAAGCAGGTCTGGAGAATGATGTTGGTCCGTCCGGCGAGGCCGACCTCGCGGGCGATCCGTCCGGCGTCGATTGCGTACACGTCGATGTGCTTGGTGAGGATCTGCTCCTGGACTGGCCCGGACAGCGCATCCCACACCTCATCCGGCGGGCGCGGGCAGTTGAGCAGCAACGTCGCTCCGTCCGCCGCTGGGCCGAGCACGTCGGCCCGCTCCAGCAGCCCGAACTGGTGGCAGCCGATGAAGCCCGCCTGCTGCACGAGGTAGGGCGCCCGAATCGGCTTCGGCCCGAAGCGGAGGTGCGAGACCGTCTGCGAGCCGGACTTCTTCGAGTCGTAGACGAAGTAGCCCTGCGCGTGAAGTCCCTCGTCCCCGAGGATCTTGATCGTGTTCTTGTTCGCGCCGACCGTCCCGTCCGAGCCCAGGCCGAAGAAGATCGCGCGCACCGTCTCCGGCGGCTCGATGTCGAGCGACGCGTCGTAGTCGAGGCTGCTCCCGGAAACGTCGTCCCTGATGCCGATCGTGAACCGGCGCCGCGGCCGCTCCTGCGCCAGCTCGGCGAACACGCCGGCAACCATGCCCGGCGTGAACTCCTTCGAGGAGAGGCCGTAGCGACCGCCGACGACCCCCGGCATCGCTTCCCGCTTCCCGTCGCCAAACGATTCGGCCAGCGCTGCGACCGTGTCGAGGAAGAGCGGCTCTCCGATCGAGCCGGGCTCCTTCGTCCGATCGAGGACGGCGAGGTGGCGGACGGTCGCGGGCAGCGCCTCGGCAAGGGCCTGCGCTGGAAACGGCCGAAACAGCCGCACCTGCGCCACGCCAACGCGCTCGCCGCGCGAGTTGAGCGCAGCCACGGTCTCCTGAACTGTCTCCCCGCCTGACCCCATCACCACCAGCACACGCTCGGCCTCCGGCTCCCCGAAGTAGTCGACGATGCGGTAGCGGCGGCCGGTGCGCTCAGCAAGGCGCGTCATCGCATCCTCGACAACGTCCGGCACGCGGGCGTAGAAGGGGTTCACCGTCTCGCGCGCCTGGAAGTAGACGTCCGGGTTCTGAGCCGTGCCTCGAATGAACGGCCGCTCCGGCGAGAGCGCTCGACCACGATGCGCGCGCACGAGCTCCTCGGGCACCAGGTCGCGCAGGTCGTCGTCGGAGAGCAGCTCGATCGTGTTCAGCTCGTGCGAGGTTCGGAACCCGTCGAAGAAGTGCACGAACGGCACCCGGGTCCGAAGCGTTGCGGCCTGCGCCACGAGCGCGAGATCGTGGGCCTCCTGAACCGAGGCCGAGGCGAGCAGCGCGAAGCCGGTCTGGCGGACAGCCATCACGTCCGAGTGGTCGCCAAAGATCGACAGCCCCTGCGCCGCGAGCGACCGGGCGGCCACGTGCAGCACCGCCGGCGTCAGCTCCCCGGCGATCTTGTACATGTTCGGGATCATCAGCAGCAGGCCCTGGGAGGCCGTGAACGTCGTCGCGAGGGCACCGCTCTGAAGCGCACCATGCAGGGCGCCGGCCGCCCCGCCCTCGCTCTGCATCTCGACCACCGCCGGCACGGTGCCCCAGACGTTGGGCCGCCCCTGGCTCGCCCACTCGTCGGCCAGCTCGGCCATCGGCGACGAGGGCGTGATCGGGTAGATGCAGCAGACCTCGTTCAGTCGGTAGGCGACCGAGGCGGCGGCCTCGTTGCCGTCGACCGTCGCCCGCATCTCAGTCGGGCTCCGCGACCATCTCGATCGCGTGCACCGGGCACTGCTCGAAGCACGCCCCACAACCCGTGCAGCGGTCGTAGTCGAACCGATAGCGGTGCCCCTCGCCCAGCTTGATCACGGCGTCTTCGGGACAGGCGCCCAGGCAGCCGTCGCATTCGAAGCAGTTGCCGCACGACAGGCACCGGCCCGCCTCGTAGACCGCCTCCTCGGCGGAGAGGCCGCCGACCACCTCGCCGAAGTCCGCAATCCGCTCCTCGGGCGGAAGCTCGGGCTGCTCGCGGCGGGCGTTGTCGCCGAAGTACCAGAGATGGAGCTTGTCGAAGCTCGCCAGCTCGTGCTTGGGTGCGCTCGAGGCCGCAGTACTGCGTAGCCAGGCGTCGATGTGCCGGGCGGCCTTCTTGCCGTGGCCGACGCCTACCGTCACGGTCTGCTCGCTCGGCACCATGTCGCCACCCGCGAACAGGCCGGGGCTGCCGGTCTCGAGCGACGTGGACACCTGCACGCTCCCGTCACGTGCGATCTCCACCCCCGGCACCTGGCGCAGGAAGGCGGTGTCGGACTCCTGGCCGAGCGCCAGGATCACCGTGTCGGCGGCGAGCGTCTCGAACCGGCCGGTCGGCTGCGGGTATCCGGACTCGTCCAGCTCCATCAGTTCGACCTGCAGCTCCGGACCGTCGAATGTCGAGATCGTCCGCAGCCAGTGGATCCGCACGCCTTCCCGCTCGGCGTCCTCGGCCTCCTCGAGATGGGCGGGCATCTGCTCCCGCGTCCGCCGATAGACGATGAGCGCTTCGTCCGCGCCCATCCGCCGGGCGACCCGGGCGGCGTCCATCGCGGTGTTGCCGCCTCCGTAGACCGCCACGCGCCGGCCGATCACCGGCCGATCGCCGGAGGCGACGCTGCGCAAGAACGAAACCGCGTCGACGATCCGACCGGCATCACGGGCCGGGATATCGACGCGCTTGGAGAGGTGCGCCCCGACCGCGGCGAAGACCGCGTCGAAAGCGCCCTCCTCACGCTCGGCGACCAGGTCCTCGACCTTGTGCCCGCAAGTCACCCGTACGCCCATCGCCGCGATCCGGTCGAGCTCGCCGGTGATCACGTCTCGGGGCAGCCGATAGGCCGGGATCCCGTACCGCATCATCCCCCCCGTCTCCGCGCCGGAGTCTCGGATCTCCACTTCGTGGCCGAGCCGGCTGAGGTGGTAGGCGGCCGACAGACCACACGGCCCGGCGCCGACCACCAGCACCCGCTTGCCGCTGCGGACCGGTGGAGCATCGAATTGCCACTCCTGCTCCAGCGCGAGGTCGCCCAGAAACCGCTCGACCGAATGGATGGAGACGGCGCTGTCCAGGTCGGCGCGGTTGCAGACGCTCTCGCACGGGTGGTAGCAGACCCGCCCGTGGATCGCGGGCAGCGGATTGTCCGCGACAAGCTCGCGCCAAGCCTGCTCATGTCGGCCCGCTTTGGTATGGGACAGCCAGGCCTGAATGTTCTCGCCGGCCGGACAGCCGGCGTTGCACGGCGGCAGCAGATCGACGTAGACGGGCCGGCGCTCGCGGACCGGACCGGTGTGGGAGCGCCCGTGCAACAGGTCCGGCAGCGGTGTCACGTCCCGCATCGGGTCGCTCATGCTTGTCGCCGCGGTCGGACGGCCATGGCTCCCAGACTAACTCGCTCGAGCGACCCCCGCGCTGCGCCTGCACGCCCGCTGACTCCGGCTTCGAGCGCGACCCTGCCGCTGACATAACGGTCACCCAGTGGCCGACGTTCAGCTGAGGGCGGCAGCTCCGCGAGTCTCAGCCGCGATCGAGCGCGTCACGGCGCGTATGTCTGCCGTTGCGGCGAAGACGGCGAGCTGTCGCTCGGCTCCTGTGCCTGCACGGACGATCCGCTCGATACCGAGGAGCGCGGTCTCGCTGTCGAGCTCGTCGGCTGCTTCACTGAGCTCGTCGAGCGTACGCAGGATCTGGCTGCGGATCGGGATCGGTGCTCCGTCGGCGCCGATGACGGCCGCCTCCAGCCCGTAGCGGATTGCCTGCCACTTGTTCTCGCGCACGAGTGCGCCCTCGAGTGCGCTCGCCGGCGGTGAGGGCGGCCCCTCTGCGGCCCGCTTCACCAACGCTTGCACGTAGGCGGCGAGGGCGACCGCGTCCTCGACACGCTCGACGGCGTCCATCGCGCGCACCTCGACGGTGCCAAACCGTGGATGGGGCCGCACGTCCCACCAGATGCGGGTGTAGTCCTCGAGCACGCCCGCGCGCTCGAGCGCTTCCACGTAGGTGACGAACTCGCCCCAGTCGTCGAAGGCAGGCGGCGGGCCGGAGCGCGGGAAGGTATCGAAGACGCTGTGCCGGGTCGACCGCAGCCCGCTCGGCAGACCGCGCCAGAATGGCGAGCTTGCCGAGAGCGCAATCAGCTCGGGGATCTGCAAGCTCAGCGCGCGGACAACTTGGATCGCCGTCTCCGGGTCCGACACGCCGACGTGGATGTGCAGTCCGAAGACCAGCTCGCGGCGGGCCGGGTACTGCACCTGCTCGACAATCCCGCGATAACGCGCCCGGTCGGTGAGAACCTGATCCTCGTAGCGTCCGAAAGGATGCGTGCCTGCCGAGGCGAGTACGAGCCCTTGCTCGCCGACAAGCGCCTCCAGGTGGCTGCGCTGCCGCCGCAGCTCGATCGCCGCCTCCTCAACCGTGGCACAGATCGGGGTCTGCCCCTCGATCTCAGATTGGAAGATCTCGCAGCTCGTGCGCGCCGCGAACTCGCCTTCGTGGTCGGCGTCGAGGATCGTGTCCGCCCGCTGGACGAGGGCGAATGTCTCGGGATCGAGGAGCATGTACTCCTCCTCGAGACCGAGCGTGTACGGCGCCGAAGAACCGAAGCGGTGCTGGGCGACGCTCGACCGGCCGACTACTTTCACGCGCTTCTCCCTTTGCTACGCGATGACGACGGGAAGTATGCGCGCACGACGGGCACCACCAGAGATCAGTGAAATCCCTGATGCCGCAGCGCACGATTGGGAGGAGCATCGGTGGTGCGCTAAGTCCGGATCGCAAGTAGGACGAAGCCTCACCGAAAAGGTCGTAGGAAGAACCGACCGAACACCTTCTCGACGAGGTAGACGAAAGCGACACCGACTCAACGAAGGTCTAGAGAAGGGCTCGTGAAAACGGGCCCTTCTCCGTGGGTGCTTCGATAGATGGCCTGGGGTCGTTCGAGCGCCCTTCCGGGAGGTGGTCACACATCACCCGGCGCTAGAAGCCATCATTCCCGGGTGGGCAGTCGGGCCGAGGTCGAGGTCCTCATCGCAGGCGGGAGTTTTGCGGGGCTCGAGGCGCTGCTCGCCCTGCGGGCGCTCGCCGAGCAACGCGTCGCCGTAGAGCTCCTGGCCCCCGACTCCGAGTTCGTCTATCGACCCGCTGCCGTCGCGGAGCCGTTCGGGCTGAGCATTATGCATCGGTTCCCGCTCGGCTCTCTCGCCGAGCGTTGCGGTGCCCGGTACCGTCCCGACGCCCTCACTGCGGTCGATGCCTCGGAGGGTCGAGTGCGAACCTCGGAGGGGAAGACGCTCTCGTACGACGCCCTGGTCGTCGCGTGCGGCGCGAGAGCCGAAGAAGCGATCCCAGGGGCGCTGACCTTCCAGGGTCCGCAGGACATCGCGCGCTTCGGGCAGCTTGTCGAGCAAGTCGGGGCCGGAAGGGTCGAACGGCTCGCGTTCGCCGTCCCTGCGGGTGTCTCCTGGCCGTTGCCGTTGTACGAGCTCACGCTCCTGACCGCCCGCCGCGCGCGATCGACGGCGCCTCGGACCGAGATCACGCTCGTCACCCCCGAGAAGGGACCGCTCGCTCTCTTTGGAACGAGCGCGAGCAACCTCGCTCGTGAGCTTCTGGAGAGCCAGGGCGTCAGGCTTGCACTCGAACGGCACCCGATGCGCTACGCAGACGGCCGCCTCGAGCTTGTCGGCGGACAGAAGATGGCCGTGGACGCCGTCGTCTCGCTGCCCTTCCTCCGCGGTCCGTATCTCAGCGGACTCCCGCACGACGCCCACGGCTTTCTCGAAGTTGACGACCACGGCCGCGTGGGAGGCGAGCAGGCCGTCTTCGCCGCGGGGGACGTAACGGCCTTTCCGGTGAAGCAGGGAGGACTCGCCACGCAGCAGGCCGACGTGGTCGCCGAGACGATCGCCGCGGAGGCCGGGGTCCCCGTCCAGCCGACGCCTCTCGACCCGATCCTCCGCGCGCTCCTGCTCACCGGCGATCGCCCCGCGTACGTACGTGCCGCGCTCGGGGGCCATCACGGGGATCCCGGGGTCGTCGACTGGGAGCCGCTCTGGTGGCCGCCGGCTAAGGTCGCCGGTCTCTACCTCGCACCTTTCCTCGCCGAGAATGTCGACCTCGCAGCCGGCACGCAGCCCTGAGATGCCTGCTCCTGGTCCCGATCTGCGTGCGATGGAGGCGGTGATCTTCGATCTCGACGGCGTCGTCACGCGTACCGCCGAGGTGCATGCGGAGGCGTGGAAGCAGCTCTTCGACGGGTACCTCGCGGCTCGAGCCCGGCGGCTCGGCGAGCCTTTCACGGCCTTCGACGTCCGGTCAGACTACCGACGGTTCGTCGACGGCAAGCCTCGCTACGAGGGAGTTGCGAGCTTCCTCGAGTCCCGAGAAATCGAGCTTCCACCCGGCTCCCCGGCAGACTCCGAGGAGTGCGAGACCGTGTGCGGTCTCGGCAACCGCAAGAACCGGTACTTCCTGGAAGCGCTCGAGAGGACCGGTGCCCACTCCTACCCGACGACCCTCGATCTGATCACGAGGCTGCGCGAGCGAGGGGTGCGCACGGCGATCGTGTCGTCGAGCCGCAACTGCGCGGCGGTGCTCGAGGCCGCGGGGATCCGAGAGCTCTTCGACGCAAAGGTGGACGGCCTCGACGCCGCGGAGCTCGGCCTGCCAGGCAAGCCCGATCCCGCGCTCTTCCTCGAGGCCGCGCGCCGCCTGGGTATCGATCCGCTCCACGCCGCAGTCGTCGAGGACGCCATCTCGGGGGTCGAGGCGGGTAGGCGGGGGCGTTTCGGCCTCGTCATTGGAGTCGACCGGGCAGCGCAGCACGAGGCACTCGCCGCCGCGGGCGCCGATTTCGTGGTCGGCGATCTGGCCGAGGTAGCTGCATGAGCGCCTGGATCCTCGAGTACAGCGGCTTCGAGCCGGCGAGCGAGGGTCTGCGGGAAGCGCTCTGCACCCTCGGCAACGGCTATCTCGCGACCAGGGGCGCATCACCGGAGATGCGAGCCGGCGAGGTTCACTACCCGGCCACGTACGCCGCGGGTGTCTACAACCGGCTTGCCAGCACTGTTGCAGGCGAGACGCTCGAAGACGAGAGCGTCGTCAACCTTCCCAACTGGCTCCCGCTGACGTTTCGCGCAGAGGACGGATGTTGGCTGGAAGCGGCCGAGCTCCTCGAGCAGCGTCTTGAGCTGGATCTCCGTCGGGGAGTGCTGACGCGGTTCGCACGAGCCCGCGACGACGCCGGCCGCGTCACAGGGATCACGCAGCGGCGCATCGCCTCGATTGACGAGCCCCACCTGCTCGCGCTCGAGACGACCATCGTCCCCGAGAACTGGTCCGGGCGGCTGGAGGTCCGCTCGTTCCTGGACGGAAACGTCGACAACTCGGGGGTCCCGCGTTATCGCGCCCTGGCCGGAGATCACTTGACAGCGCTCGAGACCGAAGTCCTCGACGACCAGACGGTGGCCCTTCGCGCACTGACGAGAACCTCGCGCATCCTCGTCGCGGAAGCTGCCCGGACGCGGCTTGAACGGAACGGCGCCGCCGTCGCGGCCGAGCGAATGCCGCTGCAGAAGGAGGGCGTGGTGGGGCACGAGCTCTCCGCCCGCGTCGGCGCGGAGGAGCCAGTGACGGTCGAGAAAGTGGTCGCGATCTTCACCTCGCGCGACCCCGCCCTG
This sequence comes from uncultured Actinomycetes bacterium, assembly GCA_963719275.1. Lineage (GTDB taxonomy): Bacteria > Actinomycetota > Thermoleophilia > Gaiellales > Gaiellaceae > AC-32. The sequence continues at coordinate 525,153 of CAVRBT010000004.1, read as the reverse complement.
TCCGAGCCCGGCCATTCGGCTTGCCGCGCGGTCGACCGGGCGCCGGGCTTCAACGAGCTCCTCGACAGACACGTTCTTGCCTGGCACGAACTCTGGCGACGGTTCGGGCTCCAACTCGAGGAGGGCGGGGAACGAACCAACCGGACAGTGAACCTCCATGTGTTCCACCTCCTGCAGACCCTCTCGCCACACACCTCCGCGCTCGATGTGGGCGTCCCCGCCCGCGGTTTGCACGGAGAGGCGTACCGCGGCCACGTCTTCTGGGACGAGGTCTTCGTGATTCCGTTCGTCACCCTCAGGTTGCCGCGTCTTGCCCGAGCTCTGCTCCGCTACCGCTACCGCAGGCTGCGAGAAGCGCGCTGGGCAGCGCAGGAGGTGGACTACGCAGGAGCGATGTTTCCCTGGCAGAGCGGGAGCGACGGGCGGGAGGAGACACAACAGCGGCACCTGAACCCTCGCTCAGGCCGCTGGAACCGCGACAACTCCGCCCTGCAGCGGCACATCAGCGCCGCGATCGCCTACAACGTCTGGCACTACTACCAGGTCACCGGCGACATCGGCTTCCTCGGTGGGTACGGGGCTGAGTTGATCATCGAGATCGCGCGCTTCTGGAGCTCAATCGCCCGCTACAACCGGAAGCTCGACCGCTATGAGATCCGCGGTGTGATGGGCCCGGACGAGTACCACGACGCCTACCCGGGTGCATCGACGGCCGGTCTCGACAACAATGCGTATACGAACGTCATGGCGGTCTGGGTGCTGTGCCGTGCACTCGACCTGCTGGAGCTGGTTCCTTCCGATCGGAGCGACGAAATTCGGCAGCGTCTCTCGCTCACCGCCGAGGAGCTCGAACGCTGGGAGGACCTCAGCCGCAAAATGCGCCTCGTCTTCCACGAGGACGGGATCCTCAGCCAGTTCGAGGGGTACGAGCAGCTGGAGGAGTTCGACTGGGAGGGGTACCGCTCCCGCTACGGCGACATCAGCCGGCTCGACCGGATCCTCGAGAGCGAGGGCGACACGCCGAATCGCTACAAGGTCTCGAAGCAAGCCGATGTGCTGATGCTCTTCTACCTCCTCTCGGCCGAGGAGCTCGGAGCGATCTTCGCGCGACTTGGTTACGCCTTCGACGAGGGGACGATCCCCCGGGCGATCGACTACTACCTCGACCGGACCTCGCACGGCTCGACTCTCAGTCGCGTGGTTCATGCGTGGGTTCTCGCACGCTCCGATCGAAGCCGCTCCTGGGAATTCTTCCTCGACGCGCTCGGAAGCGACGTTTCCGACAGCCAGGGAGGCACGACGGCCGAGGGAATCCATCTGGGCGCGATGGTCGGCACGCTCGACCTCCTGCAGCGCTGCTACACGGGACTCGAGGTCCGCGAGGACGTGCTTTGGCTGAACCCACAGCTGCCGACGAAGCTGAGGCGACTCGTCTTCAGCGTTCTCTACCGCGGACAGCTGGTCGAACTCGACTTTGCGGACGACCGCGTCACGGTGACATCGCAGACCTCGAGCGGTGCACCCATCTCAATCGGAGTCCAAGGAACGATCACGGAGCTCCGGGCAGGCGCCCGGCTCGACTTTCCGGCTCCCGCGGCACCGGGTTCCTGACCGCAGGCGGTGAGGCGCAGGCGTCTGCAGGTGGTACCCCACCTACCCCTGAGAAGCGCTGAGGCCGGCTGATGTGGGCCTCACACTTTTCGGCTCAACGATGCGGCCTCGTGCCAGGCTCGCTCACCGCGGCTCAGGCTTGCGTTAAGCGGCTGTTAAGCGGCCGCCGGCCTCCAATCCCGCCCCTGTCGGCCTCCCGTACCCCGGGCACCCCCGAGGGAAAGGAGCACCATGAAGCGCCTCCAACTCGCAATCGTCGCCGTCGTCGCGGCGCTCGCCGCGACTGCCGTGCTCGGCGCCGGGCTCGCCGCCGGCAGCTCGGCCGTGAAGGGCACGACCGTGAAGACGGAGAAGTCCCGCTTCGGCAAGATCATCGTCGACGGCCGCGGGCGCACGCTCTATCTGTTCGAGAAGGACCGCCGCCGCCACAGCGCGTGCGCCGGAGCCTGCGCGACCTACTGGCCGCCGCTGCTCACCAGCGCCAGGCCGGTCGCCGGGACCGGAGTGAAGCAGCGCCTGCTCGGCACCATTCGCCGCTCGAACGGCAAGAAGCAGGTGACCTACAACGGACACCCGCTGTACCGCTACGCCGAGGACACCAAGCCGGGCCAGATCAAGGGCCAGGACTCCCAGGCGTTCGGTGGAGGCTGGTACGTCGTCTCCCCGTCAGGCAAGAAGATCGGTGACTGAGCAAGCCTCCAGGCCGGCCCCCTCTCCTGAGCTCAGAGCTCGAGCGTCTGGGTCACGCCGAAGGCCTCGAGAAAGCGGCGGTCGTGGGTGACCAGGACCGCCGCGCCCTCGTAGCTCTCCAACGCGAGCTCGAGCTGTTCGATCGCCTCCAGATCGAGGTTGTTCGTAGGCTCGTCGAGCACGAGCGCGTTCACGCCTCGTGCCGCGAGCAGGGCGATCGCCGCGCGGCTCCGCTCACCGGGTGAAAGCGATCGGCCGGGGCGAAGGACGTCGTCTGCGCCCAGTGCGAAGGTCGCCAGCAGCGAGCGTGCCGCGCCCGCGTCCAACCCGCTGAGCCCGCAGAAGCGGTTGAGCAGCCGCTCCTCCGCGGCGAACGGCCCGTGGCCCTGCGGCAGCTCGCCGAGCACGGTGCCCGGCCCGAGCCGGCGCTCGCCGCCGGCCAGCGGGAGCTCGCCCAGAAGCGCCTTCAGCAGCGTCGTCTTGCCCGCGCCGTTCCGGCCGAGCAGCGCGACCCGGTCGCCGTGCCGCAACTCGAGGTCGATCGGACCGACGCGGAAGCCGTTGCGCTCGACGACCGCGCCCGAGAGCCGCGCGACCACGTCGGCGCCGCCCCGTGCCGGGCTGAGCGAGAGCCGTAGCTGCCACGGAGTCCACGGCTTCTCGACCTGCTCGAGCTGCCCGAGCTTCTTGGCGGCGGCCTTCTTGATGTCCTTCGTCTTCTTCTTCTTGCGGCCCTGACCGTATCCGCGCTTCTCCCATTGCCGCATCCGCCTCGCCTGTTCCTCGAGCCGCGAGCGTTCGGAGACGTACCCCGAGTAGGCGGCCTCGTGCCGCTCGCGACCGGCCGAGCGCTGCGCGACGAACTCGTTCCAGCCGCCCGCGTACACCCGCACACGCCTCGTCTCGGCCTCGAACTCGACGATGCTCGTCATCCGCTCCAGGAAGGCACGGTCGTGCGAGACCGCGACGATGCCGCCGCGATGGCGGTCGACGAAGCGCTCGAGCAGCTCGAGCGCCGCGAAGTCGAGGTCGTTCGTGGGCTCGTCGAGGAGGAGGACGTCGGCGTCGGCGGCCAGGATCGCCTGGAGGTTCCGCCGCGCCGCCTCGCCGCCGGAGAGGCCGTCGACCGCGCGCTCCTGCACCAGGTAGGCGACCTCCAGCACCGGCGGCTCGCGCGACACGCGGCCGGCGTCGGGCTCCTCCAGCCCGGCGAGCACGCGCAGCAGCGTCGACTTGCCGATCCCGTTCGGGCCGACGACGCCGATCCGGCTGGACGGCGTCACCGAGAGCGAGAGCCCATCGAGGACGACGGTGTCGCCGTAGGACTTGGTGATGCTGCGTGCGGCGAGCGTGCCGCGAGGTCGGTGCATGCGGAGAACCTCCTGACGAAGGAACGAGAGCGCGTGTGTTCGGTCAGCGGTTCCGCATAGAGCGGGCGCGAGGCCCGCAGGAAATCTAGTCGACAGCCGTCGTTGGCGCGTGCTACAAGCTCAGGCAGGATGCTTCGCTCAGCGGCGCTCGCCGCCGCGATTGCGTTGGTCTCCGCCGGTGGGGCCTCGGCGGAAGTCGTTGCGCGCGGCGTCCAGGACGGGTTCCTCGCGCTGAACGGGAAGGCTGTGCCGTCCGTGGCATTCGTGCGCGGGCCGGCGCTGTACGTCTCGACCCGGTCGGCGACGGGCCGGTGGACGGCGTCCGCCGCCGCCTCGGTTTCGCCCGGCTCGACGGTGACCGCCTTCAAGGTCGGCGCGGCCGGGCCGGTCGTGCTCGTCGAGAGCGCGGACGTGCGGACGCTGCTGCTCGTGCGGCGCCAGTCGGTCGGCTGGCAGACGATCCGGCTCGCTCGGGTTACTGCGCCTCGCTTCCGTCTCGGCTGGCCCGGGCTCGCGCTAGACCGCGCGGGTCTCCCGGTCGTCGCCTACACACACTGGAACGGCGCCAACCTGAACAGCCGCCTGCTGGTCACGCGGGTCGACGCAAAGGGCCGCGTGACCACGCGCAGGATCACGGAGGAGGGCTTTCCGAAGAGCCTCGTCCCGCCGCCTGCCGCGCCCGTCATGTTCGGCAACGTCGTCCACGTCGTGGAGTCGTACGGCTACCGTGGCGTGTTGGGCGCGCTCGAGTGGTTCCCGCGCGCGAAGTCGTGGCTGGGCTTCGGCCTCGACTCCGGGGTCGGCGACTTCCCGGTCGGCCCCGTGCTCGCGGGGCTGAGCCCGAGCGGCGTTTTGCACGCGGCGTGGACGGAGTCGCTGACCTCCTTCAACACCGCGCCCGTGACGCTCGCCGTGCGGCGGAAGATCGCGAGCTCGAAGTTCGTGCTGGACCGCGCGCTCGTCACCGGCCTCGCGCTCCCGTCGACGGGGGCAGAGGTGGCCGCGAATGCGTGGGTCGGGCGCGACGCCTTCGGCCAATCCGGCGAGCAGTACGTGTGGACCGGAACGATCGCGCGCGGGAAGAGCTCGATCGAGCTCGACGGCTGGCTCGCGGGATTGGCAGTCGCGCCTCGCGGCGCGCGCGACCTACTGCTAGGCGGGCCCGAAGGCCTGCGCTGGTTCCAGGCGCCGAACCGGCCGAACACGCGCGTCACGCTCGAGGCGACCGACTATGGAGACTCGATCGCGCTCGACGGGACCGTCCGCGGAGTTCCGACCGGGAGCGTGCGGATCTTCCGCGAGCGGCCGGGCGAGCCTCGCCGGGCGATCGGCCGTGCGACGATCACCGGCGGTTCGTTCACCTTTACCGACCACCCGCCGACGCGGCCGCTCCTCTACCGCGCCGTCTACACGGGCGCGGGGGGCGTGCCGTACGCGGCCTTGACGCCCGAGCCCGTGGGGCTCTAGCGCCCGCAGGTACAGACCGGAGCGCCCAGCTCGCGGCGCTCCAGGCGCATCCCGCAGCGGCCGCACGTGGCCGGCAGCAGCTGGGCCCGGACGAAGAGCGCCCGCATCAGCGCCGCCCAGAAGGCGAAGTACAGCACCACGAAGGCCGGGGAATTCACGAAGGGATTATCGGCCGCTCCTGACGAGCGGTTTAGCGTCGGTACTATTGCTGCCGTGAGCTGGCTGTCTCTCGCCTTGCTCCTGTGTGCAGTCGCGGTGGTGATCGGGGCCGAATGGCCGCGGCTCAGCAAACGGCTGGGCATAGAGGCTCGCCGCAAGCGCGAGCGTGCCCGGCGGAAGTCGCAGCTGCGGCTCCTCCGCAGCGAGACCGACGAGTTCGCCGCGAGCGTCGAGCGCGACCTCGACCAGCTGCCGACGATCGAGGACTACGACCGCCGCAACTAGCGAACGCTGAACGTGGCGCTCAGGCGCCGCGTGTTCGGGAGGGTCGCGGCGGCGTTCTCGTTGTTCTTCGTCTCCTGCACGTCCGAGGCCGTGACGACGAGCGTGTGGCGACCGCGCGCCAGCGCGCCGAGGCGTACCTCGGCGCGGTTCGCGCCCGGGAAGTAGACGACCTGCCGGAAGCGGCCGTCGACGGTCGCGAGCAAGGACGGCCAGTCGACGCCGGATCCCCGGTCGGTGACGCGCAGCACGAGCTTCCCGCCGCGCCGGACGCTGCGCGTCAGCAGCCGCACCGACGGCGGCGTCATGTCGTTGACCCAGAAGCGGAAGCGGAACGGCCCGGCGGCTCGGCGGCTGCGGGTGTCGAAGACGAGGTCGTACAGGCCCGGCGCCGGCCGGAACACGCCCACCGCAGGCCCGAGGCCGAAGAAGTTCGGCTGGTACGGGTTCAGCCGGATCGGCAAGGCGGTGTAACCGGCGAGCCGGTCCTCGCTCCCGGCGCGAACCAGGCGCGGTGAGACACCGCCGGAGAGGACGACCGCGCCGGCGTTGGCGACGCGCCCGCCGATGCGGAAGCGGAAGACCTGCTCGGGCCCCGGCAGCCGCTGGCTCACTCCGAGCGGCCCGGGCGCCGACGGGTAGCGGTACGACGAGACGCGGCCGGGCAGGCCACGCGTGTTCCCGCGGTAGACGCCCGCCCGCCGGAGCAGCGTGTGCCCCTCAGTGGCGAGGCGCGTGGAGGCCACCCGCAGCCAGTACGGGAACCGGCGCGTCGCGCCGCTCCGCATGAGGACGATGAAGCCCGCGGCCTCGTTCTGGCGCGCGCGCTTCGAGACGACAGCCCGCAGCGTCAGCGTGCCCGGCACGGTCACCGCGGCGGGCACCCGCAGCGAAACGCCTCGCGCGCGCACGAGCTGGCGAAGCGACACCTGCCACGCGCCTGCGCCGCCGCCCGCGTCGCCGAGTGAGAGCCTCAGGGCCCGTGCGCGCCCGCGCGAGAGGAGCCCGAAGGAAAGGCTCGTGGGCCGGCCGAACAGGAGCGGCTGGTCCGCGGCCGGAAGCCAGATCATCCCGCCGCCCTCACGTGTGGGCGGCACCTCGCGACCGCGTGACGTCACGGCGGTCCCCGTCGAGACAAGCGCGGACCGGACCTGCGCCGGGGTCCACGTCGGGTGGCTGTGCCGCTGCAGCAGAACGGCTGCTGCCCCGGAGACGTGCGGCGCGGCCATGCTCGTGCCGTCGAGGAAGCCCCACGACCCATCGCGGCGAGGCACCGACGAGAGGATGTTGACGCCGGGCGCCGTGATGTCGGGCTTGAGCAGGAGCGAGACCGGCGTCGGGCCGCCCGAGGAGAAGTATGCGATCACGCCGCTCTTGGTTGCCGCGGCGACCGAGATCGCCCCGGCAGCGGTGGAGGGCGAGCCGACCGACCCGGGCCCGACGGCGTCGAAGTCGTTCCCGGCCGCAACGACGGGGACGACCCCGGCTGCCGCGGCGGCGTTCATCGCGTGGACGACGATGTCGCGCGAGGGCGTGATTTCCGGCTCGCCGTACGAGAAGTTGATCACGTCCATCCCATCCTTGACCGCCTGCTCGATCGCGGCCGCGATCTCGGGCGAGTTGCCGTCGAGCCCGGAGCCGGGCGTGGGGATCGTGCCGATCCGGTAGTTGCCGATGTAGGCGCGCGGCGCGATCCCGGACACCTTCACGCCGCGGGCCGCGGTGTTGTAGTCGCCCGCCGCGATCCCGGCCACGTGGGTCCCGTGCTCCGACTCCGTCGGGTCGAAGGGGGCGTTGGCATAGCGCCAGCCCGCGCCGGGAGGCGGAAAGGCGCGCGCGACGATCACCTTCGCCGTCGTGTAGGCCCGCTGCCCCTTGGGGAAGCCGGCGGGCATCGTGAAGCCGGCGGGCGAGAAGAACGGGTGCGTCTGGTCGACGCCGTCGTCTATCACCGCGATCTTGATCCCCTGTCCCGCCGTGGCGAGCGTGGTGCCCCATACCTGCGGCGCGCCGATCACCTTCGGGCTTTCGTAGAGCGTGCGGCGGTAGCGGACGCTCGCCTGCACCTCTCGCACCCCGGGCACAGACGCGATCAGACGCGCCGCGTCCTGCGGGACGACCACCGCGAGCCCGTTGAGGACGACCTGGTAGCGCCAGCGGATCTTCGCCTCGGGCACAAGCGCGCGAATGCGCCCCGCGACCGCCTCCTGCTCGCGCTCGATCCGGGTGCGGGCGTGCGGCCGCCGGGCGAGCGGCGCGCCGTCGAGGAGCGCGACCACCTCCACGAGCGGCCCGCGCGGCGAGGCCGGCGGATTCGCCGACGCACCCGCGAGCGGCAGCGCGAAAGCGGCCGCGGCGATGACGAGAAGACCCCTGCGCAAGCCGAAAACCCCTAGATAGGCGGGGCCAGGCCGCCGCTACACTGTCCCCGCCAGCGGATGTGGCGGAATTGGTAGACGCGCACGGTTCAGGTCCGTGTGGGGGAAACCCCGTGGAGGTTCAAGTCCTCTCATCCGCACCTTTGAGACGAGCAGGGGTTCCGCGCGGTTAGCGCCGGGACAGTCCGCACTCAGTCCGCAAACGTCTCGGTGGCAGCATCGGATGGCCTTATTGGAAGTGCGCCTGCTGAGCGATACGCTGGTGACAGCCGTCTCAGAACCAGTCTGCGGTATATGGAGCCGGAGCACCTCACCTCTCTCCCCCCGTGAGGGGCACGTTCCTTCGCCGCAGGAGGAATGGCCGCCACGCTCCGGCTCCACCTATCACAGCCTCGGGGCGCGTTTTACCCGCGCCGCCGGCGGGGTATATATATAGGGCCGGAGCCGAGCGGAGCCAGAGGGGGAGAGACTCACTCACTGCGGTCGCTCGGCTCCTCACTGCGGTCGCTCGGGCTCTGTATCCGCTACTCGCCGCGAACGGCTGCAAGGTCGTTCTGCTTTGTCGGGAGTGTTCCGAGCGGGACTTCGCTGGCCTTTCAGCCCCGGGCGTGATTCAGTCGCTTCACTCGATCGAGGAGGCAACGATGAACGTTTCCGGCAATACCAGACCTGTAGGCCAGCCGCGTGGGATCGGCTTCGGGATTCTCCTGTTCATCGTCACGCTCGGCTTCTACGGCTGGTACTGGGTCTACCAGACCGAGGAGGAGATGAAGCAGCACACGGGCGACGGGCTCGGCGGAGTGCTCGGCCTCGTCATCTGGATTCTCCTCAGCCCTGTGATGGCGTTCGTGATCCCGTCGGAGGTCGGGAAGATGTACGAGAAGGACGGGCAGCAGCCGCCGGTCACGGGCTGGACGGGGCTCTGGCTCTTCCCGTTCGGCATCTTCATCATCCCGGCGATCGTCTGGTTCGTGAAGGTGCAGGAAGCCCTCAACCGCTACTGGGAAGGAAAAGCGCCGGAGGCGGTTGATACGGCTCCTGCCTGACCGCGAATCGGCCGCACAACGTCACCGCCCGGGCGCTGCGGGAACCTCTTGTTCACGACGGCGCAGTTCTTCCAGCGGTAGGGAATCGCCTCCCCAGCAGCAGACGCCGAGGCGCTGAGAACGACCAATCCGACACCCACTGCAATGTGAACGAGTGAAGGGAGGATCCCAGTCGACACAGTCTGGATAGGTCTGTGTCTGGCGCTCGTCTCGGCACTGGCAGTGAACTGGGCTTACACGAAAGAGCACGACGCGGTAGCCGCGCTGCCGCCACTTAGCCCCCGGCGACCGTTCCGCTCGCTGCGCTTGTTACTGGGCAACCACGGCTGGTTGCTCGGCTTCGCTACCGAGACGGTCGGCTGGCTTGTCTACGTGGCTGCCCTCCGGCTCGCGCCGCTGAGCCTCGTGCAGGCCGTCAGTGCATCAGGCATCGCCGTCCTTGCGCTCTTCAGCGTGCGAGGCCACATAGGTGCGCTAACAGTCCGCGAGCGACTCGCCGTCGGGATCGCGCTGGTCGGGCTGGTGTTGCTCGCACTGTCGCTCGTGGGCGCCAAGCCCACATCCCACACACCGCACGTGGCCGCCGTCGTGCTCTGGCTCGCAGCCTCTGCTGGCGGCGCAGTCGCTCTGATTCTGGTGCGCATCCGCCTCGCGCGGGCTGCTGCGCTCGGGCTTGCGACCGGGCTGCTCTTCGCGGACGGCGACATCTCCGCGAAGCTCCTCACCTACGGCGGGATCTGGTCGCTTGCGATCCTCTCGTTGGTTGCCTGCTACGCCGCCGGCACCAGCGTGCTCCAGGCAGCGTTCCAGCACGGCAGCGCGCTAACCGCCGCCGGCATCGCGACCCTCGTCACGAACGCCGTCCCGATCGCAGCAGGCTTTGTGCTCTTCCGTGAGGCGCTCCCGCCCGGCGCCCGCGGATTGCTGCAGATCGCCGCCTTCGCGTCCATCGTCGCAAGCGCCGCTCTCCTCGGACGCCCCGCCACCACCCGATCAGACACTCCGGGGACTCTTACCGAGGCTGTGGCGAGCTCAGCGGGGAGTAAGTAGGCGAGCCTCGTCGGATCGTCGCAGGCCGGTATCCACGATCGTGACTAGGCCAGTTCACGGAGTGAAGCGCGGCAGTCAACCGTAGAAGGGTGATGGATCAACCAACCACCCCCGCCCGATACTTGGCATGCAACCGAGACGCGCCCCGATGCGGCGGGGGCGACCTCGGAAGACACGAAGGGCCTCAATGCGGCGAGGCCTGACGATTTACCTGCGGCTCTCTCACGGGAGACACGAAGCGGGGCCGGGCGGCGGCCCCGCTTCTTGTTGCCTGGAGATATCCCCCTTCATGGGGAGGCACCGGCAGCCGACCCGTCACACCATGGGTCAGCGCAGACCGGCCGCCTTGGCCGCAGAGACGGACGGAAGCGCAAAGTACGGGGCGGCCGACGGGCCGCCCTTTCCTTTCCCACAGGCGACTGCGGCGAACGGCAGCCAGGGCTCAGCCGTGTCTATGCGGCCATGGCACCCTTGCCGCAGGGATGCGTGTGCGTCTGCCAACAGCCGCCGCCCAGGAGGTAGCGGCCGCATGCCCAGCGTTCGGCGCGTAAGACGCGCGCGAGCGACCTGTCTCTGTAGGCAAACGCTGAACGAACGCTTGCTAAGTCCCGTCCACAGTCAAGAGGCGAAGGTGCGACCTCAGTACCACTTGCCTCGCGCGAAACCGCCGAAGGCGATTAGTCCGATAAGCGTGACGATCAACCCGATCCAGAAGCTCCAGATGATGATCAGGATGATCCCGAGGATGACGATGATCCCGCCCATCGAGATGCCACCGACCCTGCGGTCAGCCATGCCAGCCATGCGCTTCTCCCTTCAGTGGCCGTGAGCCTAAACAATCAGGCGACCCCAGCGAGCGCGTCTCCGCGACGTTAACGACATCGAGCATCGCCGACCCGCAACTCGTGATCACGGGCGGGCCGATCAAGATCTTCACCGACCTCACATCTTGGTCGGCTTCGGCATCCTGGTCGAACTCGTTCGACGACTCGGCTGCGCGCGCGTTTTGACGTTTCCATGTTAGGGTCGCCATGCGGGTGAAGAGAGATAGACCCGTGGACGTCGGCGAGGACTTAGGGGGAACGTCCTCGCAAGGCTCCTCCCTCGAGTACCTGGGGGGACCCTTTCCAGTCGGCGTTCGCCCTTAGGGGGCGAATTGGAGGGAGGGGTTCCACCAGATGCGGATCGCCGACCGGGCACGGTCCGGACGAGGCTTCTACTGGATGCGGCGGTGGACGCTCAAAGGGACGTCTGCTTCGCCGTGGACAAGCACTGACCAGATCGCGGCCGCCATGGCTGCGGCTGAACGATCGGAGAAATCATGAAGAGCATCATCACCGCGATCATCGTCGCGGCGGTCATCTCGGGCTCGGCCGGCGCGGCCAGCCTGCTGTTCGACGGGCACAAGCTCAAGAACCACTCCGTCCCCGTGACCAAGCTCACCGCGAGTGCCGTGCAGTCACTCCGCGGCCAGCGGGGGGCGCAGGGTGTCCCGGGCCCGCAAGGCATTCAGGGCCTGCAGGGCGCCCCCGGCCAGCAGGGGGCGCAGGGTGTCGCCGGGCCCCCCGGGCTCTCCGGACTCGTTAACGGGGTTGGCGGGACGGACTCCACAGTCTCGGTGGCGGGCGGGGCACAGGCCTCGGCGTTCAATCTGTGTCCGGCGGGGACGCAGCCGCTCGGTGGCGGTTTCTCAGTGGTGGGGACCTCTGCGCTCCGTGCTGTGTCCTCCACACTATTCATCCACGACAACGGCACGCCCGGGTGGACCGTCACTATGGCGAACGAGGGCGGGACGGCCGAGTTCTTCCACGTGTTGGTGCGCTGCGCTCACGTTTCCTGAGTAGTTCGGCGCGGCAAGAGAAGGGGCCGGGAAACCGGCCCTTTCTCGTTGCTTCCTGCACCCTGAGATCGCTCGAGCACCGCGGTCGAGGCTGCAACCGCGTTGCTTCCGGCCTGCAACCGCCGCTTCGTCTCGTTGGCAGGAGATCAAGAAGCGAGCGAAAGGAGTCACCGTGTACCGGCTCGTCACCATCGGAGCCCTCGTCGCCGCCCTCGCAGTCCCGGCAGCCGCCGCCGGCAAGGGAATGACTGGACGCCACGCTCGGGCTCAGATTGCGTGCCCGCAGACCGTGGTCCTGATCCCCGGCCGCGGTTACGGCGCCTGCGGCGGACGGTTCTGGGTTCGCGACCTGAGGACCGGCCAGGTCAAAGCAATCCCGTTCTGGAGGTTGCAGCGCATCAACGACCCGAACGAGGATCGCCCGTAGGGACGGCTAGGGCCGTACAGAACGAGCGGCCGCGCGGCAGGAGTAGGGCCTGCCGCGCGGCCGCCTCGCGCGCTGTCCGGCCACGCTAACCGGCCCGCAATGTGCGCCGCCTGTCGTGCTCAGTATCGCGTCTCGGCCTGGCGCCTCAGCGTCTCGGCCCCCTCGTCCCAGCGGACGATCAGGGTGTAGAGCACGAGGATGTTCAGGGCCATCATCGTCAGCGCCCAGAGCGGGTACTGCGAGCTCCCGACGAAGCCGAGCTGCAAGAGGAAGTTAAGGCTGGCGATGACAATCGCCGTCCAGCGCGCCCAGGTGGCTCCGGCGAGCAGCGCGAAGCCGACCACGGCGAGGACGAACGACCAGAGCAAGGTGATCCAGCCCCAGGTGGTGAGGTCGAAGACGATGATCTGATCGGGGGTGACGTGGTAGTACGAACCTCGGATGAGCGCGGTCAGCCCTTCGAAGAAGTCGATCATCGCGATGATCAGGATCAGGATCCCGCTGAAGCGGATCCAGCCTGCCCAGGTCTCGCTTCCTGCCATTTCCAGCTCCTTTCGCGGCGGTGTGCTTGCGCCGTTCTGTGGTCAGAGGCGCTTTCCTGCACGCGGAGCGCGCGGCCACCAGCCCGGCACATGGCTCGCGTACTCGTCGCAGGCTGCGCCGAAGCGGCGCCGCAACGATGGCTCCTCGTACCAGTGCACGAAGGACCAGACCGTCGCGAGGAAGGCGGCCGCGTACGCCACGAGCAGCCAGCTGCCGAGGATCGCCGCCTGGCCGAGGATCAGCGCGGCGACCGCGAGGTACATCGGGTTCCGGACGTAGCGGTAGAGCCCGCCGACGACGAGCTCGTGCGTCGGCGCAACCGGGGCGGGCGTGCCCATCCCCTCGATCACGAACCGCGCGAACGCCTCGAGTAGGACGGCCGCGCCGGCCGCGACGGCGAGCCAGCCGATCACCCGCATCCACAAGGGCGGCCCGGAGGAGTCCCACCCGGTCAGGAGCCAGGGGACGAGCCCGGCAACGACACCCGGCGCGACGAGCAGGAAGACGATCGTGCCCGCGGCTGCACGCGCTTTGCTCACGGCGCCATTCTCTTGTTTCCGGCGCGAGAGGGATTCGCGGCCCGGACGCGAACTGCCCGCCGAGGCGCGGTGGCCGAGAGGCTAGGCAGGGGCTTGCATCGCCCCGTACGGAAGTTCGAGTCTGCCCCGCGCCTTCGAGGAAGCCGTTCTCAGCCGCCGAGCGCGGCGAGGACTTCGTCGGCGTGCCGGTCGGGGTTCACCCGCCGCATCACGCGGGCGACCTTGCCGTCGGCGTCGATCACGAAGGTCGAGCGCTCATACGAGTTCTTGCCCTCCTGCGCGACGCCGTAGGGCTCGCCGAGCTTGTGCTCGGGGTCGGCGAGCAGCGTGAACGGGAGCGAGTACTTCGACTTGAATCGCTCATGTGAGGCCTGTGTGTCGGCGCTGATGCCGAACACCTCGGCCCCGGCGCCCTGGAACTCCGACCAGGCGTCCCGGATCCCGCAGGCCTGGCGTGTGCAGCCGGGCGTGTCGTCCTTGGGATAGAAGTAGAGGACGACCGGCTTGCCGCGGAGATCCGAGAGCTTGACGGTCTCGCCGCTGTCGCTCTCGAGCTCGAACTCCGGTGCCGGCTGGCCCTCCTCGACCACGCGCGGACTCTAGCTACCCTCACCGGGGTGAAGCGAGGCTTTCGCGACATGAACCCGACGCTGCGGGGCTTCCTGATCATCGCGCTCATCGCGCTGGTGGTCGTCGTCCTGCAGCTGGAGGCGACGCTGACCGCGCTCTTCCTGCTCGCGCAGATCGCCTTCTTCCTCGCGATCGCCTACTTCGTCTTCCTCTTCTGGCGCGACCGGCGCGAGGAGATCTCGATGTGGTCGCAGCGCTCGCGGGTCGTCTTCTACGGCTCGGCGCTGCTGATGGTGGTGAACGTGGCCGCCCGCTTCTTCGTGCCGGTCGGGAACGGGCTGAACCTGCTCGTCTTCCTGGCCGTGTTCGTCCTCGCCGGCTTCGCCATGTGGCGCGTCTGGCGCGACGAGCACACGTACGGCTACTGAGCCGCGCGGCCGCCGGATCCAAGTAACAGACTGTTACTTGCTGGTCGCGCCGGCGCGCACGGCGGTGCCGTCGAGCTCGTCGAGCGCTTCGCGGATCGGGACGTATCGTCCGACGAAAATCGGGGTGTCCCGCTCCGTGTAGCGGCTTGCTTCTGACTCGCGCAGCGTCAGCATCAGATGCATGAAGTCGGCCGGCTCCTCGCACTCGAAGACCGTCATGAACTCCTGGTCGTCGATCCCGAACGAGTACGTCGTGTGGTTGTGGATCGTCGAGAACTCGTGTCCGACGCGCATGTGCTCGTCCATCGCGCGCTGGCGGTCCTCCTGCGACAGCGAGTACCAGGAGCGCAGCTTCACGAACGGGTAGACGACGAGGTACGGCGAGCCCTTCGGGATCACCTGGCGTGGCTTGCGCGCCTTCGTGTACTCGGAGGCCTTGGTCGTCGCGAGGTACGAGTACGGCGTCGTCAGCCAGCCGGCGAGCGGCGTCCCGTTGAGTGCGGCGCCGAGCTCGCCCAGGTCCTCGTAGCGCTCGGTGATCTTCCAGAGGAAGAAGTCGCACTCCGGCCGCACCCCGGTTGTCGAGTAGGCGCGCAGTGACGCCATGCGGCCGGCGAACTCCTCGACCACGTCCGCGAAGGCGTCCTTGCCGGCCGCGCGCTCGTCGATCGGGAGCCGCCGCCAGGCGGGGTCGACGCAGAAGAAGGTGTAGGCGACGTACTGGCCGGCCACGGCGGAAAAGCCTAGCGGCGGCAGCGCGGAAAGCGGCCGTTGCGCAGGTCGGCCACGACGCGCTTGAACGCGGGGAGGCTGGGCTTCGGAGTCCGGTCGGCGAAGTAGAGGCCGGACTGCCAGCCTCCGAGGCCCGGCTCGTCGAACGTGTGGAAGACGAACAGGCCGCGCACCGTCGGCTGGCAGTACGCGAGCTCGAGCGCACGGCGGTAGTAGGCGGCCTGCACCTGGAACGGGACGGCGTCCGTGCGCGCGGGCGAGTCGAGATCGACGTAGAAGCCGCGCTTCTGCGGCGGCACGCGCGTCTGCACACCGAACTCGGTGTAGTAGATCGGCAGGCGCTCGCCCGCCTGCGCGGTGCCGTGGAAGGCCTCGTCCAGCAGCGCAACGAGCTTCGGGTAGTCCGCGATCGTGATCGTCGTGTTCTCCGGATGCGCCCCGGTCGGCGAGAAGCGCGACGCCTCCATGTACGGATGGAAGGCGAAGGCGTCCATCAGCGGACGGCGTCGGTGGCTCGCGCGGTAGGCGGCGCCCAGGTCGCGGATGAAGGCGGTCGGCGAGTGCGTCGGCCTCGAGCCGTGGGGCCGGTCGGCCCCGCGGGGCGAGAGGGCGCCGCCGAGGACGCGGACGCCCGGCCGTTGGGCCTTGATCGAGTCGTAGCTGCGCGCGAGCAGGTCGACGTAGGCGCGGGCTGCGAGATCCCGGCCGCCGCCGCCGAACTGTGGCCTCCAGAACGTGCTCAGGTTCGGCTCGTTGCCGACGACCACGAACCGCAGCCGCGGCAGCGCTTTGACGACCGCCGCGGAGTACGCGGCGAAGTCCGCGCGGTCGGCAGGCGTCCTGGGCGTGTCCTCGCCGAGGCCGTGCCAGACGACCACGGCGAGCTTCATCCGCGCGCGCTTGGTCGCCGTGGCGACGTTTCGCAGGACGTGGACGAGCCGGGCGGGAGGCCGCCGCTGGCCGCGGAGCCAGGTCGCAGAGACGGCGGCCACGTCGAAGCCCGCGTCGCGGGATACGTCGACCTGTGCCTGCGCAAAGCCGCGGCCGACCTGGGCCAGCGCGTCGTCGACCGTCCCGACGAGGAACGTACGTGTGCGCCGGCTGTGTTGTGTCGGCGGCGGAGGCAGGTCGATGCGAGTCGTGTCGACCGGGGCCGTTGCGCTGCCGAGCCCGCCCGTGCGCGAGGTGGTGCCGATTGTCCCTCTCGTGCCCGACGAGGTGGTTCCGCCGCCGCTCGTCGCAGAGGTCGTGTCGCGTGCGGTCGAGCCCCCCGAGGCCGGCGGCGCGGCCTCGTTCCCACCACCGCCGGAGAGCAGCATCGCGGCGACGACGCCGGCCGCTGCGGCCGCCGCGACGACCGCTGCGAGCACGGCCTTCCTCACGAGGCCGGAGGCTACCCTTGCCCGGCCATGGCTACACCCGTGGAAGAGCAGCTGAAACGGCTTCCGGCGAAGCCGGGGGTGTACCTCTTCCGGGACGACCGCGGCGACGTGCTCTACATCGGCAAGGCCAAGTCGTTGCGCCCGCGCGTCCGCAGCTACTTCCAGAAGACACCCGACTCGCGCTCCACGATCCAGCGGCTTCCGGAGCGCGTCGCGGACGTCGAGGTGATCGTCACCAACACCGAGGCCGAGGCGCTGCATCTGGAGCAGAACCTGGTCAAGCGCCACCGGCCGCCGTTCAACGTGCGCCTGCGCGACGACAAGTCGTTCCCGTACATCGCGGTGACCGTCGAGGACGACTACCCGCGCGTGATGTTCACGCGCGAGCGGCACCGGCGCGGCGTCGTCTACTTCGGCCCCTACGCGAACGCGAAGAAGGTGCGCGAGACCCTCGACGTGTTGAACCGGGTCTTCCCGTACCGGCCGTGCGAGGGGCCGAAGCCCGGCCGCCACAGCGGGATTCCGTGCCTCGACTACCACATCGAGCGCTGCCTGGCGCCGTGCGTCGGCTACGTCTCGAAGGAGGGCTACCGGCAGATCATCGACGGGGTGATCGAGTTCCTCTCCGGCGAGACGCGGCCGATCCAGCGCGAGCTGGAGCGGAAGATGAAGGAGGCCGCCGAGGCCGAGCGCTTCGAGGAGGCGGCCCGCTACCGGAACCGGCTCTTCGCCGTGCGGCACCTGGTCGAGCGGCAGACGGCGGACCGCCGCTCGGTCGGCAGCGTCGACGTGATCGGGATCGCCGCGGACGGTGACCGGGCGGCGGTGCAGGTCTTCCCGCTGCGCGACGGCCGGCTGATCGACCGGTACGGCTTCCACCTCGAGAACGTCGACGGCCAGGACACGCCGACGCTGCTCGAGGCGTTCGCGACCGAGTACTACGGCTCGTCGCCGAGCGTGCCGCCGCAGATCGTCGTCCCGCCGGACTCCGGCGACACGAGCGCGCTGGAGGAGTTCCTCACCGAGCGGCGCGGGTCACGTGTCGAGGTGCGGACGCCGTCGCGCGGCGAGAAACGGCGCCTGCAGGAGCTCGCGAGCGAGAACGCCCGGCTCGCGCTGGAGTCGGAGGCCGCGCAGTCGGAGCGAAAGCGGCTGCGGCGGGTCGAGGCGCTGGAGGAGCTGCGCGAGGCGCTGAACCTCGAGAGCCTGCCGCTGCGGATCGAGTGCTATGACATCTCGAACATCCAGGGGGAGTCGGTGGTCGGCTCGATGGTCGTCTTCCAGGACGCGATGCCGAAGAAGGCGCACTACCGCAAGTTCGGGGTGCGGACGCTGGACGGTCAGGACGACTACGCCGCGCTGGAGGAGGTCGTGTCGCGCCGGTTCGCACGGCTCGAGGCGGGGGCGGCCGCCGGGGACTACGACGAGTCGTTCGCTGGGACGCCGAACCTGGTGGTGATCGACGGCGGCAAGGGCCAACTGGCGGCCGGGCTGCAGGCGATGCAGGCATACGACCTGCCACGCGTCGCCGTGATCGCGCTGGCCAAGCGCGAGGAGGAGGTCTTCGTCCCCGGGCAGCCGGACCCGATCGTGCTCGACCGCGACTCGCCCGGCCTCCACCTGCTGCAGCGGATCCGCGACGAGGCGCACCGCTTCGCGCTCGGCTTCCACCGCCAGCGGCGCGACGCGAAGGCGCGCGAGTCGATCTTCGACACGCTGCAGGGCGTCGGCCCGGCGCGGAGGCGGGCGTTGCTGCGGCACTTCGGCTCGGCCGAGCGGTTTCTCGCGGCCAGCCAGGAGGAACTGGAGGGCGTGCCCGGGATTCCGCAGCGGACAGCGCGCTCGATCTACGCACAGCTGCACAAGGCCGGCCGCGCCTGAGCGGTGTTCCCCCTGCGGGTAATCACCGTTTCGAAATCGGTGTTGGCACGGATGCAGCAGGCGTGCATACTCGGATGGAAGAGGTCGCGTTCTCGCGGAACGTGTGGCATCGGTTTCTTGTAGGCCTTGCGGCATAGCGGCCAAGGGAGGCTGTCCATGGCTACGACCCTTACACGTCGACGATTCCTGCAATACGGAGCGGCGGGAGGCGCGGCGTTGTTCGTGCCGTGGTCCCGTCTGCACGCTGCGACCACCGTCGCCGGGAGGCTGACGAAGTACGTCCAGCCGGTGCCGCTGCCTGGCAGCGGGATCGTCGTTGCCACGGCTTCTGGGACGAACGCCTACACGTTCACCCAGGTCGAGATCGAGCGGCAGCTGCACCCGTTCCTGCCGCCGACGCCGTTCTGGGCCTACGACGACGGCTCGGGCCTCGCCGGCCAGGCCGGGTCGTTCGGCATGGCGGTCGTCGCGCGGACCGACACACCGGTGCAGATGAGCTTCACGAACCACCTGCCGGACACGTACCCGTCGTGGATCCCGGTCGACACGCGCCTGACCCCGCTGGGGAACGAGGTGCGCCTGATGACGCACCTGCACGGCGGCTTCGTGGCCGGTGACAGCGACGGCAATCCAGCCGTCACGCCGGACGGATTCGGCCGGAACGACACCCAGACGGTTCACTACCCCAACCAGGCACCGCAGATGCCGGCCTCGCTGCTGTGGTTCCACGACCACAGCCTGGGCGCGACGCGGCTGAACGTCTTCGCCGGCCTCGCCGCCGCGTACATCCTGCGCGACGAGTTCGACACCGGCTCCGAGCCGAATCCGATCGGGATCCCCGGCGGCGCCTACGAGATCCCGCTCGTGATCCAGGACCGCCAGTTCAACCCCGACGGGACCTTCCTCTACCCGACGAGCGACGTCCCCGGAGCGACCTGGATCGGGGAGTACTTCGGCGACACCATGCTCGTCAACGGGAAGGTCTGGCCGTTCCTGGAGGTCGAGCCGCGCATGTACCGCCTCCGGATCCTCAACGGCTGCAACGCGCGGATCCTGAGCCTCGATCTCAGCGGACCGAGCGTCTGGCAGATCGGCGCCGAGGGTGGCCTGTGGGACCAGCCTGCCGAGATGAAGCGGCTCGTGCTGGCACCTGCCGAGCGCGCGGACATCCTGGTCGACTTCCGGCGGTTCGCCGGCAAGACGATCGTGCTGAAGAACCACAACCCGAAGGCACCAGTCGTGACCCCCGCCCCCTCTCTGGAGCAGGTGATGCAGCTCCGGGTGGGGAAGACGGTCACCCAGCCCGGTCCGACCACGGTTCCCGCGAGCCTGCCCGGCCGGAAGGCGGACCTGCCGAGCCCGGTCACGACGCGCTACCTCACGCTGAACGAGATCGACGTCGACGAGCCGACCTGGTTCCTGAACATCGACGGCGTGCCCTTCGACTCTCCGGCGACGGAGCTCCCCAGGGTCGGTGAGGTCGAGGACTGGGTGTACGTCAACATCACCGGCGACACCCATCCGATGCACATGCACCTCGTCACCTTCCAGGTCGTCGGGCGAACGCCGTTCGACGTGCAGGCCTACGAGGAGGCGTTCGAGGGCGAGCACGGCGTGCCGGGAGGGCATGACCCGACGCCGTTCGCGACGGGTCCGATGCAGCCGCCCGACCCGAGCGAGCGGGGGTTCAAGGACACGGTCAAGGCGAACCCGGGCACCTTCACGACGATCCGGGCGAAGTTCGACCTACCCGCCGGCGTCACCGCACCGCAGAAGTACGTGTACCACTGCCACATCGTCGAGCACGAGGACAACGACATGATGCGGCCGTTCACCGTCGTGCAATAACCAAGCGGCCGTTCCGGATAGAAGTCCGGCGTGAGCTCACGCGTCGGTCCCGCCGCAGCCTTCGCGCTGCTGCGGCGACGCAGCTTCGGCCCGTACTTCGCCGGCAACGCGCTCTCGGCCAGCGGCACCTGGTTCCAGAACCTCGCCGCCGCGCTGCTGATTTACCGGCAGACGCACTCGGCGCTGCTGCTCGGCGTCCTCAACTTCGCGCAGTTCATCCCGATCCTCTTGCTGGCGCCGTGGGCCGGCGGCGCCGCGGACCGGTGGAACCGGCGCTCGTTGCTTCTGGTCACGCAGACCTGCGCGATCGTGCTCTCGGGCGGTCTTGGCCTCTTGGCGGCTCTTGACCTTGCGCCGCCGTCGGTCGTGATCGCCGACGCCGTCGCATTGGGCATCGTGAGCGCGTTCTCGGCTCCCGCGCAGCAGGCAATGATCCCGACGCTGGTCGACGAGCCCGAGGTGCCGACCGCTGTCGCCCTCAACTCGATGACCTTCAACCTCGCCCGCGCGATCGGCCCGGCGAGCGCCGCGCTGGCGGTCGAGTACCTCGGCATCCCGGCCGCGTTCGGCATCAACGCGGCCTCGTACCTCGTCTTCGTCGGCGCGTTGCTCCTGATCGGCCCCCAGCCGCAGGAACTGGCCCAGCGCACCGGCAGCCACGTGCGGGCGAGCATCGACCTCCTGCGCAGGCGGCCGCAGCTCGTGGTCTTCCTGGTCATCGTCGCCGCGGTCGGGTTCGCGTCCGACCCGGTGAACACGCTCGCGCCGGCCTGGGCACACGCGTTTGGCCGGAAGGACACGTTCGGCGGCTACATCGTCGGCGTCTTCGGCGCGGGCGCGGTGACGGCGGCGTTCGTGGTCGCCGGCCGCGTCGGCGGGAGCCGCCGGCGCATGTTCGCGACGCTGCTGTTGCTCGGCGGCGGGATGGTCGTGTTCGCGCTCACGCCGTGGCTGGCGCTCGCCCTGCCGGTGCTGTTCGTCGCGGGCTTCGGCTACCTCGCCTCGAACACGCACGCCACCTCGCGCCTGCAGCTCGGGGTCGACCCGTGGGAGCGGGGGAGGGTGATGGCGCTCTGGAGCGTCGCGTTTCTCGGCCTGCGCCCGTTCGCGAGCTTGCTCGACGGGGCGATCGCCGGCGCGTTCGGCGTGCGCGTCGCCGGGGTCGTGCTGGCGCTGCCCGCGCTGGGCTGCGCCGCCTGGGTGGCCGCGCGGGCGCGCACCCGGGGGTGGGGGCCGGCGCGCGCCGAGATCCCGCCGGCCTGACGCTCAGCGCACGGCCAGCGACGTCGCGAACGTCGCCTCGTGCAGCTTCCCGCGCGAGGGGGGCGAGGCGAGCACGAACACCGGCACCGCCCGGCCGCCCGCGAACGAGGTCGAGATGTAGTCGCCGACCATCGAGCCGAGCGTGGTCGGGGCGATCCCGCTCATCGGCACGCGCCGAGAGTTGAGCAGCTGCGGCCGGGTCCAGCTCGCGCCGGCGTTCGACGACGACACGAAGCGAACGTCGAGCGACGAGCCGCGGTAGACGTAGTAAGCGAGCGCGAGTCGCCCAGGGCGCGACGGGTCGGCGTCGAGCCCGGGAAGCTCCGCGTCGCCGACGCCGGTCGGGATCCTGGTGACAGGGGTCCAGGCGACCCCGTCGACCGTGGACGTGTAGACGATGTCGTTGGACGCGCAGCCGGACCGGAACGAGCAGTCGGCCCAGGCGACGTAGGCGCGGCCGTCAGGGCTCAACGCGGAGGTCGGCAGCGGCGCCGCGCGCAGGCCGCGGTGAGTCCGGTACGAGGCGGGGGCGATGCCGAGCTGCGCAGTCCACGTCACGCCGCCGTCGTCCGAGCGCAGCACCGAGAAGTCGTCCTGGTCGTAGTACGCGACGAGGACGCGGCCGGTCGGGAGCACGACCGGCTGCACCCCGGGGGCGAAGGCGCCGCGGATCGAGACGCGTCCCGGGAACCCCGGCGCGGTCGTCGCGGCCGACCACGTGAGGCCGGCGTTCGACGAGGCCTGCGTCACGATCACCTCGCCGACGATGTCGCTGTAGCTCAGGTAGCAGCGTCCGTAGAACGGGCTCTGCGGCCAGTTGTCGCAGGCGATCCACTCCTTGTCCTGGCCGAGGCTGCCGCTCGTCGCCACCGCAGTGACCGGCCGTCCCCAGTGCAGGCCGTCGCTCGAGCGATTGACGCGGAGGGAGGAGCCGCCGTCGCCGAAGACGAGTGAGACCGCGAGCCAGACCCGGTGCTTGCGGTCGTACGCCACCGACGGGTCGCTGGCGCGTGGACCGAGACCCGGGAGGAAGCCGCGCTTCCAGCTCCGGCCCGCGTCGCGGGAGACGGAGAAGCCGATCGCGTGCGCGCCGCCGTCGAAGACCCGGCCGACCTGGAAGACCGCGACGACGGTCTTGCCGAACGCGAACGAGTCGGGCTCGACCTCGGTCGCGTGCTGACTCTCGCCGGTGCGGAACGGGTCGCTCGACGCGCGCCTGGTGACGACCTCGCAGTCGCGGGCGACGCGGTCGAGCTCGTCCACGGTGGCCAGGTCGTGCCCGCCGCCACAGAGGACCCTGTCGCGCAGCCCGTTGACGGCCTGGAGCCGGTCGGGCCCCCGCGTGCCGCGGATCCGCGCCGCCGTGGCGGCCGAGGCGGCGACGAGCAGGAGCACGATTGCTACGACTACGGGCCGCTTCAGCGACTGCCGCCGGGGCCGCCCGGTGCGCCGTCGCTGTCCTCGCCGGACAGGAAGGCGTAGCGGTAGTCGCGCGGCGGCACGAAGGTCTCCTTGATCGTGCGCGGGCTGACCCAGCGGATGAGGTTCCACATCGACCCCGCCTTGTCGTTCGTCCCCGAGGCGCGCGAGCCGCCGAAGGGCTGCTGCCCGACGACCGCGCCCGTCGGCTTGTCGTTGACGTAGAAGTTACCTGCGGAGTAGCGGAGCGCTTCCTGCGCCTCGTCGATCGCGGCGCGCTCCTGCGAGAAGATCGCGCCGGTCAAGCCGTACGGGGCCGTCTGGTCGACGAGCTCGAGCGTCTGCTCCCACTGGTCCTCGGGGTAGACGTAAGTGGTGACGATCGGGCCGAAGAACTCCTCCTGCATCAGCCGGTCCCGCGGGTCCTTCGTCTGGATCACGGTCGGCTCGACGAAGTAGCCCTCGCTGTCGTCGACCCCGCCGCCCGCGATTACCTCGGCGTTGTTGCCCTTCGCGTGCTCGATCGCCTCGCGCTGCCGCGCGAACGACTTGTCGTCGATCACCGCCCCCATGAAGTTCGAGAAGTCGCTGACGTCGCCCATCCGGATCGTCCCGACCTCCTCGACCAGCCGTTCCTTCAGCTCGGGCCAGATGTTCGAGGGCGCGTAGACGCGCGACGCCGCGGAGCACTTCTGGCCCTGGTACTCGAATGAGCCGCGCAGGATCGCGGTCGCGACCGCGTCGACGTCGGCGCTCGGGTGCGCGACGATGAAGTCCTTGCCGCCGGTCTCGCCGACGATGCGCGGGTAGTTCCGGTACTTGCCGATGTTCTGGCCGACGGTCTGCCAGATCGAGTGGAAGACCTCGGTGGAGCCGGTGAAGTGGACGCCGGCGAGGTGCTCGCTCGCGAGGACGGCGTCGCCGACGGCGGCGCCGCTGCCGGGGATGAAGTTCACGACCCCCGGCGGGAGGCCCGCCTCCTCGAACAGCTTCAGCGTCCAGTACGAGGAGTAGGCAGCGGTCGAGGCCGGCTTCCAGAGCACGACGTCGCCCATCAGCGCCGGGCTCGAGGTCAGGTTCGCGCCGATGGCGGTGAAGTTGAACGGGCTGATCGCGAAGACGAAGCCCTCGAGCGGCCGGTACTCCAGACGGTTCCAGACTCCCGGCGAGGAGACCGGCTGCTCCTCGTAGATCCGGACCATGAACTCGACGTTGAAGCGGAAGAAGTCGATCACCTCGCAGGCCGCGTCGATCTCGGCCTGGTGCGCCGTCTTCGACTGGTTGAGCATCGTGGCGGCGACGAGGGTCGAGCGCCACGGGCCCGCGAGCAGCTCGGCGGCGCGGAGGAAGACGGCCGCCCGCTCCTCCCACGGCAGCCGGGCCCAGTCCTCCCAGGCCTCGGCGGAGGCGGAGACCGCCTTCTCGACCTCGGCGGGGCCGGCCCTGTGCACGTCGGCGAGGACGTGATCCTTGCCGTGTGGCATGACCGCCTCGAAGGTGTCGTCCGTGCGGATCTCCTCGCCGCCGATCACGAGCGGGACCTCGAGCCGCTCGGCCTTCATCTGCTCGAGCCTCACGCGGACTTCCTCGCGCTCCGGCGATCCGGGCGCGTAGTCGAGCACCGGCTCGTTCCGCGCGGGGGGCGGCCGGAAGATGCCGGGGCGACTCATGGCCGTGATTCTACGATTCAGACGATGGTGCGGCAGGTCTCCTACGAGGTCGCGGGCTGGGGGGTGGGCGAGCTCGTGCTGGTGGACGACCTCGTGGCCTGGCACGAGCTGCCACGCTACGCGTTCCAGAATCACGTACCGCAGTCAGACGTTGCGTTGGTTGATCGGATCCGCGCGTACTTCCGCGGCGTCCGGGACGGATTCGAGGACGTCGAGCTCGACCTCGACTGGTGCACGCCGTTCCAGCGCGCGGCCGTGGACGCGATGCGTTCGATCCCGTACGGCGACACCGCGACCTACGGCGAGGTCGCGGCGCTCGCCGGGCACCCGAACGCGCAGCGGGCGGTCGGGTCGGTCTGCGCCTCGAACCGCTTCGGGCTCTTCGTGCCGTGCCACCGCATCGTGGCCGCAGGCGGAATCGGCTCGTACGGCTCGCTCGGCCCCGGGTACAAGGAGCGGCTGCTGGAGCTCGAGGGTTGCGCGGTTTGATCGGCAACGAGGAGCGGCTTCTGAGCGGCTGCAAAGCGGCGCCACGCCGCGTCTTCAGTCGCGCCCGTGCTATCGAGCACGGGCGCTCCCTGCGTCCTTGCCTGGCTTGCTTTTCGCGCGTCAGAAGCGCACTCTCGTCACCGACCAAACCGCATGTTCTCTGAGGACGTGCGAGCCGAGCTCGCGGGGATCGCACCGGCCCGCGAGTGCGACCGGCTCGCGGAGCTCTCGGCGCTTTTCCACTTCGCCGGCCGGCTCCACCTGCTCGGCCGCGGCGAGGTCAGCCTGCACCTCGACCTCTCGAGCGCGGCCGCCGCGCGGCGGGCGTTCACGCTCCTGCGCGAGCTCGGCGTCCGCTCCGAGATCCGCACCTACCAGCGCCGCGCGTTCGGGCGCGAGACGCGCTACCAACTGCACGTCGAGGGCGGGCAGGCGGCGCTGGAGGTGCTGCAGCGTGCAGGGGTCGTCGACTCCAGGACGCGGCCGCTCGACCGACCACCAAAGCGCGTCATTTCGCGATCCTGCTGCCGCTCGGCCTACGTGCGCGGCGCGCTGCTCGGGTCCGGGTCGGTCAGCCCCCCACCTTCGCCCCACCTGGAGGTACGGAGCGAGACACGGGAGGGTGCCGAGGCGGTCGCGGCCGCCGCGGCCTCGGAGGGCGGCGAGCTGCGGGTGACGGAGCGGGGTGACCACGCGCTCGCGTACGCGAAGGGGATCGACCGCATCGCCGGAGTCCTCGCAGCCGCGGGAGCGAGCGAGGCCGCGCTTGCGCTGCAGGAGCGCGCGGTGATGGGGTCAACGCGCGCGCGCGCGAACCGGCTCGCGAACGCCGATCACGCAAACGTCGTCCGCGCCGTCTCCGCCGCCAAGACGCAGCTCGAGGCGGTCCGGCGCCTCGCGCGGGGAGGACGGCTCGACGAGCTCTCACCCCCGCTGCGGGAGATCGCGCAGCTGCGCCTGAAGCACCCGTCGCTCTCGCTGCGTGAGTTGGCGGCGAAGTGCGATCCGCCGACGAGCAAGTCCGCCGCGCATCGCCGCTTACGCGCGCTTGTGCGCCTGGGCCGGCGCTGACGTCGCGCGCACGGGCAAAGCCCGCACGCGCTCTAAGTCGGCGTCGCAAGCGACATCAAGACGCGCGTACGGGCAAAGCCCGCACGCGCTCTAAGTCGGCGTCGCAAGCGACATCAAGACGCGCGCACGGGCAAAGCCCGCACGCGCTCTCAGTCGGCGTCGCAAGCGACATCAAGACGCGCGCACGGGCAAAGCCCGCACGCGCTCTCAGTCGGCGTCGCAAGCGACATCAAGACGCGCGCACGGGCAAAGCCCGCACGCGCTCTAAGTCGGCGTCGCAAGCGACATCAAGACGCGCGCACGGGCAAAGCCCGCACGCGCTCTAAGTCGGCGTCGCAAGCGACGCCTGGGCGGCGAATTTCCGGATTTGCAAACACCGTGGTCTTAGCCGGGTGCGTTGAGTAATACTTGCCTCCGGCGGGTTCGCGCTCGTCCGGCGATGGATTCAGACCCCGTCCGTCGCCAAGGTCCGGAGCGCGACAATGCGGAGGGGGAGGTCGTCCTCGGAGCTTCCCCTCCGGCCCGCCCCTGGCCGGAGGCCAGGGGCGGGCCGTTCGGGTGAAGACGCGCGTACGGGCAAGGCCCGCACGCGCTCTAGGTCGGCGTCGCAAAAGCGACGCCTTAGCGGCCCGTCTACGACTGGGATGAAGCCGTCGGCCCGTTTTCAACGAACCGATCCGCTTCTCTCGCAGTAAGACCTGCAAGCATCCTCAGGCGAGGCGTATCGTTGCGGTGCTGCGGTCAAGGCCATCTCGAGCGGCAAGGGAGGTCTCCTCGTGTATCCCGCCAGGTTCGAGTACTTCGCTCCAACGACTCTCGAGGAGGCCTGTGAGCTCCTCGACCGATTCGACGGCGAGGCGAAGGTCCTCGCCGGGGGCCAGAGCCTGATCCCACTGATGAAACTCAGGTTCGCGGCTCCGCAGGCGCTCGTCGACATCAACTCGGTTGCCGGCCTCGACACCCTTGCGGAGGAGGACGGCGGTCTCCGGATCGGCGCCCTCGTCCGTCACAAGACGTGCGAGCGCTCCGACCTCCTCGACGGGCGGTTCGGAGCCCTCGGCGCCGCGGCGCCGCAGATCTCCGATCCGATCGTGCGCAACCTCGGCACGGTGTGCGGGTCGCTCGCACACGCCGATCCGCAGGGGGACTGGGGCTCGGTGATGCTCGCGATCGGAGCCGACGTCGAGGCCCGCTCCTCGGCGGGGACCCGGACGATCCCGATCGAAGAGCTCTTCCAGGGGCCGTTCACGACCTCGCTCCGGCCGAATGAGGTGGTCACCGGGGTGCGGGTGCGCGACCCCGGCCCGAAGGCCGCGGGCGCGTATCTGAAGCTCGAGCGCAAGGTCGGCGACTTCGCCACTGTGGGGGCCGCGATCCACGTCTCGTTCGACAACGGAACCGTCGAGCGCGCCGGAATCGCGCTCACCGGCGTCGGCCCGGCCAATCTCGAGGCGACGGCGGCCGAGGAGGCGCTCGCCGGCCGGGAGCTCGACGAGGAGGCGATCGTCGAGGCCGCGCGGCTCGCCGCGGAGGCGGCCGAGCCTCGGGACGACATTCGCGGGAGCGCCGAATACAAGCGCAGCGTCGTGCGGGTGTTCGTCGAGCGCGGCCTACGGGCCGCGGCGGAAGGGAGAAGCGATGGCTGAGACCGCGATCGAGCCCACGGCGGCGAAGACCACGCGAGCCGTCAGCGTCACCGTCAACGGCGAGGCGCACGCCGCCGAGGTCGAGCCGAGGCTGCTGCTCGTCCACTTCCTGCGGGAAACGCTCGGCCTGACCGGCACGCACCTCGGATGCGACACGACCAGCTGCGGGGCCTGCACCGTCCTGCTGGACGGCGTCCCGGTCAAGTCGTGCACCGTGCTCGCCGTCCAGGCCGACGGCCGGGAGATCACCACCGTCGAAGGCCTGCAGCAGGGCGCCGAGCTGCATCCGATCCAGGTCGCCTTCCGCGAGGAGCACGGCCTCCAGTGCGGCTTCTGCACTCCCGGGATGATGCTCACCTCGGTCGCGCTCCTGAAGGAGAACCCCGATCCGACGGACGAGGAGATCCGCTGGGCGCTGTCCGGGAACATCTGCCGCTGCACGGGCTACCAGAACATCGTCAAAGCGGTGCACCACGCCGCAGCAGCACAGGCGAACGAAGGGAGGTCGTGATGGCGACTACGGAGGTTCGCGGGCTCGGGCACTCGGTCAAGCGCAAGGAGGACGAGCGCTTCATCCGCGGCGCGGGCAACTACGTCGACGACATCACGCTCCCGGGGATGCTGCACATGGAGCTCCTGCGCAGCCCCTTCGCACACGCCCGCATCGTCTCGGTCGACACCTCGCGCGCGGAGGCCCTGCCGGGCGTCGTCGCCGTCGTCACCGGCGACCTGATGGCGCAGCACAACCTCGCCTGGATGCCCACCCTTTCGGGCGACACCCAGGCGGTGCTTGCCACCGACAAGGTGCGCTTCCAGGGCCAGGAGGTGGCGGCGGTCGTCGCCGAGTCCGCCTACGTCGCCAAGGACGCGCTGGAGCTGATCGACGTCGAGTACGAGCCGCTGCCGCCTGTCACGACGCCGCAGAGGGCGCTCGAGGACGACGCCCCCGTGATCCGCGACGACAAGGAGGGGCAGGACTCGAATCTCATCTACGACTGGGAGGCGGGCGACAAGGAAGCCACCGACCGCGCCTTCGCCGAGGCCGACAAGGTCGTCACGCTCGACACGCACTATCCGCGCTGCCACCCGTCGCCGCTCGAGTGCTGCGGCTGCGTGGCGGACGTCAACCCGGCGACCGGCAAGGCGACGATCTACATGACCTCGCAGGCGCCTCATGCGATCAGGACGCTGTTCGCCCTCGTGACGGGCCTGCCGGAGCAGAACATCCGTGTCATCTCGCCCGACATCGGCGGCGGCTTCGGCAACAAGGTGCCGATCTACCCCGGCTACGTGGTGGCCACGGCGGCCTCGCTCCTGCTCGGCCGGCCGGTGAAGTGGATCGAGGACCGCACGGGAAACCTGATCTCGACCGGGTTCGCGCGCGACTACCACATGCACGGCGAGCTGGCGGTCAAGGACGGCCGGATCACAGGCCTCCGCACCTCCCTCGTCGCGGACGAGGGCGCGTTCTTCGCCGACGCCCAGCCGTCCAAGTTCAAGATCGGCCTCTTCCACATCGTCACCGGCTCCTACGACATCCCGGCCGCGCACGTCGCGGGCCAGGGCGTGTACACGAACAAGGCTCCCGGCGGCGTGGCCTACCGCTGCTCGTTCCGCGTCACCGAAGCCTCGTACCTGATCGAGCGCCTGGTCGACGTGGCCGCTCACGAGCTCGGCGTCGACCCGGCGGAGTTCCGCGTCCAGAACTTCATCAAGCCGGATCAGTTCCCGTACGAGTCGGCCACCGGCTTCGTCTACGACTCGGGCGACTACGAGCAGGCGCTCCGCCTGGCGCTCGACAAGCTCGGCTACGACGCGCTGCGCAAGGAGCAGGCCGAGGCCCGCGAGCAGGGCAAGCTGATCGGGATCGGCCTGGCCTCATTCACGGAGGTGGTCGGCGCCGGCCACGGGAAGGACTACGACATCGTCGGGATCCGCATGTTCGACTCGGCGGAGCTTCGCGTCCACCCGACCGGCAAGGCGATTCTCAAGCTCGGCGTCAAGTCGCAGGGCCAGGGGCACGAGACGACCTTCGCCCAGATCGTCGCCGAGGAGCTCGGGATCCCCTACGAGGACATCGAGGTTCAGGAGGGCGACACCGACAACACCCCGTACGGGCTCGGGACGTACGCGAGCCGCTCGACGCCGGTCGCCGGAGCGGCGACCGCCGTGATCGCCCGCAAGCTGCGCGACAAGGCACGGACGATCGCGGCGCATCTACTGGAGGCGTCCGAGGACGACCTGGAGTGGGACAAGGGCCGCTTCTCGGTCAAGGGAGCCCCCGACCGCGCCAAGACGATCCAGGAGATCGCGTTCGCGGCCTACACCGACCTGCCCGACGGCGTCGAGGCCGGTCTCGAGGGCGTCCACTACTACGACCCGCCGAACATGACGTTCCCGTTCGGCACCTACGCGGTCGTGGTGGAGGTCGACCGTGGCACCGGCGCCTGGAAAGTCAACCGCGTGGTGGCGGTGGACGACTGCGGCGTGCGCATCAACCCGATGATCGTCGAGGGCCAGATCATGGGCGGCCTCACCGAGGGCTTCGGCATCGCGGCCATGGAGCTGATCACGTTCGACGAGGACGGCAACTGCATCGGCTCGAACTTCACCGATTACCTGCTCCCGACCTCCTGGGAGACGCCGTCGTTCGAGCTCGGCGAGACGGTCACGCCGTCGCCGCATCACCCGATCGGCGCAAAGGGAGTCGGCGAGTCGGCGACGGTCGGATCGCCCGCCGCGTATGTCAACGCGGTGGTCGACGCGCTCGCCCACGCAGGTGTCCGGAACCTCGAGATGCCCGTGACCTCGGACAAGGTCTGGGCGGCGCTGCAGGAAGCGGGCCTGGCCGAGTGACCGAGGACGTCCTGATCCGGGCGGGCCGGCTTGCGGCCGAAGGCGAGCCGCACGTGCTCGCCACGGTCGTCAATGTCGAGCGCCCGGCGTCGACCCGCCGGGGCGACCGCGCGCTCGTCACGCCCGAAGGCGAGCTTTTCGGCTGGGTCGGAGGGGCCTGCTCGGAACCGATCGTGATCCGCGAGGCGCTGAGGGCCCTCGCCGACGGCGAGCCGCGGCTGGTGCGCATCGGCCCGCAGGGCACCGCGGCGGAGGAAGGAGACGTGATCGTGGCCGAGAGCTCGTGTGCGTCCGAAGGGACGGTCGAGGTCCTCGTCGAGCCGCACCTGCCGCGGCCCCTCCTGGCGGTCGTGGGCGACGGGCCCGCCGCGCGAACCCTGCGCGAGCTGGCCGCGACGATCGGCTGGCGCGTCGCGAGTGAGCTCGCCGACGGGGCCGACGCCGTGGTGGTGGCATCAATGGGGCACGCGGACGAGGAGAGCCTGAAGGCCGCGCTCGCGGGCGGGGCGGGGTACGTGGGCCTGGTGGCAAGCGCACGCCGCGCGCAGGCAGTGGTCGCGGAGCTCCGCGCCCGCGGCGTCGACGAGGAGGCGCTCGCGCGCATCCGGAGCCCCGCCGGCCTCGACCTCGGGCCCTCCCGCCAGGAGGAGATCGCGGTTGCGATCCTCGCCGAGCTCGTCGCGTGGCGGCACACCACGGGCGTCTCGCCCGCCGAGGAGGTGGGGGAGGCGATCGATCCGATCTGCGGGATGACCGTCTCGACCGCCGGCGCACGCGAGACGCTCGTCCTCGACGGGACGACGTACTACTTCTGCGGCGCGGGCTGCAAGCGCCGCTTCGAAGCGGCGCACGTCTGATGCGGCTCGAGAACAGCTTCGAAGTGCCGGCGCCCCCCGAGGCTGCCTGGGATCTCCTGATGGACATGCCGCGGGTGATCCCCTGCATGCCCGGCGCGAAGCTCGACGAGACCGTCGACGACTCCAACTGGAAGGCGACCGTGCAGGTGAAGCTCGGACCGATCTCGCTGAGCTTCGCCACGGATGTCAAGCGCGAGGAGGCCGACGAGGCGGCGCGCCGCACGAAGCTGAGCGCCAGGGCTCGTGAGCAGCGAGGACGGGGCGCTGCGCAGGCGACGATCGAGTCGTCGCTGGCCGCGGTGAACGGCGGCACGAAGGTCGACCTCGTTACCGACCTCAGCCTCACGGGCGCGGTCGCCCAGTACGGACGAGGCATCGTCGGCGACGTCTCGTCCCAGCTGGTGACGAGCTTCGCCGAGTGCCTGCAGGCCCAGCTCACCGCCGCCCCCGCGCAGGCGCAGGCGGCCGCCGAGGCCCAGGCGCAGCCGGTGCGGGGCCTGTCGCTCGGACTCGGCGCGCTCGGCCGCTCGATCGGCCGCTTCTTCGGCCGCCTCTTCGGTCGCGGCTAGCGTCTGGCTGCTCGCTCGAAGGCGAGCTGCAGCGCTCTCCTCGCAAGCACACCCGCCAGGTGGGCTCGGTACTCGCCGGAGGCGTAGGTGTCGCTCATGGCGTTCGGGAGGGCCGCGGCGACCTTCTCGGCCGCTGCCGTAGCCGACTCGTCGGAGGGGGACGCGCCTACCAGGGACTCGGCTGCCGCGGTCGCGTCCACCGGCGTGCCCATGACGCCCCCGATCGTCAGCCGGGCGCTCGTGCAGCTTCCGTTCTCGACCGCCACGACTGCCGCCACTCCGACCACCGCGTAGAACGAGGCCGGATGGCGGTGCTTGACGTAGGCCGCTCCACGTCCCGCCGGCGTGGCGGGCACCTTCGCCGCGACGACGAGCTCGCCCGGCAGGAGCGCGGTCGCAAAGATGTCGACGAAGAAGTCGTCGGCCGCGATCTCGCGCTCGCCGTCCTTGCCGGCCACGGAAAGCGTTGCGCCCAGGGCCTTCAGGATCGTCGGGTAGTCCGCGGCGGGATCGGCATGGGCGACGCTGCCGCCGAGCGTGCCCCGGTTGCGCACCTGGGCGTCGCCGATCAGGGCCGCTGTCTCCGCCAGCACCGGGCACCTCGACCGCACGAGCTCGGACGCCGCGACGGAGGCGTGCGTCGCGAGCGCGCCGACCCGAAGGTCGTCGCCGTCCTCGGAGATCTCGTCGAGGCCCGGCACGCCTGCGAGATCGACCAGCGCCTCCGGCGTGCTCAGCCGCAGCTTCATCAGCGGCAGCAAGCTGTGGCCGCCCGCGAGCGGCCGCGACTCCTCTCCGAGCAGCGACAGCGCTTCGTCCAGGCTCCCCGGACGGTGGTACTCGAACTCGGCCGGCCGCATCGTGTACATCAGCCGCCCGCCTCTCGCATCGCTCGCCAGACGCGCTCCGGAGTCAGCGGCATATCGAGGTGCCGGATCCCGAGCGGCGCGAGCGCGTCGACCACTGCGTTCACGACGGCCGGCGTCGAGGCGATCGTGCCAGTCTCGCCCGCGCCCTTCACGCCCAGCGGGTTCACGTCGGTGGGCGTCTCCGTGCGCTCGACCTCCAACGGCGGCAGGAACTCCGCCTTCGGCACCGCGTAGTCCAGCAGGCTCGAGGTCGTCAGCTGGCCTTCGTCGTCGTAGACCGCACCCTCCCAGAGGGCCTGGGCCACGCCCTGCGCGATGCCGCCGTGCACCTGCCCGTCGACGATCATCGGGTTGATGACCCGTCCGACGTCGTCGACCGCGACGTAGCGCTCGAGCGTCACCTGGCCGGTCTCCGGTTCGACCTCGACGACCGCCACATGCGTTCCGAACGGGAACGTGCAGTTGGGCGGGTCGTAGTAGGTCGTGTCGTCGAGGAACGGCTCCTCGCCCTCCGGGAGGTCGTACGCGAGCGCGGCGGCTCCGGCGATCTCCTGGATCGTCTTGCCGGTCTCGGGCGAGCCCTTGACGAACGCCCTGCCTCCCTCGAACTCGACGTCCTCGACGTCGGCCTCGAGCATGTGGGCGGCGACGCGGCGAGCCTTCTGCTTGATCCGCTGCAGGCTGTTGTAGACAGCGACCGCCCCCACCGCCGCGCTCCGGCTCGCGTACGTGCCGTACCCGAACGGGGCGCCCTGCGTGTCACCGAGCTCTACGGTCACGTCCTCGATCGGGATCCCGAGCTCGGACGCGACGATCTGGGCCGTGGTCGTCTCGTGGCCCTGCCCCTGCGGCTGCGTCCCGATCGTGACGACCGCCTTGCCGGTCAGGTGTACCCGCACGTTCGCGCTCTCCCACATCGACGCGCCCCAGCCCTCGCCGACGGTCCCGATCCAGGCCGAGGGCGCGGCGCCGCAGATCTCGACGTAGGTCGAGAACCCGATGCCGCGGTAGCGCCCCTGCTGCCGCGCCTCCTCCTGCTCGCGACGGAAGTCCTCGTACCCGACGATCTCGAGCGCGCGGTCGAGTGCCTTCCCGTAGTCGCCGGTGTCGTACTCGAGCCCGTTCAGGATGCCCGGGTCGTACGGGAACGCGTCTGGCGGGATGAAGTTCTTGCGCCGCACCTCGACCGGGTCGAGCTCGAGCTCACGCGCGACGAGGTCGACGGCGCGCTCGACGGCGTAGGTCGCCTCCGGGCGGCCCGCACCGCGGTACGCGTCGACCATGCCGGTGTTCGTGTAGACGCCGAGCACCTGGCAGTGGATGTTCGGGATCCGGTACGCGCCCGAGAGCATCCGGCCATAGAGCGTGGTCGGGATTCCCGGCGCGATCGTGGAGAGGACTCCGCCCAGGTTTGCATAGGTCTTCGCCTTGAAGGCCGTGATCGTGCCGTCGCGCTTCGCGCCCACCTCGAGGTAGGTGGTGTGGTCGCGGCCGTGGGTCGTCGCGACGTAGTTCTCGCGCCGGCTCTCGACCCACTTGACCGGGCGCCCGACCTTCTCGGCGAGCGCGGCCACGAGCACATACTCCGGGTAGAGGAAGATCTTCGTGCCGAACCCGCCGCCGACGTGGAGCGCGATGCAGCGCATCGTCGTCTCCGGAATGCCGAAGACGAACGCCGTCATCAGCAGGCGCATGATGTGCGGGTCCTGCGAGGACAGCCAGACCGTGTAGCGGCCGGTCGACGGCTCGTACTCGGCAGCGGCGCCGCGGCCCTCCATCGGCGTAGGGATCAGCCGCTGGTTGACGAGGCGCTCCTTGACCACGACCTCCGCCTCGCCGAGCGCCGAGTCGGTCGCCTCCGCGTCGCCGCAGGACCAGTCCATGACGATGTTGCCGGGCGCGTTCTCGTGCAGCTGAAGCGCTCCTTCCGCGGCAGCCTGCTCGGCGTCGACGATCACGTCGAGCGGCTCCCAGTCGACCTCGATCAGCTCGAGTGCGTCCTCGGCCGCGTACACGCTCTCGGCCACGACGGCAGCGACGCCCGCACCGGTGAAGGTGACTCGGTCGATCTCGAGCGCTCTCGGCGTGTTGACGAAGTTCTCGACCCCGCCCGCCTGCCAGGCGCACGGGAGCGCCGGCAGGTGCTCGAAGTCCTTGCCGGTGAAGACCGCGACCACGCCCGGGTGGGCGGCGGCCCTCGACGTGTCGATGCCTTTGATGCGGGCGTGCGCGTACGGCGAGCGCAGGATGGCGACGTGGGCCATCCCCGGGAGCGTCAGGTCGGCGAGGTACTTCGCCTGGCCCGTGAGCAGGCGGGCGTCCTCGACCCGGCGGACAGGCTCGCCGACGAGGCTGCCCGGCTGCTCCACCGTCGTCATCGCGCCGCTCCGGCCGCATCGCGCACGGCCCGGACGATGTTTTCGTACCCCGTGCAGCGGCACAGGTTGCCCTCGAGCCCATGCCTGATCTCCTCGTCGCTCGGGTCGGGGCTCTGCTCGAGGAGGGCGATCGTCGCCATGACCATCCCCGGCGTGCAGAAGCCGCACTGCAGGCCGTGCTGCTCGTGGAAGGCCTCCTGCACGGCGTGGAGGTCGCCGTTCGCGGCGAGACCCTCGATCGTCGTGACGTCCGCGCCGTTCGCCTGGACGGCGAGCACGGTGCACGACTTCACCGCCTTCCCGTCGAGGTGCACGGTGCAGGAACCGCACTGAGAGGTGTCGCAGGCGATCTTCGTCCCGGTCAGGCCGAAGCCGTCCCGGATGAGGTCGACCAGCAGCGTCCGCGGCTCGACGTCGGCCTCACGGGCGACGCCGTTGACGGTGATGGCGACGTTCAAGATGCCCCCCTTGTGGTCGGTCGCGCCGAGCCTACGCGACGCCCGCGCGCATTTCCACGCCCTTCGTTGCGGCCCCTTTCAGAATGAAGCCTTGTGCCGCGCGACCGCGCTGCGCGGCGCATGGCTGCGTTCTCAGTCGCGCCCGTAGCCTCCGGCTACGAGCGCTCCCTGCGTCCTTGCCACGCACCGCCCATCGCGCCCGCGCAACGAAGCGTCATCCTGAAAGGTGCCCGTACGATGTCCGCATGCGCTTCGGTTCGGTCGACGACGTCGAGCGCGCCCTCGAGGATTCCTCGTACCTGCCCGATCGTGGTCTCGCGACCTCGATCTTCCTCGCGCTCGAGATGCGCCGTCCGCTGCTGCTCGAGGGCGAGGCCGGAGTCGGCAAGACCGAGGTGGGGAAGACGCTCGCGTCGCTGCTGGGCGCCCAGCTGATCCGGCTCCAGTGCTACGAGGGAATCGACGCCGGGCAGGCGCTGTACGAGTGGGACTACGCACGCCAGCTGCTGTATGCACGAGCGCTGCAAACCGGTGAGATCGACCCGAGCAGCCGGGTCGAGGAGCTCTACGGGCCCGAGTTCCTACTCGAGCGCCCGCTGCTCCGCGCGATCCGCGCCGGCTCCGGGGCGCTGCTCTTGATCGACGAGCTCGACCGCGCCGACGACGAGTTCGAGGCGTTCCTGCTCGAGGTGCTCTCGGACTACGCGGTGACGCTCCCCGAGCTCGGGACGATCGCGGCCGACGAGCCCCCGGCCGTCGTGATCACGTCGAACCGGACGCGCGAGCTCCATGACGCGCTGAAGCGCAGGTGTCTCTACCACTGGATCGACTTCCCCGCCCTCGAGCGGGAGGTCGAGATCATCCGGCTGCGCGTCCCTGGCGTCTCCGAGCAACTGGCACGTTCCGTCGCGGCCACCGTGGCGAAGCTGCGCGGCCTGGAGCTCGTGAAGCGGCCCGGCGTCGCCGAGGCCATCGACTGGGCGCAGGCGCTCGACGTTCTCGGTGCCGGCTCGGCCGACGGCGACGAGGCGCTGCAGACCCTCGGCTGGGCCGTGAAGAACCACGAAGACCTCGCCCGCGCCGAGGCGGCGCTCGGTGACTGAGCCGGTCGCACTGCTGGCCGAGTTCGGCCGCTCGCTGCGTGACGAGGGCCTGACGGTCGGGACCGGGCGGATCGTTCGTTTCTGCCGCGCCGCGTCCCTGCTCGAGCCGCGCGACCTGTACTGGGCCGGCCGTGCGACGCTCGTCTCCCGGCCGCAGGACGTCGCCGTCTACGACCGGGTGTTCGCCTCCTTCTTCGGGAGCTCGAGCGGCCCCCGGGCTGAAGCCGCCATGCACGTCCGCGTCGTCTCGGAGCTGGTCCCCGAGGTCGAGCTCGCGCTCGCGAGCCCGATCGAAGTCCTCCGCCACAAGAGCTTCGCCGAGTGCTCTCAGGACGAGCTGCGGCAGTTGGCCGACCTGATGGCCCGCGAGTCGCTCTCGGTGCCGCTACGGCGTTCGCGCCGCCGGCGAGCCGCGAGGCGCGGGGCGCCGGACCTGAGGCGGACGCTTCGGCGCTCGTTCCGGACCGCCGGCGAGC
The DNA here is from genome assembly GCA_963719275.1 of uncultured Actinomycetes bacterium. Taxonomy (GTDB): domain Bacteria; phylum Actinomycetota; class Thermoleophilia; order Gaiellales; family Gaiellaceae; genus AC-32. The sequence goes on along the minus strand of CAVRBT010000004.1, from coordinate 487,786 downwards.
CGGTCGAGCGGGCCTGGCGGGCGCGGCGCCTGCAGCCCCGCCGCCTCGTGCTGCTGCTCGATGTCTCGGGTTCGATGGCCGACTACTCGAGGGCGCTCGTCATGTTCGCCCACGCGGCCCTGCGGGCGAATCCCCGCTGGGAGGCCTTCTGCTTCGGGACCCGCCTGACCCGGGTGACGAGGCCGCTCCGCAGCGCCGGGCACGACGAGGCCCTTCGCCGCGCGGCCACCCAGGTCGTCGACTGGGACGGCGGCACGCGGATCGGCGAGTCGCTCAAGGGCTTCCTGGACGAGTTCGGCCACCGCGGGATGGCCCGCGGCGCAGTCGTCGTCCTCTGCTCGGACGGGCTCGAGGTCGGCGACCCGGAGCTACTGGGCGAGCAGATGGCGCGCCTCTCGCGCCTCGCGCACAGGGTCGTCTGGCTGAACCCGCTGCAGGAGGACCCGGCCTACGAGCCGCTCGCGCGCGGGATGAAGGCGGCGCTCCCGTACGTGGACGACTTCTCCGGCGGGCACAACCTCGCGACCCTCGAGGCGGTCGCGGAGCGGCTCGCCCGCTCGACCGTCCGCTAGTCGACGCTTGCGTGGATTCGGCCGGCGGAGGCCTGGAGCGGCCCGCCCGAGCGGTCGGCCCGCCTGGCCAGCATCTCCGCGAGGATCGAGACCGCCGTCTCGGCCGGGCTGATCGCTCCGATGTCGAGCCCGCAAGGCCCCGAGATCCGGTCGAGCGACTCCGCAGGGACGCCCGCTTCGAGCAGCCGTTCGCGACGCCGCTCCTGGTTGCGCCGCGACCCGAGCGCGCCCACGTAGAAGGCATCGGTCTCGAGCGCGCCCTTCAACGCCGGGACGTCGAATCGGTCGTCGTGCGTGAGCACGATCACGGCGGTCGCCGAGTCCGGGCGAACACGTTCGAGCGCCTCCTCCGGCCAGCCGACGATCAGCTCGTCGGCGCTGGGGATCCGCTCCGCCGTTGCGAACTTGCCGCGCGCGTCGGCGACGAACGTTCGCCAGCCGAGCTGCTGGGCCGCGGCGCAGAGCGCCTCGGCGGTGTCGACCGCTCCGATCACGAGCAGGCGCGGCGGCGGCTCGTAGACGTCCGCGAAGACCGTCTGGTCGTCGTGCTCGAGCACGCGGCCGCGCCCCGAGCGAAGAATCTCGTCGACCTCTGCGGCTAGGGCCGGCGGCGCGGACGTCTCCTCGCCCTCCACTGCAAGCCAGGTCCGGCCGACGTCGGCGCCCTCCACCACGGTGAACAGGACGGCGCGGCGCTCGTCCTCGACGATCGCCTTCAGGCGCTCGAGCAGCAACTCGTCCGCCTCGTCGACGAAGACGTCGATCTCACCGCCGCAGGGCAGCCCGACCTCGAGCGCGAGGTCGTCCGAGATCCCGTACGTGAGCAGGCGCGGCTCGGCGCCGCCGAGCACCTCCTGTGCGGCCCCGTAGACCTCGTTCTCGACGCAGCCCCCCGAGACCGAGCCCGCGAGCTCCCCGCCCGAGGACACGCCGAGCTTCGCGCCGACCGGCCTTGGGGCGGACCTGCGCGTCGCGACGACGGTTGCGAGGGCGATTCGCTCGCCGCCGCGTCTCCAGCGTGCGATGTCTCCGAGAATCTCTTTCACGGGATCGCTCGCATTCTGCCGGTCGGCTGCCACCTCAGGTTGGGCGTTAGACTCGAAGGCGGAATCGACGGGGAGGATTCAGTGGCCGTTCGGGTTGGAATCAACGGGTTCGGGCGCATCGGGCGCAACTTCTTCCGGGCGCACTTGCAGCGCGGGGGCGACTTCGAAGTCGTCGCGGCAAACGATCTCGGCGACGCCGAGACGATGGCGCACCTGCTCAAGTACGACTCGGTCCTCGGCCCGCTCGGCCGTGAGGTCTCGCACGGCGACGGCTCGATCACCGTCGACGGCCAGGAGATCAAGCTCCTTGCCGAGCGCGACCCGGGGAGCCTTCCCTGGGACGACCTCGGTGTGGACGTCGTGATCGAGTCCACCGGCTTCTTCACCGATCGCGACGGCGCGGCCAAGCACCTGGACGGCGGCGCGAAGAAGGTGATCATCTCGGCGCCGGCCAAGGGGCCGGATGTGACGATCGTGCTCGGCGTCAACGAGGACGACTACGACCCCGAGGCGCACGACGTGATCTCGAACGCCTCGTGCACGACCAACTGTGTGGCGCCGCTCGCGAAGGTCCTGCACGACGAGCTCACGATCGAGCAGGGCTTCATGACGACGATCCACGCGTACACGAACGACCAGCGCGTGCTCGACCTCCCGCACGAAGACTTGCGGCGGGCGCGGGCTGCGGCGATCAACCTGATCCCGACCTCGACCGGCGCCGCGAAGGCGATCGGCATCGTCATGCCCGACCTGCAGGGCAAGGTGGACGGGATGTCCATGCGGGCGCCGGTGCCTACGGGCTCGATCGTCGACCTCGTCTGCCGGGTCGGCCACGAGACGAGCACCGACGCCGTGAACGAGCTCTTCCGCTCCAAGGCCGATACCGGCCGCCTCGAGGGGATCCTGCAGTACTCCGACGAGCCGCTCGTCTCGACCGACATCCAGCACTCGGCGTACTCGTCGATCTTCGACAGCAAGCTGACGATGGCGAACGGGAACCTGGTCAAGGTGTTCGGCTGGTACGACAACGAGTGGGGTTACTCGTGCCGGCTGGTCGACCTCGTGGCGAAGGTCGGCGCGACGCTCTCAGCGACGGTCTCCGCGTAGTTGAAGAAACCTCGTTCCGTACGCAAGGCCGGGGTCGGAGGCAAGCGCGTGCTCGTGCGCGCCGACCTGAACGTGCCGCTCGAGGACGGCCGCGTCGCCGACGACACGCGCATCACGGCCTCGCTGGCGACGCTGCAGTACCTGCTCGAGCGTGATGCCAAGGAGGTCGCCGTCTGCTCCCATCTCGGCCGGCCCAAGGGGCCGGACCCGGCCTTTTCGATGACGCCGGTCGCGAGGCGGCTGCGGGAGCTCCTCCCGGACGAGCGGATCGACGTGCTCGAGAACACGCGTTTCGATCCCGGCGAGACGAAGAACGACCCCGAGTTCGCCCGCCGGCTCTCCGACGACTACGGGGTGTTCGTGCAGGACGCGTTCGGCTCGGTGCACCGCGCGCATGCGTCGACGGTGGGCGTTGCGGAGCTCTTGCCCGCCTACGCCGGCCTGCTGCTCGAGCGCGAGCTGATCGAGCTGGGGAAGCTGCTGGGTGAGGTCGAGCGCCCGTTCGTCCTGATCTCGGGCGGCGCGAAGGTCGAGGACAAGCTGGGAGTCCTGCGCAACCTCGGCGGGAAGGCCGACACGGTCCTCGTCGGCGGCAAGATGGCCGAGGAGCTGCGCGAGGCGAGCCCGCTCGGGTTCCCGGTGGAGCTGCCGAGCGACGTTGTCGCGGCGGCCGCGTTCGAGCCCGACGCCGAGACGGAGGTCGTGCCCTACGACGCGCTGCCTGAAGGCTGGCTCGGGCTCGACATCGGGCCCGAGACACGAGAGGGCTTCGCAGCGGCGATCGCGGGCGCGAAGACGATCTTCTGGAACGGCCCGATGGGCGTCTTCGAGTGGCCTCGCTTCGCGGAGGGGACGAACGCCGTTGCCCAGGCCGTCGCGAGCGCGGACGCGTTCTCGGTCGTCGGCGGCGCCGACTCGATCCGGGCGCTGAACGAGCTCGGCCTCGTCGACCGGGTGTCGTGGGCGTCGACCGGCGGCGGCGCGGCACTGGAGCTGCTCGAGGGCAAGGAGCTGCCGGGCGTGGCGGTGATCCCGGACGAATGAAGCTGATCGCCGGCAACTGGAAGATGTTCAAGGGCCCGCTCGAGACGCGGGAGTTCTGCGCGGCCTTCACAGCTCCAGAGGGCGTCGAGGCGGTCCTCTGCCCGCCGTTCGTCTCGCTCGCTCCCGCGGTCGAGAGCGGCCACACCGTCTTCGCGCAGAACGTCCACTGGGCCGCCGACGGCGCCTACACGGGCGAGATCTCGGCGCCCATGCTCGAGGAGCTGGGCGTCACAGGCTCGATCGTCGGCCACTCCGAGCGGCGGCAGTACTTCGGCGAGACGGACGAGACGGTCGCCCGGCGCACGGTCGCGGCCCTCGAGCACGGACTGCGGGTGATCGCCTGCGTCGGGGAGTCGCTGGAGGAGCGCGAATCCGGTCAGATGGAGCTCGTGCTAGGCGTGCAGGTCGAGGCCGTCGGGGACGCGGTGGGAGCGCACGAGCGGCTCGTCATCGCCTACGAACCCGTCTGGGCGATCGGCACCGGCCGGACGGCGACGCCCGGCCAGGCGCGGGAGGCGCATGCGTTCATCCAGAGCCTGCTCGACGTGCCCGTGCTCTACGGCGGCTCCGTGAAGCCGGACAACGCGGCGGAGCTGCTCTCGCAGGAAGGCGTCGACGGCGCCCTCGTGGGCGGCGCGTCGCTCGAGGTCGAGTCGTTCGAGGCGATTTGCCGGGCCGCCGCGACCTAGTCGTCCTCGTCATCCTCGACGGCTGGGGCTGCGCGCCGCCCGGCCCCGGGAACGCGGTCGAGCTGGCGGAGACGCCGGTGTTCGACCGGCTCTGGCGCGAGTATCCGCACACTACGATCAAGGCGAGCGGGGAGGCGGTCGGGCTGCCGCCGGGCCAGATGGGCAACTCCGAGGTCGGCCACCTGACGATCGGCTCCGGCCGCGTGCTCGACCAGGACCTGCAGCGGGTCAACCGCGCGATCGCGGACGGTTCGTTCTTCGAGAACCCGGCGCTGAAGGCCGCGTTCGAGCGGGGCGGGGACGTCCACCTGCTCGGGCTCGTCTCGCACGGCGGCGTGCACTCGCACATCGACCACCTGCAGGCCCTGCTCCGCTTCGCGCCCGAGCGCACGTGGATCCACGCGTTCACGGACGGGCGGGACGTCTCCCCGACCTCGGCCGCGCACGACCTCCCCGAGCTGCCGCTCGACCGCATCGCGACCGTCGCCGGGCGCTATTGGGCGATGGACCGCGACCAGCGCTGGGACCGCACGCAGCGCGCCTTCGACGCGATCGTCAACGGCGAGGGCGAGCATGCCGACGACCCGGTCGCGGCCGTCGAGGCGAGCTACGCGCGCGGGGTCACCGACGAGTTCGTCGAGCCGGTCGTGATCGACGGGCGGCCGAGACTGAAGGCCGGCGACGCGGTGATCTTCTTCAACTTCCGCCCCGACCGCGCGCGGCAGCCGACGAGGCTCCTGCTCGACGCCGGCTTCGACGTCACGACGATGACGCGCTACAGCGGCGAGCTCGACACGCATGTCGCCTTCGGCGAGCAGGAGGTCGGCGAGACGTTGGCCGAAGTGCTCGCCGAGGCAGACCTGCGCCAGCTGCACGCCGCGGAGACCGAGAAGTACGCGCACGTGACCTACTTCTTCAACGGGGGCCGCGAGGAGGAGTGGGAGGGAGAGACCAGGCTGCTCGTGCCGAGCCCGCGGGAGGTCGGCACCTACGACAAGAAGCCGGAGATGTCGGCCGAGGAGGTCGTGTCCCGCTTCTGCGCGGAGCTCGAGGGCGGCGGCTACGCGTTCGCGGTCGTCAACTTCGCGAACCCCGACATGGTCGGGCACACCGGCGTCATCCCGGCGGTTGTCGAGGCAGTCGAGACCAGCGACGCCTGTCTCGGCCGCGTGGTCGAGACCGTCGAGCGGCTCGGCGGCGTCTGTCTCGTCACGGCGGACCATGGCAACGCGGAGACCATGCTCGAGGCCGACGGCACGAGCCCGCATACGGCGCACACCGCGAACCCGGTGCCGCTGGTCGTGACCGACGAGGGCGCCACCCTCCGCGAGGGCGGCGAGCTCAGCGATCTGGCTCCAACGGTGCTCGCTTACCTCGGCCTAAAGAAACCTTTACAGATGACCGGGGAAAACCTCTGCAATTAGCCCACTTAGGGGTGGTGCAGATGGCCGCGTTCCGGTCTATACTCGGCGGGCCTTGTCCCTGGCCCAGCCGGATCTCGGCGTTCTGCGGAAGGCTCAAAGGGGTGACGAGCGAGCATTCTCGCTCATCCTGCGAGCCTACGAGACGCCCGTCTTCAACTACGTGCTCCGCCTCGTAGGCGGTGACCGGGCGCTCGCCGAGGACCTGACGCAGGAAGTCTTCCTGCGGGTCTACCAGGGGCTGCCGAAGTTCTCGCTCCGCTCCAAGTTCACGACCTGGCTCTTCCAGGTGACGAAGAACCGCGTGCTCGACGAGCTGCGCGCGAGCGAGCGGCGGCCGCGGGCGCTGGTGGCGCTCGACGACATCGCCCCGCTCGAGGTGCTCGACCAGCCGGTCGAGCGGCTCGAGCAGATCGACGCGCTCTGGCGCGCGGTCGAGAACCTCAGCACCGACCTGAAGATGGCGCTGCTGTTGCGCGACGTCGTCGGCCTCTCGTACACCGAGATCGCCGACGCGCTCGAGGTCACCCTCGCAACCGTGAAGTGGCGGATCTACAAGGCGCGCGAGGAAGTCCAGGTCGCGCTCGTGCGCGAAGGCGTCAGCTTCTCCGTCGAGCAGCCGGCTAAGGCTCAGCAGCTCTAGCCCGCAGCCACGCTGCGACGTTCCGGGCCTGCTCCTGCGCGTTCGCGCCGGGCGGGATCGGCCGCGCCGCGGCGGGAGCCGGGTGGCGAGGGGGAGGCTTGCTGTCGTCGTGTGTGGCGAGGAGGACTCCGGCGGCGACGGCGCCGATCGCCGCGGTGGCCGGGAGGGCGAGCCACCAGCGTGGGCGCCTGGCCGGAGCGGCAGGGGCGACGCGTGTCGGTGCGGTCGGCCGATCTCCTAGCTCCCGGGCGAGCTCGTCCGCCGACGCGGGGCGGTAGGCCGGATTGCGCGCCAGGGAGCGCATGACCGCGTCCTCGACGTGCCGCGGCACCTCCGGCGCGAGCTCGCTCACCGGACGAATCTCCGGCGGGTCGGCGAGGTCGGCGAGTGACGCAGGCTCGTTCGGCGGCCGTCCGGCCAGCAGCTCGTAGAGCACTGCGCCCAGGGAGTACACGTCCGCGGCCGCCGTGACCTCCTCGCCCGCCGCCTGCTCAGGAGCAAGGTACGCGGCTGTCCCGAGGACGGTGCCGACCTGCGTCAGCGCGGTCGCCTCGGCCGCCCGCGCGATCCCGAAATCCGCCACCTTCAGCGTCCCGTCGCGCCGCAGCAGGAGGTTGTGCGGCTTCACGTCGCGGTGGACGAGCCCGGCGGCGTGGGCGTGCGCCAGGCCGTGGCAGGCTTGCGCCGCCAGCGCGACCGCCTCGGCCGGTGGCAGCGGGCCGCGGCCCTCGAGCGTCGTCCCGTCGACGTACTCCATGACGATGTAGGGCCGTCCGCCGGCGGCCTCGCCCGCGTCGTAGACGGCGACGACGTTGGGGTGCGAGAGCCGCGCTGCCAGCCGCGCCTCGCGGAGGAAGCGCTTCCGGAAGGCGGTGTCGCCTGCGAGGCTCTCCGCGAGCAGCTTCACCGCCACCGGCCGGTCGAGCTCGGCGTCGTGCGCGAGGTACACCGACGCCATGCCGCCGCGGCCGAGCGGCCGCTCGAGCCGGTAGCGGCCGCCACCGACGGTGGACGCACTCATCCGCGGTCGCCCTGGTTGTCGTCGTGCTTCTTCTTGGCGTGCTTCTTGCCGTGTCCGCTGTCGTGCTCCGGCTCGACCGGCTGGGGCTCGACGCAGGCAGCGAGCCGGTCGGCGAGCGAGTTCGCGGCCGACATGAGCGGCTCCTGGTAGCGCGGCGGAATCCGGCCGATCGAGGCGATTACGTGGGCGCGAAAGCGGGCTGCCGCGTCGCGGGCCGCACAGGTCCCGGGGGTCAGCGTCGCGACGTGGTCCGCCTCGGCCGCGAGCTGCTGTGCAACGCCCGCAGGGATCCGCGGCGGCTTCGGCGGCGGCGCCGTGTGGTCGCCGCCGCCGCAGCCGGCGAGCACGAGCGCGCTAGATGCCGTGAGCAAGCCGCTCCGCCAGCGCATCCGGCAACCCCCTTTCGCGAATCTCGGCCTGCGTGCGCTCGATCTCGTACTCGACGCGCCGGAACGATGCCACGCCCGCGCCGAAGTCGAGCAGCAGCCACGCCGCCCGCGGGTCGCCGTCGCGGGGCTGCCCGACTGAGCCCGGGTTGAGCAGCCGCCGTCCCGGCCCGAGCAGCGACTCGGTGCAGTCGGGCGCGAGGCCGCCGTCGAGCACGTCCGACGTGAGCGCGATCGCCAGCGGCACGTGGCTGTGGCCGACGAGCACGAGCGGCGCCTGTGTCAGCTCGAATGCCGCACTGGCCGCCTCGGCCGAGAGGACGTACTCCCACACCGGGTCGCGCGGGCTCGCATGGAAGAGCTCGACGCCCTCTCGTGCCGCCGAGGAGCTCAGCGACTGCAGGAACGCCCGCGACGTGTCCGCCAGCACCCGACGCGTCCAGCGCGCCGCGACCGCCGCGTCGCCGGCGAACTCGTCCAGGTCGAGGGTCCCGAGCACGCCGAAGTCGTGGTTCCCCGCCAGGCAGAGCGCAGCACGCCGTTCCACGGCCGCGCAGCACGGGTTCGGCCTCGGCCCGTAGCCGACGAGGTCGCCGAGGCACCAGAGCTCGTCCGGCTCCTCACGTTCGACCTCCGCGAGCACGGCCTCGAGGGCGTGCCAGTTAGCGTGGACGTCGGAGATGACCGCCACCCGCGTCGCCAAGTGGTCAACCTTAATCGCGCTCGCCGTGGGGTGGGTCGTGGCCGCCTGGCTGCTCACGCGGACGACGATCCCGGGCAACCTGCACGAGCCGCACGTCAGCGCGGCCGCCGAATTTCGAGCCCCGCTGCTGCACCGCGCCGCGGACTACGACGGCGTGCTGCGCTGGCTCTGGGTCGCCGGGACGCTCGTGACGCTGGCCGCGCTCCTGCTCTTTACGAAGCTCGGGCCGAGGATCGCTGCCGCGTGGGAGCTCGGGCGCGTTGCCAAGGGGATCATGGTCGGCATCGTCACGACGCTCGGAACCTGGGCCGCGACGCTCCCGGTCGGCGCAGTCGTCCTGTGGTGGGGCCGGCGCTACCACCTCGAGAAGCAGGACTACGTCACCTGGGTGCTGCAGCAGTGGCCGAGCCTCGTCTCGCAGGTCGTCGGGCTGACGATCGCGCTCACGATCCTGCTCCTGCTCGCGGGCCGCTTCGGCAGGCGCTGGTGGCTCGTTGCGGCGCCGCTCTTCACCGTGCTCGGGGCGGGGCTCGTACTGGTGCTGCCGTACGTCGAGTCGATCGGCACACGGGGGCCGCACCACACGGCGGTCAACGAACGTATCCGCGAGCTCGCGCGCGAGGAAGGCGTCGGCACCACGCCGATCAGGATCGAAACGGTGAGCGACGAGACCACATCGGCGAACGCGTACACGACCGGGATCGGCCCGTCGGCGCGCGTGTTCGTGTGGGACACGTTCTTCGACGGGCGCTTCACTAACCACGAGATCGAGCTCGTCGTCGCGCACGAGTTCGGCCACGTCGCGCACCGCCACATCTGGAAGGGCCTCGCGTGGTCGCTGCTCTTGACGCTGCCCGCCTTCCTGGTCGTCGAATGGGCGACGCGCCGGCGCGGCGGACTGCAGCAGCCGGAGCTTGTGCCCTACGCGCTGCTCGTGCTCGCGCTGATCGGCCTCGTGATCACGCCCTTCGGGAACGCCGTCTCGCGGCGCTACGAGGCCGAGGCGGACTGGTCGGCCCTGCGGGCGACCCACGACCCGGCCTCGGCCGAGAGCCTCTTCCGCAAGTTCACCCGCTTCGACCTCGTCCAGCCGAACCCGCCGCTCTGGTCGTACGTGATGCTCGACAACCACCCGACGGTCGTGCAGCGGATCGCGCTCGCGCGCGCATACCGCGAACGCGCCCGTTAGGTGTCGTTGCCGGGCGGCGTCTCCGGGAGGTTCCGGATGCCCTCCCGCGACGACCACTTCGACCACGAGTCCTGCATCGCGTCGAGCAGCTCGCGCATGAAGCGGGTCGACATGTTCACCCGCGCAACGACGACGCCGGGCACGTCGCCGTCCTCGACCTCGTGATCGATACGCGCGAACGTCAGCGTGAACTCGTAGTCCGAGAAGCTGATGTTGGCGAAGTTCGAGTAGACGCCGGCGAGGTGCTCGGGGTCGAGATGGATATTGAGCTGGCGCTCCTGGCCGTCGCCTTCCACGGGTCCACGATACTACCGGCGTGATCGAGTCGCTCAGCGCGCGTCGGGTCGCGTACGCAGTCGCGGCTCTCCTCGCCTTGATCGTCGGCGGCAGCATCGCCTTCCACCAGTCGCTGAACGAGTCGTGGATGCAGTCGGTCTACCGGACGACGGTCACGATCTCGCTCGCCGGCCTGGACACGGTGCCGCGGAACGACGAAGCCCGTGCGGTCTCCATCCTCCTCGTGCTCGCGGGCATCACTATCTTTGCCTACATCGCGACGGTCCTCGTCGAGGGCATCGCCGGAGGCGTCTTCACCGGCGCGATCGCGGAGCGGAGGAGGCAGCGCGGAATCGAGCGTCTGAGCGACCACTACATCATCTGCGGCTACGGCCGCGTCGGCCGGCGGGCCGCGGCCGAGTTCCTCGAGGAGGGCGTGCCGTTCGTGGTGCTCGACTTCAGTCCAAAAGCGCTCGCGGCCGCACGCGAGGCTGACGTCCTCTACGTCGAGGGCACCGGCACCGAAGACGAGGACCTCCGCGAGGCCGGGCTCGAGCGCGCGCGCGGGCTCGTCGCTTCCTCCGACTCCGATCCCGGACAACCTCTACATCACCCTCTCGGCGCGGAACGCGCGCCCCGACCTGTTGATCGTCGCCCGCGCCTCCGACGAGGACGCGGCCAAGAAACTACTGCTCGCGGGAGCTGACCGCGTCGTACAGCCGTACTCCACCGCGGGGAAGGAGATGGCGAAGCTCGTCCTGCGCCCGCAGGTGGCGGCGTTCCTCGACATCGTCTCGACGAGCGGCGGACCCGATCTGCTGTTCGAGGAGATCGAGGTCAAGGAAACCTGCCCGCAGGCCGGCAAGACGATCCGCGACCTGCGCATCCGCGAGGAAACCGGCGCGATGATCGTGGCGCTGCGCAAGCGGGACGGCACGTTCGACACGACGCCGGAGCCCGACGCCACGCTCGACGTCGGCGATGTGATGATCGCCGCCGGCACGCCCGAGGAGCTGCGCCGGCTCGAGGAGCTGTTCGCCCCTGCAGAAGCTGTTGCCTGACGCGGTCGCGAGGCTGGAGGCGCGCCTTTCCGAGCTCGCGGGCGCACCGGTCGAGCTCGAGCGGCCGAACGACCCCGAGCACGGCGACTACGCCACGAACGTCGCCATGCGCCTGGCGCCCGCGCAGCGCCGCTCACCGCGGGAGCTCGGCGAGGAGCTCGCGGCGAAGGCCGCAGAGTTGGACGAGGTCGAACGCGCGGAGGTGGCTGGGCCGGGATTCGTCAACATCTGGCTCGCGCCCGCGTGGTTCGGCGAGGCGCTCGGCGAGATCCTGGAGGCGGGAACGGGGTTCGGCGGCGGCTCGCCGGACCGGCGCGAGCGCGTCCAGGTCGAGATGGTCTCGGCGAACCCAACCGGGCCGATCACCGTCGCCTCGGCCCGGAACGGCGCGATCGGCGACTCGGTGGCGCGCCTGCTCGAGCTCGCGGGCCGCGAGGTCGAGCGCGAGTACTACTACAACGACACGGGCGCGCAGATGGAGAAGTTCCGCGCGTCCGTCGAGGCGGTGCGGCGCGGCGAGGACCCGCCCGAGGACGGCTACCAGGGCGACTACGTCCGCGACCTCGCGGCGCAGGAGGGCGACCCGGTGCCGCCGATGCTGGCGCAGATCGAGGCGTCGCTGGAGCGCTTCCGGATCCACTTCGACTCGTGGGCGCTGCAGAGCGCGCTCGAGCAACGCATCGGCGAGTACCTCCCCCGGCTCGACACATACGAGAAGGACGGCGCGGTCTGGGCGCGCTCCTCCGCCTACGGCGACGATGACGACCGCGTCCTAATCCGCTCCCCCGAGCGCGGCGGGACCCCCACGTACCGCGCGGCGGACGTGGTCTACCTCGCCGACAAGCTCGACCGGGGCTTCGACCGGGCGGTGTACGTGCTCGGCGCCGACCACCACGGCACGCGCCGCTGGTATGCCGCGATCGCGCGGATGCTCGGCTACGACCCCGACCGCGTCGAGGTGCTGCTCTACCAGCTCGTCCACCTGACCCAGGGCGGGCAGCAGAAGCAGATCTCGAAGCGCCGCGGCGACGTGGTCTTCCTCGACGAGTTCGTGGACGAGGTCGGCGTGGACGCGGCGCGCTGGTTCCTCGTCAACCGTGGCCCCGACCAGACGATCGAGATCGACGTCGACCTCGCGGCGGAGCGGTCGGAGAAGAACCCCGTGTACTACGTCCAGTACGCCCACGCGCGCATCGCCGGGATCCGGCGCAACGCGGGCGACGCGGAGGTCTCCGCGGAGGTGCCGGCTGCGCTGTCCGGGGAGGAGCGCGACCTGGTGAAGCGCCTCGCCGACTTCCCCGCGATCGCGGCCGAGGCAGCCGAGCGCCGCGGGCCGCAGGCGATCCCGACGTACGCGATCCGGGTCGCGGACGACTTCCACCGCTTCTACCACCACCACCGCGTGCTCGAAAGCGAAGCAGAGGCGTTCCGGCTGGGGCTTTGCGTCGCGACGCAGACCGTGATCGCGCGCTGCCTCGATCTCGTCGGAGTGGAGGCGCCCGAGCGGATGTAGGATCGCGGCCGATGGCTCAGGCGTCCGTCGAGGAGGGACGTACCGGGAACCGCCCGGACCGCAACCTCGCGCTCGAGCTCGTCCGGGTGACGGAGGCCGCCGCGCTCGGCGCGGGCCGGTGGATCGGCCGGGGCGACAAGGAGGCCGCCGACCAGGCCGCGGTCGACGGCATGCGCGCGATCCTCGACACCGTCTCGATGGAGGGCGTCGTCGTGATCGGCGAGGGCGAGAAGGACGAGGCGCCGATGCTCTTCAACGGCGAGGAGGTCGGCGACGGCAACGGCCCGCCGGTGGACGTCGCGGTCGACCCGCTCGAGGGGACGCGCCTGACCGCGAAGGGGCAGCCGAACGCAATCGCCGTGATCGCCCTGGCAGAGCGCGGGACGATGTTCTTCCCGGGCGCGGCGGTGTACATGGACAAGATCGCGACCGGCCCCGAGGCGATCGCCGCGGTCGACATCGAGGCGCCGCCGCGCGAGAACGTCGCGCGCGTCGCCAAGGCGAAGGGCCAGCGGCCGAGCGAGGTCTCGGTCGTCGTGCTCGAGCGCGACCGCCACGAGGCGCTGATCGACGAGCTGCGGGAGACCGGTTGCAAGGTGCACCTGATCCCCGACGGCGACGTCGCGCCGGCGATCGCGGCCGCGCAGCCGGCGACCGGCGTCGACCTGCTGATGGGCATCGGCGGCACGCCCGAGGGCGTGATCGCTGCGGCCGCGCTGAAATGCGTCGGCGGGGGCGTCCAGGGCAAGCTGTGGCCACGCAACGACGAGGAGCGGCAGACGCTCGTCGAGGCGGGCTTCGACCTCGACCGCGTGCTCACGACCGACGACCTCGTGTCCGGCGAGGACGTCTTCGTGGCGGCGACCGGCGTCACCACGGGCGCGCTGCTGCGCGGCGTGCGCTACCTCTCGGGTGGCGCGATCACGGACTCGATCGTCATGCGCTCGCGCAGCGGCACGGTGCGCCGCATCGAGGCCACACACGAGCTCGACAAACTCGAGCGCTTCAGCGGCCGCGAGTACCGCTGAGCGCTGAACAGTTCCTTAAATGCGCAGCGAGACGTAGCGCCGCGCGGGTGTCGGCCGTTACAAAGAGAACGTCGTGAGGCTTGTTCTTGCCGGTCTTGGGTGTGCGGCGGTCGCCGCGGGGGCACTTGCTCCCGCCGCGATGCCGGAGCAGTCGGCCGCGCGGGCGACGCTGACCGCCCGCTCCTCTTCGTTCGGCAAGGCTGTCTTCGACGGGCGCGGCTTCGCCCTCTACGCCTTCACGCGGGACAAGCGCACGAGCTCGTGCTACGGCGCCTGCGCGAAGGCCTGGCCGCCGTACTTCGTCCCGAAGGGCACGCTGCGCGTGGGCGCCGGGCTGAAGCGGACCTTGCTCGGGACAGTGAGGCGGAAGAACGGCCGCCGACAGGTCACCTACGCGGGGCGGCCGCTCTACCACTACCTCGGCGACACGCGGCGCGGGCAGATCCTCTGCCAGGACGTGGTCGAGTACGGCGGACGCTGGCTGATCGTCCGCCCGAGCGGCAAACTCGTCCGCTAGGCCCTCCGGTCCCAAGTAACAGCCTGTTACTTACTCGAGCGTCTACGCGACGCCGGCCGCCTCCATCTCGGGCGCGTACATGCCCGTGCGCGCGGCGCCGTTCATCTTCGCGCGGTGGTAGTACGCGCGCTGCGCTGCCTCGACGTTCTCCGGCTTCCCTTCCCAGGCCTTGAGCGCGGGTGCCTGCAGCGCGCGGCCGTACGAGAACGACAGCTCCCACGGATGCGGCCCCAGCGCGTTCATCGCGTTCAGGTGCGCGGTCGCGTCCTCGTCGGACTGGCCGCCGGAGAGGAAGACGATCCCCGGCACCGCAGCCGGCACGTGCTTGTCGAAGCACTCCAGCGTCGCCTTCGCGACCTCCTCGGCGCCTGCGCGGTCCGCCGCGTCGTAGCCCGAGAGCACCATGTTCGGCTTCAGGAGCGTGCCGCGGTAATCGACGCGCTGGTCATGCAGCTCGGTGTAGACCGCCTGCAGTACCCGGCCGGTCGCCTTGCTGCTCTCCTCGATCGTGTGCGTGCCGTCCTGGAGCACCTCCGGCTCCACGATCGGAACGAGGCCGGCCTCCTGGCACAGCGCCGCGTAGCGCGCGAGCGCGTGCGCGTTGGTCCAGACGCAGTACTCGCTCGGCTTGTCGGGCGCGATCGAGTAGGTGGCGCGCCACTTCGCGAAGCGCGCGCCGAGCTCGCGGTACTCGTTCAGCCGGTCGCGCAGCCCGTCGAGGCCCTCGGTGATCGTCTCGCCGTCCGAGAGCGCGAGCGGTTTGGCGCCCTTGTCGACCTTGATCCCCGGGATGATCCCCTTGTTCTCGAGCAGCTTCGGGAACGGTGTCCCGTCCTCGGCGCTCTGGCGGATCGTCTCGTCGAAGAGGATCACGCCGCTGATGTACTCCTCTGCGCCCTCGGTCGCGAAGAGCAGCTCGCGGTAGGCGCGCCGGTTCTCCTCGGTCGACTCGACGCCGATCGAGTCGAAGCGCTTCTTGATCGTGCCGTCGCTCTCGTCTGCCGCCAGGATCCCCTTGCCCTGGGCAACAAGCGCTCGAGCAGTCTCCTCGAGTGAGTTCATCTCTCGCCTCCGTTCGTGTCGCTGACCGGGATTATCTCCGCTAGCGCGAATCCGACGCGCTGCCCTGGATCAGGGACTGCACCGCGCGCAGTTCGGCCGCGGTCGCCGGCTGGATGCGGCCCGCGCTTACCCACCAGGCCGGATGGATCTCGTTCCAGCCGTGCTCGGTGTCCTCGACCCACGGGCCTACGACCTGGATCCGCGTACCGACCTCGGGCACGGCCACCCGCGAGCGGTCCTGCGGGATCAGCTCGACGACGAGGTTCCCCCCGACCCGCGCGTTCCCGTCGTCGAGCAGGCCTTCGTAGGCGGGGTCGAGCCGGAGGTCGACGTGCACGTCTCCGTCGTAGTCCTCGAACTTGACCGCGCGCACCGTGCCGACGGCGACACGGCAGCGGCTCTTCACCACGAGGCGCTGCGGGTGGTAGACGCCGGCGAGCGGCGGCCCCCCGCGGCAGTACGGCGAGAGTGGCTCAGCGTGTCTGCGGAGCGTGCAAGCAGCGGTGCAGGAGAGGAGAAAGATCCCGATCACGACCGCCGCTCGCCGCACCCACCGAGCGTGCCTGCCGCCGGGCTGCAGCGAAAGTCGCTCTAACGGCCATGTCCACCCGAATCCGGGGCAGAGCAAGAGACGTAGTCAGTGGGGATCCATAGAGATGCCGGGCGACCAGAGCCCCGCCGGGGACTGGCGGCTGTCCGACCCCAGCAGGTGGGGGAAGTCGCCCGGCTGATCTACTCTTGCACCTCGCGAGCCGAGAACACACCTGGTCAGCGGTGGAGTTTTGGCTTTCCGCGGGAATCCGTCAGGCAGGGGCTAGAATCGAACCCACGCGGACGTAGCTCAGTTGGTAGAGCATCAGCTTCCCAAGCTGAGGGTCGCGGGTTCGATCCCCGTCGTCCGCTCTGGCAGGAACCAAGCCGAAACCCGCTTCACTAGACGGGTTTCGGCGTCTTCTGGCGCCGCTTCACGCTTTACCGCTCAGAACCGCTAAAGACCGCTCCGGACTGGGGTGCACTGGGGCACAACTGGGGCGCACGACGCCGCTCGCGCTAGTAGGCTCCGGCGGTACGTGACCGAGGCACACGCCTCAGCCGATGGCCCACGCGAGGCCGAGTCGCAGCTGGTCATAACGCCAGCGCTCGAGGGCGGTGTGTACGCGAACTTTCTTGCTCGTCTGGCACACCTCCGTTGCGCAGTTCTACGCTCGATCTCGCGGCCACCCAGCCAGCGCAACCGAAGGATCCTGACGACCCGGAATCCCCCATTGTGGTGCACCTGCCAGAGCTGGTGAGCACGCCGGTTAGAGATTGAACACCAGGTGGCGGTGCTCTTCGACGTTCTCCGGGCGCTGAACGAGAACATGACCAACTACGAGGCGCACTTCGGGGAGATTCGGCCGCCAAGACCACACCAGCAGGAGGAGAAGTGAGCGCAGCGTACAGCATCGGCGACCTGCGTGAACAGGCAGCCCGGACGATCTACGCGTACCAGTCAACCGAGGAGCCGCACGTCTCTGTCCTACACCATCCGCGCGGGTCGCGCGCTTCAACGTCGGTGTTGGCGTACGCGGAGCCCACCTGGACCGTGGTCGAGCGCGAGACCGGGATCTTCGGGTCGGGGAGCACGCCGTCCGAGGCAGTCGCCGATCTTCCATCGCGCGCTTTAGTTGGAGCTACCTGGACGTCCTCGAGCGGCAGACCGGCACTCTCGGACGAGCTCGCCGCGCTAGCTCGACTACCTGTCGCTTCGAGCGCATCCGCTGTCTAGCCCACGGTGGCGACGCTGCACTCGTCGCCGAAGTTGAGGTCTGTTCGCTGCTTCGACAAGGGGATGGAGTCGCGACGACGCTCACCACCGCATGTACCGCAAGACGCTCGAAGGCGTCATCGCAGCTCGTCACGCGGATCTCGCACAGCGCCCGGGAGATCAACGACGGCCTTGGCAAGTTGATGGCCAACCAGCTCTGCCTGCAGCTCGCGGAGTTCTGGCGCCTGATCGACTGCCCCCTCTCCGAGGAGGAGTCGGGACTCATACTCGTGCGCGAGCGCTGCTCAGGCGGTCGCAACCCGTTCCTCCGCCGTTGACCGCGGACCGGGCGCCGTCTTGCCCACCGGCTAGATTACGTCTCGCTGCTGGATGAGGTAGCGCATCGCTTGAGCGGGGAGCGCCTGTCGCGGGCGCTCCTCGCGTCTCTCACGAGCGATGTTGTCTGCCGCCCCACCTACTATTTGCGACCGATGCGTTACTCGCGACTGAATCGTCCTCAGTCTTGCCCCGTTCGCTGACCAGCCCGACGGCTTCCGTCACGAGCACGGCCTCATCCCTCCGTGCTCGAGCGCCTTGCCCTGACCCCGGCGTGGATCGGGAAGGGCGGCCGCGGGGGTGCCCGATCCTGAAGACCCCGTAGCGCAGACGCGCGATCGGTCACGGCGAGATGTTCAGCGCCGCTCGATGTTCTAGCGGAGCCTGATCGCCGCCGGCGTCTGACGGCCGCCGAGCGCGAAGTCCTGCGGCAGCTCGTCAGCCGCGGCCGCCGCCGGACCCTCGCCCGCGAGCGCGGGCTGCGCGAGTCGCTCGGCTTCGCGAAGGACCGGGCGATGAGGCGCCTCGCGCACCCGCCGAGCGTCTGGATTCAGCTCCGGCTCGAGCACGCGCCGCGGCTGCTGATCGACGTCATGAGCGAGGCGGAGTTCGATCGCCTTTGCGACTGGATTCGCTCGGACGAGGAATCGCACGAGCTGTTCGCCCGTGCCGTCGAGCTCGAGGCCGAGCGCCGCCGGCAGGAGGGGAGCGCGTGAGCTACAACGAGCCCCGCCCCTTCGGCTTCGACCCGGTCGTCTCCTACTTCGACTCCGCCGAGGCCCGTCTGGGTCGACCCCGCAGCCGAGGAGATCCCCTTCGGCGAGGAGCCGGTGGAGATCGATCATGACCGGCATCGACGAGGAGATCGCCGAGCGCCGGCGCCACGACGAGGCGAAGCGCTCCCGGCCGCTGGCGGCCGTCCCCCCGCCACCTGCCCGGCGCGTGCTGACGACCAGCGCGCGGCAGGTCGAGCGCTCGCAGGTCGACTGGCTCGAGCCGGGGCGCATTCCGCTCGGGCAGGTGACCGTCGTCGCCGGCGTCGGTGGTATGGGGAAGTCGCAGTTCACCTGCCTGCTCGCGGCACGCGTCTCGCGAGGCGAACTCGGCGCCGCCGGCGACGTGCTGATCGCGACCGCTGAGGACGATCCCTCGACAACCGTGCGGCCGCGTCTCGAGGCCGTGCAGGCGGAGCTCGACCGCGTCCACTTCCTGACGATCGCGACCGCCGAGGGCGAGACGCGGGATCACGATCCCCGACGACGTCGCGCAGCTCGAGGAGACGGTCGCGTTCCACGGCGCCCGCCTGCTGGTGATCGACCCGCTGGTGGCGCACCTGCCGGGCGAGATCGACTCGCACCGCGACCAGTCGGTTCGGCGCGCGCTGGCGCCGCTCTACCGGCTGGCGACGACGACCGGGTGCGCCGTCGTGGTGGTGCTGCACTTGAACAAGTCGACCGGCCTCGCGCCGCTGATGCGCCTGGGCGCCTCGGTGGCGTTCGGCAACGCGGCCCGCTCTCGTGCTGCTGCTCGACCGCGACCCCGACGACGAGGACGGCGAGCGCGGCCATCGGCGCGTGCTCGCGCACATCAAGTGCAACGTGGCGCCGCTGGCGCCGAGCCTGCTCTACCCGGTGGCGCCGATCGTGATCGAGGCCGAGGGCAGCGCGCCGATGGTCGAGACGTCGCGGCTCGAGCTGCTGGGCGAGTCGGCCCACGATGGGCGCGCTCTGCTGAACGCCGGCGACGAGGACGATCGCTCCGAGACGTCTAGGAGGCGTATCGAGTTCCTTCGCGTCGATCTTCCTGGCGGACGGGACGCGGCAGCCGCGCCGCCGACGCTCTACAAGGCAGCGAAGCAGCTGCGGTATCGCCGACCGCACGCTGCGGAAGGCGTCTCACCGGCTCGGCGTCCAGCGCGAGAAGGCCGGATTCACCCGCCGTTGGGAGTGGTGGCTTCCTCGAAGGGGCCAGGCCGAGACCGGCGAATCTCGCAACCCGCATTCCTCCACGAACGGGCCAGAAGCGGCCATACAGTCTGGTCGTGCCCCTTCGATGGTTACCGAAGGGGCCACGGGACTTGGCTTGTTCTCTACGAAGTGGACCATCGTAGAGGCCCCACGCGCGAGCCTCGACGAGCTGCTGCCGGCTCGCAGAGACGACATCCCCTTCTGATGAGCGAGCAGCCGATTCCTCGTTCGCGTCGCTCTCGTCAGGGCCGAGGCGGACCTCCGCGGCTGGCGCTCACGCGCTCCGAAGCGGCCGCCGCGCTGGGGATCAGCGTCGACTCCTTCGAGCGCTTCGTGCAGGACGAAGTGCGGCATATCAGACGCGGTCGCTTGCGCTTGATCCCCGTCGCCGAGCTCGAGCGCTGGCTTCGATCGCCAACGCGGAGCGAGTGCTCGAGGAGCGGCTGTGACTGGGGCGCGGCTGCGTCGCGGTCGCATAGTTGAGCCGCTCGCAGGCCCGAGCCTCGTCTGCTCTAACCTGTGGCCGAGCTAGCCGGGCAAGTCCACGTCCTCGGGCGTCTCTATCCTCCCGGTGATGGAGGAAAGCACTACCAACCACGAGACCGAAGCTCGCGCGCGCGAGCCGACGAGCACGGGGGATGTGGCACACGAGCTCGTTGCCGCCGGCGCGCTTTATGTCGCCGGTGCGGCGTTCAATGGAGCGGTGGCGTCCAGTGTCACAGTGACTCTCCCTCACGCGCTGGATCTGAAAAATCCATGAGTTCTCAGCGCCCCACCTGCCGCGGCACGCGCAAGGACGGCAGCCCGTGTGGCAGCTTCGCCACCAGCGACAGCGGCTACTGCGTCGCCCACTCCGGCCAGCTCGACATGGCCGAGATCGGTAGGCGAGGCGGTCAGGCACGCGAGACCACGCTCCGCAAGGAAGTACGCGCCGACGACGAGCTGCGCGAGAGCGTCGCGCCAGGTGCTCGCCGACTCTCTGAGCGAGAAGAAGAACGTCAGCAAGAGCGCGCTCGACGCTGCGAGCTAGCTTGTTCGCGTATCGAGCAACGTCTCCGCCCGACGAGCCGCGCGTCGTCGACAGATACTAGCGTGACGACTCTCGGCGGCCGCTCGGTCACAGCCTCGCTCTACGTGGTCGAGCTCGCGGTTGAGCGCGACGCCCTCGATGCTCGACCTGACGCCGCGCTGGCAGGCAGATCGCCCGGCGTCATCCTCGCTCTCGCTGCTTCTGAGAACGGAACCTCAACCTCTATCTCATACGAGGAGCTCACGATGAGCGACAGCAAAGTTCGGCAACTACGACGGCGGCCACGGTTGCAGCTTCCCGCTCTACCACATCTACTTCGACGAGAGCCCGACCGCCGAGCACCGGGGTACGACCTCGAGCGCTCTCAGACCGAGGCCGAGCAGTCAAACGCGAGTTCGACAAGGGCGCGCCATGACGTACAAGCCTATCGAAGAACAGTAAGCGCTCTGCCTCATTCACTATGACCCAGACTAGGCTCAGAGTTCCGCCATCTCCGAGAGTTCAAAAACATCTGGCAGCCTCTGCCTCAACGCCTCTCTGCCGGTCATGCCGGTCGAGGAGGTCGACGACTACATCGAGGGGAGGGTGAGCGGCCGCGGAGCGACCGCAACGGTAAGGCGCGAGGTCGAGCTGCTCGAGTCGCACGAGCGGCAGCATCTCTCACGATCTGAGATCTCGCTCATTGACCCTATAGACCTGAGCGAAGCGTTGGCAGCCGTCGACGCCGCGCTGCAACAGCTTCAGGCCTATTCCGAGGCCTATCCGGCATTCTTCTCTCTCGTCTAGAGCTACGCCGAGCGTCTGCGGGGCTACCCCTTCAACGCTAGCCCGGCGCTCTTCTGTCTAATCGCAATCTTCGCGGCGGCTGGCAGTCGGCGAAGTGAACGTCTCGTTGCCCAGTCTGCGCCGTCGTCAGTCAGCGCAGTCCATCCCCGAGCTCGCCGCCGCCCCGTAGCCGCTTATCGCGCTCTTTCAGCGCCTCGAGCAGCAGCTTCAAGACGCGCAGCGTCTCTAGTCTCAGTCCCATGCCGCCTTCAGCTAGCTCGCCTATGCCGTCGAGCAGTCTGTAGCCGGAACTAGTGCGTATCCGAGTCGCGCTCGGCGAGCCGCGCGAGCACTCGCCGACACGTGGCTTCTCGCCGAGTTCGCGACGCGATCGAGCCGATGGAGCCGGTGGTCGCCCAGATTCGGATAGCCTTGCGTGCGGTCGAGGCGAGCTTGCCTTCGCCGGCGGAACCCTAGCCGAAAAACTTGCGCCGGTTTTGGCGGTACGATGATGAGCGAGTTCGCCTACGAGCTCTACGACGACGAGACGCTCGACGAGCTGAGCGACGCCGAGCGCGACGAGATCGCGCAGAGGTGTGGCTATGACTCGTTCGAGGCGATGTAGCGCGCTGTGTGCGAGAGGCGCCGAGCAGCAGGCCTCTTCCTAGCAGCAGTCCTTCATCTAGAGCCTCTACTCCTACTCTCAGCAGCTCTTTGCCTTCTTTCTCTAATCTTAGATCTAGCTACTTCCCTTCCTTTGTCTAGGTCTACTCTCCTTTCTCTCACTACCTCTCCTTCTAGCTGCTCTACTACTATCTATCTTTGCTCTAGCTCTACTCTATCTACATCTTTTAGCCTCTCTTCAACTCCTCTTTCTTCTATGCTTTCCTTTCTCTCTTTTCTTCTCAGTACTATCTTGTAGCTCTCTAGTAGTTTTTGCTCTATCTAGTAGTCTGTTTACTTTGAACTAGTACTAGTACTTCTTTCTCTCTAGTCATACTACTACCAGTAGTTCTACTCTACCTCTTTGCTCTTCTCTCTCTATCAGCTCTCCATCTAACTCTTCATCTATCTCTTACCTTCTGTTCTAGGCTGCTGTCTCCTTCTTTGCAGTCTATCTTCTACTACCCTGTAGGCCGGCCGGTTAGCGTTCTAGCAGTTCTACCTACTCCGTCCTCTACTAGCTGCTAGCCTCTAGGTAGATCTGCCAGCGCTAGTAGTGTTAGTAGTTTCCGACTTCTAATCTCAGATCGTCTCCGCAGCCTAGCTCTCTATGTCCTTCCGCTTCCGCGTCGAGCGACGAGCTCGCGCGGCGGGTGCTCGAGCAGCTCGTGCTCTGCGTGGTCTACGCGCATCCGTAGCGCTTCTACCGCTAAGCTAGCTTCTATGTCCGTCAGTCCCAGCTCTGCCTCTACTAGCTCTACAATCTATCTCAGTAGTTGCTCTACTCCTAGTCCTCTTCTAACTCCTTCTTCCAGTCTCTTTAGCCTTTACACCTTTAGCCTTTACATCTTCCCTCTATTTGCATCTTTAGTCCTACTGTAATCTCTTATCTAATCTATTCTTCTGCTCTTCTTTCTCGCTTCTCGCTGACGCCTAGCCTATCTCGTGCTCTTGCTCTCTGTCTCTCTCTCCTCTTCTTAGTTGTAGCAGCCTCCTCCATATTTTCTCTTAGCGCTCCTTTCTGATAGCGCCTTTAGCTCTCTTAATATCTTTATCTCTATCTCTAACATCTTCATCTCTTCCTTCTTTTCTTCTTCTCTCCCTTCTTTCTCTTTCTCTTCTTCTCCTACATCTTCATCTCCTTCTTCTCTTCTTTATCTCTCTATTTCTCCATCTTCATCTCTCCTATCTACCTTATCTTCTCTTATTTTTACTCTTCTCTCTTCTTTCTCTTTTTCTTCTATTTATTCTTTTATTTCTCTCTCTCTTCTATCTCCTTCTATTATCTCTCCTTCTTCTTCACCATCTTTTCTTTCTACTTCATCTTTCTCTTCTTCCTCTATCCTTTCCTTTTATTATATCTCTCTTCTCCTTTCTTTTCCTTTTTCTCTCTTCTACTACCTTCTCTTTTATTCTTATCTACTCTCCTCTCTTCTTTCCTCTCTTCTTTTTTTTTCTTCTATCTCTTTCTTTCTTTTATTTTCATCCTTCTCTTTCTCTCTTCTTCTCTTTTATCTCTCTCATCTATCTCTTTTCCTTCTTCTTCTCTATCTCTTTTCCCTTCTCCTTTTCTTATTCTTTTCTCCTTCTCTTTCTTCTCTTCTCCTTTTCTCTACATTCTTCTCTCAGCTTCACTTCTTATCTTTCCTTCTATTTCTATCTCTCCCTTCTCTCTCTCTCTATCTCCTTTTCTCTCTTACATCTTCTTTTTTCATCTTTCTCTCCTTCTATACATCTCTTTTCTATTTTATCTAAATCTCTTTCTTGCTCTAGTCTCTCTTCTAGTAGCCTCTCTCCTCCTGTTTAGTGCCTCTTAGTTAAGTGTCAGCCCCTCCTTATCTTACATACCAAATTGTGTAGTCAGCTTTACTCCTATCTCTTAACTCATCTTTTCTAGCCTTTCTTACTCTCTTCTACCCTATCCCTTATCCCTTTCTTCTTGATCTAGGCATAGCGAAGTCGAGCTTCTGGTAGTACGTCTCGTTTGCCGCTATCTAGCTGATTTTAGCCTTCTTCTCTTCGAGTTCGCCTTTTCCTTGGTCGCACCGAGGAAAGCGGCAGCGCTCCGCGCGCACTGGCTCGATGCCGTGATCGTGCTCGTGACTGCGCCGCTGTTCGTCGCATTCCTCTCCTCGCTGCGTCTGTTGCTACTTTCCCTGCTGCTCCGGCTGCTGCTTCTCTTCTCTTTCCTCTCTCGGCTATTCTAGCGCTAGCGAGCGTTGATGAGTGGTGATGCGTTTCGTTTCGCCGCACTTCTCACCGTGCTCTTCTTCTTTTTAGCGAGCGGCGGTGTCGCTCATTTATAGCCGCTATTTTCATTCGACCTGGGACGGCATGTGGTGGGCGGTGTTGATCGTGACTACGTCGGTTACGGCTACCTCTACCCTACTTCCTTCTAGGGGCATATCATCTGGTTGTTTGTGTTGCTCTTCGGTATCGGCTTCCTCTCTGTGCTCACTGCTGCGATTGCTTCTCTCTTCTTCTATATCTATCTCTTTTATTATACTTATGATGTCTTCTCAGCACTGTCTATTCTCTAGGCGTAGATGTCCTATTTGAAGCAGTAGCTCTCTTCTCTCTCTTTTATCTTCTCAGCTTTCTTAGCTCTATTCGCTAAGCGCGTCGCGCAGCAGTCTCTTCTCTTGCCGGCGCCTTAGGCTCTCTAGCGCGCGAGCAGCTCGTCTAGCGTGTCTTCGGCGTAGAGCTGCGCTAGCCAGTAGCTATTCTTCTTTCTCTTAGCTCTTCGCTAGCTCTCCTACCAAATCTAGCATCTTCTCTCCTAGCGCGTCTTCACGTTCTTGGACGTCTATCGCTGCCTCGTAGTTCTCTTGCACTATCTCGTCTTCGAGAGGCGAGCAGTCTTCGTCGGTCATGGGTCTATCGTGACAGCCGCGGCGCGGTTGCGGAAGTGCGGCAGACTGCTTGTCATCGTCTGTCTCTGTGTAGCTCTTAGACTTCGCGGCTCAGACCTTGTGTAGCTTCCCTATCTGCCGTTCTCTCCCTTCGGCTTAGCGTGTTTTTGTACATGCTGTGGATTGCGCCGAGCTTTCTCTCGAGTTCGTTTGCCTCGTTCGTGTTAATCACGTAGGTCCTTTTGCGTTTTATCTGCTCCGAGACGTCGTTTTCGGTCGCTACTAGCCTCATCTCGTTTCGTTTCGATTTCTCTATATATCTTTTCTACCTCTATCTTGTCTCTTTCTCTTGTTTCTGCTTCTGTCCGTAGAAGCCCTTTAGCCGTTGCTTCATCGTCTGCCTCGTCTCTGCTTCCAGCTTTATCTCTTAGTTCTTTCCTTCTTGTATTGGTGTCCCGATTGCTGCTATGGTAGATCATTGAAGTCGCTTCCTAGTTTTTGCTCAGCATCTTCTCTGACTTCTATATCTACGTCTACGCTGTCGAAGTCGCGGTAGATGAACAGGTCTAGGTTAGGTATCTTGTCGCTCCTCTCTTATCTGTGTCGTGGCGGTAGGCTAATCGGAGGCGTGCGTGTTAGCCAGAGCGTGTACTCGTTGCCTACTAGTGACTTTAACTTGTTATAGTTCAACAGTGACGATACTAGTGAAATGTGTTTCAGATCGATCGAGCGATGGGCGAGAATCTGTGCTAGTGGCAGTAAGGAAAGGCCTTGAGTCGTATCGGGCGTCTTCGGCGCTATCTTGAGCGCTCCGAGGAGCGCGAAGCAGGCCCGTGTCTAGCTCTCCGAGGCGATTTTTGAGGCGCACGGGGCGGTGTAGAGCCCTACCCTGATCTCCCACGTGCCGGTTACATCGTGCAGCGCGTGCATCAGATCTTGCGCGCTGCTTAGTATGTTGTAGATCGTCTTTTCTTATTCTATCTTTTTCTTTTATCTTCTCTATCTCTATTTTCTCTCTCTCTATATCTCTTATTTCTTTTTTTTCCGGTTTGGGAGGCGTTAGCGTGTAGCTCTCTCTTCTATCTCTATATCTATCTCTGCTTCTCTATCTATAGCTCATCTTATATCTATCTCTCTTTTTCTATCATCTTCTTTCTTCTCTTCTTTTTTCTATCTTCTTCTTCTCATTCTTTCTTCTTTTTCTTCTATTCTTTTTTCTTTTATTTCTTTTTCTTCTATATCTATTATCTCTTCTTTCTTTTCTACTATTCATCTTTTTTTCTCTTCTATCTTTCTTACTTTCTTCTCTTCTTCTTTCTCTCTCTTTTCTTCCATCTCTTCTCTCATCTTCTTCTTCTTTTCTTTCTATATTTCCTCTTCTTCTATCTTTCTCTATCTTTCTTTTATCTCTCCTTCTCTTATTTCTTATCTTTCTCTACTCTCTTCTTTTTTTCTTTCTTCCTTCTCTCTCTCTTCTTCTATCTCTCTATCTACTCTACTCTCTTCCTCTATCTGCCTTATATCTCCATCTTCCTCTATCTCTCTTCCTCTTTCTCCTATCTTTTTATCTTCTCTCTTCTCTTCTCTTTTTTTATCTCTCTCTGGCACTCCTTCTACTCCTTCTTTCTTCTCTCTATCTTCTCTCTCTTCTCTTTTCTTTCTTCTACCTCTATCTTCAACTCTTTCCTCTTCTATCTCTTCTTTTTCTATCTCTATATCTATATCTCTTCTTGTCTTATTATTTCACTCTCTCTCTTTCCTATCTCTTCTCTCTCTTCTTTTCTTCTTTCTCTATCTCTCTCTCTCTCACCTTTCTTCTCTTTTTCCTATCTCTTTCTTTTTTCTCTCTTTCTCTTTCCGTTCACCCCTACTCTCTTTCTCTATCTTCTCTCCTCTCCTTTTCTTCCGTCTTATCTCCTTTCCTTCTTTTCCATTTACCTTTATCTCTACCTATCTGCCTGCACTAGCTGCCCACACTTACTCTCTCTCTTCTTCTATGCCCTTCTCGCTCTAGCATCGCACTACGTCGCCACTCTATCTCGTACATATCTACCTCTACCTCACCTGCTCCACGCCACTAGCCGACCTCCTCTCTTTTTCTCCTTCCTCTATCTCTATCACTTTCTCAACTTTCTCTCCTCTTCCGCTTCCCAAGCTGAGGGTCGCGGGTTCGATCCCCGTCGTCCGCTCTGGCTGGCGCGAGGACGACCTCCGCGCGATCTGCTCCTGTACCGGGGGGCCACAGATGCCGATAGGGATCTCGTGGAGACGAGACATGTGCGCGTCGTAGCGACCTGGCAGTCCGAGCACCTCGTCGAGCTCGCTGACGAGGACGGCCTCGACGATCTCGTCGAGCTGCTCCAGGCGCAGTCGAACGTCAAGCTCGTCGGCTACACGGCTCAGCCGCTCAGCGAGGTCGTGGATGCGGCGATCGACGAGCTTCTCGACGAGTAGCCGCAGGGCCCACAGGCACCGCGACGGCCCGATGCTCACCCAGATCGGGTGAGGTGCCGGCGACAAGAGCGGCGTAGCTTCGCGGGTCCGTGGAACGTGCGACCGGTCGTGGGCCGGCCGCCTCAGGGAAGGAGAGGACAGATGGCATCTGCTACCGACACGCCGGTCGATCTCTACATCGCGGCGTACGACGACCCGAACGCCGCCCGAGGCGATTGGGACACCATCAAAGACCTCGCCAAGGAGGACATGATCAAGGTCGACGGGCTCATCCTCGTCAGCCGCGGCGCCGACGGGAAGATCCAGGTCGACGACGACTTCCACGAGACCCGTAAGGGCGCCGCCTGGGGCGCAGTCGGAGGCGCGGTCATCGGACTGATCTTCCCGCCCGCGCTTCTTGCCAGCGCTGCAGTGGGCGCGGGAATCGGCGCGGGCGCCGGCGCGCTGGTGTCGCACGGTCGGAAGGAAGAGATCAAGGCCGACGTGGACGACGCGCTGCCGCTCAACAGCTCCGGCATCGTGGCGATCTTCGAGGAGCGGTGGGAGGACGACATCGACAAGGCTCTCTCGAACGCCAGCAACGTCACGAAGGAGAAGGTCGACCCGGAGAGCGCAGACCAGGTCAAGGCCGCGGCGACCCAGGACTAGTCACCCTGGTCGGCTTTCGCGGGCATTCTCGACACAGGACGGCCGCCTCCGGGCGGCCGTTCGCCCGTCACGGCGCGAGCACGAGTCTCGTCACTCGTCGGGCCGTTCGAGCTCGGACTCGACGTCGTAGCCGAGCGCGAGTGCAGCCGGGCCGGCCTAGCGCCGTAACCCTTGACACCTGTTCCGGCGTCAGGGGACACTCACCCGACTGCGGCAACGACTCGCGCTTGCAAGGCGCTCGGTGCGCCCGCGTCCCTTCGGAAAAGGAGTGCTCATGCGGCGCGGACTTCTACTTCTGTCGACCCTCGTCTTGGCGCTCGCGGTTGTGCCTGCAGCAACTGCGAACAAACCGATCCGCGAGGTCATCCCGGCCCCGGACGACATGGTCATCGCCGACCAATGCGCCTTCCCGGTCCTCGGCCACATCGAGGGGACGAGATCGATACGACCTTCACCGACAAGGACGGCAACCCCGTCAAGCTGATCGGGGTCTTCCCCGGCAACACCCTGACCTTGACCAATCTCGACGACACGAGAAGGTCGATCACCGTCGGCGCGACCGGGTCCTTCCAGCTCCGGCTCAAGCCCGACGGCTCGGGAGCCGCCATGGTGACCGGCCAGGGAGCGTGGCTTTCGAACCCCGTGACCGGAGAGCCGGGCATCTGGCATCAGAGCGGCCGGGTGAGTGCCACCCTCGACGCAGACGGCAACACGATGTCGGTCAGCAACACAGGCAAGCTGGTCGATCTCTGCTCGCAGCTAGCGGCTTGAGCTGACCTGCTTCGCGGGCTCGATCACGCCTCGACCTCGAAGCCGAACATCATCCCGCTCTCGTGGTGCTCCGCGATGTGGCAATGCGCCATCCAGCGGCCCGGGTTCGTGACGTCGAGCAGGATGTCGACGGTCTCGCCGGTGCGGACGAGCACGGTGTCCTTCCAGACGAGGTTCGGCTCGACGACGTCGTCGCGCGAGAGGATCAGGAAGCGGCCCGCGCCGTGGACGTGGAACGGGTGCGGCATCGGGTGGTCGGAGTCCATCTCGTTGACCAGGCGCAGCTTGACCTGGTCGCCGACGCGGAACGTCCAGTCGATCTGCGCGTTCTCCGCTCCGGTCTCGCGGTCGACGAGCTTCCAGCGCATGTTCGAGGGCGTCGTCATCCGGTTGACCTCGACCATGTCGTCTTCCCACTCGATTCCCTGAGCGGTGTCGTGCGGCTGCTCCAGCTCGCCGTGGTGCTGGTGGTGGCCGCCGTGGTGGCCGTGGCCATGATGACCGTGGCCGTGGTGGCCGTGGCCACCATCGGCCGGAACCATGCTCGCCGGGACCAGCCGCATGCCGCACTTCGGGCAGCGGTCGGGCCGTTCGCTCGTCACCTCGGGGTGCATGGGGCAGACGTAGGTCGTGTCCTCCGCGCCGCCGAGGCTCATCTCCGCCACGAATGCAAGCGTCTTGTCGGGCGCGGCCTCCAGGAACGGCTCGATCCGCTCGCGTAGCTCGGCCGTGTCGCGGTTGGTGCGCAGGCGCGCGAAGTCGTCGGCGTAGTACGGCTCCGACGGCTCATCGCTCACTGAGATCGAGGCAAGCCGGTAAGCCCGCTCGGGCGTCCGGTGCTCGAGCTGCAGTTCCCCGGCCTCTGGGAACACCACGTCGACGACCACGCGCTCCGAGGGCGCCAGCAGCACCTCGTCAACGAGCTCCTCGTGCTCGTAGTGGCCGGCGTCGGCGCCGACCAGCTTCAGCTGCGCGCCCGGCAGGGCGACGTTGAAGACGCGCGTATTGGCGGTGTTGGT
Source organism: uncultured Actinomycetes bacterium (assembly GCA_963719275.1). Taxonomy (GTDB): domain Bacteria; phylum Actinomycetota; class Thermoleophilia; order Gaiellales; family Gaiellaceae; genus AC-32. The sequence continues at coordinate 458,256 of CAVRBT010000004.1, read as the reverse complement.
GAGGTAGAGGCGCACGACCTCGCCGCACGTGGCGCCGAGTCTGAGGTCCTGCTCGCCCGAGACGAGCATCACGTTGCCGAAGCGGCCCATCGCGACGTGCGTCGTCTCGTCGCCGAACGCGGCGATGCGGCCGTCCTCGATCAGGATGTCGTCGAGCGTGAGCAGCAGCTCGCGGTTCGCCGGCGGCCAGTAGTCGCGGTCGCTCGGCGCGACCAGGATGTTCCCGTAGAGCCCGAGCTCCTGGCCGTAGTCCTCGCGGATGTGCGGGTGGTACCAGTAGGCCCCCGGGTCGGGCACGTGCACCTGGTACGTGAAGGTCTCGCCGACGGGGATCGGCGCCTGCGTGTCGTGCGTGCCGTCGTAGCGGTTCTCGAGCCGCAGGCCGTGCCAGTGGACGGTTGTGTCGATGCCGCCGTGGTTGGCGACGTGGACGGTGACGGTTGCGCCCTGCGGGATCTTCAGCGTCGGGCCGGGAACGGAACCGTTGTAGGCGAGCATCCGCACGGTGGCGTCGCCGATCTCCTTCTTGACAGGGACGATCTCGAGCCGGAACTCGTCGCCGTCGGCGAGCTCGACCAGCTCGGTCTCGCGTGCCTCCGGGAGTCCCTCGACCTCGACCATTGCTAGGCGACCTCGGCGCGCTCGCGCGCGGCGGCGCGCTCCCTCGACTGATGGTACTCGGCGATGAACTCGGCGTCGTCCTTGACCCACCCGATCAGCGCCGAGCCGCGCGTGTGCTGCCAGGTGAGGCCGAGGAAGTAGAGGCCCGGGACGTCGGTGACGCCGCGCCGGTGGCGCAGTCGGCCGCCGTCGTCGAACACGGGAAGGTCGATCCAGGAGTAGTCGGGGCGGTACCCCGTGGCCCAGACGACTGCGTCCAGCTCGAGCTCGCTTCCGTCCTCGAAGCGCACCGTACGGCCCTCCGTGTCGACGGCACGCGGCTTGAGCTCGACCCCGTAGCGCCGCTCGAGCTCGCGCGGGCTCGAGCCGATCAGCGTGTCGCGATCCCGCAGCCGGCTGCCGAGCCGCGATTCGACAGTCGTCGCGAGCAGGCGCGACTTGGTCAGCCACCAGAACACGTCTTTGCCGAGCAGGCGCTGCGGAAGCGGCTTCTGGCGTGAGCCGATCGAGAGCACGACGCAGTGGGTCGCCGAGAGCTCCTTCGCGATCTGGAAGCCCGTGTTCCCGCCGCCGACGACCAGGACTGTCCCCGGCGGCACGTCTTGCGGCCTGCGGTAGCCGACGGCGTGCGTCTGGAAGACGTCCCGCTCCAGGCGCTCGGCGAGCTTCGGCTCGTACGGCGTCTGGAACGGGCCGGTCGCGACGACGACCTTGTCGGCGTTGATCGTGCGACCGTCGAGCTCGAGGCGGAAACGCCCGTCGTCGCCCCGGTCGAGCTTCTTCACCTCGCTGTTCGGCTCGACCGGCAGCTCGAAGGTCTTCGCGTAGCCCTCGAGGTACGCGATCACCTCGTCCCGGGCCGGGTAGCCGTCGGGATCACCCGGAAACGGCAACCCTGGAAGCGCGCTGTAACGGCGCGGGGTGAACAGGGTCAGCGAATCCCACCGCTCGCGCCAGGCGGGGGCGATCTCCCCGGCTCGCTCCAGGATCACGAAGCGGCGGCCCTGCCGCTCGAGGAAGTAGCCCATTGCCAGCCCGGCCTGGCCGGCTCCGATGACGGCGACCTCGACGTCGTTGGTCATCGTGTTACGGCTTCCCGCGCTTCCGCTGGCCAAACCGCCATGCTGAGGCGCACCGGATGGAGCACGACCACAGTCGCCAATCCTCGCTGAACCGTACCGCGCTCGCCGCAACCCTGGCACTGCCTGACGGGCTGCGCGATCGGCGAGGTCCTCGGCCTCGCCATCGCCACAGCGCTCGACTGGGGCAACGTCGCCTCGATCGCCCTCGCAGTCGTCCTCGCGTTCTTCTTCGGCTACCTGCTCACCTTGCGGCCGCTCGTGACCGGTGGGGTGCCGTTCCGCAGGGCGGCGCGGGTCGCGGTCGCCGCCGACACCGTGTCGATCTCAACCGAGCGCTGATTGCCCGCGGGCAGGGCCACGCAGCCGTCCACGCCTACCACTAGCGGTGGATCGGGGTTTTCCTACGGCCCCGCGCGGCAACAAGCCGACCATGCCGCGCGCCCTCTGGACCGGCTCGATCACCTTCGGCCTCGTCAACGTGCCGGTGCGCCTCTACAGCGCGATCTCCGAGCACAAGCTCCAGTTCCACTTCGTCCACCGCAAGGACGACAGCCCGATCGGCTACCAGAAGATCTGCAAGCTCGAGGAGAAGCCGGTCCCCGACAAAGAGATCGTCAAGGCGTTCGAGTACCGCAAGGACGAGTACGTCTACATGACCGACGAGGACTTCCAGGCGGCGCGGGTCGAGGGCTACAAGACGATCGACATCACCGACTTCGTCCCCTACGAGCAGATCGACCCGATCTACTTCGCCCACACGTACTACCTCGGGCCTCAGGACGGGTCGGAGAAGGTCTACGCGCTGCTCGTCCAGGCGATGGAGCGTTCGGAACTGGCGGCGATTGCGAAGTTCGTGATGCGCGACCGCCAGTACCTTGGCGCGTTGCGGGTGCGCGAGGGAACCATCACCCTCGAGCAGCTCTACTTCGCGGACGAGATCCGGCCCGTCGAGGAGGTCCGGCGGAAGCGCCAGCGGGTCGCGAAGGCCGAGCTCGAGATGGCGCAGCGGCTGATCGACGCCTTCGCGGGCGACTGGGAGCCGGAGAAGTACCGCGACACCTACCGCGACGCCCTGCGCGCCGTCATCGAGGCCAAGCGCAAGGGCAAGGAGGTCCACGTCGCGGCCGAGCCGGAGGAAGAGCGGCCGACCGACCTGCTCGAAGCGCTGCGTGCGAGCGTCGAGGCGTCGAAGCGCGGCGAGCGGCGACCGGCCCGCGGCAGCTCCAACGGCGCGAGCGCGGACGAGCTGGAGGAGTTGCCGAAGAGCGAGCTCGAGAAGCGCGCCCGCGACGCCGACATCGAGGGGCGCTCGAAGATGAGCAAGGAGGAGCTGATCGAGGCTCTCCGCGCCGCCGCCTAGGCCTCGTATCCTCCGCTCCGGTGGACCTGGAGCGGGAGCTCGACCGTCTCTACCAGCTGCCTCCGGGCGAGTTCACGGCGGCGCGCGACGAGCTGGCCAAGCACCTGCGCGACGACGGGGAGCGCGAGCAGGCGGAGGAGGTCAAGAAGCTGCGGAAGCCGCCGGTCGCCGTCTCGCTCGTGAACCGCGTGGCGCGTGAGCGGGAGCTCGACGTGCAGCGCCTCGCGAAGGCCGGAGAGGCGCTGACGAAGAGCCAGGGCAAGGGCGACGCGGAAGCGTTCGAGAAGGCCCGAAGCGAGGAGCAACGGGCGCTCGAGCGCCTATCACAGGCGGCGAGGGACATCGCCGAGCGCGAGGGCTTCGGCGGCTCGGCGGTCGAGCGCGCCACGCAGACGATGCGAGCCGCCTCGCTGACCGACGAAGGGCGGGGCCTGTTGAAGCAAGGCCGCCTGACCGAGGAGCTGCAGCCGCCGGGCTTCGAGGCACTGACCGGCGTCGCGCCGGCCGCACCGCGCCGTCCGGCAAAGCGGGCGAAGCCGACGATGAAGACGGATGAAAAGGCGGACCGGCGGCGCGCGCTGACAGAGGCACGCGAGACGCTGCGCCGGCTCAAGGCCGAGGAGCGGGAGCTCGCCTCCGCTGCCCGTGCCGCGGCCCGCGAGGCCGATCGGGCCGAGGCCGAGGCCGCGAAGCTCCGGCAGAAGGCGGACGAAGCACAGGGAGCGGCGAAGGAAGCGGGCGAGCGCGTTTCGCAGGCCGAAGCAGAGCTCGAGCAGCCTCGCTAGCCTGGGAGGGGGATCGCCCCGAAGGTCGAAGACGCGACGTATGTCCGAACAGACCATCGCCCGCGACCTCACGCTTTTGGCGACGGAGGTCGACTCGCTCGAGAAGGCGCTCGTGCAGGCGAAGACCGAGCACGCGCACGAGTCCGAGCGCAGGAAGCGAGCTGACGTGCAGGCCGAGAAGCTCCGGCAGGAGGTACGCCACGCGCGCCGCCGCGCGAAGGCGGCCGAGCGCGAGCTCGCAAAGCTGTCTGCGGGGGTCGGCGCCACCGAGCATCGTGCCGAGACGACCGAGCGCGAGCTGCGCACGCAGCTCGAGCAGGAGCAGCAGCGCAACGAGGTGCTGCTCCACGAGGTCGAACGGGTCGAAGCCGAGCGCCGTGCGCTGCAGCGGAACCTGCGCGAGGTGCTGGGGAACCTCCGCCACGCGGCCCAGGAGGCGCGCGGCTCGCGCGCGCGCTCCGAAACGCTCGACGAGGCGACGCTCGTCTCGGTGCGGCGGCCCGACGTCGGCTGGTGAGGCCGATGACTCTCGGCACGTAGTCCCGTCTTCTCTGCGGGACTACGTGAAGCGCTAGTCCAGCTTCGACGGCGTCTCCGCCTCAGACGTCGAGGGTCAGCGTGCGTCGAAGTCGAGCCGCTCGACCAGGCGGCCGTACTGCTCGAGGTGGCGGTCGCCGAGGAACTCCCGGACCGCCCGTGCGCGGGCGTTGTGTGCGAGGCGCGCTGCCTCGTCGCGGTCGCGAAGGACCGTTTCGACTGCTTCGCCGAACGCGCGCAGGTCCTTCGAATCGTCGATCAGCAGCCCATCCGTACCGTGTTCGAGTTGATCGGCGATGCCTCCGACGGCACTCGCGACGATCGGCCGCTCCTTCCACATCGCCTCGGCGACCGTCAGCCCGAATCCTTCGGCGAGGCTCTTCTGCACGACGACGGAGGCGTGCCGCTGGATCGCGTTGACAATGGCCGCCGCCTCGTCGGGATCAGCCATCGGCGTGCACGCGAGATGGGCGCGGCTTCGGATGGCGTGGGGGAGCGCCCGCCAGATCGAGATGCACTCGTCGAGCACCTCGGCTGCCTCGGGGTCGTCGGCGACGCCCCTCACCGCCGGCCCGCAGAGCAACAGGTGCGCGCCGAGGGAGGGGTCGACGTGCTCGGCGAACCCCGTCAGCACGCCGGGCATGTCCTTCATGCGATCCCAGCGGGAGACCTGCGCGACGAGCGGGGCATCGGCAGGCGGCGGCGGACCGGTCTGGAGGACGTCCACGCGCCGGTTGATCCGGCCGCGCGAGCCGTCGCGACGGCTGAACGGCACCGCGGGCGGCGAACCGACACCTTCGAGCAGACCCACGTACGACAGGGACAGCAGGACGTTGTGCCGCGAGATCGGTTCGTTCTTCGCCGAGAACGGGTCGATCGAGGGCGGAATCACGTGCACCTGCGCCGCGTCCGCCCACGGCGGCGCGAACGCGGCGCGCGAGACCACGATCGCTTCGACGTCCGCGAGGTACGGCCGCAGGAACTCCCACGCGCGTTCTGTCCACTCGTTCGGCTCGTCCAGTCCGACGTGACACCGCCAGACGGCGCGCGCGCCGGCACGCCGTGCCGTCGCGGCCAGGCCCGCAGGTTGTGGATCGTGGATGAGGACGATGTCGCCGGGCTGAACGATGGCGAGCAGCTCGTCCGCGTTGCGCCGCTGGACAGTCTCGTAGTGGCGGCGCTCCTCCTCGCCGAGCCCGCCGCCGTCGCCGGGGCTTCCGTAGAGGCCGTTGTGGATCCGCTTCGTGATCGCGAAGAACGCCGGGTCGCCTTCGATCACGACCCAACGTGCGTCGACGCCGGCGCCACGCGCGTACGCGAGCAGCGTCTGCAGCATCTCCGCGACGCCGCCTCCGGCAGCGGTGGAATTGACGTTGATCACCGAGCGGCCGGCGAGCCTCGCCTCTGTCGCCTCGGCTATGCGCTCGAACTGCGCCAGCCGCTCCGGGCCGACGATGGGCTCGAGCCGGGCGGCGTCGAGCGCCTGGACCTCAACCTCGCGGAGCCTCGAAGGTTGCCGTACGGCCATCGTGCACCTCCTGTTACAGGGCGCGATCGAAGCGTCTCTCCGGCGAAGGTCTCGCACAGCCGCGGCCCGGCTGCCATCGGGGAGATCCCTGATTCGACGAGGTCGACTTCGATCGACGCTCTGGCTGTCCCGCGCGCAGCCCATCCGCGATCATGCCGCGGTGCAGCGGGGCGAGTTCCTCCGGATCGGCATCGCGGCCCTGCTCGTCGCCGCCGCCGGCCTCGCGCATTACCTCGACGCGCCGGCGGTGCTTGCGTTCCTGGTCGCTGCGGCCGCGATCGCGATGCTTGCCCAGCTCGTCGGGAGCGCGACCGACCAGCTCGGCAGCCGGGTCGGCTCGTCGGCGGCGGGGGTCGTCCAGTCCGGCCTTGGAAATCTGCCCGAGCTCTTCATCGCGCTGTTCGCCCTTAACGACGGGCTCGTGCGGGTCGTCCAGTTCGCGCTCGTCGGATCGGTGATCGCCAACTCCGTGCTCGTGCTCGGGCTCGCCTTCCTCGCCGGCGGGATCAAGAACGGGCCGCAGCGCTTCGACTACTCGCGGGCCCGCATCATCGCGACGCTCACCGTGCTCGCCGCCGTGATCCTCTCGATGCCGACGCTGACCCACACGTTCCACACGCCTGCAGCGCCGCACGGCCGGACGCTGAGCTTCATCTGCGCGGGTGTCCTGATCGTGCTGTTCTTCGTCACGCTGCCGACCTTCCTCGCCGGCGACGACGCGTTGGGGGAAGCACCGCGCTGGCCGCTGAGGACGACGATCGTCGTGCTCTCGGCCGCGGCGACGGCGGCCGCTTTCACCAGCGACTGGTTCGTTACGGCGCTGATCCCGGCTACGGAGGCGCTGCACATGAGCCAGGACTTCGCAGGGCTCGTGGTCGTCGCGATCGCCGGCAACGCGGTCGAGAACGTCGTCGGCGTGCAGCTCGCGATCAGGAACCGCGTCGACTTCGCGATCTCCGTGATCGTCAGCTCGGCGCTGCAGGTGGCCTTGTTGCTCACGCCCGTGCTCGTGTTCGTCAGTCTCCTGTTCACGACGGAGCTGAGCCTCGTCTTCCCGACGCTGCTCGCGATCGCGCTGCTGATCTCCGCCACCGTGATGGCGCTCGTCGTGTACGACGGCGAGAGCAACCGCGAGGAGGGCGCCATTCTCCTCGGGCTGTACGTGGTGATCGCCTCCAGCTTCTGGTGGGGCGCTTAGGGGCGGGTCAAGTAGCATCGGATGCGGAGTACCGTGGAAGACGCCTCGTCGCAGCAGCCGGCGCGCCTCCTCGCGGTGGGCGTGTCGCACCACCAGGCGCCGCTCGAAGTGCGCGAGCGCCTGTACCTCCAGGACGGGCACGCGGCGGAGCTCGCAGCCGATCTCGGCGACGCAGTCGTGCTCTCGACGTGCAACCGCACCGAGGTCTACCTCGTAGGCGGGAGCCCGGACGCCGCGAGGGTGGAGCTCGAGCGCCGTTCCGGGCTCGAGCTCGGCGGCGTGCTCGCGCGCTGGGACGACGGCGAGGCGGTCTCACACCTCTTCCGGGTCGCGGCCGGCCTCGACTCGCTCGTGCCAGGCGAGTCGCAGATCCTCGGCCAGGTGCGCGAGGCGTACCAAGCCGCGCGGACGGCCGGGGCGACCGGCCCGCTGCTGAACCGGCTGTTCGAGGAGGCGCTGCGGGCCGGGAAGCGGGTGCGCACCGAGGCAAAGCTGCACGAGCTGCCGGAGTCGGTTGCCGCCTCCGCGGTCGAGCTCGCGGCGCGAGAGCTCGGCGGGGTGGAGGGGAGGCGCGCGCTTCTGTTCGGGGCGGGCCGCATGAGCGAACTGGCCGCGCGCGACCTTCGCGCACGCGGGGCGGAGGTCGTCGTGTCGAGCCGGACACTCGAGAGCGCCCAGGACCTCGCCGACCGGGTCGGTGGCCGGGCCGCGGTGTTCGACGCAGTCGCGGTCGAGCTCCCCGACGCGGACCTCGTCATCTCGGCCACCCGCTGCCCGTACCCGATCCTGCATGCAGAGGCGGTGCGACCGCGCGAGAAGCCGCTCGTGCTCGTAGACGTCGCCGTCCCGCGCGACCTCGACCCCGCGATCGGCGGCCTCGACGACTGCACGCTCTTCGACATCGACGCGCTCGGCGAGGGCCTCGTCGGTCGCGAGGAGGACGTGCGCGAGGCCGAGGCGATCGTCGCCGAGGAGGCCGCTCGCTTCGCCGAGTGGCGACGGGCGCGCGACGCGGCCGGGGCGATCCGCGACTTGCGCCGGCGGGCCGAGGAGATCCGCTCCGAGGAGCTGGCGCGCGCCGGCTCGCGGCTTGCCGATCTATCGCCGCGGGAGCGCGAGACGGTCGAGACGCTGACGACGCAGATCGTGAACAAGCTCCTTCACGCGCCGACGGTGCGCGCCAAGGAGGCGGGCTCGGAGCCGCTGCGCGACCTCTTCGCGCTGCGCGACGAGCGGGAGTGAGGCCTCGAGTCAGAACGATGCTTCGCCGTCCGGGTGCGGTGGGCGTCGCGGTGCAAGGACGCAGCGTCGTGTTCGTAGCAAGTCGAGGGCAAACCGGCTCCGGAGAGCTCTACGCGCGGGCGCTGAAGGTCATCCCGGGCGGCGTCAACTCGCCGGTGCGCGCGATGAAGGCGGTCGGGCTCGAGGAGCCGCTGTTCGCCGCGCGCGGCGAGGGTGCGTACCTGGAGGACGTCGACGGACGCCGGTACGTCGACTGGGTGCTGTCGTGGGGCCCGCTGATCTTCGGGCACGCCGACGCGGAGACCGTCGAGGCCGTGGTCGCGGCGGCGCGTGACGGCACGAGCTTCGGCACCGCGACCGAGCGGGAGGTCGAGCTGGCGGAGGAGATCGTCGCGGCGGTGCCATCCGTGGAGATGGTGCGGCTCGTCTCGTCCGGCACCGAGGCGGCGATGACGGCGCTGCGGCTGGCGCGAACGGCGACCGGTCGCGAGCCGTTCGTGCGCTTCCGCGGCGGCTACCACGGGCACGCCGACCCCTTCCTCTCGGAGGCCGGCTCGGGTGTGCGGACGCTGGGGATCGACGCGCGCGGCGAGGGCCGCGTCGTCGACTACAACGACCTCGACGCGGTCGAGCGCGTGCTCGACGGCGCGGCGTGCGTCTTCGTCGAGCCGGTCGCGGGGAACATGGGGGTCGTCCCGCCGGCGGACGGCTTCCTCCAGGGGCTGCGGCGGCTCTGCGACGAGAGCGGCGCGCTGCTCGTCTTCGACGAGGTGATCACGGGGTTCCGCGTCGCGCGCGGGGGCGCCCAGGAGCGGTTCGGGGTGCTGCCCGACCTGACCGTGCTCGGCAAGATCGTCGGCGGCGGCCTCCCGCTCGCGGCCTTCGGCGGCCGCGCGGTGTTGATGGAGCGCCTCGCGCCGGCCGGTGACGTCTACCAGGCGGGGACCCTCTCGGGGAACCCACTCGCGACGGCGGCCGGGCTCTCGGTCCTGCGGCGCCTCACGCCCGAGGTGTACGAGCAACTCGAGCAGAAGGGGCAGCGGCTCGATGCACTCGCGCAGTACGGGAGGTTCGAGCGAGTGGGCGCAATGGCGACGCTGTTCGTGGACGACTACCCGGCCCTGTTCCGACACCTCCTCGAGCGCGGCGTCTACCTCGCGCCGTCCCAGAACGAGGCGATGTTCCTCTCGACCGCCCACGGCGACGAGGAGATCGACCGCACACTCGAGGCCGTCGCCGAGTTCTTCGGCAAGTAACAGTCTGTTACTTGGAGGTGGAGGCGGGGCGCGGCTCGCTCGGCCACGCCTCGGCGAGGCGGCGGCGGGTTTCCGCCAGGTGCTCCGGGAGCACCTTCACGTCTGCGAGGACGGGCATGAAGTTCGTGTCGCCGGCCCACCGGGGGACGATGTGGAGATGGACGTGATCGACGACGCCTGCGCCGGCGATCCGGCCCAGGTTCCAGCCGAGGTTGTAGCCCTGCGGCCCGTAGACCTGGGCGAGCGCGCCGATCCCGCTCTGCGCCAGCCGGTGGACCTCCAGCGCCTCGTCGTTCGTAAGCTCGCCGAACTCGCCCACGTGCCGGTAGGAGGCGACCATCAGGTGCCCGGAGGAGTACGGGAACTTGTTCAGCAGGACGAACGCCAGCTCGCCGCGGTGGACGACGAGCCTCTCCTCGTCGTCGCCGGCCGCCGCCTCGCAGAACACGCAGCCGAGCTGCTCGTCCGCCTGCTTGATGTATTCGAGCCGCCACGGCGCCCAGAGCTGCCTGGTCACGCGGGCGAGCCTACCGTTCGGCCCTTCGGGTCCGTAAACTCCTGCACGTGAAGCGGTTCGTGCTGTTCGTCGCTTTGGCTGCGATCGCTTCCGGAGCCGCCGCCCCGAGCGCCCAGCGAACGGCGGTGGTGCCGGCGGGGGTCGGGATCGGCGGTATCCGCCTGGGCGGGCTCAGCTCCGAGGAGGCGAGGAACGCGATCACGTGGTGGTACAACCGCCCGCTCCGGTTCGTCTTCCTGCGGAAGCACTGGACCATCCGGCCGGCAGCCCTCGGTGCGAGCGTCGACGCGGACGACGCCGTGCGGCAGGTCCTGAAGGCACGGCCGACCGACCACCTGTCGCTGCGAGTGAACGTCGACCCTGCGCGACTCCGGCGGTACGTGCGCGCGCTCGACGAGCGACTGTCGATCGAGCCGCAGGACGCGACCGTGGCACTGAGCGGCCTGCGGCCGGTGGTCCATCCCGGCAAGACGGGCCTCGAGCTCAACCGCGAACGCACCGTCCGGACCATTCAGGCCGCGCTCGCACTCGCCCGTCGACCGGGGCTCAGCCCGTCTGCGCGCACGGTCGCCCCGTCGGTCACGGCGGGCAGCTTCGGCGCCGTCGTCGTCATCTACCGCGGCTCGAACGAGCTGCACCTCTACAACGGCTCGCGGCCGTGGCGCACCTTCCAGGTCGCAACGGGACAGGCGATCTACCCGACGCCGCTGGGCTCGTGGCACGTGGCCGACATGCAGCGCAACCCGTGGTGGCGGCCGCCGGACTCGTCGTGGGCGAAGGGGCTCAAGCCGATCCCGCCGGGACCGGGGAACCCGCTCGGCACGCGCTGGATGGGGCTCGACGCGGCCGGAGTCGGGATGCACGGCACGCCGGACGCGGCCTCGATCGGCTACTCGGCCTCACACGGCTGCATCCGCATGCGGATCCCGGACGCGGAATGGCTCTTCGGTCACGTCCACATCGGGACGCCGGTCTTCATCGTCAGCGCCTAGCCGCGCGGCCGGTACGCGACCACGAGCGGCTGCGTCCAGAGGCGCGGCACGGTCAGAGCCAGCGCTTCAGCCGGAAGAACGCGGTGAGCGCCAGCGCCAGGCCGAGCATGAAGCCGACGATCACCCAGAAGGCGGCTCCGGTCTCGAAGCCCGGGAAGTGGACGTTCATGCCGAAGATGCCGGTGATCAGCGTCAGCGGCAGCAGGATCACCGTCACGACCGTCAGCACCCGCAGGACGTCGTTCTGGCGGTGCGAGATGACCGACTCGTTGGTGTCCTCGAGCGCCTCGACGACCTCCTTGTAGTTGTCGAGGAGGTCCCAGATCCGCTCGGACGCGTCGACGATGTCGTCGAAGTAGAGCTCGAGGTCCTCGGGCAGGAAGCGCTCGATCTGCCGCTCGAGCAGGCGCAGCGTCGAGCGCTCGGGCTTGATGATCTTGCGGTAGGAGATGATCTCCTGCTTGACGTTCGAGAGGTCGCGGACGACGTCCTCGGCCCGCTCCTCGAACATGTCGTCCTCGACCGAATCGAGCTTGTGGCCGATCTTGTCGAGGATCGGGAAGCAGTAGTCGAAGAGGTCGTCGAGGATGTGGTAGAGCAGGTAGCCCGACCCCTTCGCGAAGAGCTGGTCGCGGAGCTCCTCGTCGTCCTGGGAGCGCGCGAACAGGCGCGTCACGGGCAGCAGCTCGACGGTCGGCAGGGTGACGAGCCAGCCGTTGCCGACGAAGACGTCGAGCTCGGCCGCGTTCAGGCGCTGGATCGCCTTGTCGTAGACCGGGAAGTGGAGGACGCCGAAGAGGTAGTCCGGGTACTCGTCGACCTTCGGGCGCTGCCGGCGCGAGAGGACGTCCTCGAGGTCGAGCGGATGCCAGCCGTGGCGCTCGGCGAGCTGCGACGCCTCCTCGAGAGTCGGCGCGTCGAGGTGGACCCAGGTCAGGCCGTGTGCTTCGAGCTCTGCGACGCGCGGCTCAGGCCGTGTGTCGACGTCCCTCGCCTGCGTGCGAGGCCTCAGGGGGCGCTTGATGCGGGGCAGGCTCGGCACCGGGACTGAGGGGGTCGTCGACTCGCATGGTGGTTCGCCATCGTATCCGGAAAGCCTTGCGGCGAACCCGCTCCGGGCCCGGCGCGAACGCCAGCTCCGGAGCGACGTGGCGCTCGAGGAGCAGGAACCCGATCGCGGCCAGCGCGCAGAGCACGGCGGCCCCGCACCAGAGCGCCGTGGGCGACCGCGCGAGCACGATGCTGCCTAGGGCCGGGCCTGCGAGGAACCCGACCTGCCAGGCAGAGGTGCGCAGCGCCATGTAGCGGCCGATCAGCTGTGGCGGGGCGAGGTCGGCGATCAGCGGGTTATTGACGGCCCCGTGCAGGCACTCGCCGACGCTGAAGACGACGATCACGGCGCAGAGGAGCACGACGGCAGCCGTCCCGTCGAGCCAGGTGCCGACCGCGAGCACGCCGAAGCACGTCCCGCTGAAGATCGCCCCCGCGGCCGCGAGCGCGCGCAGGCGGCTGTGGCCCCTGAGCGCCTTCGCGAACGGCAGCTGCGCGAGCACGAGCACGAGCGTGTTGACGAAGAAGATCACGCCGATCCCGGCCTCGCCGACGGCGGCGTGGTCCTTCACGTACGGCGGCAGCATCGTTGCGATCTGCGCGTAGGCGGCCGTGACGAGCAGCGCGGTGAGCACGAGCAGCGCGAGGAACGGGCGGTCGCGCGCGACCTGGCGGTAGCCGCTCGCCGTGGCACCCGCGACCGCGGGGCGCGGCGGCTGGGGCACAAAGAATAGGAGCGCCATGAAGGCGACGAAGGTGCCGGCGTCGACTGCGAAGAGAAGGTCGTAGCTCTCGGGCACCTGCGTGGTTGCGATCAGGCCGCCGATCAGGCCGCCGATGCCGAAGCCGAGGTTGTCGGTCACGCGTGTCAGGGCGTAGGCGGTCGTGCGCTGCTCGCCCGAGGTGAGCGCGGCGAGGAGGCTCGAGTGGCTCGGCGCGAAGCCGGCGTTCCCGGCTCCCGCGACCGCGGCCAGTGCGAACGCGAGCCACGGGCCCCGCACGAACGGGAAGCCGCCGTAGCCGGCGGCGAGGAACGCGAGCGAGAAGAACAGCGTCGTCCGGGCACCGACGTGGTCGATCACGCGGCCGGCGAGCGGGCTGCCGACGACGCCGATTCCGAGCAGGACCGCGACGACCGCGCCCGCGGTCTCGAGCCCGATCCCCCGCACGTCGTGCAGGTAGATGACGAGGAACGGGATCACGATCCCGTTGCCGAGCGAGTTGGCGACGCCGCCGGTCTCCAGCAACCAGACCGGCCGCGGGAGCTGCGGCTTCAGGCTTTCAAGGTAGGCGGGGACGGTTTTCAGTGCGGGAAGAGGGTACTCCCGGATCGGCAGATTGCCTAGGCGGGCTCGAGCGGGGCGAGCGGCGCCATCACCTGACGAGGCGGACGTTGGTGCCGTTGCGCAGCGAGTTCGGGATCTCGGCGATTCGGTCGACCCGCTCGACCAGCTCGTTGAGCCGGTCCCGAGGCGCGTCGCCCTCGAGTTCCACCTCGTACTCAACCGCCCCGGAGACCGCCGGATCGCCTGAGAAATCGCCGCGCACGCGGACGCGGACGCTGGTCAGCTCGATCCCCTCGGCCCGCGCCTCGCGGAAGAGGTCGTTGGAGACGCAGCCCGCGATCGCGAGGTAGAGCAGCTGCCCGCCGTTGAACCCGAGGCCGCCGCCGCCCGCGTCGGCCGGACGGTCGACCACGAGCGTGAATCCCTCCGCGCTGCCAACCGCAGTGGGTACGCCGGGGAGGCTGCGCGTCTCGACCTCGAACACGGCCCGAGCATAGACCGCCCGCCCGTTTCCGCTCTTGCTACCGCCTTGCTCCCGGTCTGCAACCGCCGTCTCGTCCGGTTGGCATGAGGAGCAAACGGCACACCAGAGAGGAGCACGTCATGAAGAAGTTCGCCATCATCGGCATGGTCTTCGCGGGCCTGATGCTGTCGACCGCCAGCGCGTGGGCGACTCCGACGGGAATGACGAAGGCCGAGTACCGGGCGCTGATGCTTCGGAGCGAGGGCCTCAATCAGAAGTACGGGCTCTACAAGTACTCCCAGTCGGCGCTCGTCTCCGAGAAGCTCGGTGAGGTCGGAGCCTGGGCGGTTCAGTCCACGCCCAAGCAGACCGCCGCGAAGCCGACCGTGAGCCAGCAGCTCGAGGAGATCGGAGCCTGGGCGGTTCCGTCGAAGCAGACGATGGAGACGCCCCTCGTGAGCGAGAAGATCTCAGGGCTCGGACTCCCGACCACCACGACCGTTGCGTCGGGCGGCGAGGGGTTCGACTGGAACGACGCCGGCATCGGGGCGCTGCTCGCGTTCGGCGTGATCGTCCTCGGCGCCGGAAGCCTGCTGACGGTTCGGTCGCACCAGCACAAGCCGATCCCGCACTGAGACAACTTGCGTCACCGTTGAAGAGGCCGCTCTGGCGGCCTCTTCGACTGCCTAAGCCGGCTCGACCTCGGCCAACGCCTCGATGACACCGCCGCCTGGCAGCGGCACGAGCACCGTCACCCGAAGCGCCGGGCCGTGAGCGAGCGCGAGCAGATCGCCCGGCTCGATCGGCCGCGGCACGTGAGCGATACCGAGCGTTTCGGTTGCGGCGTTGAAGAGCCAGACCGCAACCGAGCAGTCCGCGAGCGAGTGGAGCACGACGGGAATCATTGCGGCGGCCGCACTCCGAGGTGATGACCCAAACGGACCTGTCTGCCGGGGCCGAAGCACCCGGCTTACCGCTCTATCAAGCCTGGGCCGAACGGCCCATTGACCACTCACGACGCACGCAAGCTCCCTGATTCGGGGGAGGGTCGATCGAGAGGAAGTCGCAAAGCGCGCCGGTCGACATCGCACGAGTGGCCGGCCCGACTGGGCTCATTATGCGCAGCGGCGAGAAGGCAGCTGCGGCCGCGCTCGAGGGCGGGAAAGAGGTGGAAGACCACGTGGAGACCGGTCTTATCCTCAAGACGACAAGAGGCACGGTGGCCATTGCGGAGGTCGACGACGAATACAGCGCGGCAAGGTTTATTCCCAGGCCGCTGAAGCAGCGGGGGCGGGTCAAGCCCGCCCCCGTCTGTTCACCTAGCCACCGGTTATGTTGCCGATGTCCCCGCCGCGCGGCCCTGAGCGGTTGACCCAGAGGCCGGCCGCACCCGCGTCGTACTGATATTCCCACCCGTTGTTGACCGTCGAGGTCGCCGGAAGGCCACCCTGATCCGGGAAGAATGTCGCGCGCATCGCGGCTGTGGTGCAGGGATCGGGACAGGTCGCGTTCGGGGTGAACACGCCTCCCGTCACGACCACGACATCGAAGCCTGTGAACGTTCCCGTTACGCCACCCGTCTGCAGTGTGCCGGGGCACACTGCAGGATTGGGCTGTGGGGCGCCCGCGATGGTCGTGAACGTTCCGTCGTAGGATCGAATGACCTGGATCTTCCCATCGTCTTGCGGGATGAACTGAAGCGTCCGGGTGTAGTCGTCATTCGCCCAGGTTTCGCCGTTGCAGTGGCTGGAGTCGGGGCCGGAGGAGTGCGTTACGACCACGCCAGGAACGCTGAGTCCAGGAGGCCCAGGGTCGCCCTTGTCGCCTTTCGGCCCCTGGGCTCCTTGGATTCCCTGGGCTCCTTGGATTCCCTGGGCGCCTTGCGCCCCCTGCGCTCCGGCGGGGCCCGCCGGCCCGGGCGGCCCCTCCTTGCCCACGCTCGACACGCCGCGCAGGCCCCTCCGGCCCCGGATGTTCCAGGCGATCGGCTTGAAGCCCTTGTGGCAGTTGGCGAGCTTCAGATCGCCGAGCGTCTGCTTGCTGCCGCGCGTCTCTACGCACGCGAAGATGACGCCGTTCCGAACGCCGAGCTCTCCTTGACTCACCGCGGAAGCCTTCGAGCCGTGGCTTGAGGCGCCGGTGACACCGGCCAACGCGCCTGTAGCCAGCAGAGCGAATGCCGCGACGGCGAGCAATCGCTTCATCATTTTCCTCCCCCTTTGCACGTCGGCTGCGGGACGAGCAACGGACTCATGTCGGAGTGCCAGCAAGCCCCCCCGCTCGCTTGGAGAGAGGAGTGTCCGTCCAACTTCCCTTCTCGGCATCGTCCGATTGAGGTGAAGCCGAAGCTCGTCCTCGCCCCGCACCCGAATCAGGGGCCGGCCAGGCCGGGAAGAGCGCTCGTTTACCCGGACGGGGTAGCGAAATCGAGGGACGCTGATCCCTCGAATGGGAGCCGATAGCGCCATGTATGGGCGCCTTCTCCCGGGCGCTTGCCGTGGCCGGGTTGCTCGCCTGCCTCTCCGCGTCGAGCGCGCTCTCATCGCCAAGCCGCGCCGGCACGCGCGTGGTGTCCTATCGCTCGCAGCAGGCGCTGCAGACATTCCTCGCACGGACCGGGCTCAGAGTGAAGCGGAACCTGCCGGCGCTGAACGCGGTCGAGCTTGCCGGTGCGACCGTCGGAGCGCGGCCGGTCGCGCGCTATCCGAGCTCGCAGCCGCAGTCGAACGAGCCGGGGGTCCGGGAGATGTACTGGGCCGGAGTCCCCTACGAGTGGCAGTACACGGCCGCGCGCGTCGACCAGGTGCCGGACTCCGTGCTGCGTGCCGCGGCGAAGATCAAGATCGCCGTCATCGACACGGGCGTGGATCTCAGGCAGCCTGACATCGCGGCCAAGGCACCGGAGGTTTACAGCGTCGTCCATCGCAAGAACCGGCGCGACGTCCGCGACTACTACGGCCACGGGACGTTCGTCGCCTCGCTTGCGGCCGGCTCGGTGACGAACAGCGAAGGGATCGCGGGTTTCGGTGGCGACGCTCAGCTCCTCTGCGTCCAGGTCGCCTACGACGACGGCTCGATCTCGGACGTCGACGAGGCGGCCGGGATTGTCTACGCCGTCAAGCACGGTGCGAACATCATCAATCTCAGCCTCGGGGGTCCAGAGCCCTCGGCGCTCGAGAGCCGCGCCGTCCGTTACGCGCAGCGCCACGGCGTGCTGATCGTCGCCGCGGCGGGTAATGAGTTTCAGGATGGGAACCCTGTCGAGTATCCGGCCGCGCTGCTGCAGCCGAAGGGCTCGGACGGCCGCGGCGGCAGCGGGCTCTCGGTCGGCGCCTCGAAGCTGGACGGCCAGCGCGCGTACTTCTCGAACGTCGGCGGCTACGTCTCGCTGGCCGCGCCGGGCAACGACGTCTTCGCCGCGCTCTCGAGTTATTCGGACTGGTCGCGGGCAACGCTTCCCGGCTCGCGCGAAGGGATCTACGGCTTCTCGAGCGGAACGTCCTTCGCGACCCCGGAGGTCGCCGGCGCCGCCGCGCTCGTCTGGGCGGCGAACCCCGCTCTGACCCCGCGGCAGGTGGCGACGATCCTCAAGCAGACGGCCTCAGGTCACGGAACCTGGAACCCGAGCCTCGGTTTCGGAGTCCTCGATGCCGCGGCTGCAGTGGAGCTTGCGCCGAGGATCAGCCCGGCCGTCCCGCCGACGAAGAAGCTCCTGCAGCCCTCCACTAGGAGCCCCGGCCAAGCCTCTCCTCGCCGCCCTCGCTAGACCTTCAGTCTTCTGCTGAGGAAACAACTGAGCCGGCCGTGCCGAGGCCGGGCCGACGGATGCGCCTGGCAGGAATCGAACCTGCGACCTCGCGCTCCGGAGGCGCGCGCTCTATCCCCTGAGCTACAGGCGCTCGGCCGCCAAGTCTAGCGGCGGTGTGAGCGGGGTCACCGAAACCGGCTCCGGCTTCGGTGTGCGGCGCACCCCCGTTGGAAGGCGTTGCTCGAGCGCGAGGCACGCGAGCGCCGAACCCACGCAGACGCCGGCCGCGAGCGGCCAGACGGCGAGCGGGTGCCAGCCGAGCAGCGGCCCGCCGATCGCGGGGCCGAGGATCGAGCCCGCGCTCCACGACATCGAGCCGAGCGCGAAGTACCGGCCGCGGAGGCGGTCTGGCGCGAGGTCGGCGACGAGCGGCGCCTGGGTCGGCCCCTGCAGCGTCTCGCCGAGGGCGAAGACCATCGTCGCGGTCATGAAGACGAGCGCCGCGGAGGTGCCGTTCAGGAGCTCGCCGCCCGCGAGCACGAGCAACGCGGCGGTTGCCCAGAGGACGTTCATCAGCGCGAGCGCCGCCATCCGTCGCCGTCCCTCGAGCGCCTTCGACACCGGCAGCTGGATCAGGACGATGAGCAGCGTGTTGGCGAGCCAGATGAAGCCGACCCAGCGCTCGCTCACGCCCGCGTAGTTCTTCGCGAACGGCGGCAGCAGCGCGAACACCTCGTAGCCGACCGCGACGAAGAGGACGTTGAGGCCGGTGAGCGCGAGGAAGTTGCGGTCGCGCAGGACAGCCCGGTAGCCGCCCGCCTCCTCGTCATGCGCCTCGGGCTCGTCCGGATACGGCTCCCGCACCGCCGTCAGCACCACTGCGAAAGCGAGGAACGTAGCCGCGTCGAGCAGGAACATCCGCGTGAAGCTGCCCGGCTCGGCGGTCGTGGCGATCAGGCCGCCGATCACGCCGCCGAGGCCGATGCCGAGGTTCATGCTCACCCGCTGCAGCGCGTAGGCGGAGTGCCGGTCCTCGGCGGGGGTCAGCCGCGCGAGCAGCGTCGACTGCCCGGGCCAGAAGCACGCGGTGCCGACCCCATCGAGGGCGAACAGCGCGTAGGCATGCCACGGCTCGCGGATCAGCGGGAAGAGCGTGAAAGCCGCCGCCTGCAGCAGCAGGCCGAGCAAGAGCGTGTTGCGTCCCCCGATCCGGTCGACCAGGGGCCCCGCGACCAGCCCGGCCGCCAGCGCCGCGGCGCCGCCGATCGCGAGCGCGAAGCCGGCCTCCGCGAACGAGATCCCGCGGACGTTGTGGAGGTAGATGATCGCGAACGGGAAGACGACCCCGTTGCCCAGCGAGTTCACGACGCCGCCCGCCTGGACGAGCCAGACGGCGCGCGGAAGGTGCGGGTCGAGCCCGCGGACGTAGGTCGCCAGCGATCTCACAAGGGTTCTAAGGCGCCGTCTTGCGGCGCCGACCATTGAGGCTGCGCGGGCTTCGCTCGCGCAGCCGTCTGACTCGCTTCATGGCAATGGAGACTGGGGGAGTTCGATCAACATTCGTCGTAAGGTAATGCCGTGAAGCTCGAGGCCCGGACCGCGACTCTCCGGCTGGCCGAGACCTTCGTTATCTCGCGCGGCGCTGCGGACGAGGTGGAAGCCCTGTACGTCGAGATCTCGCACGACGGCGTGAGCGGGTTCGGCGAGGCGGCGGCGATCGAGCGCTACGGCGAGTCGGCCGCCTCAGCGCATGCCTTCGTTCTCGAGGCGGAGGAGCTGCTCGGCGACGACCCGTTCGCCTTCGAGGAGATCGAGGCGCGGCTGCGCGAAAGGCCCGGCGAGCAGGCGGCGAAGGCGGCGATCGACGCGGCGCTGCACGACCTCTGCGGGAAGCTCCTGGGCCTGCCGGTGTGGCGGCTTCTCGGGCTGAGGCGCGAAGGGCCACCGACGTCGTGGACGATCTGGCTCGGCGATCCCGACGACATGGCGCGACGTGCGGAGAAGGTGCGCGGGCGGTTCAAGCGGCTCAAGCTGAAGCTCGGCGCGGGGGACGGGCGGGATGTCGAGCGCGTCCGCGCCGTGCGCGAGGCCTCGGACGTGCCGCTCCAGGTGGACGTGAACGAGGCGTGGTCGCTGGACGAGGCGCTCGAGGCGCTGCCGGAGCTCGCGGAGCTCGGCGTCCAGTACTGCGAGCAGCCGCTGCGCGCCGGCGACACCGGCGGGCCGGAGCTGAAGCGCCGCTCGCCCCTCCCGATCTACGTCGACGAGGACTGTCACACGCTGGACGACGTCGCCGCCTGCGCCGAGCGGGCGCACGGGCTGACCGTGAAGCTCGCGAAATCGGGCGGGATCCGTGAGGCGGTGCGCATGGCGCACGCGGGCCGCGCGCTGGGGCTCGGCCTGATGCTCGGCTGCATGAACGAGTCCGGGCTCGCGGTGGCGGCGGGCGCGGCATGCGCGAGCCTGTTCGACCACGTCGATCTGGACGGGAACCTGCTGCTCGTCGAGGACCCGTGGCCGGGCGTCCAGTTCGTCGACGGCGTCCAGCTCCCCGCCAACGCGCCCGGCCTCGGTGTCAGACACGCAAACGAAGGCGTCACGCACGTGTGACGAGACCGTCACGGCGTGGCTCTGAGCAGGAAGAACGCGCCGGGTCGCCGCCGCCCTCCGTGTCAGACACCGTGTCGGCAAAGCGGTACCTGATCCTCGCTGAGGGTCGCTCCGACGACCCGCACTACGGCAAGACCGCGCGCGGGATCCTCCGCTACGCGCCCGACCCGACCGTCGCGATTCTCGACTCGACGCGCGCGGGCGAGAGCTACGGCGGCGTCCCGGTCGTAGCGACGATCGAAGAGGCAATGCCGTTCGGACCCACGACCGCGGTCGTCGGCGTCGCCACGCAAGGCGGCCGCTTCCCGCCCGCCTGGCGCGAGCTGCTCCAGCAGTCGATCGCGGCCGGGCTCGACGTCGAGAGCGGACTGCACGAGTTCATCGGCGACGACGAGGAGCTCGTCGCGCTCGCGCGCGAGCACGGCGTCGAGCTGCGCGACCTGCGGAAGCCGCCCGAGGGCCTCAATGTCCCCACGGGCGAGAACCTCGAGCTTGCGGCCACGATCGTCCTGACCGTCGGCTCCGACTGCGCGATCGGGAAGAAGACCGTCGCGCTCGAGCTCGACCTCGAGGCCCGCCGCCGCGGTCTCAGCTCCGTCTTCGTCCCGACCGGGCAGACCGGGATCGCGATTGCGGGCTGGGGGATCGCGGTCGACGCCGTCGTGTCGGACTTCCTGGCGGGGGCGGCGGAGCAGCTCGTCGTCGAGGGCCACCGCCGCGGCGGGGAGCTGCTCTTCGTCGAGGGCCAGGGCTCGCTCTCGCACCCCGCGTACTCGGGCGTCACGCTCGGTCTGCTGCACGGCTCGGCCCCGCATCTGCTGGTTCTCTGCCACAAGGCGCACGCGACCGAGATCGAGGGCTACCCGGGCCACCCGCTGCCGAGCCTCCCGGAGCTGGTCGAGCTGCACCAGCGCGTCTCGCTGCCCCTGCGGCCGGCGCGCGTCGCCTGCCTTGCGCTGAACACCGCGGAGCTCGACGAACAGGAGGCGCGCGCCGCGATCGGGGAGGCCGCCTCGGAGACCGGCCTCCCCACAGACGACCCGGTACGCTTCGGCGCCGGCCCGCTGCTCGACGCCGTCCTCGCGGCACGTTCTGACTAAGGAGCTCGCCCATGTCCGCCGAAGAAGGTGGGAAGCTAGTGACGGGCCGCAACGAGGAGGAGAACGATTTGAAGACGACGAGGACGTGGGGACTGCTGGTGTGCGCATGCGCGGCGCTGGCGTGTGCGGGAGTCGCGAGCGCGGCGCTCGACGTCGGCGTGACCGAGGACGCGGGTAAGAGCGGCAACGGCGCGGCGTTCTTCGCGACGCTCGGCGACGCTGGCCTGAAGGTGAACCGGATCTCCGTGAACTGGGACCCCGCGGCGCCGACGACGATCCCCGGCCAGGCCGAGATCGCGAACTGGTTGCCGGAGGCGCAGGTCAGCGGCACGCGGATCGTGTTCGCGGTCGCCCTGCAAGACGCCGCCGACATCACGGCGACGCCCGACGCGAAGACGAAGTTCGTCGCCTTTGTCGCGAAGCTCGCACAGACGTTCCCGACCGTGAAGGACTATGTGATCGGCAACGAGCCGAACCAGCCGCGCTTCTGGCGGCCGCAGTACTCCCCGGCCGGCAAGCCGCTTGCGGCTGCGCAGTACCTGCCGGTGCTGGCAGCCTCCTACGACGCGCTGAAGGCGAAGGACCCGACGATCAACGTGATGGGCGTCGGGCTCTCGCCGCGCGGGAACGACCTGCCGTTCGGGAAGGACAACCGCTCGCGCTCGCCGGTCCGCTTCCTTGGCGACCTCGGCCGGGCCTACAAGCTCAGCGGCCGCAAGAAGCCGATCATGGACGAGCTCGCGTTCCACCCGTATCCACAGCCACAGCAGGGCCCGCCGAGTGTCGGCTACGCGTGGCCGACCGCAGGCGTGGCGAACCTCAACCGGATCAAGCAGGCGGTCTGGGACGCGTTCCACGGAACCGCGCAGCCGACGTTCAAGGAGACCGGCAAGACCTTCACGCGGCCGCTGCGCTTCGACCTCGACGAGGTCGGCTGGCAGGTCGAGATCCCGCCGGCGCTCGCGCCGATGTACCACGGCACCGAGACGCCCGGCCTCCGGCTTGTCAGCGAGGCGACGCAGGCCGACTACTACGCCGACACGATCACGTCGGTTGCCTGCGACCCGACCGTGCGGATGCTGAACTTCTTCCACCTGATCGACGAGACCGACCTCGATCGGTGGCAGAGCGGCCTCGAGCGCGCAGACGGCTCCCGGCGGCCCTCCTTCGACCGCGTCAAGCAGACGCTCGCGCAGACCCACGGCACCTGCCAGGGGCCGACCGTCAGGTGGAAGCACGCGACCGGCGTCGTCGCGCCGGTGGTGGCCTGGGGCAACCTGCGCAAGCCGTTCCCGTCGAGGCCGAGGCGCTGGAGCTTCAGGGCAGGCGCGGCCGAGCAGGCCGACTTCCGGGCCGGGATCTTCAAGGCGGGGCCGCGCAAGGCCGTCCTCGGCAAGCGGCTCGCGAAGGGGAGGCCGAGGCCGCTGCTCTACGTCCAGGGCGCGATCAAGGCGCAGCGCCATCTCGTGTACTTTCGAGCTCGCAAGCTGAAGCCCGGCAGGTACGTCTTCGCGATCAGGATGACCGCCTCGATGAACCCCAAGCGCACGAGCGTCTTCGTCAGCCGCCGCTTCCGCGTCCGCGGATGAGAGACCAGCGACTCGCGCGCCTCGGCGACCTGATCGTCGACTACTCGCTCGGCCTCGAGCCCGGGAAGGTGCTGCGCATCGACGCGCCCCCCGTGGCGTCGCCGCTCGCCGTCGAGCTCTACCGGGCCGCGCTCGCCGCGGGCGCGCACCCATACGTCCACGTCGAGCCGGAGCGGCTGCCGGAGCTGCTGCTCGCGGAAGGCAGCGACGAGCAGCTCGACTTCGTCTCGCCGATCGCGAAGGCGGAGCTCGAGGCGGTCGACGCGATCGTCACCGTCTGGTCCGACTCGAACACCCGCGCGCTGAGCCGAGTCGACCCCGAGCGGCACCAGCGGTTGATCGCCTCGACGCAGCAGCTCGCGAAGCGCCGCTGGGAGCGGATGTCGAGCGGCGCGCTCGGGTGGTGCGGCGTCCTCTTCCCGACGGAAGCCCACGCGCAGGACGCCGAGATGTCGCTCACCGAGTACGAGCGCTTCGTCTTCCGCGCGTGTCACGTCGAGGAGCCGGGCGACCCGGTCGCGCACTGGCGGAGCGTCCGCGAAGAGCTGGCCGCTCGCGCGCAGACGCTCTCCGAGGCGCGCGAGCTGCGCATCGTCGGGCCCGGCACCGACCTGAACGTCGGCGTTGAGGGCCGCCGCTGGAAGCCCGCGGACGGGCGCTACAACATGCCCGACGGCGAGGTTTACACCAGCCCGCTCGAAACCGTCACCGATGGCGAGATCAGCTTCGCCTTCCCGGCGCTCTTCCACGGCCGCGAGGTGGACGGCATCAAGCTGCGCTTCGAGGGTGGACAGGTCGTTGCCGCCGAGGCCGACCGGGGCCGTGAGTATCTCTACGCCATGCTGGAGCTGGACGAGGGTGCAAGCCGGCTCGGCGAGGTCGCGTTCGGGCTCAACTACGAGATCGACCGGTTCACGCAGAACACGCTCTTCGACGAGAAGATCGGCGGCACGATGCACGTCGCGCTGGGCTCGTCGTTCGAGGGCCTTGGCGGGCAAAACAGGTCGGTGCTGCACTGGGATCTCGTGTGCGACCTCCGCGCCGAGGGCGAGGTGTACGCGGACGGCGAGCTCGTCTGGCGGGCGGGCCGGTTCCTCGAGCAGCCCCAGCCGGCGGTCGAGCATGTCTGACCGCCTGCGGCGCCTCGCGGAGGTGCTCGTCGGCTACTCCGCGGGGGTCGAGCCCGGTGATTTCGTCGTCGTGCAGGGCACCACGAACGTGGAACCGCTGCTGGACGAGCTCTACGCCGCCGTGCTGCGCGCCGGCGGCATGCCCTCGATGCGGGCGACGCTGGAGCTCGACGACCTGCTGCTCGCGGAGGGCAGCGACGAGCAAGCCTCGTGGGTCAGCCCCGCCGACCGCGAGGACATCGAGCAGGCCGACGTCTGGATCGTGGTCGACGCGCCGAGCAACACGAAGGCGTTGACCGGGATCTCGCCCGAGCGCGAGGCGCTCCAGCAGCGGGCGCGACGGGAGCTGCGGGAGCGGTACCTCGAGCGCGCGCTGCGCGGCGAGCTGCGCTGGGTGCTGACCGCCTACCCGACGCAGGCCGCGGCGCAGGACGCCGAGATGTCGCTCGCGCAGTACGAGGAGTTCCTCTACGCCGGCGCCTTGCTGGACGACGGCGACCCCGTCGCCCGCTGGCGCGCCTTCGCCGAGGAGATGAAGCGTGTCGCCGACTTCCTGAACTCGAAGCAGGAGCTCCGCATCGTCGCCGAGGACACCGATCTCACGCTCGCCTGCGGCGGGCGCACCTGGATCCCGTCGGAGGGGCGCGAGAACTTCCCGGACGGCGAGGTGTTCACGGCGCCGCTCGAGATGGGCGTCAATGGCGAGATTCGCTTCACGTATCCCGCGGTGTTCCGGGGCCGGCAGGTGGACGACGTGCGTCTGCGGTTCGAGGAGGGCGAAGTCGTCGAGGCGACGGCAGCTCGGGCGCAGGGCTTCCTCGAGGAGATGATCGCCGTCGACGACGGCGCCAGGCGTGTCGGCGAGTTCGCGTTCGGCCTCAACGACGCGATCCAGGTCTTCACGCGCAACATCCTCTTCGACGAGAAGATCGGCGGGACCGTGCACCTGGCGCTCGGCAGCGCCTACCCCGAGTGCGGAGGCACGAACCGCTCGGCGCTCCACTGGGACATGATCTGCGACCTGCGCTCGGGCAGCGAGGTCTACGCGGACGGCGAGCTCGTCTACCGCGACGGGCGCTTCCTGGCCGTCTGACCCGCGTCGCGGTCATCGCCGACACGCACCTGCCTCGCGGGGCACGCCGGCTCCCGGACGAGTGCGTGCGAGTGCTGCAGCGGGCCGACCTGATCCTGCACGCCGGCGACGTGGTCGCGGCCCCGGTGCTGCGGGAGCTCGAGGCGTTCGCGCCGGTCGAGGCCGTGTTCGGGAACATGGACGAGCCGGCGCTGCAGGAGGCGCTCCCGGAGCGGCGCGTCGTCGCGGTCGAAGGCGTGCGAATCGGGATGGTCCACGTTCCGGGCGAGCGGGCGGGAAGGGAGGAGCGGCTGGTGTCGTGGTTCCCCGGCTGCGATGTGGTCGTCTACGGCCACACGCACGTGCCGCAGCTCGAGCAGCACCGCGGCGTCTGGATCCTGAACCCCGGTAGCCCGACCGAGCGGCGGCGCGCCCCGCACCGCTCGCTGATCGTGCTCGACGTCGTGCAAACCGGCTTGAGCGTGCGGTTGGTGAAGATCGCTTGACACGAACAGATGTTCGCTCTACTATGCGAACACATGTTCGGAAAGGTCCTCCTAATCGCGGCGCTGGCACTGATCGCGTGGGCGGCACTGGCCCGGGCCTCGCACGGTGCGGGCCCGGAGCAGCGCTACACCGTCAAGCCGGGCGACACGCTCTGGTCGATCGCCGTCAGCCACTACGCGGGCGACCCGCGCGACGCGATCTACCGCATCGACCGCCGCAACCACCTGGGCCGGAGCCTGATCGTCCCCGGCCAGCGGCTCGTGCTGCCGTCAGCCCGGTAGCTCTGGCAGCGGCAGGCCCGCGGTGTAGACGCGCTCGCCGCTGAAGAGGCGCTGCTCGCGGTCCCACGGGAAGAAGATCGTCACCTGCCAGGCGAGGCGCTCGCCCGTGGGCGGGACGCCGAGCCACGCGTTCTCGAACGTGCCGGTCACGTCGGCTTCCTCACAGACGCCCTGCGGGCCGATCACGATGTTCGTCAGCTGGAAGTCGATGTCCGGGAAGCCGCCGAGCAGCCCCGCGTAGAAGCGCGCCGCGCCCTCGTGCCCCTCCCAGCGATGGCCGGTCTGGACGAGCTCGTAGACGCAGTCCTCGGTCAGCGTCGAGAGCAGGCCGGGAAGGTCGCGGTTGTCCTCGGCGATCGAGTGGCGCTTCCAGAGCTCGCGAATCGCGTCGTGCTCCTCCGGAACAGGGTCACGGTGGATCAGCTCGCGGATGTCCTCGCGGGGGTCGGCCATGACGAGGCAACCCTACAATCGGCCCGTGGACCTCGACCTCGTCTTCTTCGGCACCTCGGGCTCGGTCCCGACCGCTACGCGGGCGCCTTCGGCGCTCCTCGTGCGCCGTGGCGGCGAGCGCCTGCTCTTCGACTGCGGCGAGGGGACGCAGCGTCAAATGCTGCGCTCGTCGGTCGGTCTCGTCGAGCTGCGAGAGGTCTTCGTCTCGCACTTCCACGCCGACCACTACCTCGGCCTGCCGGGGATGCTGAAGACCTTTGCGCTACGGGGTCGCGAGCTGCCGCTGACGGTCTATGGGCCGCCGGGGCTGCGCGAGCTCTTTAGTGCCCTGCGGCGGGTCTTCGGGAAGCTGACGTACGGGCTCGAGCTCGTCGAGCTCGCCCCCGGCGAGCGGCTCGAGCGGGGCGAGTACGACCTCGTCACGTTCCCAGTTGCCCACCGGGTGCAGTCGCTCGGCTTCGCGCTGGTCGAGCGCGAGCGGCCGGGCCGCTTCGACGTCGACGCAGCGGACGCGCTCGGCGTGCCCTCGGGCCCGGAGCGCGGCCTGCTGCAGGCCGGCGAGCCGGTGACGCTCCAGGGCGGCCGCACGGTCACGCCCGACGAGGTGCTCGGCCCGCCGCGTTCCGGCCGGAAGATCGTTCTCAGCGGCGACACGGCACCCTCGCCGACGGTGCTCGAGGCCGCGCGCGGGGCGGAGGTGCTCGTCCACGAGGCGACGTTCCTCGAGGAAGAGCGCGACCGGGCGCGGGAGACGGCGCACACGACCGCGCTCGAGGCAGCGGAGCTCGCGCGGGAGGCCGAGGTCGGCCTGCTGGCGCTGACGCACCTGTCGAACCGCTACTTCGGCCCCGAAGCAGCCCGCGAGGCGCGTACGATCTTCCCCGACACCGTGGTGCCGAAGGACTTCGACGTGATCGACGTGCCGTTCCCGGAGCGGGGCTCGCCGTCCCTGATCAAGGGTGGCGTCGCCCACAAGCGCGACGTCCCCGAACCGCAACCGGAGGTGGTCTCGTGAGCGGCCTCGTGCAGGTGGCATTGGCGGAGAGCGTCGCCGAGGCGGAGGAGATCCAGGACATCCTCCGCTCGGCGGGCATCGACGCGGAGCTCGAGACAGCGGTCGAGCACCACCCGCGCGCCGTCGAGGACGCGCCGCAGAAGGTGCTCGTCCCGGAGTCCGACCTCGACGCCGCCCGCGACGCGATCGAGTCGCTGACCGAGCCTGACGAGCTCGCCTGACTTCTCGCGCCGGGCTGCGGTCTACGACCGCCTGCGCCCCTATGACGACAACTGGCGCGAGGTCGCCGAGACGCTGATCCGCGAAGCGGACCTGGCCGGCCGGCGCGTGCTAGACATCGGCTGCGGAACGGGGCGCTTCCTCGCCCAGCTCGCCGAGATCGCGAAGGCCTGGGGGGTCGACGCGTCGCCAGAGATGGTCGAGGTCGCCCGCACCCGCGCCCGCGGCGCGGGCCTCAAATTGGGCTCGGCCGAGGAGCTGCCGTTCAAGGACGGCTGGTTCGACCGGGCGACGATGTGGCTCGTCGCGCACCTCGTCGACCGGTCGCGGGCCTTCGCCGAGGCGCATCGCGTCCTCGCCCACGACGGCCGCTTTGCGGTGGCGACCTTCGACCCGTCCTACTTCGACGAGTTCTGGCTGAACGAGCTCTTCCCGTCGATGGAGACGGTCGATCGCGAACGCTTCCCGACCGCGCCCGAGCTCGAGGCCGAGCTCGGCGCCGCGGGGTTCGACGTCCGCCTGCTGCGGCTCTCGCAGCGCGGCTCGCTCGCGCGCAGCGATGCGCTCGAGCGGATCCGCGGGAAGCACATCTCCACGTTCGACCTGATCTCGGACGAGGAGTACGAAGCCGGCCTCGCCCGGGCCGAGCGCGAGCTCCCGGAACGCGTCGACTACCGCGTCGAGTGGCTCGTCGTGGGTGCCGTCCGCGCCACCCTGTAGGCTCCTGCGCCGACACGTACCCCTTTAACCCGGTCCAGTGAGGCCGGAAAGGAGTCGAAGGTGAATCACGCCCTGAGCGGCCGATAGCCGCCGAGACCTCTGCAGCGCGCACGATCCTCGACGCCGACGCGATCGCGAAGTCCCTGACGCGGATCGCGCACGAGATCGTCGAGGGCAACGCCGACCTCGCGCGGGTCGCGCTCATCGGCATCCACACGCGCGGGGTGCCGCTCGCCCAGCGGCTGCGCCGCCGCATCCACGAGCTAAGCGGCACCGAGGTCGCGTTCGGGCAGCTCGACATCACGTTCCACCGCGACGACGTCCATGTCCGGGGCGGCGAGGCGCCGAGGCACCCGCAGCCGCTCGTCCGCTCGACGACGCTCGACTTCGCGCTCGAAGGCATGACCTGCGTGCTCGTCGACGACGTCCTCTACACCGGCCGCACGATTCGCGCGGCGATCGACGCGCTCTTCGGTTACGGCCGGCCCGAGCGCGTGCAGCTGGCCGTGCTCGCCGACCGCGGGCACCGCGAGCTCCCCATCCGCCCGGACTACGTCGGCAAGAACCTGCCCACCGCGCGCGAGGAGCGCATCCAGGTCGAGCTCGTCGAGGTGGACGAGGTCGACCGCGTCCTGCTCATCACAAAGGAGCTCGGGTGATGGCTGACATCCACGTCATGCGGGAGGGCTTCCTCCCGCCGAAACAGCCGCCGCGGCGGCACCTGATCTCGATCGGCGACCTCGAGCGCGAGGACGTCGAGCGGCTGCTGGCGACCGCGTCGAGCTTCTCGCGAAGCCTCGAGCGCGAGGTGAAGAAGCTGCCGACACTGCGCGGCCGCACCGTCGTGAACGTCTTCTACGAGTCGTCGACGCGCACCTTGTCGAGCTTCGAGCTCGCCGCGAAGCGCCTGAGCGCGGACACGATGTCGATCAAAGCCGCGGGCTCGTCGGTCGACAAGGGCGAGTCGCTCAAGGACACGGCGCTGACGCTCGGGGCCTACGACCCGGACGTGATCGTGATCAGGCATCCGCAGATCGGCGCACCGCAGCTCGTCGCCCGCTTCACCGACGCCCACGTCGTGAACGCCGGCGACGGGAAGCACCAGCACCCGACCCAGGCGCTCCTCGACCTCTACACGATCCAGACCGAGCTGGGGCGCATCGAGGGCGTCCACGTCGCGATCGTGGGAGACGTCCTCCACTCGCGCGTGGCGCGCTCGAACGTGCAGGCGCTCGCGCTGATGGGCGCAAAGGTGACGCTCGTCGGGCCGTCGCCGCTGATCCCGCGCGGCATCGAGGCACTCGGGTGCGAGGTCTCCCACGACATCGACGCGATTCGGGCTGCCGACGTCGTGTACGTCCTGCGCATGCAGCGCGAGCGGATGCAGGAGGGCGCGAACTACGTGCCGTCGCTCCGCGAGTACACCGCGCGCTGGGGCGTGACACCGGAGCGCATCCAGCCGGGCCAGAAAGTGATGCACCCCGGCCCGATGAACCGCGGGGTCGAGATCGACCCGCGAGTCGCCGACGCGCCCGAGGCACTGATCGAGGCCCAGGTGCGCTCGGGGCTGGTCGTGCGGATGGCCGTGCTCTACGACCTGCTCACGACCGGCCCGGTGCCCGTCGAGGTGACCGAGCCGCTGGAGGTGGCGTGATGCTGTTCTCCCGCACGGGCCGCAAGGAGGACCTCGTCGTGCGCGGCGCCCGCGTCGTCGACCCCACGGAGGCCATCGACCGCGTCTGCGACGTCCGCGTGGACAAGGGCGTGATCGCGCAGATCGGGGCGGACGTCGACGCGAACGGCCACCGGGTGGTCGAGGGCGAGGGCCTGGTGCTGGCGCCCGCGTTCGTCGACCCGCACGTGCACCTGCGCGTGCCGGGCGGCGAGGACGAGGAGACGATCGCGTCCGGCACCGCGGCCGCGGCCGCGGGCGGCTACTGCGCGATCCTCGCGATGCCGAACACCGACCCGGTCGTCGACTCGGCCTCCGTGCTCGGGTCGCTGATCGAGGACGCCAAGGCCGAGGCGACGATCCCGGTCGGCTTCCTCGCAGCCATCACCCGCGGTCAGGAGGGCGCGGAGCTGACGGAGATGGTCGAGCTCGCGGAGCAGGGCGCGGCCGGGTTCAGCGACGACGGCCGGCCGGTGGTCGCGCCGGGCCTGATGCGACGTGCGCTGCAGTACCACGGGATCACCGGACGGCGGCTCGCGCTGCACTGCGAGGAGCCGACCCTCTCGAAGGGCGGTCAGATGCACGAGGGCGCGGTCTCCGCCGAGCTCGGCTTCTCGGGCTACCCGTCGGTCGCCGAGAGCGTGATGGTCGAGCGCGACCTCTCGCTCGCGGCCTACGAGCAGGCGCCGCTGCACCTGCTCCACCTCTCCGCGCGCGAATCGGTCGACGCGCTGCGGGCGGCGCAGGCCAAAGGAGTCGCGGCAACCGCCGAGGTCACGCCGCACCACCTCTGCCTTACGGACGAGGCCGTGCGCTCGCTCGACTCGAACCTGAAGATGAACCCGCCGCTCCGATCGGCCGACGACCGGGCCGCGCTCGTCGAAGGGCTGCGGGACGGGACGATCTCGGCGATAGCGACCGACCACGCGCCGCACCTTCGCCACGAGAAGGAGGTGCCGTTCGAGGCGGCGCCGTTCGGCGTCACCGGCCTGGAGACGGCCTTCGCGGCGCTCTACACGCATCTCGTCGACCCTGGATTGCTGAAGCTGGAGACGCTGCTCGAGCGCATGTCCGCCGGCCCCGCGCGTGCATACGGGGTCGAGCCGGCGCGCATCGCGCCCGGTGCCCCGGCGAACCTCGTCCTGCTCGACACGGAGCGGACGTGGCGCGTCCAGGAGTGCGGCTTCCGCTCGCGCTCGGCGAACTCCTGGCTGCTGGGGCAGACGCTCCGCGGGCAGGTTCGGCTGACCGTGGCCGCAGGACGGACGGCTTTCGCCGCATGACCGTGGCCGAGGCACAGCTCGAGACGTACGTCGTGCAAGTCGTCGACGCGATCGAGGGCGTCGCCCCGGTGGCGGGTGCGTTCGTGCTCGGCTCGGCGCTCCTCGGCGGCTTCGACCCGGCCACCAGCGACCTCGACGTGGTCGTCGTGGTCGAGCGGCCGCTGGAGGAGGGGGAGCGCGCGGCGGTTGTCGCGGCGCTGGACGAGTTGCCTCAGCCGTTCCGCAAGCTCGAGCTGGTCGTCTACGCGGCCGGCGCGAAGCCGCCTACGTATGAGCTGAACTACCCCGACGGCCCGGGCGAGCCGGAGTTCTGGTTCGTGCTCGACGCCGCACT
Source organism: uncultured Actinomycetes bacterium (assembly GCA_963719275.1). Taxonomy (GTDB): domain Bacteria; phylum Actinomycetota; class Thermoleophilia; order Gaiellales; family Gaiellaceae; genus AC-32. Next base: position 426,606 of record CAVRBT010000004.1, on the reverse strand, counting down.
TGCGCAGCGGTTCGCGGCCCGGGAGTGGGGCGAGCTGCTGCAACCGGTGTCGGAGGCAGAGACCAGGCGCGCGGCCGAGGAGCTGCTGCGCTGGGCGGACGCGCGCGACGAGCACGTGCACGCCGCTCGCGCCCGCCACTACCTCGAGCACGGCGAATGGATCACGAAGGAGGAGGCAAGGAGATGACCGGGTTCCTGGCACTCGAGGACGGCACCGTCTTCCGCGGCGAGTCGGCGGGCGCGGAGGGCTTCGCGTTCGGTGAGGCCGTCTTCACGACGTCGATGACCGGCTACCAGGAGGTGGTCACCGACCCCAGCTACGCGGAGCAGATCGTCTGCTTCACGGCGCCGATGGTCGGCAACTACGGGGTCGACCGCGATCGCTGCGAGTCGTCACGGCCGCAGGCGCGGGCGGTCATGATGCGGGAGGCGCGCGGGCCTGCCTGGACGGACTGGCTCCACCGGCATGGGATCGTCGCGCTCACGGGGATCGACACGCGCTCGCTGGTGGTGCACCTCCGCGAGCGCGGTGCCATGCGGGCGATCGCCGTGACGGGAGACGCGTCGGTCGAGGAGGCGGTGGCGGCCGTCCGGGAGCAGCCGCCCATGACGGGCCGCGCGCTCGTGGCGGACGTCTCCACGCGGGAGTCGTACGTTTACTCGGACGCGGGCACCGCGAACATCGCGGTCGTCGACTACGGCTGCAAGCGCTCGATCCTCGACCGGCTCTCGTGGGCGGGGGCAGCCGTAACGGTCTACCCGCACGACGCCGACCCGGTCGAGCTCGCGCGCTACGACGGCGTCCTGCTCTCGAACGGCCCGGGCGACCCTGAGCCGCTCGCGGCCGAGGTCGAGGCGGTGAAGGCGTTGCTCGGCAAGGTGCCGATCCTCGGGATCTGCCTCGGACACCAGTTGCTCGCGCTGGCGACCGGGCACGAGACGTTCAAGCTCCCGTTCGGCCACCGCGGCGCGAACCACCCGGTGCTCGAGAAGCGGACGAACCGCGTGCTCGTGACGAGCCAGAACCACGGCTTCGCGGTTGCACGCTCCGACGCGCCCGAGGTGACGCACGTCTCGCTCTACGACGGGACGGTCGAGGCGCTCGACTTCCCGGACCTCGCCGCACGCTCCGTGCAGTTCCACCCGGAGGCGCGGCCCGGGCCGCACGACGCGTGGCCGCTGCTGTCGCGCTGGGTCGAGGGGGTGGCGCTTGCCGAGGCGGCCTGACCTCCGCTCGATCTGCCTGATCGGCTCCGGGCCGATCGTGATCGGCCAGGCCTGCGAGTTCGACTACGCGGGCTGCCAGGCGCTGAAGGTGCTGCGCGAGGACGGCTTCCGCACGGTCGTCGTCAACTCGAATCCGGCGACGATCATGACCGACCCCGGGTTCGCCGACCGCACGTACCTCGAGCCGCTCGACGTCGAGGCGGTCGCGGACGTGCTCGGCCGAGAGCGGCCCGACGCGCTCCTGCCGACGCTGGGGGGCCAGACGGCGCTCAACATCGGCCTGGAGCTCGCCGAGATCGGCGTGCTCGAGGCGCTCGGGATCGAGCTGATCGGGGCCCCGCCAGAGGTGATTCGCCGCGCCGAGGACCGTGAGCTCTTCCGCGAGACCGTTCGCGAGGCGGGGCTGAAGGTGCCGGAGTCGCTGGTGGCCACGTCGCTTCGGGACGTCCCGGCGGATCTCGCCTTCCCCGTCATCCTGCGGCCGGCCTTTACGCTCGGGGGACACGGCGGCGGCACCGCACACAACAGGCGCGAGCTGGAGACGCTGCTCGAACGAGCGCTGAGCGAGAGCCCGGTCGGACAGGTGCTGGTCGAGGAGAGCCTGCTCGGCTGGGACGAGTTCGAGCTCGAGCTGATCCGCGACCGCAACGACAACGTGGTCGTCGTCTGCTCGATCGAGAACCTCGACCCGATGGGCGTCCACACCGGCGACTCGGTGACCGTGGCGCCGCAGATGACGCTCTCGGACGAGGCCTACCAGGAGCTGCGCGACGCCGGCGCGGCTGTGATCCGGGCGGTCGGTGTGGAGTGCGGCGGCTCGAACATCCAGTTCGCCCGCAACCGCGAGAGCGGCGACGTGCGCGTGATCGAGATGAATCCGCGCGTCTCGCGCTCGTCGGCGCTGGCCTCCAAGGCAACCGGCTACCCGATCGCGAAGGTCGCCGCGAAGCTGGCGGTCGGCTACACGCTCGAGGAGATCCCGAACGACCTGACAGGCATCACGCCGGCGAGCTTCGAGCCGACGCTGGACTACGTGGTCGTGAAGGTGCCCCGCTTCGCGTTCGAGAAGTTCCCGGGCGCCGACACGACGCTCGGCACGCAGATGAAGTCCGTCGGCGAGGCGATGGGCATCGGGCGGACGTTCACGGAGGCGCTCTCGAAGGCGCTCCGCTCGCGCGAGCTGGACGGCGGTGCGGTGACGCCCTGGCCGTCGCTCGACGAGCTGCCCGAGGGGCTGCACCCGTGGTTCCGGGCCGAGCTCGAGCGGCTGCGGCTCGGGCGGCTGAACCTTGCTGACCTGGTCGCGGACGACTGGCTGCGGCTGAAGCGCTTCGGCCACTCGGACGCGGCGGTTGCAGCGGCGTGCGGCGTGAGCGAGGAGCGGGCGCGGGCGGCAAGGCGTGCGTGGGGGGTACGGCCCGCCTACCGGCGCGTCGACTCCTGCGCGGCCGAGGTCGAGGCGGCCTCGAACTACTTCTATTCGACGTGGGGTGAAGCGGACGAACGGCCTACGGCCTCTAGTCACCACAACCGTCGGGCGATTGTGATCTTGGGTTCGGGCCCGAACCGGATCGGCCAGGGGATCGAGTTCGACTACTGCTGCGTGCACGCCGCGCAGAGCTTCCGCGCGCTCGGCTTCGAGGCGGTGATGGTCAACTGCAATCCGGAGACCGTCTCGACCGACTACGACACCTCGGACCGGCTCTACTTCGAGCCGCTCGGCGTCGAGGAGGTGCTCGCGGTCTGCGAACGCGAGCAGCCGGCGGGCGTCGTGATCCAGTTCGGCGGCCAGACCCCACTCAAGCTTGCACGAGCGATCGAGGCCGCCGGCTACCGGATTCTCGGCACACCGTTCGAGGCGGTCGACCTGGCGGAGGACCGCGAGCGCTTCGCGGCGCTCTGCGATGACCTCGGGATCGCGGTGCCGGCGTGGGGGATGGCGGCCACCGCGGACGAGGCGGTCGAGGTGGCGGACCGCGTCGGCTACCCGGTGCTTGTGCGGCCCAGCTACGTGCTCGGCGGGCGGAGTATGCGGGTCTGCTACGACTCGGAAGCCGTGCGCGAAGCCGCGGCTGCCGGCGGCAGGCTGCTCGTCGACCGTTTCCTCGAGAACGCGATCGAAATCGACGTGGACGCGCTCTGCGACGGCACGGCGACCTTCGTCGCCGCGGTGATGCAGCACGTCGAGGAAGCGGGCGTCCACTCCGGCGATTCCAGCTGCGTGCTGCCCGCGCCCTCGCTGACGCGCGCGGAGCGGCGGGCGGTCGCGCATGCGGTACGCCGCCTCGGGCCGGCGCTCGGCGTGATCGGCCTGCTCAACGTCCAGCTCGCGCTGGCCGACGGGAAGCTCCACGTGCTGGAGGCGAACCCCCGCGCGTCGCGGACGGTGCCGTTCGCGAGCAAGGCGACCGGCGTCAACCTCGTCCAGGCCGCGTGCCGGCTCGCGGCGGGGGAGACGCTCGCCGACCTCGAGCTCGCCGCACCCGACCTCAGCCAGGTCTCCGTGAAGGCAGCGGTGCTGCCGTTCACCCGCTTCCCGGGCGCCGACCCGGTGCTGGGGCCGGAGATGCGCTCGACCGGCGAGGTGATGGCGAGCGCCTCCGACCTGCCGACCGCGTTTGCCAAGGCCGAGCGCGCGGCCGGCCGCAGGCTTCCTGCGAGCGGCACCGCGTTCCTCTCCGTACGCGACGAGGACAAGGGCGTGGTCGTGCCGGTCGCGCAGGCGTTAGCGGGCCTCGGCTTCCGGCTGCTCGCGACCGCGGGCACTGCCCGCACGCTCGCTTCCGCGGGACTCGCGGTGGAGTACGTGCGCAAGGTGACCGAGGAGGGCGACGGCCCGAGCGTCGTCGACCTCGTGCGCCGCGGGCGCTGCGACCTCGTCGTCAACACGCCGCAGGGCTCGGGCGCGCGCACGGACGGCTACCTCATCCGCGAGGCGGCGCTCGTCGCGCGGGTGCCGTGCATCACGACGGTCTCGGGCGCGGCCGCTGCGGTGGAGGCCATCGCCCACGCGCGCGACGAGGTCGCACTCAGCCTGCAGGAGCGGATCGATGCCGAAGCGCGAACGGCCTAGCGAAGCGTGGGGGAACCCATGGTTCCCCCACGAGCCCCCTCCTTCTCCCCTCGAGCAAGGCCGCCGGTTGCTTGCCTGCGCCGGGCAAAGCCCGGCTCCGGCGGCTCGTTGTGCCAAATCCGTGGCTGGAAGAGGACCGTGATGCAGCGCGAAGGCCTTCGTCTGAGAGGCGCGGAACAGATTGGCCCGTACACGCTTCTTCGCATCGAGCGCGACGGGCTCGACCCGGGCGTCCCAGGTCAGTTCTTCATGCTCGAGGCGCCGGGTCGGTTGCTGCCGCGACCGATGAGCGTCTGCCTCGCGCCTCCCGGCGAGCTGGCCTTCCTGATCGACCCGATCGGCCCCGGAACGCGCGCGCTCTGCTCGCTCGGGCCCGGCGACCGGATCGGCGTCCTCGGCCCGCTCGGCAACGGCTTCCGGCTCGACGTCGAACGGCCGCTGCTCGTCGGCGGCGGGATCGGGGTCGCGCCGTTCCCGTATCTGTCCGAGCGCCTCGGTGGGCCGCCGGCCGTGCTCGGCTTCAGGAGCGCCTGGCACGCCGAGGCGGCCGCGCTCGTGCCGAATGCCGAGGTCGTCCTCGAGCCGAGCTATGTCACGGAGATCATGCCGGCCGGTCGCGACGTCCTCGCCTGCGGCCCGCAACCGATGCTGGAAGCGGTCAGTCACCTGACGCCACATGCGCAGCTCGCGTGGGAGGCGCCGATGGCGTGCGGCTACGGGGCCTGCTACGGGTGCGCGGTCGAGGTCGACGGCGAGCTCAAGCGCCTGTGCGTGGAAGGACCTGTCTTGGTGACGGCCCCCTCCCACACGTCTCGCACGCGCGAGGGCGCTGCAACGTCCGCTCTCGCCGCGTCCTCAGTCGCCCCCGTAGCCTCCGGCTACGAAGGCTCCCTGCGTCCTTGCGAGAGCGGCGTTTCGCGGCTCGCGCACACGAGCCGTGCGGGAGGTGACCGCGATGCGGCTGCTTAACGCAAGCGGCTGCCTCGACGCGCTGACCGCCCCGGAGGTCGCGCGCAGCCTCGACGTGTTCGTCACCAAGACCGTGACGCCGCTCGCGCGGGAGGGCAACCTGCCTGTCCGGATCGCCGAGGCCGACGTCGGCATGCTCAACGCGATCGGCCTCGCCAACCCGGGCGTCGCCGCCTTCGTGGCAGACCACCTGCCGCGGCTCGCCGAGCTCGGCGTCCCGCTCTGGGTCTCCGTCGGCGGCTTCTCGGTCGAGGACTACGTGCACGTGGCGGAGCGGCTGGGAGACCGGCCAGAGATCGAGGTGCTCGAGCTGAACCTCTCCTGCCCGAACGTCGACGAGGTCCCCGAGAACGTGAGCGAGGTCGTCGACGCGGTTCAGGAAGTCACGCCCAAGCCGCTGTACGCGAAGCTCTCCGCGGCCGTCGCCGACCTCGGGGCCACCGCGCGCGCCGCGGAGGCGGCCGGCGCCGACGGGCTCAGCCTCGTCAACACCGTCCGTGGGCTCGCTCTCGACGAGCGGACGCTGCGTCCCGTGCTCGCCCGCGCCACCGGCGGCCTCTCCGGCCCCGCGCTGCGGCCGATCGCGCTCGCCGCGGTCCACACCTGCTTCTGCGACACGCGCCTGCCGATCGTCGGGATGGGCGGGGTCGCGACGGGACGGCACGCGCTGGAGCTGATCGCGGCGGGCGCGACCGACGTCGCGGTCGGCACCGCGCTCTTCTCCGACCCCGGCGCGGCGGCGCGGATTCGGTCCGAGCTGGAGGCGGAGTTGGCGGCCTTCGGCTTCGTCAATGCTGACAACGCGATCGGCGCAGCGCACGCGCCCTCCGACGCCACCCTCGACCCGAGGTCGAGACTATCGTCCGAAAAAGCCCTGCATATGGGTGCAAACATGGCGGGTTGACCGAAACAGCGAGCTTGTTAGTATCCCCCGCCGTGGCCGCGCTCAAGACTCAGGCCCAGGCGCCACTCCGCTCACTCGACCAACGGATGGAAGCGCTCAAGCGGGCGAACGACATCCGCGTACGGCGCGCGCAGCTCAAGAAGGACCTCAAGTCCGGCGACGCGCGCATCGAGGAGGTCCTGGGCGATCCGCCGGAGTACGTCTCGACCGCCAAGGTCTTCGACATGCTGATGGCGGTGCCGAAGTTCGGCCGGGTCAAGGCCGCCCGCTTCCTCAACCAATGCAGGATCAGCCAGTCGAAGACCGTCGGCGGACTCTCGGACCGGCAGCGGGCGGAGCTGATTGGCCTCTTCAACCGCTGAGAAGCGCTCACGTCCTGTCTTCGTCCTGACCGGGACGTCGGGCGAAGGCAAGAGCACGCTCGCGAAACTGCTGCTCGAGCGCCTCCCCGAGCTTGAGCTCGCCATCTCGGCGACGACCCGGCCCCGCCGGCCCGGCGAGGAAGACGGGCGTGACTACTGGTTCCTGAGCGACGAGGACTTCGACCGCAAGCTCGAGGAGGGCGACTTCCTGGAGTGGGTCGAGCTGCCGTGGGGGGAGGGCCACCGCTCGGGAACGCTCTGGTCCGAGCTCGACCGCATCGCGGCGGACGGCCGCTCGCCGGTGCTGGAGATCGAGACCGGCGGCGCGCTCGCGGTTCGCGACCGCGTCCCGGCGGCGGTCACGATCTTCGTCACCGCCCCGAGCCGGGAGGAGCGGGAGCGGCGGCTCCGGCAGCGGGCGACGGAAAGCGAGGGCGAGATCGACGAGCGGCTCGACATCGCAGAGCGGCAGCTCGCGCTCGCCTCCGAGTTCCACCACACGATCGTCAACGACGACCGCGAGCGGGCCGTCGCTGAGCTCGAGGAGATAGTCCGCAGGGCCCTGGACGGCGCAGGTACCATGCCCGCCCATGATCCATCCCCGCATTGACGAACTGCTCGAGAACGTCGACTCCCGCTACGCGCTGGTGATCGTCGCGGCCAAGCGCGCGCGACAGATCAACAACTACCACCACCAGCTCGGCGAGGGCACATTCGACCAGTTCCTGCCGCCGCTGGTCGAGTCGCGCTCGAAGAACTACTTGACGATGTCCCTCGAGGAGATCTCCGAGGGCAAGATCAAGTACTCCTACGCGAAGTAGCCAGGCGTTTCCGAGCCGCGTGCACGGCCGGTTGCGGTTCTCGGTCCGCGCCGCCGAGGCGGCCGGCAACGTGAGCACGGTCAGGTCGGCTCCGCTCGTCGTCCGCTAGGCGGCGCGGGCTTTCACGATTCGTGCTCCGGCGGGCACAATGTGCCGATGGCGCGGGTGCTTCTCGGGGTGACGGGCGGAATCGCCGCGTACAAGGCCTGCGAGCTGACGCGGCTGCTCGTGCGTGCCGGGCACGAGGTGACGCCGATCCTCACGGCCGAGGCGGAGACGTTCGTCTCGGCGAAGACGTTCGAGTCGCTGGCCCGCCGCGAGTCGCCGCGGGAGCTCTATCCGCACCTCGTCGAGGCCGACCTGCTTGTGGTCGCACCGCTCTCGGCGAACACGCTGGCGAAGGTCGCGCACGGCCTCGCCGACAACGTGCTCACGCAGACGGCGCTCGCGTTCGAGGGACCGGTGCTCGCGGCGCCGGCGATGAACCCGCGCATGTGGCGCAACGAGGCGACGCAGGCGAACGTCGAGGCGCTTCGGGGGCGGGGCGTCGAGCTCGTCGGCCCCGAGGAGGGCGACACGGCCGAAGGCGAGGTGGGCGTGGGGCGGATGAGCGAGCCCGAGGAGATCTGCGAGCGAGTGGCATCCCTCCTCGAGAAGCGCGACCAGCTCCGCGGCCGCCGCGTCCTCGTCACGGCGGGCGGGACCCGCGAGCCGCTCGACGCCGTTCGCTTCCTCGGCAACCGCTCGTCCGGGCGGATGGGCTCCGCGGTCGCGGCGGAGGCGCGCCGCCGCGGCGCCGACGTCACGCTCGTCGCCTCGAACCTCTCGGTCCCGGCTCCCGTAGGAGTTGACGTGGTGCAGGCGCCCACCGCCGAAGACGTCGCCCGCGAGACGCTCGCGCGCGGCGACGCCGACGTGGTCGTGATGGCCGCCGCGGTCGCCGACTACCGCCCCGCCCAGGCCGACGAGGAAAAGCGCCCGAAGGACGACCGGCCGTGGACGGTCACGCTCGAGCCGACGACCGACGTCCTGCGCGAGCTCGGTGCGCGGCGTGATCCTAGAACGCGCAGCGTGCTGGTCGGCTTCGCGGCCGATCGCGGAGAGCGTGGGCTCGAGCGGGCGCGCGAGAAGCTCGGCAACAAGCGGGTCGACTTGATCGTCTTCAACGACGTGAGCCGCGAGGACATCGGCTTCGACGCGGCCGACAACGAGGTCGTCCTCGTTTCGGCTTCGGGCGAGCGGCGTATCCAGAAAACAGCGAAGGAACGGATCGCCGCGGCGATCCTCGACGAGGTGGTGGCCCGCCTGGAGGGAGCGAATGGACGAGGCGGTCGGTAGGGAGAGCGTCGACAGCGAGGCCGCCGAGTCGGTCCAGAAGATCGTCGACAACCTCGCGCGGGTCGTGCACGCGCCCGAGGAAACGCTGCGGCTGGCCGTCCTCTGCCTGGTCGCCGAGGGCCACCTGATCATCGAGGACTTCCCGGGAGTGGGGAAGACGATGCTCGCGAAGGCGCTCGCGCGCTCTATCGACTGCTCCTTCTCCCGCCTCCAGTTCACGCCGGACCTGCTGCCCTCGGACGTGACCGGCGTGAACGTCTTCAACCAGAAGACGAACGAGTTCGAGTTCCGTCCGGGCCCCGTGTTCGCGAACCTGCTGCTCGTCGACGAGATCAACCGCGCCTCGCCGAAGACGCAGGCGGCGCTGCTCGAGGCGATGCAGGAGAACCAGGTGACCGTCGACGGCGTCAGCTACGAGCTGGCGGCGCCGTTCATGGTGGTCGCGACGCAGAACCCGATCGAGTACGAGGGCACGTACCCGCTGCCCGAGGCCCAGCTCGACCGCTTCACGTTGCGGATCGACATCGGCTACCCGCCCTTGCCGGACGAGGCGCGGATGCTGACGGAGCAGACGAGCGACCCGCCGCTCGAGTCACTGCGCCCCGTGGCGACCGCCGCCGACGTGCGCTCGCTCTCCGTCGCGGCGAGCGAGGTGTTCGTCGAGGAGAGCGTCAACCGGTACGTGGTTGCGCTGCTGCGGCACACGCGCGGCGACGGGCGCGTCTACCTCGGGGCGAGCCCTCGTGCGGGGATCGCGCTGCTGCGCGTGGCCAAGGCGCGCGCGCTCGCCGACGGCCGCGGCTTCGTCTCGCCGGACGACGTGAAGGCCTCCGCCGAGCCGGTGCTCCCCCACCGCCTGATTGTCGCGCCGGAGGCGCGCGCTGCCGGCCTCACGCCGCGCGACCTGGTGCGGGAGACGCTCGAGCACACGCCCGTTCCCGTCTAGTGCTCCTCCCGGCAACATCATCCATGCCTCTGGCGCGCGAGCACGCGGCGCCTGGCGGCGTCCTCAGTCGCGCCCGTATCTCATTCGATACGGGCGCTCCCTGCGTCCTTGCCATGCTTGGTGCTCCCGCACCAGGAGCGTGGCAATGTCACCGGGAGGAGCACTGACTCACCGGGGGCGGCTCGCGCTGGTGCTCGGCGGCGCGACGTACCTCGGCGCGTGGGCGTTCGGCTCCAAGATCCTCTACCCGGTCGCGCTCGGCCTGCCGCTGGCGGTGCTGCTCGCGTGGCTGTGGACGGCGCTCGCGAACCGGCCGCTGCAGCTCCGGCGGAGGCTCCCGGCAGGCGAGCGGCTCGAGGGCGACGACGTCAAGGTCGGGCTCGAGCTCGTCTCCGAGCAGCATCTCGTGCCGGCGCGCTGGACGCTGCGCGAGCAGGTCGGGCGGCTCGGCGAGCTCGTGATGACCGTCGGCCAGAACGGCCGGGCGCGCTACATCCTGCGCGACGTGCCTCGCGGGCGGTACGAGTTCCAGGAGACGGTCGCCGTGATCGAGGACCCGTTTGGCCTCGAACGGGTCGAGCAGCGGCTCGACGCGCCGGGCGCGCTGCTCGTCTACCCGCGCCTGGTCGAGCTCGACCGGCTCTTCTCCGACGCCGGCGCGCGCTCGCATGACGGCCGGCGGCTGCTCCTGCGGCGGCCCTCGGGCTTCGACCTCCACAGCGTCCGGGAGTACGAGCACGGCGACTCGCTCCGCAGGGTGCACTGGCGCTCGACGGCGAGGCGCGCGCAGCTGATGGTCAAGGAGCTGGAGGACGCGCCGCGCGACGAGGTTGCCGTCGTCCTCGACGCGGACCCGGAGGCGGTCGTGGGGGAGAGCTTCGATGTGCAGGTTCGCGCTGCGGGCTCGCTCCTGCTCGCGCACGTGCGGCGCGGGCGGCGGGCGCTCCTCGTGATCAACGGCGCGCGGCGCGAGCACCAGGGCGTGCGCTCGGCCGAGAGCGACTGGCGGGCGGCGTTCGACCTGCTCGCCGCCGCCGAGCCGGAGCCGGGTCCCCCGCTCGCAGCGCTGCTCGCGGATGAGAACAGCTCGGTCGGGAGGGCGCTGGAGCTCTGCGTCGTAAGCGCGTCGCTGCCCGCGCGCCTCGTCGAGCGGCTCGTCGACCGGGCGCTCGGCAGCGGCCACGTCTCGCTCGTCCTGGTCGACTCTGCGAGCTTCGCCGGCATGGAGCCGACCGCGCGGCCGGAGCTGCTGCGGCTGCAGGCGGCGGGCGTCGCGCTCGTGGTCGTCCGCGCGGGCGATGACCTGGTCGAGCGGTTGGGCGACGCACGCTTCGCGGAGGCGGCACGTGCGTAGGGCGCTGCTCGTCGTCGCGCTCGCGGCGCCGCTGCTGGCCTGGAGCTGGCTGCGGCTGGAGGACGGCGCCGACGCGGGTGTCGCGGCGCTGCTGATCCTCCTGGCCGTGCTGCCGCTGCTCGCGCCGACGCGGCGGCTGCGGGCGGTTGCCGTGCTCGTGGCGTCACTCGCCGCCGGCGCGATCGCCTTCGACCTCGGGCCCAGCTGGGCCCTGCCCGGTCACGTCGTCGGGCGCTTCGGCGACGGCTTCCTCGAGTTCTACGACGTCCAGATCCCGTTCGACCCCAATGCACACCCGCGCATGCACGGCGTGCTCTTCCTCGCGCTGTTCGCGTTCACGCTCTGCGTCGCGCTCGCCGCGGCGGCGCGCCGGCCAGGGCTGGTCGCCCTAGCCCTCGTCGTCGGCGTCGGCTGGCCAGGCACGCTGCTGCCGGGCCACGACCTGCTGCGCGGTGCGCTCCTGCTGATCGCGGTGCTGGCAACGACCTCGCTCTTGCGCCCCGGACCGCTCCGGGGCCTTGGGGTCGCAGCCGCCGCCGGGACGCTGATCGTCACCGGTGCGCTGATCGCCTCGGCGTCGCCGGCCCTGGCAAAGCGCGCGTTCCTCGACTGGCAGCACTGGGACCTTTACACGAAGCCCGCGGAGCCGGTTGACGTCGCGTACGTCTGGGACTCGAGCTACCGGCCGCTCAACTTCCACGGCAAGCCGACGACCGTCTTCCGGGTCAAGGCCGGACCGCAGCCGCACTACTGGCGCTCGTCGGTGCTCAACACCGTCGAGGACGGCAGATGGTTCGAAGAGCTCGCGCCGGAGTACGGCAACCCCTCGCCGATCGGCGAGCCGGGAATGATCCCGCCGCGCGAGCTGCGGTCGAACCGGTGGGAGCACGAGATCGTGACGGTGGCGGCGCTGCGCGACAACCGGCTCCCGGGTGGCAGCGTGCCGGTGAGCTACCAGACGGGCGCGAGCGTCGGCATCGTCCAGTACGACCCGAGCGGCGTCGCCTACGCGAGCGACCCGCTCTCGCGCGGCAAGACCTACCAGGTCTGGAGCTACTCGCCCACGCCGACGCCGAAGCAGCTCGCACGATCGAAGCCGGTGTATTCGGGCCCGATCGTCGAGTCGAGCAAGTACCGGGAGGTGCAGCCGCGCGTGTATCCGCCGCTCTTCGGACGGCCGCACCGGGTCGAGGACGTGAACTATCTCTTCACCGGCTTCGCGCGCCGCGACCAGCTGCGGCCGTTCTGGATGCTGTACCGCGACGCACTGCGGGTCGCCGGCGGTGCCCGCAGTCCTTACGCGGCGGCGGTCGCACTCGAGCAGTGGTTGCGGTTCGGTGGGGGCTTCGTCTACGACCAGCACCCGCCGAAGCCTCCGGCCGGCGTTCCCGCGCTGGAGGACTTCGTCGCGCGGACGAAGCGCGGCTACTGCCAGCACTTCGCCGGCGCGATGGCGCTGATGCTGCGCTACCTCGGCATCCCCTCGCGCGTCGCCGTCGGCTTCTCGAGCGGGCACTACGATCCCGGCGGCAGCGAGTGGATCGTCTCGGACCGCGACGCGCACATGTGGGTCGAGGTCTGGTTCCGCGGCTGGGGCTGGCTCCCGTTTGACCCGACGCCGGGCCGCGGCGGTCTCGCGGGCCGCTACTCGGCGTCGTCGCCGAGCTTCGATGTGAGCGCGGTCGCGGGGGTGCTGGCCGGCCGCCAGGGCCTGAGCAGGTTCTCGTCGCTGGCGGGAACGCTCGGCTTCGGCGACAAGCCGCGGACGTCGCCGGACGTCCCGGAGCTCGGCGCGACGCAGTTGGTAGGCGGCCCCAACGCGCCGCACCACGGACGCGACTGGGGGATCCTGCGCCTGCTCCTGATCGGCCTCGCCGGGGCGGTGGTGCTGCTCACCCTGGCGAAGCTCGCGCACCGCGGCCTGCGGTTCGTGACGCGCGACCCCCGCCGGCTCGCGGGGGCCTGCCGCAAGGAGTTGCGCGACTTCCTGCTCGACCAGGGCCTCGAGGTCCCTGCGAGCGCGACGCTGCGCGAGTTGGCCCAACTCGTCGAGAAGGAGTACAGCGTCGAGGCGAGCGCATTCGGCCTGCATGCGACCGCGGCCCGCTTCGGCCCCCACCGCAGCGCGGGCGAGGCGGCGCGGGCGATGCGCCGCGACCTACGCGCGGTCCGTCGAGGCCTGCGCCGCGAGCTCACGCGCGGCGAGCGCCTGCGCGGCTTGCTCTCGCTGCGCTCGCTGGGCTTGGCCTAAGGCGCCGACTTGGCGGCGCCGACCACAGAGGCCATGCCGGCTTTGACGGCGTGGCCGTCTGACGCACGGCCAGGGTTGGCTTCGAGCGGCCCCTCGCTCGAGGAATGGGCCTAGTGCTCGCCACGGCGGGCACATTCGCTTCACTTGGACCCGAGCGATGAGTGAGACCTTCGACCTCTTCCAGCAAGGCCGAGCCCACCTGAAGAAGGGCCGCGCCGCCCAGGCGACGGTGGCGTTGGAGAAGGCGAAGCGCCGCGAGCCCGAGAAGGCGTCGATCCGCGAGGCGCTCGGGATCGCGTACTTCCGCATCCATCGCTACGACGAGGCGGCGTCGGAGTTCCGCAAAATGCTCGAGCTCGCGCCGGTGGACGACTACGCGCACTACGCACTCGGGCGCTGCCTCGAGAAACAGGGTCGCCAGGCCGAGGCGAACGGGCACTACAAGCTCGCCAGCTCGCTGAGACCCGGCCAGGCCGACTACGAGTCGCGCATCCGCGACCTCGACTGATTTAGGAGGGCTTGACGAAACAGTGACGATGCCCTCGGGCCGCGCTGCTCGTCCCGATGGCGTGCACCGTTCCGCCAAGCCCTCCTAGCCTCGGTCGCCGGTGACGCGGCGGATCTCCTCCAGCGAGGAGATGCCTTCGAGGCAGAGCCGCACGCCGTCCTGGCGCAGCGTCGTCATCCCGCCGCGCACGGCGGCCTCGAAGATGTCGTCGGTGGACGCGCCGACGAGGTTTCGGATCTCGCCGGTCACCGGCAGCACCTCATAGAGGGCGACCCGGCCGCTGTACCCGGTGCCGCCGCACCGTCCGCAGCCCTTCGGACGATGGAGGTAGACCTGGCCCTTCTGCTCGAGTAGGCCGATCGCCTCCAGCTCCTCGTCGGTGGGCCAGTAGGACTCGCGGCAGTCCGTGCAGAGGCGCCGCGCAAGACGCTGAGCGACGATGCAGTTGACGGCGCTCGCGAGCAGGCCGGGCTCGACGCCCATGTCTTTGAGGCGCTCGATCGCGCTCGCCGCGTTGTGCGCGTGGACGGTGGTGAGGACGAGGTGGCCGGTCATGCCGGCCTGCATCGCGATCCGCGCGGTCTCCTCGTCGCGGATCTCGCCGACGAGCAGCACGTCGGGGTCGGAGCGCAGGATCGTCCGCAGACCGCGCGCGAAGGTAAGGCCGCTCTTCGGCGAGATCTCGATGTGGTTGATCCCGCGGATCTGGTCTTCGACCGGGTCCTCGATGGTCATGATCACGTGGCCCGGGTCGTTGAGGAGGTGCAGGGCGGTGTAGAGGGTCGTCGTCTTGCCCGAGCCCGTCGGGCCGCAGACGACGACGGCGCCGTAGGGCTGGCGGATCGCCTGCTCGAAGTGCTCGCGCGCGACCGCGGTCATCCCGAGCTCCCCGAGGTCGGGCTTCGAGACCGCGCGGTGCATGATCCGAAGCACGACCTGCTCGCCGTGCGTGGTCGGCATGATCGCGATCCGCAGGTCGAGCGGGTTGCCCTGGAAGCGGATCGAGACGCGGCCGTCCTGGGGCGCGCGCCGCTCGGCGATGTCGAGGTTCCCCATGATCTTCAGCCGGCTGACGACGCCGAGCTGCATCTGCTTCGGGATCTGTGCGACCGGCCGCGTCACGCCGTCGATCCGGGCGCGGACGATCATGTCCTCCTCCTGTGGTTCGAAGTGGATGTCGGAGGCGCCGTCCTCGATCGCCTGGGCGAGCGTCGCGTGCACGAGTTTGACCGCGGGGGTGTCGTCGCTCGACTCGGCGATGTCCTCGCGCTGCGCGATCGGGTCGAAGGTCAGCTCGGGGGCCTCCTCGGCGGCCTCGACGACCTCGATCTGCGTCCGGTAGAGCTTCTTGATCGACCGCTCGAGGTCGCCCGGCTCGGCGACGGCGAGGCGCACGTTGTGGCCGAGCGCCAGGCGCAGGTCGTCCGCCCGGCCGATGTCGGTCGGGTCGGCGACGGCCACGAGCAGCAGGTCGTCGGCGAGGAAACGCACCGGCACGGCCTCGTAGCGCGTGGCGAGCTCCCGGGGAAGGAGCATTGCGACTTGGTGGTCGAGCTCGGTCTCCGAGAGGTCGACGTATTCGAGCCCGTTCTGCTCGGCGAGCGCGCGGGCGAGGTCCTGTGGCGTGATCCAACCGTGCGCGACGACGATCTCGCCGAGCCGCTTGCCGGTCAGCTGCTGTTCCTCGAAGGCGCGCTTGACCTGCTCGACGTCGAGCAGGCCGCTGTTGATCAGCAGCGAGCCGAGGTGCTGCCAGGGGAGGTGGGCCGCTTCCACCCCGCTTGTATCGTCATTTTCGAGCCGGACATGAAGGCTGTGCTGCAACGGGTATCGCGCGCGTCGGTGAGCGTCGGGGCCGAGGTCGTGGGTGAGATCGGGCCCGGTCTCTGCGTCCTGCTCGGCGTCGCGAGCTCGGACCGCGCCGACGCTGCCTCGCGCCTGGCCGGCAGGGTCGCGCGGCTCCGGGTCTTCGAGGACGAGAACGGCCGCTTCGACCGCTCGCTGCTCGACGTCGGCGGCGACGCGCTCGTCGTCTCGCAATTCACGCTGCTCGGGAATACCGCGAAGGGAAACCGGCCGAGCTTCACGGACGCGGCGCCGCCGGATCAGGCAGAGCCGCTCTACGAGGCGTTCTGCGAGGCGCTGCGGCACCTCGGCCCGCGTGTGGAGACCGGCCGCTTCGGGACGCGTATGGCGGTCGAGCTCGTCAACGACGGCCCGGTCACGATCGTGCTCTACGTCTGAGGGCTGCCGCCTGGCCCGCCAGGCCGCTGGCGCTCCGGCCCATCGCCTGGGACGACGACAGAGGGATCGGCGCGCTACCCTCGAAGGGCGCCGTGCCGGGGCGGTGGTTTCCGAGAGCCGCAGTGGCTTCCTCCTCCATCGTCCCGGCGCCACGATCGGCTCAGGCTCAGGGCAAGAAATCGGACCGTCCGGGATCAACTTCTCGGGTGAGCCGAACGGCTGGAGCCGCGGAAGGCACGGCGGCCTGTGCCGACCGGGGCGAGGAGGAGACGTTCGGCTCCCCGCTTTCGGCAGGCCCCGCCGTCTCGCACCCAGGTAGGCTCGGCCTTGTGCCGGAGCTCAACGCGATCGGGATCGTGGCTTCCGACATCGCGGCTTCGATTCGCTTCTACCGGACGCTGGGGCTGGACATGCCCGAGACACCGGACGAAGGCCACCTGGAGGCGACCATGTCGAGCGGTGTGCGCCTGATGCTCGACTCCGAGGAGACGGTGCGTAGCTTCGACCCCGGCTGGTCGCGGCAGACAGGCAACCAGGTCTCGCTGGCGTTCGAGTGCTCGAGCCCCGCAGAGGTGGACGAGGTCTACGCACGCGTGACGGGCGCGGGCTTTGAGGGCGAGAAGGAGCCGTGGGACGCGTTCTGGGGCCAGCGCTACGCGCTCTTGCGCGACCCGGACGGCGTCGAGGTCAACCTCTACGCCGCGCTAGAGGCCGGTTAGCCACTCGACCAGCCGCCGCTCGTACTCGGACGCGAAGCCGCCGTTCGGCAGCGTCAGGTCGTGCTCGGCGCCGGGCACGACGACGATCTCGACGTCTGACCCGCCCGCGGCGCGCCACGCCTCGACGCTCGGCTCGACGGGTGTCCAGGAGTCCTCGGCGCCGTAGAAGAGCAGCGTCGGCACCCGCACCTGCGCGAACGACGGCCGCGGGTCGAAGTCCATCTCCTCGACCCAGAGCCGCACGCTCTCCTCGTCGAGCAGCGTGGGGGGAAGCCAGACCTGGCCCCACCACGGCTCGTCGAGCCCGGCCCAGAGGTCGGCCGCGAGCTCCTCGTCCGGCTCGGGCGCCCGCGTGTGGATCCAGTGCTCGAAGCGGCGGCGCAGCTCGAGCGCACGCTCCACGACGTCGTCGCCGTAGCCTGCGAGGCGAAGCTGGCGCTCGACCGCGTACATCATCTGCTCGGCCGGCGTGACGCCGGTCGAGGCCACCAGGGCGAGGAACGCCACCTCGTCCGACGCCGCCGCCGCGAGCGGGCCGATCCAGCCGCCCTGGCTGATTCCCCAGAGCCCAACGCGCTCGGCGTGGACCGCCCGCAGCACCGCGAGCGCGTCGTCGACCTGGAGCTCGAAGCGCCCGCGGGTCGCGTCTCCGCTGGACTCGCCCTCGCCGCGCCGGTCGAACGTGACGATCCCGATCCCGTGCGGCGGCAGGAGCTCGTGCAGGTGGCGGAGCGACGGCGAGTCGCGCGTGCCCTCGCCGGCGCCGTGTAGCGCGACGAGCGCAGTCGGACCGGCCGGCGAGTAGCTCGCGGCCAGCGAGAAGCCGTCGCGCTCGATCCGCAGCTCCTCCACGCTCACAGGCCCAGGTCGGGCGGCAGCGGCCGCGCGTGGACGAGAACGAGTGTCGTCGTCGGCCGCGTGAGCGCGACGTAGAGCTCCCGGAGGCCCTGGCCCTCGACCGCCTCCTCGACGATTTGCGCCGGCTCGACCACGATCACGTGGTCGAACTCCATGCCTTTCGCCTCGCGTGGGGTGAGGACGGCGATCTGTGTCTCGTCGAACAACGCGGTCTCGCCCTCGCCGCGCAGCGACGCGGGCGCGATCACCGCCAGCAGGCCTTCCTCGCCCGCCAGGCGCGCCGCCTCGTCGAACGCCGCGCCCAGCGGCTCCTCCGCCTCCACCACACGAGGCGGCTCCGCGCCGGTGCGGTAGGCGAGCGGCGGCTCGACCTCGGGCGCGATGCGCTCCAGCAGCGGGAGCGCCACCGACATGATCTCGCGCGGGACCCGGTAGGCGTGCCGCAGCTCCTCGACCTCGGCATCGTCACCGCTCGGGAGATGGGGGAGCAGCTCGTCCCAGCGCGCGTAGCCGACCGGGCCGGTCGCCTGCGCGATGTCGCCGAGGACCGTGAACGCGCCCGCCGCCCGGCGCGACACCATCCGCAGCTGCATCGGCGTCAGGTCCTGCGCCTCGTCGACAATCACGTGCCCGTAGCGTGTCGGGACGCCGTGCAGGATCGCGCGCGCCTCGTCGACGAGCGGCAGGTCGGCGTCGCTCCAGCCGCTGCGCGCCCGCCGCAGCAGCGCTTGCTCGTCCGCGTCGAGGATCCCGTCGGCCGCCGCGGCGATCGACTCGCGCGAGGAGAGCAGCCGCCGCACGACCTGTTCCGGCTTGGGCGCCGGCCACGACGCATCGAGCAACCGCGTTAGCCGCCCGTCGCGTCGCAGCGCCCGCTCGACCTCCTCGAAGGAGCGGAACGCCTGGCCGCCGAGCCGCACGCCGTAGTCCTCGTAGAAGCGGCGCAGCACGTTCATGCGGAAGCGCTCGCGCGCCGCCGCCGAGAGGCCGAGCTCCGCGCGCGCCTCCTCGAGCAGTTCCGCCGCTTCGTCCACTTCGACGCCGACAAAGCGGCCCTCGAGCCGCACCACGAGCTCCTGGGGCTCGCCCTCCGACGCGAGCTCGGCCGCGCGCCGCACGACCTCGGCCAGCCGCGTGTCTGCCTTCAGGCGCTGTACCTCGAGTGGGTCGGCGCGGCTGATCTCGGCGCCCTCGACGAGCTCCGCAACGGCGCGCTGGTCGACGCTGTCCTCGCCGAGGGCGGGGAGGACGTGCGAGACGTATTCCATGAAGGCGGGATTCGGTCCGACGACGAGGATCCGCCGCAGCTCCGAGCGGTGCGTGTAGAGCAGGTACGAGGCCCGGTGGAGCCCGACCGCGGTCTTGCCCGTACCCGGCCCGCCCTGGATCACGAGCGGCGGCTCCGGCTCGCGGGCGATCAGGCGGTACTGGTCGGCCTGGATCGTCGCGACGATGTCGCGCATGCGCAGGTCGCGTGCACGCTCGAGCTCCTCGAGCAGGAAGTCGTCCACCGCCGCCGCGTCGGCCAGCGAGCCCTCGAGCGCCTCGTCGCTGATGTCGAGCAGCTCGCGGCCACGCGTGCGAAAGCGCCGCCGCAGCGTCACGCCGTGCGGCGCCACAGGCGTGGCCGTGTAGAACGGCCGCGCCGCGGGCGCCTGCCAGTTTACGACGAGTGCGCGGCGGGCGTCGTCGTGCACCCAGCGGCGCCCGACGTAGAGCGACTCGGCGGTTCCCTCCGCGTCGATCCGGCCGAAGCAGAGCCCGCGCTCGGCGTCCTCGAAGGTGCGCAGGCGGCCGGTCGCCCAGTCCTCGATCGCCTGCTGTGCCTCCTCGGTCGCCCCGGCATAGGCCGTGCGCAGGAGCGTCTCGCGCATGCGGTCGAGGCAGTCGTAGGCCGCGTCGAGGTACGCCTGCTCGGCGGGGAGGTCGGGGTGTGCCACGGTGTTGAATCTAACCGCCTGCGTTCTACATATGTGATTTACCTATACTGACGGCGACATGACACGCCGACACCACTCGCGCTCCCGTAGCCGCAGGCTCCTGCGGCCGGGCCACTGGCACGTCCAGGCGCGGGTCGAGCGCTTCGTCGAGCCGTCGCTGCTCCTGCTCCTGCGCGAGCGGCCGCTGCACGGCTACGAGCTGCTCGAGCGACTCCCGGAGCTGGGGGCGGAGGGCCGCGTGGACATCGGCAATCTCTACCGCCTCCTGCGCGCGCTCGAGGAGGAGGGCCTCGTCGCCTCCGAATGGAGCGACGAGCTGCCCGGCCCAGCGAAGCGCACCTACGAGCTCACCGAGGAGGGCCGGCGCGTCCTCGACACGTGGGCCGAGGCGCTGCGCCGCGCGCAGGGGGCGATCGGAACGTTTCTCGACCGCTACGAGGAAGGGAGGTGAACATGTGCGGACACAGGCACCATCGCCGCGGCCGGCGCCGCTTCCCCAACCGTGAGGAGTGGATCCGCCGGCTCGAGGAGCGCCAGCGCGACCTCGAGCAGGAGATCGCCGACCTCGCGGACGTGATCGAGCACCTGAAGGCGGGCCAGACGCCCGAGGGGACGACTGCTCTCTAACGGGGCTGACGCGGCCCCGCTCCGGCGGGGCCAACCGCCCCGTTTTGCCAGTTGCTATCCTCGTTCCACCACATTTCACCGGCTTGGCGAAATGGGCGCGCGGCGCCCATTTTCTATAAGTGCCGTGCCTGACTTCAGCCTGGCTCGGCCGAACAAATTGTTCAGCAGGGAGACATGCCAACCGTCTACGACAAGGAACGGACACTCGAGCGGGAGATCAGCGGCAAGGTCGAACAGGCCCTGCCCGGCGTCGAGGTGCTCGCGGTCGAGCTCAGCGGCCCGGAGCGCTTCACCGTCTACGTCGACCGGCCCGAGGGCGTCGACCTGGCACTCTGCGAGCAGGTCACGCGTGTGCTCTCGGACTACTTGCGCGAGTACGGCATCGATGTCTCCTCGCCGGGGCCGGAGCGGCCGCTGCGGAAGCCGCAGCACTTCCAGCGCGCGCTCGGCAGGCCCGTCAAGCTGAGGACCGAAGGACGAAAGCTCCGCGGCGAGGTCACGCGCGCGGACGACGAGACCGTGACGGTGGCCGCGGACGGCCGCGAGGTCGACATCCCGTACGGCGAGATCGTGCGGGGCAACCTGATCGAGGAGAAGGAAGGGCGATGAGCAGGGAGATCATCGAGCTCGTCCACGAGCTCGAGCGCGACAGAGGCATCGAAGGCGACACGCTGATCACGGCGCTGGAAGACGCGCTGCTCGCGGCGTACAAGAAGACGCCGGGCGCGTCCCGGCACGCCGTGGTCGAGCTGGACCGCGACGAAGGCGACTTCCGCGTGTTCTCGATCGAGCTGCCGCCCGACATCGAGGAGCGGCTGCTCGAGGAGGCGCGCGAGCGCGTGCTGACCGAGCTCGAGCAGGCCGAGGCCGAGAACGGCGAGCGCTCGCACGTGCTCGTCACCGACGAGGACCTCGATATCGACTGGTCCGAGGTGCCCGACAACCAGGTCAAGCGCGCGGACGTCACGCCGGAGAACTTCGGCCGCATCGCGGCGCAAACGGCGAAGCAGGTGATCACGCAGCGCATCCGCGAGGCGGAGCGCCAGATCATGTACGACGAGTACGTCGACCGCGTGACCGAGGTCGTGACGGGGATCGTCCAGCAGGCCGGCGACCGCAACAACGTGCTCGTCGACCTCGGCAAGGTCGAGGCGCTGCTGCCCAGGTCCGAGCAGGTCGACGGTGAGCGCTACGAGCAGGGCTCTCGCATCAAGGCCGTGATCACCGAGGTTCGCAGCGGGACAAAGGGCCCGCAGGTGATCCTCTCGCGCCGCGACCCGGAGCTGATCAAGACGCTCTTCGAGCTCGAGGTCCCTGAGATCGCCGACGGTCTCGTCGAGATCCGGGCGGTCGCGCGGGAGCCCGGGTACCGCTCGAAGATCGCGGTCGAGTCGCACGCCCAGGGCGTCGACCCCGTCGGCGCCTGCGTCGGCCCCCGCGGCTCGCGCGTGCGCATGGTCGTCTCCGAGCTTCGCGGCGAGAAGATCGACATCATCCCGTGGAACCCGGAGCCCGCGCGCTTTGTCGCGAAGGCGCTCTCGCCTGCCCGCGTGCGCGAGGTCTACCTCGACGACGACGCCAAGGACGCGACCGTCGTCGTCCCGGACGACCAGCTCGCGCTCGCGATCGGCAAGGAGGGCATGAACGCCCGACTCGCAGCGCGCCTGACCGGCTGGAAGGTCGACATCAAGTCCGACACCGAGTTCGCGACCGAGGAGGCGGAGGCCGCCTTCGCCGGCGAGGGCGACGAGGGCGACACGGAGTTCACCGGGCGCTGCGCCGCGGTGCTCTCGACGGGGAAGCGCTGCCCGAACGCGGCCCTGCCGGGCTCGCGCTACTGCGGCGTCCCCGCGCACCAGGAGCTCGCGACAAAGGAAGCGGAGCTTCCGGCTGATGCGCCGGTCGACACGCCGCTCGCTTCGCAGGAGGAGGTCGCGGAGGCCGAGCCGGTGGCCCGGATCGAGGAACCGGCCGGTGAGGTGGCCGTCGCCACACCTGCGACGAAGGAAGAGCTCGAGGGCGACGAGGGCGCGGCGCCGATTCCGGCCGAGCCGACCGCCGAGGCTCCGGCTCCCGAGCCGGAGAGTGAGGCACCGGCTGCAGAGGAGGCCGACGACGCTGCGTGAGCGAGCCGATCAGAACCTGCGCCGGCTGCGGCCGCAAGGCGCCGCAGGCCGGGCTGTTGCGGTTCGTGGCGTGCGAGGGCACGCTGACCCACGCGCCGAAAGGCCCCGGCCGTGGCGTCTACACCTGCCACAGACTCTCGTGCTTCGAGCGGGCGCTGGAGCGGCGTGCGTTCAACCGCACGCTGAGGCAGACGGTGCAGGTCGATCCGGAACTGACACGTCTCTACACTTGAGCGCGAATGGCTGACCGTCCGAACAGACCGAACCGCCCGATCCGGCCCCGTCAGGGCGCACCGGCGGGCCGCCGCAAGCGCCGTGTCGTGATCGACACCGGTGCCGCGCGCCCGCGCCAGGACGGCCGGCAGCGCCGCGACCAGCAGGAGCAGAAGCCGAAGGAGAAGACCCCGGTCGCACCGCAGACCGGGCCGGTGACCGTCGAGTCCGGCGTCACCGTCAAGGATCTCTCCCAGGCGCTGGGCGTCCCGGTCCCGAAGCTGATCACGATCCTGATGGGCCTCGGCGCGCCGAAGACCGTCACGCAGTCGCTCGCCGACGAGGAGGTCGAGCTGATCGCGACCGAGGTCGGCCGCGAGGTCCACATCAAGCACGCCGCCGAGGAGGAGCTCGAGCCCGAGGTCTACGAGGACGACGAGGCCGACCTGACTGCACGGCCGCCCGTGGTCACGATCATGGGGCACGTCGACCACGGCAAGACGACGCTGCTCGACGCGATCCGCAAGACCGCGGTCGTCGAGACCGAGGCCGGCGGGATCACGCAGCACATCGGCGCATACCAGGTCGTCCACGGCGACCGGAAGATCACCTTCCTCGACACGCCCGGCCACGAGGCGTTCACGGCCATGCGCGCCCGCGGCGCGAAGGTCACCGACATCGCCGTCTTGGTGGTGGCCGCCGACGACGGTGTGATGCCGCAGACGAAGGAGTCGATCTCGCACGCGCGCGCCGCCGAGGTGCCGATCGTCGTCGCGGTGAACAAGATCGACCTCCCTGACGCGAACACCGATCGTGTTCGCACCGAGCTCGCGGCCGAGGAGTTGCAGCCGGAGGAATGGGGCGGCACCACGCAGTTCGCGCTCGTCTCGGCCAAGCAGGGCGAGGGCCTCGACGACCTGCTCGAGAAGGTCCTGCTGGTCGCCGACGCCGAGCTCGAGCTGACCGCGAACGCGAAGGCAGAGGCCTCCGGACCGATCGTGGAGTCTCGCCTCGACGTCGGCCGCGGCCCGGTCGCGACGATGCTTGTCCACCGCGGCACCCTCCGGGTCGGCGACGCGATCGTCGCCGGCGACGCCTGGGGCAAGGTGCGGGCGCTCTACAACTTCCGTGGCGAGAAGGTGAAGGAGGCGACCCCGGGCGATCCCGTCGAGATCCTCGGCTTCGACCACCCGCCGCCCGCGGGCGAGTACGCGAAGGTGGTCGAGAACGAGCGCGCGGCGCGGGGCTTCGCGCAAGTGCGCGGCGAGCGCCTGCGGCGCGAGCAGTTCGCTACCCGCCCGCCGGTCGGCGTCACGCTGGAGACGCTGTTCTCGCAGCTGCAGGAAGGCGCCATTCAGGACCTGAATCTCGTGCTGAAGGGCGACGTGGTCGGCTCGGTCGAGGCGGCGATCTCGGAGCTCTCGAAGATCCAGCACCCCGAGGTGCGGGTGAACGTGATCCACCAGGGCGTGGGCGGGATCACCGAGAACGACATCATGCTCGCCTCCGCCTCGAACGCGATGGTCGTCGGCTTCAATGTGCGCCCCAACGCGGAAGCTCGGCAGCTCGCGGACCGCGAAGGAGTCGAGATCCGCACCTACCGCGTCATCTACCAGCTCACCGAGGACATCGAGCAGGCGTTGATCGGAATGTTGAAGCCGGTCACCGAGGAGCGCACGCTGGGCGAGGTCGAAGTGCGGCAGCTGTTCCGCGTCTCGCGCCTGGGCACGATCGCCGGCTCCTACGTCACGAGCGGCACCGTCCGCCGCAACGCGAACGTGCGCGTCGTGCGGGACGGCACCGTGATCTACGAGACGCGGATCGCGCAGCTGAAGCGCTTCAAGGACGACGTGCGCGAGGTCGAGGAGGGCTTCGAGTGCGGCATCCTGCTCGAGGGCTTCAATGACATCAAGGAAGGCGACGTGCTCGAGGTCTACGAGACGCGCCAGGTCGAGCGCACGGACCTCGAGACGCCTGCGCCGACCACCGCCGCGTAGCGGCGTTGGCGTCGGCCGGCTACGTCGGCATCCTCTCCGCCGAGCTGCACTTCCCCGAGAACCGCTCGCTGAAAGGCAAGCGCAAGGAGCTGCTGTCGGCGAAGGCGCAGCTGCAGCGGCGCTTCGGTGCGTCGGTCGCGGAGGTCGACCACCACGACCTCTGGCAGCGGTCGCGGCTGACGCTCTCCTGCGTCGCCCGCGGCCATCGCGAGGTCGAGGAGCTGCTGGACGGGGCGGAGCGCTACCTCGCGGGCCAGGCGTTCGAGCTCGGGCTGGTGGAGCGCGAGGTCGTCACCTTGGACGACTGACGACCCAGAGGCCCGAGTTCAGGTCCGACACGAGCACGTAGCGCGGCATCACGAACACGCCCCAGACCGCCGTGCAGGTGTCGCCGGGACAGAGCAGGCCGTCCCGGTCGCGCGCGGGAAGCGGCTGGAAGCGCATCAGGAATTTGGGCTTGCGAGGGTTCTTGAGGTCGAAGAGCGCGGCGCCCTGGCCGTACCACGAGAAGTAGGCGTAGCGGCCGACGGCCTTCGGGTCGTGGACGCTGTCCTCGAGGGGCAGGCCGGTGAAGGCGCCGTTTGGGGAAAGCCGTGCCGGGAGCCGCACCGTCGCGAGCCGCACCGGGTGGGCGGGGTCGGCGACGTTCCACACCACGGGCCGCCCGTGGATCGTCTCGTGCGTCTCGAGCAGGATCCGCTCGCGATCCATCAGCCAGGCCGAGTGCGCGTTGCCCTGGCCGGTGGCCGTGCGCCCGAGGTAGCGCGGCTTCGAGGGGTCGGAGATGTCGAGGATCACCGTGCCGAGCCGCCAGTACGAGAGGAACACACGGGTTGCGGCGGCGTTCGTGATCACGGAGTGCACGAGCCGGCGGTGGTCGGTCCCGTCGGGCGGCGGCATCAGCGGGGTGCAGTCGCCCTGGTCGCGGCAGGCGCTCCAGCCGCCGACCTCGTTCGGCGCGCGTGGGTGGGTGACGTCGTAGATGTGGAACCCGAACGACTCCCGCGAGAGCGCGAACTCCGCGGCGGCCTCGGCCGTGTAGACCCACGCGTGCCCTCGTGCAGCCGCGAGCCAGATCTCGTGCGAGCCGCGGGGCTGGGTGCGAACGAGCGCCAGCTTGCGCGGATGCGCCGGCTTCGTCACATCGAACACTCCGAAGCCGCCAAAGCCGTCCTTGCAGGCCTGGAAGCTCGTCACCGCAAGCACGCCGTTGAACCCGGATGTCTCGACCCGTCTGACGATCGTCTTCTCGGTCCACGTCCCCGCCAGGCGCGCGAAGGTGGCGATGTGGCGCGGATGGCGCGGGTCGGCGAGGTCGTAGACGCGAACCCCCTGCGCCGGGCAGTCCTTCGAGCCCCGGCGGCTGGAAAGGTAGGCGTAGTGGCGCTCCCCGACCACGTCGGCGCTGTAGCCGCCGCCGGGGTTCGCATGGCCGATCACCTTGAAGCCCTTGGGCTGCGGCTTCGCGTGCGTTCCCGCGTGAGACGCCGCGGCCGTGGCGACGACCGCGAGCCAGACTCCGAGGAAGAGCCGAACCGCCACTGGCAGCTAGGACGGCCGGCGGGGCTCGAAGGTTGGGGTGAGCCGCTTGAATACCTCAGATGAGCGACCGCATGCGCCGGGTCAACGAGGCCGTTCGCGAGGTGATCTCGGAGGCTGTCGGCGAGCTGAAGGACCCGCGCATCGGGTTCGTCACCGTCACCGGCGTCGAGACCTCGCCCGACCTCCGGCACGCGCGCGTCTTCGTCAGCGTGCTGGGCTCGGAGGCGAAGCGGAGGAAGACCCTGGCCGGGCTCACGGCGGCGCACGGTGTCCTCCAGGCGCGCGTCGCCCGCGAACTGCGAATGAAGCGGACTCCCCAGCTGGCCTTCGAATACGATCCGACCGTCGAGCGCGGGGTCCGCATGACCCAACTCATCGATGAGCTCGCCCCAGACGGAGACGACGAGTGACCTGCAGGCGGTCGCGGACGCGCTTCGCTCACTCGACCGCTTCCTGCTAGTCACCCATGAGAACCCCGACGGCGACGCGCTCGGCTCGTTGCTGGCGATGAAGCTCGCGCTCGACGCGCTGGGCAAGGACAGCGAGATGTACCTCTACGGCGACGCGCCGCTCCCGCGTGAGTACGGGTTCATGGGGCTCGACGGCCTGCGCCGCGAGCTGCCCGACGACGCCGGGGAGCGCGTGCTGGTCGCGCTCGACTGCGCCAACGAGTCGCGGGTGGGGCCCGTGCCGGAGCTGCTCGAGCGAGCACCGCTCACGCTCGACATCGACCACCACCACGACAACTCGCGCTTCGGCGACGTCAATCTGGTCGTCGGCGACGCCTCGTCGACCGGCGAGGTGTTGCGCGACGTCTTCGCGGAGCTCGACGTGGTACTCACCCCGGAGATCGCGGAGGCGCTCTACATCGCGGTCGTGACCGACACCGGCCGTTTCCAGTACACGAACACGACGCCGAAGGCGCTGCGCCTGGCGGCCGAACTGGTGGAGGCGGGCGCGGATGTGCACCGCGTCTTCCAGGACGTCTACGAGTCCGTCGAGTTCGCGAAGCTGAAGCTGCTCGCGCGCGTGCTCGAGCGCGCGCAGGTCTACGAGGGCGGGCGCCTGGTGGTCTCCCACCTGCTACGAAGCGACTTCACGGACTTGAATGCGCCGGAGGCGTACTCGGAGGGCCTCATCGACTACCTGCGCGCCGTCGAAGGCGCGGAGATGGCGGCGCTGATCAGGGAGCCGCCACGGCGCGAGGGGCCACGCCGCCGGGTGAGCCTGCGGGCCTCGAACGACGAGCTCGATGTCTCCGCGATCGCGCGCAAGTCGGACGGCGGTGGTCACCGTCAGGCGGCCGGGTTCTCCAGCGACGCGTCCGTCGACGAGATCACCGACTTCATCCACCGCGAGTTCCGTGCCGCCACGGGCGCTTGACCCGAGTGGGCTCTTCCTGCTCGACAAGCCGGAAGGGCCTTCCTCCTTCGCGGTGGTCGCCGATGTGCGGCGGCGCACCGGTGCGCGAACGGGGCACGCCGGCACGCTCGACCCGTTTGCCACCGGGCTGCTGCTGGTGTTGTCCGGCAGGGCAACTAAACTGGCTTCGTGCTTCGTTGGGCTGGACAAGCGCTACCTGACCGACGTCGACCTGCGGGCGGTCATGGACACGGGCGACCGCGAGGGTTCGGTGCTCGAAGTGCAGGAGCCGCCGGAAGAGGACGAGCTGGAGCGGCGGCTCGCGGGCCTCCGCGGCGAGGTGGAGCTGCCGGTCCCGGCCGCCTCGGCGGTCAAGATTGGCGGTGAGCGCGCGTACCGGCTGCACCGCCGCGGCGTCGCCGTCGAGATGCCGCTGCGGAGGTCGCAGGTCGACGCGCTCGACGTCATCTCCTATAGCGAAGGAGTCGCGCGGATCGACCTGCGCGTCAGCTCCGGAACCTACGTGCGCTCGATCGCCACCGCGCTGGGCGGCCACTGCGCCACGCTGCGGCGAACCGAGGTCGGGCCCTTTCGGGTCGAGGAGGCCGACTCGGAGCGGCTCATCCCGGAGGACGAGGCGCTGGCCCGGCTCGGGCCTGCGGGCGCGGCGGCTCCCGAGGCGTGAAGGTCGCACGCGACCCAGGTGAACTCGAAGCCCGGCCCCGGGCGGTCGCGCTGGGGACGTTCGACGGCGTCCACCGCGGCCACCGCCGAGTGCTCGACGCTGCGGTCGCGGCCGGACAGACGCCGACGGCGGTCACCTTCGACCCGCACCCGCGCGTCGCGCTCGGCTACGGCGTCGAGCTGCTGACGTCGCTCGAACGGCGCCTCGAGCTCCTCGCCGAGGCGGGAATCGACGAGGCGCTGGTGGTCGACTTCGACCTCGAGGTCGCGCAGCTCGGGCCGGAGGAGTTCGTCGAGCGCGTGCTGCTCC
Organism: uncultured Actinomycetes bacterium; assembly: GCA_963719275.1. Taxonomy (GTDB): domain Bacteria; phylum Actinomycetota; class Thermoleophilia; order Gaiellales; family Gaiellaceae; genus AC-32. Next base: position 398,231 of record CAVRBT010000004.1, on the reverse strand, counting down.
CGATCGGCACCGACGTCGTCGTGGCGGGGGCGAACTTCCGCTTCGGCCGCGGACGGTCCGGCGACCTCGAGCTCCTGCGACGGCTCGGCCTCGACGTCCGCGCCGTGCCGCTGGTGGAGGGCGCGTCGTCGACGCGCATCCGCGACCTGCTTCGCGCCGGCGAGGTCGACCGGGCCGCGCGGCTGCTCGGCCGGCCCGCCGAGGTCGAGGGCACGGTCGTCGCGGGCGACGCGCGGGGCGGGACGCTCGGCTTCCCCACCGCGAACCTGCGCCCCGAGTCCGGGCTGCTCGTGCCGGGCTACGGCATCTACGCCGGCGCGGCCGGCGGTCACCGAGCCGCGATCTCGATCGGGACGAACCCTCACTACGGCGGCGGGGAGCGACGGATCGAGGCGTTCCTCCTCGACTTCGACGGCGATCTCTACGGCCGGAAGCTGCGGCTACAGCTCTGGGAGCGGCTGCGGGACGAGCTCGCCTTCGAGAGCGAGGACGAGCTGGTGGGGCAGATCGGGCGCGATGTCGAGGCCACGCGCCGGGCGCAGCCTCCTGCCTGAGCCTGCAAGTCCGGCATCGCGCGCGCATCCGTCTACGAGTGGAGCAACCGAAACGCCGCGACGACCGCCGCCAGCTGGTGCGCTGCCTCGATTGCGGCACCGTCTACCCGCTTCCGCTCCGTCTGCAGGAGGCCGACGTCTGCCCGCAGTGCGGCGGCGTCGGCTGGATCGCGCTGGCCGCGCTCAAGCGGGTCGACGAGGAAACGAGCAGCTAAGCGCAAGTTTCGCCACCTTCCGGGCTCTTGTGGACATGGAGCTCTACCAGGGATACGAAGCCCGGCTGGTGAACGCGTTCGCGCGAGTGCGGTGTCTTGACTGCGGGAGCCCGTACACCAAACCGATGAGCCGCGGGACCGCAGCCGCGAATCCAGGGTGCCCAGAGTGCGGGTACCTGGGCTGGTTGCCGTTCAGCGCGGGGGAAGCGTCGCCGCAGAACCACTTCGGCGTGGATCCCCGGCCGCGCCGGCTCGCGTAACGACGCTGACGCCGCCGAAATAGTGGTGCCGTTCTGGCCACTCGCGGACCTCGACCCCTAGCTGCTCCAGCGCCTGCACGACGTCTTCGCCGAGTCCCGGCTCGAGATTGACCAGACCATCGACCGGGTGGAGGCGCGGCCGCATGACGGCCTCGACCGGAGCGAGCCCTTCGTCCAGGATCCCGGCGGTCACCTGTACGAGCGCGCTGCGTAGCCGGGTTCCGCCGGCCGCGCCGCCCGCGACCGCGGGTCCGGCTCCGTCCAGCGCCAGCAGCGGGGACATCATGCTCGCGACCCGCTCGCCGGGCTCGAGCGGACCGCGAATCAGGTCGGGCTCCCCGAGCATGCTGTTCAGATGGAGGTCGAGCCCGGGTACGAAATCGCCCGAGCCGAGGCCGAGGCTCGAGGTGACGACGCAGGCGTTCCCCTCCGCGTCGACGATCGCGATGTTCGTGGTGTCGCCGTCGCGGTCAGGGCTCACGAGCGTGCGGGCCAGTGTGACCGCGCGCCCAGCCGCCGAGAGCCCACGGAGTTCCGGGAGCCGTATGAGCGTGTCTCCGACCGAGGCGAGCCCGGCGCGCGTCAGGATCTGTGTGCCCGCGAACGCGTACTCCACCGGTTCGCTCCAGCGCGCCTCGTAGGCCTGCAGATCGTCGCGTGTGACTTGCCCGCCGCGTTCCTCCATCAGCGCGAGCAGCGCGTCCGCGAGGGTTCCCTCGTACATGGTCTGCGACCCCTCCTCGGCCAACGCCTCGAGCACCGTCGCCAGCCCGGGCTGCCGGAGCCGCTCGCCTGCCTGTAGCAACCGGCCGCCGGGCGAGTAGATGCGCGCACCGGCGTCCATCGTCATCACGGGTGCGAGCATGGCCAGGCAGGCGGCGTGCGCCGGGGGAAACGCTACGCCGTCGCGCGCGAGCCGGAGGGCGGGCTCGACCAGCCGCGCCCACGGCAGCCGGCCGTGCTCCCGGTGCAGCACGCCGAGTCCCGCGGGAAGGCCCGGAACGCCGCAGGAGGCAGGGCCGATCGCGTAGTGGACGAGCTCGGTGCCGAACGGCACGTGGAGCTCCACGAGCTCGGCCTCGCGCCGCCGCTCCACGCCGAGGCCCGGCACAGCAACGAAGCAGTCGAGGTTCCGCGCCCGGCCGGAGGACACGTCGAAGTAGATCGCGTGTCCGCCGCCGAGTAGGCCCGTCATCACGGTTTCGGCCACGCACGACGCGAGCGAAGCCGCAACCGCCGCGTCGGCCGCCGAACCGCCTCCGGAGAGGATCTCGACGCCGGCCTCGACGGTCGCCGGATGGCCGGCTGCGACTGCCGCCTGCACTGTGGGCGGATCGTGACGGTTTCGTTCCGCTCCCGTCACCATGGGTGCGCCAAACGGGGCTATGCTCGCAGTGGGGAGGATCAAACGGCTGCAGCGGCAAAGCCGCCACAGCCTCCAGGCGGCATCGCAAGCGACGCCTCAGGTGGCCACCGAGTGCGCTCGGCGGCGGCGGGCCTGGCGAGGGGCGCGGAAACGGCGTCGTTGCTACCCTTCCCGGCCAGACCGCGGTCTCGGCCGTTCGCGTGTGCTTCCTCGCGACGCGCTTGGATCGCGGAGTCGCGTTTGAAGGAGGACGGTTTGACCCTCACCAAGGAAGCCAAGCAAGAGATCGTCGGGAAGCATGGCCGCAGCGAGCAGGACACCGGCTCGGCCGAGGTGCAGATCGCGCTGCTTACCGCGCGCATCAACGAGCTGACTGAGCACCTGCGCACGCACCCGAAGGACCACTACTCGCGCCGCGGACTGCTGAAGCTCGTCGGCCGCCGGCGCAGGCTGCTGCAGTACCTGCAGAAGCGCAACCTCGAGGGCTACCGCGCCCTCATCCAGGAGCTCGGCCTGAGGAGGTAGGCCGAACCAGACCACACACACCAACCGCCAGAGGGTGGAAGTTTGAGCGAGCACCGGCCTACGGCCCGATGTTCGCTCAAACCTCCACTCTCAGAAGTGGAGGAACCACATGGCAACAACGACTGAGCCCCGGACTGCCTCGGTGTCCGTCACCGTCGGCGATCAGGAGCTGACCTTCGAATCCGGCAAGCTCGCCAAGCAGGCGGACGGCGCCGTCCTCGTCCGCGCGGGCGACACCATGGTGCTCGCCACCGCGCAGGGCCGCATGGAGGCCCGCGAGGGGGCCGACTTCTTCCCGCTCACCGTCGATGTCGAGGAGCGGATGTACGCCGCCGGCAAGATTCCGGGCGGCTTCTTCAAGCGCGAGGGCCGGCCGACCGAGCGCGCGATCCTGACCGCGCGCATGATCGACCGTCCGATCAGGCCACTCTGGCCGAAGGGCTACAAGAACGAGGTGCACGTGGTGTGCACCACGCTTTCGGTCGACCTCGTCACCGCCCACGACATCCTCTGCATCAACGGCGCCTCCGCGGCGCTGATGGTCTCGCCGCTGCCTTTCATGGGCCCGGTCGGGGCCGTCCGGATCGGCCGCATCGACGGCCGGCTCGTCGTGAACCCGCCGCTGCCCGAGGTAGAGGAGGGCGAAAGCGACCTCGACCTGATCGTGGTCGGCACGCCCGAGGCACTGACGATGGTCGAGGCCGGTGCCGACGAGATCCCCGAGGAGACGATCCTCGAGGCGTTCGAGCTGGCCCACGCCGAGATCCGCAAGATCTGCGACGCACAGGAGGAGCTGCGCCGCCAGATCGGCAAGGAGAAGTGGCTCGACGCGGAGCTCACCGAGCAGCTCGAGCTCGAGCACGGCCATCGTTTCGGCGAGCGCATCGCCGCCGACGGCCTGCGGGAGGCGAGCACGGTCGTCGAGGAGCTCGTCGCCGAGCTCTGCCCGCCGCTCTCGATGGAGTCGACGGAAGACGACATCCGACGCCAGATCCAGGTCCGCTCGAGCCTGGCGATGATCCTCGACCGCAAGCGGCTCGAGGCCGTCGTCGAGCCGGTGCGGCAGCAGTTCGAGGACGACCTGCGGGGCCTCACGGAGGCCGAGCAGGACTCGAAGGAGCTCAAGTCGGCGAAGCGGAGCCTCCTCTTCGAGAGCATCGAAGAGGAAGTCCAGCTGCCGTTCCCCGTCGGGACAGCCCCCTCGGACGAGGACGCACCCGTCGTGAAGGACTCGATGACCCGCCAGCAGATCAAGAAGGCGGCCGAGTCGATCTACAAGGAGCTTGTCCGCCGGAAGATCGCGGTCGAGAAGCGGCGCCCGGACGGCCGCGACCCGGAGGACATCCGCCAGGTCTCCTGTGAGGTCGGCGTCAGCCCCCGCACGCACGGCTCGGCGCTCTTCACGCGCGGCCAGACGCAGATCATGTCGCTGCTGACGCTGGGGACCGCGAAGGAGGGACAGCGCATCGACGACCTCTCCCTCGAGACCGACCGGCGCTACATGCATCACTACAACTTCCCGCCCTACTCGGTGGGGGAGACCGGCTTCATGCGCGGGCCGAAGCGGCGCGACATCGGCCACGGCGCGCTCGCGCAGCGGGCGCTCGAGCCGATGATCCCGTCGCTCGAGGAGTTCCCGTACACGATCCGCATCGTCTCGGAGACGCTCGAGTCGAACGGCTCGTCGTCGATGGGCTCGGTCTGCGGCTCGACGCTGTCGCTCCAGGACGCGGGCGTGCCGATCAAGGCGCCCGTCGGCGGCATCGCGATGGGCCTCGTCAAGGAGGGCGACGACTACGTGGTCCTGACCGACATCCAGGGCGCCGAGGACCACCTCGGTGACATGGACTTCAAGGTCGCCGGCTCGCGTGACGGCATCACCGCGCTCCAGATGGACATCAAGATCACCGGTGTCACGCAGGAGATCATGCGGAACGCGCTCGAGCAGGCGAAGCGGGCGCGCGAGTTCATCCTCGACCGCATGGCCGAGACGATCCCGGCAAGCCGGGCCGAGCTTCCGTCCCACGCCCCGCGTATCTCCACGGTCAAGATCGACCCCGAGAAGATCGGGATGGTGATCGGCAAGGGCGGCGAGACGATCCGCTCGCTGGAGGCCGACTACGAGGTCCAGATCGACATCGAGGAGGACGGGACGATCCTCATCTACGCGACCGAGGGCGAGAAGGCGGACGCGGCGATCGCGGCGATCGAAGGGCTCACGAAGGAGCCCGAGGTCGGGGACACCTACACCGGCAAGGTGGTGAAGACGACGCAGTTCGGCGCCTTCGTCGAGCTGAAGAAGGGCACCGACGGCCTGCTGCACGTCTCCAACGTCGGCCCGGGCCGCGTCGGCCACATCGAGGACGTGATCGGGCGCGGCGATGTGCTCGACGTCCTGGTGCAAGAGGTCGACAAGGAGCGCGGCCGGATCGGCCTGAAGCTGATCGCGAAGCACGAGAACGGCAACCTCGTCCAACCCGAGGAGCTGATCGAGCGGGCCAAGGATGCGCCGCCCCGCGAGCGCGAGGAGCGCCCGCCGCGACGCGACGGCGAGCGAGGCCGCGGCCGCGGTGGGCGTGGACGCGGCGGACGCGACCGCAGCTGAGGTACGCGAGCAGGAGGGAGCGCCAGTGCTCGTGGAGGCACGAGCGCAGGCGCTCCTGATTACCGCGCTCCGCTTCGCCCTCGCGGCGGCCGGCACCGTCGCAGCGGTTGCGCGCGGCGTCGACCGCGGTCCAGCCGTCGGCCTGGTCGCCTTTGGCGCGGGGCTCGTGCTGTTCTCCGTGTACGCGGGCGGCAGGCCTCAGCGCGCGGCACGGCGTTTCCGCGACGCGCAGCCGGCGCCGGACGACTTTCGGGTGGAAAGCCGTCTCCGGGCGCTCGCCGCTGCGACGTACCCGAGCACGATCGGCCTGACCGTCCTGACCCTGGTCGCGCTCTGGCCGCAGCCGCCCCTGGCGGCGTTCCTGGCGGGCATCCTCGCCGGGCTCGGGGTGATGGCGCTGGTCGGCGCGGCGCGTCTATCGGCGTGGGAGCGCGCGCGGGGGGCGCGCTTCTTCGTAGAAGTCGAGAGCGAGCGGGTGTTCGAGGTGCCGCGGTGACGCACGACGTCATCGTCCTGCTTTCGGCCCTCGGGGTCGTGGGGCAGGTGCTGGCCGGCCTGCTGCTGCTCGTCGGTCTCGCCTGGCTCTTCGGCCTGCGCGGTCCGGGCGATGCCGTGCGCGCCGCGCTGGAGGGCTACGAGCTCTGGCTCGTGTTCCTCGTCTCATCGATCGCCACGGGCGGGAGCCTCTTCTTCTCCGAGATCGCGGGGTTCGTCCCCTGCGAGCTCTGCTGGTTCCAGCGAATCTGCATGTACCCGCTCACGATCATCACGCTGCTCGCGGCGCTGGCGAACGACCGCCGCGTGGCGGGCTACCTGCTGCCGCTCCCGCTTGTGGGCGCGTGCGTCTCGATCTACCACCTGCTCGTCGAGAACCACGTGGTCAAGCAGGCGCAGGCGTGCCTCATCTCGGCGCCGGGCGGGTGCGCGACGAAGTGGATCAACGAGTTCGGCTACATGACCATCCCGACCCTTACCCTCACCGCGTTCGTCCTCTGCTTCGAGCTCCTCGTGATCGGTGCATCGCCGCCCGTCTCTCGCGCTACGGTTCGGACGACATGACGAGCGGGAAGCAGGCTCGAAAGCAGCGACAGGCGGTCGCGCGGCCGCCGGTTCGCAGCACCGAAGGGCGGCGGGCGTCCCCGAAGGTGCTCGGCATCGCGCTCGCGCTGGTCATCGCCGTCGCACTCGCGGTGATCCTGGCGATCGTCTTCGCCGGCGGCAGCTCCGGCAACTCGGACGTCACCGGATCGACGCTTCCGGACTCGGCCACGATCGCAGGGCAGTTCCAGGGGATCCCGCAGCAGGGCAACGTCCTCGGCAAGCCGAGCGCGCCGGTGACAATGGTCGAGTACATCGACCTCCAGTGCCCGGTCTGCCGGCAGTTCGAGACCGAGGTGATGCCGACGATCCTCGAGCGCTACGTGCGGCCCGGGAAGGTCAAGGTCGACGTGCGGCCGATCGCTTTCATCGGCCCCGACTCCGAGCGCGGACGCCGCGCGATGATCGCGGCCGAGCCAATGGGCAAGGCGTTCAACTTCTCGCAGATCCTCTACTTCAACCAGGGCGCCGAGAACAGCGGCTGGCTCGACGACTCGATGATCGCCGACGCAGCCGTGAGCGTCGGCCTGGATCCCCAGACGATCCTCGACAACATGAACTCGCAGGCCGTTGCGGACAAGACGGGAGTCTACGACCAGCAGTCGCGCACCGATGCCGTGTCGGGCACGCCGACGATCGGCATCGGCAAGACGGGCAGCAAGCCGTCCTACTTCCCCGCGGGTGATCCCGGGCTGACGGCGCTCAGCACGGCGCTCGACGAGGCCCTCAAGGGCTAGTAGCGATCCAGCTCGTGTAGGCGCTCGTCGGAGATGCCGAAGTGGTGCGCGATCTCGTGCAGCACGACGCGGCGGATCTGGTCGCGCAGCACCACCGGGTCGTGCCCGTACAACCGCTCCAGCGGGCCGCGGTAGATCGAGATCTTGTCGGGCGGCGTCCCGGCGTAGGCGCTCGAGCGCTCGGTGAGCGGGATGCCCTGGTAGAGCCCGAGCAGGGGCTCGCCGTCCGGCGGTTCGTCCTCGACCACGATCGCGACGTTCGACATCGCCGTCCGGAGCTCGTCCGGTAACGCGTCGATCGCCGCTTCGACGGCGTCCTCGAAGTCCTCGGCCTGCTCCACGGGGACGAGCGTACCGACCCCCCGCGAGTACGATCCGCGAGTGCAGCAGAAGTACGTGCTCACGGAGCTCGACTCGGGCGAGCGCGTCATCTCGGAGCGCCTCGCGCACGTCCGCTCGGTTTCGATCGGGTTCTGGATCGGCGCCGGCTCGCGCGACGAGACCGACGCCAAGGCCGGGCTTTCGCATTTCATCGAGCACATGCTCTTCAAGGGCACGGCGAGCTACAGCGCGCAGCAGATCGCCGAGGTCTTCGACGCCCTCGGCGGCGAGCTGAACGCGGCCACCTCGCGCGAGCACACGGTCGTCTACGCGCGCGTGCCCGACGACAAGCTCGAGGTCGCGCTCGACGTGATGGGCGAGATGGTCTTCGCGCCGGCCTTCGCCGAGCTGGACGCCGAGCGCGAGGTCGTGCTCGAGGAGATCGCGATGTACGAGGACCAGCCGCAGGAGCTCGTCCACGACCTGATCTCGGAGGCGACCTTCGGCACGCACGCACTCGGACGGCCCGTGATCGGGCGCGCGGAGGTCATCTCGTCCGTCTCGCGGCGGGTGGTGTCCGGCTACCACCGCTCGATGTACGTGCCGGGCAACATCGTCGTGGCGGCGGCCGGCAACCTCAAGCACGAGGACTTCGAGCGGCTGCTCGTGCGGGTGCAGCGGCGCGCGGCCGCGCCTGCGCGGAAAGGGCCGCAGGTGCGACCGACGCTGGTGAAGCCCCCGCCGCCCGGCCTGCGCTTCCAGCGCAAGGACACCGAGCAGTACCACGTCTGCGCCGCGGCGCCCGGGATCGCGCGGTCCGACCGGCGGCGGTTCGCCGCGTCACTTCTGGACGGGATTCTCGGCGGCTCGGCGTCATCGCGGCTCTTCCAGGAGATCCGCGAGAAGCGCGGGATGGCCTACGCCGTCTACAGCTTCGCGTCGCAGTACACGGACACCGGCCAGATCGGCGTCTACATCGGCACGCGCGAGGACAACGTCGACTCGTGCCTCGAGATCGCGAGCGAGCAGATCGCCGACATCGCGGCGGGCAACGTGCGGCCCGAGGAGCTCGCGCGCGCCAAGGACAACCTGAAGGGGCGGATCATGCTCTCGATGGAGTCGACGTCGAACCGGATGAGCCGGCTCGGCAAGTCGCTGATCACTGACACCGAGCTGCTCTCGATCGAGCGGATCATGGCCGAGGTCGACGCGGTCGAGCCGGAGGCTCTCGCCGAGCTCGCCGACGTGCTGCTGGCGCCGGAGAAGCTGTCGGCGGCCGGGATCGGGCCAGACGAGGATCGCTTCCTGGCCGCGGTCGAGCACGTGAACCCTGGGCTCGCGCGGGCGGCGTGAGGGTCGTCCTCTTCGGGCGCGGCGGGAAGGTCGGGCAGGTGCTCGCGCCGGCGCTCGAGGCGGCGGGGCACCGGCTGGTCGAGCTCGGCGAGGCCGAGGCGATGGTCGATTTCACCGCACCCGACGCGGTCGAGGCGAACGTGCGCGCGGCGCTCGAGGCCGCCGTGCCGTGCGTGGTCGGAACGAGCGGCTGGGACGCGGCGGCGGCGGGGGAGGAGGCTGCTTCGCGCGGCCTCCCGCTGTTCGTCGCGCCGAACTTCGCGCTCGGAGCGGTCGTGATGATGCGGCTGGCGGCGGAGGCGGCCCGATACCTGCCGCGGGCCGAGATCGTGGAGCTGCACAACGAGGCGAAGAAGGACGCGCCGTCGGGCACCGCGAGCGCGACCGCGAAGCTGCTAGGCGGCGAGGTGCCTGTGCACTCGGTGCGGCTGCCGGGGCTCGTGGCACACCAGGAGGTGCTCTTCGGCGGCGACGGCCAGCTGCTGACGATCCGCCATGACGCGTTCTCCCGCGACGCCTACGTCCCCGGAGTGCTCCTTGCCCTGGAGCGGCTCCGAAGTCTGCCGCCTGGGCTCACGGTGGGGCTCGACGCCCTGCTCGATTAGAACTCGTTTCAGAATGACGCTTCGCCGCCGAGGTGCGATGGGCGGCGCGAGGCAAGGACGCAGCGGAGCGCGCGTATCCGGAGGATACGGGCGCTTCCGAGGACGTAGCCTCGCGGCGTTCAGCGCGGCTCGGGGGCTCAAGGCTTCATTGTGAAACGAGTTCTTAGGCGCGAGGCCACGCAACTGAGGGATCGAGGCCGCACTGCGCCGTGTCGATCGCTCTGGAGTATGCGGCGATTGGATACTCCTGCGGCGAACTGCGAAGGGAGGTGACTCGAATGGAGCTGTTCACCTCGCTTGCGGTGGTCACCCGCTCACTCGGTGAGCGCGAGGACGGGCAGACGCTGGCGTACGAAGCGGTGGCGATGGCGCTGATCATCTTCGCCATCCTCGGTGCGATTTCGCTCGTCGGGCGCCTGCAGTAGTTGCTCAGCCGAGGCCGGCGCCGGGGAGGGCCGGTGCCCGCGGTGGCGTAGAATGGCGGTGTGCTCGGGGAGGTCCTGACCGCGACCGTCGCCCCGTTCGACTCGAACGGCGCCGTCGACTACGACCGCTACCGCGCGCTTTGCGCGTTCCTCGTCGAGCACGGCTCCGACGGCGTCGTCGTCAACGGGACGACCGGCGAGGCGCCGACCCTTTCGGAGGAGGAGCGCGTCGGTCTCGTCGAAGCCGCGCTCGAGGCGGTCGGCGACCGGGCGACCGTGGTCGCCGGGACCGGCACGAACTCGACCGCCCAGTCGATCCGCCTGACCGAGCAGGCCCACGAGGCCGGGGCGCACGCCGTGCTCGTCGTGACGCCCTACTACAACAAGCCGCCGCCCCGCGGCATCGTCGAGCACTTCAAGGCCGTCGCCGGGGCGACCGACCGACCGGTGATGGCCTACAACATCCCGGGCCGCGTCGTGATCAACATCGAGCCCGAGACGATGGCCGAGCTCGCCGAGATCCCCAACGTGACCGCCGTCAAGCAGTCGAACGCCGACCTCGAGCAGGCCCGCCGGATCGTCGAGCTCGGGCTCGACCTCTACGCGGGCGACGACAACCTCGTCTTCCCGTTCGTCGAGCTGGGCGGCCGCGGCGGCGTGTGCGTTCACACGCACATCGTCGGCCCGCAGGTCAAGGAGCTGATCCGCCTCGCCCGCGAGGGCGATCTCGACGGGGCGCGCCAGCTCGACGAGGAGCTCGACCCGGCCTACGAGCTGATCGGCGTCGTCACCGGCCCGATCCAGATCAAGGCCGCGCTCAACCTGCTCGGCCACGAGGTCGGCGGCGTCCGGCTGCCGCTGGTCGAGGCGAGCGACGAGCAGGTCGCGCAGATCCGCGGCTGCCTCGAGCGGCTGAGGCTGCTCGAGCCCGCGCGGGTCTAGACCGCGGCCGTCGCCGGACGGTCCGCCGGCACCTGCGGCTCTGGCGCGAGCGCGAGACCGACCGAGTCCAGCGACGCGGACAGCGCGGTGGAGACGTAGCGCCGGAGCGCGCGCGGCGTGCGCAGCACGACGAAGCCGGTGAGCGCGCTGTTCTCGCGCCGCAGCGGCAGCGCGACGTACGCGCCGTTGCCGCCGAGCTCGTGGCCGCTCGTCGTGAGCAGCTCGTCGCGCGACTCTGCCTCGCGGACGAGCCAGCTCATCAGCACATGCTCGAGCGGCCCCTTGCCGTGCGCGATCTCGATCGTCCCGCCGAGACCGTCCTCGCGCCACTCGATCAGCGCGGCCCACTCCGCGTCAGCTGTGTTCTCCAGCACCTGCGTGAGGTGCGAGAACACGTGCTCGCGCTCTTCCTCGGCCAGCGCGTCCGCGAGCGACCGGGACAAGCGGTTCGCCCGCAGCCGCACCCACGCCTGCAGGGTGAGGCCGAGGAAGCTGACGACCACCCCGAGCACGACGAGCCAACGCTGGTCGAGGCCGACGCCCGCGAGCCCGCCGATCAGGCCGGCGAGCGCGACGAGCTCCGGCCGCTCCTTCAGGTCGCGCGCCCCGCGGATCTCCGGTACGCGGTAGGGGGCGGAGGCCCCGCGTACCTGCTCCTGCTCCTCGGGCGTGAGCGCCGAGAACGGATCCTCGCCGCGCCGCAGCGCGACGAACGCCTTGGCCACCGCCGGGTGGAACTGCTTCCCGATGTTGCGCTCGATCTCCGCGAGCGCCTCGTCCTCCGAAAGCCCAGCGCGGTACGGGCGGTCGCTCGTCATCGCGTCGAAGGCGTCGGCGACGACGAGGAAGTGCGCCGCGAGCGGCTGGTCCTCGGCCGGTATCCCGTAGTAGCCGCGCCCGTCGTAGCGCTCGCGGTGGTACTCGACCGCCCGCGCCTCGGCGGCCGAGACCTCGAAGCGGCGCAGCAGCCGAGCCGAGAGCCGCGGCGCGCGCCAGACGTCGCCCCATTCCTTCGGGGTCAGCTTGCGGTTCTTGCCGAGCACGGCGGCGTCGACGGCGACCTTGCCGAGGTCGTGCAGGCGCGCGGCCCAGCGCAAGCGATCGATGTCGGAGTAGGGCAGCCGCAGCGCCCGTGCGAGCTCGTCCACGTAGCCGGCGACGCGCACCGAGTGGCGGTACGTGTGCGGGTCGCGCTCGTCGACGATGTTCGCGAAGGTCTCGAGTGCGTGCAGCGTCTCCTGGCGCGAGCGGCGAACGCGCGCGTGCGCCTGGTTCACCGCCAGCGCCACAGGAAGCACGGCGAGCACGTTCCACGGGTGGTCGAGCGCGAACACCGCCAGGATCGCGCCGAGCCCGGCCTCGGCCGCCGCCGCGGCGAAGTCGGGCTGCAGCACCTCGAGGCCGCCGATGACCTGCAGCAGGCCGCGCGAGACGAGCAGGTAGACGAGCGCGAGCACCGTCAGCGGCACGAGGTCGTCCGGCAACGCCAGGTGACCGGTACGGCCGCCGCCGAGCTCGAACGCGTAGCCGGCGGCGAGCGAGGCCAGCGCGAAGGCGGAGGCCTGGAAGGCGCCGAGCGACAGCGGGCCGCGCATCAGCCGAGCGAGGAACGCGGCTCCCCCGGCGACCAGCGCGCCGCGCCACGGCCCGAGCACGATCACGGCTGCGATGTCCACCCCCGAGGCGACGCGGAAGACCCCGGGGCCGAGCGGCTCTCGGACGCGCGCGTTCTCAGGCTCCTCGAGCAGTTCCGCGGCGAGCGCCGCCGCGCCGAACAGCGCCAGCGCAGTCAGCGGCTCGCCGGCAGCCGCGATCCCGCCGGCAACGCAGGCGCCGACGCCGGCCGCGACGGTCAGGTACGCGAACAGAGAGAGCCGCACGGAGCGTGTATCGGGTTCTGCGACGAAACGGCTTAGCCTGCCTCACGCTCTACACTTCGACGATGCCCGCAACCACCCGGATCATCCCGCTCGGCGGGCTCGGCGAAGTCGGCAAGAACATGACCGTGATCGAAGCCGACGGGGAGGCGGTGGTGATCGACGCGGGCCTCGCATTTCCGCGCGACGAGCACCTCGGAGTCGACCTGATCCTCCCGGACTTCTCGTACCTGGTCGACCGCGACCGGCCAGTTCGCGCGGTGCTGCTGACGCACGGGCACGAGGACCACGTCGGCGCGCTGCCGTACCTGCTGCGCGAGGCGCGGGTGCAGGAGGTCTGGGCGACGCGGCTGACGCTCGGCCTGATCAAGTCCAAGCTGGACGAGCACGGCCTGCTGCGCTCGGTGGAGCTGCGCGAGGCCGACCCCGACGACGACCCCGTCGAGCTCGGTCCGTTCCGGGTCGAGTTCGTCCGCGTGGCGCACTCGATCCCGGACGCCGTCGCGATCCTGCTCGACACCCCCGGCGGCCGGATCCTGCACACCGGCGACTACAAGATGGATCACACGCCGGTAGACGGTCTCCGCACCGACGTCGGCAAGCTGGCCGAGATCGGCAACCGCGGCGTCGACCTCTTCCTCGGCGACTCGACGAACGCCGAGCGGCCGGGGGTGACTGGCTCCGAGCGGCTCGTCGGAGAGGCCTTCCGTCAGCTGATACCGGGACGAACGGGCCGGATCCTCGTCGCGTCGTTCGCGTCGAACGTCCACCGGATGCAGCAGGCGATCGACGTGGCGGTCGACGTCGGCCGCAAGGTCTGCGTGGTCGGCCGCTCGATGCGCAAGAACGTGAACATCGCGCGCAACCTCGGGTACATCGACGTGCCGGAGGAGACGCTCATCCGGCCGAACGAGCTGGACGAGTACGCGCGCGGCGAAGTCCTGATCCTCTGCACCGGCAGCCAGGGAGAGCCGCTTTCGGCGCTCGTGCGCATCGCCTACGGCGACCACCCGGCGGTGCAGGTCGAAGCGGGCGACACGGTGATCATCTCCGCCAAGCCGGTGCCCGGAAACGAGCTGCGCGTCCACGACGCGATCAACCAGCTCGCGCGGAACGGCGCCGAGGTCCTGCACCAGGAGATCGCCCCGGTGCACGTCTCCGGCCACGGCAACTCGGAGGAGCTGCGAATGATGCTCGGGCTCGTCCGTCCGAAGTCGGTGATGCCGGTGCACGGCGAGTTCCGCATGCTGGCGGCGCACGCGCGCCTCGCGGAGGACAGCGGCGTGCCGACGAACCGGATCGTGCTGGGGGAGAACGGGTCGGTCGTTGAGCTCGACGAGTCGGGCGCCTACCTCACCGGCCACGTCGAGGCTGGCGTCACCTTCGTCGACGGGCTCGGGGTGGGCGACGTGCAGGACGTCGCTCTGCGCGACCGGCGGCACCTCTCGGAGGACGGCGTCCTGATCGTCGTCGCGACCCTTGGCGGAAGCAACGGCTCGGTCGCCGGCCGCCCCGAGCTGATCGCGCGCGGGTTCGCCGAGCCGGGGGAGCCGCTCCTCGACGAGATGCGGCAGGAGGCCGAGCGGGTACTGGACGAGCTCGTGAGGCAGAACGTGACCGAGATCAAGCTCCTGCAGGAGCACCTGCACGACGGGCTCGGGCAGCTGATCTACGATCGAACGGGGCGCCGGCCGATGATTCTCCCTGTGGTGGTCGAGGTATGAGCACGCTACGCGTCTGGTTTGGCTGGAGACCTCGGGCTGGTCAACCTCGCTCTGGCCAACGAAGCGCTCGCAAGGTTGCCCAATGAGCACGCTTCGCGCCGAGCCTGGCTGGGCCGACGTCCTGCTGGACTGCGCGGCCGACCACGGCACGGCCGACCGCCTGATCCGCCAGCTGAACGCGGCGCAGGTGGCCTCCCTCGCCTTCTGCAGGCTGCTGGAGCGTTGGGGCCGCGGCGACGCCGCTCCGTCGACTGCGGGCGCACGTCAGGCGGCGCTGCGACGTGCGGCAGATCGCGCAGAGACAGCGCTGGTGGGGCTCGAGCAGCCGCTCGGGCGCTACCTGCTCGAGCTGGAGCCGGAGCGCGCGGAGGGCCGCTCCTGGTACGGCGCGCCCGGCGCGGCGGAGCTGATCGAGTGGGCTCCGGTGCTGTACAGAGCCGGCGTGCGCTGCTCGTCGGTGCGTGTTGCACAGGCGTACCTGGAGCTCGCGGTCTTCCTGCGCGCGCTCGCAGGCCTCGACGACGCAGCGCGTATCCGCTCGGCGCCGGACCGCTCGGCGCTCTGGGCCGGCCTCTTCGACCTGCGCGAGAACCTGCTCGGGCGGGCCGTCGAAGACCTGCGCGCGCTTGCTGCCTAGGCGTCGCTTGCGATGCCGCCGTCAGGGCGCGCAGGTTCCCTGCGCGTCTGTCTGAGATGACGGACCTTGCCCCCCGCGCCGGAGAAGAGTACGCCGAGTCTCACGGTCGTCGGCTCGGTCAACCTCGACCTGGTCGCGCGGTCGGAGAGATTGCCGCGCGTGGGAGAGACGCTCACCGACGCGGCGTTTGCCCGCTTCCCGGGCGGCAAGGGCGCTAACCAGGCGGTCGCGGCCGCGAGGCTGGGAGCGCAGGTGCAGTTCGTCGGCGCGGTCGGGGCCGACGTGTTCGCCGACGAGGCGCTGGCCGGGATGCGCGAGGCGGGCGTGGAGCTTGCGCTTTCGCGCCACGCGGAGACAGGCGTCGCACTGATCCTCGTCGACGCGGCCGGGGAGAACGTGATCATCGTCGCGCCCGGAGCGAACGCGCAGATCGGGCCGGTCGCGGTGGGCGGGAACGTCCTCTGCCAGCTGGAGGTCTCGGACGAGACGGTCGCGTCGGCCGCCGCGGGCTCGAAGCGGTTCTTCCTCAATGCGGCGCCGGCGAGGGCGATCCCAGGCGAGGTGGTGCGGAAAGCGGAGCTCGTGGTCGTCAACCGTTACGAGCTCGACTCGCTGCCGGAGACGCCGCGGCTGCTGGCGCTGACGCTCGGCGAGGAAGGCGCGGTCCTGATCGAGGCCGGCCAGGAGGTCGCCCGCGCCGCCGCGCCGCATGTGCAGGCAGTTGACGGCACGGCTGCGGGAGACGCGTTCACTGCGTGCCTCGTCGTCTCGCTGCTCGAGGGCCGCGACCGCGAGGAGGCGCTGCGCCGGGCCTGCGCGGCGGGCGCGATCGCGGCGTCCCGCGAAGGCGCGCAACCGTCGTTGCCGACCGCCGCCGAGGTCGATGCCATGCTCAGTTCATGAGCACGCTACGCGTCCGGTTTGGCTGGAGCTCTCGGGTCGGCAGTCCTCGCGCGGTCCAACGAAGCCCTCGCAACGATGCCCTATGAGTGCGCCGATCCTGCTCGACTGCGATCCGGGTCATGACGACGCGATCGCGCTCCTGCTGGCGCTCGGGAGCGACGAGGTTGTGCTGCGCGGCGTCACCACCGTGGCCGGCAACCAGACGCTCGAGAAGACGACCGCCAACGCGATTCGCGTGCTCGAGCTCGCCGGCCGCGGCGAGATTCCGGTTGCGGCAGGGGCCGACCGGCCGCTGGTGCGCGAGCCGCGCGTCGCCGCCTACGTCCACGGCGAGACCGGCCTCGACGGCCCGGACCTGCCGCCGCCGCAGGGGCGGCCGTCGCCCCAGCACGCGGTCGACTTCCTCGCCGAGCGAATGGACGGCGCCACGCTCGTCGCGACCGGTCCGCTCACGAACGTCGCGCTCCTGCTCGCACGCCACCCGACCGCGCGGCCGGAGCACATCGTGCTGATGGGTGGCGCGATCGCGGAAGGCAACGTCACACCCGCCGCCGAGTTCAACATCTGGGCCGACCCGGAAGCCGCCGCGCGCGTGTTCTCGGGCGGGATCGACGTGACGATGGTCGGCCTCGACGTGACTCACAAGGCGCTCGTCACGAGCGCGCACGCCGAAGAGCTGCGCGGTGCGGGGCGGATCGGCAAGGTCGTGGCGGAGCTGCTCGACTTCTACGGCACCTTCCACCGCGAGGTCTACGCCTTCGACGGCTCGCCGGTGCACGACGCGGTGGCGGTCGCGCACCTGATCGACCCGACGCTGCTGGAAACGGCACATGTGAACGTCCAGGTCGACTGCGAGTCTCGCCTTTGCCGCGGCCGCACCGTCGTCGATCTGTGGCGCCGTACCGGCCTGGAGCCGAACGCGCACGTCGTGACCGGCATCGACGCGGAACGCTTCCTCGCGCTGTTACGTGAGCGCCTCGCCCGGCTAGGCTGAGGCGCCGACTCGGCGGCGCCGCTCAAAGGCCGTGCGGGCTTTGCTCGTGCGGCCGTCTAACACACGGTCTTGGAAGCCTCCGTGTTGGCCTTTCGAGCGAGTAGCCTAAGACCGTGATTTTGGGCGACCTCGTCACGCTGCTGATCCCGATCTACATCCTGATCGGGCTGCTGATCCTGCTGATCGCGCTGAACCTGCTCGCGCGGGTGAAGGGCGGCAAGTACGTCCGCCCGATCGCGATGGGCTTGATGAAGGTGCCGTTCCTGAAGCGCTGGCTGCAGAAGGCGTCGAAGGCGAACCTCGAGCGCAAGAACCCCGAGCTCGCGAGCGCGATCACGAAGCTCGAGCGCAGCGGCGTCCAGCACGACCCGCAGCGCGCGCAGGTCGCCCTGTCGCGCCTGAGCGCCGCGGAGCGGCGGGCCTACCTCGAGGCCGCCGGCGACGAGGGCGCGATCCCCGAGCCGATGAACCGCCAGCAGCGGCGGCAAGCGCAGAAGCTGAAGAAGCGCCGCTAGCGGCAAGGGGTCCGGCCCCGCGCGTCGAAGCAGGCGCGCATGGCGCGCCGCCGGAAACGACGCACCCTCAAGCCGCGCGTGCCCGCGCGCGTGAAGCGCCGCAAGCGCGCGGCCAAGAAGGCCGAGGGCCGTAGCCACCAGCATCCCGAGCTGATCGGGCTCGGGCTCGTCGCGCTGGGCGTCTTCCTGGGCTTCGTCGTGTGGGCCGGCTGGAACGGCGGCTACGTCGGCGGCTGGACCGGCGACGGCCTCGACGCGCTGGTCGGCAGCGCAACACTCGCCCTGCCGGCCGCGCTCGTGATCGTGGGGACGCTGATGGTCGCGCGCAGCGACCTCGTCGACGTCCGGCCGTTCCGGACCGGCCTCGTCGTGCTTGCCGTGGGCCTGATGATCACGCTCGGCAAGGACGAGGGCGGCTACTTCGGAACCCTGCTCGGCGGTGGGCTCGCGTTCGCGATCGGGTCGACCGGTGTTGCGATCGCCGGGATCCTGACGCTGCTCGTCGGCGGCCTGCTGGTCAGCGGCGCCTCCGTCGGCGCGATGCTGCGCAGTTCTGGCCGCACGCTACGCGTCCTGGGATCACGCACCCTTCACTCGACGCGGCGACGCCGGACCGCGGAACCGCGGCTGCAGGTGATCGAAGGTGCGTCGCCGCTTTCCGAGCCGCCCAGGCCGGTCGCGCCGCCGGTCGACGTGGTCAACGAATTTCCCGACATCGTCTCCGAGTCGCCGCCGCAACTCGTCCCCGACGCGGCGGACGAGCCCGAGGAGACGAGCCTCTTCGACGTCACCTCCGAGACCGTGTCGGAGTACCGCCTACCGGACCGAACGCTGCTGCGCCGCTCCGCGCCTGGGTCCGGCCCCGACGCCGACCATTCGACCCGCATCGCGGAGGCGCTCGTCCAGACGCTCGCCAACTTCGGCGTGGAAGCGACGGTCGTCGGCCAGATCTCGGGCCCGCGGGTCACGCGCTACGAGCTGCAACTCGCCCCGGGCACGAAGGTCTCGAAGGTCGCCGGCCTGAAGGACGATCTCTCCTACGCGCTCGCGACGACCGAGATCCGCATCCTCGCTCCGATCCCCGGCAAGCAGGCCGTGGGCGTCGAGCTACCGAACACGAGCCCGAACCTCGTCACCCTCGGCGACATCTACGACGAGCTGCCTGCGACCTCGAGCCCGCTCTCGGTGTGGCTCGGCAAGGACATCTCGGGCCAGGCCGTCTGGACCGACCTGGCGCGGATGCCGCACATCCTGATCGCCGGCACGACCGGCTCCGGTAAGTCGGGCTGCATCAACACGATCCTCACCTCGGTGCTGCTCCGCTCGACCCCGGACGACGTGCGGATGATCCTGATCGACCCGAAGCGCATCGAGCTCAACTACTACGAGTCGATCCCCCACCTGCTCACACCCGTCGTCTCCAGCCCCAAGGAGGCGGCTTCGGTGCTGCGGAACGTGGTCGCCGAGATGGAGCGGCGCTACGAGCGCCTCTCGGCCGTGCGTGCGCGGAACGTCGCAGAGGCCAACCGTGCCTTCCGCTCGCGCGGCGAGCCGTCGCTGCCGTACCTGCTGGTCGTGATCGACGAGCTCGCCGACCTGATGATGATCTCGCCGCAGGAGGTGGAAGACGCAGTCATCCGCCTGGCGCAGAAGTCCCGCGCCGTCGGCATCCACCTCGTGCTCGCCACGCAGCGCCCGTCGGTGGACGTCATCACCGGGATGATCAAGGCCAACGTGCCGAGCCGGATCGCGTTCGCGGTCTCGAGCCAGACCGACTCGCGGGTGATCCTCGACCAGGCCGGCGCGGAGAGTCTGCTCGGGCAGGGCGACATGCTCTTCAAGCCACTGGGCACCTCGCGCCTGCAACGGCTCCAGGGCGCCTTCGTGACCGAGGAGGAGATCGCCCTGATCGTCGAGCAGTGCCGCGCGCAGCGCGACCAGGAGCTCGACGAGTCGCTGCTGGAGGCGCCCGAAGCGTCCGCGGAGGGCGGCGAGCACGGCGACGGCGACTTCGACCCGGACGAGGACCCGCTGCTCGACAAGGCGATCGAGGTCGTCGTGCAGACTCAGACCGCGTCGGTCTCCCTCCTCCAGCGCCGGCTGCGGGTCGGGTACACCCGCGCAGGGCGCCTGATCGACATGCTCGAGCGCCGTGGCATCATCTCCGGGTACGAGGGCTCGAAGCCGAGGCGCGTGCTCGTGGACGAGTCCTCGCTGCCCCAGTTGACTGACGCGATCTAGGACCGACCGACCGTCACAATTAGGCCGCCCGGGACTAGCAACGCGGGCTAACTTCGCGGTACCATCGGACGTCTTTTACGGGTTGGTTAACCCGTTTTTTTCTATCAGGGAGGGCAAGTGAGGGTTTCACGTCGTATGTCCATCGTCGCTGCGGCGCTCGTCGTCGTGGTGCTGGCCGGGCTCGCTGCGCTGGTGGGCAGCAGCTCCAGCCGCGCGTCCACGCAGGCGCAGAAGGCGACGTTCACGGCGACCCTGGTGAGCGACATCGGGAAGTTCAACGACCGGTCGTTCAACCAGTCGCAGAAGGAGGGGCTCGTCCGGGCGCGGAAGAAGCTGCACGTCAAGATCAAGGCGCTGCAGTCGAACTCGCCGTCCGACTACATCCCGAACCTGACCACGGGGATCAGGCTCCACTCGAACATCATCATCTCGGCGGGCTTCCTGCTCGCGGGTGACACGAACACGGTCGCGTCGAAGTACCCGAAGATCCACTTCGCGATCACCGACTACTCGGCCAAGGACGACCCGTTCAAGGGCCGCAAGAACGTCATGGGCCTCACCTACGCGGCGAACCAGTCCGGCTGCCTGGTCGGCGTGCTCGCGGCGAAGATGGCCAAGAAGATGGGCCGGAAGACGATCGGCGCGGTCGGCGGCATCAAGATCCCGCCGGTCGACATCTGGATTGCGGGCTACAAGTTCTGCGCGCAGAAGGCCGTCCCCGGCACGCAGGTCCTGATCGACTACTCGCAGGACTTCGTCGCGGCCGACAAGTGCAAGACGCTCGCCGAGAACCAGATCGCCAAGGGTGCGAAGGTGCTCTTCCAGGTTGCCGGCGGCTGCGGCCTCGGCACCCTGAAGGCGGCCGCCGCGGCCAAGATCTGGGGCATCGGCGTCGACAAGGACCAGTACAACGACGCCAAGCGGGTCATGACCTCGGGCGTCAAGCGGGTCGACAACGGGGTCTACCAGGCGATCTCCAAGGCCAAGAACGGCGGCTTCAAGCGTGGTGGCAACCTGCTCTTCAACCTGAAGAACAAGGGCATGGGGGTCGGCAGGATGAACCCGGCTGTTCCGAAGGCGTACATCAAGCTGATGAACACCTACAAGACGAAGATCATCAACAAGAAGCTCAAGGTCCCGACGAAGCTCTAAACGGAACCGAGCTACGCGGTATGCGACGGGCGGGCCTGCGGGTCCGCCCGTTTCTTTGGTAGAACATCGTCGATGGAAGTGGCGCTGCGGAGGAGTGCGCTCGTCGCGATCGGAGCGGCGGCGCTGCTGATCACGGCGGGCTGCGGCGGCTCGAGCGGATCGTCCGAGTCGACCGCGACAACGAGCGGCGCCAAGTCTGGCTCGGGCACCAGCGTCGCCCTCGTCAGCGACATCGGGAAGTTCAACGACCGCTCCTTCAATCAGTCGCAGAAGGAGGGCCTCGACCGCGCGGTGCAGGACCTCGGCATCAAGTCCGAGGCGCTGCAGTCGAACTCGCCCTCCGACTACGTGCCGAACCTGACGACGGCGGTGCGCAAGAAGGCCAACCTCATCATCTCGGCCGGCTTCCTGCTCGCCGCGGACACCAACACGGTCGCGAAGAAGAACCCGAACATCCACTTCGCGATCACCGACTACGACGTCAAGGGCGAGCCCGTTCAACGGTCGCAAGAACGTCGAGGGCCTCACCTACGCGGCGAACGAGTCGGGCTGTCTCGTCGGCTACCTCGCCGCCGAGATGGCGAAGAAGCAGGGCGGCAAGCAGATCATCGGGGCCGTCGGTGGGCTCAAGATCCCGCCGGTCGACATCTGGATCGCCGGCTACCAGCACTGCGCAAAGCTGTTCAACCCGAACATCAAGGTGCTGATCGGCTACTCGCAGGACTTCGTCGCGTCGGACAAGTGCAAGACGGTCGCCGAGAACCAGATCGCGCAGGGCGCGCAGGTGCTCTTCCAAGTCGCGGGCGGCTGCGGCCTCGGCACGCTGAAGGCGGCCGACGCGGCGGGCATCTGGGGCATCGGCGTCGACAAGGACCAGTACAACGACGCCAAGCGAGTGCTCACCTCGGGTGTGAAGCGCGTCGACAACGGCGTCGTCGCGGCGATCACCCAGGTCACCGAGGGCAACTTCAAGGGCGGCGGCAACTTGCTCTTCAACCTGAAGAACAAGGGCATGGACGTCGGCAAGATCAACCCGGCCGTGCCCCAGGCGCTGATCGACAAGATGAACCAGCTGAAGCAGAAGATCATCTCGGGCCAGGTCAAGGTCCCGGCCGCGCTCTAGCGGCGCCGTCCTCGCCGCCTCCCTAGAATCACCCCGCGGTGGAAGCCTCCACGGTTCTCGAGATGCGGGGCGTCACGAAGCAGTTCCCCGGGGTCCTCGCCAACGACCACGTCGACTTCGACCTGCGCAAGGGCGAGGTGCACGCGCTGCTCGGCGAGAACGGGGCCGGCAAGTCGACGCTGATGAACATCCTCTACGGCCTCTACCGCGCCGACGAGGGCGAGATCCGGATGGGCGGGAAGCCGGTGACGTTCGGCTCGGCAAAGGACGCGATCGACCGCGGGATCGGGATGGTGCACCAGCACTTCATGCTCATCCCGGTGATGACGGTCGCCGAGAACATCGTGCTCGAGGTCGAGCCGCGCAAGGCCGGCGTGCTGGTCGATTACGACGCCGCCGTCGAGCGCGTGCGGGACATCTCGACGCGCTTCGGCCTCATCGTCGACCCGAGGGCCAAGGTCGAGAGCATCAGCGTCGGCCAGCAGCAGCGGGTGGAGATCCTGAAGGCGCTCTACCGCGGCGCCGAGATCCTGATCCTCGACGAGCCGACTGCCGTGCTGACGCCGCAGGAAGCGGGCGAGCTCTTCGCGATCATCAAGTCGCTCCAGGCCGACGGCACGTCGATCATCTTCATCAGCCACAAGCTGAACGAGGTGCTCGAGATCGCCGACCGCATCACCGTGCTCCGGCGGGGCAAGAAGATCGACACCGTCGTGCGCCAGGGCGCGACGGAGGAGGGGCTCGCGCGGATGATGGTCGGCCGGGAGGTGCTGCTCCGCGTCGAGAAGCGGCCGTCGGAGCCGGGCGACAAGCTGCTCGAGGTGCGGAACGTGAGCGTGAACGACGACCGTGGCCTGCCGGCCGTGCGGGAGGTCTCGTTCGACGTGCACGCGGGCGAGATCGTCGGCCTCGCCGGTGTGGAGGGCAACGGCCAGAGCGAGCTGATCGAGGCCATCACCGGCCTTCGGGCCGCCGACAGCGGCGAGGTCGTCGTCGGCGGACGCGCGATCACGCACCCGACCGCGCGGAAGATGCTGGACGCCGGCGTCGGCCACATTCCGGAGGACCGCCAGCGCCGCGGGCTCGTGCTCGAGTTCACGATCGCCGAGAACATCGCGCTGCACGACTACAACCGTCCGCCCGACTCGAAGTGGGGCTGGCTCTTCCCACGCCGGCTGATTCAGCGCGCCGCGAGCCTGATCCGGGAGTTCGACGTGCGCGGCGGCGGGCCTCAGACCCGCGGCGGCGCCCTCTCCGGCGGCAACCAGCAGAAGGTGGTCGTGGCCCGGGAGGTCGCCCGCGACCCGAGCGTGCTCGTGGCGGCACAACCGACGCGCGGCCTCGACGTCGGGGCGATCGAGTACCTGCACCGCCGCCTTATCGAGGAGCGGGACGAGGGTCGCGCGATCCTGCTCGTCTCGCTGGAGCTGGACGAGATCCTCTCGCTCTCCGACCGGATCCTCGTCATGTACGAGGGCCGGATCGTCGGCGAGCACGCCCGTGGCACGACGGAAGAGGAGATCCCGGAAGAGGAGATCGGCCTCGAGATGCTCGGAGGCAGGCGGAAGGAGGCACCGGCCGCTTGAGCGAGCCGCTCGCCCCGCAGCAGGGGCCGCCGCCGGAGGAGAACGGACAGGCTCCTCCCTCGACCGTCGCCTCGCGCCTCGACGTCTGGCAGCGTGCGGGCGGAATCACCGTCCCGATCGTGACGGCGCTCGTCGCATTCTTCATCGGCGGCCTGCTGGTGCTCGCGACCGGGCACAACCCGTTCCAGGCCTACTGGGACATCGTGAAGGGCGCCGGGCTGAACTGGCTGGCGCACCCGACGAACACCGACGTCGCGAACACCGCCGCGTACAACTTCAGCCAGACGCTGCTGCAGACGACGTCATTGATCCTGACCGGCCTCGCCGTCGCGTTCGCCTTCCGCTGCGGGCTGTTCAACATCGGCGGCAACGGCCAGTACCTGATGGGCCTGTTCGTGGCGAACTGGGTCGGCGTCTCGTTCGTGAACATGTCACGCCCGGCACACGTGCTGGTCGGAGTCGCGCTGGCGACGGCTGCGGGGGCCGCCTGGGCCGCGATCGCGGGCTTCCTGAAGGCGACCGTCGGCGCGCACGAGGTGATCACGACGATCATGCTCAACTGGATCGCCTACTGGATCGGGAACTACATCTTCCAGCAGGGCGGGCCGCTGCAGGGCCCGGCGAACAAGCCACTCGACATCCCGATCTCCGGCAACGTCGTCGACGGCGCCAAGCTCCCGGTGTTCTGGGGCGACCCGGCGCTCCAGGGCCTGCACATCGGCTTCTTCGTCGCGATCGGGGCGCTCGTCGTCTTCTGGCTGATCCTCAACCGCACGACCCTCGGGTACGAGGTGCGTGCGGTCGGCTACAACCCCGACGCGGCCGCCTACGGCGGGATCAGGGTGCGCACGAACTACGTGCGCGCGATGGCGATCTCGGGCGCTTTCGCGGGCCTCGCAGGCGGCCTGGACATGCTCGGCTACCTGTACAAGATCGGCACCTCGGACGTGCAGGTGCAGGCGATCGGCTTCCTCGGGATCGCTGTCGCGCTGCTCGGCCGCAACACGGCTGTCGGCGTCGGCCTTGCGGCGTTCCTCTTCGGCGCCCTGCTCTACGGCACGACGCACGGCCTGCAGTCGGGCACGATCGACCCGAGTCTCGCGGGCCACCTCACCGAGATGATCCAGGGGCTCGTCGTGCTCTTCGTCGGGGCCGACGTGCTGATCCTGGCCGTGTGGAGCTCGCGGCGGAAGCTGAAGCGGCGCAGGCGTGAGTCGGCGGCTGCGGCCCCGGAGGCAGCGACATGAGTACCTACGTCGGCAGCTCCACTCGCTCGCGGCTCTACGACTCCTCGACCGTCGGGACGGTCGGGATCGTCATCGGCGTCGTCGCGTTCATCCTGGCGATCCCGCCGATCACGGCTCGCTCGCCGGTCTGGCCGGTCCTGCTCGGGATGGTCGCGGTGCTCTTCGGGATCGTGGCCGTCACCAGGGGCGGCGCACGCGTCGGCTGGGGCGCAGTCGCGGCCGGGATCGTCGGCGGCGGGCTCGCGCTCCTGGCGATGCAGTCCAGCGTCGGGAACCTGAACGAGGTCTTCACGGCGAGCCTGATCGCGTCGATGCTCGTCTTCGCGACGCCGCTGACGTTCGCCGCGCTCGGCGGGATGTTCTCGGAGCGCTCCGGCGTCGTGAACATCGGCCTCGAGGGCATGATGCTGATGGGCGCCTTCTGGGGCATCTGGGGCGCCGACAAGACCGGCAGCTGGGTCTGGGGCGTGGCGAATCGCGATGCTCTCCGGCGGCCTGCTCGCGCTCGTCCACGCCTTCTTCGCGATTCACCTGCGGGCCGACCAGATCGTCGGCGGAGTCGCGGTCAACTTCCTCGCGCTCGGCATCACCGGCTACTTCTTCGTCCAGCTCTACCACGGCAACAATATCCCGACAGGCGTCTCGCAGATCCCCGACGTCAACCTCGCGAAGGAGTCGAATCACTCCTTCTTCGCGGAGGCGATCGGCCACCTGAACCTGATGATCTGGGTCGCGATCCTGTTCGTGCCGCTCTCGTACGTCGTCCTGTTCAAGACCCCGATCGGGCTCCGGATCCGCGCCTGCGGCGAGCACCCGCGCGCCGCCGACACCGTCGGCATCAACGTCTACCTCGTGCGCTACGGGTCGGTCATCCTCTCCGGGATCCTGGCCGCGATGGGCGGCGCCTACCTGACCGTCGGCTACCTGAACACCTACAACGAGAACGTGACCGCGGGCCGTGGCTTCATCGCCCTCGCCGCGATGATCTTCGGCAACTGGCGCCCCTTCGGCGCCTTCGGCGCGGCGCTCCTGTTCGGCTTCTCGACCGCGCTGGCCTACCGGCTGCCCGTGTACTCCTCGAACGCGGCCACGCTCTTCCAGGCCCTTCCGTACGTCCTGACGCTGATCGCCGTCGCCGGCGTGATCGGCCGCACGGTGCCGCCCGCCGCCGATGGACGGCCTTACAAGAAGCAGTAGCGAACCGGCGCGGAACCACGCGGCGCGGGGCTCGGTCCTGCTCGGCGTGCTCGCGCTCGCCGTCCCGGTGGCGGCCTACGCCGCCGCGCGGCAGCTCGACCGCGTCTCGCTCGTGCAGGCGACCGTGGCGACCTGCGCGTCGGTGCTCGTCGGCGGAGCGGCCATCCTGCTGGCGCGGAAGGGGATGCGGAACATCGAACGCACGATCGGGCGAGCCGGGGGCGCCGGCTCCGCGAGAGTCGGCCGGCTGCTCGGAATGCTCGGGGTTTGCGTCGGCCTGACGGCCGGAATCGCCCTCGGCGTGTACGGTCTCCTGAACTTCTTCGGCTAGCTGGGAGGCTCTGCCGGCACAGTGACGAGGCCCTCGGGCCGCGCTGCTCGCCCCGATGCGGCGTCCTCAGTCGCGCCCGTACCTTCCAGGTACGAACGCTCCCTGCGTCCGTGCCTCGGAACGATCAGCACACCCCGAGAGTGTGCACCGTTCCGTCAGAGCCTCCGGGCCTGATCGCCACTACAATCGACCTTTCTCGTGTTCGAGATCGGCAACAGCCTGCGCGAGGCGCGCGTCCGCCAGCACCTGGAGCTCACGGAGATCGAGCTCGCGACCAAGATCAGGTCCCGCTACCTGCGCGCGCTCGAGGAGGAGACGTTCGACGCCCTCCCGGCCCAGACTTATGTCAAGGGCTTCCTGCGCACGTACGCGGACTACCTCGGGCTCGACGGACAGCTCTACGTCGACGAGTTCAACTCGCGCTTCGGGGTCGACGGGGAGGAGCCGAGCGAGCCGGTGATGGTGAGGCGCACCTCGCACGTGCGGCGACACCACCGGCGGTTGGAGCGGCGCTGGGTGATCTTTGCGCTCGCCGGGATCGGGGCGCTGTTCGCCTTCGTGATCGCCGCCTGGAAGTTCAGTGGCCCCAGTGACGAGCAGGTCCCGAACCTCGGGACAACGACGACGACGCAGGCGAAGAAGGTGCTCAAACCGGCCTCGCCGACGAAGCCGGTGAAGACGGCACCCGTGTCGTTCCGCCTGTATGTGCGCGCGGTGCACGGCAACTGCTGGATGGACGTGCGCAACTGGTCGGCGAGCGGCAAGAGCCGCTACACGGGCACGGTCGAGCTCGGCCAGGACCAGCGGTGGGCCGCCAGGCGGCTGTGGATCAACTTCGGCGCGCCGTCGAACCTGGCGATCGTCTTCAACGGCCACCTCGTGCAGATCAACCGGGCCGGCTCGTTCCTCTTTACTCCGCACGGCTTCTCGCGGGCCGCTTGAGCCGCCCGCGCGGCTTCGTCGTCGTCACCGGCAGCGAGCTCGTCCGTGGCGACCGCCGCGACGCGAACGGGCCGTTCCTTGCCTCCGAGCTGCTGCGGCTCGGGCTGGAGCCCGCGCGCATCGCCATCGTCGGGGACGACCCGGATGAGCTGGAGACGGTGCTGCGCGAGGGCCTCGCCGCCGATCTCTGCCTGGTCTCGGGCGGCCTCGGACCGACGCACGACGATCGGACCGTCGAGCTGGTTGCGCGCGCCGCGGGCCGAGAGCTCGTCGTCGATCCGCGGCTGGAGGCGGAGATCGAGGCGGTCTCGCGGTCGATCGCGGAGCGCTTCCGGCGGCCGTACGCCGACTTCGCCGCCGGTGTGCGCAAGCAGGCGACCGTGCCCGAGGGAGCGGAGGTGGTCGGCATCGCCGGCACCGCTCCGGCCTTCGTGCTCGAGACCGGGCGCGGCGTGGTGGTCGTGCTTCCCGGGCCGCCGCCCGAGCTGCGTGGGCTGTGGCCGGCCGCCCTGGAGGCGGCTCCCGTGCGGGCGGTCCTCACGCGCGCGCGTGAACCCGAACGGCGGGTGCTCCGCTTCTACGGAGCGGGCGAGTCGCAGATCGCGCGGGCGCTCGAGGAGAGCGGGGGAGAGGGCGGCGGGGTCACGGCGACGATCTGCGCGCGGCAGTTCGAGGTGCATGTCGACCTCTTCGTCGACGACGGTGGCGGGCAGCGGGCCGACGAGGTCGTGACCGGGCTGCGCGAGCGGGTCGGCAAGTACCTGTTCGCCGAAGACGAGCGGCCGGTCGAGGAGCTGGTGCTCGAGCTCTGCCGCGAGCGCGGGCTGAAGCTCGCGACAGCCGAGTCGTGCACGGGCGGGCTCGTGTCGGCGCGGTTGACGTCGGTCCCAGGCTCGAGCGACGTCTTCGTCGGAGCGGTGGTCGCGTACGCCGACGAGGTGAAGGCGCGGGAGCTCGGTGTGCCGGAGGAGATCCTCGAGCGCCACGGCGCGGTCTCGCCGGAGGCGGCGGCGGCGATGGCGGCTGGCGTGCGCGAGCGGCTCGGCGCGGACGTCGCGGTCGCGGTGACGGGGATCGCCGGCCCGGGCGGCGGCTCTGCGGAGAAGCCCGTCGGGCTCGTCGACCTGCACGCCGAGGGGCCGGACGGGGTGCTCGCGCGCGAGCTCGACTTCCCGGGCGACCGCGAGGCGATCCGCGCCCGCGCGGCGGTCGCCGCGCTGCATCTTCTTCGCATGCTTCTGACACGAAGTCGTGACCGTTTCGTGTGAATGCTCCTGCTAGCGTCGAGGGCGATGAACGGGTGCGGCTCTTCTGCGCGCTGCGGCTCCCTTCGGAGACGGTGGAGCGGCTCGTCGCGTGGGAGGCGGACGCGTTCAGCGCCGTGCCCGGCGTCAGGCCGGTCCCGGCCGAGCATTTACACGTCACGCTCGCGTTCCTGGGACACCGGCCGGTGGGAGAGCTCGACGGGATCGTCGGCGCGTTGCGGGAGGCGGCTGCCGAGGCGGCTCCGGCACGGCTTACGCTGCGCGGCTACCGCGAGACCCGCAGCGTCGCGATGCTCACGTTCGACGACGAGGAGGGGCGTGCGGCTGTTCTCGCGGACGACCTCCAGGCGCGCCTCGAGGCGCTCGGTGTGTACGAGCGCGAGGGGCGGAGGTGGCTCCCGCACGTGACCGTGCTGCGCTTCCGGCAGCGGCCGCGGCTGCAGCCTGCGCTCCCGGAGCTGGAGCCCTTCGTGCCGTCCGACGCGGCTGCTTACCTGTCACGGCTACGCCCCGGTGGGGCGCAGTACGAAGTCCTCGAATCCGTACGAGTGGGAGGGAGATAAGTGGACCGCGAGCAGGCTCTCGATACCGCGCTCGGCCAGATCGAGCGCCAGTTCGGCAAGGGCTCGGTGATGCGCATGAACGACCAGGCCCAGGTCTCGATCGGCGCCGTCTCGACCGGCTCGCTCTCGCTCGACCTCGCCCTGGGGATCGGCGGGCTGCCGCGCGGCCGCATCGTCGAAGTCTTCGGCCCGGAGTCGTCGGGCAAGACGACGCTCGTCTACCACGTGATCGCGGAAGCCCAGCGACGCGGCGGGATCTGCGCCTTCATCGACGCCGAGCACGCGATGGACCCGAACTACGCGAAGAAGATCGGCGTCAACATCGACGACCTGCTCGTCTCGCAGCCCGACACCGGCGAGCAGGCGCTCGAGATCGCCGAGCTGCTGATCCGCTCCGGCGCGCTCGACGTCGTCGCGGTCGACTCGGTCGCGGCGCTGACGCCGAAGGCGGAGATCGAGGGCGAGATGGGCGACTCACACGTCGGCCTGCAGGCGCGGCTGATGAGCCAGGCGCTCAGGAAGCTCGCGGGCACGCTCAACCGCACCGACACGATCTGTCTCTTCACGAACCAGCTGCGCGAGAAGATCGGCGTCATGTTCGGCAACCCGGAGACGACGCCGGGCGGCCGGGCGCTGAAGTTCTACTCGTCGGTTCGCCTCGACATCAGGCGCATCGAGACGCTCAAGGACGGCGTCGAGGCCTACGGCAACCGCGTGCGCGTGAAGGTGGTGAAGAACAAGGTCGCGCCGCCGTTCAAGCAGGCCGAGTTCGACATCATCTACGGCACCGGGATCTCGTGGGAGGGCACGGTCCTGGACGCCGCGCTCGAGCGCAAGGTCGTCCAGAAGTCCGGCTCGCACTTCAGCTTCGAGGACGAGCGGCTCGGCCAGGGGCGGCAGAACGCGACGGCGTTCCTGCGCGAGCACCCGGACGTGACCCAGCAGGTGCTGCTGCGGATCCAGGCACTCGCCGGGCCCGAGCAGGTCGTCTCGGCGCGGCTCCTCCCGGAGATCGAGGCGGAGCCGAACGGGAAGCCGGCCGCCGCCAAGGCCGAGGCGGCGGAAGCCGAGGTCGTCTCGAAGGCCTAGGTGCGCGACGAGGCGCTCGCGGTCGCGACACGCGCCCTGGCGCGGCGTGAGCACTCGCGCGGGAGCCTGGCCGAGCGCCTGCAGCGCGCGGGCGTGGGGGAGAGCGAGGCCGAGGAGGTCCTCGCGGAGCTCGAACGCCTCGGCCTTCTGGACGACAGTCGCTTCGCGCTCGAGCGCGCGCGGGTGCTGGCGGAGCGCGGCAAGGGCGACGCAGCGATCCGGTTCGACCTCGAAAGCTCGGGCGTGAGTGCGGCCGCCGTCGAGGAGGCACTGGCGCAGGTCGACCCGGAACGAGAGCGGGCGGAGCGCCTCGTCGGGCGCCGAGGAGCCACGCCTGCGACGGCCCGCTTGCTGGCCGGCCGGGGCTTCGACGAGGACGTCGTGGCCGCCGTCGTTGCGCGGGACTAGCGACCGGCGTTAGGATAGAAGGGCTTCATTCGACAATTTGCCTGCATCTAACGTGTTTCCCGAATCGGATCGTGACCTTCGACGACACCAGTGACCAGCGCGAGAGAGGGGAGCTGACAGCGGCGGCTTCGTGAACCGCCCGGCGAGGCTCGCGCGCCTTGCCGTCCCGATTCGAGCACGTCCCGGTGCAAGCGGTGCCGGATGAGCACCGCGTTCCGGCGCGGACAAGGTTCCCGGCCGAGGCCCAGGCCCGGCCCGAGACAGGGAGCGCGCATGGTCGTCGTCATCGGGATCGTCGTAGGACTTGCAGTGGGGGCCGGCGTTGCGTTCCTGTCGCTTTACGCGTTTACCGGGTCCCGGCTCGCGGCCGCCCGCCGCACGCGCCAGCTCCTGTTGACCGAGGCCAAGCGCGACGCCGAGGCAATGGGGCGGGAGGCGCAGATCGAGGCGCGTGAGGAGTCGGTCCGGCTCCGCGCCGACGTCGAGCAGGAGATCGCCGAGCGACGCGCCGAGTTCCTGAAGATCGAAGAGCGTGTCCTCGCCAAGGAAGAGGACATCGACCGCAAGCTGACGGAGCTCGGGCGCCGCGAGCAGGGGGTCTACGACCGGGAGGTCCACACGAGGCAACTCCAGGAGGAGCTCAAGGAGGCGCGTGACTCGCAGCTCACCGAGTTGGAGCGGGTCGCCGGGATGACCGTCAACGAGGCGAAGGCGCACCTGCTCGAACGATCCGAGGAGCTCATCCGGCACGAGCTCGCCCGGCGTGTCCGCCAGGCCGAGGAGGAGGCCCGCGCCGAGGCCAAGCGCCGCGCCCGAAACCTCGTCGCCGACGCCCTCCAGCGCGTCGCGGCCAACCACGCCTCCGAGACGACGGTCTCGCTGATCGAGCTCCCCTCCGACGACATGAAGGGCCGGATCATCGGCCGGGAGGGACGCAACATCCGCGCGCTCGAGCACCTCACCGGCGTCGACGTGATCATCGACGACACACCGCAGGCCGTTGTCCTCTCGTCGTTCGACGGCATCCGGCGGGAGATCGCGAAGGTCACGCTCTCGAAGCTCATCGAGGACGGCCGCATCCACCCGGCCCGGATCGAGGAGATGTACTACCAGTCGAAGGCCGAGATCGAGGACACGATCCGTCAGGCCGGCGAGCAGGCGGTCTTCGAGGCCAACTGCGGGGAGGTGCACGAGGAGCTGGTGAAGATCCTCGGGCGGCTGCGCTTCCGCACCAGCTACGGCCAGAACGTCCTCAAGCACACGCTCGAGGTCGTCCACCTGGCCGGGATCATGGCCGCCGAGCTCGAGGCGAGCGTGAGGACGGCGCGCCGCGCCGCGCTCCTGCACGACCTGGGCAAGGCGCTGACCCACGAGGTCGAGGGGTCGCACGCGCTGCTCTCCGCGCAGTACGCGCGCCGCTACGGCGAGTCGCCGGCGGTCGTGCACGCGATCGAGGCCCACCACTACGAGGTGGAGCCGCAGACCGTCGAGGCCGTGCTCCTGATCGCCGCCGACGCGATCTCCGCCTCGCGGCCGGGAGCGCGCGGCGAGAGCCTCGAGCACTACATCAAGCGGCTCGAGGCGCTCGAAGGGGTGGCCGCGCGACACGACGGCGTCGAGAAGGTCTACGCGCTCCAGGCGGGACGCGAGATCCGCGTGATCGTGAAGCCGAAGGAGATCGACGACGACGCGGCGGTGCTCCTCTCGCACGAGATCGCCCGAGAGATCGAGGACCAGCTCGAGTACCCGGGCCAGATCAAGGTGACGGTGATCCGGGAGTCGCGCGCCGTCGAGTACGCGAAGTGACGGAGCCGCGGCTCTACTCGGAGCTCGCGGACTGGTTTCACCTCCTCACAGCTCCGGCGTCCTATGCCCAGGAGGCTGACTTCTACCGGCGTCTGCTGCTCGAGGCGTGCGACGAGCCGCCACGGACGGTGCTCGAGCTCGGCAGTGGGGGCGGCAACAACGCCTCGCATCTGAAACGGCACTTCGAGCTGACACTGGTCGACCGCTCGCCGCAGATGGTGGAGCTGAGCCGGTCGCTCAACCCCGAGTGCCGGCACCTGGTCGGCGACATGCGCGACGTACGGCTGAGCGAGGAGTTCGACGCAGTCTTCGTGCACGACGCAATCGCCTACGTCACAATCGAAGACGACCTCGCGGCGACGACCGTCACGGCGGCCGAGCACGTGCGCCCGGGAGGCGCCGCCCTGTTCGTGCCCGACTTCGTGCGCGAGCGCTTCGAGCCGCGCACGCAACACGGCGGCCACGACGGCGAAGGGCG
This sequence comes from uncultured Actinomycetes bacterium, assembly GCA_963719275.1. Taxonomy (GTDB): domain Bacteria; phylum Actinomycetota; class Thermoleophilia; order Gaiellales; family Gaiellaceae; genus AC-32. Next base: position 365,147 of record CAVRBT010000004.1, on the reverse strand, counting down.
GGCCCTGCGCTACCTGGAATGGGCCTGGGATCCCGACCCCTCGGACACGACCTACGTGAGCGACTTCGCGTACCTGGTTCGCGAGGGAGGCGAGGTGCGCTGCGTGCAGGACCGCCACGTCTTGGGGCTCTTCCCGCGCGCGATGTGGGTCGAGTTGCTCGAGCGGGCGGGCCTCGAGGCGCGGCGCGTGTTCGCGCCCCCCCACGAAGAGCCGGCCGGAGCCGAGCTCTTCGTCGGGAAGAAGGCGCGAGCCTAGAGCCGCGTCGAGAGCAGCTTCAGGAGCGCTCCCTGCTCCGCCGTGAACGACTTCCCGGCCTCGGGGCCGGTCTTGGCGTCCACCATGTTGCGGAACGCGTTCAGCTTGTTCGCCTTGTCGCCCGCGGCAGCGTCCGCGAGCTTCGCGCAGAGCGCGTCCGCGTCGGACGGCCGCCTCGCGTAATTCCGAACGAGCGCGCAGAGGCTGTCGTATGTCACGGTGACGCCGACGGTCGCGGTGTACTCGCGGATGCCGCCGTCCTTGTCGCGCACCTTGCCGCCGACCGAGCGCACCCCGACGTCGGAGGTCGGGCAGCTCGTGCTCGCCGAAGAGCCAAAGGCTCCGTATTCCGAACCGTCGCCGCAGTCGAACGCGTAGGTGAAACCGGCCGCCGTGTCGGTCGCCGACGGGTCGCTCACGGCGCTCAGCGAGAGCGTGAAGGGGAACCCGGCGAAGCTCGATCCAGGCGCGCCGAACGTGGCCGACGGCGCGACGTTGGCCACCGTGACCGTCTGCTGATCGGTGGCAGTGAGCCCGGCATCGTCCGTCACGCGCACCCGCACGACCGGGCTCGTCGGCCCGTCGTCGGCGGAGAAGGACACGTTCTGCCCCTCCGTCTCGAAGCTGCCGTTGTCGTCCAGATCCCAGGCGAACGAGAGCGCCCCGCCCTCGGGGTCGTTCCCGCTTGCCGCGAGCGTGACCGTCGAGCCCTCGTCCACGCTGTACGGTCCGCCGGCCGAGGCCGACGGCGGGTCGTTCAGCAGCACCCGTACGACCGACGGGTCATGGTCGGAGACCTGGTCGAAGAACTCCGAGTTCACGTGCACGGGGTCGAACACGAGCGACCGCGCGAACAGCGGGCCGCTGAAGAGCACGTGGTCCAGCACCTGCGCATTGCCCTCGAACTCGTAGCTGTACCGCTGGTTCAGCGGTAGTGTGTCCGTCAGGTCGCGCAGGCCAGCGCCCTCGAGGATCTGCACCGTCTCCGAGAACTCGAAGTCGTTCAGGTCGCCGAGGACGACGACGTCGGCGCTCGGGTCGGCGGCAGAGATGCTCGAGACGAAGTCGGCCACCTCGTGCGCCTGCTGGTGCCGCTGCGTCGCCGTCACCTGGACCGGCGGCTGGAAGCGTCCGCGCAGCGGGTCGTCGCCGCCCTTCGAGTTGAAGTGGTTCGCGATCACGAACAGCTTGTGGCCGCGATAGTCGAACTCGCCGGCCAGCGGCTTGCGGCTCGACGCCCACGCGCCGCTTGCGGGGTCGATGCGGCCGGGGCTGTACTGCAGGTGCGTCGCGGCGCCGGAACCGACGAGGGCGTTCGGCGTCGTCGAGCCCCCGCCGGGCCGGTCGACGAAGGAAAGGCCGCGGTCGGTCCGGAAGAGGAAGACCTGCCGGATGTTGCCACCCGGCGCACCGCCGTCCTGGTCGTCCACCGGGTCGATCTGGCGCCACGAGTAGGTCGGCCCGCCCGCTGCCGAGATGGCGGCGACCAGCTGCAACAGCGTCTGCGAAGCATCGACGACGGTGTCGTCCGACGAGCCGCTGGTGCCGTTGTTGTCCTGCACCTCCTCGCCGGCGATCAGGTCGGGCGAGCGCAGGTTGTCGACGATCAGGTGCGCGAGCGCGTTGAGCTTGTCTGTCTGACCGGCTGCCAGGTTCTCGAAGTTGAAGGTCGAGATCGTGAGCTCGCCGGGCCTCGAGGGGTCGGTCGTCTCCCGCGTGACGCCGTCGTGGATCGCGGTCAGCCCGGCCGAGGTGACCTCGATGAACGGGTTGCCGAAGTTGTAGTCCATGACCCCGATGATCGGCCCGCTGTAGTGGTCGCCGACGTTCACGTCCGGCAGGGGCGTAAGCAGGTCGTCGAGCGTGACCCGCTCCGGGTTCCCGTCGTCCGGGCGCAGCAGCAGTCCGCCGCGGTAGGTGCGGACGGAGGCGTTGGCGCCGTTGTCGCCGATCACCGGGGTCTCGCCGAAGTCGGGCTCGGTCGGGCCGACGGCGACGGCGTCGTTCAGCTGGACGCGCATGCCCTCGAGGCTCTCGTAGAAGTCGAGGCCGTCCTGGGCGGGATCGAAGACGCCGCTCGTCTCGACGCTACCGCTCGCGTCGTCCTCGATCACGGTGTCAGGTGGGATGCGGCCGCCGGTGCCGATCACGACGGGCGACGGCAGCGGGTTGCCGGTGGAGAGGATCGTGACGGTCGGCGATGACAGCTCCGTCGTCGTCAGGTTGCCGTTCGTCGCGCCGCCGGGCCGGAACTCCTGCACGCGGCCGCTGACACCGACGGAGTCGCCCACGACGGCGGTCGGGGTCGAGTTGGTGAAGACGAAGATCCCCTCCGAGGTCGCCGGGTCGGCGTCAGGGCTCGGATCCTGCATCCAGAAGCCGTTCGAGCTGCGCCCCGTGACGATGCCGAGCACCTTCGCCACCTGGCCGTTGTGCGGGGAGATGTGCGCCGCACCCTGGACGTCGTGGATCGGGATCGGCGCGGTCTCCGTCGTGAAGCTGAAGACGTAATCCGCCGACATCGTGTCGGGCGGGTCGTTCGCGTCCTGGTCCGTGACGCCGTCCGCGGCCACCGTGACCGTGCAGCTCTCGCCCAGCGCGAAGTCCGTGTCCGGATCGAGGGTGAACGTCGTCGGGCCGCCCGAGACCGTCGCGGTGTGCGAGCCACTCGAGCCGCACGAGATCGAGTACCACGACCCCTGCACGTTCACCGGCTCGCTGAAGGTGATCGAGACATTCGTCCCGACTGCCACGTCGCTCGCGTTGCTCGCCGGGATCGTGCTGGCCACGCTCGGCGCCGTGTCCGCATTGCAGTCCTTGAACGGCGAGGCCGTGTTCCGCGGCGTCGGCGTGGCTGCCGTGAAGTCGGCGCCGTTGTTGTCGGTGTCCGCGCAGCCGCCGTTGTTGCGCAGCCCCGCGGTCGTGTTCGACAGCGCTGGGGCCGGGCTCCCCTCGGAGCAGTTGGCAGCGCCGTAGCCGACGAGGTCGGCGATCGACGAGCTCGTCGGGCAGGCGCCGTTGAGCGGGAGGGTCGAGTTGACGAGCGCGACCTTGCCCGCTCCGGCCGCCATCGGCGTCGTCCCGACCGCGTCCGGCGGCGGGAGATCGACGGTGCCGCCGGCACCCTGCGCCTCTTGCACGAGGTAGTACTGCCCCGGCTGCAGCGTCACGTTCGTGAGCGGCGTCTGCGTCCAGGCGCCGGTGCCGCCCGAGGCGGCGTACTGCACCGACCAGCCGCTGAGGTTCACGGCGACCGCGCCGCGGTTGAAGACCTCGATGAAGTCGTTCTTGAGCGTCGCGCCGCTGTTGCCGCCGCCGCCGTAGACCTGGCTGATCGCGAAGTGCGGCGTCGGCGGCGTGCAGAAGACGATGGGGAAGAGCAGCGTCCGCGGTACGGGCGCGTCGGCCGTGAAGTCGGCGGAGTTCTCGTCGGTGTCCTGGCAGCCGGCGAGCGCGCGGAAGGCGGCCGTGGTGTTCGAGAGCGCCGGTGCGGCCTCGCTGCCCTCGAAGAAGTTCGCGCCGTCGTAGCCGATCAAGTCGACGATCTGTGCGAGCGCAGCGGGCGGGCAGGGCGTCGAGCCGCCGTTGCAGCCCAGTGGCGTCTGCGTGTTCACGAGCGCGACCTTTCCACCCGTGGCGCTCATGTTGATCGGCGTCGCGTCGGTCGTCTTCGGCGTCGGCAGCGGTGCGCCGGTCGCGCCGCCGGACTCCTCGACGAGCATGTGCTGGCCGGGCTCGAGCACGCCGCTGAGCGGCGTGATCAGGTTCGCGGCGGAGCCGAAGTTCCCGGTTCCGGTCGCGCTCGCGTACTGCAGGGACCACGGGCTGATGTCGACGGGCGCAGTGCCGCGGTTGAAGAGCTCGATGTAGTCGTTCGAGTACTGCGCGCCCGAGTTGCCGCCCCCGCCGTAGACCTGGCTGATGACGACGTTCGGGCTCGCGGCGGCAGCTGGTGACGCCAGCGCGAGCGCTCCGAGTGCGACCGCGAGCGCGGCAACGACGCGAATCAACGACCCAGCCCGCATGCTGTTACCCCCAGTCCGGTTCCCCCAACGGCCGGGACAAGAGTGACATGTCCGGCCAAGGGTGTCCAGACTCGCGCCGCGGCTAGAGTTTCGGGCCGATGCGCCGCTACTACGTCACCACGTTCGGCTGCCAGATGAACGCCCACGACTCGGAGCGGATCAAGGGGATGCTCGAGGAGCTTGGCCTGGGGGAGGCCGTCGAGCAGGCCGACGCGGACGTGCTCGTCTTCAACACGTGCACGATCCGCGAGAAGCCCGACCAGCGTTTCGCCGCACACCTCGCACAGGCGCGGGCGCTGAAGGAGCGCGACCCCGACAAGGTGATCGCCGTCGGCGGCTGCTACGCCGAGGCGCAGCGGGAGCGGCTGTTCTCGCGCTACCCGTACGTCGACGTCGCATTCGGCCCGGGGTCGATCCTGCATCTGGGCGAGTGGCTCGGCGCGGGGGGCGTAGGCGTCGAGCGCAGCGCCTTCGGGATCGCCGAGGAACGGTCGTTCGCGGGGCAGCTGCCGCTCCATCGCGAGCGGCGCTTCCAGGCGTGGGTGCAGATCTCGATGGGGTGCAACTCGGTCTGCTCGTACTGCATCGTTCCCTCGGTTCGCGGCAAGGAGGTCTCGCGGCGGCCGGGCGAGATCCTGGCCGAGGTGGAGGGGCTGGCCCGCGAAGGCGTCCGCGAGCTGACGCTGCTCGGTCAGAACGTGAACTCGTACGGCCGCGGCGTCGGCAGCGACTTCGCGGAGCTGCTGCGCGCCTGCGACGCGGTCGAGGGCATCGAGCGCATCCGCTTCACGAGCCCGCACCCGAAGGACTTCCGCGCGCCGGTGATCGCGGCTATGGCCGAGTGCGAGAGCGTCTGTGAGCACGCGCACCTGCCGCTGCAGTCCGGCTCGACGCGCGTCCTCAAGGCGATGCGCCGCACCTACTCGCGCGCGCGTTACCTGCGCCTCGTGGACGAGCTGCGTGGCGCGATCCCGGACCTCGCGCTCACGACCGACCTGATCGTCGGGTTCCCCGGCGAGACCGAGGCCGAGTTCGAGGAGACCGTCAGCGCCGTCGAAGAGGTCGGCTACGACGGCGCCTTCACCTTCGTCTACTCACCGCGCCAGGGGACGGAAGCGGCGTCGATGGCAGACCAGGTTGCCGAGGACGTCAAGCGCGAGCGGATCGAGCGGCTGATCGAGGTCGTCCAACGCGTCGCGGAGGCGCGGAACCAGCAGCGGATCGGCCGCGTCGAGGAAGTCCTCGTCGAAGGGCCGAGCCGCACGGACGCCTCGCTGCTGCGTGGGCGGACGCGCCGCAACACGACCGTCAACTTCGCCGGCACGGCGTCTCCCGGAGAGCTCGTGCCGGTGACGATCGAGGCCGCGACCTCGACCACGCTCAAGGGCACCCAGCTCGCAGCCGTTGCCGCCTGACGCACGCGATCTCGTCTGGGACGGCTGTCTCAACGTCCGCGACCTCGGCGGCCTGCCAACCGACCGACGGCGGCGAAACGCGCCGCGGTGCGGTCGTGCGCGCCGACAGCGTGCGGCAGCTCAGCGACGACGGGTGGCGCGCGCTCGTCGACCACGGCATCGGCCTGGTGATCGACCTGCGCGGCGATCACGAGCGCGAGGAGGACCGGCCCGCCGAGCTGCCGGTCGAGGTCGTTCACGTCCCGTTCATGGAGGCGAGCGACGCTGAGTGGGAGGAGATCGCCGGCGAGCTCGACGCCGCCACTGCGGCCGCGCCCGACGACGCGACGGCGACCCGCGACGCGTACCTGATCTTCCTCGAGCATTTCCAGGGCAACGTCGCTGCGTCGCTGCGCGCCGTCGCGCACGCGCCCGAGGGCGGGGTCGTGATCCACTGCGTCGGCGGCAAGGACCGCACCGGGCTGCTCACGGCGTTCCTGCTCCACCTCTCGGGCGTCGACGAGGAGACCATCGCGCAGGACTACGCGCTCAGCGAGGAGCGGCTGCGAGAGCGCCACGAGGCGTGGTTCGAGGCCGCGGAGTCGGAGGAGGAGCTGCAGCGCCTGCGGCGGATCGCGCAGACCCCGCCGGAGTCGATGCTCGGCGTGTTCGGCGAGCTGAAGCGGCGGTACGGCGGCGTCGAGGAGTATCTCCGCGAGGCCGGAGTGAGCGACGGTGAGCTCGAGCTCGCGCGCGCCCGCCTGAGGTCGTGACTGGCGTCGTTCGGGACGCGGCACACGCTCTCGTCCCAGACCGACCCCAACCGCGGAATCGGCGCTGCGACGAATGACGTCACGAACGTGCTTGCCACGCTGCACGGGAGCCAGCCCAAGTCCGCCGACCGGATCTACCTCGTCAGCGGGCACCTCGACTCCCGCTGCACGGACGTGCTCGACTTCACCTGCGACGCGCCCGGTGCCGACGACGACGCCTCGGGTGTCGCGGCCGTGCTCGAGCTGGCCCGCGTGATGTCGAAGCACTCCTTCGACGCCACGATCATCTTCGCCGCGTTCTCCGGCGAGGAACAACATCTTCGGTGTGCGCGCCGTGACCGAGACGGCAACCGCAGCGTCGTGACCTTTCCGGTCCCGGCGACCTAGCACCAGCGCGCGGGGGCGCCCGGCCCGCCGGGCGCCCCGGCGCTTCAACGAGAATCGGCCGGTGGCGCGCGTGATCGCGATCTTCGGGCCCACGGCCTCCGGAAAGACCGCGGTCGCGGAGGAGCTCGCGCGGCTGGTACCGGCGGAGCTCGTCTCGGCCGACGCGATGCAGGTCTACCGCGGCCTGCCCGTGCTGACGAACCAGTCGGACTTCCCGACGCGCCTCGTCGCGTACCTCGGCCTCGACCAGGAGAGCTCCGTCGCCGACTACCAGCGGCGCGCGCACGCCGCGGTCGACGAGATCCTGGGCGCCGGCCGCACGCCGGTCGTCGTCGGCGGGACCGGCCTCTACCTGCGCGCGGCCCTCGCGGAGCTGGAGCTCCCACCGCCGCCGCAGCCCGGCGCGCGGGAGCGGCTCGAGCGGCTCTACGACGAGGAGGGCCCGGAGCAGGCCCACGCGCTGCTCGCGGAGCGCGACCCGGAGGCCGCCGCCGCAGTGCATCCGAACGACCGCCGCCGCGTCGTGCGCGCGCTCGAGCTCGTCGAGGCGGGGTCGAGCCTGCGGCCCGGGAAGGACACGCTCTGGAGCGGCGAGACGCGCCACCCGACGCGGATCTTCGGGCTCGACGTCCCGATGAAGGAGCTCCGGCGGCGGATCGAGGAGCGCACGCGCGAGATGTTCGAGCTCGGGGTCGAAGAGGAAGTCGCCAGGGCGCTCTCGGGCCCGATCTCGGCGACCGCGAGGACGATCCACGGCCTCCAGGACATCGCCGAGCTGCCGCGCGAGGAGGCGGTCGAGGTGCTCGTCGCACGCACCCGCCGCTACGCCGCGTACCAGCGCAAGTGGATGCGGCGGATCCCCGGAAACGTCCTCGTCGACGCCGACCGTCCCGCTGCCGAGGTGGCGGCGGAGATCGTCAGCGAGCTTTGAACGGCCGCACGGGCAAAGCCCGCACGGCCTCCCTGGTCGGCGCCGCCTAGTCGGCGCGCTTTGAACGGCCGCACGGGCAAAGCCCGCACGGCCTCCCTGGTCGGCGCCGCCGAGTCGGCGCGCTTTGAACGGCCGCACGGGCAAAGCCCGCACGGCCTCCCTGGTCGGCGCCGCCGAGTCGGCGCCTTAGGTAGCGTGGCCCCGCCCCGATGAAGCTCGCGAAGTGGCACGGCCTGGGCAATGACTACCTGCTCGTCGAGCAGGCCGAGCTGCCCGTCCCGCTGACGCCGGAGCGCGTGAAGCGCATCTGCGACTACCACTTCGGGGTCGGCTCGGACGGCATTCTCGAGGTGGTCTCGGCGGACAACGACACGGCCGAGGTGATCATCTGGAATCCGGACGGCTCGGTCGCCGAGCTCTCCGGGAACGGCACGCGGATCGCGGCCCGCTGGTTGGCGCGGCGAGCCGGCGCCGACGAGGTTCGGATCCTCGTCGGGCCGCGCATGGTTCTCGCACGGCTGCGCGGCGAACGCGACGTCGAGCAGGAGATGGGGGCGGTCGACGTCGGAGAGCCGGAGACGCTCGACGTCGACGGCGAGGAGGTCGAGCTCACTCCGGTCTCGGTCGGCAACCCGCATGCCGTGATCCAGCGCCTGCCGGATCGCGCCGAGCTGCTCCGTCTCGGCCCGCTGGTCGAGAATCACGCGCGCTTCCCGGAGCGCACGAACGTCCAGCTCGTGCGCGTGGACGGCGACCAGGAGCTGACGGTTGGCGTCTGGGAACGCGGGGCGGGGGAGACGCTCTCCTCCGGGACGAGCGCCGTCGCGGCCAGCGCGGCGGCGGTTGCGAACGGCTGGTGCGAGAGCCCGGTCACCGTCCACCTCGCGGGCGGCGACCTGCGCGTGGAGCTCGAGGACGGCCACGCGCGCCTGACCGGCCCGGCGGAGGAGATCTGCACCGTGGAGCTGGCCGAGGAGTTCCCCTTGTGAGATTTGCCCGCCGTCTCGACGCGGTCCCTCCGTACCTTTTCGCCGAGCTCGAGCGCAAGATCGACGAGAAGCGCCGCGCGGGCGTGGACGTGATCAGCCTCGGCATCGGCGATCCCGACCTGCCGACGCCGCAGCCGGTGATCGACGCGCTCGCCGCCGGCGCAAGCGATCCCGAAACGCACCAGTACCCGACGAACCACGGCTGCGACGCGTTCCGCGAGGCGGTGGCCTCGTTCTACGGCGAGCGGTTCGGCGTCGAGCTCGACCCGGCTTCCGAGGTCGTCCCCGCGCTCGGCGGCAAGGAGGCGGTGGGTCATATCGCCTTCGTGCTGCTCGACCCCGGCGACATCTGCCTCTCGCCGGATCCCGGCTACCCGCCCTACACCTCGGGGCCTGTCTTCGCCGGCGCGAAGGTGCACTACCTGCCCCTCGAGGAAGCGAACGGGTTCCTGCCGGACCTGGACGCGATCCCACCCGCCGTACGCGAATGCTCCAACATGCTCTTCCTCGACTACCCGAACAACCCGACGGGCGCGGTCGTCGAGCCCGGGTACTTCGAGCGCGCGGTCGAGTTCGCGCGGGGGAACGACCTGGTCGTCGTGCACGACAACGCCTACTCGGAGCTCTGCTACGACGGCTACCGCGCGCCGAGCTTCCTCCAGACACCGGGCGCGAAGGAGGTCGGCGTCGAGATCTTCTCGCTCTCGAAGGGCTGGAACATGACCGGCTGGCGCTCTGGCCTCGTCGCGGGCAACGCGGAGGTCGTGGAGCGCTTCCGGCAGCTGAAGACGAACCTCGATTCGGGGATGTTCGAGGCGGTCCAGCGGGCGACGATCGCGGCGCTCACCGACGCACGCGACTTCCCACGCGAGATGTCGGCGGTGTACGAGCGGCGCCGCGACCTCGTGGCGGAGGCGCTGAAAGCGATCGGGCTCGAGGTCGACCCGCCGAAGGCGACACCGTACTTCTGGGTGCGCGTACCGGAGGGCCACACCTCGGCGTCGTTCACGGAGCTCGTGCTCGAGGAGGCGGGTATCGTCGTCTCACCGGGACCCTCGTTCGGCCCGAGCGGAGAGGGGTTCGTGCGCCTTTCCCTGACGGTGCCGGACGAACGGCTCGAAGAAGCGACGCAGCGCATCGAGTCCTCGCTGCGGAGCGGCATAATTCCGGCGTGACGACCCGCCAGCCGGATCCAGCGCCCGGTGCGGAGCCCGAGCGCGGGTTCGTGCTCGCGGCCCCCGCGAAGGGCGCCGACGCGGGGGCCGAACTCGCCGAGCTGCGCGAGCTGGCGCGCACGGCGGGCGTGGAGCCGATCGGCGAGCTCGTGCAACACCGCGAGCGGCCCGACCCGCGCACGTACGTCGGGAAAGGCAAGCTTGTCGAGCTTCAGGACGCCTTCAAGCGCTCCTCCGCCGAGTCCCTGATCGTCGACGACGAGCTCACGCCTGTGCAGCAGCGGCGCCTCGAGGACGCCCTCCAGGCGCGCGTCGTCGACCGCACACAGCTGATCCTCGACATCTTCGCCCAGCATGCGGTGAGCGCCGAGGGCAAGCTCCAGGTCGAGCTCGCGCAGCTCGAGTACAACTTGCCGCGCATGCGCGGGCTGTGGCAGCACCTCGAGCGCCTCGGGGGCGGCGTCGGAACGAGGGGCCCGGGCGAGAGCCAGCTCGAGACCGATCGCCGGCTCGCGCGGCGGCGAGTGACACTGCTGCGCGAGCGCCTGCGCCGGCTGGCGAAGCAGCGCGCGACGAGACGCAAGTCGCGGCGGCGCTCGGAGACGCCGACGATCGCGCTCGCCGGTTACACGAACGTCGGCAAGTCGACGCTGCTGAACGCGCTCACGGACGCGGGTGTGTCCGTCGACGACCGCCTGTTCGAGACGCTCGACCCGACGACCCGCGGGTTCGAGGTCGACGGGCGCCGCTACCTCGTGACCGACACGGTCGGTTTCATCCGACGCCTTCCGCACCAGCTGGTCGAGGGCTTCGCGGCGACGCTCGAGGAGACGCTTGTCGCGGACCTCGTGCTGCACGTCGTCGACGCCTCCGCGACCGACGACGAGCTCGACGCCCAGCTCGCAGCCGTGCAGGCGGTGCTCGCGGAGATCGGTGCCGGCGAGCTCCCGGTCGAGCTCGTGCTCAACAAGATCGACGCCGTCGACTCGCTGCGGCGGCGGCGCGTGGGCAACCGGTTCTCCGAGGCGCTGCAGGTCTCGGCACGGACGGGGGAGGGGCTCGAAGCGCTGCGCGAGCGGATCGCCGCCCGGTTCGGCGAGCGCTTCGAGCCCGTCCGGCTGCTGATCCCGTACGACGAGGGCGGCCGGCTGGCGGAGCTGTACGCGCTCGGCATGCCCGTCGACGAGCGCGCCGACCGCGAGGAGGGCGTCTTCATCCGCGCCCACCTCCCGATGCGCGAGGTGCGCCGGTTTGCGCGATACCTGGTGGTCGAGCCCGAGACCGAGGCCCGCTCGAGCGCGTGATCGAGCTCCCGATCCGCCGCCTGAGAGAGGACGCGGTCCTGCCCGAACGCGCCTACGCGGGCGACGCGGGGCTCGACCTGGCCGCGTGCGAGCGGCACGAGCTCGGCCCGGGGGAGCGAGCGACGGTGGGCACCGGGCTGGCGGTCGCGATCCCCGCAGGGCACGCGGGCTTCGTGCAGCCTCGCTCCGGGCTGGCCGCACGGCATGGGCTTACGGTCGTGAACTCGCCGGGCTTGGTGGATTCCGGCTACCGCGGCGAGATCCGCGTCGTCCTGCTGAACACCGACGCGCGCGAGCCGTTCGTGGTCGAGCCTGGGATGCGAATCGCGCAGCTCGTCGTGCTCCCGGTGCCGGAGCTCGACCCGGTCGCGGTGGAGGAGCTGCCGGAGAGCGAGCGGGGCGTGCGCGGCTTCGGCTCCTCGCTGAGCTGATGGGCGAACCGCGCATCCGGGTCTCGGCGCTGCTGCGCTGGCAGGGAAGCCTACTGCTCTGCCGTCACGAGAAGAACAACCGCGAGCACTGGCTCCTGCCGGGCGGCGGGGTCGACTCCGGCGAGAGCCTCGTCGACGCGCTGCACCGCGAACTGGCCGAGGAGGTCGGGATCGAAGACGAGCTCCCGGTGGAGGGCCCGATCGCGATCGTCGACTCGATCGCGCCCGTGCGCAGCTTCGCCGCGAAACACGTCGTGCACATCATCTTCGCGGGAGACCTCACCGGCCGCTCGCTCGAGAAGGTCACGTCGCACGACGCCGCCGTCCGCGGCCACCGCCTCTTTGCGCCCGACGAGCTGGACGAGGTCGTCCTGCATCCGCCGATCCAGCGCTTCCTGCAGCGCTGGACGCCGGGAGACCCGGCGGTCTACCTCGGCGCTCTGTGGGCCCCGTAGCCGCGTCTCTTTTCAAGTAACAGTCTGTTACTTGGATCAGAAGCGGCCGCCGCGGGCGCGGGCACGTTCGGCGCTCACGGCGTGCGCTTCGGCCTCGAGGCCGTCCGGTAGCGGCTCCAGCTGCGCGGGCTCGCTCCCGGTGCGGTGCGCGAGCGCTTGCCCGAGCAGCCAGTCCGCGAGCCACGGGTTGCGGGGGAGGAGAGGGCCGTGCAGGTAGGTGCCGATCACGCGCCCGGAGCGGCAGCCTTCGTAGCCGGTCTCGCCGTCGTTGCCGAAGCCTGCAAGGACGCGGCCGAGAGGCTCGGCGCCGTCGTCGAGGTACGTGCGGCCCGCGTGGTTCTCGAACCCGGCCAGCGTCCGGCGCTCGCCCGGCTCGAGCTCGCACTCGAGCAGGACGTCGCCGATCATTCGCCGCTCGCCGGCCACCGTGTGTAGCGGCAGGAGGCCGGCCCCGGGCAACTCGTCGCCGCTCTGGTCGCGGTAGAAGCGCCCGAACAGCTGGTACCCGCCGCAGACCGCCAGTGCGGCGGCACCACCCTCGATCGCCTCGCCCAGCGCGAGCCCCATGGCCGCGAGCGCAGGTGCGATCAGCTCCTGCTCGCGGTCCTGGCCGCCGCCGACGTAGTAGATGTCGTGCTCGCCCGGCCGCACCAGGTCGCCGCGGCCGAGCGGCCGCACCTCGAGCTCGTGGCCGCGCCAGGCCGCACGGCGCGCCAGCACCGCGATGTTCCCGCGGTCGGCGTAGATGTTGAGGTACTCCGGGAAGAGGTGGCCGACGACGATCCGCATCAGGCGGCCGCCTCCCAGTACGGCCGCGCGAACCCGCGCCGCGCGACGAGGTCCCGCAGCGCGAGCATCGCCGTGTAGGTGGGCAGCGCCGCGAGCTCGCGGCCCGCGGGAGTGAGCTCCAGGGCCCGGTCGAGTGCGTCCTCGAGCGACGGCACGACCTCGATCGCATCCGCGGCCAGGCCCTCGTACTTGAACCGCAGCGCGAGCTCGGCGGCACGCTCCCCGGTCGCGACGAGCCGCTCGAGCCCTCCGAGCAGCGGCTCGAAGTCCACGTCCCAGATCCACGAGACGTCACGTCCGTCCGCGATCTCGTCGTTGAGCGCGATCAGCAGCAGCGACGGCGCTCCCGCGGCGACGAGGGTGCGGACGACCTCGTTCGCGCCCGCCGGGTTCTTGATCAACAGCACAAGCAGCGAGCGGTCGCCGACGGCGATGCGCTCGAACCGCCCGAACGCGGCTGAAAAGCCCTGCAAACCGGCCTGGATCTCGTCGAGAGCCGCTCCGAGCGCGCGGGACAGGGCCGCCGCCGCGAGCGCGTTGTAGACGTTGTAGAGCCCGGGCACGCGCAACTCGACCGGCCGTGATCCCTCGGGCGTCACGAGCTCGAACGAGACGCTTTCGAGACCGTTCAGCTCGATCACCCGCGCCGAGACGTCAAGCGGCAGGCGGGCGTGGCCGCACGACGGGCAGCGGAAGTCGCCGAGGTGGCCGATGTAAGCGGCCGCGTACTCGTACGGCGTGCCGCAGCGGACGCACCACTTCGAGTCGGCGGCGTGCTGGAGCTCCCTCGAGGCGTGGCGCGGGTCGTCGAGCCCGAAGACCACGCGAGCTCGCTGCGCGCGCTCGGAGGCGATCTCCCCCAGCTGCGGGTCGTCGGCGTTCGCCACCAACACGGCCGCGTCCGGCAGCCCGCGCGCCATCGTGCGCCACCGCTCCGCCAGGAGCTCGAGCTCCCCGTAGCGGTCGAGCTGGTCGCGGAAGAGGTTCCCCAGCGAGAGCGCCCGCGGCCGGACCCGCCGCGCCACCTCCGGAAGGGCCGCCTCGTCGACCTCGAACAAGCCCAGCTCGGCATCGCGTGCCGCGACCAGGGCGGATGTGACCCCGGAGACCAGGTTCGCCCCGGCCCGATTGTGCGCGAGCCGCCGCGAGCCGCCCAGAATCGACGCCACCATGGCGGCCGTCGTCGTCTTGCCGTTGGTGGCCGAGACGAGCGCCGAGCCGTCGGGCAGGCGGGCTGCCAGCCGGTCGACCGCCCCGGGGTCGAGCTTCCAGAGCAGCTTCCCGGGAAGCGTCGTCCCGCCGCCCGCGCCGGCGAGCCGCGAGAGCCCCGCAGCGGCGCGCGCGAGGCCGATCTCGAGTGCGAGCGGGGCGCGCACGGCGGGGACGCTACCGCGCCACAGCTCCCGTCACCCGTTCGAGGGATCTTCCAGGGCCGCTCCCCCCGCCGGGGGATGTAGCGACACCCCTCTCCACCGTAGGTTTCGCCCGGATTTCGCGGCGGCGAGCCGACAGGCACGTGTCGCGATGCAGACAACCATGCGGCCCGCGCGAGGGCGCGGAAAGGAGAACGGAAGGTGCGGATGAACGGCGGCAAACAAGGAGAAGTACGCTCGAGCGCGCTGTGGGGCACAGGCAACCGCGGCGGCGAATCTCGGTCGAGCGCGCTCTGGGGGAAGGGCGGCCGTGGGGCAATCACCGCACTCGTGGCGATGCTGGCCATCAGCGTTCCGCTCGCCTCCAGCGCGGTGCAGCTCAAGCACGCGAAGCTGAGCGGACACGCGACAATCAAGAAGACGTGGATCTCGCCCGGCCTCCTGAAGGGGGCGAAGCGGCATCCGAACAAGTACGTACGGGTGATCATCCAGAGCACGAACGGCCAGCTCTCGCCGGCGCTCTCGGCGTTCACCCATGTCAATCAGTTCGCGGACGACGACCGGGGCGGCCTCGACCGGCGCCTCAGCCTGATCGACGGCGTTTCGGCCACCGTCAGGGCAGGCGTCCTGCCGAGGCTGATGCGGATGCCGAACCTGATCGTGACGCCCGACGTCCAGGTGCACGTGAGCGGGTTCAGCTCCGGGCAGCTGTGGCCGTACGAGACCGGGCTCTCGAAGGGCTGGAGCGGCGGCGATGCGCCGAAGGCGGGCTCCGTGCCGGCGATCGCGGTCGTGGACTCCGGCATCCAGCCCGGCCGCACGGACTTCGGGAACCGTGTGGTCGCGAGCGTGAAGTTCAGCACGCTGCCGGACGACTCGCCCGGCGACGGCCGCGGCCACGGCACCTTCGTGGCGGGCATCGCCGCGGGCGGGGCTGACAACTACACAGGCGGCACTCCTCAGGCGCCCCTGGTCTCGCTCGACGTCATGGACGACCACGGCGTCGCGCGGACGAGCGACGTGATCGCGGCGGCCCAGTGGATCCTGGCCAACAAGAGCACGTACAACATCAAGGTCGCCAACTTCTCGCTGCACTCGGCGACCAAGAGCCACTTCTTCCAGGAGCCGCTCGACGCGGCCGTGGAGAAGCTCTGGTTCAACGGTGTGGTCGTGGTCGCGGCGGCCGGCAACTACGGCTACCCCGACAAGCCCAGCGGCGTCCTCTACGCGCCGGGCAACGACCCGTTCGTGATCACCGTCGGCGCGATCGACCTCGGCGGGACGAAGAACATCAAGGACGACAGCAACGCCCCATGGTCGGCCTATGGCCGGACGCCGGACGGCTTCATGAAGCCTGAGTTGACGGCTCCCGGCCGCTACATGGTCGGCCCGGTGCCGGTCGGGTCGACGCTGGCCGTCGAGAAGGCGAGCAACGTCGTCGCGCCTGGCTACATGCAGCTTTCGGGGACCTCGTTCGCGGCACCGGTCATCTCGGCCGCCGCGGCCCAGATCCTCGGGAAGCACCCGGAATACACGCCCGACCAGGTCAAAGGCGCCCTGATGGCGTCCACGAAGCCGGTCGACGGCGCCCCCGTCGGCTCGGTCGGCGTCGGCGAGATCCAGGTCACGAACGCCTCGGCGCTCAAGGCCCCGCCGAACCCGGACTGGGCCCTGAACCAGTTCGTCAAGACGGACCTGACCGGGGGGCGCGCCTTCGACGCCGTCAGCTGGTCGGACGTCGCCACGGCGAACGTCTCCTGGGACTCCGTCTCGTGGACGGACGTCTCGTGGGCCGACACGGCGGCGAGCGCGGTCTCCTGGGCCGACGTCTCCTGGGATTCGGTCTCCTGGGCCGACGTCTCCTGGGCCGACGTGTCCTGGGCAGACGTCTCGTGGGCCGACTCCGCCTACGAGGACGCGGCCGAGAGCGATGCCGCGGCCGACCCGACCGCCTACGCCCTGACCCCGGAGCAGGCGGCCGAGATCATGGCCGACCCGGAGACGGCACCCGATCCTGGTGACCTCCCCGCGGCGGTCGCCGACGCGGTCGCTGCGCCGGCGGGCTAGGCACCGATCGACGCATCTTCCGAGGGGCCGGGCGCAAACCCGGCCCCTCACTCCTTTGGGGGATATTCGAGCCGTACCGAAAAAGGGGGATGTGACCCCCCGTGGAGCGGCGTAGCTTCCAGTGGTGGTGAGCCGTCCGGCGAACGTCACCACGGAGCACTGCTTCAGTTCATGCGGCGCCGCGCCGACCGCGCGGAGATCGGAGACCACCAGCAGGCGATGAGGGGTTCGTTGTGAGCCTGACGCGTCCCGCGGAGCGGCCGGCATGAGTGCGGTCCCGAGCGCGATCGCGCACGACGTCGAGGCCCCTGGCACCGAGTCGCCGCGGCTCGCACCGAAGGCTGCCTGCTACTTCTTCGTCGTTGCGGCAGTAACGATCGCGGTAGCCGTACCGCTGCTGTCGCATCTCAGTCCGCACACGCCGGGCTGGGCGACGTTCTTCATCCTCGGCGCGATCGCGGCCGTTGCGCAGCTGTTCGTCGTGCGGACGCCGCGGAACCAGTCGTACCACACGACGATCGTGTTCCTGATCCCGGCGGCGATGCTGCTCCCGCCCGAGCTCGTCGTGCTGATCGGCGTGGTCCAGCACATCCCCGAATGGCTGAAGAACCGCAGCGCCTGGTACATCCAGATCTTCAACATCTGCAACTGGACGCTGTCGATGCTCGCGGCGTACGCGGCCTTCCACGGCCTCCTTCGGATCGCCCCGGCGTCCGACGTCGAGTACGCGCTCGCCGGCCTCTCGGCTGCGGCCGCCATGGTGGCCGTGAACCACCTGCTGATGGCGCCGATGCTCCACCTCGCGCGCGGCCACTCGCTGCGCGAGTCCGGACTGTTCTCGTTCCCGAGCCTCTCCACCGACCTCGTGCTCGCGATGCTCGGAGTGGCGATGGCCGCCTTCTGGGCCAGGAACCCGTGGCTGATCCCGTTCGCCGTCGCTCCGTTGCTGCTGATCCACCGCTCGCTCTCGGTGCCGCAGCTCCAGGAGGAAGCGCGCGTCGACCCGAAGACGGGTCTCTTCAACGCCCGCCACTTCGCCGCGGCGCTGAACGAGGAGCTCCTGCGCGCGGAACGGTTCGACCGGCCCCTCTCGCTGATCATGGCCGACCTCGACCTCCTGCGCGACATCAACAACACGTACGGCCACCTCGCCGGCGACGCGGTGCTACAGGGGATCGCGCAGGTCTTCCGCGCCCAGCTGCGCAACTACGACGTCCCGGCGCGGTTCGGCGGCGAGGAGTTCGCCATCCTGCTCCCGGAGACGCCGCCTGAGCAAGCGTTCGAGATCGCGGAGCGCATCCGCCGGACTGTCGCCGCGCGTGCGTACGACGTCGAGACCTCGAGCGAACCGATCCGCGCGACGGTCTCGATCGGCGTTGCGGGCTACCCGCGTGACGGCTCCGACGCGAACGAGCTCATCCACCAGGCCGACCTGGCCGTTTACCGGGCGAAGCTCCAGGGGCGCAACCGCGTCCTCGATGCGAGCTCCGAGCCGCTGCTGATGCCGGAGAAGCGGCAGGGCCGGCTCGTGGCCGTGCCGGAGGACGGCGACCACATCGTTCCCCTGCCGCCGCAGGCCGAGAGCGCGCCGCAGCAGGAGCGGCGCCACCCGCGGCCGCACGCGATGAACGGGCCGCGCTTCCTCTCGCTTTCGCGCCGCCTTGCGCTCTTCGTAGGGCTCGTGAGCGCCGTAGGGGTGGCCGCAGGCCTGTTCGGCGCGGTCTTCGGCACGAGCACCGACTGGATCGGCCTGATCGCCCTCGTCGCGCTCGTCGGCGCGGGACAGGCCCTCGCGCTCGAGGTCGACGACGGCTCGATCTCGGTCAGCGCCGTCGGCTCGATCGCCGGCGCAGCGCTCTTCGGGCCGCGCGCTGCGCTCGCCATCGCGCTCACGATCGCAGCGGTCGAGTGGAGCGCCAGGCGCTCGCCGTTCCACTACGTGGTCTTCAACGTGGGCACGCTTACGCTCTCGTCACTCGCAGCGGCGGCTGTCTTCACGGCCGGCTTCAGCGGCGACCTGGGCAAGTTCGTCTACGTCGCCGCCGGCATCGCCGCCGGGGCGACCTACTTCGGCGTCAATATGAGCCTCCTCAGCGCCGTCGTGGCGATCGAGGGACACGAACGCTGGTGGGCGGTCTTCCGCGAGCGCTTCGCATGGCTCGCGACGCACTACCTCGTCTACGGCTTCATCGGCGGCGTGATCTGGGTCGGCCACGAGACGGCCGGACTCTGGGCGCTGGCCGTCTTCGCGGTGCCGCTGCTGCTGATGCGCAAGACGCAGGAGGCCTACCTACGTCACACGCAGCGCAGCGCACAGAAGCTCCGCGCCGCGGCCGAGACGATCCAGACCCAGAACGTCTCCCTCGAGCACGCCAACCGGCTGCTCAAGGAGCGCTCGACGGCGGCGATGGAGAGCCTCTCCGCCACCGTCGACGCGCGAGACGCCTACACCGCCGGTCACTCACGCCGCGTCCAGCAACTCGCGCTGGCGATCGGCCGCGAGCTGGGCCTCTCGCAGGCCGAGCTCGACCTGCTGGGGCACGCAGCGCTCTTCCACGACATCGGGAAGCTCGCGATCCCGGACGCGATCCTGCTCAAGCCCGCGAGCCTGACGGCGGAGGAGTGGCAGCTGATGCAGCGCCACGCCGACGAGGGCGCGCGCATCATCGACCGCCTCGGCTTCCTGAACGACGCGGTCCCGGCCATTCGCCATCACCACGAGCGCTTCGACGGCACCGGCTACCCCGACGGCCTGAAGGGCGAGGAGATCCCGCTGGGCGCCCGGATCATCCACGTCGCGGACGCGCTCGACTCGATGCTGACGACGCGCATCTACCGCGCCGCCCGGCCCGCCGCGGAGGCGCTGGACGAGCTCAGGCGCGCCGCCGGCACCCAGTTCTGCCCGCGCTGCGTCGCCGCGCTCGAGCGGATCCTGCCCATCGAGGGCATCGACGACGAGGACACGCGCCCGCGCGTGCTCGTTGCGTCCTGATCTGACGCGGTAGCAAACGCCCGCATTCGCTAGCCCGCAGTTTGCGATTGGGCGCAGTTGCTCTATTCTTGTTGGAAGAACCGATGCCCCGCCGGCCCCAGTACCGCGCGCTCGCGGGCATCGACCGGAAGGCGCTCGAGGCCTTCCAGGCCGGCATCCGCAAGCGCTATTCCGACGAGCAGATACTCGCCGAGCTCGCCGCGTGCGCGGAGCGGCTGGGCCGTTCGCCGACGATGCGGGAGTTCGCAGCCGACCCGGAGACGAACGTGCATCCGCAGACGGTGATCGAGCACTTCGGCAGCTGGAACAAAGCCAAGCGCAAGGCGGGCCTCGTCCCGCGCCGCTTCGCCACGCGCGAGGAGCTGCTGGACCTGTTGCGTCAACTCGGAGTGGAGCTGGAGCGCATCCCGACCGCCCGCGACATCGAGGAGCACCGCGGCCGCATGCCGTCGAAGTCTCTCTACTGGCACACCTTCGGCTCGCTCGCGAACGCGCTGCGCGAGGCCGGCTTCGACGTTCCGGTGGGGGAAGAGAAGCTCGAGCGTGCCCTGGAGCAGGGCATGGAGCTCGCGGACGAACTGGGGCGGCTGCCGAAGTTCGCCGACTGGGCCGAGGCGCGCAAGGCCGACGAGACGCTCCTCACGGAGTGGCAGATCTACCGCATGTTCGAGGGCCGCACGGGCGCGTGGTCGACTTTCCAGTTCCTGGTGCGCGAGCGGCTGCTGGCCGCCGGGACCGCCGTAGGCGCGGACGGGCGGCTGGAGTAGAACGGGCTAGGAGATCGCGGCCAGCGCCGCGAGGCGCTGGAGGCAGAACGCGCCTTCGTGCGGCGCGCGCACGGCCGGGAGCGTGCGCTCCTCGAAGTCGCGGTCGGGCTCGAAGCGCAGCTTGTCGAGCACCTCGCCGCTTGCGACCACGGCGAGCGTGCCCTCGCCGATCTCGCGCTTGCGCAGCTTCAGCCGGAGGAACCTCTCGGCCACCTCGAGCGCGGTCTTGGTGGAGGCGAACAGCGTCTCGTCGCGGCTCGTGCCGAGCCAGAGCGGCCGCCCGACGCCGCGCGCGACGAAGAGCGTCTCCGGATGACGCTCGTCGAGCCACGCCGTCGCCATCGAGCCCCGGAGCTGCTCGAGCGCCTTCGGATTCGCGTCGTGGGCCTCGGCCAGCGCGAAGATCGCCTCCGAGTCGACCGTCATCTCGGGCTGGGCGCGCTCGAAGCCGTGCTCGTCCATCAGCTCGTCGTCGTTGATGATGATCCCGTTGTGCACGCCGACGACGGCCCCATGGCGGATGGGGTGGTTGTTGGCCTCGACGCTCGGGTGCCCTTTCGTGTAGTCGCGGACGTGGATGAGCGCCTCGCTCGTGCTCGTCGGCACAATTACCTCTTCCAGCAGGGCGCTCGCGCCGGAGCGCTGCTTGTGGATCGTGACCGGACTGTGCCCGCGCCGGTACGCGTACCCGACCGCGTCGGCGCCGCGCTCGGCGATTCCGGCGAGCAGCGCCTGTGCAGCCAGCGTGCGATCCACGCTGCTGCGCGCGCTCAGGCTGTATCCGGCAATTCCACACATCTCAGGAAACCCCTGGAATGAAACTAGCGACCACAGCGGCCGCCACCGAGTCAGACGTCGGCTGTGCCTCAGAGTTAGGCATGCCCGTTCATCTCGGTTCGACACCTCCAAGCCTGATCCCCCGTGTGGGTGGAACTCCCTCAAGCGAGGGACGTCTTGCGCCGATAGAGCAGGCGTGATGGAGCAGCGGCCGCTCCCTGAGGCGCACCCCGAGTCCAACTCCCCCGAGCCCCGGCTCGAGGTCGTTCCTGCGCCCGCCGAGGTCGACGAGGTCGGCACGGTCGAGACGGAGCCCACCGAGCCGCAGACGGCCGACCCGCTCAAGCTCTACGTCCGCCAGATCGGCGACGGCCCGCTGCTGACGCGCGCGCAGGAACGCGAACTCGCCCGGCTCAAGGACCTCGGCGACGAGGACGCGAAGCGGAAGCTGATCGAGTCGAACCTGCGCCTCGTGATGTCGATCACGCGGAACTACACGAAGGCCGGCGTCCCCCTGCTCGACTTGATCCAGGAAGGCAATCTCGGCCTGATCCGCGCGGTCGAGAAGTTCGACTACACGCTCGGCTTCAAGCTCTCGACCTACGCGACCTGGTGGATCCGCCAGGCGATCACCCGCGCGCTCGCCGACCAGGGCCGGACGATCCGCCTGCCCGTCCACGTGGCCGAGCAGGTGCGCCGCGTGATGCGCGCGCGCCGCGTCCTCGCGCAGAAGCTGAACCGTGAGCCGCTGCTGCCCGAGATCGCGAAGGAGAGCGGCTTCCCGCCCGAGCGCGTGCGGACGCTGCTCGAGCTGGTCGAGGACCCGGTAAGCCTCGAGACGCCCGTGGGCGACGGCGAGAGCCTCTACGGCGACCTGATCGAGGATACGAAGTCCGACCGGCCCGACACCGCTACCGACGATCACCTGCGCTCGGCCGAGCTCGCACAGGCGCTCCAGCGCCTGTCGCCGCGGATGCGGCATGTGGTCTCGCGCCGGTTCGGCATGGACGGCGAGGCGCCGCAGACGCTCGAGGAGGTCGGCGCGGACCTCGGCATCACGCGCGAGCGCGTCCGGCAGCTCGAGTCGCGCGCGCTGCGCGAGCTGCGCTCGGTCGCGCCGGGCCTGCAGCTCTACCTCCGCGGCGAGTAATCCTCGCAAGTCCGGCCCGCTTCGCGGGCCATGATGACTTGCGAGGGAGTGGGTCTACCGGCGCGCGTTCGTGTGCCGCAGCCGCACACGAAGACCCTCGAGGACGGGCTCGCGCTCTGCGACCTCGCGGCAGACGCCGGGACGGCGATCCTGTTCGCGACGCCGCACGTCTGGCCGCACTAGGAGCTCGCGTGGCGGTTGCTGGACGTCGCGTCGGTCGTGGCCTCGGACGGGCACCGCCTGGCGCGGCCGGTGCGCCTCGACGAGGCGTTCGAGCTCGTTCGGGCGAGAGAGTGGGGGAGGAAGACGCGCTGCCGCTCTTCAACGGGAGCGCGCTCGGGCGCTCGGGCTAAGGCGTTCGCTTGCGACGCCGGCCAAAGAGGCCATGCCGGCTTCGCCGGCGTGGCCGTCTTAACCGGCGTTCGCTTGCGACGCCGACCAAAGAGGCGATGCCGGCTTCGCCGGCGTCGCCGTCTTAACCCACCATGTCGGATGCAGTAGCGATCCGACCTGACAGAGACAGACCGCCTCAGAGCTCTGCGACCGACTCCATCTCGCGCAAGCGCGCCATCCGCTTGAGCGCCTCGGTCTCGATCTGCCGCACGCGCTCGCGCGTCAGGCCAAGGCGGCGGCCGATCTCCTCGAGCGTCTTCGGCTCCTCGTCAACGAGGCCGTAGCGGAGGATGAGCACCTTCCGCTCGCGCTCGGCGAGGGCTCCCAGCGCTTCTGCGAGCGCCTGGCAGCGCAGCGAGACCTCGACCTCCTCGTCCGGCAGCGGGCCGTCGCCGGCGACGAAATCGCCGAAGACGGCGTCCTCGGTCTCGCCGACAGGCTGGTCGAGGCTCGTGGATGCGCGCGCGGCCGCCTTGACCTCGTGCGCCTGGGCCAGCGGCAGGTTCGCCTCCTCGGCGACCTCTTCGAGCGTGGGCTCGCGGCCGAGCTGCGTCCAGAGCGTGCGCTCGGCGCGGTTCAGCTTCTGCATCCGCTCGACGATGTGAACCGGCATCCGGATCGTGCGCGCCTTGTCCGCCAGGGCCCGCGCGACGGCCTGGCGAATCCACCACGTCGCATACGTGGAGAACTTGTAGCCGCGGCGCCAGTCGAACTTCTCGACGGCTCTGATGAGCCCGAGCGTCCCTTCCTGAATCAGGTCGAGGAACGGCAGGCCTTGGTTGCGGTAGTTCTTGGCGATCGAGACCACCAGTCGCAGGTTCGACTGGATCATCCGCGTCTTGGCCTCCATGTCGCCGCGCTCGATCCGCTTGGCGATCTCGACCTCCTGCGCGGCCGTCAGCAGCGGATGGCGGCCGGCGTCGCGCAGGAAGAGCTGCAGTGCGTCGGTGGTCGTCTCCAGCGTCGGTGTCTGCGGCGGTGATGGCGGCGGAGGAGCCTCGCGCTGCTCGGCCTCGGGCTCCAGCACCTCGAGCCCGCGCTGCTCGAGCTCCCGAAACACCGCGTCCGTCTCGAGCGGGTGGAGGTGCAGCGGCTCGAGGACCTCGATCAGGTCCGTGTAGCGCAGCGACCCGGTTTGCTCCGCCTGCTCGAAGAGCTCGTGTAGCTCGGGGGCCGCCAGGACGTTTTCGATCTCAACTGCCGTCATCCCGACACCGTGCTTCCTGCCACCGATAGCACGCCGTCAAACCCACTACTGGAGCGAATCTCAGTCCGATGCACGATAACGGGCGTTATGTCAAGTTCGAGAATACGGATTTCGCCGACCGCTCCACCCCGCGGCCGACTCCACCGGACCAAAAAAATTCGCCGAGCCGGTTTCCGTTTCGTCCACCGCTTTCGCTGACCTTTCCCTTGCGGGTAGTGCCTTCGAACTCGGCTTCGACCTACTCCGGTTCCGTGCTCGGCGCAAGTGGCAATCTAGGGGCAGGCCGCGGCCGGTTCAAGGGGTTCCGAACACGGAGAAGCCGCAATTTGCGGAAATTCAATTATCCACATTTCCACAGCATGGCGTGCAGCTTGTGGATAACCCCTCCGGGGCTCGAAGAGCGTAGACTGCGGCGGTGCCGCACTTCCGCCTCCCCGCGTTCTCGCACGGCTTCTGGGCGTTCGTGTGGGGCCTCGTCTTCGGGCTCTACGTCTGGCTCGGCGGCCTCGCGGTGGGTGTCAGCGGCGGGACGGCGTTCATCTTCGGCGCCGTGACGTGCTTCCTCGTGTACCTGCTGGTGGTGGCGTTCGGCTCCGACGAGCCGCGCCGTCAGCCGCGGCGCGCCGACCGGCGCTGATTCCCGGCCAGCGCGAAGACGAGCACACGCGCGAGCTTCGCTCCGATCTTGTCGCGGAGCCGCTCGAAGGCCGGCTGCCGTGGCGCGGCCGGCTCCCCGCAGTGCGCAAGTAGCAGGCCGAGGCGCTTCGGGTGGAGGCTCTCGAGGGCGGAGCTCATTGGCCCGTGTATCGGTACCGGTCCAGCCCGCTTCATCCCTCCGGGGAGGGAAGAAGCGGGGTACGAAGGAAGTTAGTCGGAGCGCGTACGCTCGTAGTCGGTACGCATGCGCTCGCGGTCGCGGGCGGTCTCGTCGTCGACGGCGCCGTGGCGGGCAGCAGCCTCGCGCTCCTCGCGCGCGGTTGCCGTGTCCTCGGGCGGCGGGCCCGTCTCGCCCACCGGGACAGGCTCGGCGCGGCGCTGCCGGCCGAATGGCCCGTATTCGGCAGGCCCGGTCGTGTCGAACGTGAAGCCGAACACGAGCCCGAGGCCGAAGGCGAGCACGGAGACGTACTCCCCGAGGTCGCCCACGAGGCCCGTGAGCCCGATGTCACCCGTCCAGCTGCGGATGTGATCGCGGAACCAGTTCGGGTCGGGTTGCGTCGCCAGCAGCACCCAGCCGGCAGCGACGAGCACGGGCAGGAAGGCGATCAGGAAGACGTTGACGGACAGGCGGGGCCAGCCCCACTTCGTCCAGCCGCCCAGGAGCTGCGAGAACGCCATCACGAGCCCAGCGCCCGCGATCAGCCCGTAGACGGCCCAGTAGCCGCCGTTCGTGCCCTCGTTGACCTGCGTCGCGAGCCAGATCAGGAAGCCGGCTACGGCCGCGCAGATCAGCGTGACCGTTCCACGTGTCAAGCCGTACATGGCACCACCTCCGGCCCGGTGGTACCCGGATTGGCGGATCTAAGAACTCGTTTCAGAATGACGCTTCGCCGCCGAGGTGCGATGGGCGGCGCGAGGCAAGGACGCAGCGGAGCCCGCGTATCCGGAGGATACGGGCGCTTCCGAGGACGCAGCCTCGCGGCGTTCAGCTCGGCTCGGGGGCTCAAGGCTTCATTGTGAAACGAGTTCTAAAGCGCCAGCCTGCGGCTGTCGAAGTGCGCGGAGTAGAGCTCGGCGGCGAACTCTTCCACGACCCGCTCGAGGTCGGCCGCGAACACATGCGCCACCACCCCCACCTCGCGGTCGTTGTGGAAGGGCACGTCGAGGTGCTGTGTGGTCACGAGGTTGATCGAGATGCTCCCGCAGACCGGGCAGCGCACGGCCAGGCCGACCTCCTCCCCGCCCCCGCTCGGGGCGAGCACCACGAATGCGGAGGGGAAGACGGGCCGCGGACGCTCCTCCGCGTAGCAGAAGAAGCTCCAGGGCCACGCCCCGGCCTGGATGCGCCGCGCAGCGAGGTCGGCGAGCTCCGGCTCGACCGGGTCGACCGTCGCGGTCATCAGGTTCACGAACGTCGCGTCGCCGCCGAGGCCGAGCGGCGCCCAGTCGAGGTCGTCGTGTGAGACCAGTCCTGGGTGCTCGTGGCCGCACGCACACCCGAACTCGACCTCGAAGACCGCGGGCTGGGCCGGCCCGGGTAGCTGCTCGACGCGTCGGAACGACGAGAGCGCGACGCGCGCCTGCCCCCGCTCCGGGCACGAAAACGTGTACCGGTTCGTGAGGGCGTCGTACATGACGCTGTTGTATCGGCACTCCGGACACCAAGACGTAGGCTTGGCGACGTGAGCGAGGCTCGGTCGCCGCTCTTTCACAAGAGTGGACGTCCTCGCCCACGCCGAGGCTCGCTGAGCAGTTCGTCGCGCTAGTAGTGGATGAGCGACTGAACGTCGCGGCCCTCGAGCTGCTTCCTGCCCTCGAGGAAGTCCAGCTCGATGACGAAGGCGACGCCCACGATCTGACCACCGAGCTGCTCGGCGAGGTCGCAGATCGCCCGCGCGGTGCCACCCGTGGCCAGGACGTCGTCGTGGACGAGCACGCGTTGCTCGCTCGCGATCGCGTCGGCGTGGAGCTCGAGCGAGTCCTCGCCGTACTCGAGCGCATACGTGGCGCTCACGGTCTTCCAGGGCAGCTTCCCGGGCCGGCGCGCGGCGACGAAGCCGCAGCCGAGCTTGTACGCGACGGTCGCCCCCAGGATGAAACCGCGGGCCTCTGCGCCCAGGATCACGTCCGGCTTGCGCGGCTCCGCCCACTCCGCGATCAGGTCGGTGACCTCGTGCAGGCAGGCGGGGTCGGCGAGCAGCGGCATGATGTCCTTGAAGACGATCCCCGGCTCAGGGAAGTCCGGGACGTCGCGGATCCGCGCCTTGAGGCTGTCGACGGCCATCAGTGTCCCGCGACCTGGCGCAGGTCGCGCCAGAAGAGAAGCTGCGAGAGCTCCTGGGCGACTTCGGCGAGGGTCTGCAGCTGCTGAACCGCCGCGTCGCGCCGCTCCGGGTTACGCGAGCGCAGCGACGGCGCGACGAGCTGCTCCAGCAGGCTGGCCTCGCGGTCGGCCGCGTTGCGGAAGGTGCGCAGGTGGCGGGCCGAGATGCCGAAGCGTGAAAGCTTCGCGCAGGCCACCGCGACGTCGGCGTCGCCCGCCGGGTAGAGCTTCTCGCCGCCCTCTCGGCGCGGCTGCAGGAGGCCGTACTCCTCGAGCTCTCGCGCGAGCTCCCGCGTGATCGCCGCCCGCTCGCAAAGCTCGCCGAGGTCGAGCTCGTCGTCCGGCTCCGCGAGCCCGACCGCGCGCCGGCGGCGGCGCTCCTTGCCCGCGCCGGAGGGAGAGGCCAGTTCCTGGCGGATCACCCGCAGCGGCAGGAACTCGTCGCGCTGTAGGCGCAGGATCGTCTCCAGCCGCCCCACGTCGTCCTCGCTGAAGAGCCGATAACCGCTCTGCGTCCGCCGCGGCGCGAGCAGGCCCTGGTCCTCGAGGTAGCGGATCTTGGAGATCGAGATGTCGGGGAACTCCGCCTGGAGGCGGGTGCAGACCGCGCCGATCGTCAGCAGTCTGGCGCGCTCGGTTGTCGCCTCGGCCGTGCTCATTTCTCCAGGAAGCTGAGCTTGTACTTGCCGATTTGGAGCTCGTCGCCGTTTTCCAGCCGCCCGGACTCGATGCGGCGGCGGTTCAGGAACGTCCCGTTCAGACTCCCCTGGTCCTCGATGAAGAACGCGTCGTCCTTGTGGACGAGCACGGCGTGCCTGCGGGAGACGGTGACGTCGTCGAGGAAGATGTCGCAGTCGGGCGACCGGCCGATCGTCGTGCGCTCGCCCTGCGGCACGAAGTGCTCGCCGGCGCGACCGCCGCCGGAGCGGACGATGAGCGCGGGGCCTTCCGCGCCGAGCTCCTCGAGGGTCATCAGACCCCCTTCCTCCGCCTCCTCGGGCGTGTAGCTCATTGTCGTCTCGGAGCCGGGCTCGTCCTTCACGAGCAGGGTGCCGCAGCGCGAGCAGTAGTTCGCGGCCTCCGGGTTCTGGAACCCGCACTCCGGGCAATAGATATGGCTCACGCGTGCCGATCCTTTCCGCGTGCAACGCTGCGGCTGGGCAAGCGCAGGCCTGACTGCGGCGAAGCTGAACGCGTAGCGTGGCTCAACTAGGCCTCGGTCGGCGGGGCTGCCTTGCCCGCGAGGATCGCGGCGAGACGGTCGACGTCGACCGTCTCGAGCACGCCCTTTCCCCCGGTCTCCTTCAGCCGCGCCTGCAGCTCCGCGCGCAGCAGGTCGATCTTGCCGTGCAGGATGCGCCTCCGGTACGAGACCTCGAGCTCTTCCTTCGTCAGCTCGTCGATCAGCTGCTTGAGGTCGTCGTCGGAGAGCGTGCCGAGATCGGGAAACGGTTCCACGTGAGCCTTTCGTCGGTAGCGGAAGCGCTCGTAGTCAAGCAGAAGGAGCCCGAAGGGTCAACCTTAGCTTGAGGCTCCGGCAGGGGCCGCGGCACCCTCGGACTGCATGATCTCTTCGACCATCCCCCGCAGCTCGGCTTCGAGCTCCGCGGACGCCTCGGTGGTCGCGCCCTCCGCATAGATGTGCACCAGCGGCTCGTCGGGGTCCGGGAGCACCTGCGCCCAGCCGCGCTCGTCGAAGACCTTGATTCCGTCCAGGAGGTCGACATCGCGGTCGCGTAGCTGCTCCGTCAGCACGCGCATGACGGTCCCCTTCAGCGACCACGGGCACGGCACCTGCCGATGGACGAGCGTGCTTGCGGGAAGCTCCGCCACGAGCTCCGAAAGCGGCTGCTCGACCGGCGCCAGCAGCTCGAGCAGCTTGCAGAGGCTCGCCACAGCGTCGTACGCGGGCAAGAACTCCGGGAACACGTAGCCGCCGCCGACCGCGCCGGCGAAGATGACGTCGTCCTCCGCCGCAGCCTTCGTCAGCTCGGCGAGCGAGTGAGGCGTGCGGATCACCTCGAGCCCGCTTCCGGCGACCAGCTCGTCGACGTGGCTCGTCACCGTGATCGGGAACGCGAGCTTGCCGTGCCGCCCGTCGGAGCCCATCAGGCGCAGGAAGAGCAGCAGCGCCTGCTCGACCGGGATCTCGTGTGCCTGCTCGTCGATCAGGAAGAGCCGCTCGCCGGCCCGGTCGAAGACGACTCCGAGGTCGGCGCCGATCGCCGTCACGAGCCGCTTCGCCTGGCCGACGGCCTCGCGCAGGCCCGTGTGCGGCTCGCCCCCGTCGGCGGCGAACCCGTGAGCGCTGACGGCCTCGACGCCAAGCGGCCCAAGCAGCAGCGGCAGCACATACGAGGTTGCGGAGTAGCCGTAATCGACGACGATGCGGTAACCCCGCTTGCCGATCGCCCCCACGTCCAGATTCGCGAGCAGGTCGTGCGCGTAGCCCTCCCGCACGCGCGCCGGGTAGGTGACGGTGCCGACCGCGTTGAACGCCGCGCGGCGCAGCTCCAGGCGGGTGAAGTGCTTCTCGATCTCCTTCTGCAGTGCGGCCGTCAGCTGGATCCCGGGCTGCTCGTAGAAACGGATCTCGAGCACCTCCGGGTCGGCGTAGCTGACGCCGACGTGGAAGCCGGCGTCGTAGCCCTGGCTCTTCAGTAGGTGCCGGCTGACGGCGGCCGGCGTCACGCGCAGGTCGGCGACGTCGACGCCTGTCGAGTTCAGGCCGGAAATCATTGCCCGCTTGATCACGCGACACGCGGCCGGCGACTCGCGGCTGCCCACGACGCGCGCGCCGCGCTTGAGCGCCGTGCCGAGCGCAGCGGCCAGGCGCACCACCGTCTCGGGCGTGAGGTCGACGTTGATGAGGCCCGAGACCCCGTCCTTGCCGAAGAGGCTCGACGACGCGCGCGACTCCCAGATCAGGCTCTCGTAAATCTGCGCGCCGGTCTCGACCTCCTTGTACGGGTAGATCCGCACCTGCGGCGCGACGGCGCTCTGGGCGCCGAGCGTGACCTCGTCGCCGATCGCCGCGCCCTCCTGGACGTGTGCGTGGGCGCGGATGTCGCAGGCGCGGCCGACGACGGCGCCCTCCACGCGGGCGCTGCGGCCGATGTGCGTCGCCGCGTCGATCACCGAGCGCTCCGTGCGTGCCCGCTCGAGTAGCGTGACGCTCGAGCCGAGGACGGAGTACGGGCCAACGGTAGCGTCCGGCGCGACGCGGCAGTAGTTGCCGATGTACGCCGGCCCCTCGATCGCGTCGAGGTCGTCGACCTCCACCCCCTCCCCCAGCCAGACGTTGCCGCGCAGGCGGATGCCCGGGATGTTCAGCCGGACGTGCTCGTCGAGGGCGTCGAAGTTCGCCTGCCGGAACTGGTCGAGGTTGCCGATGTCCTGCCAGTAGTCCTCGAAGACGTAGCCGTAGAGCGGTCGGCCCATCTCGAGCAGCAGCGGGAAGAGCTCCTTCGAGAAGTCGTACGGCCCGTCGGTCGGCACATGGCGCAGCACCTCCGGCTCGAGCACGTAGATGCCGGTGTTGATCGTGTCGGAGAAGACCTGGCTCCAGGACGGCTTCTCGAGGAAGCGCTCGATCCGGCCGTCCTCGTCGGTGACGACGATCCCGAACTCGAGCGGGTTCTCGACGGACTTCAGGCCGATCGTGACCGCCGCCTGCTTCTCGCGATGGAAGCGGATCAGGTCGGTGAGGTCGACGTCGCAGAGCGCGTCGCCGGAGATCACGAGGAAGGTCTCGTCGAGGCGGTCGCTCGCCAGCCGCACCGAGCCTGCCGTGCCGAGCGGCGACTCCTCGACGGAGTACTCGATCATCAAGCCGAGGCTGTCGCCGTTGCCGAAGTAGCTGCGAATCGCCTGCGGCATGAACGCGACGGTGACGATCACGTCCTCGAGGCCGTGCTGCTTCAGGAGCTCGAGGATGTGCTCCATACACGGCTTGCCGACGATGGGCACCATCGGCTTCGGCTGATTCGAGGTGAGCGGCCGCAGGCGCGTGCCCTCGCCGCCGGCCATCACGACGGCCTTCACGTCCGCACCTCGCGTCGCGCCTTGAGCAGGTAGCCCGCGAGCGAGATCGCGGCAAGGACGACCCCTGCCCAGAAGATCCACAGCGGCCAGTACGTGCCCTTGCTCGTGCACATCACGAAGGCCAGCGACGCGTAGAGCAGCCAGGTTGCGGCCTTGCCGGTCGTGTTGACTGCAAACTCGTATCCCCGCTCCACGACAAGCTTGTACCCCGCGATGAGCGCGAGGTCACGTGCGGGTATCGCAAGCGCGATCCAGGGCAGGCGGTCGGCGTGCCAGAGCAGGATCACGGCCGCGTCGATCAGCAGCCTGTCGGCGAGCGGGTCCGCGACTTTGCCGAAGCTCGACTCGACGCGCCAGCGCCGCGCGAGCCAGCCGTCGATCTGATCGGTGACGCCCGCGACGCCGAACACGATCGCGGCCGGCCAGCTATGGCCGCCCTCGGAGCTCAGCAGCAGCGCGACGAACACCGGGATCAGGAGCAGCCTGAACAGCGTCAGCGCGTTCGGAAGCTGCGCTAGCAAGGCGTCGCTTGCGACGCCGTTTGAGAGGCCGTGCCGGCTTTGCCGGCGGGGCCGTTTCGGTTGGGCGGCTCGCGCGGCCACGGTGAAAGGATACGGCGATGGCCGAGACCCTCTCGCTGCCGGGGTTCGTCAGCGCTCACTCTCACGCCTTCCAGCGCGCATTGCGCGGCCGCACGGAGGGCGAGGACTTCTGGGGCTGGCGCGATGCGATGCTGTCGCTGGCCGAGGGGCTGAGCGTCGAGCAGATCCGGGCGGGCTACGTCGGCGTCTACCGCGAGATGCTCGCGGCCGGCTACACGGCGGTCGGCGAGTTCCACTACCTAGGGCTCGCAGAGGCGCACGCGGCCGTTGAGGCGGCCGCCGAGGCCGGGATCGAGTTGGTGCTCTTGCTCTCGGCGTACGGGCGCGGCGGAATCGAGCGCTTCCGCCAGGACTCGGTCGCGGAGTACCTGTCGCAGCTGGAGACGGTTCGCGTAACGGGCGTGCGCGTCGGCCTCGCTCCCCACTCTGTCCGCGCCTGTCCGCGGGACTGGCTCGAGGAGCTCGGGCGCTATGCCGCGGCCGAGTCGCTGCCGCTGCACGTCCACGCCGACGAGCAACCGCGCGAGATCGAGGAGTGCCTGGCCGAGCACGGCGTGCGGCCGATCGAGCTGCTTGCGGACACGGGTTGCCTCGGGCCGCACACGACGGTCGTCCACGCGACCCACGCCGACGGGCACGAGCTCGACCTGCTGGCCGACGCGGGCACGCGCGTTTGTGTCTGCCCGACCACGGAGGCGAACCTCGGCGACGGTTTCGTGCCGGTGCAGGCGCTCTGCGAGCGCGGAATCGGCATCTGCATCGGCTCGGACTCGAACGTCCGCATCGACCCGCTCGAGGAGCTGCGCGAGCTGGAGGGGATCGCCCGGCGCAACGCCGGGAAGCGCAACGTCGTGTCGCTTTCGAGCCTCCTCTGCTTCGGCTCGGACGAGGGCGCCGCTGCGATTGGGCTCGAGCGGTGGCCCGACGCCGAGATCGATCTCGAGAACGGGACGCTCGCGGGCGTCGAGCCACAGGATGTCCATGCCGCACTCGTGTTCGGCTGCTCCGCGGAGGTCTTCCACTGATCGGCTTCGTCTCCGACCTTCTGCCGACCCTCGGGACGGTGTTTCACGCGCGGTGGGCTGCTTCGACGATCGAGGGCACCGATCGGAGACACTCGAGCTTGTGACAGAGGTTGGCAACGCCGACCTGGCGGTTGTAGGCGGTGGCCTCGTTGGCATGGCGACGGCGCGGGCATTCCTCGAGCGGCGGCCAGGGGCCCGAGTTTTGGTGCTGGAGAAGGAACCGGAGTTGGGGCGTCACCAAAGCGGCCGCAACTCGGGGGTGGTGCACGCGGGTGTGTACTACGAGGCTGGATCGCTGAAGGCAACACTGTGCCGCGAGGGGCGTGACGCCCTCCTCGCGTTCGCCGACGAACGAGGGATTACGTATGCCGTGCGCGGCAAGGTCATCGTTGCCACGTCAGACGCCGAGCTCCCTCGGCTCGCGGAGCTGCGGCGTCGAGCCCAGGCGAACGGCGTTAGCGACGTCCGCACACTCAATGAGGTGGAACTGGCAGAGATCGAGCCGCACGTAAGGGGCGTACGGGCGCTCCACGTGCCCGAGACAGCCGTAATCGACTTTCGAGTGGTGCTGGCGGCGTTGGCCGAGGAGGTCCGCGAGCGCGGCGGGGAGGTGTTGCTCCGGCAGGAGGTGCGACGTGTCGAGGACCTGTCGGCGAAGCGCGTCGTCGTCTGCGCAGGGCTGCAAGCAGACCGGCTCTCCCGCGGCTCCGGCCATCGCATCGCGCCCTTCCGCGGGGACTTCCTCCTCGTCGCGCCACCCTCGGCTGAGCTCGTGCGAGGACTCGTCTATCCCGTCCCGAATCCCGCATTCCCGTTCCTCGGCGTCCACTTCACGCGCCGCATCGACGGCGCGGTCTGGGCGGGCCCGAACGCCGTTCCGTCGTTCGCACGCGAACGCTACAGGCGGGTGAGCGTCAACCCGCGCGACGCCTTCGACCTCCTCACGTCGCCCGGTTTATGGCGGCTGGCACACCGCTACTGGCGGACGGGCGCAGGGGAGGTCGTGCGTGACATCTTTCTCTCGGCTGCGGTGCGCGAGATGCGGCGTTATTTCCCGGACCTTGACCGCCGGGACATCTCGTTCGGCCCCGCCGGCATCCGAGCGCAGGTGTTGGCGCGCGACGGGACCCTTGTCGACGACTTCCTACTCGAGCGGCGCGGCCGCGTGCTTCACGTCGTGAACGCGCCCTCGCCCGCCGCCACGGCATGCCTGGCGATCGGATCCCGCGTGGCCGACGAGTTGCTTCGTGAAAGCGGCGAGTAGACAGTCCCCGTGGCCCGGTCTCGCGGGGCACAGCGGCGGGTACTACAGTCGAGCGCCGTAGGGGGAGGACACTGAGCGCCCTTCAGCGTCGCGCGGGATGCGGAGCATGGCCGTCTCACCGAGCGTAATGGCGAGGAGGTTAGGAGATGGGAGCCGCGACAGCCTCGGTCTACGCTAACGAGGCACTGCCTCGGCTCCCTCCTGTCCAACCGCGGCTCGACCTCGATTCGCTCGCCGCGGAGTGGCAGGTTGCACTCGACGCGGCCGACACTGCGATCACTGCCTCGACGCCATCGCTGAAGGGCCAGGAGGTCGGGGCGCGCCACGAGCGGCTTCGGCTCGAGCGCCAAGCCACTGCCGCCGAGCTCCGACGCTTCGCCCGGGTCACGCGCACCCCGGAAATCCCGTGGCTTTCCCCCGTCCCGCTGACTCCCGCGCTGCTCGGGCTGCCACCCCACGTCGAGGTCTGCATCTTCGACCTCGAAGGCGTGCTCACCGACAGCACGCAGCTCCACGCGAGCGCCTGGGCGCACGTGTTCAACGAGCTCCTCGTGCGCTTCTCACAGAAGGCGGGGTGGGAATTCCTTCCCTTCGATCGCGGGGCGGACTACCGCCGTTACCTCGAGGGGCGGCCCAGGCTCGAGGGCGTCCACGCGTTCCTCGCGAGCCGGGGGATCCGGCTGCCTGAGGGGCGGCCCGACGATCCACCGCATGCGGACACGGCCCAGGCCCTGGCCAGGCACAAGCGCGAGCTGATCACGCACGGCCTGCGCCGGCACGGCGTGAATGCGATCCCCGGCGCCCGGCGTTACCTGCAGGCCGTCGGCCACGCCGGACTCCGCCGCGCCGTCGTCTCGGCAAGCACGAGCACGTTGCCGATGCTCGAGCTCGCGGGCCTTGCCGGACTGGTCGAAAGGCGCATCGACGCCGAGACCTTCCGGACCGAGCGCCTGCGCTCGCGGCCGGCTCCCGACCTCCTGCTGAGCGCGTGCCGCGGTCTCGGCGTCGAGCCTGAGCAGGCAGTCTCGCTGACACACAGCCCGGCCGGCGTAGCGGCCGCACACGCCGTCGGCATGTACGTGATCGGCGTCGGCGACGAGGCCACCCAGGAGCTGCTGGCCGGCTTCGGCGCGGACCGCGTCGCGCCGTCCTTGACCTCGCTCCTGGCGCAACCGTTGAGGGCCGACTCGCCCGCAAGTTGAGCCAGGCGCTCCTGGGGGGTTGCCGCAGGTGCGGACGCCTGGCTCAGTTACTACGACGACCGCGAGGACCGCACCCATCTGATCCAAACGGGTCAATAGGAGGGCTGTGGCGGCGTGTGGCCTCAAGTGGACGTTTTCCCTGCAAATCGCCGGTACCGAGGCGCGGATCGTGGCTTCCTCCAGAGCCCCTTCTCAGACGTTTGGGCAGCGATTGGGCAGCGAGTCCAGTTCCAAGGACACGTCCTGAACGGCCACTCCGCAGACTGAGCTTGGGGCCGGGTTTCGTTGCAGCGCCTTAGCGCGCGAGGACGTTCGGCTCGTCTCCCGGTCCCACCTCAGGCGTACTGGTGCAGGTAGGGGAGCGTCCCAACGTTGTCCCGTCGGAAGCGAAGCTCATACCACTCGGTTCCCGGGGCGCGCCGCATACGTTCCCACCCGTCGGCGAGGAGATCGGCTTTAAGCGCGGCAAGTGCAGCGCGTGCGCGCGGATCGGCTTCCAGAGGCTCGCTGTGCTCCCACGGAAAGTGCCATGTCGGAAAGGAGGGTGAAACGCGGAGCGCCTCGTCGCGCCCTTGCTCTCGCACGTAGAACTGCGCTGTCACGTAGCCACGCCAGAGCGCGATCGAGCACTGTTGTTGCGGCGTTCTCGTCACGACCTCGGTGGAACGAATCAAGACACCCGAGCGCCGCATCCCGGAAGGCTTGAAGCCCGTCTTCCGTCGAACTGTGGAATGAACATGATCGCCAACAAGATCCGAGGAGGCAACTAACCCTGGCCGAATGGAGGGCCGGCGACCCATCCGCCACTGCAGTTGGTCAGAACGAGGCAAACGAATGCCCGTGCTGATCGTCGAGGAGGCGGGATGAGGGCGTGGCCTTCTAGTCTTCTGCGATGGCCGCGTCCGCGGGAGGCTGGGGAGTCGAGCGAAGCGGCCTCTCGCCGCAGACGGGCAACAGTTCATTCGCTTCGGTTCGCTCCCTGGACGTTTTACAGGCTAAGAAAGATGGGCCAGATGGCCCATGGACAGTAGAGCGCTGAATTTGGGAGTCTTGACAAGTGGGGCCGATGGCCGCCCTGGGGGCGAGAGGCGCAAACGATCTTAGTCCCCTTCGGGCGACGTGGTTACGTCGCGCAAGAACCCTTGGACACCCGCGCGGCGCCGAGAGAATGCGTCTCGTCGTAGAGGGCCGGAACCGCACCGTCGATGCAGTCGTCGCCCTGTGGTCCTCTGCCGCCCAATTGGCGACTCGCGCCGAAGCCGCGGAAACGACTCAGCGTGCTAGTCGCACTAACCGCAGAGTGGCGTCTTGAAAACCGCGAGCGCGTCGTTGAACGGGGTCAAGCCCCGGATGACCTGTCCGAGCGGCCGCTGGTTCTGGCCCGACCACGGCGCCGAGACGCCCATGAACGCGCCGAATGCCGGGCAGCCTCCAGGCTGAGGAGCAGCCGACGCAGTTCCAGCGCCCACGACGAGCGACAGGGCCGTTCCGATGACAACACTGTAGAGAGCGAGCGACCTGCGCATCCTTTTGTCCTTTCTCGGGGAATCCCTTTGCCTTCGAGAGAGTAGGCATTGACGAAGCTGACTGAATCCCTCGTTCGCATAGCCCCTTCACCCCTTTCGGGGGATACGAGGCCCTCTGGAGCGCCAGTAGCCTCGTTCGCGGGGAAAGGTGCGGGGCACGTCTTGATTGTCCGCAGGCGTACCCCGCCTTCCTCTTTCGAATTCCGTCGTCGCTCGGCCTAGGCCGGCGAGCCGAACGCCTAGGACGCTGCAACGCGACCCGGCCCGAGCTCACGCTACGCCTTGTTCCCTCCGTCGCCTAGTCGCTCTTTCGGCCATGGCCCGAAGCGTCTGCACGGCCTCCTGGTAGCCGGCGCCAGTCAGTGCGATCAGCGAGGAGGCGGCAAGCGCGGCTTCCTCAACCGTCGCCGCGGGATCTTCTTCGAGGTAGCGCAGCAGCCAGCGGGCTGAAGCCCGTGGATGGCGGCGCGGGTCTTTGCGGGCGACCAGCAGCGTCAGCTCGAGCGCGTCTTCGAGGCTGAGCTGGGGCAGCTCCCGCGCAGCGGCCAGGGCGGCGACGACGTTGCAGCGCTGTAGCGCCCGCTTGAAGATCGAATGGGGACGGCCCTGCGAGGTCGAAGCTCCTCCTCCCCGGGGCCGAGAGACGGCCCTCTGAGTGTAGAGCGGAAGACGAGATCGCAGGCGGGCAGCGTCAAAGGCTACGTAGTTACCTGCGATCTCGGATACGCACCTCCGCGGATGCGTGCCGAGCTCAAGCGATCTAGCGTTGGACTTGTCACCTAGGGGTGGATGTCGATCTTCCTGGGATGCAGTGGACGGCCTCCGACCTCGCACGCCTGGCTCTCCGCTTCTGCCTCTTCGGGCTCTTGAAACGAGGGCAGCCATGCGAAAAGCGATTCTCCTCGCGGGCTTAGTCCTGACGCTGGGCGTGCTCCTGCCCGGGAGCGCACGGCCGGCGGTCGGCGGCAGCGATCTGCCGCTCAAAGGAACGGCGTCCGGGTACTTCACGCTGAACTTGCTGACGGGTCAAAGCCATGTTGTCGGCACGGATGGACAGCTCACCCACCTCGGCTTGTGGACGAGCACGCAGAACGAGCAACTCGTCCCCACCGGCCCGGGCACCTTCAACCTCTTTACAACCGGGACGATGACCGCTGCAAACGGCGACCAGCTCTTCCTCATCGGCGCAGGCACCGGTACCGGGGTCATCGGCTCGCACGGCACGTTCACGATCAACTACACAACGAGCTCAGGCACAGGTCGCTTCGCTGGAGCGAGCGCGACCTTCGTCGCTCTCGTTCAGACGACTTTCGTGTCGCAGGTGGGGGCGATTGAGACGGGGGCCTGGGACGCCACGTTCGACGGGCAGCTGAGCTGGTAGCTCGGCCTGGCTTGTCGAGCCTTGCAACGGCACGATCAGAAGGCCTGCGAGTTGCGGGGCCCTCTGATCGCAAGAGCGACCCGCGCGAGAACGCCTGGAAGAAGAAGGTTTGCAACGGGGCGCCAAGCAGAGCAGAAGCTCGAGCGGCGCGACCTCGACAAGGCGCAGCGCGTTCTCCACGTCCGTCGCGTCTACGTCGGTGGCCGCGTACACGAGCGCGGCAAGACGCCGGGATCGGTGCCGCGGGTGGTGCCGCTGCGCGCTCGCGTGCTCGACGCGCTCGACGAGCTGCCGCTGCGGATCGACACGCCGCTGCTGTTCCCCGGCGTGCGCGGCGGCCACCTGAACCTGCACAACTGGCGACGAGACGCCTGGAAGCCGGCGCTTACCGCGGCGGGGCTCGACTACCGCAAGCCGTATTCGCTGCGCCACACCTTCATCAGCGAGTGCATCGCGGCCGGGATCGCGACCTTCGAGATCGCCCGCATGGCCGGGACGAGCGTGCTACAGATTGAAAAGACTTACGGCCACCTGTTGCCCGACGCAATCGAGCGCGGGCGCGGGGCGTTGGACGCGTTCGATATGAGGTCGGGAGCAGCCGCCGCTCAGTAGTTGGGCGGCTCCTCTCCTCTCTTTTCGTGCTCGTGCCGCTGCTTCTCGGCGCTCTCAGACAGAGTCTCGGGCGTGCCCTTCGAATCGAGCGCGTCGGGGTTGAGCACGATCTCCTCGGAGCTGGGCTTCTCGTTTGGGCCACTATTGGGCAACGGCGGCGAGGTTTCGGGTTCCGTCCGCTTGCGCCAAAACATTAGGTTTTGCAGGACTTTCATCTCAGTCGGGGCGCCGAGATTTGAACTCGGGACCTCTAGTCCCCCAGACTAGCGCGCTAACCAGGCTGCGCCACGCCCCGTGGTACGCCACTCTAGCTCACCGCCTGGTTGCCTCAGACCCAGGTCCAGCGTGTAGGAGCAGCGGACGGACTGTTCCGACGGCTAGCGAACCCTGGCTTCACGCCGTGAGGTGGAACCGCGATACTTGTTCGTCCCATGTCGGGAGCCGCCCCCGATCACGCCGTGCGCATCCTTCTGATGGACAACCAGCGCCTGTTCGCCAGCGCCCTTCACGCGAAGCTGGAGCAGGACCCGCGGTTCGAGGTCGTCGCCGTCGCCTCCGACAGCGACGACGCAGTGCGTCTGGTCGAGGAAGTCGAGCCCGACGTCGTCCTTCTCGACGCCGAGCCCCACACGGCCGAAACGCTCTCGGCGACGCGCCTGATCGCGGCCGGCGAAACGGCGCCGCGCGTTCTGATCCTCGCCGGCGCCGAAGACAAGTTCGACGCCGTCGAGGCGCACGACGCCGGTGCGACCGCGTTCCTCCGCCGGCCCCGCTCGGCCGCCGATCTCCTCGAGACGCTGGAACTGGCGACGGTGCTCATCGGTGCGACGGTGTCGCCCGATGAGCCCGACGACCAGTAACGCGCGCCGCTCCGGGTCAGCCCTCCGCCGCCATCGATTCGATCGGCGTCGGTTCGAGCAGCCCGTGGAGCTGCGCCCAGCGGCTCGCCTCGGTCCGGTTGGCGACGTCGAGCTTCCGGTAGATGTTCGACAGGTGGAACTTCACCGTCTGCTCGGTCACCCACAGCATCCGGGCGAGCTGGCTGTTGGAGTGCCCTTCGGCGACGAGCTGGAGGATCTCCCGCTCGCGCTTCGTCAGCATCTCCACCGCCGGGTGTGAGTCCGCCCCAACGGACCCGTTCGCCGACGGCGCCGGAGAAACGCCCGGCAGGAACAGCGACGGCGCGAATGTTTGCCGGATCGCGACGCCTACGTCGTCAGAGTGGGCGGTCTTGACGACGTACGCAACCGCTCCGGCGGCGAACGCCGCCTGAACCTGGGTTGGGTCATCAGACGACGCGAGCGCGATCGCCTTCAGTCCCGGAACACGTGCACACGCTTCGCGAATGCACGCCGTGCCGCCGGCCGCAGGCTCGGCGACGAGGATCCCTGGTCGCAGCTCCTCGCACAGCGCGAGGGCCCGTTCCGCGTTGGAGGTCCGTCCTACGACCGAGACCGCGTTCTTCGCGAGCACGTTCTCGACCGCATCCAGCCACAACGGGTAGGGGTCGACCAGTACTGCTGTTCTTTCGCCGCTAGATGCCACAGTGTTGCCCCTTTCTCCCCCCCGGGAGTCGGTCCGCAGTACAGGTAATAACCCATCAGGGGCTGTGTGTAAAGGCGTGGATAACTACTTCGAAACATCCCAAAACCTCGCGTTACCTTTTCCACAGGTTTGTGCACAACCCTGAACGAGCCCTCAACTGCCGTTTGGCAACCCTCTCCGGGCGGCGGGGCGAGGCCGGACCGCTCCTAGCCGAGACGCTTGTACAGGCGGTCGATCAGGTCGGGCATCGACTCGAGCTGGCGGGTGATCACGCGCAGGCGGTACTCGCGGAAGTACTCCGGCTCGACGCCCAGCGCCTTGGCCAGCTGGGCGACGACCTTGTCGGATGGCACCGGTCTGTTTCCATGCACGAGGTGGTTCAGGTACCCGGCCGAGAGCTTCGTCTTCTCCGCTAGGCCGCGGTAGGTGATGCCGGTCTCGCCCATCAGGCGCTCGATGGTCGGACCGAAGGGCTCCTCGCTGAACTTGCGGCGGCGCGCCACTAGACGATGCTCCCCAGCTCGGCGACGGGCACACGCCGCTCCTCGCCGCTCGCGCGGTCGCGCACGTCGACGTCGCCGTCCTCGAGCGTCTTCTTGCCGACGGTGACGCGCAGCGGCAGGCCGATCAGGTCGGCGTCGGCGAACTTCTCCCCCGCTCTTGCGTCGCGGTCGTCCAGGAGCACCTCCGCGCCGGCCTCGTCGAGCACGCGTGCCGCCTCCTCGGCCTGCTCCTCGGCGCCGGGGAGCGCAATGACGTGGACGTCGTACGGTGCGATCGACCGTGGCCAGATGATCCCGTTCTCGTCGTGGCCCTGCTCCACCGCAGCGGCGACGATGCGTCCGGGGCCGATCCCGTAGCAGCCCATGATGAACGGGCGCTCGCGGCCGTCCTCGTCCAGGAACGTGGCATTCAGCGGTTCCGAGAACCGCGTCTCGAGCTTGAAGATGTGTCCCACTTCGATCGCCGTCTGTAGTCGTAGATGCCCGCCGTCGCGAGGACATGCGTCTCCGGCGCGAACTTCTCGCAGGTCCGCGAAACGTGCCTGGAAATCGCGGCCTGCCTGGACGCCGCGGAGGTGGACGTCGTCGCGGTTCGCGCCCACGACGTACTGTCCCGCGCGCAGCGACTCGTCCGCGATTACGTCCACGGCGACGCCGACAGGGCCGATCGAGCCGCCGCCTGCGCCGAAGGCCTCGCGGATCTCCTCGTCCTCGGCGGGCCGGTAGTTGTCGCCCAGCTCGGCAAGCAGCTTCATCTCGTTCAGCCGGTCGTCGCCGCGGACGAGCGTGAGCACGACCTTGCCGTCGACCACCACCGGCATCGCCTTGGCGGTCGCGCGCGGGTCGACTCCGAGGAACTCCGAGACTTCCTCGATCGTCCGCTGGCCGGGCGTCTCGACCTCCTCGGGCGCCGCGAGCTCCTCCGGGAACTCGGGCGTTGGCGGAATCCCTGCCGCGATCTCGAGATCGGCTGCGTAGTCGCGGTTCTCGCAGATGACGAGCGTGTTCTCGCCCGACCCGCTGGGCGCGAGGAAGTCCTGGCTGCCGCTGCCGCCCATGATCCCCGACTCGGCGGCGACCTCGATCGCCTCGATCCCGCAGCGCTCGAAGATCCGCTTGTAGGCCCCCGAGTGCTTGCGGAAGCTCTCGTCGAGGCCGGCCTCGTCGCGGTCGAACGAGTAGGCGTCCTTCATGATGAACTCGCGCACGCGGATCAGCCCGGCGCGGGGCCGCGGCTCGTCGCGGTCCTTGACCGAGAAGTGGTAGAGGATCTTCGGCAGCTCGCGGTAGCTCTGGATCTCGCGGGCGTGGAAGGTGACGGTCTCCTCGTGCGTCATCGGGAGGATGAACTCCCGTCCGGCCCGGTCGTGGAGCTTGAAGAGCTCGGGGATGACGTAGCGGCCCGACTTCTGCCACAGCTCGGCAGGCGTCAACAGGGGCATCAGCATCTCCTGCCCGCCGATCGCGTCGATCTCCTCGCGGATGATCTGCTCGACCTTCCGGTGAACGCGCCAGCCGAGCGGCATGTACGTCCATACGCCGGCGCTCACCTGGCGGATGAACCCGCCGCGCACGAGCAGCCGGTGGCTGGCGGCCTCCGCGTCGGCTGGGTCGTCACGCAGGGTCGGAACGAAGAGCACTGATGCCCGGGCGATCATCGTTGCCTCGGCAGACTATTCGAGCGGGATCAGCGAGGCCTCGGCCCTCGGCATCGCTTGCGATGCCGTTGAGAGGTCGCGCGGTTCATCCGCGCGGCCGTTGACCCCGCTCACTCGGCACCATCACGAAGTGGAATGAGCGACGCCTCCGCCATGGCCAAAGCCGCGGGCTTCGCCATCTTGAGACGCTTCGGGCGGAACATGCCGTCTGCGATCCACCTGTCGATCTCGTGGAAGAGCTCGTCGACCAGGATGTCCGACGAGACCTTCTTCAGCACGCGGCCGTGCGCGTACACGAAGCCGACGTCGCGGCCGCCGGCGATCCCGAAGTCCGCGTCCCCCGCCTCGCCGGGGCCGTTCACCGCACAGCCCAGCACGGCGACCTCGAAATGCTGCGGGTACTCGCGGAGGCGCTCCTCGACGACCTCGGCCAGCTGCTGCACGCCGACGTTGTCGCGGCCGCAGCTCGGGCAGGCGATCATCACCGGCCCGCGCTCGCGCAGGCCGAGCGCCTTCAGGATCTCGTAGGCCGTCTTGACCTCTTCCACCGGGTCGGCGGTGAGGGAGACCCGCATCGTGTCACCGATTCCGTCGACGAGCAGCGCGCCCATGCCGACCGCGCTCTTGATCGAGCCCGCGTACGGCGTCCCTGCCTCGGTCACGCCGAGGTGGAGCGGGTATGGCACCTTCTCGGAGAGCATGCGATAGGCGCGGATCATCGTCGGCACGTGGCTCGACTTGACGGAGATCTTGAAATCGTAGAAGCCGAGGCTTTCGAGCAGGCGGACCTCCTCGAGCGCCGCCTCCACCAGCGCCTCGGCCTGGTCGCGCTGGGCGAGCTCCGCCAGGTGCTTCGGCAGCGAGCCTGAATTGGCGCCGATTCGCATCGGCATCCCAGCTTTTTGTGCCGCGCGCACGACCTCGGCGACCTTGTCGGGGCCGCCGATGTTGCCGGGGTTGATGCGCACGGCGGCCACGCCGGCCTCGATCGCGCGCAGCGCGAGGCTCGCATTGAAGTGGATGTCGGCGATCACCGGGATCGGCGAGAGCCGGACGAGCTTCGGCAGCGCGTCGGCGTCCTCACTCTTGGGCACTGCGACGCGGACGACCTCGCAGCCGGCGGACGCAAGCGCCGCGATCTGCGCCGTCGTCGCCTCGACGTCGTGCGTCTTCGTGAGCGTCATCGACTGCACAACGACGGGCGCGCCGCTGCCGATCTGCACTCCGCCTACGTGGATCGCGCGCTCGCTGGGCACGCGCTGGAGTCTAGCCCCCGCGGATGTTTCCTATGTCGTTCGACAATCCGACGAAGAAGAGCAGCAGTACCAGGGCGATTCCAACGGCGGAGACGCGCTCGTACACGGCGCGGCCGACCGCGCGGCCGCGCACGCCCTCGACGATCGAGAACGCCATGTGCCCGCCGTCGAGCGGCAGGAGCGGCAGGAGGTTCAGCAGCGCGAGTGAGAGGCTGATGATCGCGAGCACCTGGAAGTACTCGCGCCAACCGAGCTGGACGGCCTTGCTCGACTGCTGGACGATGCCGACCGGGGTCGACACGTCCTTTCGCCCCGACCCGCTGGCGATGTGCCCTAACCACGTTCCCATCGCCTTCGTCACGAGCCAGGTGTCCTCGGCGGCCAGAGCGAACGCGTGGGCCGGGTCGTAGTGTTTGTAGCGCACGGCCGCTGGGTGGAAGCCGAGCGTGTAGACACCGTCCGTC
This sequence comes from uncultured Actinomycetes bacterium, assembly GCA_963719275.1. Lineage (GTDB taxonomy): Bacteria > Actinomycetota > Thermoleophilia > Gaiellales > Gaiellaceae > AC-32. Next base: position 321,447 of record CAVRBT010000004.1, on the reverse strand, counting down.
TTCGTCGGCCGGACCGGCTTCAGCTCGTGGTAGTCGTCGTCTCGGACGATGGAGAGGACGAGCACCTTGCCGTCGCTGTTGCGGATCGCGTCACGCACGTCGGTGAAATCGGCGGCGGGCACGCGGTTCACGCCGATGATCTGGTCGTCGGCCTTCAGACCTGCCGCCGCCGCCGGCGAGCCGGGGATCACGTCGCCGACCTTGCGCGAGGCATCCGAGGGGATCCCGAGCATGTAGACCGCCGCGAGCAGGACGACCGCGAGCACGAGGTTCGCGCCGGGGCCGGCGGCAATCACGGCAAGGCGCTTCCAGGTCCGCTGCCGCCAGTACGCGTCCGGGCCGAGCGCGTCGCCGAGCTCGCTCAGGCCGCGGTCGGCGGCTCGGCGCGCCTTCCCGGAGAGGGAGGCATGGCTCAGCGCCTGCTCGAGTGTCGCGAGCGCCTGGCGCGCCTCCTCGAACGCGCCCGACGCGACGAGCCGCTTCGCGCGCTCGACGTCGCCCAGCAGGCGCGGCTCCTCGTACAGCGCGGGTCCGAAGTGCACGTCCAGGTCGGATGGCGCCGGCCGGTGCATCCCCGGGATCTTCACGTAGCCCCCGAAGGGAATTGCGCCGAGGCCGTACTCGATCCCGTTCCGGTTCGTTTTCAGCAGCGCGGGCGGGAACCCGATGTAGAACTTCCGCGGCCGCATCCCGACGCCTCGCGCGGTGAAGAAGTGGCCCGCCTCGTGGATCAGGATCAGTAGTGCGAGGCCGAGGATCGCTACGAGAAAGCTCATGCCACAGCGGCCCTTTCTGCGAGGCGCCGGGCTTCCCTGTCGGCCTCGACGAGGTCGTCGAGGTCATTCGCGGCCGCGCCGTCGACCTCGGCCAGTGTCTCCTCCACCGTCGCCGCGATCCCGAGGAACGGCAGCCGTCCGTCGAGGAACGCCGCGACCGCAACCTCGTTGGCCGCGTTGAGCGCGCACGGGTACGTGCCGCCCTGCTCGCCCGCGCGGCGGGCCAGCGCGAGCAGCGGGAACGTCTCCAGGTCGGGCGGCTCGAACTCGAGCACGAGCCCCTGCGAGAAGTCGAGCGGCGCCACCGGCGTTGCGGCGCGCTCCGGGTACGTGAGCGCGAAGGCGATTGGGACGCGCATGTCCGGGTAGCCGACGTGCGCGAGCGACGCGCCGTCGCGGAAGCGGACGAGCGCGTGGACCACCGACGTCGGCTGCAGCACGACCTCCATCCGCTCGTACGGCAGTCCGAAGAGGAAGTGCGCCTCGATCAGCTCGAGCCCCTTGTTCGCGAGGGTCGCCGAGTCGACCGTGATCTTCGGCCCCATGCTCCACGTCGGGTGCGCGAGCGCCTCCTCGGGAGTCACATCCTCCAGTTCCTCCCGCGTGCGTCCCCGAAACGGGCCGCCGGACGCGGTGATCACGAGCGAGTGCAACTGCTCGCCCCCCCGGCCCTCGAGGCACTGGAACGCGGCCGAGTGCTCGCTGTCGACCGGAAGCAGCAGGCCTCCTCCCCGCTCCTGCGTAGCCAGCGCGAGCTCGCCCGCGGCCACGAGGCTCTCCTTGTTGGCGAGCGCGAGCGTCACGCCGTGCTCCAAAGCCCAGAGGGTGGCCGGCAGCCCCGCAAAGCCGACGACGGCGTTCAGAACGACGTCCGGCTCGGCGCGCTCGAGTAGCTCGGTCAGGTCGCCGCCGACCTGCGTCAACGGCGCAATGCCGTCGATCGGCTGCGATCCGGACGCGGCCGCGACGAGCTCGAGCTCCGGGCTGGCCGCGACGATCTCGAGCGCTTGGCGGCCGATCGAGCCCGTCGCCCCTAGAAGGGCGATCCGCGTCATCTGCTCGAAGTGTACGACTGCATTCCGCCTGCGGATTACGTCAAGGCAAGGATGGTGTAAAAGGCGGCCACGGCGGCGAAGAGGGGCGCGTCGAGCCGGTCGAGGACGCCCCCGTGCCCCGCGAGCAGGCGACCGCTGTCCTTGACCGCGAAGTCGCGCTTGACGGCCGACTCGAACAGGTCGCCGACAGGCGCCGCGACCGCGATGACAGCGCCCAGCACGAGCGACTCCCAGATCGAGAGGAAGTCCTGGTGGTAGAGGGCGAAAAAGGGCACGAGCAGCGCCGCCACGGTCGAGGCGATGAACCCCTCCCACGTCTTCCCGGGCGAGATCACCGGCGCCATCTTGTGCCGACCGACGAGGCGGCCGGTGAAGTACGCGAGCGTGTCGGCCGCGAAGACGGCAAGGAGGACCGTGAAGACGGCAAGCCGCCCGTGCTCGGGGATCGCGCGCAGCAACAGGACGTAGGCGAGGCCGAGCCCGACCCAGGCGACGCCCGCAAGCGTGGTCGCGACGGCGACGGTCAGCGACTGCCGCGTCTCCGAGATGCCTTTCAGCAGGAACGCGAGCGCGAGCGTCGCCAGAAACCCGGCGAGCATCCACGTCGGCCCGCTGAGCTGCGCGCCGAGCAGCACGAGCACGAGCCCGGCGTAGCCCGCGAGCACGAGCGGCCGCAGCTCCCGCGCCATGCCGTAGAACTCGTGCAGCGCGACGAGCCCTGCCGCGACGGCGAGCCCCCACAGCCACCAGCCGCCGAGCCAGACCAAACCGAGGACCGCCGGCAGCCCGACCGCCGCGATCAGGATCCGCGACCAGAAGGAGCTCATCGGCCGCCTTTCGGCCGATGAGGTGGAGGGGGCACTGGGGGAACCGGGAGGTTCCCCCAGGCGGAATCCTCGGCAGAGCCGAGGCCTGCCCGGAAGAAGAAGGGGGTCCGTGGGGAAAACACGGTTTCGCCCACGAGAGCGAGCTGCAGGCGAGCGATCATCGTCCGCCGAAGCGGCGGCGGCGCTGGGCGTATGCGGCCAGCGCGTCCTCGAGCTCGTTGCGCCCGAAGTCGGGCCAGAGCGTGTCCACGAAAACGAGCTCGCTGTAGGCGAGCTGCCAGAGCAGGAAGTTCGAGATGCGGAGCTCGCCGCTCGTGCGGATCAGCAGGTCCGGGTCGGGCAGCTCCGGCGCGTAGAGGTTCGCCCGCAGCGACTCCTCGTCGATCGCGTCCGGCGACGCGCCTTCCTCCACCAGCCTGCGCGCGGCCTCGACGATGTCCGCCCGGCCGCCGTAGTCGAAGGCGACCCAGAGGTTGAGTCGGTCGTTCTCAGCAGTCTCGCCCTCCAGCCGCTCGATCTGCTCGCGCAGCTCGTCCGGAGCGCGGTCGCGGCGGCCCATGAAGCGCGTGCGCACGCCCTGCCGCGCGAGATCCGGGAGCTCGCGCTCGATCGTCTCGCCGAAGATCTCCATCAGCGACTCGACCTCGGTCTCCGGGCGCGACCAGTTCTCCGTCGAGAACGCGTAGACGACCAGCGTCTCGAGCCCGAGGTCGATCGCCGCCTCGACCGTCCGGCGCAGCGCCTTCGTGCCCTCACGGTGGCCCTCGGCGACCGGCAGCCCGCGCCGCTCGGCCCAGCGGCCGTTGCCGTCCATGATGATGGCGACGGTTCGAGCGTGGTCGGCGCGCTGTTCCTCGTTCACTGCTAGGGGGTTTGGCGCGCCCAGCGCTAGTGCCTCTTCAGGTGATGCTGCCCAGTCTCTGGGTCGTGAGCACCAAGCCAGAGGCCGCACTCGCCCGCGGCCACGGCTGGTTGCCTTGGCCAGGGCGAGGGTGGTTCCTGGCGCCGCGTGATCGCGGGCCAGAGGCGGGCGGGCATTGCCTGGAGAGGCACTAAACCTCCATGATCTCCGCTTCCTTGCGCTTCAGCAGCTCGTCGATCTCGTGGACGTGCTCGTCGGTGAGCTTCTGGACACGCTCCTCGGCGCGGTGCTCCTCGTCGCTCCCGACCTCGCCGTTGTCGACGAGCTCCTTCAGGTGATGGATCGCGTCGCGGCGCACGTTCCGGACGGCGACCCTCCCCTCCTCTGCCATGTGGCGCACGACCTTGACGAGCTCCTTGCGGCGCTCCTCGGTGAGCTGCGGGATCGGTAGGCGAATCAGCTTGCCGTCGTTGGACGGCGTCAGGCCGAGGTCGGACTCCTGGATCGCGCGCTCGATGGTCGAGACCGAGTTCGGGTCGAAGGGCTGGATGGTGAGCATGCGCGGCTCAGGCGCGCTGATCGTCGCGAGCTGCTTGAGCGGTGTCTGCTGGCCGTAATAGTCGATCTGGACGCGGTCGAGCAGCGCCGGCGACGCACGGCCGGTCCGGAGGGTCGCGAACTCCGTCTGCGCCGCCTCGACGGACTTGTCCATCCGCCGGCCCGCATCCTGAACTAGGTCCTCGATCGCCATCTGGCCTCCTCCGGTCAGGGGGTCGAAGGCACGGGGGAACCCATGGTTCCCCCGTGGGCCCCCTCCTTCAAGCTTCGTCGCTCACGCACTTGCCGGCTCCGGAGTCGCAACGATCGTCCCAACTCGCTCGCCGTGCACGACTCTACGGATGTTTCCCTCCTCGAGGGCGAAGACGTAGATCGGCAGGCGGTTGTCCATGCAGAGCGAGAGCGCCGTGGTGTCCATCACCTTGAGGCCGCGCTCGATCGCCTGCAAGTGCGTCAGCTCGGGGACGAGTTCCGCGTCCGGGTCGACGCGCGGGTCGCCGTCGAGGACGCCCTCGACTCCGTGCTTCGCCATCAGGATCGCCTCCGCGTTGATCTCCAGCGACCGCAGCGCCGCGGCCGTGTCGGTGGTGAAGAACGGGTTGCCGGTGCCGGCGGCAAAGATCACGATGCGGCCCTTCTCCAGGTGGCGGATCGCGCGGCGGCGGATGTACGGCTCCGCGACCTCGGCGGCCGCGAGCGCGGACAGCACGCGGGTGTGCGGGCCGCGCCGCTCGAGCGCGTCCTGCAGCGCCAGCGCGTTGAGGAGCGTCGCCAGCATCCCCGCGTAGTCCGCGGTCGCGCGGTCCATCCCCTCCGCCGCGCCCTCGATCCCGCGGTAGATGTTCCCCGCGCCCACGACGATCGCCAGCTCGACCCCGCCCTCGCGCACCTCGGCGATCTCGGCGGCGAGCGCGGCGATGCGATCCGGGTCGAGCCCGTAGTCCTGGTCGCCCATGAGCGCCTCCCCCGAGAGCTTGAGCAGCACTCGGTGGAAGGCCGCCCCGGGCGGCCGCTCGGTTTGCGCCGGAGCCGTCTCGGTCACTCTGCGAGCGCGTAGCGCACGAACTCGACCACCTCGAGGCCGGCCTCCTCGAGCGCCTTGCCGGCCGTCAGCGAGGGATCGTGGATCCACGACTGCTCGCTGAGCGCGACGCCGGAGAGGAACTCCTTCCGCAGCCGGCCCTCGACGATCTTCGCGCGGACCTCCTCGGGCTTCGACTGCACGTCGGCCTGGTTCTCGTAGATCGCCCGCTCGTTCGCGAGCTCCCCCTCGGGGACCTCGTCCACGCTGCGGAAGCGCGGGGCCGCGAAGGAGACGTGCATCGCCAGCCGGCGCGCGGCGGCGGGATCGCTGCCCTTCACGCGGACGAGGACGCCGATCTTGTTCGCGGGCGGGTGGACGTACTCCGCGAGCAGCTCGCCCTCTCCCGCCTCCATGCGCGTCGCGCCGACGACCTCCACGTTCTCGCCGAGCTGGCCGATCAGCTCCAGCCGCTGCTCCTCGAGCCCGGAGACGGCGTCGGCACCCTCGGCCTCGACCGCCTCGAGCATGGCCTCGGCGAAGGCCAGGAACTTCTCGTTCTTCGACACCGGCTCGGTCTCGCAACCGACGGCGACGAGCGCGCCGACGTTGCCGGAGATCGTCGCCAGGACATCACCCTCCGTGGTGGCACGGCCCGCTTTCTTGCCGGCCGCGGCCATGCCCTGCTCGCGCAGCAGCCGCTGCGCCGCCTCGACGTCGCCGCCGGTCTCTTCGAGAGCCCGCTTGGCGGCCATCATCCCCGCGCCCGTGCGGTCGCGGAGCTCTTTCACGAGGCTCGCCGAGATCTGCACCTGGCTCACGCGCTCTCCCCCTCGCTCGGCGTGTCGGGGACGGGCACCGGCTCGGGCTGCTCGGCCGTGGCCTCGCGCTCCCGCTCGGGAGTCGGCTCTGCGGCGGCCTCCGGCTCGGGAGTCGGCTCTGCCGCCGCCTCCGGCTGCTCCTCCTCCTTTTTCTCTTCGGCAGGGGCCGCGAAGTCGCCGGGAGTCGCTCGCTGCTTGCCCTCGGCGATCGCGTCGCCGATCGCGCGCACGACAAGGCTGCAGGAGCGGATCGCGTCGTCGTTACCCGGGATGACGTAGTCCGCCTCATCCGGGTCGCAGTTCGTGTCGACGAGCGCGATCACCGGCACGCCGAGCCGCCGCGCCTCGCGGACGGCGAGCTGCTCCTTGCGCAGATCGACGATGAAGACGGCGTCCGGCTGCTTGCGCATGTCGGCTACGCCGCCGAGGTTGGCCTCGAGCTTCTCGAGCTCTCCCTGCATCGAGATCCGCTCCTTGGGCGGGAGCAGCTCCAGCTGGCCCTCGTCGCGCAGGCGCCGCAGCTCGTGGAGGTGCTCGATCCGTTCGGAGATCGTGCGCCAGTTGGTGAGCAGGCCGCCGAGCCAGCGGTGGTTCACGTACGGCATGTCGGTCCGCCTGGCCTCCTCCTCGACCGCGTCCTGCGCCTGCTTCTTCGTGCCGACGAAGAGCACGGTGCCACCGCGCTCGCCGAGGTTGCGGACGAAGCTCTGCGCCTCCTCGACGCTCTCGAGCGTCTTCTGCAAATCGATGATGTAGATGCCGCCGCGCTCGCCGAAGATGAAACGCCGCATCTTCGGGTTCCAGCGGCGGGTCTGGTGGCCGAAATGGACTCCGGCCTCCAGGAGCTCTCGCATGCTGACTGCCATTGGGTTCCTCTCTGGTGGTTGGTGCGGTTCGCCGGCGGGAGTCAGGTGGAACCGGCGCTCGAGCCGCCGGCACCGCCACCTGCCCGGGTCGCCGGGTAGGGGACGAAAGCCGAGGAAGTGTAGCCGCGCCCGCCCGACCCGGGTGTCCGCGGGCCGATTCATCATGGGTGTGTGGAGACACGCGAATTGCCTGCGCTCGACCAGCTCGTGGACGCCATCCGGGCGTCGGCCTGGGAGCTCTCGCTCGCGACGGTCGAGGCAGGCTTGCTCGACGACCAGATCCCCTCGCTGCAGCGACTCGGGCGGCTGGGCCAGCTCGGCGACCTGCCGGCGTTCGTCACCGAGCTCGCCGCAGAGCTCGCCGACCCACAGCCCGAGCGCATGCGGCCCAGCAGCCCGCTCGCCGCGCGGGCTCGAGAGCACGCCCGCCACCGCGAGACGCTCGGCTTCGCGCCGGGCGAGATCGTGAGCGAGCTTCTGCTGCTAGGGCGGATTCTCTGCCGGTTCGTCGCCGACGAACGGGTGCACGCGACCCTCGACCGGCTCGTGGCGGAGTGCGTCGTCGCATACTTCGACCGCGCCACCTCCGAGCTGGCCCACCAGGCACGGCACGACCAGCTCACCGGCCTCCTCCACCACCAGGCCTTCGTCCGTGAGCTCGAGCTCGAGCTGGAGCGCGCACGCCGCTACGGGCACGGCGTCGCGCTCGTCTTCCTCGACCTCGACCGGTTCAAGGAGCTGAACGACACGCTCGGCCACCCCGAGGGCGACCGCGCGTTGATGGGGTTCGCGCGCCTTCTGCGCGACTCCCTGCGCGGCTCGGACCTCGCGGGCCGGATGGGCGGCGACGAGTTCGCAGCGTGCCTCGTGGAGGCCGACGAGGAGGCCGGCTCGCGGCTGCTGGAGCGCCTGGGCGACCAGGTCGACGAGCTCGTCGCCGGCGATGAGCTCCCGGCGGGCGTCGCGTTCAGCGCGGGGCTCGCGCACTTCCCGGACGAGGCCGGCGACGCCGACGCGCTCTTCCGCTCCGCCGACCAACGGCTCTACGAAGCGAAGCGCGCCAGCGCAGCCTGAAGCTCCGGCGGCAGCGGCGACTCGACCTCGATCCGCTCGTCGCGCAGCGGGTGCGGGAACGCGAGGCGCCACGCGTGCAGGAACTGGCGCTTGAGCTGCTCGTCCGGGATGCCGTAGACGGCGTCGCCGACGACCGGGAGGCCGATCGCGGCGAGGTGGACGCGGATCTGGTGGGTACGGCCGGTCTCGAGACGCACGTCCAGCAGTGCGTGGCGGCCGAGCAGCCGCTCGACCTCGAAGTGCGTGACCGCCTCGCGGGGCGTGTCGGTGTCGAGCGAGCGGCGCGTCGGGTCGTGGCGATCCCGGCCGATCAGCGCCTCGATCCGCCCGGTCCAGGAGCGCGGACGGCCGCGAACGAGCGCCTTGTAGCGCCGCTCCAGCTCACGGTGGCGAACGAGCTCCTGCAGCCGCGCGTACGCCTCGTCGCTGCGGGCGACGACGAGCAGTCCCGACGTGTCCTGGTCGAGCCGGTGGACGATCCCGGGCCGCTCCTCGTCTTCCCCGCCCGCGGCGAGCCCGACCAGCCCGTGCACGAGCGTCCCCGTAGCATGCCCTGGCGACGGGTGGACGACGACTCCTGACGGCTTGTCGATCACGAGCAGGTCGTCGTCTTCGTAGGCGATCCGGAGCGGGACCTCCTCGCGCTGCAGAGCGCTACGCGCTCCAGGATCACGGACGGTCAGCTCGACCTGCTCGCCGCCCTCGAGACGGTGGCTCTTCGGGCGCACCTCGCCGTCCACGAGCGCGGCGCCTTCGCCGAGCAGCCGCTCGGCCGCGGCGCGCGAGCCCACCTCGGGCAGCGAGGCGAGAAAGCGATCCAGCCGCTCGCCCGCAGCCTCGGCGGGGACGGCGAAGAGGCGAGAGGCGTCGCTTGCGATGCCGTCCTCAGGAGGCGCGGGCTTCGCCCGTGCCTCCGTCTGAGATGGCCGACCGAGGCGCCTGCACCGTCAGCACCGCTGAGGGTCAGCGGGAGCGCGTCTCGCCGATCAGCAGCGCGAGGAAGAGGATCGAGACGCCGATCACGATGAAGCTGTCGGCGAGGTTGAACGCCGGCCAGTAGCGCACGTCGAGGAAGTCGGTCACGTGACCGAGGCGGATCCGGTCGATCAGGTTCGAGGTGGAGCCGCCGATGAGGAGCCCCAGCGCGACGGGTAGCACCGGGTGTCGCGCCCCCGAGCGCGCGAAGAAGACGAGCATCCAGCCGACCGCGAACGCCGTCAGCGCCGTCACGACGGCCGTGGCGCTCGAGAAGAGCCCGAACGCGATCCCGGAGTTCTGCACGTGGTGGATGGCGAAGGGCCCGATCACGTGCACCGAGTCGTCGAACGCGAGCTGCGAGGAGACGATCAGCTTCGTCACCTGGTCGGCCGCGATCGCCGCCAACACCACCGCGCCGAGGGCCGCCCACTGCTGCGGGCCTGCCGCCAGCGAGCGCTCCGCGACCGAGACCGGCGTCAGTGCGTCCGTGCTGGAGCCGACGCGGACGTCGACCGTCCGCGGAGCCGGTTCGCTCACCCGCGTTCCTCGCGGCGTTTGCAGTCGATGCACCGCGTCGTCCACGGCAGCGCCTCCAGGCGCTCCTCGCCGATGGGCTGGCCGCAGTTCTGGCAGATCCCGTAGGTGCCGTCCTCGATCCGCTGCAGCGCGGCGTCGATCGCCTGCAGCAGCCGCTCCTCGTTGCCCTCGAGCGTCGCGTCCAGCTCGCGGTCGAAGGTCGACGTCGCCATGTCGCCCGGGTGGTTGTCGCTCTGGATCTCCTCGTGCTCGTCCTCGAGCTGGCTCCGGTTCTCCTCGTGGATGTAGTCGAGCGCCTCCTGCGCGCGGCGCCGCTCGTCGAGCAGACGCTGCTTGAAGTGCTCGGTGTCGAGTGTCGCGTTCACGACGCATCCCCGCTACCCAGCAGGTCCCGGCTGGCGAGTGCAGACGGACGTCCGGGCAGAGCCCGCAGGTCCTGAGGACGCCGTCGCAAGCGCCGGCTCGACGCTTTCTCCAGCCGTCGCTCGCTCTCCGCCTGGCCGATGCCTTCGATCAGCACGACCTTCTCCTGCGCGGTGTGACCGGAAACGATCGAGAGCGAGCGGCGGGGAAGGTCGAGCTTGTCAGCGAGCAAATCGAGCACCGCCTCGTTGGCCCGGCCACGCTCCGGCGGCGCGCTCACGCGGACCTTCCAGCCGTCGCCGTAGCGCCCGGCGAGCTCGGTCCGCCGCGCCCCCGGAGAGACGCGGAGCCGCACACGCGTCGAGGGCTTCGCCATGGGGCCAGTATAGGTTCGGCGGATCGGGAGGCTTCGGCGGAACGGTGCCTCGCCACTGTTTCGTCTAAGCCTCCTTTTCAGGCGGCCCGCGGGTCCGCCTCGGCGTCGGTTTCAGCGTCCTCCACCGCGTCGAGCGCGGCCTCCAGCAGCGCCCGGATCTTGCGGGCCTCCGCGAGCAGGCGCTCCCGCTCCGCGACGGCCGCGCGCGTGACGGCGCGAGCCTCGGCGTGCGCCTCCTCGAGCACGATCCGGGCCTCGCGCCGCGCCTGGTCCTTCAGCTCGTGGGCGGACTTCTCGGCGGAGACGAGCGTCGTGCGCAGCAGCGTCTCGAGGTCGCGGTGGCGGGCCAGGTCGCCCTGGAGCTGCTCGATGCGGTCGGCGAACTCGGCGCGCTCTCGCCAGACCTCCTCGAACGAGCGCGCGACGTCCTCGAGCAGCTGGTCGACCGGCTTGCGGCGGTAGCCGCCCCAGCTGCGTGGGAGATCTACGTGGTGGAGCTCCACCGGGGTGATGGTCATGACGTCCTCCTCAGGTGTAGTGGGCGAAGAGCGCGTCGATCACGCGCATCAGCGCGATCAGCGCGAGCATGGCCACCACGGGCGAGAGGTCGAGCGCACCGAGCGGCGGCAGGACCCGGCGGAAGATCCGCAGGTACGGCTCGCACACGTCGCGGAGGAAGTCCGTGATCCGCCGCAGCCAGATCGAGTACGGCAGCTGCACCCACGACGTAAGGACGTACACGAAGATCAGCAGGATGTACACCCACAGGAAGACGTCGATGAAGGTGTTCACCTTCGTCGACGCATCTGCGAGCAGCGCAAGCGTGGCCATCAGACGTGACTTCGGCTCGTCACGCCCAATTCCTGGATCCAGAGCGGCTGCACGGGCAGAGCCCGCACGTCCTGAAGCGGCGCCGCACGCGGCGCCTTAGCCGGACGCACGGGCCAAGCCCGCGCGTCCTTTTCTGGTCGGCGCCGACAAGCGGCGCCTTAGGCCTGGTTGAAGAAGCCGCGCTCGAGCAGGCGGGCGCGCTCTTCTGCCGAGACCTGCACGTTGCGCGGGGTGAGCAGGAAGACCTTGTCGGCCACGCGCTGCATCCCGCCGTCGAGTGCGTAGGTGAGCCCGCTCGTGAAGTCGATCAGCCGCTTCGAGAGCTCCTGGTCGGCGCCCTGGAGGTTGAGGATCACCGGGATCGAGTCCTTGAACTTGTCGGCGATCTGCTGCGCATCGTTGAAGCTGCGCGGCACGACGAGGTGCACCTGCACCGACGGCACGGCGCGCACCGGCGCCGCCGCGTCGTGGGGCGCGCGGCGGTTGTTGCCGCGCGGGCGCACCGCGGTTGCCTGCGCCGCCTCCTCCGGGTCCGGGTCGGTCCAGTCGTCGAAGTCCTGCTGCCGGCCCCGCGGGGTCAGCCGGCGCACGTTCGGCCGCTCGCTGTAGGTGCGCCCCAGCTCCTCCTCGGTGAGGTAGCCGTCCTCGTCCCAGTCGTCCTCCTCTTCGGCGATGCCGAAGTAGACGAGCGTTCGGTTCCAAACGTCTGCAAATCCCATGGTTTCTGGATGTTACTGGGTGAAGAGAACGGACCCCAGCCGCACCATCGTGGCGCCCTCGTCGGCTGCCACACGGTAGTCCTGGCTCGTCCCCATCGAGAGCTCGGTCAAGCCGTGTCGCTCCGCGAGCTCGCGGAGGCGGCGGAAATACGGCCGGGAGGCCTCGGGGTCGTCGGTGAACGGCGGCATCGTCATCAGCCCGATCACGTTCGCGTAGAGCGCGAGAAACTCCTCCAGCTCGGCCTCGGGGATCCCGGACTTCGACTCCTCGCCGGAGAGGTTGACCTCGACCAGTGCGGGGATCTCGAGCCGCCTCGCCGCGGACTCGCTCGCAAGCGAGTGACACAGCTCGCAGAGCTCGTTCACGGTTCTTGCCTTGCGGCTCTGCAGGTGACCGATGAAGTGCCAGCGGAAGGCGTCGCCATGCCGGGCGTGCTTGGTCTCGAGGTCTTGCGCGCGGTTCTCGCCGACGACCTCGATCCCGGCGTCGGCCAGCGCCGCCAGGTCATCGACGTCGACGTACTTCGTCGCCGCGACGATCGTCACGTCCGGGCCGAGCTCGCCGCGGATGCGCTCGTAGTTCGCCCGGACCGTCTCAGGCAATAAAACGCTACGCGTCTGGTTTGGATGGCCCCCGCTCATGAACTACCACCGTGCTCGCCTGTCGCACTCGCCTGGTCAGCCAATGTACGCGAGCACGCCCTGCCTGCCGGTGAGGCCCTCGTCCCGTCGGTGCGAGAAGAAGCGGTCGGGGTTGCACGCGGTGCAGACGTCCACGCGGTCGACCCTCACGCAGCCGGCGGCGCGCAGCGCCCGCTCCGCGGCCGACCAGAGGTCGAGCTTCCCGCCTTGCACCAGGCCGAGCCCGAACGCGCGGCGGAACCGCGCCGCGACCTCCTCCCCCACGTCGTAGCAGCACGGGCCGATCCCGGGGCCGATCATCGCCGACACGAGTCCGCCGCCCACCGCGGCGACCCCCGACGAAGCGATACCGCCCAGGAGGCCGCGCCAGCCCGCGTGCAGCACCGCCAGCGCAGGCCCGCGGCCGTTCGCCCGTGCGAGCGCTATCGGCAGGCAGTCGGCCGCCAGCGCCAGCAGCGGCAGGGCGCGCTCGTCCGTCCAGAGGCCGTCGGCGCGGTCGCCGCGAGCGCCCGGCCGCGCCTTCAGGACGTCGGCGGAGTGGTGCTGGTAGTTCATCGTGAGCGCGTCGGGGTCGGCGTCCAGCTCCGCGCAGAGCCGCCGCCGGTTCTCGTCGACCCGCTCCGGCTCGTCGGCGGTCGCGCGGCCGAGGTTGAGCGAGGCGAACGGCCCCTCGCTGACACCCCCCTCGCGGGTCGAGAAGACGACCTCGTACGGCCCCGGCGCGTTCTCCCAGCGGATCACTGGGCGATCAGCTCCCGCGCTGCCGCCAGCTCGGAGTCGCGGCCGTCGAGCTCGCCGTTCAGCTTGCGGCGCCGCAGCTCGGCGAGGACCTCCCCCACGCGCGGCGACTCTTCCAGGCCGAGCTCGGCGAGGTCGGTGCCGCTCACCTCCAGGCGGACGTCCCGCAGGCGCTCGAAGTACTGGTGCAGCTGCGGCAGGTCCTCGAGCGCGAGCGCGAACAGCGGCGCGTCGGGGGCGTACGGATCGGCGAGCGCGACGACCTCCGCGGGATCCGTCGCCTCGCGCAGCCGCTCGACGAGCCGCGGCCCGACCGTCACCGCGGCCGCGACCGCGTCGGCCTCGCGGCGGCGCACCTTCAGCCGCTGGAGCCAGTCGTAGGCCTCGTCGGCGGGCAGCTTCCGTGCGAGCGCCGCCAGCCCGAGCCGCCACGACGGCACCGCGAGGCCGTAGCGGTCGCGCAGTTCCCGCAGCCGCGCGAACAGCTCGACCGCCTCCTCGTCGGCCACCAGGTGCGGGTGGATCGCCTTGTCCGCACCGAGCTCGGCGAGCCGCAGAATCGAGTGCTCCACCTCGCCCTCCTCCAGCAACGCGACAAGCTCATCGCGCAGCCGCGCCGAGGAGAGATCGCCGACGAGCCCCATCTCGATCGTCCCGCGCGCGAGGCGCAGCGTGTGCTCGTCCATCCGGAAGCCGTAGCGGTTCTCGTAGCGGATCCCGCGGAAAATGCGGGTCGGATCGTCGATGAACGAGAGGTTGTGCAAGACGCGGATCCGCCGCGCTTCGAGGTCGCGCCGGCCGCCGAAGGGGTCGACGAGCCGGCCGAGGTCTTCCCCCTTCAGCGAGACCGCCATCGCGTTGATCGTGAAGTCGCGGCGGAAGAGGTCCTCGCGGACCGAGGCGTGCTCGACCGTCGGCAGCGCCGCCGGGGCGTCGTAGAACTCGGTGCGAGCCGTGACCACGTCGACGCGGCCCTCCTCGCCGTAGAGCACGACCGCGGTGCCGAACTTCTCGTGGGGGCGGACGCGTCCGCCGAGCACGTCCGCGAGCGCTTGCGCGAGCGCGATGGCGTCCCCCTCGACTGCGATATCCACGTCGAAGCTCTGTTCGCCGAGCAGGATGTCGCGCACGGTGCCGCCGACGAGGTAGACGCCCTCGAACGGCTCCGACACTGCGGCGACCGCGTCGAAGACCGGTTGCAGCCGCGCGAGCCGCCCCAGCTCGTCCGTGAGCAGCGGGCCGGGGGCGCGCTCCCCCTCAGCCTGCTGGCCCAGCGCACGGAGGACGTCGCTGCGCGTCACGACGCCGACCACGCGCTCGTCGCGCAGAACGGCGACGCGGTCGCCGCCGGCTGCGAGGAGACGCTGGAGCTCGCCGAGAGGGGTCTCCTCGTCGCAGGTCGCGGCGCGGCCGCTCATGATCCCCTTCACCGGCGCGTGCGAGAGGCCGTGCGACACCGCGCGGTCGAGGTCCTCGCGGCCGACGACGCCGTCGAGACGACCGTCCGTGGCGACGAGGATCCCGCTCTGGCCGTAGCGCTGGCAAGTCACCAGGGCGCTAGCAACCGTGTCGTCGGGCGAGACCGTCCTCGGCGGGCTCGACATGACCTCCGCCGCGGTCGGAAGCTCCCGCACGGCGCTCTCAAGGCCCGCGAGCAGCCGCTCCTTCGCGGCCTCGAGCCGGCCCCTGAAGATGGCGGAAGCCGCCTCGGGGTGCCCGCCGCCGCCGAGCACGCGCGCAAGCCGCGAGGCGTCGAGCTCGGGTGTGCGGCTGCGCGTGACGCAGAAGACGCGCTCGTCCATCTCGACCAGCAGCGCGAGCGCCTTCGTGTCGGTCAGGTCGACCACCTTGTGCGCGAGGTTCGAGACGCCGTCGACGTACCGCGGCCACTCGACGGCGCCCACGAGCACCTCGACCCCGGCGACCTCGTGCGGCTCGAGCGCGTCGAGCAGCGCGCCGAGCAGCTCGCGCTCGTCCTCGGTCAGCGGCGAGTGGAGGAATTGCGCGAGCAGTTCCTGCCGCGCCCCGTGGCGCAGGCACCAGGCGAGCGCCTCGGCGTCGCGCTGCGTCGCGCTCGGGTACGTGAGGGAGCCCGTGTCCTCGTGGATGCCGAGCGCGAATGCCGTCGCCTCCAGCGGCGTGACCGCGACCTCGCGCTCGGCGAGCACGCCGACGAGCGTCGTCGTCAAAGCGCCGTCCGCGGAGAGGATCGTGTGTTCCTCCCCCGCCCACTCCGGCGGCTCGTCGCCGTGGTGGTCGAAGACGATCGCCTCGACGTTCGGGTCCAGCGCTATGCCTTCCAGCTCGCCGAGCCGGCTTGCATGGGTCGTCTCGACGACGATCAGCCGGCGGATCGCGTCCGTCTCCAGCCGGGCCGCCTCGACGAGGCCGAGCTCGTCCGCGTGCAGGCGGTAGAACTCGCGCACGTTGCGGTTGAGCGAGCCGGAGAGGCAGACGACGGCGTCCGGGTAGAGCCGCCGCGCAGCGAGCATCGCCGCGAACGCGTCGAAGTCGGTGTTGCCGTGGGTCGCGATGACCGTCTCGGCCCTCATGCGGCCCATTGTGCCTTCGGCCGATGCGGGAGTCGGCTCCGGGCCTTCTTGCGACTAGTGCTCTTTGGGCTCCGCTACTTCTTGCAGGCCGCGACGAGGTCGACGCGGCTGAGCGCCGGCTGGAAGACGTAACAGCCGAAGCTCTTCGATACGAAGTCGCGGCGAACGAAGTTCGTGATCGGCGCCCACGGCGGATCGTTGCGCATCAGCTCGACATCGAGATCAGCCCAGGCCTTGCGACGCGGGAGTCCGCGGAGGCCATCGATGGCGGCTATGCGGCGGTTGTACCGTGCTCGATTGAAATAGGCGAAGTTCGAGTTGCCCTCGTCGCGAATGTTCCGGCCGTCGAGCGTTCTGAAGAAACTGATGCCGTCGGGGAAGTCGGCGATCCAGCCGGCGCTGGCAACGTCGTACGGTTCTCCACGGGTCGTGATCCTGTCGTAGAGCTCGGTGGGCGAGAAGTACCTCACATCGACGTCGATTCCGATCCGCTTCAGGTTGGATCTGAAGATCCGCGCATCGGCCATGGGCACGGGCAGGTTGAAGGCGTAGAGCACGAGCTTGGCGGGTCTCAGCCGCGCCTTCTTGACCAGCGCCTGCGCCCTCCTCACGCTGCCCCCTGTAGGGTAGATCGTCGCGGCGCGACCGATCGCCCGGGGCAGGATCTGATCCGTTGGTTTGCCCACGGGAAAGCCCCCGGCGCGGACGAGGGCGTGCCGGTCGAGCACCAAATTGATTGCCTTCTTGAGCGGAATCTGCCCGGGCCCCCTGAAGGCGGGCCGGTCGTGGTTAAAGGCGTAGTAGTCCGTGCGCACCTCAGGGTTGGAGAAGAACCGGCCGGGGCCGCCTTTCCTGATTCCGTACGTCCGCGCGAGATCGGCGTAGTCTGCGGCCGGAACCCCGTTTCTCCCGCAGTAATCGACCTCGTTCCGATCGACAGCGGCCTTACAGGCCTCTCCAGCGAGGCCGATCCTCCACACGATCTTGTTGACGTGCGCCCGTCTTCCACCGCGGTAGAAGGGGTTCCGCTGGAAGATGATCTGGCGGTTCGGCACGTGGGAGGCGACGTAGTACGGCCCAGAGCCGAGCGGGAGGTCGATCTCGCGCGGTGGCGTGCTCGGGGCGATCGGGCAGAAGAGCGTAAGGCGGAAAACGAGATCGGGGAGCGGCCGCGTCGTCCGGATTCGGAGCTTGTAGGGACCGAGCGCCTTCACTCCGCTGATCGAGTGGGCTTGTCCGGCGATGACCGCGTCTGCGCCAACGAACTCGTGCAGGTAGTTCGCCGCGTCAGACCCCATTTTCGCGTCGCGGTTGAAGGCGGCGACGAAGCTCGCGGCTGTGATGCGCTGCCCGGTGTGGAACCGGTACGTGCGCTTGAGCACGATCGTCTCCGTCTTCCCGTCCTTCGAGACCTTCGGCGGCGCCTTCGCCACCTCGGGGACGGCGAACAAGCCCGCCGGCGCCGGCAGGTCGCGATAGTTGTACAAGTTCGCGCACGTGGCGTTTTCGATCTGCCCGACGTCTGGGCCGGCGATGACCGCGGGGTCGAGCCGGTAGTCATACGGCAGGCCGATCCTCAGGGTGCCGCCGCGCGCGGCGGCTGCCGTGTGCATCCCGTCGGGTGCGTCTCTCGCAGTTCCCGCGGTCCCGGCGCCGCCTAGCGCGGCGATCCCCGCTGCGACGCCCATGGACGACAGCCAGACACGGCCGGCCACTTCAGGCCGATTGTAAGCCTTTCCGCCCACTGGTGAACATCGCGACGGCGAGCCTCAGGAACGCGGCTCGCCGGACGTGACCCAGACGTTCCCGTACGCGGCCACAACTCCAGCAGGCGTGGACCCGGTCCGGATCGTCTCGACCTTCCTTTGCCGATCGACCCGCGTCACCGAGCCGTCGCCGCTGTTCGCCACCCACACCGCACCCTCCCCTACCGCGACGGCGCTCGGGCCCTTGCCGACGGGGAACGTCTGTGTCGTCTCGACGGACCGTGGATCGATCCGCCAGAGCCTCCTCGCAGCGCTCGACGTGAACCAGACGGCGCCGAGGCCCGCCGCGACGGAGCCGACCTCACCCGGCGGCGCAGGTTCGCGCTCGTTGAGTTCGACCCCGGTGACAGCGTCGATCTTCGTCAGGCCCGAGAGGCCAGCGACCCAGACCGCCTCAGGAGTGATCGCAGTCGAGGAGGCGCTCAGTCCCTCCGCGAGCCTCGAGTACTGCCCGTTCCGCGGGTCGATCCGCCACAGGCTGCCGCTGTCGTCGTCAGTTGCCCAGATCGCGTCGGCACTGCGCGTCAGGCCTCCTCCGACGGGGATCTCCTTGGCGCTGAGCGTGCCGTACTGGAGGTCCAGCTCGAGCACGAACTTGTCCGCTCCGCGCAGCACCGAGAGCCAGACGGCGCCGTGGCCGACGGTGAGCCCGATCGGGACCCCCTCCGCCTGCACACCGAAGCGGTCGACGTCGTGCGTCCGCGGATCGATCTTGACGAGCGTACTTCCGCCCGGGTCCGCAACCCAGACGTGACCCTCGCCGGCCGCGATCAGCGACGACTTGAAGCCGAGCTGAATCTCGTCGACGAGCTTGTTCGTCCTCGGGTCGATCACCCCGAGCGACGTCGGCCCGATGGACGAGAGCCCCGAGCCTCCCGTGATCGCGGCCAAGGTGCCCGCGATCGCCGCCGCGATCACGAGCACGACGGCGGAGACGAGCAGAACGCGTTTGCGACGCCCGCGTGGGAGCGCCAGCCTGGCCTCGGCCGCGGGTGAAGGCAGATCAAGCGTCGGGTCCTGGCTGAGGATCGCGCGCTCGAGTTCCTGCAGCCTGCGGCCGGGCTCGAGGCCGACCTCCTGCACAAGCGTCACCCGGGCCTGCCGATAGGTCTCCAGCGCCTCTGCCTGGCGGCCGGAGCGGTAGAGGGCGAGCATCAGCTGGGCCCGTAGACCTTCGCGCAGCGGGTTTACGCGCACGAGCGCCTCGAGCTCGGGGACAAGCTCACCATGGCGGCCGAGGGCAAGGTCGGCCTCGATCCGCTCCTCGAGGGCCGCCAGGCGAAGCTCCTCGAGGCGGGCGATCTCCCCCTGGACGAACGGTTCCGAGGCAAGGTCCGCAAGCGGTGGGCCCCGCCAAAGCGCGAGGCCCTCCCGCAATACCTCGCTCGCGCTCTTCGCCTCACCCCTCGCGAGCAACTCTCGGCCCTCGCCAAGCAGGCGCTCGAAGCGGCCGAGGTCGACCTGCTCGGGTTCGAGCTCGAGCAGATAGCCGTGTCCGCTCGTGATCAGACACCCCTCGCCGAGCACCTTGCGGAGCTGCGAGACGTAGATGTGGACGCTGTTGAGCGCGCTCGCCGGCGGGCGCTCTCCCCAGAGCGCGTCGATGAGGCGGTCGGTGGAGACGACGTCCCCGGCGTCGAGGAGAAGGAGGGCGAGCAGCGCCCGCTGCTTGCCCGCGCCGATCGCGAGCGCCCGCCCGTTCTCGCGCGCCTCGAAGGGACCGAGGATCCGGAACTCTCTCTTGCCTTCCGGCGCGGTCATTCCAGCCACCTCAACTCAGGTGTCAAGCGTCGTTCAAGCCCAATTCAAGCACCGCTCAATCGCCTCAGCGAACGATCACGGCGGTCGCAACCAAAAGAAAAAGGAGGGAGAACGATGCTCAACTACGACAACGAGGCAAGGCGCCTGTTTGCGCGCGAGCACGCAGAACGGCTGGCAGACGACATGCGCCGCAGCCGCCCTCTCACGGCGAACGAGGCCGGTTACGCCGGTCGGAGCGGCATCAGCGAGCTCCTGCGCCGCGCGGCGCGCTACCGCAACACCGAGGAGCCGGAGCCTCGCATCTCTGCCCGCGATACCTCGATCGGGCCGACCTAGAAGCGGAGTGAAAGGAGGCGAACCATGTACAAGCTCGTCACCATCGGAGCCCTCATCGCTGCGCTCTCAGCCCCGGCAAGCGCCGTCGGACAGCGAGTGCGTGCGCGACCGGCTCGCGCTCTGATCGCCTGCCCGCAGACCGTGGTGGTTTTGCCTGGAAGGGGGTACGGGATGTGTGGTCACAGGTTCTGGGTTCGCGACCCGCAGACCGGTAAGGTCAAGACGATCCCGTTCTGGAGGTTGCAACGCCTGAGCGACCCCTCTGAGGATCGTCCCTAGCGACGGCCAGGTCTGTTGAGCCGCAAGCGGCCGCGGCGGCGACGCACCTGATTGCCGCCACGGCCGCCACCGCCTCCTGCTCAGACCGTTGCGATCGCCTCGATCTCGACCTTCGCGCCGGAGGGCAGCGCCGCGACTTCGATCGTCGCGCGCGCCGGCGGCGCGTCGCCGACGTGGCGCGCGTAGACCTCGTTCATCCCGGCGAAGTCGCCCAGGTCGGCGAGGTAGACCGTCGTCTTCACCAGCCGGTCGAGACTGCTCCCGGCGGCCTCGAGGATCGCCCGCAGGTTGGCGAAGACCTGCTCGGTCTGCTCCGCGATCGTGTCGCCGACGATCTCCGCGTGGTCGGGCCGCAGCGACAGCTGCCCCGAGACGAACACGAGCCCCCCTGCGCTGATCGCCTGCGAGTAGGGCGCGCCCTGGAACGGCGCGGGCGCCTCCTCTGTCCGGACGACGGACTTGTCGGCCATCACTCCTCCCTTCGCCGCTTGCGGCAGCTTTGCGCAAGGGCGACGCCCAGCGCCTTGAAGATCGCCTCGAGCACGTGGTCCGGCTCCGACCCTTCGATCAGGCGAACGTGCAGCGTCAGCCCGGCGCCCTCGGCGAGCTCGTGCAGGAAGGTCGCGACGATGTCGCGCCCCATGCCCGCCACGCGGGCGTCGCTGAGGTCGACGTTCGAGATCACGAGCGGCCGGCCGGAGACCTCCAGGACGACGTGCGCCAGCGCCTCGTCGGCGGGCACGACCGCCGAGCCGTGCCGTCTGAACCCCTCGACGTCGAGCGCGCCCGCGAGCGCCTGCCCGAGCGCCCGCCCCGCGGCCTCGACCTCGGCCTCAGCGTCTCCGGGCGCGACCTCGAGCGCGAGGTCGAACGACGCGTACTGCGCGAGCAGCGACAGCAGGTGGTCGAGCACCGGGACGCCGGTGGCGACGCTCGCTTCGCCGCTCCCGGCGACGTCGACCCGCGCGTGCAGCCTCCCCGCCTCGTCGGCCCGGCCGAGATTTGGCGCCATCAGCCCTCTACGCGCTCGATGTGGGCGCCGATCGAGCGCAGCCGCTCGTCGATGCGCTCGTAGCCGCGGTCGATCTCGCCGATGTTCCCGATCGTCGAGGTTCCGTCGGCGCACAGCGCGGCAAGCAGCATCGCCATCCCAGCGCGGATGTCGGGGCTCGACATCTGCTGCGCGTAGAGCCTCGCGGGCCCGGTGACGACCGCGCGGTGCGGATCGCAGAGGATGATCCTCGCGCCCATCGAGACGAGCTTGTCGACGAAGAAGAGGCGGCTCTCGAACATCTTCTCGAAGATCAACACCGTCCCCCGCGCCTGCGTGGCGATGGTCACCGCGATCGACGTCAGATCGGCCGGGAACGCAGGCCACGGCCCGTCCTCCACCTTCGGGATCTGGCCGCCGAGGTCGTCGCGGACCACGAGCTCCTGGTCGGGCGGCACCCGCAGCGTCCTGCCGTCGACCTCGACGTGGACGCCGAGCCGCTCCAGCGTCGGCAGGATCGCGCCGAGGTCCTTCGGCTCCGCGTCGTCGATGGTGATGTCGCCGCCGGTGACGGCCGCGAGGCCGATGAAGCTCCCGACCTCGATGTGCTCGGGGCAGATCCGCCACTCGCCTCCGCCGAGGCGCTCGACTCCGTGGATGCGCAGAACGTTCGACTCGATCCCCTCGATCCGCGCGCCGAGCGACACCAGGAAGCGGCAGAGATCCTGGATGTGCGGCTCGCAGGCGGCGTTGCCGATGACCGTCTCGCCCGGGGTGAGCGCGGCCGCCATGACCGCGTTCTCGGTGGCCATCACGCTCGCCTCGTCGAGGAAGATGTGCCGGCCGCGGAGGCCGTCGGTGCGCAGCTCGAAGCGCGCGCCGATGTCGATCTCCGCGCCCAGCTCGGCGAAAGCATGGATGTGTGGGTCGAGACGCCGCCGCCCGATCACGTCGCCGCCCGGTGGCGGCACGCTCGCCCGGCCGAGCCGCGCAAGCAGCGGGCCGGCCAGCAGGAACGACGCGCGGATGCGACTCGACAGCTCGGCGTCGAGCTCGTACGACGAGACGTCTGCCGCGTGGACGCGCACCTCGTTCTCGCCGACCCACTCCGCCTCGGCTCCAAGGCCCGCGATCAGCGCCATCATCGTCTCGACGTCGCGGATCCGCGGCACGTTGTGCAGCACCACGGGCTCACTCGTGAGCAGGCACGCGGCGAGGTTCGGCAGCGCTGCGTTTTTGTTGCCGGCGGCTCTGATCCGTCCGCTGAGGCGCTGTCCGCCGTGGATCACGAAGGACTCCGAGAGCACGTCTGTGACGGCAGTCTGGGCCATGCCGAGGGGCTATCGTACGGCAGCGTGGGTGGCTACCGGCAACCGATTAGGTTGAGCGGCGCAGACGGATGCGCGGCTGAGCCGCCCATCCTGACACTAGGCATCGCAAGCGACGCCTAGGCCCTTCCGTGGAACCGACCCGCGACGCCGCCTGGGAGACGCTGAACCGCTACACGAAGAGCGAGGCGCTGCTGCGCCACGCGCTCGCCGTGGAGGCCGCCGTCGGCGCCTACGCGCAGAAGTTCGGCGAGGACGAGGAGCTCTGGCGGGCGACAGCGCTGCTGCACGACTTCGACTACGAGATGCACCCGACGCTCGACAAGCACCCCCAGGACGGCGCGCCGATCCTGCGCGAGGAGGGCTGGCCGGACGAGATCGTCGACGGTGTCCTCTCCCACGCGTCCCACCTGGAGCTGCCGCGCGACACGCCGCTCAAGAAGACGCTGTTCGCCTGCGACGAGCTCGCCGGCTTCGTGCACGCCTGCGGCCTCGTGCGGCCCGACGGGATCCAGACCCTCGAGCCGAAGTCCGTGAAGAAGAAGCTGAAGCAGCCGTCGTTCGCCGCCGGGGTCAACCGGCAGGACGTCTACCAGGGCGCCGAGGAGCTCGGCGTCGACCTCGACGACCACATCCGGTTCGTCGTCGGGGCGATGCGTCCGATCTCGGCCGAGCTCGGTCTGCGCACGAGCTAGAGCGCCGCGACGAGGCGCTCGAGGTCCTCGTCGCTCGTCCACCAGCCGCACGAGACGCGGATCCAGCCTAGCCCGGGGATGTCGCGGACCACGACACCCTCGTCAAAGACCCGGCGTACGAGCTCGGCCGTGTCGCCCTCCACCCGGAACGTCACCAGCGTGCCCTGGCCGGGGTGCGTCACGATGTCGAAACGCCCGGCCAGCAGCTCGCGACAGCGGTGGGCGGCCTGAGCTGCCCGCTCGAAGCGCCACTCGGGCGCGAGGTCGAGCGCCGTGTCGAGCCCGGCGAGCGAGGGCACAGGCGTCCAGTTCGAGTCGAAGCGCGCCGCGCCGTCGCGCGGCGTAAAGGCGCCGGTCGGCTCGTAGCCCTGCTGCGAGAGGTAGCTCGGCGCCGTGACCGGCAGCGCGTCCGGGTCGGTGACGACGAGGCCACCCGTTGCGTCAGGCCCGCAGAGCCATTTCTGGCACGAGAACGCGTAGTAGTCGACAGCCGTGGCGTCGACCGGGATCGCGCCGACCGACTGTGCGCCGTCGACGAGCACCGGCAGGCCGCTCTCGCGCCTGAGCTCCTCGACCGGGAAACGGTTGCCGGTCACCCAGCACACGTGGGAGAGGGCGAGCAGGCGGGTACGTGGTGTGACGGCGTCGAGCAACACGCCAAGCGACGCCTCGTGCGGCAGCTCACGCACGTTTGCAACGCGCACCTGGGCGCGTGATGCGGCGAGCGCGCCGAGGAGGCCGAAGTGCTCGCCGTCGGTGGTCAGCACCTCGTCCTCCGGCCCAAGCCCGAGGCCGGCGAGGACGATGTTGCAGCCGTTCGTGGTCGAGGTCGAGAGCGAGAGCAACTCGGCGGGCACGCCCACGGCCGCGGCGAGCTTCGCGCGCACCCGGTCGCGGAGCTCGAGCGCCCGCTCGAAGTAGGCCGGTCCACCCCGGCCGCTGTCGACGTCCGAACGCTCCTGCCTGAGCATCGCCACGCCAGTCGCACTGGAAAGCGGACCGTTCGTGCCCGCGTTCAGGTACGCCAGGCGCTCGAACACGGGGAATTGCGCCCTGGCCTCTTCGAACGTCATTCGATCGTCACCTCCACCGGCGCATGGTCGGACAGGAGCTTGCCGTGAGCGCGGCGCCGCTCGTCGGGCCAGCGGTGCGCGTGGCCGGACGTCGCGCCGCGCACGAGCACCTGGTCGATCCACGCGATCGGCTTCGTGAAGCCCCACCCGACGAGCGCGGTCAGGGTCGACGAACGCTCGCGAATCACGTTGAAGTCGCCCGCGAGCACGAGCACGTCGTCTGGCTCCGCGAAGGCGTCCGCGAACGTCGCGGCCCGCAGCAGCTCGGCGTCGGCAACGCGCCAGTCGTGCACGGCGGACCCGTGCAGGTTCGCCACCGTCAGCTCCTCGGCACGCACGGCGTGGCAGACACGACGCTCCTTCGCCCAGCGCAGGCTCCTGCTCCGGTCGAGGCGCAGCTCGCGGCCGACCCGTCGCCGAACGGCCGGCGGGTTGAGCACGATCGAGTCCGTCTCGAGCACGCGCAGCTTGGGGCGCACGAGAATCGCGTTGGCCTGCCCTGTGAAGGCCGAGCGGAAGAGCCCGTAGTTCAGTTCGGTGATCATGTGGCCGAGCTCGGCGCTCCCGAGCCGCGGCCGCGCCGCGACGGCGCCGAACGACTGCATCCCGCTCCAGTCGGCAAGGTGGCGCAGCGCCCACGCCGGCACCTCCTGCAGGCAGAGCACGTCGGGCTCGTCCTCGGTGGCGAGGTGCACCATCTCCTCCAGATGGCCCGCGCGCTCCGGCGGGCTCGTGTTGCCGTGAAAGAGGTTCCAGGTGCGGACAAGGAGGCTCACAGGGCGGACTAGTCTAGGAGGGTGCTGAAGAGGCGCCGCTTCGCGGATGTGATCTCGCGGCAACTCGATCTCTTCGTCCGCGAGAGCCTCGAGCTGCTCGACGCCTGCGACGCGGCCGAGCGCGCGTACGACCGCGCCGAGCGCGACGTGGCCGAGGAGCGCTTCGGCGACTACCAGGACCTCGTCGAGACCGGCACCGAGATCCTGGCCGACCTGCGCGACAACTTCGCGTCGACGCTCGACGAAGCCTCGGCGGAGGAGTACGAGGACGAGTTCAACCGCGCGGTGACGAAGCGGCTTCCACGTTTCGGCCTCGAGATCGAGAACCGCTAACCCAGCTGGGCGGCGAACCCGCCCACGATCGCTCCGTAGACGACGTGGGCGATCAGCGTCCAGATCACCGTCCGGCGGCCGTAGTTCATCAGCAGGAACCCCGGCGCCTCGAGCAGTGGCGTCTCCTCGGCGTCCGACCAGGGTGTGCCCATGCGGGGGTGCACGGCCGGGAGCAGGACGGTCATCAGCGCTCCGCCCGCGAGGCCTGCGTGGACGACTCCCAGTGCTGCACCGAACAGCCAGCCCGCGTGCCCCACCGCACGGAACACCGCGTAGTACGCCAGCGCGAAGACCAGGCCGTTGCAGAAGTGGACGACGTAGCCGATCACGCTCGCGGGGCCGCGCCGGTCGGTGAAGACCGTCCCGAGCAGCAACGGGATGTCCATGCGGGTCCAGCCCATCTCCTGGGCGAGGCGCAGGCCGCTGGTCAGCACAATCGTCCCCACGGCGCCGCCGGCGAGCGCGCCCCAGACGGTCACGCCGCGTCCCTCCGGAGCTCCGCGTCGGCGATCGACACCCCCGCGTTCACAAGCGCGAGATGCGTCAGCCCCTGCGGGAAGTTGCCGAGGAACTCCCCGCTGTGCGGATCGATCTCCTCGCCGTAGAGGCCGACGTCGTTCGCGAGTCCGACGAGCTGCTCCATCAGGGCGTTCGCATCGTCCAGGCGGCCGACGCGCGCATACGCGTCGACGAGCCAGAACGAGCACGTGAGGAAGGCGCCCTCCTCGCCCTCGAGCCCGTCCTCGCCCCGGTAGCGGTAGACGTACGGCCCCTCGCGCAGCTCCCGCTCGATCGCGGCGACCGTGCCCTGGATCCGCTCGCTGCGCGGGTCGTGGTAGCCCAGGAGGGCGAGCGTGAGCAGGCTCGCGTCGAGCTCGCGCAGGTCGGGAGCGCGGACGTAGCTGCTGCGTTCCTCGTCCCAGCCCTCGCCGTCGACGAACTCCTGCAGCTCGTCTGCCTCGGCGCGCCACCGCTTGCTGCGGTTCGGGATCATGCCTTCGTCGGCGAGCATGCAGGCGCGGTCGAGGCCGACCCAGCAGAGCGCCTTCGACTGCGTGTAGTGCGTGCGGTCGTCGCGCACCTCCCAGATGCCGTTGTCGCGGTCGCGCCAGTGCCGCGCGACGTAGTCGGCCATGCGCGCGACCTCCTTGCCGGTGTCGCCGTCGAGGTGGCCGACTTTCCTCGCGTAGAGCCAGATCGCCTCGAGCACCGCGCCGTAGAGGTCGAGCTGCACCTGCGCGCGGGCGCCGTTGCCGATGCGCACCGGCGCCGAGCTGCGGTAGCCGGAGAGCTCGGAGAGCTCGCGCTCCGCCGTCTCGGTCGAGCCGTCGACGCGGTAGAGGATCTGCAGGCGCGGCTGGGTCAGGCGCGAGGCGTGCATCAGCCACCAGAAGAACGCGTGAGCCTCCTCGTGGAACCCGAGGTGCAGCATCGCGTCGAGTGTCCAGCTCGCGTCGCGCAGCCAGGTGAAGCGGTAGTCCCAGTTGCGCTCGCCCCCGATCCACTCCGGCAGCGAGGTCGTCGGCGCGGCGACGATCGCTCCCGACGGGGAGAAGGTGAGGAGCTTGAGGACGAGGGCGCTGCGTACGACGGCATCGCGCCAGGGCCCGTCGTACTCGACGCGGCCGGCCCACTGCGGCCAGAACCGCTCGGTGCGGGCGAGGCGCCGCTCGGAGTCCTCCCGACCCGGGATGACTGCCGGCTCGCGGCTGGCTGCGGCGAGGGAGAGGATCGCGCTGGAGCCCTCCGTGAGCGCGAGCTGTCCCGAGATCGCGCCGTCGCGGAGCTCGCCCTCGCCGGCGTCACAGAGGCCGAGCACGAGCGCGTCGCCGCCGGAGTGGGCGAACCAGCGGCCGGCACGGCGCTCGATCCGCGTCTCGGCGCGGCCGTAGCCGAAGCGCGGCTCGAGCATCCAGCGCAGCGGGACGGTGCCGGAGAGCGCCTCCACCTTGCGCACCAGCTCCCGCATCGGCGAGATCCGCTGGATGTCGGTGAGCGTCATCGCATCGGTTACGCGAACGCGGCCCTGGCCGGTTGTGAAGGTCGTCTCGAGGACATTCGAGTTGCGCTGGTAGCGGCGCTCGGCTTCGAAGCGGGCCGTTGGCTCGAGGCGGAAGGAGCCGCCGCGGCCGGTGTCGAGGATGCGTGCGAAGACCGAGGGTGAATCCACGTTCGGCAGGCAGAGCCAGTCGACGGAGCCGTCGCGGGCGATCAGCGCGCCGGTGCGGCCGTCGCCCACGAGCGCGTAGTCGCGGATCGGGGCGTAGCCGTCGACTCGCTCCATCGGGAGCGGATTGTGCCCATCGCCACGGCCGCGGCAAACGGCAGCTGAGGACGAATCGGCACGCATCCGGCACAAACGCGGCACACACGCGTGCGCAGAACACGAGTACCGTCGACCGCGAGGGAGGTGGGTTGCGGCCCCACCCTCGGGTGGGGGTATGGCTTTCGCGGCCGGACGGCGGCTGGTCAGCGATGGCCGAAATGATGGGCGGCCGGGAGCGAGCCGAAGACATCGGCCTCGTCGGCGCAACGCCGCGCCAACGGGCCGAGGGACTCCAGCTCCTGGACCAGCACGTTCTGGTTGCGGCCGACGTGCTCGAAGCGGCCGCGCGCCAGCAGCAGCGGCTCGCCTCGGACCAGCGGTCGAAACCGGTCGTACACGGCCGGCGGCACAACCAGGTTCATCTGGCCGAACTCGTCCTCGAGCAGCATGAACACGACCCCGTTTGCCGTCGCCGGCCGCTGCCGCGCCACCGCCATCCCGGCAACCGCGACGAACCCGCCCGCCGGCGCCTCCGCCAGCTCGCGGCTCGACAGCGTCCGCTCCGGCAAGTGCGGCCGCAGCAGCGCCAATGGGTGTACCCCGACCGAGAGGCTCGTCGTGCGGTAGTCGGCGAGCATCCGCTCCCACGGCGTCTGCTCCCGCAGGACGGGCGTCTCCGCCGTCGGGTCGAGCGGCAGCGCGAGCTGACTCTCCTCGCCCCCGCTCCCCGGCACCGTCTGCGCACGCGGTGCGAAGCCGAGCTCCCACAGCAGCGCACGTCGACGTCCGCCGCGGCCGAGCCCGTCGCACGCCCCTGACGCGACGAGCGCCTCCAGCCGCGCGCGGTCGAGCCCGGTCCGCTGCGCCAGCTCCCGCACCCCGCGGAACGGCCCGCCCCGCTCCCGCTCCGCCGCGACCGCCTTCGCCTCCTCCTCCCCCAGCGAGCGAACGTACGACAGCCCGACGCGCACGGCCTCGCCCTCGAGCGCGCACTCCGCCGCGCTACGGTTCACGTCCGGCGGCCGCACCTCCACTCCGCGCCGTTGCGCGTCGCGCACCAGCGAGGACGGCGGGTAGAAGCCCATCGGCTGCGCGTTCAGCAGCGCGCAGAGGAACTCGGCTGGATAGTGGTGCCGCAGCCACGCCGACTGGTACGCGAGCAGCCCGAACGCCGCCGCGTGCGATTTCGGGAAGCCGAAGCCCGAGAACCCGACGAGCTTGTCGAAGACCGCGTCCGCGACCTCCGCCCCGACCCCTTTCGCGACTCCGCCCTCGACGAACCGGCCGCGGAACGCCTCGATCGCCTCCAGCGAACGCTTGCGGCTCATGGCCCGGCGCAGCCCTTCCGCCTCGCCGATCGAGAAGCCGGCGAGCGCCGTCGCCACCTCGAGCACCTGGTCCTGGAAGACGATCACCCCGAGCGTCTCGCGCAGCGGCTCCTCCAGCAGCGGATGGTCGACGGGGGGCACGAAATCCGGGTCTTCGCGCAGCTGCTGCCGGTTCGCGATGTACGGGTGGACCGCGCCGCCCTGGATCGGCCCCGGTCGCACGAGCGCGACCTGGATCGTCAGGTCGTCGAGGTTCTCCGGTCGCGTCTGGAGCAGCGACTGCATCTGGGCTCGGCTCTCGATCTGGAAGACGCCGATCGTGTCCGCCGCCTGGATCTCGCGGTACACGTCGGGGTCTTCGAGCGGGACGCGCGAGAGGTCCACCGTCTTTCCGTGAACCCGCGCGACCTGCTCGACGCAGTCCTCGACCGCCGAGAGCATCCCGAGCCCGAGCAGGTCGATCTTCAGGAATCCAGCGTCCGCGCACGAGTCCTTGTCCCACTGACAGAGCTGCCGCCCGGCCATCGCCGCAGGCTGCACGGGCACGAGCTCGACGAGCGGCCGCGTCGAGATCACCATCCCGCCGGGGTGCTGCGAGACGTGCCGTGGCAGACCGCCGATCTCGCCGCAGAGCTCGACGAAGGCGCGCCAGCGCGGCGACGCGAGCTTCGTGTCCGCATCCGGGAGCTTCGCGATCTCCTCGCCGACGCGGTAGGGATTGCCGTCCGTGAGGCGGGCGAGGCGCTCGAGCTCGCCGAACGGCAGGCCGAGCGCCTTCCCAAGGTCACGGATCGCGCCGCGTGCGTGGTAGGTCGAGAAGCTCGCGACGAGCGCCGAGTGCTCGTGGCCGTAGCGCTCGCAGACGGCGACGATCAGCTTCTCGCGGATGTCGCGCGGGAAGTCGAGATCGATGTCCGGCACGGAGGCCATCTCCCGGTTGAGGAAGCGACCGAGTGAGAGCCCTGCGTGCACCGGGTCGACGTGCGAGAGGCCGGTCAGGTAACAGACGATCGAGCCCACCGAGCTGCCGCGCCCGCGGCCCGGCGGCAGGACGTTGCGCGCGATCGAGCCACCGCGCACCTCGACCGCGCACTCGCGCGCCAGCTCGAGCACTTCCCAGTGCAGCAGGAAGAACCCCGCGAGCCCGAGCTCGTCGATCAGCTCGAGCTCCTCGTCAAGACGTTCACGAGCCAGGGTCCGGAGTCGTGAACGTGATCCTGGAACGCGTAGCGTGCCGTAGCGCTCGGCGAACGCCCGGTCGCAGACGCCCGCAAGCTGCCTGATCGCCGGCTCGCCGGTGTCCGAGAAGTCCGGGTAGCGGTAGCCGAGATCCTCGGTCAGGTCGAACTCGAGCCGCTTCGCGAGCTCGCCGGTGCGCCGCACCGCGTCGCGGTCGAGCGGGAAGCGCTCCTCCAGCTCGACCGGGGAGACGAGCACGCTCTCGCGGTTGCCCCGCCGCTCCGCCTCGCAACCGTCGAGCGATGTGCGGCAGCGGATCGCGACCAGTGCATCCTGCAGCGACGCCCGGCGAGGGTGATGCGCATGGACGTCACCGGTCGCGACCGTGTCGACCCCCAGCGTCTCGGCGAGGTCGCGCAGCGCCGCAAGCCGCTGCGAATCGCCGCGTTCATACGGGCGCTGCAGCTCGACGAAGAAGCGCTCGCGCCCGAACGCGCGCGCGAGCGCGGCGGCGCCGTTCGGGCTCCGCAGCGCGAGGCCGTGGCGGGCACACCCCGACAGGCAGACGAGACCGTCGTTCAGCTCTTCCAGCAGCGCAGCGTCGAGGGACGGCGGCAGCGGCGGAATGTGCCGGGTCGCCGGGGGAACCTCCCAATTCCCCCGCACCCCTTCCCCTCGTCCGCTTACGTGGACAGGCGGCTGCGCCGCCGGCCGCGTCCCCGCGTGCGCTGCCGTCAGCAGCCGGCAGAGGTTCGCGTAGCCCCGAGCGCTCTCGACGAGCAGCGTCACGTGCGAGCCGTCCGTGAGCGTCACCTCGGCCCCGGTGATCGGCCGCACGCCGAAGGCCTTCGCCGCATGCGCGAACTCGAGCGAGCCGTAGACGCCGTCGTGATCGGTGAGCGCGAGCGCCCCGTAACCGAGCTCCGCCGCGCTCGCCGCGAGCTCCTCCGGCAGCGATGCGCCGTCGAGGAACGAATAGGCTGAATGCGCGTGCAGCTCGACGACCACCAGCCGCTGCTCCTAGATGGCCGATTCCATGAGCTCGTCCGCTCCGGGGCGCGAGCTGGTGCGTCTGGGGCGCCGCGGCGGACGCTCGGCGATGCTGGCAGCATCGGTGAGCGGCGGACGTGGCGAAGCGCAGGCGCGGTGGAGGCCGGCTCCGCCGGCCGCAGCCGGGCCGGAGCGGCCCAGGCGTAGCAGATCGTGCATCCGGACGCGCGAGATCATGGGGTCGTCCATCGTTCGCCCGGCGAGGGCGAGACGACGACCGACAGCCCGGAGAAGACGCTCCGGATCCTGACCGAGCTCGACGAGCTGATCGTGACGTGGTTCCGCTACGGCGCCGGCGAGGACGGGCTGGACCCGCACGTCCATCACCTTCACACCGACGCGTTCTACGTCCTGGAGGGCGAGCTCGAGCTCATGCTCGGCGCCGAGCGGCGAATCCTGACGGCGACGCCCGGGATGTTCGCCGCGGCGCCGCCGAACACGGTTCACACCTTCCGCAACTCCAGCTCCGCCGACGCCGTCTTCCTCAACCTCCACGCGCCCTCGGTCGGGTTCGGCGAGCTTCTTCGCGGCAAGAGCGGCGTGTTCGAGCAGCACGAGCCTCCGCCCGACGGCGGCTGTCCCTTCGCCGACGCGGTGTTCAGCTCGCCGGCCGACGCCGAGACGATCGAGCACGAGTCGAGCAGGCACTACGTCCTCTGCGACCTGCCGCAGGTGACCGCGATCGACATGACCTTCCAGCCCGAGTTCGAGGGCGTCGACCCGCACACCCACGCCGACCACGTCGACGCCTTCTACGTGCTCGAGGAGCAGGTCGAGTTCCGCGTCGGAGACGAGCCGCGGGTTGCGGGCCCGGGGACGTTCGTCGCCGCTCCGCCCGGAACGGTGCACGGCTTCCGCCACGCGGGGCCGGAGCCGATCCGCTTCCTCAACCTGCACGCCCCGCCCGGCGGGTTCATCGACCGCCTGCGGGCGTAACCGCTTCACACGCCGCGCTGGCTGAACCAGCGGCCCACCTCCTCGTCGAGGTACACGACCGCGTGCTCCCCCCCGGCGAGGACGACGTCGAAGTAGCGGCGACTGACCGGCTCCTCCGTCCACCAGCGGTCGACGACGCGCCACTCCTCCCGCACCAGCGCGACCTCCGCCCGGTTCACACGCCGAGGCGAGCCGTCCACGTGCGCATCGACGCGCACCGGAAGAGGCTCGTTTATCCGCCGCACGGGCGACGCCGGCACGGCTTTTATGGTCGGCATCGCAAGCGACGATTTAGACGTCGCACTGGCAAAGCCAGCACGACTCTTGAACGGCATCGCAAGCGACGATTTAGACGTCGCACTGGCAAAGCCAGCACGACTCTTGAACGGCATCGCAAGCGACGCCTCAGTCGTCGCGAGGAACCAGTAGCGCGCGCTGCTCGGGCAGGCGTGACCACGGCGCGATCTCGACGACGGTGCAGACGGATCCCGACCCGGTTCCGGCGCGGACCTGGCGCAGGCCCTCGGAGAGGTGCGCCCGCAGCTCGTCACCCTCGGGCCGGACGAGCTCGAGCTGGTTGCCGACCGACTCCGCGAGCACGAGCGCCTCGAGCCGCAGCATCACGATCGGCGCCGGCAGGTCGTTGAGCTTCGGAGCGAGCGCGGCGCGCAGCCGGGCGGGATCGGCGGTGGCATCGCGAAGCGTCACCGTCCGCCGCCACGAGCCGCCGCCGACCAGGCGCCCTGTAAGCGCGACCTTGCGCAGGGCCCGCCCGCCGCGCTCCGGCCGGGTCAGCAGCCGGTCGAGCAGGACGCCGAGCGACCGGCGCAGCGTCAGCTCGTTCCCGACCGCCTCCGGGAACTCGAGCGCCTCGAAGAGCTCGGCCGCAGGCCTGCGCCCGCGGACGCGCCGCTTCGAGCCGCCCCTCGCCAGGCTCCAGGCGCGCCGCCCATCCGGCCCCAGACGTTCGGCGACGGCGCCGCCCGGCAGCCCGGCAAGCTCTCCGAGCCTCTTGACCCCGAGCTCCTCCAGCTCCTCGCGCCTGCGCGCGTCCATCGGCAACAGGCTCACTGGCAGCGGCGCGAGGAACTCCCGCGTCCGCTCGTCCGAGACGACGAGCGCCTGGCCCGAGCGGGCGACATTCGCCGCGGCCAGCGCCGCGAAGCGCCGCGACGCCGCGCCCACGCGCGCGTCCCAGCCCGCGCCGGCAGCCTTCAGTGCACGCTTCAGCGCAGGCTCGAGCCCGCCGTAGAGCCGCTCCACCCCGCGCGTCTCGAAGTACGCGCAGCCGGGCGCGACCGAGTCGACCGCGAAGCCCGCGTCCTCGAGCCGGCGCACGATCTCCTCCCACGCCTGCTCGCCCGCGGCGGGATCGGGGTCGACGAGCTGGAGCGACGGGCACATCGCGAGCGCCTCCCCCAGCCGCATCCCCGGCTGGACTCCCGCCGCCTCCGCGGCCACGGTCACCGACCCCACAAGCGCCTCGGTTCCTGGCTCCGGGGCAAGCGCAGCAGGCTCGAGCAGCAACCGCGGCCGCTCCCGTAGCGAGGCGCGAAGCTCGAACGAGGGGATGACGAGGCAGGCGATCATGGGAACGTATGTTCTACACGAACACATGTTCCCCTGTCAAGTCACCAAATCCCGGGGAACAGGCGCGGGCGGCTCGCGGCGAAGCGGCGGTACGACTCGCCCAGGCCGTCGAGCAGCGCGCGCTCCTCGAAGTGGATGCGGAAGACGAGGCCGGCGGTCGGCACCACCGCCACCACTGCCAGCGCCGCCCAGTTGTCGAGCGCGAGCCCGATCCCGACGAACGTCGCGATCAGCCCCGTATACGAGGGGTGCCGCAGCCAGCGGTAGGGACCTCGCTCGACCACGGTCTGCCCCGGGTGCACCCGAACGTCGACGGTGAAGAACCGGCCGAGCACGGCGACCGCCCACTGCCGGAACGCGATGCCGGCGCCCATCAGGACGAGCCCGGCGACGAGCAGCCAGCGAGCGTCAGGGAGGGCCGCCGCGTGCATCCTCCTCGCGATGGTGATCGCGCCGATCAACCCGGCGAAGGTGCAGGCCACCACGACCAGCGTGCTGTTCCGGTCGAGCCGGGCGCCTGCGCGGTTGAGACGGCTGCGCAGGCGAACGCTCCACTCGGACAGCACCCAGACGACGAGAGCGATGTTGAAGGCGAGCTGCACAGACAAAGCTTGCAGGCGCTTGACATCCGTACCTTGGTACAGGCGTACAGTGGCCTGGACATGCGGATCGGCGAGCTTGCAAGACGTGCGGGAGTGAACATCGAGACGCTCCGCTACTACGAGCGGCGCGGGCTGCTCGCGGAGCCGGCGCGCGGGCCGAACGGCCACCGCGAGTACGACGAAGAGACGGCGCGCTTCGTCAAGGCCGTGAAGGAGGCGCAGAGCCTCGGTTTCACGCTTTCCGAGATCGAGGAGCACGCGCGCCTCACCCGCAGCGGCCGCGGCCAGGAGTCGATCCGGATCAGGCTCGCACAGAAGATCGACGAAGTCGATTCGAAGCTCGCGAGTCTCCAGCGAGTTCGGGACGAGCTCGCGCGGGTGCTCGGCTGCGCCTGCGACTCGCTCGACCACTGCACCTGCGGCGCCGCCTACCTCGCGCGCGGCGGGCGAGACCCGAAGCTCGGGCCGCTCCTGCATGTGACGAACGGCGAGAGCGCAGGCAACACGTTGCGGCAGACCTCGCTCGGCGGCGCCGTCCTCTCGTGGCAGGACGTGCTGCACGAGGGACCCGTCCCGGACGTGCCCAGGGAGGAGCTGCGCCGAACCCGCGCGCGCTTCCTGAACGAGTGCGGCTGGGGCTCGGAGCGGTCGCTGCTCGAGTCATTCGAGCGACGGGACCGGCTCTACGAGCATGCGCTGGCCGCGAGCACGCAGGTCGTCCTGTGGTTCGAGCACGACTTGTACGACCAGCTGCAGCTGCTGCAGGTGCTCGCCGAGGCGCGCGAGGGCGTCGAGCTGATCCAGGCGAACGACCACCTCGGGCCGCTCACGTCCGACGAGCTCGAGGCGCTCTGGCCGCAGCGCGTGCCGGTGACGGCGAAGATGCTCGCGCTGGCGCGCGAGGCGTGGGGCGCCTTCCGTGCGCCGGAGCCGACCGCGGCCGCCGAGCTGCTGACGCGCGACACAGCCGCCCTGCCCTTCCTCGACTCGGCGTTCGTGAGGCTGCTCGAGGAGCTGCCCGACGCCGAGAGCGGCCTCTCGAGGACGGAGCTTCAGCTGCTCGAGCCGCTGCTCGACGGACCGCGCACGCCGCCCGAGCTGTTCGTCGCGAGCCAGGCGCGCGAAGAGGCGGCGTTCGCCGGCGACGCCTGGGTCTGGAAGCGGCTCTTCGAGCTCCAGCCGCTCGTCGGCGTGTTGCAACCCCCGCCCCCGCTCGGCGACGCGCAGGCCTTCGCCCACGCACAGGTGACGCTCACCGACCTCGGCCGCCAGGTCCTCGCCGGCGAAACCGACCGCCTGGCCGTGGCGCCGATCGACCGCTGGCTGGGCGGAACGCACCTGCGAGGCGACCCGGACTGGCGTTGGGACAGCGCCGCGGGCGCGCTCCGCGTCTAGACCACGATCTCCGCCGCCGGCCCGACCATCCGCGTGAACCGCGGCACGACCTCGAGCACGCTCTCCTGGGCGCAGAAGGCGATGTCCTCCTCGAGCCCGGGCGGTCCGTACGTGCGCGCGTTGATGCCGTCGATCGCCTTCGGAAAGCGGTCGGCCACGAGCTCGGCCGCGATCGCCGCGTCCGTTCGCTCGCCGCCCACGAGCCGCACGATCCGGCCGGCGCAGTAGGCGTCGTCGATCGCGAACACGCCCTTGTAGCCGGCGCACAGCACGGTCACGTCCTCCCCGCGCTCACGCGCGTACGACGAGACCGCGTCGACGTTCAGCAGCGACCCGAGCACGACCTCGTCGCACGCGGCCGCGGCGGCGACGATCGAGCGCGTCCCGTTCGTCGTCGAGAGGATCAGCGTCTCGGCCCGCAGCTCGCGGAACTCCCGCGGCGACGCACCCGCGTCGAACGCCTCTACCCGCTGCGCCTCGCGCTCGCCGCCGGTGATCGCCTCGTCGCCCAGTTCTTCCCGCAGCGCCAGTGCGTCGTCGATCTCGGCGCAGCAGAGGACGCGCCGGTAGCCGCCCGCGAGCGCCTGCGCGATCGTCGAGGTCGCGCGCATCACGTCGACGACGATCCCGAGCTGCGCATCGGCCGCCTCGGCCGGGGTGAAAGCGACGTGACAGCGCATGGCCGCACTACGCTACTCGTCTCCCAGTGCCCTACTGCTATCGACACCCAAACCGCGAGACGTTCGTCTCGTGCTCCGAGTGCGGCCGCCCGATCTGCGCCGAGTGCATGACGCCGGCCCCCGTGGGCCAGCGCTGCCCCGAGCACTCGGGGAAGCCCCAGGGCACGAAGCGGATCAGCGCCGGAGTCCGGCGCGGCGCGTTCGAGGGCACCGGCGCGCTGATGACGAAGATCCTGCTCGGGGTCAACATCCTCATCTACGTCATCACCGCCGCACAGGGCGGGGGCCTCAACAACCCAGGCGGCTCGCTCTTCGACCGGTGGCTGCTCTTCGGCCCCGCGGTCGCGGACGGGGAGTGGTGGCGGCTGATCACGAGCGCGTTCCTGCACGCGAGCCTGCTGCACATCGCGTTCAACATGTACTTCCTCTGGTTGGTCGGTTCCGCCGTTGAGCAGGCCCTCGGCCGGGGGCGGTTCCTGCTGATCTACTTCGTCTCCGCGCTCGCCGGCTCGGCGGGGGCTCTCGTCTGGACACCGACGGTTCCGACAGTCGGCGCCTCCGGGGCGCTCTTCGGGATCCTCGGCGCCGCCCTCGTCCTCGAGCGGCAGCGCAACTTCGTCCTCGGGGGCTCCGCGCTCGCGCTGATCGTGATCAACCTGATCCTCAGCTTCACGCTCTCGAACATCTCGGTCGGCGGCCACATCGGTGGGCTGATCGGCGGCATCCTCTGCACGCTCGTGCTCTCGAAGTTCGGCCGGGCCCACGCCGCCTACAGCCGCGTGGGCCTCTGGGGGATCGCCGGGGTGCTCGGCGTCGGGCTGCTCAGCATCGTGGTCGCGTACTGGCGCGTCCGCGGTTACGCCTGAGGCGGCGCTTGCGACGCCGACCGTAGAGGCCGTACCGGCTTTGCCGGTGCGGCCGTCTTTAGCTCACCCGCCGCGCTCGACGGCGTAGACGCGGTCGAGCTTGTCGTGGAAGGCCCGGTCGGTGCCGATGCCGCCGTTCAGCATGTCGGCGAAGCCGTCCCAGGCGAAGAACGTGTCGTTACCCGGGCCGCCGTAGATCGCATCGCGCCCGTGGTCGCCCTGGAGCTTGTCGTTGCCGAGGCCCCCGAAGAGGACGTCGTTGCCGTCGCCGCCGTTCAGCAAGTCGCGGCCGGCGCCGCCCTTGAGGACGTCGTTGCCACTGTTGCCGTCCAGCACGTCATTCCCGCCGAGGCCGCAGATGACGTCGCGCTTCGGCGTTCCGAAGAGCAGGTCCGGGCCGGGCGAGCCGACGATCGTGCAAGCGCCGGCCTGCGGAGTGGCGTGGGCGTTGCGGATCAGGAAGAGCGAGACGGTCAGAAAGAGCGCCGCCGTCGCCTTGACTCGCTGCTCTTTGGGATTCATGGACGCAGGCCCTCCTGGAACGGGTCGCTCGCCGATAGTCGATCTCCTGGCGGAGATCGGCCTGCGCGGCGCCGGTCGCGATCCCTCGGCTGGGGAAATCCGCTGCATACTGAGGTATGCGCCGCCTTCTTCTCGTCGCGACGGTTGCGCTCGTCTTCGCGCCGACCGCAGCCGCGCGGATCTCGCTCGGCGTCCTGGGCAACCCGGGCCGCTTCGCCGCTCAGACCGGCCAGCGGACGACCGTCGGCCACGTGATTCTCGGCTGGAACCAGGGCAACAGCTGGGGCGCGCGGCTCGCGGTGCAGGTCTCCACCCACGGCCCGGTGCCGATGGTCGCCTTTACGACCTCGCGCGGCTGGCCGAACCGCCGCGAGGTGATCACGCCGCTGGCCGTCGCGCGCGGGCAGGGCGACGGCTACCTCACGGCGCTCAACCGCGCGATCGCCGCGTGGGCGCGTCCGATCTACATCCGCCCCTTCCCGGAGATGAACGGGCACTGGAACGCGTACTGCGCCTATACGCAGGGCGGGCGGCTGAAGGACCGCGCGCACTCCACCGCAAGCTTCCGCAAGGCGTTCGCCCGCGTCTACCTGCTCCTCCACGGCGGCACGGCCGACTTCCTGAACGCGCGCCTGCGCCGCCTCGGCCTCCCCGGCGTGAGCCACGACTTCGAGCGCAACACGCTGCCGGACCTCCGCGTGATCTGGAACCCGCAGGGCTACGGCAGCCCCAACGTCCCCGGCAACCGCGCACAGGCGTACTACCCGGGCAACCGCTTCGTCGACGTCGTCGGCAACGACCTCTACGACATCGGCGGCAAGGCCGAGTGGGCCGCGAACGAGCGCCTCTTCCGCGCGCACCCTTCGAAGCCGTACGCGTTTCCGGAGTGGGGTCTCTGGGGCCTCGACGATCCGGCCTTCGTCCGCCGCATGGGCGGCTGGGCACGGACGCACCGGCGACTCGAGCTGCTCGCCTGGTACGAGAGCACGGCCGGCTCGATCTTCGACCTCGGCAACAAGCCCCGGAGCCGAGCGGCGTACCGCCGCTTCATCACGCCGCTCGGCTCGTAGCTGATGCCCCGCCTACTCCGGGCGGTTGGTGATGTGGATGTAGATCTTGTCGCCGCCGCAGTCGTCCCGTAGCGCGACCTGACCCGTGCGGCCCTCGCCCTCCCACGAGACCTCGGAGTCGTGCTCCTCGACCTCCTCGAAGAGCACCTTGTAGCCCGCGGCCTCGAACTCCTTCACGTACTCGTCGTGCGCCTCCTCGAGGTCACCCTCCCAGTAGCCCTCGACGACCTCGGTCGGGCCCTGCGTCGACTGTGTCGTGAGCGTCGTGTTCTCCACCATCGGGAAGCTCGCCGGGAGATTCGGCTTCTCCGAGAGCGGGGAACCCTCGCAGGCCGCCTTTGCCTGCGGGTTCTCTGCCTCGGTCTCGCCGCCACCGCCGCCTCCACCGCAGCCGGCCGCGAGGACCATCAGCGCGCCGAGCACGACAACCAGCGCGACCTGCCTCATTGCAGTCCTTTCCAGGATCCCCTGGCGAGACTCTAAACGGCTCAGCCGCCGGCGGTGACGGCCTCGATGCCCGCCTCCTTCAGCGCAGCCTGCGCGGCGGCGAGGCGCGCGAGGGGGACGCGGTACGGCGAGCAGCTGACGTAGTCGAGCCCGAGGCCGTGGCAGAACGCGACCGAGTCCGGCTCGCCGCCGTGCTCGCCGCAGATCCCCATCTTCAGGTCCTCCTTGACACCGCGGCCGCGCTCGACGGCGATCCGCATCAGGTCGCCGACCCCGCTCTGGTCGAGCGTCTCGAACGGGTTCCGCTCGAGCACGCCGTCCTCCAGGTAGCGGGTGAGGAACTTGCCCTCGGCGTCGTCACGCGAGAAGCCGAGCGCAGTCTGTGTCAGGTCGTTCGTGCCGAAGGAGAAGAAGTCGGCGTGCTCGGCGATCTCGTCCGCGCGGATGCAGGCGCGCGGGAGCTCGATCATCGTCCCGACGAGGTACTCGACGTGGTCGCTCTCCTCCTGCGCGGTGTCGATCGTGAGCGAGCGCAGCCGGTTGAGCTCCTCCGCGAAGCCGACGAGCGGGTGCATGATCTCGACGAGCGGTGCTTCGGCGGTCCGCTCCTCGACGGCCGCCGCGGCCCGGATGATCGCCCGCACCTGCATCTCGTAGATCTCGGGCCAGAGCAGCCCGAGGCGACAGCCGCGCGTGCCGAGCATGGGATTCGACTCCTGTAGCGCCTTGATGCGCTCGCGCATCCGGTCGTCGCGCGCCTCCCCGAGCGGCGGCAGGAACTCGTGCAGGGGCGGGTCGAGCAGCCGGATCGTCACCGGCAGGCCGGCCATCGCCTCGAAGATCCCCTCGAAGTCCGACTGCTGGTGAGGCAGCAGCCGGTCGAGCGCCTCGCGCCGCTCGTCCTCGCTCGACGCCATGATCATCTCGCGCACGACGGGCAGCCGGTCCTCGGCCATGAACATGTGCTCCGTCCGGCAGAGGCCGATGCCCTGGGCACCGAACTCGCGCGCCTTGGCGGCGTCCTCGGGCGTGTCGGCGTTCGCGCGCACCTTCAGGCGGCGCAGCTCGTCGGCCCAGCCGAGGATCGTCTCGAAGTCCTCGTTGATCTGCGGCGGAACCAGGTCGACGGCGCCGACCACGACGCGGCCGGTGCCGCCGTCAATGGTGATCACCTCTCCTTCGGAAAGGTGTTGCCCGCCGATCGTCAGCGTCCGGGTATCGAGGTCGATCGTCAGGCCCTCGCAGCCGGCGACGCATGGCTTCCCCATCCCGCGCGCGACGACGGCCGCGTGCGAGGTCATGCCGCCGTGCGCCGTGAGGATCCCCGCAGCCTGGATCAGACCGTGGATGTCGTCGGGCGTCGTCTCCCAGCGGACGAGGATCACGCTCTCGCCGGTCTTGCCGCGCTCCTCCGCGGTGTCGGCGTCGAGCACGACCGGCCCGCAGGCGGCGCCGGGTGACGCGTTGAGGCCGCCCGCCGCGACCTCGAGCTCCGCCGTCGGGTCGATCATCGGGTGCAGCAGCTGGTCGAGCTGGGCCGGATCGATCCGGATGACCGCCTCCTCGCGCGAGATCAGGCCCTCCTCGACCATCGAGACAGCGGCCTTCAGCGCGGCCGCGGCCGTGCGCTTGGCGGAGCGGGTCTGCAGCAGGTAGAGCCGGCCCTCCTCGACTGTGAACTCGATGTCCTGCACGTCCTTGTAGTGGTGCTCGAGCCGCTGCATCGTGTCGCTGAGCTGCTCGAAGGCCTCCGGGAGCCGCTCCTCCATTGCGGCCAGCGGCTCGGGCGTCCGGATCCCGGCGACAACGTCCTCGCCCTGGGCGTCGGCGAGGAACTCGCCGTAGAGCCCCTGCTCGCCGGTCGATGGGTCGCGCGTAAACGCCACACCTGTGCCGGAGCCCTCGCCCTTGTTGCCGAAGACCATTTGCACGACGTTGACCGCGGTGCCGAGGTCGTCCGGAATGCGGTGCGCACGCCGGTAGACCTGCGCCCGCGGCGTGTTCCACGACTCGAACACCGCCCGCACCGAGCGCGTCAGCTGCTGGCGCGCCTCCTCCGGGAATGGCGACCCCGTTTCGTCCTCGTAGATCCGCTTGAAGGTGCCGACGAGCTCGCGCAGGTCGTCCGCGTCGAGCTCGACGTCCTGCTGCACCCCGCACGCGGCCTTTAGATCGCTCAGCGCCTGCTCGAAGCGCTGGCCGTCGATGCCCATCACGACCTCGCCGTACATCTGGATCAGGCGGCGGTACGAGTCGTACGCGAAGCGCGCGTTGCCGGTGGTCGTCGCCAACCCGTCGACCGCCTCGTCGTTGAGGCCGAGGTTGAGGATCGTGTCCATCATCCCGGGCATCGAGATCGCGGCGCCCGAGCGCACGGAGACGAGCAGCGGGTCCTGCGGGTCGCCGAAGCGCTTGCCGGCCCTGCCCTCGAGCGCGTCGATGTGCCGGTCGATCTCCGCTGGAAGGCCGTCCGGCAGCGACTCGCCCCCTGCGGCCATGTAGGCGCGGCAGGCGTCCGTCGTGATCGTGAACCCGGCGGGCACGCGCACGCCGAGCTGGGTCATCTCGGCCAGGCCGATGCCCTTGCCGCCGAGAAGCTCGCGGCCGCCCTCGGAGGGCTCGTCGAAGTCGTAGACGTAG
Source organism: uncultured Actinomycetes bacterium (assembly GCA_963719275.1). Taxonomy (GTDB): domain Bacteria; phylum Actinomycetota; class Thermoleophilia; order Gaiellales; family Gaiellaceae; genus AC-32. Next base: position 279,942 of record CAVRBT010000004.1, on the reverse strand, counting down.
CGCCCGTTTCCCCGCATTGCGAAATCTTTCCATAGCCGCAGGCGGCGAGACGTGAAACGCGCGGAGTCGCCGGGCGTAAGCTCGAGGTGACGAAGCGCCTCTCCGTGCGGCCGCAGCCGTGCTCCGGCTCGGAGCCGCCCCGCGGAGCGGGCGGAGCGCCTGCGTCGAGCCGCACGTCCTCGCCCTTCGAGCGGAACCGGCAGCTGGGCCGAGCGACCGATCGGCTGACGAGCCTCGGTAGCAGGGCCGTGCGCCAGCTCACGAGTGGGCCGTTCGACGCGATGCCTTCGTTCTCGCCCGACGGGCGGCGGATCGCCTTCACGCGGGTCGAGCCCTCGGCGGCCACGCCGGGGGCCGGCCTCTTCACCGTCGACCGCTCCGGTCGACACGTCAGGCCGCTCCTCTCGGACCGGATCGACCTCTCGGCCGACTGGTCGCCCGACGGCCGCCGAATCGCGTTCTCGAGCGGCTTCTCGGTGCGGCGGCAGGGCCACCCGCGCTGGCTGATGGTGATGCCGTCTTTCGGCGGCCTTGTGAAGCGTGTTGGCCGCTTCGCAGGCGTGCTCGATCCCGCGTGGAGCCCGGCAAGCGTGCGCTGAACCCCAGCGGGTAGGCTGGCCCCGATGAAGCTCGAGGGCGTCCACCACGTCACGGCGATCACGGGCAATGCGCCGCAGAACGTCGACTTCTACGCCCGTGTCCTCGGGCTGCGCCTGGTCAAGAAGAGCGTCAACCAGGACGACCCGACCGTGTACCACCTCTTCTACGGCGACGACGAGGGCGCACCGGGGAACGACATCACCTTCTTCGAGTACCCGGGCGCGCGACTGGGCCGCGCGGGCGCGGGGATGGTGCACACCGTCGGCTGGCGCGTCGCTTCGCCCGAGGCCGTCGACTTCTGGGAGAGCCGCCTCGCCGACGAGGGCATTGCAGGCGAGCGCTACCCGGACGGGAGCTTCGCCTTTCGTGACCCGGAGGGGCTGCGCCACGCGCTGATCCCCGGCGACAGCGAGGACGAGCCCCTGACCGCGGATCACCCGGAGGTGCCGAGCGAGATGGCGCTGCAGGGCTTCCACGGGGTGCGCGCTTTCACGCACGATCCCGAGCAGAGCCGCCCGTTCCTGGAGGAGACCCTCGAGTTCGACCCTTCCCGAGAGGCGGGTTGGGAGGTTCGCGGCGAGCAGCGCGGCGGCCTCTACGTCTACGACCGCACGGAGGAGCGTGGCGCTCCTGGCGCGGGCACCGTGCACCACGTCGCCTGGGCCTCGCCGCTGGACGAGCACGAGGCGTGGCAGCGACGGGTCGCCGAGAGCGGCGCCCACCCCACGCCGGTCATCGACCGCTTCTACTTCAAGTCGATCTACTTCCGCGAGCCGAGCGGCGTGCTGTTCGAGATCGCGACCATCGGCCCGGGCTTCACGGCCGACGAGCCGCTGGAGACGCTCGGCGAGAGGCTCTCGCTGCCGCCGAACTACGAGCACCTCCGCGACCGGCTCGACGGTGTGCTGACGCCGCTGCCGGACGTCCGCGCGCTCCGCGCCGGGAAGTGACCATCCAGCACCTCGAGCGCCCGGCCGAAGGCGAGCCGGAGGGGCTGCTCGTCCTCTTCCACGGGCGCGGCGCCGACGAGCGCGACCTCTACCCGCTGCTCGACCTGCTCGACCCGCAGCGCCGTCTGCTGGGGGTGACGCCGCGCGGGCCGCTCTCGCTGCCTCCGGGCGGTGCGCACTGGTACGCGGTGCAGGCGATCGGCTACCCCGACCCGTCGACCTTCCTGCCGACCTACGAGGCGGTGAGCGCATGGCTCGACGACCTGTGGGAGACGACGGGGCTTGCGGCGGATCGCACCGTGCTCGGCGGCTTCTCGCAGGGCGCAGTGATGACGTTCGCACTCGGCCTCGGAGGTGGTCGACCTCGGCCCGTCGCGCTCGTCGCGCTGAGCGGGTTCATGCCGACCGTGCCGGGTTTCGAACTCGACCTCGAGCCGCCGCTGCCGCCCATCGCGATCGGCCACGGCACCTTCGACGACGTGATCTCGGTCGAGTGGGGCCGCCGGGCGCGGCAGGAGCTCGAGGCCGCCGGCGCTGACGTGCGCTACGGCGAGTACCCGCTCCCCCACGCCGTCGACCCGCGCTTTCTCGTGGAGCTCGTGCCCTGGCTCTCGGCGGCGCTCGCAGCGCCCGCTCCACCGGCCGGCTGACCGTCGCGACTTCGTGCCTTCCGACTGGACGGACTACTACGAGGCCGCCGGCTCGGAGCCGCGGCCGACGCTCCTCGAGGCCTTGCGGCGGTTCGACGAGGAGGATCCGCAGGAGCGACTCGCCGTCGACCTCGGCTGCGGCACCGGCCGCGACACCGTCGAGCTGCTCCGCCGCGGGTGGCGCGTCCTCGCCCTCGACGGCACGGTCGAGGCGATCGATCGGCTTCGCGCGCGTGATCTCTCAGACGACGAACGGGGTCGCCTCGAGACGCGCGTCTCGCGGTTCGAGACCGCCGAGTGGCCGCCGGCCGACCTCGTCAACTCGAGCTTTGCGCTTCCGTTCTGCCCGCCGGGCGACTTTCCGGCGGTCTGGGAGCGGATCGAGCACTCGCTGCGCCCGGGCGGCCGGTTCAGCGGCCACCTGTTCGGCGACCGCGACGGATGGTCGAACGAGGACGACATGACCTTCCAGACCCGCGAGGAGGCCGAGGCGCTTCTCAGCCGCTTCGAAGCCGAGCTCTTCGACGAGCTCGAGGAGGACGGCTCGACGGCCGTCGGCGAGCCGAAGCACTGGCACCTCTTCAGCGTCGTCGCTCTGCGGCGCTAGTCTCGGACCGGCGGCCGGTAGCCGTGCCGGCGGCGCGCGCGGAAGTCCGCCAGCCAAGCCAGCGCGCGGAGCCCCATCCAGACCGGCGTCAGGAGGACGTAGAAGATGACGTCGGCGACGACGAGGATCGCCCACCAGGTCGCCCAGCGCCAGACCGGGACCGGCGGCTTCGGCTTCACTTGACGCGGGTCTGCCGCGTTCGCGTCCCGTTCTCGGCGCGCCGCTGCTCGACGAGCCGGATCACCCGGGCGGCCGTCTCCTCGATCGAGAGGTCGGAGATGTCGATCACCGGGCAGCCAAGGCGGCGCTGGAGCACCTCGGCCTCCTCGAGCTCGGCGTAGATCTCTAGCAGTTCGGCGTATGCGCGCTCGCCGCCCCCGAGGCGGCGTGCGCGCTGCTTGCGAATCTCGCGCAGCCGCTCAGCGTCGATCGTGAGCCCAACGATCTTCGTCGGGTCGATCTCGAAGAGCGCCGACGGCGGCTCGATGCTCTTCACGACCGGGACGTTGGCGGTCTTGTAGCCGAGGTAGCCGAGGTACATCGACAGCGGCGTCTTCGAAGTGCGTGAGACGCCGACGAGGACGATGTCGGCGTCGTGGAGGCCGGCGCCGACGCCGTCGTCGAACTTGACCGCGAACTCGATCGCGGCCATCCGCTTGAAGTACTGCGAGTCGAGCGGCGGCCGCGCGCCGGGTTTCATCTTCGCGGCCACGCCGGCGACGCGTGCGACGGCCTCGATCGGGTGGCCGAGCAGATCGCAGTAGTGGAGCTTGTAGCGGCGGCAGAGCGCGCGGGCGGCTTCGCGCAGCTCCGGGTGGACGAGCGTGTAGACGATCACCGCCGCGCGGCCCTTGGCGCGGTTGAGCGCGAGGTGGAGGTCGTCGACGGTCTCGACGCGCGGGTGGCGGATCTCCTCGAACTCCTGCTCCGGGAACTGCGCCTCGAGCGCGTGCACGAGCCGAACGGCGGTCTCGCCGGTGGAGTCGGAGATGACGTGGAGCTCGACCGGAGGCTCGGTCACGCGTCGGAGCCTAGCCTGGCGCGGCGTCGTTGTTGCACTTCTCTCACGCTCCCGTCACAGACACGCGCGTCGTTCCCGCGTAGGCTGACAGTGAAGTAGTCGTACCCGAACGAAATGATGGCAGCCGCGCCGAGCAAGACGAGTAGCGCAGGACTGCGGCTCACGCGCTCTTTACGATCATCCGCGAATGTTCGAGTGCCTCAGAGCAAGGACCGACCCCGTTCGATCGCGCTACGATGTACCCCGAGTCACAGCTGGCGAAGTCCACAGCCCAGGGGTGCGAAGTGATGGTCTCGGGGCCCGAAAGGAGCGAAATGGCCGACAAGGTTCTGGTCAATCTCGCCACGGGGATGGAGGATGGGGAGCGGGTTCTCGTCGCGTTCCTCGTCGCGACGGCGGCGCAGGAGCAGGGGAAGGAGGTTGTCGTCTGGGCGACCAAGGACGCGGTTCGGCTTGGCTTGCCAGGCGAGATGTCGGGTGTCGTCTGCAAAGGCTGCCCGCCGTTGGAGCGGCTGGCCCAGCAGTTCGCGGACGCAGGCGGCGAGTTGTGGTTGTGCCCGATCTGCCTCGATGCCCGCGACCTCGGGGAGGCCGAGACGGTTGCGAACGCGAAAGTCGCCGGAGCGACGCCCATGTCGGAGTGGGCAGGAAGCGACGCGACGGTCTTTAGCTACTAACCGGTTCGCCGAGGCTTACGCGAACCGCGACGACGCCCCGCCCGAGCTCCGCGCCGTGCTCGAAACGGCCGCCGAGCATGCGGCGCTCGAACTCGCCGAAGAGCGAGCTGGGGCTGCCGAAGGGCTGGGAGGATCAGCCTTCTGATCGCTTTGGCGTCAAGAAGCTCGCGCTGGCGCCGAAAACAACACACCGCTTGGGGACCCGTAGTACCTCGCGCGAGAACATGAAAACGGGCGGCGTAGTGCCCTCAGCGCGGGATCTGCGAGAAATCGCCCAACCGCCCGAGCGCGTCCCGAACGTCGAGCAGGAGCCGTAGGCGGTTCGCCCTGACCGCCTCGTCCTCGTCCATCACGAGCACCTCGTCGAAGAAGCGCTCCACCAGCGGCGCCAGCGTCGCGCCCGACTCGAGCGCGCGCCGCACGTCGCCGTCGACGTCGACCTGGGCGAGCCCGTCCGCCAGCGCGCGCTCCGCGTCCTCCTTCAGCAGCCCGCGATCGACCTCGGCCGCCGCGTCGTCCGCCGTGCGCCCCGCCAGCCGGTGCGCGCGCTCGTACGCGGTGTACACCCCGTCGAACGCCGGCGACTCCCGCTCCTCGTAGAGCGCCTGCGCGAGCCGCGCCACGCCGCCCAGGTCAGGTGCCGCCGACGCGCGTGCCGCCCGGACGAACTCGACCGGCACCTCGAGCAGTCCCTCGAGGCGCTCCTCCACGAACTCGCGCACCTCGTCGGGGAGCACCGAGCGCGGCACGATCAGCCCACCCTCGACCGCCAGCCGGTTCAGGCCGATCGCCGCGCGGCGCAGGCCGTAGGGGTCGCGCGAGCCGGACGGCCGGTGCCCGAGGGAGAACGACGTTGCAAGCGTGTCGACCTTGTCTGCCGCCGCAAGCACCTTGCCGGACTCCGTCTGCGGCAGCGAGCCTCCGGCGACGTCCGGCAGGTACTGCTCCTCGATCGCCGAGCTGACTGCCTCCGGGTACCCCGCGAGCCGCGCATACTCGGCACCGATGTAGCCCTCGAGGTCGGGGAACTCGCGCACGAGCTCTGACGCCTGGTCGGCCTTGGCCAGCCGCGCCGCTTCGAGCGTCGCCTCGCCGCCGCCCAACTCCGAGACGAGGCGTCGGAGCCGCTCCGTCTTGTCCGCGAACGAGCCCGCGCCCTTGAAGTAGGTGATCGCGCCCAGGCGCTCGGCGAGCGAGTCGATCCCGACCCGCACGTCACGCTCGAACGTGAAGCTCGCGTCGTCGAGCCGCCCCTCGAGCACGTTCTCGTTGCCGGGCCGCACGACCTCGGGATCGCCACCGTTCGACACGAAGGCGAACCGGTTGCCGCCGAGCGGGAAGTAGCGCTGGTGGGATTGCATCGCCGTCACCACGACGCGCTCGGGGAGCTGGAGAAAGCGTTCGTCGAAGCTCCCCTCGAGCACTTCGACGCTCTCCACGAGGTGCACGACCTCGGCCAGAACGCCCGCGGGGTCGCTCCAGCCGCCGATCGCATTGAGCCCGTCGACGATCTGGCGTCTCCGCTCCTCGGCGATCGGCTCGACATCGGCCGCGCGCAGGCACTCCTCGTACGCCGCCGCGTCGGTGATCTCGAGTGCTCCCGAGCGGAAACGGTGTCCGAAGCTGGTCGTACCGACGACGGTCTCCGAGCCGAGCACCGCAAGCGTCCAGCGCACCGGCCGCGCGAAGCGGATGCCGCTGTCGTCCCAGCGCATCGACTTCGAGAACGAGAGCCCGCGCACGATCGCGTCGAGTCGCTCAGGCACCACGTCGCGCAAGGGCCGGCCCGTGCGCTCGACGCCGAGGAACCCCTCGCGCTCGACGAGCTCGTCGACGTCCACGCCGTGCTTCTTCGCGAACCCCGCCGCCGCTTTCTCCCGTAACTCCAAGGGCGGTCCCTTGATCCACTCGTCGGGCGTCTGCTCCGGCAGATCGTCGAAGCGCAGGGCCAGCCGCCGCGGGCCGATGAAGAGGCCGTCCGGCGCGGTGCCGAGCTCCCGCTTCGCGAGCGCCGGCAGCTGCTCCTCGGCCTCGCGGCACGCCCCGGCGGGCAGCTCCTCGCAGCCGATCTCAAGCAGCAGCGACGCCACCGGCCTCCAGTTCGAGATAGACCCGCGCGACCTCGCGCGCCAGGTTGCGCACGCGGCCGATGTAGGCCGCGCGCTCGGTCACCGACAGCGCCCCGCGTGCGTCCAGAAGGTTGAACGTGTGCGAAGCCTTCAGCACCTGGTCGTACGCCGGCAGAGGCAGCTCCCGCTCGAGCAGCACGCGGGATTCCTCCTCGTGCTCGCCGAACCGCTGTGCGAGCATCTCCACCGGCGCGAGCTCGAAGTTGTACGTCGACCACTCGCGCTCGCTCTCCCGGTAGACGTCGCCCCAGGTCACACCCGGCGCCCACTCGAGCTCGAACGCGCTGCGCTTCCCCTGCAGGAACATCGTCAGCCGCTCGAGACCGTACGTGATCTCCGCCGGGACCAGCTCGACGTCGAACCCGCCGAGCTGCTGGAAGTACGTCCACTGCGTGATCTCCATGCCGTCGCACCAGACCTCCCAGCCGAGGCCCCAGGCGCCGAGGGTCGGCTGCTCCCAGTCGTCCTCGACCAGCCGGATGTCATGCCGCTGCAGATCGATCCCGATCGCCTCGAGCGAGGCGAAGTAGAGGTCGAGCACGTCGCTCGGCGCCGGCTTGATCACGACCTGGTACTGGAAGTAGTGCTGGAAGCGGTACGGGTTCTCGCCGTAGCGGCCGTCCTGCGGACGGATCACCGGCTCGACGTACGCCGTCCGCCAAGGGCTCGGGCCGAGGCTGCGCAGGAACGTCGCAGGGTTCATCGTTCCGGCCGCGAGCTCCGTGTGGTACGGCTGCATCAGCACGCACCCGTAGTCGGCCCAGTAGCCCTCGAGCGCGCGAATCGTGTCCTGGTAGGTCGGAACTGCCAAGCCGCTCAATCCTAGGGAAGAAGTTGCGCTGCGCCGCCGTCCTGTTGGTGTCCTTTCCGTGGACACGCCTGAGTCCGAGAGCGGGCCCTGCCGGGCCCGCTCCTCGTTGGCGGGCGCCTCAGGAGGCGAGCGTCCGCAGGCGGAAGCCGCCGTGGTACTCGTACGAGGCGGTGATGACGCCCAGCGCCTCACGCGCACCGCGCGCGGTAAGGCCCGCATCGTGCGCCTCGTCGAGCGGCCGGCGGAGCAGGCCCTCGATCCCGAGCACGCCGTCGCGCGAGAGCGGCAGCGCGCCGCTCGCGCAGTCGCGGCAGACCGCTCCGCCTGCGCGCGGCGAGTAGCCGGCGAGTCCGGCCTCGGCCCCGCACTCCGCGCAGCTCGTCACGTGAGGCAGGTACCCCGCGAGCCAGAGCAGCTTCAGCTGGAACGAGAGCACGAGCGGGTCGGCCAGCGGTCGCCCCTCCTGCGGCTCGAGCTCGTCGAGGAGCTCGAGGAAGCGCGCGAGCGCATGGAAGGCGCGCTCGTTTGCCTCCTGCTCGGGAAAGAGGCGCAGCATCGCCTCGGCGGCGACGAGCCCGACGTTCAGCCGGTACGGCTGCTCGCGGGCCATGCGGTGCGAGCGCAGCAGCTCGACTCCCGTGACCGTCTGCAGCTCGCCGCTTCCCTGGTGGAGCTGCAGCTCGACGTGGCTGAGCGGCTCGAGCCGTGCGCCGAAGCGCGACTTCGTCTTGCGCACGCCCTTTGCGACCGCGCCGACTCGCCCTCGGTCGAGCGTGTAGAGGTGCAGCACGCGGTCGGCTTCCCCCAGGCGGAACGAGCGGAGCACGACCGCCTCGGTCGTGTAGGAGCGGCCGGCCATCCCGCTCAAGTGTAGAGCCGGGGCAGGCCGGGAATCGCCGCGGCTGCTACCCGTTTTCAACCGTCAATGGCCAGGATCCAGATGTATACGACCCGCTGGTGCGGCTACTGCGTCCGCGCGAAGACCCTGCTCGAGTCGCGCGGGATCCCGTTCGAGGAGATCTTGCTGGACGACGACCCGGGCTTCCGCCGGCGCCTGCTCGACCTGACCGGCGGCTGGACCGTGCCGCAGATCGTCATCGACGGACGCCCGATCGGCGGCTACACCGAGCTCTGGCAACTCGACCGGAGCGGCGAGCTCGAACGTCTCGCGGCATAGAGAAGGCGGGGCTCTCGCCCCGCCTCCGGCTTGACCCCCAACTGTCCTCGAATGGTCGACCTATCGCCGCTTCGATCTGCTTTCAAACGTCTATGCGTATCCGTTGTTCGCAGGGTCTCGGAGACGCTGGCATTCGGGGCAGAACCACGTTCCGCGGCCGGCGGCGCGGATCTTCTCGATCGGCCGGCCGCACCTCGGGCACGGCTCGCCTTCCCGTCCGTAGACCTTGAACTCGTGCTGCATGCGGCCGGATCCGCCGTCGGGGGTGCGGTAGTCGCGAAGCGTCGCCCCCTGACGCTCGATGCCCGCCTTGAGCGCCGCGCGGATGCCCCGGTGCAGGGCGCGGAGCTCGGCGAGGTCTAGCTCCCCGGCCGGCCGCTGCGGGTGGATGCGCGCCCGCCAGAGCGCCTCGTCGGCGTAGATGTTCCCCACGCCCGCGATGCGTCGCTGGTCGAGGATCGCCGCCTTCACCGGCGCACGCCGGCTCGCGAGTGCCTCGCCGAGACGCTTCGTTGTGAATCCCGTGTCCAGTGGCTCCCTGCCGAGCCGCATGGCCAGGTACGGCTCGACCTCGTCGGGCTCCGCGAGCAGCCAGGTGCCGAAGCGGCGGACGTCGCGGTACACGACGTCCGAGCCGTCGTCTAACTTGACAACAGCACGCGGGTGCGTCCCGGCCGCGAGCGGTGTCCCGGCGCTGACGTGCAGAACGTTCCCCGTCATCCGGAGGTGGATCAGGAGAGCTCGACCAGACTCGAACCGGACAATCAAATACTTGCCGCGGCGATCGACGGCTGCGACGCGCTCGCCCTCCAGCTCGGCCGTGACCTCGACGGGGTCGAACGGGCGCGTCAGGCGGGGATCGGAGATCTCGACACGCTCGAAGGTGCGGCCCACGAGGACCGGCTCGAGCCGACGACGGACGGTCTCGACCTCCGGAAGCTCGGGCACGGCACCAGCGTAGTCGGCGGCATCGTCCTCGACACGGCCGGCGTGGCCGTGCCCATCCCGGCTTAGAACTCGTTTCAGAATGACGCTTCGCAGCCGAGGTGCGATGGGCGGCGCGAGGCAAGGACGCAGCGGAGCGCGCGTATCCGGAGGATACGGGCGCTTCCGAGGACGCAGCCTCGCGGCGTTCAGCGCGGCTCGGGGGCTCAAGGCTTCATTGTGAAACGAGTTCTTAGGCCAGCACGTCGAGCACGACCGAGCGCTGCGGTGGCGGTTCCTCCGCGATCGTGTACGCGGCGGCGACATCGCCTGCAACCTCTTCGGCGGCCGCATCGGTCGCGGCGTGGATCTGCGCCAGCGGCTCGCCGGCCGCTACCCGGTCCCCGCGCTTGCGGAGGCAGACGATGCCGACGGCGTGGTCGATCGTGTCGTCCTTCGTCCGCCGCCCGGCGCCGAGGTGGAGCGCCGCCTGCCCGACAGCGACCGCCCCCAGCGCGGCGACGTAGCCGTCTCTGTCCGCCGCGACCTCGAGGACGGCGGGCGCCGCCGGCAGCGCGTCTTCGCTCGGGTCGCCGCCCTGCGCGCGGATCCAGCGCTCGTACGCTGCGAACGCCGAGCCGTCGGCGATCGCCTGCATGGCCCGCACGCGCCCTTCCTGCTCGTCGACCCCGAGGTCCGAGACCGCGAGCAGTCGCGAGCACGCGGCCAGGACGAGCTCGAGGAAGTCCGCCGGCCCGTCGCCGCGAACGGTCGCGATTGCCTCGCGGATCTCAAGCGCGTTGCCCACGGCGCTACCGAGCGGCTGGTGCATGTCGGTCAGGAGGCAGACGACCTCACGGCCGGCGCGGCCGCCGAGATCGAGCATCGCCTCCGCAAGCGCGCGGGCGTCGTCGAGCGACTTCATGAAGGCGCCGTCTCCGACCTTGGCGTCGATCACGATCGCGTCGGCTCCGCCGGCGATCTTCTTCGACATGATGCTCGCTGCGATAAGCGAGTAGTTGTCGACCGTCGCGGTGACGTCGCGAAGCGCGTAGAGCTTCTTGTCGGCCGGGACGAGGTCCGCGCTCGCGCCGATGATCGCCATCCCGGCCTCCTTGACCTGCACGATGAACTCGTCGGTCGAGAGCTCGACCCGGAATCCGGGGATCGACTCGAGCTTGTCGAGCGTCCCGCCGGTGTGTCCGAGCCCGCGGCCGCTCATCTTCGCGAACGGCACCCCGCAGGCCGCGACGATCGGGCCGACGGCGATCGACGTCTTGTCCCCCACGCCGCCCGTCGAGTGCTTGTCGACGACCTTCCGCCCGAGCGCGGAGTGGAGGTCGACCGTATCGCCGGTCGCGATCATCGCCTGCGTCAGCGCGTACGTCTCCGTGCTCGTCAGGCCGCGGAAGAAGATCGCCATCGCGAGCGCGGCCATCTGGTAGTCCGGCACCTCGTCGCGCGCGTAGCCGAGCATCAGCTCGTTCCATTCCTGCGGCAGCAACTCGCCGCCGTCGCGCTTGCGCTCGATCAGCTTCGCGGGCCGGATCATCGCTCCGCCACGAACACGGTCGCCTGAACGCTCGCGCGGAGCGGCCCGTCGAACTGGGGCAGGGGCCGCGCCACCTGAGCGCTGAAGATGGTCGAGTCGACGTACTCGTGAACCGCTGCGGCGTCGGGGAAGACGAGCTGGGCGTCGACGTCCTCCCGCTCAACGCCGCGGAAGTGGCGGGCGAGCTGCTCTGTGCCGTTCTCCAGCGAGAACGGCCTCTCCGGCTTCCGGTAGCCGACAAGCCGCCAGACCTCGGCCATGTGTCCTTCTCCGATCGTGACGGCGACGAGCTTCCCGCCGGGCTCGAGGACGCGCGCGAGCTCCGAGAGCGCCCGATCGAGATCCTCGACGTGGTAGAGCATCGCGTTCGCGACCGCGCAGTCGAACTCGCCATCGTCGAACGGCAGCTCCTGGACATCGGCGACGCGTGCGTCCAGCCCGCGCTCGCGCGTCACCTCCACCATGCGCGGCGACAGATCCGTCGCAACGACCGCCGCAGACGTCTCGCGGGCGACGCGCTCCGCGAAGTTGCCCATTCCGCAACCGACCTCGAGCACGCGGCGCGGGTGCGCCGCGGCGACCGCGTCGAACGCCCTATCGAATGCGTCCGGCCCCTCGCGGAAGCGCAGCTGGAAGTCGCGCCTCACGGCAAGGCCGTCCTCGCTCGCGTACTGGCGGCGAACGAGCTCGGGGTCGTTCAGCCGCATCACTTCGACTGGAAGAGCTCGATCGGATTCCCCCACGTCCTCGCCCTGCCCGAGCTCCCGGGCGCGCTCAGCCAGACTTCGAGGTCGCCGCGTTGCACCAGCGTGACCGGCCCGAAGGACCGCCGCTCGGCGAAGCCGAGCCGGCCTGTATAGAACCGCACCGCGGCGTCGAGGTCGTCGACGAGATAGCGCGCGCTCGCCATCAAGACTCGAGGATAGGTGTGCCCGAGATGCCGCGGCCGGGCGTCTTCCCGCCGAGCCAGGTGTTCACCGTCGCGCCGACGTCGGCGAACTCGCCGTCCTCGTGGATCCGCCCAGCGGCATTCCGGCCCTGGACGTAGGCGAGCAGGAGCGCATGCTCACGGGAGTGGTCGGTTGAGGGCGTGGTCGGGTCACAGCCGTGATCGGAGGTCAGGATCAGCAGGTCCTGGGCGCGGAGCGCATCGAGGAGGTCGGGAAGCCGCCGGTCGAAGTCCTGCAGGCAGCGGTGGAAGTTGACCGGGTCGTTGCGGTGTCCCCAGAGCATGTCGGTCTCCACCAGGTTGGTGAAGACGAGCCCCTCGTCGAGCTCGCGCAGGAGCGTCTCCGTCTGCTGGATCCCCTCGACGTTGGACTTCGTCGGCCGCGACTCGTCGATGTCGCAGCCGGCGAAGATGTCGGAGATCTTCCCGACGCCGTGCACCTTGTGGCCGGCCTCGCGCACGAGCGTGAGGTAGTTCGGGCGGCGAGGCTCGAGTGAGAAGTCGTGCCGGTTGGGCGTCCGCTCGTAGTTCCCAGGCTCGCCGACGAACGGCCGCGCGATCACGCGCCCGACCGCGTGCTTGCCGGTGAGGATCTCGCGCGCGATCCGGCACCCCTCGTAGAGCTCCTCCAGCGGGACCGTCTCCTCATGTGCGGCGACCTGGAAGACGGAGTCGGCCGACGTGTAGACGATCCACTTACCGGTGCGCTGGTGCTCCTCGCCGAGCTCCTGGATGATTTCCGTCCCCGAAGCCGGCTTGTTGCCGAGCACGCCGCGCCCGGTGCGGTGCATGAACGGGTCGATCACGTCGTGCGGGAACCCCTGCGGGTAGGTTGGGAACGGCGTCGGTGTAACGACGCCCATCAGCTCCCAGTGGCCTGCCGTCGTGTCCTTGCCCTTCGAGCGCTCGAGCAGCCGCCCGGCGACCGCCGGCGCGCCTGGCTGCGGCGGGCAGCCCTCGAGCGGCTCGACGTTTCCGAGCCCGAGCGCCTCGAGGTTCGGCAGGTCGAGGCCGCCGACCGCACGCGCGACGTTGCCGAGCGTGTCGGAGCCCTCGTCCCCGTACACATCGGCATCCGGGAGCGCTCCCGCGCCCACGGCGTCCAGCACGATCACGCAGGCGCGCGGCACGCGGCTAATCTATCTCGGTAATGGACGCCGTCCTCGGACTGCTCGGCCTCGTGGTGTTCGCCGTCTGCGTGATGGCGCTCGCCGCGGGGACCACGTGGCTCGTCGTCAAGGTGTTCCCCACGAAGTAACGCGCCGCCGGCCACTCACACGGGCGAGAGCGGCAGGACGTCCTCGAGCGGGTGGAAGTCGAGCCCGTGCGCTTCCGCGACAGCCTCGTACGTGATCTTGCCGTCGAGGACGTTAACGCCGCGCGCCAGGGCCGGATCACGAGCGACGGCCTCCGCCAGTCCGTGGTCGGCGATCGCCTCGACGTACGGCAGCGTCACGTTGGTGAGCGCCTTCGTCGACGTGATCGGAACCGCGCCCGGCATGTTCGCGACGCAGTAGTGCGTCACGCCGTCGACGACGTAGACCGGCTCGCTGTGCGTGGTCGGACGTGAGGTCTCGACGCACCCGCCCTGGTCGATCGCGACATCGGCGAGGACAGCACCGTCCTTCATCTGCGCGACCATCTCGCGGGTGACGAGCTTCGGCGCTACGGCGCCCGGAATCAGGACGGCGCCGATGACGACGTCGGCCTCCACGATCGACTCCTCGACCTGCAGGGACGACGACATCACGAGGCTGACGCGGCCCGAGAGGATCTCGTCGAGGTGGCGCATCCGGTCGACGGAGCGCTCGAGGATGGTCACGTTCGCGCCGAAGCCCAGCGCGATCACCGCCGCGTTGTAGCCGACGATCCCGCCGCCGATCACCAGCACGCGGCCGGGGGCGACTCCGGGGACACCGCTGAGCAGCAGGCCGCGGCCGCCGAGCGGCTTCTCGAGGAAGTACGCGCCCGCCTGCGCGGCCAGCCGGCCGGCGATCTCGCTCATCGGCGCCAGCAGCGGCAGCGCGCCGCTGTCCGTCTCGACCGTCTCGTAAGCAACGCACGCTGCGCCGCTCTCGGCGAGCGCTCGGGTGAGCTCCTCGGTGGCAGCAAGGTGGAGATAGGTGAAGAGGACGAGGCCCTCATGCACGCGTGGGTACTCCTCGGGCAGCGGCTCCTTGACCTTCAGCAGGAGCTCTGCGTCACGCCAGACCTCGTCGACTGAGGAGAGAGTGGCGCCGACCGCGCGATAGGCGTCGTCGGGGAACGAGCTGCCCTCGCCCGCGCCGGTCTCGACGACGACGTCGTGCCCGCCCTGAACGAGCTCGCGCGCCCCGGCCGGGGTGAGCGCGACGCGGTACTCGTCGGACTTGATCTCCTTGACGACTCCGACCTTCATCGCGGCGAGAAACCCTAGCTTTCCGGCACAACCCGCGAGGGCCGACGCTGTGGACGAGCTGTGTCAGAAACAGCACGAACAGGCACAGACCCGCGTGCCAAGCCCGGATAGGATCGCCTTGGGGAGGAGGCTGGGCGAACCGTAGTTAAGGGCGCTCGCGAGGGTCAGGCGGCGACGTGTTCGACCAGCCGGCGCTCCTACTCCGAGCCGGGAGGCCCAGACCCGCCGAGGCGCCGGTCTTCCGTCACTCGAGCAGTGCGCGCGCCGCGATACCCGCACCGAAGGCGGCGCCGAAGAACTCTGGATCGTCGTCGGGCCCGCGGCCCATGTGCGAGAGCGGAAGGCCGGCGCATGCCTCGCGCCAGCCGTCCGTCGGCTCTCCCACGACCGGGTTCCCGCGAACGAGCGCGAGCACCGCCTCCGTGTGGTGCGATCGGCCCCGGTGCCGATCGCGCGTGTCGGCCCCCGACACGCGCTGCGCGACGACCGGCACGCCGCCGAGCGAGAGCGCAGTGTTCGCCGCCTCCGCCGCTGCGAGGCCGCCGTGTCCGAACCGGCTCCCGGTGCCGACGATGCCCGGCCCGATCGCGCATACCGCCACGTCGTTCCCCTCGCGCGACCACAACAGCGCGGAGGCGGTCGAGACGCACTGGACGTCGCCGTCGAAGCTCGGCGAGACCGCCGCCGTCGAGGCCAGCAAACCGCGCTCCCGCAGCGCGCGCACCGTGTCCGAAAGCGACACCGGCAGCGCCGCGCCCGCGAGCTGGACGTACGCGACGCGCAGCCCCTCGAGCGCCGCGCACACCGGCGCGACCTGGCTGTGCAGCGAGCAGCAAACGACCGGCATCCCGTCCAAGGTGGCCGCCGTCTCCCCCGCCTCCTCCACATGGACACGCGCGTGCTGGAGCGGGGTGTACGGCAGCACCATCACGTGCGCGCCTTCCTCCGCCGCGAGCTCGAGGCCGCGCGTCAGGTTCGCGTAGAGGACGTCGAACCCGCCGCTGCCGAGCTCGAGCTCGCGCGCCTGCACGTTCACCAGCACCTCGTCCTCGAGCGCGACCGGCCCGGTGACCGTTGGGTAGGCGACGCAGGCGACGCCCTCGACCTCGAGCCGGACGAAGGCATCGTGCCGCTCATGGATCGCGGTGACGCGCCCGCGCCGCAGGCTAATCGGCACCGTCGACCTCGCCGGCGGCCTCGACGAGCGCCAGCGTCACGTCGACCATCTCGTGCAGGTCCGCGACCGCAATCCGCTCGTCCGGCGTGTGGATGTCTGTCATCCCGTTCGCGAGGTTCACGCACTGCAGGCCACGCTCGTTGAAGACGTTCGCGTCGGCGCCGCCGCCCGAGAAGATGTACGACGGCTCGCGCCCGACCCGCTCGAGCGCGGCGGCGGCGATCCGCACAGGCGGGTCGTCACGGCGGAAGCGATACCCGCGCGAGAGGCGCGAGACCTGCGTCTCGACCTCGCACTCCTCCAGGCTCGCGGCGAAGGTAACGGTCTCGACCATCTCGCGGATCAGGTCGGCAAGCTTGCGCTCATCGTGGCTTCGTGCCTCGGCGGCGAACTCGCACCACTCCGGGACGACGTTGCGCGCCGTCCCACCCCACATGCGCCCGACGTTCGCCGACGTCTCCTCGTCGAGCCGGCCGAGCCGCAGGTCCGCAATCGCGCGAGCAGCGGCGACGATGGCCGAGCGCCCGTCCTCCGGGAACATCCCCGCGTGCGCTGCGCGGCCGTGGAAACGGACGTCGAGCTTCTGCTGGTGCGGCGCGCCGAGGATGATCTCGCCGATCGGGCCCGCGTGGTCGTACACGTAGCCGAGCCGAGCGGCCAGCCGCGACTCGTCGAACGCGGCGGCCCCCAGGAGCCCGACCTCCTCCTTCGGCGTGAAGAGCAGCTCGACGCCGGGATGAAGCCGCCCGTCCTCGACCAGGCGCGCCGCTGCCTCGAGCATCGATGCCACCGCGGACTTGTCGTCGGCGCCGAGAATCGTGCCGGCCGCGTTCCGCACCACCTCGTCCTCGCCCACGACCGGCTCGATCGCCGCCTCCGGCAGGACGGTGTCGAGGTGCGCGCAGAAGAAGAGCGGCTCGCCCGCGCCTCCGTTCGGCTCGAGCCGGCAGTACACGTTCCCGATCGTCGAGCCGACCTTGGCGCCCGCGCCGTCCTCGTCGGCCTCGAGCCCGAGCGCCGCGAGGTACGCCAGCACGCGGTCGGCCACGGCGCGCTCCTCCCCGGGCGGGCTTGGAACCGCCGCCAACTCGAGGAACGTCGCGAGCACGTCGGATCCCCATTCCGGTCGGGCCACTAGGCGATCGTAGACGCGCGCGTTAGATTCATCGTATGAGCACGTCGGAGCCGCTGGTGCAGACTGTGCTCCTCGGCGAGGCTGTCGAGCACGCGCCGGTGGCGATTCTCGTCGCCGACGAGGAGATGCGCTACGTCGCCGCGAACGCGACGGCAACGAAGCTCCTCGGCTACACGCGCGAGGAGCTGCTGCAGCTGCGCGTGACCGACGTCGCCGGCTACCCCGAGGCCGAGGGCGAGTTCGAGGCGATGATCGCCGCGGGCGAGCTGATGGGCCGCACGACCGTCACCTGCAAGGACGGCACGAGGCGGAGCCTCCGCCACCGGTCGAGCGAGACGAGGATCGCCGGCCTGACGTACTACGTCGCCGTGCTCTGGCCGGACCCCTAGTAGGAGGGCTTGAGGAAACACTCGGAACGACCATCGCGCCCCGGCGACGAGCGAAGTTCCGCCAATCCTTCCTAGGACGCAGCGACCGCGCTGCCGGCGCGCTCGCGTGAGCGTGCGAAGGCGGCGCCGACGAAGTCGCGGAACAACGGTGCGGGGCGCGTCGGCCGTGATTTGAACTCCGGGTGGAACTGGCTCGCGACGAACCACGGGTGGTCGCGGAGCTCGACGATCTCGACCAACCGCCCTTCCTGGAACGTCCCGGACACGACGAGCCCTGCGTCCACGAGCTGCGGCCGGAAGTGGTTGTTCACCTCGTAGCGATGCCGGTGCCGCTCGTTGATGACGAGCTCGTTGTAGGCGGTGAGGGCGCGCGTCCCTTCTGCCAGCTCGACCGCCTGCGCGCCGAGGCGCATCGTGCCGCCGAGGTCCTCGATCTCCTTCTGCTCGGGCAGCAGGTCGATCACCGGGTACGGCGTCTCCGGGTCCATCTCCGTCGAGTTCGCGCCCTCGAGGCCGACCACGTGCCGTGCATACTCCGAGACTGCGACGTGCATCCCCAGGCAGATGCCGAGGTACGGGATGCCGCGCTCGCGCGCAACGCGGCAGGCGAGGATCTTGCCCTCCCACCCGCGCGAGCCGAAGCCGCCGGGCACGAGCACGCCGTCGACCGACTCGAGCTCGTCCTGCGCCTCCTCGAGCGACATCCCCTCCGCGTCGAACCAGCGCACGCGCACTGAGCAGCCGTGGTGGACGCCCGCGTGTTTGAGCGCCTCGTGTACCGAGAGGTAGGCGTCCTGGAGCTTCACGTACTTGCCGACCAGCGCGATCTCGACGTCGCCTGCCCGCGGGGCGAGGATTCGCTCGGTCAGCGCGAGCCACTCGCCCAGCTGCGCCTCGCCCGCCGGCAGGCGCAGCTTCTCGCAGACCAGGGCGTCGAAGCCCTCCGCCTGCAGCGCCGACGGGACGAGGTAGAGGTCGTCGACGTCGTGGTTCGCGATCACCGCACTCGGCTCGAGGTCGGCAAAGAGCGCGATCTTCTCGCGGATGTCCGCGGAGATGGGATCGCGCGAACGGGCGACGATGATGTCGGGGTGCACGCCGATGCGGCGCAGCTCGTTGACGGAGTGCTGCGTCGGCTTCGTCTTCAGCTCGCCGGCCGTGTCGATGAACGGCACGAGCGTGACGTGTACGTAGCAGACGTTCTCCGGCCCGGCCTCGCGCCGGAACTGCCGGATCGCCTCCAGGAACGGGAGCGATTCGATGTCGCCGACGGTCCCGCCGATCTCGGTCACGACGACGTCGCAGTCGCTGGCCTCGGTCGCGCTGCGGATCCGCTCCTTGATCTCGTTCGTGATGTGCGGGATTACCTGCACCGTGGAGCCGAGGTACTCGCCCTTGCGCTCCTTGCGGATCACGCGGTCCCAGATTGCGCCGGCAGTGTGGTTCGCGGTGCGCGAGAGATTCTCGTCGATGAACCGCTCGTAGTGGCCGATGTCGAGGTCGGTCTCGGCGCCGTCCTCGGTGACGAACACCTCGCCGTGCTGGAACGGGCTCATCGTCCCGGGGTCGACGTTGATGTACGGGTCGAACTTCTGCACCTGTACCTTCAGTCCGCGCGCCTTCAGCAGGCGACCGAGCGAGGCGGCGGTGATGCCCTTGCCGAGGGACGAGACGACGCCGCCGGTGACGAAGACGTACTTCGGCGGCCGCCGGGCCATTACGGGCGACCCCACGCGTCGACCTGCGAGAGGCCCGGTGTGCGCTCGATCAGTTGGCCGAGGGAGCGCGTCTCGCCGACGACGGTGAGTGCCGCGAGCGCCGCAATCGAAAGGATCTGCCCCCTGCCCGTGAGCCTGCCCACGGATCCATAACCTAGCACGGCCCCAAGACCGTTCGCCCCTGCGTCGCCGAGCATCGTCATCTCGCGGAGATCGTAGGGAGCAAGCAGGACGGCCATCGGGATGTATGCCTTCGCGGGGCCGCGGACGAGCACCGCGCCGGCCAGGAACGCCTTCAGGGCTCGCCCGGGGCGGGTGTCGAGCTGGTTGAGGGCGTTCGCGGCGAGGCCGACGAGCGCTGCGGCCCGCAGGGAACGCGTGGCTGCGAGAGCGACGAACGGGATGCCCACGGCTTTGGCGACCCCGGTCGTCGAGCCTCGCGAGAGGTGGGCGCGGAAGCCGCGCTCGGGACCGCTCCAAAGGTCGTCCGCGAGGCCGAGCGCGACCGTCGCGGCGACACCGAGTCGCACCCGCCTGGGCGCCCCCGCGCCGCCGAGCGCGACGAGCGCGCCGACGAGCGGGAGCCGCAGGCCGCGGTGGTTCACGACGGTCGGCCCGCACGCGAGGACGGCGTCGAGCAGCTGGCGGCCCCGGTGCAGGAAGCCGCGCGCGTCGCGGCCGGTCGCGCGGTGGCGCAGCGTCAGTTCGCGCTCCTCGACGCGCAGGCCCGCGCGGGCGGCGTCGATCGTCATCCGCACTTCGCAGCCGAATCCCGGCGCGAGCGGGAAGCAGACATCGCGTGCCGCGGCCGAGAGCACCCGCTGGCCCGAGAGCGGCTCGCGGGCCTCGAAGCCGCCCAACGCGCGGACGAGAGCGCGTCCGGCGCGCTTGGCGATCCCGAAGCCGCCGCCCTGTCGCTCGGCGAAGGCCGCGATGGCGAGGTCGGCGTTGTCGTCGAGGAGCGGCGCGAGGTCGCCCTCGAGGTCCGCGTCGCAGAGCAGCAGCGTGCCCGGAGGAGCCTCGCGCTCGGCGAGCGTTAGCGCCTGTCCTTTGCCGAGGCGCGGCAGTCGGACGACGCGCGCGCCGGCGCCCTCGGCGGTCCCGGCGGTACCGTCACGCGAGCCGTCGTCGGCCACCAGGACCTCCGCGTCCGGGAAGGCGCCCCGTAGCGCCGCCACCGTCTCCCCGATCCGCGCCTCGTCGTCGCGCGCCGCGATCAGGATCGTGAGCGGCTCAGGCACCCGCGGCGCTGCGCGGGGGAAACGGCGGGAGCACGTCGTCGGCCGTGTCCTTGACGCCGTACTGCCCCGAGGGAGCTCCGGCCAGCAGGAGCACGGTCGCCAGCCGACCGACGGGCTTGTCCACGTCGTCCACCGTCGAGAGGCCGCCCCGCGCGAATGCCTTCGTCGCCGACTCGGCCGCGTCCGTCGACTCGACGCCGACGGCCGGGACGGGCGCGGACGCCAGCCCCGAGTAGAGCCCGAGCAGGAACCGGCTCGTCGCCCCGCGCTGCGGCGTTACCGTCCGCACGACGACGACGCCGTCCGCGGGCGGCCTGCTCACGCCCGCACGCTCCTCCACGAGCGCGTCGGGGAGCGAGTCCCACAGCGGCGTGTCGCCGCCCAGCATCAGCTCCTGCCCGAGGGAGCGTCCGAGGGCCTCGACGTTCTGCCTCCCCCGGAGCCCCACGGCCGCGGGCTGGCCCCTCAGGGCGCCGCTGAGCTGACGCACGTCAATCGGGACCTTCAGCGCCCGCAGGCGCAGTTGCTGTGCGCCGCTGTCCCGCAGCAATCCGTTGACCGCCGAGCGGATGCCGCCGTCCACGGAGCCGATGAAGACGACCGCGATCTGCTTCCCGCGCAGGCGGTTCCGCACCAGCACCGGGTAGGTGTCGCTGATGAAGGTGCGCGCCGCCTGCTGCTCACGGGCGTCGTCGGTCGACTTGGCCGAGCTCTGGTCGAGCTGGCGCTGGTACTTGGCGACCTGTTCCTCCAGGAACTTCGTCTTCTGGTTGTCGACAGGGCCGGAGACGCCGACGCCGACGAGGATCCCGATGATCAGCGCGAGGAAGACGGCCGCGAGTGAGGCGACGTGGTAGCGGAGGTCGAACATTCAGATCTCGGCGGCAGTCTGGCACAGGGCGTGTAGGCGCCTAAGCGCATTTCGCGGCAGCGAGCGGCGGAGTCCGACCATGAACGGCCCGCTCACGGTCAGCTCCGCGCGCGTGTGGTGGTCGCCGGCGTCCGCGAGCCGCAGCTCGACGTCGAGGCGCTCGCTCGTCATGTACCAGGTCACGCGCTCCAGCGGCTGGACCTCGATCACGACCAGCGTCGACTCGACGCCCGGCCGGCGTAAGAGGCCGGGCCGCATCGACGCGTGCAGCTTCCAGCGCGCAGCGGGCGCAAGGCCCCGGCGGTCGGGGGTGACCCCGGCTATCCCCGGCCACCAGTCGGAGAAATGGTGCGGCTCTGCCAGGAAGAGCCAGACGTCCTCGAGGGGCGCGAGCAGCTCGCCGGTCTCGGTGAAGGTCGGCACTGTTGCTTTCTAGCCGAGCCCGAGGAGGTCTCGGATGCGCTGGCTGAGCAGGCTGATGGAATCGCGCAGCCCGGGCGACGCGGCGACCGCGACGACCATGGCCCCGAGGCCGGCGACGGTGAACAGGATCAGCGGCCACAGCCCGACCTGCCGGCTCACCAGCCGCGAGACGCCTTTCGCGTCGATCAGGATCTCGCCGACCTTGAGCCGGGTCACGAAGGTCGAGGACATTCCGGCGCGGTCGCGCTCGAGGAATTCGGTCAGGTTGAAATGCGTCCCGACGGCGACGATCAGCTCGGCGCCCTTCTCGAACGCGAGCAGCAGCGCGATGTCCTCACTGATCCCGGGGGCGGAAACGGTCGAGTACCCGAGGCCGAGGCGCTCGAGGCGGGGGGCGCCCGGTGCCGCCCCGTTCCGGTACGCGTGAACGACGAGCTCGGCACCGCTGCGCAGCGCGTCGTCGGAGACCGAGTCCATGTCGCCGACGATCACTTCGGGCCGCATCCCAGCGGCGAGCAGCGCGTCGGCGCCGCCGTCGACGCCGACGAGCACGGGCTTGAAGTCGCGCACATAGGGCCGGACGATCGCAAGATCGCGCTTGTAACCGGGCCCGCGCGCGACGACGAGTGCGTGGCGCTCGCGGAAACGCGTCTCCAGCGCGGGGAAGTCGATGCCCTGCGTGAGCAGCCGCCCCTCGTCGCGCAGGTAGCGAAGCGTGTTCTCGGCGAAGCCCTCGAGCGCCTCGGTGACGCGGCCCTGTTGCTCCGCGAGCGCGCGGTGGAGCTCCTCGGCGGCCAGCGTGAAGCCGTTCGCGAGGCAGGTGCCGTTGCGGAAGACGCTCGCGCCGCGGACGGTGACGTCCTCGCCGTCGTGGAGCTCATCGAACAGCGCGGCTCCGGGGGCGTCGATCAGGCGGACGCCGCCACGGACGAGGAGCAGGGGGCCGGGGTTCGGGAAGCGGCCGGTCTGCGACTGCGCGACGTTCACGACCACGCGCACGCCCGAGTCGAGCAGCTCCTCCGCCGAGACGCGGTCGATGTCCTGGTGGTCGATGATCGCGACGTCGTCAGGGCCGAGACGGCTGACGAGGTTCTTCGTCCTCTTGCCCAGGCGCGCGCGGCCGGTGAACTCGACGAAGCTCATAGGCCAACTCCTTGGCCTATGAGCTTGGGGAGGGGGTCAACGGGGGAACCGGGAGGTTCCCCCGGCTCTATGGAGAAGGGGGCCCGCGGGGGAAACAGGGTTTCCCCCGCGGGCCCGAGCCGAAGGCGGGCGACGAAGCTCATCGCTCTTGCTGCACGGCCGTGATGAACTGCTCGCCGCCGAGCATCCGAGTCAGCTCGTCGCGGCGTTCGTCCTCGGCTAGCTCGTCGATGGTGGTGTGCGTCGGGTCGCCCGGGACCTTCTCGACGCGGAAGTGCCGGTCGGCGACGGACGCGATCTGCGGCAGGTGCGTGATCGTGATCACCTGGGCACGCGCGGCGAGGCGGCGGAGCGTCTCCGCGACCGCGTGCGCGGTCTGACCGCCGATGCCGGCGTCGATCTCGTCGAAGACCATCGTCTCGCCGCCGCCGACTGCCGCGATCGCCAGCGCGATACGGGAGAGCTCACCGCCGGAGGCCGTCTCTGCGGCGGGTGAGAAGGGGAGGCCGGCGTTCGGGCGGATCAGGAAGGCAGCCTCGTCGGCTCCGGTGGCGCCGTGGTCGCGCTCGCGCAGCTCGACGCGGAACTCGCCGTCGCCCAGGCCGATGCCCTGCAGCTCCTCCGCGACCGCGGCTGCGAACGGCTCCGCTGCCGCGGTGCGGCTTGCGTGCAGCTCTGCCGCGAGCTCCTGCGCGCGAGACTCGGCTTCGGCCAGCGCCTCCGCGGCGGCCGCGACTGGGTCGGCGCCGGCCTCGAGCGCCTCCAGCTCGGCACGCGCCTCGGCCGCGTGCGCGAGCAGCTCCTCGTAGGTCTCGCAGCGGAAACGCCTGCGCGCCGTCGCGATTCGGTCGAGCTCGGCCTCGACGTGCTCCAGGCGATCCGGCTCCGCCTCGAGGGAAGCGAGGAACGCACGCAGCTCGGACGCGGTCTCCCGGAGGCGCAGCTCGATGTCGCGGAGCTCGTTCCCGGCGCGCTCGAGCTCGGGTGCCAGGCGCTCCAGCGGCGCGATCGCACGCTCGGCGGTCGCTGCGAGCCCGGCCGCGCCGTCGCCGTCGTCGGGGACCAGGGCCTCACCCGCGGCGGCGACGCCCTCCGCGAGCTCGGTCACGTGGCGCAGCCGTTCACGCTCGGTCCGCAGCTCGTCCTCGGTGGTGGCTTCGAGACCTTCCGTGTCCTCGACGAGCGCGCGCAGCTCCGACAAGCGCGCCTTGGCGGCGGCTGCGTCCTGCGTCAGCTCGTCGTGGCGCCGGCGCGCCGCCGCGAGCTCGCGCCAGGTGATGCGTAGCTGGGAACGGCGCTGCTGCTGCTCGTCGCCGGCGAACGCGTCGAGCACGTCGAGCTGGTACGCCGGCCGCGCGAGGCGGCGCTGCTCGAACTGGCCGGACATGGCGATCAGCCGCTCGGCCGCGGCGGCGACGTCCTCGCGGGCGGCGCTTCGGCCCCAGGCATAGGCGCGCGTTCGACCGTCGGAGAAGACGCGGCGCGCGAGGACGAGGCCGTCCTCGTCCTGCGGGCGCAGCTCGGCGACGGTACCCAGCTCGTCATCGTCGAAGAACCCTGGCGGCGGGTCGAGCTCGGCCTCGACGTAGGCCTCGTCGCCGTCGGGCCCGACGAGCGCCAAGTCGCCGCGGGCGCCGAGCAGCAGCCCGATCGCCTGGGCGAGGATCGTCTTGCCGGCGCCGGTCTCGCCGGTGATCGCGTTGAGCCCCGGGCCGAAGGCGAGCTCGGCCCGGCGGATGAGCACGAGGTTGTCGATGCGCAGGTGCCGAAGCACGCCTGGATGCTACGTCCGCTCGGCCTGCGCGGCGACCGGCAGAAAGAGCCGCGTGCCGGCGCCGCCCCTTCTGTTCACGCGCGCACCCCTGGGTGGGTGGGGGTTAGGGACGGTACCGGCCGTCAGCGCACGAGTGTGTGACGGGAGTGTGACGATTGCGTGCCTTTTCACTCGGCGACGAACGTGCGCCGGTAGCGCGTGAAGAAGGTCTCCTCTGGGAGCGTCGCGAGCAAGCTCCGCTGCTCGGAGAGCCGCGCCTCCACCTGGTCGCCGGGCGCCAGCTCGTGCACCGGGTGTCCGTCGGCGAGCACCGTCGCCCCGACGTCCGTCGTCCGGTTCGTCGCCGTGAGCGCCCGCCCGCGCGGGACGACGAGCGGCCGCGCGTGCAGCGAGTGCGGCGCGACGAACGTCAACGCCATCGCGTCCAGGCCCCACACCAGCACGGGCCCGCCGTTCGAGAGGTTGTACGCCGTCGAACCAGACGGCGTCGAGCAGATCAGCCCGTCGCACGGCAAGGCCCCGAGATCCTCGCCGCCGATCGCCCACCCGAGCTCGATCATCCGGCCGAGCGTCGAGCTCGTGACGACGACGTCGTTGACCGCCTGCCAGCCTCCGCCGCCCGCCGAAGCCTCCAGCGCCGGCAGCTCGACGACCTCGAACTCCCCCGCGAACGCACGCCCGACGCCGGCCTCGAGCTCCTCGGCCCCGGCCGAAGCCAGGAAGCCGACACGCCCGAAGTTGACGCCGAAGACCGGCACCGCCGTCCCGAGGAACGTCTTCAGCGCGCGGAGCATCGTCCCGTCGCCACCAAGCACAACGGCCAGATCGGCCGAGGTCACGTCGCCGGCCGCTCCGTCGCCGTGCTTCGCGACCTCCTCCTCGGGCAGCACGAGCTCGACGCTGCGCTTCTGCGCAAGCGCGCGCAGACGCTCGAGCGGTTCCTTCACGCTCCCGGCCTGGCCGAGCGTGATCACGGCCGCCCGCCGCACCTCAGGCCGTCGCTTCGTCGATCCAGTGCTGGAGCTCATCGGGAATCTCCGGCCGCTCGCGCTGCACGAGGTGCAGGAAGAACTCGCGGTTCCCCTTCGGGCCGGGCAGGCCGGAGTCTACGACGCCGCGCAACTCCGCTCCCCACGCCGCCGCTTCCTCGGCCACCTCGCGCAGCACGCGCCGCCAGACCTCGCGGTCGCGCACGACGCCCCGCCGGGCCTCTCCACGCGCCGCCTCGAACTGCGGCTTCACGAGCACGACGGCCTTCCAATCCGGCGCCGCGAGCTCGAGCGCAGACGGCAGCGCCGTCCGCACGCTGATGAACGAGACGTCGCAGACGACGAGCTCGGGCGCGAACGGCAGCTCCCGCAGCTCGCGCACGTTCAGCCGCTCGAGCACCGTCACGCGCGGGTCGTCGCGGATACGCGGGTGCAGCTGCCCGTAGCCCACGTCCAGCGCGACTACCCGCGCGGCGCCGCGCTGCAGGAGCACGTCGGTAAAGCCGCCGGTCGAGGCGCCGACGTCGAGGCAGTCGCGCCCGTCAGAGTCGACGCCGAACGCGTCGAGCGCGTGCGCGAGCTTTTCGCCCCCCCGCGAGACGTACCGCGGCGGCTCCGTCACCGCCAGCTCGGCCGACTCGTCGACCTGCTGCCCCGCCTTCTCGTAGCCCGGCACGCGACCGGCCAGCACGAGCGCCTGCGCCTGCGCGCGGCTCTCCGCGAGCCCGCGCTCGACGAGCAGCACGTCCAATCGCTTCTTCACGCGGTCTCGGCCGCGACCGAGAGCAGTGCGTCCCAGGCGAGCTCCGAGGCGACGACGCCCAGCGCCGTCGTGTCGAGCAGCGGATCGCTCTCGACGGCGCCCGTGGTGACGGCGAAGAGCACGTCGCCGTCCTCCAGCGCGTGGAAGGGCTGGATCGCGCGCGCCATCGAGGCGTGCACCTGGCGCCCGAGCGTCCGCAGCTGCCGCGAATCGAGCCGAAGGTTCGTCCCCACGACCGTGAGCGTGGTGTTTCCTGGCGGCGGCCGCACCGGCAACCCGCCGGCGAGCCGTTCCTCCACCCCCGGCACCAGCTTTCGCCGCAGGCCGGTCTTCGCGTCGTAGTGTCCGCGCACGACGTTGCCGTCGCGATCCACGATCGCCCCCACCGCGTTGACGACGACGAAGACCGCGAGCCTCGTCTCGCCGATGCGGCGGAATGCCGCGCCCTGCCCCGCCGGCTCACCCTCGTCGAGAGCGAAGAGCTTCCCGGCCGTGGCGGAGCATCCCGCCCCGCGCGCACCGAGCGGGAACACACCGGGCCGTGCCGCCCGCAGCGCTGCCCTGCCCAGCTCCTTGTCCGGGTAGACGGCGTTGTCGCGACGCCCCCAGTCGAAGACGATCGCGCCGGCGACGAGCGGGATGTCGAGCCATCCGGTGCGGTACTCCCGCCGCGCGAAGAGCTCGGCCGCGACCCCGGCCGTCGCCTCGAGCCCGTAGGCCGACCCGCCGGCGAGGCAGATCGCGTGGACGAGGTCGTATCCCGCGCCGGTGACGCCGGGCGAGCCGCCGCGCACGTCGATCGACGCCGCGGCGCCTTCCTGGAACGTGAAGACGGTGCACCCGGTCGGCCCCTCGTCGTATTCGGCGACGCCGATCTCCAGGCCCGGGAACTCGAAGCAGAGCTCCGGTCCGTCGAAGGCTGTGCGCGGAACGAGCTTGGCGTTGTCGTTGCTGAGCCGGACCACTCAGGAAGTTCGGGCGGCGAGGCCGGCGACGATCCCCGCCAATACGGACGTGTCGGCGTCGATCTCCGCCAGCTGCGCCTGTGCGCGCTCCGCCGCCTCGTCCGCGAGCACGCGGGCTCCCTCGGCCCCGTGCTCGAGCAGGTAGCCGTCCTCGTCGAGGATGTCGTCGACGATCTGGAAGAGCAGCCCGACCTCGTCCGCGAAGGCACGCCAGGGCTTCTGCTCGCCCTCGGACACTTCGGCGACCCACAGCGCACAGGCCACCGACGCCGAGAAGAGGCACCCCGTCTTCAGCCGGTGCAGCGCGGCGAGGTCCTCCCCGCCGCCCGTGATGTCGAGGTACTGGCCGCCGATCATCCCGAGCGTCGCCTGGACGAGCTCGCGCGCGACGGCCGGTGACGGGTACGAGAGCGCCAGCCGCACCGCCTCTGCGAGCAGGGCGTCGCCGGCGAGGATTGCGACCGCCTCGCCGTGCTGGGCCCAGGTGCTCGGCCGCCCGCGCCGCACCTCGTCGTCGTCGAGTGCCGGCAGGTCGTCGTGGACGAGGGAGAACGAGTGCACGAGCTCGAGCGCCGCAGCGGCCGGCAGCGCGGCCTCGGGCTCGACGCCCGCCGCCTCCGCGGTCGCAAGGCACAGCACGGGCCGGACGCGCTTGCCGCCGCCCTCGAGCGCGTAGCGCATCGAGGCGTCGAGGCCGCCGACCTCAGGGGTCAGCGCCAGGTCGGCGAGATACGACTCGACGAGCGTGCGCAGCTCCTCGGGCGTGTTCACGATTCCGCCTCCCGCTTGGCCTGCTGCAGCTGTGTCTCGACCTCCTTGGCGATCTCCGAGAGCTCCGTCAGCACCTCGATCGCCTCATCGGGGTCCTTCGTCTCCTCGAGCCGCGCGCGCGTGCGCTCGAGCCGGTCGAGCAGCTGCTCCGCGTTCTTGAGCCGCTCCTCGGCGCCACTCATGCCGCCTGCTCTTTCACGATCCGGCCGCGGCATCGCTCGCGATGCCGCTCTGGAGGTCGTGCCGGCTCTGCCGGCGCGGCCGTTCCAAACTCGGCCGGAAAGCAACGCGTCATGCTGCCCTGCCCTTCACGATCCGGCCGCGGCATCGCTCGCGATGCCGCTCTGGAGGTCGTGCCGGCTTTTGCCGGCGCGGCCGTTCCAAACTCGGCCGGAAAGCAACGCGTCATGCTGCCCTGTCCTTCACGATCCGGCCGAGTATGCCGTTGACGAGACGGCCCGCGTCCTCCGAGGAGTAGCGCTTGGCGAGCGAGACGGCCTCGTCGATCGCCACCTCCACGGGGATCTCGCCGCGGTCGAGCTCGAGAATCGCCATCCGCAGGATGTTGCGCTCGAGCGCACCAAGCCGGTCGGCGGTCCAGTCGTCGGCGGCCGCGGTGATGCGTGCATCGAGCTCCTCGTGCCGCTCGACCACGGCCTCGGCAAGGGCCTGCGAGAACTGCGGAACGTCGCCCTCGAACAGCGACGCCAGCTCCTGCCCGGTCACATCCCATTGGTAGAGCAAGACGAGCGTTGTCCGGCGGTCGGCCCGACGACTCACGCGATTTCCTCGATCTCGACGTCCACGCGCTCGACCTCGAGCCCGCTCGTCCGCGCCAGCACCTCCGCGACGCGCTCCTGCACGGCACGCGCGACCTCGGGCATCACCGCGCCGTGACGAACCGAGAGCTCGAGCGTGACCGAGCCGCCGCCGTCGGCGTGCCGGATCTCGAGGCCGCGCCTCGGGCGCCGCAGCCGCGCCCCGTCGACCGAGGAGACGGCCTGTGCGACCAGTTGCGAGAGCGCCGCGGCTGTGACCGTCACCGAGCCGGCAGCACCGCGGAAGACGAGCGGCTCCGTCACCTGAGGGGCACTACCCGGCCATCGCCGGCAGCCGGTCGGTCGCCTCGGCGAGGTAGTCGGTCGAGTACCGCCCGCTGCCGAACTCCTCGCTGCGGAGGATGTCGATCGCGAGCTCGCGCGTCGTCGGCACGCCCTCGAGCACGAGTTCACCGAGCGCGCGCAGCCCCCGCTCGATGGCTTGCGGCCGGGTCTCGTCCCAGACGACCAGCTTGCCGAGCAGCGAGTCGTACTGCGGAGGCACGAGGTAGCCCTCCTCGAGGTGCGTGTCGAGCCGCACACCCGGTCCGAGCGGCGGGCGGAAGCGCGTCACGCGCCCCGGGGCGGGCGCGAAGTCGTTGCGCGGGTCCTCGGCGTTCAGCCGGATCTCGATCGCGTGCCCGCGGCGCTCGGTCCGGCCGCGCTGCTCGAGCCCCTCGCCGGCCGCGACCCGCAGCTGTTCTCGCACCAGGTCGATGCCCGCGACCATCTCCGTCACCGGGTGCTCGACCTGGAGCCGCGCGTTCAGCTCGATGAAGTAGAACGAGCGGTCTGGCCCGAGCAGGAACTCGAACGTGCCGGCGTTGCGGTAGCCGATCGCGTGGCAGGCGCGCTCGGCGGCGGCCTCCATCGCTTCCCGCGTCTCGGGATCGAGCGCAGGCGACGGCGACTCCTCGATCAGCTTCTGGTGGCGCCGCTGGATCGAGCACTCGCGCTCGCCGAGCGTCAGCACGCCGCCCTGCCCGTCCGCGAGCACCTGGATCTCGACGTGCCGTGCAGGCGACACCGCCTTCTCGAGGTACAGGCTGCCGTCGCCGAACGCGGCCTCCGCCTCCATCGAGGCGGTCCCGAAGGCGGACTCGAGCTGGTCCGGGTCGCGGACGAGGCGCATGCCCCTGCCGCCTCCGCCGGCCGTGGCCTTCAGCAGCACCGGGTAGCCCACGTCGGCCGCTGCGACGCGCGCATCCTCGACGCTCGTCGACCCCTCGGTGCCCGGCACGAGCGGCACGCCCGCCTCGCGCATCTCGATCTTCGCCTGCACCTTGTCGCCCATTCGCGCCATCACGTCCGCGTCCGGGCCGACGAAGACGAGGTCGTTGTCCACACAGGCCTCGACGAAGGCGGGGTTCTCGGAGAGGAAGCCGTAGCCGGGGTGCACCGCCTCGCAACCGGTGGTGGTGGCCGCAGCGACGAGCGACGGGATCTTCAGGTAGCTCTCGGTCGCTGCGGGAGGGCCGACGCAGACAGCTCGGTCCGCGAGACGCACGTGCAGCGCCTCGGCATCGGCGGTGGAGTAGACGGCGACGGCCTCGACGTCGTTCTCGTGCAGTGCGCGGATCACGCGGACGGCGATCTCGCCGCGGTTCGCCACCAGTACGCGCTTGAACATCAGCGGGCCCCTTAAATCGCGTCTAACGGCTGCGCGCCGAGCGGCTCGAGCTCGAAGAGCAGCTGGCCGAACTCGACCGGCTCCGCGTTGCCGACGTGGATCGCGCGCACGATCCCGGCCGCGTCCGCCTTGATCTCGTTCATCAGCTTCATCGCCTCGAGAATGCAGAGCGTCTGGCCCGGCGCGACCATCTCGCCCTCCTCGACGAACGGCGGCGCCCCCGGCTGCGGCGCGCGGTAGAAGACGCCGACCATCGGGGCCTCGATCCGCACGAAGCCGTCCGCGGGCAGGTTCGGAGGCAGCTCGTTCTCGCCCTCGCCGCCGAGCGGCGCGAGCCGTGGCTCGAACGGCTCGGGGGTGCGGCGGACGGAGACGCGCATGCCGGCCTCCTCGATCGTAACCTCGCCGACCCCGGACTCCTGGACGATGCGGACGATCTCGCGGATCCGCTCGGCGCGCGCCTGGTCGACGCCGCTCGCGGTGAGGCTGTCGTCGCCGCTCGCGCGGCCGCGGATCGCGGTCAGCAGCGGCTCGGCCTCCTCGCCGAAGAGCGCCAGCAGCAGGAGCTCCTCCTCGCTCGAGGCAAGGCCCTTGGCCTCGTCGCGCAGCGAGTCGAGGTCGACCGGCGTCTCCTCCTCGGGCGCGCCGCCCGAGAGCGCAACCGCGCGCTGCACCGTCGCGTCGATCGGGCCCGGCGGGCTCCCGTAGCGGCCCTCGATCAGGGCGCGCAGCTCGTCGACGACGGTCTGGTAGCGGCTCGCCGAGAGCACGTGCAGGAGCGCTTGCGAGCCGAGGATCTGCCCGATCGGCGAGGCGATCGGCGGCCAACCGACCTCCTCGCGGATCCGCGCCAGCTCGTCCAGCACCTCGTCGAGCCGGTCGCCGGCCGCCAGCGCGCGCAGCTGCGAGTCGAGCGCACCGACGAGCCCCGGTGGAACCTTGTGCTCGGCCGCGCGCACCGCGATCCTGGGCGCAAGCGGCGTGACCGGCTCGTCGCCGATGCGCTCATCGACGAGCTCCGACGCGCGCCAGAGGGCGTCGACGTCGATCCCGGTGTCGAGCCCGAGGCCCGCAAGCGCGGTCGCGAGCGCCTCGCCCGAGATGCGGTGGACGGTGAGCGCGACCGGGTAGACGGCGCAGGCGACGAGGTCGGCCCCGGCCCGCGCAGCCTCGAGGCCGGCCGCGAGCGCGTTACCCCCAGCGCCCTGGCAGTAGAGGCCGACAGGCAGCCCACTCGCCTCGGCCAGGGTGCCGACGAGCTCCTGCGCGCGCTGCGGCTGGAGCGAGCTCGAGGGGTCGTGCAGCAGCACGCGCGCAGCCCCGAGCTCCGGGAGCTTGCGCGCCTGCTCGACCAACGCCTCCGTCTCGTTCGTGTAACCGGAGCCGAAGACGAGCCCGGCGTCGAACTCCTTCCCCGCGGTGGTGATCGCGTGGCCCGCTTCGCGCAGGTTCTCGACGTCGTTCAGCGGATCGTGCAGGCGAAAGACCTCGATCCCGCTCTCGGCGGCCGAAGCGACGAAACGGCTCACGAACTCGCCCCCGACCGGGCGCGACCCGACGAGAAAGCGGCCGCGCAGCGCCATCGCGAGCGGCGTCTCCGTTCGCTCGTTGAGCGCGCGGATCCGCTCCCATGGGCTCTCCACGCCGCGGCGCACCGAGGTGTCGAAGACGCCGCCGCCCGAGACCTCGAGGTAGGCGAAGCCTGCCTTGTCGAGGATCTCGGCGAGCCGTAGCAGCTCGGCCGTCGGCATCCGCCCGGCGAGCGGCTCCTGGCTCAGCAGCCGGATAGTTGTGTCCACCAGGGCGGGCACGCGAGGAGCCTAGCGCGGTTTTTTCGCCGGTAGCCGAGCCGTTACGACGTCAGCGTGCAGGACTCGGCCGAAAGCCGAGTGCTCTGCGCGGGTTTCATTCATGCTCGGGAGATGTAACGCCCTTCGCGCGGGTCGACCTTGATCCGGTCGCCCACGTTCACGAAGAGCGGCACCTGCACAACCGCGCCCGTCTCGAGCGTCGCCGGCTTCGTCACGTTCGAGACCGTGTCGCCGCGGACGCCCGGCTCCGTCTCGGCGACCGCGAGCTCGACCGACGACGGCAGCTGCACCCCCGCGGGGTTGCCGTCGACCGCAAGCACCTGAACCGTCGAGCTTGGCTCCAGGTACGGCAGCGCGTCCTCGACGGTGCCGTGCGGGAGCGAGAACTGCTCGTACGTCTCGGTGTCCATGAAGACGACCTCGTCTCCGGCGTCGTAGAGGTACTGCACCTCCTTGACCTCCGTGCGGATCCGCGGAAACTTCTCGCCGGCGCGGAAGGTCTTGTCGACGACGGCGCCCGAGTCGAGGTTGCGCAGCCGCGAGCGCACGAAGGCGCCGCCCTTTCCCGGCTTCACGTGCTGGAACTCGAGGATGCGCCACACCGAGCCCTCGAGCTGGATGTGCATCCCGTTCCGAAACTGGTTCGTGGAGACCGTCTCTGCCACGGCGCCGTACGCTAGCTGACCGTCACCAGGTCCTTCGTGGGGCTCGTCAGCACCTCGGGCTCGCCGTCCGTGACGATCACGAGGTCCTCGATCCGGATCCCGCCGAGGCCTTCCAGGTAGACGCCCGGCTCGACGGTGACGACGTTCCCTACGGCGAGCGTGTCGGTCGACTCGCGCGAGAGGCGCGGCGCCTCGTGCACGTCGAGCCCGACGCCGTGGCCGAGGCCGTGGCCGAACTGCTCGCCGAGCCCGGCCGCCTCGATCTTCTCGCGCGCGGCGGCGTCGGCGTCGACGCCCGTCACACCGGCGCGGACGGCTTCGAGGCCCGCGAGCTGGCCCTCGAGGCACGTCGTGTAGGCGCTCTTCAGCTCGTCGGGCAGCGGGCCGGTGGCGAGGGTGCGCGTGCAGTCGGCGCAGTAGCCGTCAACCATCGCGCCCGCGTCGATGACGACCGTCTCGCCGGCTTCGACGACGCGGTCGCTCGGCCGTGCGTGGGGCTTCGCAGCGTTCGGCCCCGAGGCGACGATCGTCTCGAAGGCCGGCGCGTCCGCGCCGAGCTCGTGGAAGAGCTCGTCCAGCCGCCAGGCCAGGTCGCGCTCGGTACGCCCGACGAACGACTCCTCCGCGAAGCGCTCGTAGGCCTCGCTCGTGATCTTCCCCGCACGGCGGATTGCGTCGAGCTCGCCGTCGTCCTTCACCGCGCGCAGCGCCTCGACGAGGCCTCGGCGCGGGACGAGGTCGAGCCCGCCGCCATTCAACGTCTCCCAGCTGGCGTAGCTGACGGCATCGGCCTCGAAGCCGATCCGGCCGTCGAGCAGCTCCGCGAGCGCTACGACCAGCGAGCGCTTCGTCTCGACGAACTCGACACCCTCC
Organism: uncultured Actinomycetes bacterium; assembly: GCA_963719275.1. Classification (GTDB taxonomy): domain Bacteria; phylum Actinomycetota; class Thermoleophilia; order Gaiellales; family Gaiellaceae; genus AC-32. The sequence continues at coordinate 246,341 of CAVRBT010000004.1, read as the reverse complement.
ACTGCGCGCCCGGCCTCGGCGTAGCGGAAGTCGCTGAACAGCCGCACGCGGTCCGGCTCGACCAGCAGCGCCGCGTTCGAGCTGGCGAAGCCGACGAGGTACCGCACGTTGACGCCGTTGGTGACGAGCAGCGGCTCCTCGAGGCGTTCTCGCAGGCGATCGACGCGGCTCACGTCCGCTCCGCCAGGAACTCGAGTGCCTCGCGGTAGCCGCTGGGGCCCTTTCCGACGATTCTCGCGGCGGCGATGTCCGCGATGACCGAGTGCCGGCGCCACTTCTCGCGCTCGTCCACATTCGAGAGGTGCACCTCGACGATCGGCACGCTGACCAGCTCGAGTGCGTCGTGGATGGCGTAGTTGTAGTGCGTCCACGCCCCCGGGTTGACGACGACGCCGCCGGCCCACTCCTCCGCGTCGTGGCACCACGCCACGTACTCGGCCTCGCTGTTCGTCTGGCGGCAGTCGACCTGAAGCTCGAGCTCGCGTCCCCATTCGTAGATGCGGCCTTCGAGCTGGTTCAGGCTGAGCCCGCCGTACAGCTTCGGATTACGGCGACCGACGACGTCGAGGTTGACGCCGTTGAGGACGGCGACGCGCACGGCCTGACTCTACGCGCTCTACCCCGGTGTCAGACACCGCAACGAAAGTGTCACGGCGCCGCTCGCGATGCCGCGTTCACGGTGTCAGACAACGAAACAAGACAACGAAACAAGAAGTGTGACGTCAGTCGTCGATCAGCTCGTCGAGGGCGGCACGCACGTGCTCCTCCGGGAGCTCGACGCCCGCGACCGGCTTGCCGGGAGCCTCCAGCAGCACGAGCCTCGGCGAGCCGTTGACGGCCTTCTTGTCTCGGGCGATAGCGGCCCAGGCGGCGTCGCGGTCGACCTGCGCCTTCTGCGGCTGCAGCACCTCCTCGACGGCGCTGGTGTCGAGGCCCGAGAGCCGCAGCGCCGCAAGCAGGCCGAGCGCAACGGCCTCGCCGTGGCTCAGGCGCCGGTAGTCGCCGGCAGCCTCGAGCGCATGCGCGAAGGTGTGGCCGAGGTTCAGCACCGCCCGCTCGCCTTGTTCGTGCGGGTCGCGCAGGCAGACGGCTGCCTTGTAGGCGGCGCAGCGGCGAACCAGCTCGTCGGTCTCGAGCTCCCAAAGCGCCTCGCCGGCGAGCAGGCCCGTCTTGACGACCTCGGCCATGCCCGCCCGGTGCTCGCTCTCGGGCAGCGTCTCCAGCAGCGCCGAGTCGATCACCGTGCGCAGCGGCCAGTGGAAGGCGCCGACGAGGTTCTTGCCCTCCGGGAGGTTGACCGCGGTCTTGCCGCCGATCGCTGCGTCGACCTGGCCGACGAGCGTGGTCGGCACCGCGATCCAGCGAATGCCTCTCATATACGTGGCAGCGGCGAACCCGGCCGCGTCCGTCGTGCAGCCTCCGCCGAGGGCGACGATCGTCCCGCTGCGCCCGAGCCGAAACTCGCGCCAGAGCCGTTCGACCGCGCCGAGGCTTTTCGCCTCCTCGCCGTCGCGCAGGGCGTGCACCGGCGCGTCGAGCGGCGGTCGGTGGAGTCCGAGCACCACCGCGTCGCCGATCACCTCGACCTCGCCTTCCGGCACGAGCTCGGGCAGCCGGGCGAGCGATCCGTGCTCGACAACGATCCCCGCCGCCGCGAGCACGATGTCGTCGGTGTCGCGCCCCACCGCATCCGCCGCCTCCAGGTAGATCGGCTGGCGGCGGCCGAAGAGCGCGTGGAAGGCCGCCTCCTCCTTCGCGAGCGGCCGGGCCCCACCGCCGACGCGTGTCCAGGCCGTCTGCGGGTCGACCTGGAGGAACACCGTCAGCGCCCGCTCCTTCAGCGTCTTGCGGATCGACTGCGTCTCGATCGCCCCGCCGCCGAGGGCGAGCACGGCCGGCCGCTCGTTGCAGAGCGCCTGGAGCGTCGCCTCCCGCTCGAGCAGCCGGAACTCGGCCTCGCCGCGCTGCTCGAACAGCTCCGGGATCGACTGCTGCATGGAGCGCTCGAGCTCGTGGTCCAGGTCGATGAAGCGCCGGCCGAGCTTCTGCGCCGCCACCATGCCGAGCGTCGACTTGCCCGCGCCCATGAAGCCGATGAGCGCGACGTGCCGGTCTAGGGCGTGCGCCACGGAATCCGCTCCAGGTACGCGCGCCAGGCGGCGACGAAGTCGCCGAGCGAGTCACCGCCGAACTTCTCGCGCGCGGCTCGGGCCAGCTCGAAGGCGACCGCGGCCTCGGCGACGATCGCGAGTGCCTCCACCGCCGCCACGTCGCTCCGTTCCACGAGCGCCTCGCCGGGCTCGCCGGTCTCCAGGTCGACGGAACGCAGGGGCCGCATCAGCGTCGGCAGCGGCTTCATCGCCGCGCGCACGACCAGTGGCTCGCCGTTCGAGATGCCGCCCTCGATCCCGCCGGCGAAGTTGGTCTCGCGGTAGAGCGTGCCGTCGTCGCGAGCCAGGATCTCGTCATGTGCCTCCGAGCCGCGCCGCTCTGCGAGCTCGAAGCCGGCGCCGATCTCGACCCCCTTCACGGCCTGGATGCCCATCAGCGCGGCTGCAAGTCTCGCATCGAGTCGATCCTCCTTCGACGCGTACGACCCGAGCCCCGGCGGAACGCCGTGCGCGCGCACCTCGATCACGCCGCCGACGGTGTCGCGCTCGGCCCGCGCCTCGTCGATCCGCTGCTCGAGCGCCTCCGTCACCACGCGGCCGAGGACCTCGATCCCGATCTCCGCCAGCAGCGCCTTCGCCACCGCACCGGCCGCAACCGCCACCGCCGTCTGCCGTGCGCTCGCCCGCTCGAGCGCGTCGCGCGCGTCGGCGAGCCCGTATTTCAGCGACCCTGCGAGGTCGGCGTGGCCGGGGCGCGGCAGCGTCACCGGCTTCGAGCCCTTGCCTGCGGCCTCGCCCTCCGGCGGCCACGGGCTCATTCCCCACTCCCAGTTCTTGTGGTCGCGGTTCCGGACGACGAGCGCAAGCGGCGTGCCGAGCGTCCTGCCGTGCCGGAGCCCCGCAAGCACCTCGACGGTGTCCTGCTCGAGCTGCTGCCGCGGGCTGCGCCCGTAGCCCTGCTGCCGCCGTCCGAGATCGGAGTCGATCGCCCTCTGTTCGAGCACGAGCCCCGCCGGCAGCCCGCCCACGATCGCCACGAGCGCGGGCCCGTGCGACTCGCCGGCCGTCGTCAGCGTCAGCGTCATGGTTCTAAGCCTAGGCCGCTGCGCATCGCGCCGACAGGCGCGGGAAGGCCGGTCCACAGCCGAAACGACGCCGCGCCCTGGCGCACGAGGGCCTCGAGGCCGTCGACCACCTCGCAGCCGGCGGCGCGTGCCGCGGCGACCAGGGCGGTCGTGCGTCCGTCGGCGTAGTAGGCAAGGTCGACCACCGTCTGTCCCGGCCGCGGCTCGACGAGCAGCTCGTCGCGCACGGGCGTCGCGTTCACGACCAGGTCACAGCCGTCGGAGTCGGGCGGCCAGAAGCCGCTGCGCGAGAAGACGCGCACCTCACCGGTCAGCGCCGGCGTGAGCGCCTGCGCGGCCCCACCCGCCCCGATCAGGCACGTGCGCTCCGCCGCGATCCCGACCACGATCTCCTTGTCGGTGTTGAAGCCGAGCACGCGGCCCTCCCGGAAGACCAGCGTGTTCACGGCGTCGCCCTCGGCCTCGTCGCAGAGCGCCGCAGCCGGCTCCTTGTGTGGGATCGTCACGTTCGCCCCTACGAACCCGCTCCGCGGCAGTGCCCGCACCGTCGCCGCCAGGGCCTCTGCCTCGACCTCGAGCGCGACGTATTCCCAGTCGAGCCCGGCCGCGGCGAAGGCGGCGTTCTGCATGCGCGGCGAGAGCGACTCGGCCACCGGCTTGCCGAGCAGCGCTACCCGGCTCATCGGTAGCCGTGCTCGGCCTTGTACTTCTCGAACGCGGCGGCGCTTGCCGTGAAGAAATGGTGCTTCTTGTCCGGCTTCGCGACGAAATAGAGGTAATTCACCTTCGCCGGGTGCGCGGCCGCCTGGATTGACGCGAGCCCCGGGCTCCCGATCGGCGTCGGCGGCAGACCGGCGTGCAGGCGCAGGTTGTACGGCGTCGGATTCGCGAGCTGCGACTCGTGGATCGACTCGGTGCCGGGGATGTCGAGGCCGTAGCGCAGCGCCGCGTCGATCCCGAGCGGCATCCGCGCGTGGAGCCGGTTGTAGATCACCGCCGAGACGAGCTGCCGCTCCTCCGGGGCCGGCGTCTCCTTCTCGATCATCGACGCGATGGTCAGCACGTCGTACGGCGTGAGGTTCTTCGAGCGCGCGTACGCGAGGTTCACCTTCTTCCAGTTCTCGCGAAAGGCCTTCAGCTGGGCCGCGACGAGCTGTGGCGAGGTCGTGCGCGCGGTGAAGTCGTAAGTCGCCGGGAAGAGGAACCCCTCCAGCGGCAACGCCTTCGCGCCGAACGTCGGTTCCAACCGCGGGTTCGCCGTCGCGGCCAGGTACGCCTGCTTCTTCAGGCGCACGCGCTTGGCGCGCTCCCGCCGTGCGATCTGCGCGACCGCGGTGACGCGCGCCGCCATCTCCTTCCGCGTGAACCCCTCCGGGAAGACGATGCGGAAGGGCTTCGGCGGCGCGACGGCCGTCGTGGGCGGGGGCGGCTTGGCCTCGTCCGACCCGCCGACACTTGCCACCGCGACCCACGCGATCACGAAGCCGGTCACCAGCACTGCCAACGCGACGACCCGTCGCCGCCAGACGACCGACCTCGGCGTGCGCCGCGGCGGCCGCGGCGGAGGCGGCGTCACTCCTTCGCGCTGCTCGACCACGCGAGGTAGCTGGACAACAGATGGGCCGCGGCGCGCGCGTCCTCCGGGGCCTCGTCGGAGCCGTGGGCGGCCGCGAGCCCGGTCGTGAAGCGCTCGTCGTAGCTCTCGACCGGCACGTCGAGCTGCGCGCGCAGCGCCTCGACGAAGGCGTCGGTCTCACGCGCTTGCGCGCCGCGCTCGCCGCGCAGGGTCAGCGGCAGGCCGACGACGACGCGCTCCGCGGACTCCTCCCGGACGATCTGCGCCACGCGCTCGAGGCCGGCCTCGCTCGCGGCGCGCTCGACGACCCCGAGCGGTCGCGCGATCGTGCCCGTCGGGTCGGAGATGGCGACGCCGGTGCGCGCCGAGCCGTAGTCGAGCGCCACGACTTTCACCCGAGCGCCTTGCGCAGCGCCTCCTCCGCCTTCGCGAGCGCGTCGCCGAGCTTCGAAGGGTCGCGGCCCCCGGCACGCGCCATCGTCGGCCGCCCGCCGCCCCCGCCGCCGACCTCGGCCGCGGCTTCCTTGATCACTGCGACCGCGTCGAGCCGGCCCTCGAGCGAGCGGTCGAAGTTCGCGACCAGGTGCACGCGGCCGTCCTCGGTCGCGCCCAGCACGACCGCCGCCGGGGCGCGCTCCTGCTTGATCCGGTCCGACTCCTCGAGCAGCGCATCCGCGTCCACGCCGGAGGCGTGGCCGACGAAGACGTTCACCCCGCCGATCGCCTCCTCGCTGCGCGACTCGACCTTCACCTCCGAGCGCTCCTCGCGCTTGGGTCCCTCGCGCCGGGCACGCTGGAGCTCGGCGCGCAGCTCCTCGGCCTCGTGCGCACGCCCATGCAGCAGTGCGTACGCCTCGCCTGAGGTGACTGCCTCGATTCGCCGCGTCCCCGACCCGACCGAGCTCTCCGACGTGATCACGAACGGGCCGATCTCCGCGGTTCCCCGCACATGGGTGCCGCCGCAGAGCTCGCGCGACCAGCCGGCGATGTCGACCACGCGAACCTCGTCGCCGTACTTCTCACCGAAGAGCATCATCGCGCCGAGCCGCCGCGCCTCCTCGATCGGGACCACGTACGCGCGCACGGGCAGGTTGCGGAAGACCGCCTCGTTCACGCGCCGTTCGATCTCCGTGCGCTCCTGCGGTGAAACCGCCTGCGGGTGGGCGAAGTCGAAGCGCAGCTTGTCCGGCCGCACCGCCGAGCCGGCCTGGCGCGCATGGTCGCCCAGCACTTCCTGCAGCGCCTTGTGCAGCAGGTGCGTCGCGGTGTGGTTGGCCATCGTCGGGAAGCGCACCGGCCACGGCACGACCGCGCGGACGCGCATGCCAGTGCGAAAGCCGTCGCCCTCGAAGGTCAGCACCTGGTCGTCCCCCGGGAGCCGAGTCGCCGCGGCGAGCTCGGCCCGCGCGCCGGTCTCCTCGTCCTCGATGTAGCCGGAGTCGCTGACCTGCCCGCCGCCGTCGGGGTAGAACGGCGACTGCTCGAGCTTCGCCTGGAAGCGCCCGTCGCCGAGATCCTCGTAGGCGATGATCGCCGTCAGCACGTCCGTCTTCTCGTAGCCGACGAACTCGCTGCGCGCGTCTGCGCTGACGCGCACCTCGACCTCCTGCACCGCCTTGCGGGAGCGGGTGCGCTGCTCCTCCATCAGCGTGCGGAAGCCGTCCTCGTCGACCGGCAGGCCGCGCTCGCGCGCGAGCTCCTGCGTCAGCTCGAGCGGGAAGCCGTAGGTGTCGTGCAGGCGAAACGCCTCCTCCCCCGAGATCTCGCCGTCGGCGGCAGCCTCCTCGAAGAGCGTGAGCCCGCGCGCCAGCGTCTCGCCGAACCGCTCCTCCTCGGCGACGAGCACGCGCTCGATCTCGGTGCGGGCGTGCTCGAGCTCCGGGTAGGCGTCGCGCATCTGCTCGACCACGACGTTCGCAAGACCGGCGAGGAACGGCGGCTCGAGCCCGATGCGGCCCGCCTGCTGCACCGCGCGCCGGATGATCCGCCGCATGACGTAGCCGCGGCCCTCGTTCGAAGGGCTCACGCCGTCTGCGGCGAGGAAGGTCATCGCGCGCCCGTGGTCGGCGAGGATCCTGTGCGCCTTCGTCGCCCGGTCGCTCTCGCCGTAGGCGAGGCCCGACTCGCCACCGATCCAAGCCATGATCGCCTGGTAGCCGTCGGTGTCGTAGACCGAGTCGACCTGCTGGAGGATCCGCGCACCGCGCTCGAGGCCGAGGCCCGTGTCGATGTTCTGCTTCGGGAGCGGTGCCAGCGAGCCGTCGCCGTGCAGCTCGAACTCCATGAAGACGAGGTTCCAGAACTCGAGGAACCGCTCGCACTCGCAGCCGGGCCGGCACTCCGGCCGGCCGCAGCCGACCTCCTCCCCCCAGTCGAAGAACATCTCCGAGTCGGGCCCGCACGGCCCGGGTCCTCCGACCGACCAGAAGTTGTCTGCACGCGGGAGGCGCACGATCCGTTCCGGGGGCATGCCCATCGACTCCCACGCAGCGACCGCCACCTCGTCCTCGCCAAGGCCGAGCTCGGGATCGCCCGCGAAGACGCTCACCCAGAAGCGGTCGAAGTCGACCTTCATGTGCTCGAACACGAACTCCCAGGCCAGCTCGACCGCGCCCTCCTTGAAGTACTGGCCGAACGAGAAGTTGCCCAGCATCTCGAAGAAGGTGAGGTGGTAGCTGTCGAGCCCAACCGCATCGATGTCGGGCGTGCGAAAGACCTTCTGGACGGTCGTGAGCTTCAGCGCCGGCGGCTCCTCGAAACCGAGGAAGTACGGCATCAGCGGCTGCATTCCCGCCGAGATCAGCAGCGTCGAGCGGTCGTCGGCGCGGGGAATCAGCGAGTGCGAGGGCCTGAACTCGTGGCCCTTGGACTCGAAGAACTCGCGGAAGCCCGCGCGCAGCTCGGCGGTGGTGCGCATGGCTGCGATTCTACGGGCGGTGGATTTCGGCACCGAGCGCTGGATCGACGCCGGTGGCACCGGGCTGTTCGTGCGGATCTGGGCCGAGAACGCTGGGCGAACCGTCCGCACGCGCTGGCCGATCTCGTGCCCCCGCTGCTCGACGCGCTCGAGCTCGAGCGCGTGTCCTTTGTGGGCGACGCCCCCACGCCGACGTCGTCCGCCCCCGCGAGCCGGGGCACAACGTCCTGCTCGCGCGCAGCGCAGAAACCATGCGTGCAATCGGCGACTGGCTGAAGGCGCGCTAGGCGGACTGCTCGGCCGCGATCTCCTCGCGTATCTTCTCGAGCGACCGGCGGATCAGCCGCGAGACGTGCATCTGCGAGATGCCGACCTGCTGGGCGATCTGGGACTGCGTCAGGCCCTCGAAGAAGCGCAGGTGCAGGATCTTCCGCTCACGTTCGTCGAGGACACGAAAGCCCGGCGCGAGCACGGCGCGGTCCTCCGAGACTTCGTACTGGTGCTCCTCGGTGCCGAGCGACTCGAGCGGGTCGAGCTCGCCGTCGTCGTCGTTGCCGGCCGACCCCGCCGACAGCGAGAGCGAGCTGTACGCGCGGCCGCTCTCGAGCGCCTCGAGCACCTCCTCCTCGCTCACCCCGGCCGCCTTCGCGAGCTCCGCGATCGTCGGCGAGCGGCTCAGCTGCACCGTCAGCTGCTCGATCAACCGCGAGAGCTGGATGTTCAGCTCCTGCAGCCCGCGTGGCACACGCACCGACCAGCCGCGGTCGCGGAAGTGCCGCTTGATCTCGCCGATGATGTTCGGTGTCGCGTACGTCGTCAGCTCGACGCCACGGTTGACGTCGAAGCGGTCGATGGCCTTGATCAGCCCGATCGCGCCGATCTGGACGAGGTCCTCGAGCTGCTCGCCGCGGTACGAGTAGCGCCGCGCGAGCGAGCGCACGAGCGACATGTACTGCTCGATCAGCTGCTCCCGTGCGGCGAGGTCGCCCTGCTCGTGGTAGCGGCGGAGCAGAACCTTGTCGCTCTCCTGCGTCACGCTCCTGCCTCCTCCAGGCCCTTGGTCAGCTCCAGCCACCCGTCGGCGTCGAGCTCATAGCTGTCGACAACGGTGTCGAGGATCCTCCGCAGGGTGACGTCATCCGACGCGTCCCGCTCGAGCTCGGCCCGCAGGCGGTCGGCCGCGAACGGCCCGACACGCGTGACGATGGCGTCGTCGGCGAGCCGGAGCTGCACGGTCACGTCGCCGTCCTCCGCGGCCCGCTCGAGCACGGCGTCCATCGCCGTCTCGAGGTCGTCGATGCTCTCGAACGTCAGGTCCAGCCGCGCCGCAACGCCGCCCAGCACGAGGTGCGCGACCTCGTGGAACGGCTCCTCACGCGGAATCGTCAGGATGATCTCGTCGCCCGTCAATTCGCCCTCCGTTCTAAAACGCGGAAGCTCGGCGCGAGGTTTCGGCACCTACGATCGTCCCGGCCCCGACGACCGCGCCGTCGTCGTAGAGGACCGCAGCCTGCCCCGGCGCCACCCCGTACACGGGCCGGTCGAGCTCGAGCCGGAACCCGCCGGCGGTCGGGCCGACGGCGGCCTCCACTGCCGGTGAGCGGTACCGAAGCTTGGCCTCGGCCCGCGAGACCGGAACGTGCAGCCGACCCCGGACGTGCACGACGGGGGTCGCCAGCGCCGCGCGAGGGCCGACCACGACGGTGTTCGTCGCGGCCTGGCTGCGCAACGCATAGAGCGGCTCGGGCGCCGCGACGCCAAGCCCCTTGCGCTGGCCGGGCGTGAAGCGCCAGAACCCGTCGTGGCGGCCGACCTCGTTGCCGTCCTCGTCCACCAGCGGCCCTTCCTCGGCGGCCAGGCCGTGGCGCTCGAGGAAGTCGCGGTAGTCGCCGCCGGCGAGGAAGCACGCCTCCTGACTCTCGGCCCGCTGCGCCACCTCGAGGCCGGCCTGCGCCGCTTCCGCGCGTGTCTCGCCCTTGCCCTGCTCGCCGAGCGGGAACCAGAGCCCGTCGAGGAAGCGCGGGTCGAGCCTGGCGAGCATGTACGACTGGTCCTTGCGCTCGTCCGCCGCCCGCGCGAGGAGCAGGCGGCCGTCGCGCTCGACGATCCGCGCGTAGTGACCGGTCGCGAGCCGGTCGGCGCCGGCACGGTCGGCGAACGCGAGCAGCTCGGCGAAGCGGAAGCTCCCGTTGCAGCGGATGCACGGGTTCGGGGTCTCGCCCGCCGCGTACCCGCGAACGAACGGCTCGACCACCGCGCGCCTGAACTCCTCGCGCAGGTCGAGCGTCACGTGCGGGATCCCGAGGCGGTGACAGGTCGCGCGCGCGGCGATCACGGCCTCGGGCGAGCAGCAGGCTCGCTCGGCATCGGGGCCCCGCGGGTCGAGCCAGAGCCGCAGCGTCACGCCGATCGCGTCCGGCCCCGCGCGCAGGAGCGCCACCGCGCTGTCGACGCCGCCGCTCATCGCGACCGCGACGCGTCCCGGCCTCGGTGCGGTCCGGAAGACAGGCCCGAGCGCGTTCGCGAGCGCGTCGACCGCGAGCTCGTCGCCGCCGACAGCCGCGGCCTCCAGCAGCGTCAGCCCGTCGAGCGGCCGCTCGAGCCCCTCCGCCTCGGCACTGATGATCCGCTCGCCGTCGACGGCCAGGCGCACGAGCGCCCAGCGACCGTCCCGCGAGGCGTCGCCCACCGCTTCGACCATGAGGTCAGGCTAGCGGTCGGCGGAGCCGCGTCATGTGCGCACCACCACCGACACTTCTTGCGCACACCTTGAATCCGGCGCCGTCCCTGTGGTTTTGTGGGCGCAAGCGCACGCGCGCCGGCCGACAGCGTCGGCCGACCGACCACATGGAGGTGACGATGTCGACACCGGCCTACTCCGGCCTCAACCGCCCGGGCTGGCTCACGTTCGCGGCGATCGTAATGTTCGCGGTGGGGTTCCTGCGCATCATCTCGGCGATCTACTACTTCGCCGACAGCAACCGTGTTGCGAACGTCAGTGCCGGCGCTCTCGGCGACAACCTCTTCCTCTGGGGGCTTTGGGACCTCGTCGTCGCGGCGCTGGCGCTCTACGCCGGCTACTCGCTCTTGAGCGGAAACATGTTCGGCCGCGTCGTCGGCTACATCTGGGCGATCGTGGTGATCGTGCAGAGCTTCCTGATCATCCAGTACGCGCCCTGGTACGGCGCCGCCGCCCTCACCCTCGCCGTGCTGGTGGTCTACGCGCTCTCCTCGACCTCCGAGTGGCGGGACCCGACCGCCACGGCGCCCTAGGGCAGCACCTCACGGAAACGGCAACGGGGGAGTCTTTCGACTCCCCCGTTGGCTCCAGCCTGCCGATGCGTCGAAGCCCCTTGTGAACCTGGACAAGCCAGGTGGGTGCCGCGTCTCCCTCGGCTTTCGCCTCGGGCCGAACACAAGCTCCCTCTTACTCGGTGTTGGTTCTACAGTGAGGCCCCGAGCACGCACAGGCTCGAGTGGTCGCAGTGTAGCTCAGCCCTAGCGCGCGAAGACCCAGCGGATCCGCTGCACGCCGTCGACGCCGAGCTCCTCCGCGAGCTTCGGCGTGAGGTCGAACTTCCGGCCCGCCGTTACCGGCCGGCGGTCAATCACGCGCGTGAGGACCCGGGGGCTGTCCTTGTAGACGACGTAGACGAGGACGCCGCACGGGAGCACCGAGTCGGTGATCCCCACGGTGCCCGGCTGGAGCAGGTAGCCGCAGCGCGTGCGCCGTCCGTAGCGCGGTTGGCCGGCGCCTGCGAGGGCCGTGTACCACGCGCCGCCGGCCGCCGGCACCGGCTGCGGCAGGCTCTCGTCCGCCTGGCTGTTGCCGTGCGAGGTGAGGGCCAGCGCGCCGATCGCGGCCAGGAGCGCGACGCCCGCAAGTGCGACCTGACGCTGTGCCAGTACCGCCCTCACGGGGCCAACTCCGTGAGTCGCGCGCCGAACGCGTCACGGACGAGCGGGTCGAACTCGGGCGGGAGGTGGCCGGACGTGTCGGCGACATCGCGCAGGTGCAGCAGGAGCAGTCTCCGCTCCTCGGTGCGGGCGTCGCTGTCCAGGTCCTGCGCGAGGCGCTCGAGCTCCCAGAGGTTCCACGCGCGGCGGGCCGTCGGCGTCTCGGCGTCCATTCCACGGCCGTTTGGCGCTGGTTCGGCGGGTCCCGTGCTCTCTCGCCGTCGAATCCTCACCCGCCGCGCTCCTTGCGCTCCTCGGGCTCGTCGAACAGCTCCGCGACCTCCTGGGCGGCGCGGCTCGGCTCAGGGGCCGTGCGCCTCGGGAGCAGCTTCACGTGACGAGGCGGGGTCTGCGGCTCGGGCTCCTGGTCCCGCTCGCGACGGCGCAGGAACGACCGCCGCCGTCGGGGCGGCGGGGCGACCTCCCCGGTCTCCTCCGTGGGCGCCACCGGCTCCTCCGCCGCCGGGAGCAGCGGCGTCGGCTCGGGCTCGGGTTCGGGTTCGAGTTCGGACTCAGGCTGTGCCACGACCGGTTCCGGCTCGGGCTCGGGCTCCGGTTCGAGTTCGGGTTCGGACTCAGGCTGTGCCACGACCGGTTCCGGCTCGGGCTCGGGCGCGGGCTCCGGTTCCAGCCGCTGTTCCGGCGGCGCCACCACGGTCCGCTCCTCGGGCAACGGCCATTCGACCCGCTCGTCCTCCTCCGGCGCCGCGGCCTCCCGTGGCAGCAGGTACGACAGCGGCGCGGATGCGCTCCGCTCCGCGGTGAACTCCACGATCGCGACGAGCACCCACGCCCCCGCCATCACGAGCACGATCACGAGCGGGCGCAGTTCGGCGAGCCCGGCACCGACCGCGAGCAGGATCAGGAAGAGCGCCTCGAGCGCGAAGCGGAGACCGGGCCGGCCCGCAAGCATGGGTCGAGCCTAGCTCGTACTGTCGTCTTCGCTCGGCCGGCCGCCGCCCGCGTCCTGCGGGCCGGGCGGTGTCGGGCCGGGTGAGACCGGCGGCGACGACGGAGGCTCCTCGGACTCCTGCTCCTCGGCGGGGGCTTCGGCTTCCGCTTCGGCGGGCCCCGCCGCGCGCAGTTGCGTCGACGCCGGGCCTGGCGACGACGGTGCGGATCCGCGGCTCGCCTGGGCGGCGGCCTCGGCGGCGCCGACGATCGACTGCGCGACGCGGCCGACCACGTCCTCTCCGAGGCCCGCAGCGCCGAGCAGCTGCTCGGCGCCCTCCTGCGCCCGGTGGATGATCGCCGCCGCCTGGCTGCGCGCCCACTCGAGCGTCTGCTCGACCTCGGCGCGGGTTGCGTTCGTCAGCTCCGTCGCCTGGTGCCGCGCCTGCTCGACCAGCCGCGCGGCTCGCGACTCGGCCTCGGAGACCTCCTGGTTCGCCTGCTGCTGCGCCTCCTGGGTCAGCTGGCGCGCCTCGGCCTTGGCGGCGTTCACAACCTCCGCGCGCTGGCGCTCGCTCTCCTGCCGGTAACGCTCGACCTCGCCCTGCCTGTCCTGCAGCTCGCGCTGGCGGCGCGAGACCTCCTCTTCGGTTCGTCGCAACTGGGCGGCGGAGGCCGTCTGCGCGTCGCGCTCGATCGTGTCGGCCATCTCGGCCGCGGCGCGGATCATGTGCAGCGAGTCCATGCGCACGGCGTGACCGGTCGGCTCGGCGCCCCCCTGCCCCGACGCCTGGAGCACGCGGAGCTGCACCTGGAGCTGGGTCGTGTGACGGCGGAAGGCCTCGAACGCCTCGCGAACCTTGTCGCGGTCGTAGCCGTCGGCCGCGCTCGGCAGGTCTTCGACCCGCGGCAGCGGCGTCAGCGACGGCGCCTCGGACGCTCGTTCTGGACCTTCGCTCGCCATGCTCTCGCTCGCCTCCTTGCTCGACCTCGCCGACGGGAAGTATGACGGCTCGGCCGGGCGCCGTCAGGTCGTTTCCGGCAGCACCTGAATTCCGAGCTCGGCGAGGATCTCCTGCGCGATCGGCGTCGGCGCACCGCTCAGCGGCTCCGACCCGCTCGCGGTCTTCGGGAAGGCGACAACCTCGCGGATGTTTTGCTCGCCGGCAAGCAGCGCGACGAAGCGCTCGAGCCCCATCGCGAAACCGCCGTGCGGCGGCGCGCCCATGCGCAGCACCTCGAGCAGGAAGCCGAACCGCTCCTCGGCCTCCTCGGCGCTGATCCCCATCGCGGCGAACACGCGGCGCTGTAGGTCGGGATCGTGGATCCGGATCGAGCCCGAGCCGAGCTCCCAGCCGTTCCAGACGAGGTCGTATGCCTGGCTCAGCGCACGCCCGGGGTCTGACTCGATCAGCTCCTCGTCACCCGGCCGCACACCCGTGAAGGGGTGATGGCTGAACGTCCAGCGCTTGCCGTCCTCGTCCCACTCGAACAGCGGGAAGTCGGTGATCCAGAGAAACTCGTCGCGCCCCTCGTCGATCAGGCCGAGCTCGCGGCCGAGGTGGTTCCGGACCGCCGAGAGCACGCGGGCAACCGTCCCCGGCTCGTCGGCGCCGAACAGCGCCGTCGCCCCGGCCTGCTCGGGCCGCACCGTCTCGATCAGCTCGGCGGAGAGGAACTTCGCGATCGGCGAGCGCACCTCGCCCTCCTCGTCGAACACGAGGTACGCGAGGCCCTTCCCGCCCCACTCCTTCGCCAGCTCCTCGAGCAAGGCGAGCTCGGCGCGCGAGAGCTCCTGCGGCACTACCAGGTACTGCACGCTCGGCGCCTGCGCAAAGACGTTGAACTCCGAGTCGCGCGTCTCCTCGGTCAGGTCGTGGAGCTCGAGCCCGAAGCGGAGGTCCGGCTTGTCGGAGCCGTAGCGCGCGATGGCTTCGTGCCAGGTCAGCCGCTGGAACGGCCGCTCCGGCGGCGTGCGGCCGAGCGCCTCGAACGACGCGCACACGGCACCCTCGAGCGTCTCCCAGACGTCTTCGCGCGTCGGGAACGAGAGCTCGATGTCGAGCTGGCGGAACTCGAACTGCCGGTCGGCGCGGAGGTCCTCGTCCCGGAAACAGATTGCCATCTGGTAGTAGCGGCCCATCCCGGCCACCATCAGGATCTGCTTGAAGATCTGCGGCGACTGCGGCAGCGCGAAGAAGCGGCCCGGCTGGAGCCGCACCGGGACGAGGAAGTCGCGGGCGCCCTCAGGGGTGGCCTTCGTGAGGTTTGGCGTCCAGACGTCGACGAAGCCGTGCTCGTCCATGTAGCGGCGGATCGCCGCGACGACGGTCGCTGAGAGACGGAGGTTCCGCTGCATGCGCTCGCTGCGCAGGTCGACGTAGCGGTAGCGCAGCCGGGTCGCCTCCTCGACGTTCTCCTCGTCGACCTGGAACGGCAGCGGCTCCGAGCGCGAGATGATCTCGAGCTCGTCCACCTGCAGCTCGACCTCGCCGGTCGGCAGGCTCGGGTTGACAGCCTCAGGCGCCCGGGCTGCGACCTCGCCCTCGGCGCGGATCACATACTCGTTGCGGACGTCGTGCGCGACCTCCGCGGCCTGCGGCGCGCGCTCGGGGTTGATCACCAGCTGCGCGACCCCGCCCTCGTCGCGCACGTCGATGAAGACGAGGCCGCCGTGGTCGCGCCGCCGCGCGGCCCACCCGGCGAGCGCGAGCCGCTGGCCCACGTGCTCCTTGCGCAGCTCCCCGGCCTCGACGTCGCGCCATCTCATGCGTTCAGCCTCTCCGCGAGTTCGGCCGTCGGCACCTCTTCGTCCTCGCGGCCCGGGCGGCGCACGGTCGAGCGCTCGGGCCCCCACTCGACGATCGCCTTCGCGCCCAGTCGGCGCGCGTGCGTGAGCTGCCCCTTGAGCGAGCGCTCGGCGTAGTCGACCTCGGCACTGACACCGCCGCGGCGCAGCTGCTGCACGAGCGGCAGCACGCGCGGCTTGTCGCCGGCGTCGTGGAGCGCGACGAAGACGTCCAGCTCGGCGGCCTCTGGCTTCACACCCTCCTCGCCGAGCGAGAGCAGCAGCCGCTCGATCCCCGCGCCGAAGCCGACGCCGGGAGTCGGCTTGCCGCCGATCTGCTCGATCAGGCCGTCGTAGCGCCCCCCGCCGCAGATCGAGCTCTGCGCGCCGATCGCCTCGTCGACGAACTCGTACGCCGTGCGCGTGTAGTAGTCGAGACCGCGCACGAGTGTCGGGCTCAGCTCGAACTCGACGGCGTAGTTCTCGAGGTGAGCCTGGACCGCCTCGAAGTGCGCGCGGCACTCGTCGCAAAGCGCGTCGCCGATCTTGGGCGCTTCGGCGAGCGCCTCCCGGACGCGCTCGCTCTTCACGTCGAAGACGCGCAGCGGGCTCGTCGCGCGCTTCTGACGCGCCTCCTCGTCGAGGCTGTCCTCGTGCTCGTCGAGCCAGCCCGTGAGCCGCTCGAGGTACTGCGGCCGGCAGTTCTGGTCGCCGATCGAGTTCAGCAGCAGGCGGTAGTTCGTCACGCCGAGCCTCGCGAGCAGCTCGTCGTAGAGCTGGATCAGCTCGGCGTCGATCGCGGGGTCCGTCGAGCCGATCGCCTCGACGGACAGCTGCCAGTGCTCGCGGTAGCGACCGCGCTGCGGCGCCGCGTACCGGAACATCGGGGCAATGGTGTAGAGCTTGACCGGCTGTCCTTCGCGGTGGAGACCGTGCTCGAGGTACGCGCGCGCGATCGGCGCCGTCGCTTCCGGGCGGAGCGTGAGCGAGCGGCTGCCACGATCGGTGAAGGTGTACATCTCCTTGTGCACGACGTCGGAGCCCTGGCCCGAGGTGCGCTGGAAAAGGGCCGTGTCCTCGAAGGTCGGCGTCTGGATCGGCCGGTAGCCGTAGAGCGAGCAGAGGTGCTCCGCCTCGCCGGTGACCAGCCTCCAGAGCGGCTGCTCGGAGGGGAGGATGTCGTGGGTGCCGCGCGGCGCTTCGAAGGTCGTCACGAGGCGCGCGGCGGAGCGAGGAACGGGTTGCGCTCGAGCTCGACGCCGAGCGTCGTCGGCGGGCCGTGGCCCGGATAGACGGTCGTCTCGGGCGGGAAGCGTTCGCCGAGCACGCGGATCGACTCGACGAGCGTCTCCCAGTCCGCGCCCGGAAGGTCGGTGCGGCCAACCGAGCCGGCGAAGAGGACGTCGCCCGAGAACAGGCTTTGGTCAGCGTGGAAGGCGAGGTGCGCCGGTGAGTGGCCGGGGACCTGCAGTGTCTCGAAGGTGATGCCTGCGAACTCGAGCGTCTCGTCGCCGTGCAGGAGCGTGTCCGCCGTGTAGCCGCGGGCGACCACGCCGGCCGGCACGAGGTCGGGGAGGTTCTCCAGCAGCGCGCGCTCGCCTTCGGCCATGTAGACGGGGGCACCCGTTCCCTCCGCGAGGTCGGCAACGCCGCCGAGGTGGTCCCAGTGACCGTGCGTGATCAGGATCGCTACGCAGCGGGCACCGGCACGCGCGAGCTCGAGTCGAAGCTCGGCTGCGTCCCCGCCCGGGTCGACAACGACCGCCTCCGGGGCATCGCGGGAGGCACGAACGACGTAGCAGTTCGTGCCGATCGGGCCGAGCTCGTAGCGGTCCACGACGATGCCGGTGCGCGTGCTCACGGGAGGGCTGAGTCTAACGAGGCGTTCTCGGCTTCTTGGCTCGCCTCGCCGCGGTTCGGTAGGCCGGGCTCTGTGCGGTGTGCCCTCTGGTTCAGGCGCACCCGGCCTCCTCCCCACTGCGAGCCTATCGGCGGCGGGCGCGCATGTCTGTGCCGAGACTGTGACCGGAGTGCGCCGTGTGACACCGATGCGAAGCGGTAGGGTGCACCTCCGCGATGCAGCGCTGGAACCTGCGCGAGATCGAGACTCCCAGCGGTAGCCGCTCGCCCGTCGTGCTCGACTCCGACGAATTGGCGCGGGCCGTTCTGATCGCTCTCGACCCGGGCCAGCAGCTCGGCGACCACGAGGTCAAGGAGCACGCGTTCCTGCTCGTGGTGGATGGGTCGGTGCGAGTCGAGGTCGGCGGCGAGGTACTCGATGCGCCGGCCGGGATGCTCTTCCGATTCGAGCCCGAGGAGCGGCACGCCGTCTCGACCGAGCAGGGCGCGCGGCTGTTGCTCTTCCTCGCGCCGTGGCCAGGCCCGGGCCACTACCGCGGCGGCGACGAGCAGGTCGTGCGGACCGCCCGCTAGCGGGCCGCGTTTACCGCTTCTTCGGCGAGCTGCGTGTGGGCGCCTGGCCGCTGCGCTTCAGGTAGGCGCGGTACATCGCGCGATCCATGAGGTACATGAAGGGGACGAAGAACGCGGTGTAGACGACGGTCACGGCGAGGCGCGACAGGATCGGCTGGCCACTGTTGATCAGCGAGAACGCGACGAAGATCAACGGCCCGAAAAGCAGAGCGCGCTTGACCACGCGGCTCCACGAAGGCGGCTGCACTTCCTTGATCGGACGCCCGCCGCGACCCTTCTGCGAGGGACGCTTGTCGCTGCGCTTCCCGTTCCCGTGGTCGTCGCGCGGCTTAGCCTGCTCCGGCTCGACCTCGCGCCCTTCCTCGTCGACGTAGACGATCTCGTACTCGTGCCGCTGCTCCTTCTGGCGCCGCCGCCGCTGCTTCCTCGTGGGCATCGGTGCAAGCGTAGCCTCAGCGCATCCACGCGACGCTGCCACCCTGGATCACCGCCGCGATGAGGTCGCCGCCGAGGTGGTAGGCGAGGTGCCGCCAATCGGGCGCGGCCAGCAAGACAAGATCGGCGTCGAAACCGGGCGCGATCCGCCCGCACCGATCGGCGCGACCGAGCACGTGTGCCGCGTTGACGCTGCAGGCGGTCAAGGCTTCGGAGGGAGAGAGGTGGAGCTGCGTCGAGGCGAGGCTGCAGACGAGCGGCAGACTCTCGCAGAACGCGCTGCCCGGGTTGAAGTCGGTCGCGAGCGCGACGGCGGCTCCGGCGTCGGCGAGCGCGCGCGCGGGAGGCATCGGGCGGTCGAGAAAGAGCGCGCTCGCCGGCAGCAGGACGCCGACCACATCGCTCTCCGCCAGCGCGCGCACGCCGACCTCGCCCGTCGCTTCGAGGTGGTCGATCGACCGCGCGCCGAGCTCGACCGCGAGCTCGACCGCCCCGAGCGCGTTGAACTGATCCCCGTGCAGCCGCAGGTCAAGACCGGCGTCACGACAGGCCGCGAGGTATCGGCGCGCCTGCTCGACGGTAAACGCGCCCTCCTCGACGAACACATCGGCGGCCTCCGCGAGCGGCGCGGCGTCGGGCAGAACCTCCGTTAGCGCGAACTCGAGGTATTCGTCCGCATCCTCGAACTCCGGCGGCACGGCGTGCGCGCCGAGCCACGTCGGCACGCCGCCGGCAGCGGCAACCGCGCGCAGCGAGGCGAGCTCGGTCTCCCGGTCGAGCCCATAGCCCGACTTGCCCTCGAAGGTCGTCGTGCCGGCGCGCAGCATCCAGTCCCGGTGCCGCTCGACGGCAGCGTGCAGCTCGGTCTCGCCGCCGGCGCGCGTCGCACGGACAGTCGAGAGGATCCCGCCGCCGGCCGCGTGCAGGTCCTCGTAGCTCGCTCCGCCGGCGCGCAGCGCGAACTCCTCGACGCGGTCGCTCAGAAAACACGGGTGCATGTGGCAGTCGACGAGCCCCGGGATCGCACAGAGCCCCGAGCCGTCGACTTCCTCGACCTCGCCCTCGAGCTTGCCGAGTTGGGACATCGCGCCGCTCGCGACGATTCGTCCGCCCTCGCACAGGACGAAGCCTCGTTCGATGACCTCGACCTCGCCGAGCGCCTTTCCGCGCGCGGGCGCCTCTGCGGCCGACGGTGTCGCCAGTTGTGCGAGGTCGCGGACGAGCAGCGCGCCCGCCTCGCCGCGCTCCGTCATTCGCCCGGAGAGGGCGGCAGCGGCAGCTCGAGACCGTGCTCTTCCGCGGCCCCGATCGCCTCCGGGTACCCGGCATCGGCGTGGCGAAGGACGCCCGTGCCGGGGTCGGAGGTGAGCACCCGCTCGAGGCGCTCGGCCATCTCGTCGCTGCCGTCGGCGACGACCACCATGCCGGCATGGATCGAGTTGCCGATCCCGACGCCGCCGCCGTGGTGAACACTGACCCACGTTGCACCCGCCGCGACGTTCACGAGTGCGTTCAGGATCGGCCAGTCCGCGATCGCGTCGGAGCCGTCCCGCATCGCCTCGGTCTCGCGATATGGCGACGCCACCGAGCCGGAGTCGAGGTGATCCCGTCCGATCACCACTGGCGCCTTCACCTCGCCCTCGCGCACGAGATCGTTGATTGCCAGGCCGGCGCGGGCGCGGTCGCCGTAGCCGAGCCAGCAGATCCGAGCGGGCAACCCCTGGAAGGCGATGCGCTCCGGCGCCAGTGTCAGCCATCGCTGGAGGGCGCCGTCCTCCGGGAAGAGCTCCAGGAGCCGACGGTCTATGGCTGAGATGTCGCCCGGATCGCCAGACAGGACGGCCCAGCGAAACGGGCCGATGCCGCGGCAGAACAGCGGCCGGATATAGGCCGGGACGAAGCCCGGGTATGCGAACGCCTCCTCTACCCCGGCCTCTAGTGCCTCCCCTCGCAGGTTGTTGCCATAATCGAAAACATAGCTGCCGGCTCGGACGTACTCGAGCAGCCCTTCGACGTGTCGCGCGATCGACTCGCGGGCGCGGCGCAGGTACGCGTCGGCGTCGCTCGCGCGCAGCGCAGCAGCCTGCTCCACGTCCAGCCCGACCGGCACGTAGCCGTTCAGTGGATCGTGCGCCGACGTCTGGTCCGTGACGAGGTCGAACCCCTCCCCGCGCCGTGCCAGCTCGGGCGCAACCTCTGCCGCGTTCCCTAGCACGCCGACCGACAACGCGCGCCCCTCAGCGGCCGCTGCGCGCACGCGCGCAAGAGCGTCGTCGAGCGACTCCGCCGCCTCGTCCAGGTAGCGCGTCTCCAGTCGCCGCTCGATCCGCGCCGGGTCGACCTCGACGCACAGGATCGCCGCGCCGGCAAGCGTCGCCGCCAGCGGCTGCGCGCCTCCCATACCGCCCAGCCCGGCAGTGAGGATCGTGCGCCCGGAGAGATCGGCCGAGCCGAAGTGCTTCTCGGCCGCCGAGACGAACGTCTGGTAGGTGCCCTGCAGGATCCCCTGGCTGCCGATGTAGATCCAGCTGCCGGCCGTCATCTGGCCGAACATCGTCAGACCGAGCGCCTCGAGCCGCCGGAACTCGTCCCACGTCGCCCAGCGCGGGACGAGCAGCGAGTTCGCGATCAGCACGCGTGGCGACGACGGCGTGGTTCGGAAGACGCCGACCGGCTTCCCGCTCTGAACGAGCAGCGTTTCGTCCTCGCCCAGCGTCAGCAGCGACCGTACGAGCCCCCGCAGCGCCTCCGGGCTCCTCGCCGCCTTCCCGGAGCCGCCGTAGACGATCAGCTCCTCCGGCCGCTCGGCGACCTCGGGATCGAGGTTGTTCAGCAGCATCCGCAGGGGCGCTTCGGTCGACCATGAGCGCGCATTCAGCTGTGTCCCGCGCGGCGCACGGATCGCGGAGAGATCGCCGCACAGGGCTTCGACCGTCGCGTCGACCGAGCTCGTCGCGCTCACGGCTGTTGCCGCTCCGCTTCGCGTTCCCGCGAACGCATCCGCCACCAGGTGTATGCCGTCGCGAGCACGAACGCCGCCACGCCACCGGAAAGTGACTTCACGAGGCCGCTGCCTGTTGCGTACGCGATCACGGCGACTATCGCGCCGAGACCCGCGTAGGCAAGGGCGCTGTCGCGGTACGGCCGCTTCGACCTGTGGCGGGCCGGGTTCGTGCCGTTGCCGCTGCTCACCGCAGCTCGCCCGCCTCCGCCTCGACCGCCTCGACCAGCGACCCGTCGCGAACAGCGACGGCGACGGCCTCGATGTCGGGAGACAGCGGCCGGTCGTCACGCAGCCGCGGCGAGAGCGTCCGCACAAACTCCCGCGCTGCCCGCACCCCAACGCCTGGTTGCAGCGGCGCGAGGAACTCGACGCCCTGCGCGCCGGCGAGCAGCTCGATCGCGAGCACGCGTTCCGCGTTTGCGAGCACCTGCCAGGCCTTCAGCCCGGATGCGTTCCCCATCGAGACGTGGTCCTCCTGCCCGGCGCTTGTCGGAATCGAGTCCACCGCCGCCGGGTGCGCGAGCACCTTGTTCTCGCTCACCAGCGAAGCCGCGACGTACTGCGGGATCATGAAGCCGGAGTTGAGCCCGCCGTCGCCGGTCAGGAAGGCCGGCAGGCCCCCGGAGAGACTTGGGTTCACCAGCCGCTCCACCCGCCGTTCCGCGATATCAGCGAGCTCCGAAATCGCCATCGCCAGGGCATCGAGCGCGAACGCGAGCGGCTGCCCGTGGAAGTTCCCGTTCGAGACGAGCATGCGGTCCTCGACGAGCACCAGCGGGTTGTCCGTCGCGGCGTTCAGCTCGACCGAGACCGTCCTTGCCGCGTAGTCGAGCAGGTCGCGCGAGGCGCCGTGCACCTGGGGCGCGCAGCGAAGCGAGTACGCGTCCTGCACCTTGTCGCACCAGCGGTGGGACTCGTTGATCGCGGAGGCCTCGAGCAGCTGGAGCACGTTCGCCGCCGATTCGGCCTGGCCCTGGAGCGGGCGCAAGGCGTGCACCTGCGGCAGGAAGCTCGTGCGGGAGCCCTGGAGCGCCTCGAGCGACTGCGCACAGGCGATGTCGGCCGCCTTTGCAAGGCGGCCCGCGCGCACGATGCCGAGGGCGCCGAACGCGGCCATGAACTGCGTGCCGTTGACCAGCGAGAGACCCTCCTTCGCCTGCAGCCGCACGGGCTCGAGACCGACCTCCGCCAACGCCTCGGCCCCCGTGAGGCGGGGGCCGTCGACCGTCGCCTCACCCTCGCCGATCAGCGGCAGCGCAAGATGGGCGAGCGGCGCGAGGTCGCCGCTGGCGCCGACCGAGCCCCGGCTCGGCACATGTGGGAGGACGCCGCGGTTGAGGCACTCGACGAGCAGCTCAACGGTTTCGATCCGCGCTCCCGAGTAGCCCTTCGCAAGCGCGTTCGCGCGAAGCAGCATCGCGGCACGGACGATCTCGTCCGGGTACGGCTCGCCGACCCCGCAGGCGTGACTCCGAAGCAGCCGCAGCTGGAGCTCTTCCGTCAGCTCCTCGGGGATCGAGCGCGAGACGAAGCGGCCGAAGCCAGTGTTGACGCCGTAGGTGTGCTCCTCGCGGCCGTGCGCGGCGTGCTCGACGATCTTGCGCGCCGCAGCCATTCGCTTCCGCGCCGACTCGGCGAGGCTGACCGTCCGGCCGCCGAGAGCGACCTCCCAGACGTCGTCCAAAACGAGGTCGTCGCCGGTCAGCGCCTTGCTCTCGATCACGCGATCCTCCTATGTCAAGCCGACGGCCGTGAGTGGCCGGTTCGGCTGGGTCGATGAGCGGGATCGGCGGGCGCTGATGGTTTTGAGGATGCGGAAGACGACGCGGGCGAGGTGGCGTTTGAGGCAGCGGAGCGCTTCGCGGCGGCTCTTGCCCTCGGCCTGCTTGCGCTCGAGGTAGGCGCGGGCGGGGGCATGGACGCGCGCCTGCGTGACCGCGATCCGGTGCAGGCTGCAGTTGAGCTGTCGATTGCCCTTGCGGTTGAGTCGGTGCCGCTGCCGCTGCCCCGAGGAGGCCGCCAGCGGCGCGGCGCCGGCGTGCTTGGCGAGCCTCGCGTCGCTGCTGAAGCGCTCGATGCCGGCGATCTCGCCAACCAGCTGGGCGGCGGTGAGCGTGCCGCAACCGGCAAGCTCGAGCAGCTCGGGCGCCTGCGCACGCAGCAGCACGGCGAGCTCCCGCTCAAGCTCGTCGACGCGGCGGGACAGCTCGCGGCAGCGGCCGACAAGCTCCCGCGCGATCCGCACCTGCGCCGACTGCTCCAGCCGGGCGAGGCGGCGGCCGAGCCGGTCGAGCCAGACGCGCCGGTCGAGGCCGCCAGTCGGGATCGAAAGCTCCGGGTCGAGGTCATGGAGATGCCAGCGCAGCCGGTTCTGGATCCGCGTCCGCTCACTGACGAGATCGGCGCGATGGTCGTGCAGCAGCCGGATCTCCCGCTCTGGCCCCGCCAGCTGCGCCCCTGGCAGCCCCGGCTCGCGCAACGCGGCCCTGGCGACCGCGAGCGCGTCGACGCTGTCGGACTTGCCGCGCTCCCGGCCGGCCCGCCGCGCCTCACCCATCAACCTGGGCGGCACCCGCACCACCCGCTCCCCCCGCGCGAGCAGGAACCGCTCCAACCCGCCGGAGACATGACGGCAGTCCTCGAGCGCCCACAGCCGCTCCCCGTCCAGCTCACGCGCCCAGGCAAGTAGCTGCTCGTGTCCTCGCTCGCGCGCGCTCACCGTCCGCTCGCCACGCAGCACGCCGACTCCCGCCTCGACGGCTGCGCCCGTATGCGTCTGCTTGTGCGGATCAACTCCGATTACGATCACTCCCGGTCCCCTTTCCACTGAGGTGGCCACGGACAGAGCAGCCAGCGGACAGGCCTCAGTGGGGGCGTCTTGCCACGCTCCTATCAGGTCACGCTGGTGCTCCTCGGACGGCGGCGGGCGACAGATCGCGTGCAGGCCAGCCTCGACGAGGCGACACCGAGCGTATGGGTCAGCCCGCCGCCGGCTCCGAGCCTAACCAGCCCGTCGGTCACGAGCCGGTCCTTGAGAACCAGGATGACACTGAGGCGAGTGTATCCCGCACCTGCCGTGCTTCCCGGCTTCGCGAGCACCCCTGAATATGGTTCGCCCGGCCTCCTCCCCGAGGCGAGCGTATCGACGAAATCTGCGCATGTCTGTGCCGGAGTCGTGCCGGGTTCGTGACGGAATCGTGACATCAGCGCGGAGGGGGCGCCGTCCGTCGACCTCAGTCCAGAAGCCGCAGCTCGAGCACGCGTGAAGCGTCGAAGCCCTCGATGCGCAGCGCGGCGCCCGCCGCTGCCGCGGCAGCGCCCGCGGGCATCAGTCCGACGAGCTCGGAGCCGACTACCTCCGCCCCGCGTGCCACCGCTTCCGTCTCGACACGCGCAACGATGTCGTGCAGCGCCGCCGCCTCCCAGTCCTCGACGTTCATGCTCACTTGCACCAGCCCGGCGGACGGGAGGTCGAGCCCGAGCGCCCGCACGCCCGGAAAGCCGCCGCCGCGCTCGCGCACCAGAGCCGCGATCTCGCGCGCCACCTCCAGCGAGCCGCGCAGGTTGACGTTGAACGCGATCAGCGGCCGGCGCACGCCGACCAGCACCCCGCCCGCGGAGTCCGACAGCCGTCCCGGCCCGAACTCCGGCGCGACCTCTCCCCCGTCCACACGCCGCTGGAGCTCCTCGGGCCCGCCGCGCCGGAAGAACGCCGGCCCGCGCCCGTCACCAAGGTCGCCGTACAGGAACACGGGGAGCGAGAGCTCCTCCCCGACCCGCCGCGCCAGGCCGAGGGCCGCCCCGCGCGCCGCCTCCGCGTCTTCGGGGTCGAGTGGCACGACGGGCACCACGTCCGCGGCGCCGATGCGTGGGTGTGCCCCCTCGTGTCGGCGCAGATCGATGCGCTCGGCGGCGCAGGCGATCCCTGCGAGCAGCGCCTCGACGAGCTCCTCAGCCGAGCCGACGAGCGTGAAGACCGATCGGTTGTGGTCCTCGTCGGTGTGGACGTCGAGGAGCCGGGCGCGCGAGCCGAGCGCCTCCGCGAGCGCGTCGATCGTCGCGCCGTCTCGCCCCTCCGAGAAGTTCGGGACGGACTCGAGCGGCCGCACCACGCGCGTAGTCTAGGAACGGTGAAGGCGTACTACGACCGCCGTGCGCCGGAGTACGACGACTGGTGGCGCGGCGCCGGTCTCTTCGCCGGGCGTGACCGCTCCGGCTGGAATGAGGAAGTCGTCGCGCTCTGCGGCGCGATCGGGTCACTCGACCCCGCGCGCACGCTCGACGTCGCGTGCGGAACCGGCTTCGTGACGCGCCACCTGCCCGGCGAGATCGTCGGCCTCGACCAGAGCGAGAGCATGCTCGAAGTGGCGCGCCGACAGTCACCCAATGCCACCTTCATCCGTGGCGACGCACTCGCCCTGCCCTTCGACGACGGAACCTTCGAACGTGTCTTCACGGGCCACTTCTACGGCCACCTCGGCCCGGAGCAGCGCGAGCGCTTCGTCACGGAGTCGCGCCGCGTGGCGCCCGAGCTGGTCGTCGTCGACTCCGCGCTGCGCGACGACGTCGAGCCCGAAGAGCAGCAGGGGCGCGTCCTCAACGACGGCTCGCGCTGGGAGGTCTACAAGCGCTACTTCGAGCCGGACGCTCTGGCCCGCGAGCTCGGCGGCGGAGAGACGGTGTTCGCGGGCCGCTGGTTCGTCGCTGTCCGCTCTTGACGCGGCGCCGCTCGCGGTACCGCTCGATTGCCTCGCTCCAGCGCGACGAGCGCGTCTGCCGCGCCTGCGTCGAGGCCGGCCACCCGCTCGAGTCGCTCCCGATCGTCCAGCCGTACGAGGGTCAGCGCGCCTATATGTTCGGCCAGGCGCCGGGCGCGGTCGAGGGCGAGCAGCGGCGCCCGTGGCGCGGCCGGGCCGGTCGCACGCTGCGGCGTTGGCTCGAGCTCGGCGAGGACGACTTCTACGCGACCTTCTACTGCGCCTCGGTCACGCGCTGCTATCCGGGCAAGGCGCCGAGTGGCCGCGGCGACCGCACACCGACGCCGCGCGAGCAGGAGCTCTGCGCGTTCTGGCGCAGCTGGGAGCTCGAGCTCGTTCGGCCGCGCCTGATCGTGCCCGTCGGCGGGCTGGCCGTGCGGCGGCTGCTCGGCCTGAAGAGCGTGACCGAGTGCGTCGGCAAACGCTTCGAGCACGACGGCGCGGCGGCGATCCCACTCCCGCACCCGTCCGGCGCGAGCGCCTGGCTCAACGACCCGGCGAACCGCGCACGGGTCGCCGAAGCCGCCGAGCTCATCAAGGTCGAGCTCCGCCGGCTGGGCGTCGAGCCAGGCGGTGAGACAGAGGCCCAGCGCTAGATTTCGAGGGTGCAGGAGACACCCCGCTATCGCCACACGTTCGCGCGGTTGCTGGGGTTCCTCCGGCCCTACAAGGTCTCGCTGGTCGTCTCGATCGTGCTGGCCGCCGGGTCGCAGGGAGCCCAGATCGCGCTCGTCTGGCTAACGAAGAACGTGATCGACAACGCGCTCGCGCAGGGCGACCGGCAGAGGCTCTGGCTCTACGTCGGCGCGGTCGTCGCCTGCGGGATCCTGCGCGCTTCGCTGATGGCGGCACGCCGCCTGATCTCCGGCCGCCAGGCGCTCGCGGTCGAGATGGACATGCGGCAGGGCCTCTTCGCGCATCTCGTGCGGCTCTCGTTCGGCTTCTACGACCGCCACCAGACCGGGCAGCTGATGTCGCGCGCGACGGTCGACCTCCAGGGCGTCCGCTTCTTCCTCGGCTACGGCCTGATCTTCTTCTTCCAGAACGTGATCACCGTCGTCTCGGTGACCGTCGTCCTGCTGGTGTTCGAGTGGAAGCTCGCCCTGATCGCGCTGGCGATCACGCCGGTGCTGGTCGTGCTCGCCTACCGGTACAGCCACCTGGCGCACCCGACCCTGCGCGAGGTGCAGCAGAAGCTCGCCGACGTCGCAACGGTCGCCGAGGAGAACATCGTCGGCGTCCACGTCGTGAAGTCGTTCGCGCAGGAGCCGCAGGAGTCGGCGAAGTTCCACGCGCGCTCCGAGGAGGTTTTCCGGCAGACGCTCAAGGCGAACCGTCAGCGCGCGACGTACGTGCCGCTCATCTCCTGGGTGCCGCTGCTCGCGCAGGCCGCGGTGCTGCTCGTCGGCGCGCGGATGGTGACGAGCGGCGAACTCTCGGTCGGCGGCTTCGTCGCGTTCAACCTGTACCTCGCGATGCTCGTGATGCCGCTGCGCTCGCTCGGGATGTGGATCGGGCAGGCGCAGCGCGCGACCGCCTCCGGCGAGCGGATTTTTCAGATCATGGATGAGCCGCTCGAGATCGCCGAGCAACCCGGCGCCGCGGCGCTGCCGGATGGCCCGGGCGAGCTGCGCTTCGAGAGCGTGCGCTTCGAGTACCTCGAGGGGCGGCCGGTGCTCGAGGACGTCGACCTCGAGATCGCCCCCGGCCGCACGATCGCGCTGATCGGCCAGACCGGTTCGGGCAAGACGACCCTCACCTCGCTCGTGCCGCGCTTCTACGACGTGACGGGCGGGCGCGTGCTGCTCGACGGAGTGGACGTGCGCGACGTCACGCTCCGGTCGCTGCGGCAAGCGGTCGGCGTGATCCCGCAGGACCCGTTCCTGTTCTCGGCGAGCGTGCGCGAGAACATCATCTTCGGCGCGCCCTATCTCGGCGACGACGAGGTCGAGCGGATCGCGCGGCTCGCACAGGCGCACGAGTTCGTCGCCGAGCTGCCTGACGGGTACGACACGGTCATCGGCGAGCGCGGGATCACGCTCTCGGGAGGCCAGCGGCAGCGGCTTGCGATCGCGCGGGCACTCGCAGTCGACCCGCGGGTCTTGATCCTGGACGACGCCACCGCTTCCGTGGACGCGACCACCGAGGCGAAGATCCGAGTCGGCCTGCGCGAGGCGATGCGCGACCGGACGACGCTGATCATCGCCCACCGGCTCTCGACGATTGCGCTGGCCGACGAGATCGTCGTCCTGGACGAGGGCCGGATCGCTGCGCGCGGAACGCACGACGAGCTGCTCGAGACGAGCGCCGTGTACCGCGACATCTACGAGCACGGCCTGCTCGAGCGGCAGTTCGCGGACGCGGTCGAGGCGCGGGTCAGCGAAGAGGAGCTCGGCGAGGAAGCACTGGAGGCGGCGTCGTGAGCTGCGGCCCGGCGTTGTGGGCAAACTGGCGCGCTGTCGGTGCACTCGGGACACAGACCCGTGCGCCGCGCCTGGGTATCGTCGACGCCGAGGGCGGTGGGTTCAACCCCACCCTCTCAATGGGTGGGGGAGCGGAGGTAGCGCCTCACGGCGGGCGTGGCGGGAGGCCGGCGTGAGAGTCTGGCAGCCCGGCGGGCACCTGATGCGCGAGCGCGGAGCGCAGGTCGAGGACTGGTCCTGGCAGCGCACACGACGGCGGCTCCGGATGCTCGTCCGGCTCACGCGCCCGTACAAGACGCGCACGCTCCTCTCGGTCGCGGCGCTCCTGCTCGCCACCGCGACGGCGCTGGCGCCCCCCTACCTCTCCAAGTACGCGATCGACGAAGGCATCGCGCAGCACGACCTGACGAAGCTCTGGTGGATCGTCGGCGCCTTCCTCGTCGCCGGCCTTCTCAACTGGGGCATGAGCTACGCGCAGACCTACCTCTCCGGCTGGGTCGGCGAGCGGATCCTGGCCGACCTGCGGAACCGGCTCTTCGACCACCTCCAGCGCCTCTCGCTCGGCTTCTACGAGCGCAACCGCGCGGGCGTGATCATCAGCCGGCTCACGAACGACGTTGAGGCGATCGACCAGCTCGTCACCGACGGCGTTACGAGCCTCGTCCAGAACACCCTGACGCTGATCGGGACGGCGATTCTGCTCTTCATCCTCGACTGGCGGCTCGCGCTCGCGACGCTGATCGTGATCCCGTTCATGAGCGTCGCGACCGCGATCTTCCGCACCCGTTCGGCGCGCGCATACTCCCAGGTTCGCGAGCGGCTCGGCCTCGTCACCGCGACCCTCGCCGAGGACATCGCCGGCATGCGCATGGTCCAGGCGTTCACGCGCGAGGAGACGAACATCCGCAACTTCCGCGGCGTGGCCGAGCGCTACCGCGAGTCGAACATGCAGACGGTCGTCCTGAACGGACTCTACTTTCCGTACGTCGACCTTCTTTCGACGGTCGCGCTGGCCGTCGTCCTCGGCTTCGGCGGCCACCTCTACTTCCAGGGCGACGTCACGCTCGGGACGCTGTTCGCCTTCATGCTCTACGTCCAGAACTTCTTCGACCCCGTGCAGCAGCTCTCGCAGCTCTACGGGACGTTCCTCTCGGCCACCGCCGCGCTGGACAAGATCGTCGACGTGCTCGACAAGAAGCCGGAGGTGGTCGACAACGCGCACGCCGAGGCGCTGCCGCACGTCGAGGGCCGCGTTCGCTTCGACGAGGTGCGCTTCGGCTACGGCAACGGGCCGGAGGTACTGCATGGGCTCGACCTCGACGTCCCGGCCGGCACCACCGTCGCGCTGGTCGGGCACACGGGTGCCGGCAAGTCGACGATCGCCAAGCTGCTGGCGCGCTTCTACGACCCGCGCGACGGGCGAATCACGATTGACGGGCACGACCTGCGGGACGTCACGCAGGCCTCGCTGCGCCGCCAGCTCGGGATAGTGCCGCAGGAAGGCTTCCTGTTCGCGGGCACGGTGAGCGAGAACATCGCGTTCGGCCGTCCCGAGGCGCGGCCAGAGGAAATCGTGCGCGCCGCGAAGACGATCGGGGCGCACGACTTCGTCCTCCGGCTCGAGGACGGCTACGAGACGCAGTTGCAGGAGCGCGGCAGCCGCCTCTCGCTCGGCCAGCGCCAGCTCGTCGCGCTCGCGCGGGCGCTGCTCGCCGACCCGCGCATCCTGATCCTCGACGAGGCCACGTCGTCCGTCGACATCGGCACCGAGCGGAAGATCGAGCAGGCGCTGCGCACGCTCCTCGCCGGCCGCACCGCGTTCGTGATCGCGCACCGCCTTTCGACGATCCGCGACGCCGACCTGATCGTCGTCCTCGAGCACGGCCGGGTCGTCGAGCAGGGCAGCCACGACGAGCTGCTGCAGGCTCGGGGCCTCTACACGTCGCTGTACGGCGACTGGGCCGCGGACGTCGCGTAGCTAGCGCCTCCCTGAGACGAGGGATCTGCGCACGCCCGCGCCGACCCGATCCTCGGGCTGGTGACCGGCGTGCGCATCGCCCTGCTTGCGGGGGTTTTCGCCCTCGCCGCGGTCTTCGCGGCCGCTGCGTCCGCCTGCCCGAAGGGCTACTCGTACGCCGGCCTCTACAGCGACTCGAAGGCCTCGGGCATCGCAGCCACGATCAGCTTGCTCGGTACGCCCGCCGTCGCCGGCGGCACGAGCCACGTCGCGGGCTGGGTCGGCGTCGGCGGCCCCGGCCTCGGCCCGCACGGCGAGGACGAGTGGCTCCAGGTAGGCCTCGCGACCTTCGGCGACTCGAGCGACGGCCGCCTCTACTACGAGCTCGCACGTCCGGGCGCGGCGCCGCGCTACACCGAGCTCGCGTCCGGCATCCGCCCTGGACGGAAGCTGCGCGTCGCGGTCCTCGAGCTCCCATTCGCGCGGGACTCCTGGATCGTGATCTCGTCCGTCGGGATCGCGGGCCCGTTCCACCTCCCGCGCAGCCACCGCGCGTGGCGGCCGATCGCGACGGCCGAGAGCTACGCGGAGAAGACGCGCTGCAATCGCCACGCGTACCGCTTCGACGGCCTCCAGCTCGCCGACCCCGATGGGAGCTGGCGCACGATGCGCCGCGCCTTCACGCTGCAGGACCCCGGCTGGCGCCTGCGTCACCACGGCGCCTCGGCCTTCAGCGCCACCGCCGCCTGAGCGGGGCTACACTTCCCAAGGCCGCAACGGCTCGTTGCGGGGTCGTCTAACGGTAGGACGCTCGGCTCTGGACCGAGTAGTCTAGGTTCGAATCCTAGCCCCGCAGCCTCATGAACCCGCTGCAAACGGCGGGTTCTTTCGTTCCGGCGTAACCCTCTCGAGCGCTCGGCCGTTCCTTCCTGCAATGAGTACCGCCGAGGAACGACTGGCGCGGCCGGCACAAGAGGCAGGCACGGCAGAGCGGCCGTAGCGGTAGCGGCTGGTACGCGTGGCTCGCGCGCGCCGGCATCGTCGCGAAGGGCGTTTCTTTCGGCGTCGTCGGCGCGCTCGCGATCAAGTTCGCGATGGGCGACGGTGGCCGGGCAACCAGCCGCGAGGGCGCAATGCATGCGCTCGCCGGAGTGACGTTCGGCACGGTCGTGCTGACCCTCCTCGCCGTGGGGTACGCGGCGTACGCACTCTGGCGGTTCGTCGAGGCGTGGGCCGTACCCGGCGAGGATGCGAAGAAAATTGGCGAAGCGGCTCGGCTCCATCGGCCGCGGCCTGATCTAGCGGCGCGCTTGCGTTCTCGGCCGCAAAGCTTGTCGCGGGAGCCGGCGGAAGCGGCTCCCAAAACGAGCGTGCACGCGAGACCGCGTCGACACTCCTCTCTTGGCCTACCGGGACGTGGCTCGTCGGCGCCGCGGGGGCGGTAGTGATCGGTGCGGGGTTCTGGAACCTCTACCGCGGTCTCTCGGGCAAGTTCGAGGACAGGTGGCGTACCGGCGAGATGGGCCCGACGGCCCGCAGGTGGGGCGGTCGCGCGGGCACCATCGGCCACGTGGCACTGGCGGTTGTGTTCGGACTGATCGGGATCTTCGTGATCAAGGCCGCGCTCGAGTACGATCCGAATGAGGCGATCGGCCTGGACGGGGGCTGCAGAAGCTCGCAAGCGCGACGTACGGCCCGTACCTCCTCGGCGTCACCGCCGCCGGGTTAGTCGCGGACTGCCTCGTCGACGCGCGCTACCTCGACGTGTCGGCGGGCTAGTCGCGGTCGCGCTCGCGGCGCTCTTCGGCGTGAGGTCTTCCTGCGGCACCGCGCTGAACCACCGTCCGAGCATGGCTCGATCGAGCCCGTTCGTCGCTACACTAAGCCTCCGCCGGGCGCATTCGTCTAGTGGCCTAGGACACCGCCCTCTCACGGCGGCGGCACGGGTTCGAATCCCGTATGCGCCTTTCGATGTCACATGGTTAGCCGCTTTTGGCTCAACCACGCGGGTCATTTGTGACAGCGGTGCCGGAAATGCGCGTGCGGCGCCTACCTCGGTGCCTACCTCGGATCTTGCCAGCGTTGCTAACGCCCCCGGCGCCTGAACTAGGCAGAGGGGCGAGGCCTCGCCGCATGAAGTCCCACCCCCTAACTAAGCCGGCGAAGCTCATCCTGAAGCTCGCCGAGCCTCTCAGAGACCCAGTGTCTCGAGGTCCCGAGCCAGGCGCGCGAAAGGTCGCGCAACGGCTTCTGTTCGCGCTGCGCGACCTCTCGCTCGAGGCGCTCGTACTTCATCGCTCCTAGAAGCCATCCGGTAGCTCGTCGACGCTCGCCCGTTCGACTGCCACGCGGTAGCTGCGGTCCTCGGTGCCGGTCTCGCCGATCTTCAGGCCGCGGTAGTGGATCGCGACCCAGTCGCCGACCTCGAGCTTGCCGCGCTCTGCGTGCTCGAGCAGCTCGTAGCGCAGCACGCTCTCTCGTCGCATTCGACGTCTTCGATGCGTGGCGCGAACCGCCGTTGCCTTCGGAGGCTACGTCATCGCCTATCTCGGGACGGCCTACCAGAACTGGCAGTGAACGAGCTCGCGGTTGTTCGGCGGCCTCGTTCAACCCGCGACTGAGCCGTTTCGATCAAGGACTAGAGGATCCGTGCCGCGTTAGCCTCGAGCCAGCGCTCGAGCTCGCGCACCGCGACCAACCGTAGGCGACCTCGCCTCACGCACGATCAAGCGCGTGCGACGGCGCCTGATTACCAGCTCTCAGCAGAGGAGGCGCGTGATGCTCAGCACGCCGACCGTGAGCACCCACTCAGCACGCCGACCGTGAGCGGCACCTGGGCGTAGATGAAGCTGATTGCCCCTCGCCACCTGGCGTAGGCGGTGTTGACGACCACGCCTCCTCTGGCCGACGGTGAGACTCGCATCCGGAACTTGAAGATCACCGTTCCGCCGACCGGCAGGCGAGCGAATCTCCTGCAGACCAATCTGGCGCCACCGCTTACGAACCCAGGAGGCGCGCTAACGAGGATCAACCTGAGCGGAACCTGGTCACAGACCCGCACCAGACTGGCCGAAGCATCCCCGACGTTGGAGAGTCGCAGCAGGTAGGTGACGGTCTTCCCGCGGGTCGCCGTGCGTGGCGTCACCCGCAAGCCGATTGTGAGCCGGGCGGCGTTGGGGCTGAGCGGCGCGAACGAGGTCTTCTTCGCCCGCAGGCCACCGGAGGCGGTGCCACCGAGACCCGCTGAGACGACCAGCAACGCGCCAACTACGAGGGCGGTGACTGCGGCGACGCGCCGGACGGCTACACGGCACATGATGCCAATCTATACAAAAGGGGCGCCGGCTGTCGAGCCGCGACCGGGTGAAGCAACCTTGGGCGTGACCTATCTGTGGAACCAAAGTGAGTCGCCCGGGATCGTGAAGACCGTCCAGAAACTCGAGAGTGAAGTCGAGAGCCTGAGCCGGCAGCTCGAGAGGCATCAGACGAGCGCAAGCGGCATCACCGAGCGGCATCACCGGGAACTGCTCGACACCGTCGCGGGCTGGGTCGCCGAGGCGCGACGGGAAGTGTTCGATCTCAGGGAGGAGCTTCGGCCCAATGATCGGTCGCACTGCCCATGGCAACCGCCCGTGCTAGTCGAAGGACGAGGATGAGGAATTTCCCGCTAAGAGCGCAAGGGTGGCTCGCCCGGGTCTTGAAATCTCTTCTCGATGTGAGTGAATCGGCCGTCAGTTCCACCCGCGGCCCAGTGGGATTGCGAAGACCGGCTAACCGAGGCGGGCCGCCCAGCTACTCGGGTCGGTCGGTCCTTGAGGCGATGGGCAGGCCCTCTCCCCCAGGCTCCGCCTGGCCTGCCCATCGCTCCCCCGTGGCTTCCTCCGGCACACGGTTAGGGCCTGTAAACACGAGCCGGCCAGGGCACGTCAAGCCGCGCCGCCTTGAAAGTTCGCTCGCAGCGCTTGTTGTGTGTGCGTGAGCAGACGTTCCGCTGAGACGTTGCACACGTAACGACGCCGGTTCTGGTGGTTGAGGACGTGCCCTAACGGGCCACTGGCCTTTCCGGTCGTTGTGAGGCCCCCGGCGCGCTTCGTACGCTGGCCTATGCCTCTCGAGAGTGTCGCGCCGATCCCGGCGTGCGCCGAGTGCGAGGCAGTCTGGCTGCCGGCCGACGAGGCGCGCTGGCAAGCGTGGCTGACGGGCGACGAGCCGCCGGCGCTCGTCTTCTACTGCCCGGACTGCGGTGAGCGGGAACTCGGCGGCGACTGAGTCGCCGCAGCGTGTCGGTCGTCGTTGGTCAGGTCCGGGCCTGCTGTATCCCTCACGCGCCTTGGCACGCAGGCGCCACCTTCTGGCGCCAACTCGCGGCGGAGCTCGACCCGCACTCGCAACTCTTCGAGGAAGCGGCCGCAGTCGGCCCGCAGGTCCTCGGATACGAATTCGCCTGGAAGCTCAGGCTCTGGCGCTCGGTCCAAAATTCACTCCCCACGTCGGTGTGGAAACTGTGGATAAGTTCGATTGTGGAACCGCAGGCGCACACTTCGGCTCTCAAGCGGCGCGTTCTGGCGACGTTATGACACGCCTGGCGCGGTCTGGGATCACTCGAACGGGGGACGTGGAGAGAATTCCTCGGAAAGAGCGCGAATTTCTCGGACTCTTCCAAACGTCTGACCTCACCCCGCCGTTCGTAGGGCGCCGCCGTGCATCTCAAGCGCTGAACTACGTGGGGTGGTCGGCCCTGTGGCGCTGACCACCCCGCCAGTGAGTGGAGGCTGGGGCTTTGCCCCCTGCGGCAAGCCGACCCCACGGTGGTCGACGCGAGAGTGGCCGAGGCCTCGGCTCACTCAGTGGGAGCCGGCTGTCGAGCGCCTATCTTGGGGCGACGACCTCGAGGAGCCGGCGGATCATCGTCAGCAAACCAGGCACAGGAGTGCCCGTGGTTGCCAGCTGGGGAGATGAAGGCGGACTTTTCTACGAGACGTACAACTATCGCCCGGACATCGCGGAGTTCCGTCGCCGGCACCTCTGAGTGTCAGCGCCGCCGTAGTGCCTTAGCGCTCGAACTCCCGCGCCGCGCACTTCCGGGCAGTAGAAGACGCCGTCAGCGTCGGGGCTCAACCAGGCTCAGCGCCTTCGCGCCCCCGTGAGCGCGCGACCAGGCAGCGTTGCTGGCCCTCCATCACGCCCTCTCCACTGGGCATACCGGGCCCGCTACCTCTCCTCGGCGACGGCTGTCGGCAAACGCACACGCATCCCTGCAGCACGCGCACAGAGGCCCGAATACGCTCCTACTCTGTCTCTCCCCCGGGAGACTAGAGCGTCGGCGAGCCGACAGGACTGAGCTTCCCTGGGCTAGATGGGGTGCGGACATGAAGCCCCATCGGCGCGCAGGTTGCCGTCAGCCCCATGCAGTCCTGCCGGCTCGTCGCACACCCTGGCACAAACGCGATGCCGATATTCGCGCGGTCGCGGGCCTAGAGCGATGAAGACCAACGAGCACTACGGCCTCGCCCATAGAAGCTCCGGGCGAAGCTCGCACACGACCTCGATGCTTGATCGAGCGGCTTACGAGCTGGCGCCGGCACCCAGTCCGAAGAAGTCACGCGCGCCCTTCCTGCCGAGCAGGAGGTAGAGGACGAGCGCGTTGCAGAAGGCGATCAGGAACGTGCCTCCGAAGACGGTCCCTTTCGAGCTGAACATGTAGGCGACTGCGACGACGAGCCCGAGCGTGGAGAGCGCGACCGTGAGGTAGTAACCGAACCGGCTCCCTCGCAACAGCATGATCGAGGCGATCACGTAGACGATGGCGAAGAGGAGGATCCCCGTCCCGAAGGAGTCGTCCACCGAGCTCGCAATCGCGATTCCGAGCACGCCGTAGAACCCTTCGAAGAGCGCCTTGCCGAGGCCGATCATCCCCGCCACGGCCACGGAGCCCGGCACGTCTCTCGATTCGAAGTCCAGCACGTCGGTCATAGCACTTCTTCTTCTATCGGGCCGCGCCAGCATGTCCCGGCGCTCCGGCCAAGTGAGGCGACGCGGGACGCTATCACCTGAGTTGACTCGTGATGGCCTGAAGGCGGCAGGTCACGTTTCGTGTGCAGACCTGGTGATACCTCGGCGCCGGGAAAGCGGTGATTAGCAGGGCTGTTGGAATCCCGGATGCGCTTTCGTATCCTGCGTGGCCGAGCGGCTTTTCGCTGCGATCCGTGTTAGCTTCGTCCGGTCAAACGACCGGAGGTGCTTCCATGCGGCAGGCCAAGGTTGGCATCGTCCTCTGCACTGTCTTGCTCCTGTCGGCGGTACTCATCCCGTCGGCATCAGCGGGTCCCGACCCGGACACGAACAAGAACGCCATCATCGTGAACCTCGACTGTGGCGGCTACAGCGTGGTTACAACGGGAATCCTGCAGAGCCATTCGCCGTCGTTCCACGTCGTGTCGTCGGAGTCGCCGGCCATCGGTGCCGGAAGCATCGGCACGACCTTCGGCTACGACGCGTGGGACAACGCAGACCGGTTGGGTGATCCGGTCGCGTCCTTCCGCCAGCCTGGATTCTTCGGAGCCCATACGAACGGCCAAGAGCTGACCGCGTGCGACTTCACGCTGCCGAACGTGCCCGATGTCTGGTTCACCGCGTACTTCATGTTCACGCCTGTCGGCAATCCGTGAACCGGACTCAGTAGGCGGGCCGCCTGCCGTACCGCCTGCCGGCCTACGACGTAGAGCGGCGCCGAGTCTGAAACACTTCCGGCCCCGGCGGGACGCGGCAGGGCCTGGTGCGCCGCCGTCCCCCGAAGGGGCGCTTTGCCGCAGTCAGGCGCCCGCCGCAGTTCCCTCATTTCCAGCGAACGTGTCGATGCAAACACGATCGCCTACGACGCGTCGGGTCGAACTAACCCCTCGAACGGGTGACGGAAACCCGGCCTCGCGGCTCGATGCTTGTTGCTGGAGATGCGGCGACTCCAGCTCACCCCTCGGCGTGCCCTTTTGGCGACCGCTGCCGGTACCGCGGCGGTGATCTACGGCGCCTTTCTGCTCTACGAGACGCCGGGCCTCGGCATCGGCCACTTCTACTACCTGCCGATCCTGCTCGCGGCGCTCGCTACCGGACCGTGGCTCGGCGCAGTGGCCGGTGTAGGCGCGACCGGCCTCTACGCCACCGGTGTCGTGCTGAACCCGGCCATCTCGACCTCCGAGGTGGTCTCCATGAGCACGGTGATCCGCCTCGTCACCTTTGTCGCCGTCGGCGCAGTGACCGGCTACTTCGCGAAGGAAGGGCGCCGCGCCAATGCGGAGCTGCAGGTGCTCGCCGAGCGCGACGCGGTCACCGGGCTGCCGAACACGCGCGCGTTCGAGCGCGCGATCGGCGAGCGGCTCGGTGCGCAGCAGCCGTTCGTGCTCCTGGTCGGAGCGCTCGAGGCGCACTCCGCTCCGGACGAGACGAGCTCGCTCGTGAACTCCGTCGCCGAGATCCTGATTCGCGCCCTCGAGCCCGAGGACGACGTCGCGCGCATCGGCCACCAGGAGTTCGCCGTGCTCGCG
This sequence comes from uncultured Actinomycetes bacterium, assembly GCA_963719275.1. Taxonomy (GTDB): domain Bacteria; phylum Actinomycetota; class Thermoleophilia; order Gaiellales; family Gaiellaceae; genus AC-32. Next base: position 208,466 of record CAVRBT010000004.1, on the reverse strand, counting down.
CCGCTCCCGCGCGCCGAGGACGCTCGGCGGCTGGCGGCGCACCTCGAGCGGACGCTGATCGGCAGCGGCGTGGCCATCACCTTCGGCTGGGCGACCTTCCCGCAGGACGGCGACAACGCGCTCGCCCTCTACCGCGCCGCCGACGAGCGCCTCTACGCGCGTCGCGTCATCAATCGCAACGAGGACGCGACGGTGGTCCCGCTGGGCCGCGGCCCCGCGAGCTCCGCAAGCTCCGCGAGCTAGGCCGCGCCGAGCTGGGCGAGCAGCGGGCCCGTGTCGAGCGGTTCGAAGCCGATGCGGCCGGCGATCTCCTCGCTCGAGGGCTTCGTCCCCTCGCGGAAGAGCTCGCGCAGGCGGTCGCCGGTCTCGTGGCTCGCCCACCACTCGTCGCCCACCTCGCGCTCGAGGTACGAGCGCAGCTGCGCGGCGCGGATCCACGCGCGCAGGTAGTCGGCGGAGTAGAAGCCCGCGTCCATGTCGGCGAGGTAGCCCTCGCGGCGATACGCCATCCCCGTCGCGTCGGTGAGCAGCTCCGCGTACCCCGCGTCCGTGCCGCCGTCCTCCCGGAAGCGGCTCCAGAAGTCGAGCTCGAAGCGCAGCTTGGCCGCGTAGCGGCGGAACAGCAGCGCCTCCATGAAGACCGTCGCCTCGGCGTTCTGCTCGGCTTCCTCGTCGGAGAGGTCGAAGTAACGCGCGTGCCAGCCCGGCTGCCGCGAGATCGCCTCGACGATGTACGAGTAGATCTCGGTCAGCGCGTGGTCGCGCGAGATGTTGCGGAAGGTGTACGGCAGCGTCGGGTCACACCCGGCGTAGTGGAGCGCGTGGCCGGCCTCGTGCAGGAACGCCTGGTAGTCGTGCAGCCCGCCCTGCGCGCGAGTGATCAGGTGGACGACCGTCGGCGGATCGGCCGGGATCACGCAGGCTCGTGGCGACTTCTGCGGCCGGTCGTCGAGGTCGAGCTTGATGTTCGGCTCGTTTTCGAGGTCGAAGCCGAGCCTGGAGAGCGTGTCCATGCAGGTCGGGACCGCCTGCTCCTTCGTGTAGATCGCCTCCAGCGGCGAAAGGCGGCGCAGGTACGCGACGTGGGACGAGCTTGGCACGTCCTCGCGCTCCGGGCCGAGTAGCCGCTCGAGCCAACTGTCCTTGAGCCGCGTGTACACCTCCGCCGCGGCCTCGCTCGCCTTCGCCAGCGCCCCCTCGAGCTCGCGGAGCGAAATCCCCTTCTCCTCCTCGTTCCGCTCGACCGCGTCCGCGACACCGCTGATCTCGGCCTCGAGCTCCTCACCCACGCGTAGAACGTCGAGCCGCTCGTCGTTGAAGGTCGCGGAGAGCTCGGTGGCCAGGCGGCCGAGCTCGTCGCGCTCGCCGTAGTCGCTCAGTACCGCGAGCGTCGCCTGCGCGGTACGGAGCGGCATCTCCTCGCCCTGGAACTCGACGCGCGCAGCGAGGATCGCGTTTTCGAGCGCATCTTCGCGCTCGGCCAACTCCGCGGAGATGAGGCCCGCCTCGCACGTCTTGCGCAGGCGATAGAGCCGTTCGCGCTCCTCGCCCGGGGCGTCCTCGGACTCCGCCTGCCGCAGCGCCGCGAGCTGGTCGCGCGTGAAGAGCTCTGCGTAGCGCGCGACGATCTCGGCTCGCTCCGAGACCTCCTTCTCGCCCACGCGCACGGCCCGCCCTTCTTCGGCGCGCTCGAAGAGATACCGCTGGAGGCGGGACTCGTAGTCGGCCGGTCGCAGGACGGGAACGACGCTCATGGCGGAGGAATCTACCGACGCGCAGCCGGTTCAGCGCGGTGCGAGCGAGTGCACCACGTCGAGCAGCTGCTCGAGACGGAAGGGCTTCGGCACGACGCCGTCGGCCTCGGCGATCGTCTTCGCGTCCAGCAGCGCGCTGCCGGTGAAGAGAATCACGGGCGCGCCGTGGTCGCGCTTTCGTAGTGACCGCATCAGCTCCAGGCCGTTGTCGGCGCCGACGTGGACGTCGAGCAGGATCAGGTCGACGCCTCCCTTCGACAGCGCCTCCTCGGCGGCGGCGACCGTCGGCGCCTCTGCGACCCGGTAGCCGTCGAGCTCCAGGTTCACGCGGCAGAGAAGTCTCAGCGACTCGTCGTCGTCGACGATCAGGACCAGCGGCGCGCGAATGAGCTCGGTCACCGCGTATCCCTTTACCCGCTTCGACCGTTTACTACTCGGAAATGACAAAGGGTGCCGACGGACTCCCCCAGCCGACGCCCCTCTTCCGCCGCCGAGCGTGGCTGGTTTTTCAGAGGGCGCTGGACCCCCTCGCGCCCCCTCGACCGCTCCCGAGCCGCGCCAAGGACTCGTCCTTCCCGAGGACCTCGAGGCTCTCGAAGAGACCGGGCGACACCGTCGATCCCGTTACCGCCAGGCGAATCGGCTGAAACGCCTCGCGCGGCTTCAGTCCCAGCTGTTCGGCGAGCGCTCGGAGCGCCTCCTCGATCGCGCCGGCCTCGAACGGCTCGACCTGGGCGAGCGTCTCCGCCGCGGCAGGCAGCACCTGCCCGTCGACCGCCCCGTCGGGCTCGACCCGCGCAAAGAAGAAGCCGGCGAACGTCGGAAACTCCCCCAGTGTCGCGATCTTCTCCTGGACGAGCGGCGCGACCTTGCGGATCAGGCCCTCGTCCCACTCGTAGCGCTGCTCGCGTAGGTAGGCGACGAGCCGGTCCGCGTACTCCTCCGGCGGCAGCGCGCGCAAGTAGATGCCGTTCAGCCAGTCCAGCTTCTTGAAGTCGAAGACCGAGGGGCTCGCACCAACGCGGTCGAGCGTGAAGCGCTCCACAAGCTCCTCGCGAGACATGACGGTCGTCTTGTCGTCGTAGCTCCAGCCCAGCAGCGCGAGGAAGTTGACGAGCGCCTCCGGAAGGTAGCCCTGCGCGCGGAACTCCTCGACCGAGGTCGCGCCGTGGCGCTTCGACAGCTTCTTGCCGTCGGGCCCGAGGATGTTCGCCAAATGTCCGTACACCGGAAGGGGCGCACCGAGCGCCTCGAGGATCCGGATCTGCCTGGGCGTGTTCGAGATGTGGTCGTCGCCGCGCAAAACGTGGCTGATCTCGTCGAGCCAGTCCTCGACCGGCGAGGCGAAGTTGTAGGTCGGGCGGCCGTCAGCCCGAACGATCACGAGGTCGTCGAGCCGCTCGTTCTCCCACTCGATGCGGCCGCGGATCAGGTCGTCCCAGGCGGTAACGCCCTCCTCGGGCATATGCATGCGGATCGCGCCCTCGTCCTCGTACGCCTTGCCCTCGGCGACGAGCCGCGCGGCCTCCTCACGGCACCGCTCCATTCGGTCGAGCTGGAATGTGACCTCCCCGTCCCAGTCGAGCCCGAGCCAGCGAAGCGACTCCTGGATCTGGGCCGTTGCCTCGGCGACCTCGCGGCTGACGTCCGTGTTCTCGATCCGGAGACGAAACTCGCCGCTCTCGTGGCGCGCGAAGAGCCAGTTGAAGAGCGCGGTGTGGACACCGCCGATGTGGAGGAAGCCCGTCGGGCTCGGCGCGAAGCGGACTCTTGCCACCCGGTTAGCGTACTCGCGTGGCCGAGCGGGTCCTCACGCAGCGCGAGCTCAACCGGACGACGCTCGCGCGGCAGCTGCTGCTGCGCCGCGAGCGGCTCTCGCCGGCACGGGCGATTGAGCGGCTCGCCGGGCTGCAGGCGCAGCTGCCCTCGTCGCCGTACCTCGCGCTCTGGGCGCGGCTCGAGGGCTTCGAGCGCAGCGCGCTGGAGCGGGCGCTGATGCGGCGAAGCGTCGTGAAGGCGCTGCTGATGCGCGCGACGATGCACCTCGTCTCTGCGCGCGACTACCCGCACCTCGACGCGGCGGTGCGCGAGGCGCGGACGCTGATCCGCGCCCGCGGGACCGAGCCGCCGCCGGACGAGCTCGTGCACCGGGTGGTCGCGCTCGCCCGCGACCGCCCGCGCACGCGGACCGAGATCATGCAGGCGCTCGGCTTCCACTCGCGCACCCAGGATGTCGGCGAGATCCGGATGTTGTTCTGGGTGATAGCGCTCGGCCGCCTCGAGCAGACGCCGGAGTCGGCCTTCTACGCCTTCCGCGGCTCGCCGACCTATGAGCCCCGGGATCACGAGCCGCCGCCCCGCGCCGAGGCGACGGCCTTCGCCATCCGCCGCTACCTGGGCGCCTTCGGACCGGCCACTCGCGCCGATGTGTCCCAGTGGAGCGGCGTGCCGATCCGCGACCTCGAGCCTGGCTTCGAGACGCTGCGCCTCCGGAGCTTCCGGGATGAGCGGGAGCGCGAGCTCCTCGACCTGCCGCGCGCACCGCTCGCACCCGCGGACGCACCTGCGCCGCCGCGGCTGCTGCCGCGCTGGGACGAGCTGCTACTCGCGCACAAGGACCGCACTCGGATCCTCCCCGACAAGTACCGCAAGGCCGTGATCCAGCGGAACGGGGACGTCCAGCAGGCCTTCCTGGTGGACGGGCTGGTCGCCGGCCTCTGGACGCGCGACGGCGACCGGATCAGGCTCGAGCCGTTCGCCCCACTCCCGCGCACGGCGCACCGTGAGCTCGAGCAGGAGGCCGCCCGCCTGCACCACTGGCTCGGCTAGCGTCAAGACGTGCTCCTCGGCGGCCACTGCTCGGGCGGGATCAAGAAGTCGCTGGAGAACGCCCACCTGTTCGGCATGGACTCCGTGCAGCTGTTCGCGCAGAGCCCGCGGACCTGGCGCTTCCCGGACCACGACCCGGCCGACATCGAGGCGTTCAAAGCGAGGCGCAAGGAGCTCGGCATCGGCGCCGTCGCCATCCACGCGCTCTACCTGCTCAACCTCGCGAGCCCGAAGGCGGACTTCTACGAGAAGAGCGTCGAGACGTTGAGCAAAACGGTCGACGCGGCCTGCGCGATCGGCGCCGAGGCGGTCGTCTTCCACGTCGGCTCCCACCAGGGCGCGGGCTTCGACGCCGCCCTCGAGCGGGTTGTGCCGGCGCTGGCGCAGGCGCTCGAGCGCTGCAGTGAGACGACCTGGCTCTGCATGGAGAACACCGCCGGCACCGGCGACACGATCGGCCGGTCGCTCGAGGAGCTCGCTGCGCTGTACGAGGCCCTCGACCGGCATCCGCGACTCGGCGTTTGCCTCGACTCGTGCCACCTGTTCGCCTCCGGGTATGACGTGACCGACCCGGACGAGCTCGACCGGATCGTGAAGCAGCTCGACGGGCTGATCGGCCTCGACCGGCTGCGCGTCCTCCACGTGAACGACTCGAAGACACCGCTCGGCTCGAACCGCGACCGGCACGACAACATCGGCGACGGCCTGATGGGGAACAGGCTCGCTGTCTTTCTCGGGCACCCGAAGCTGCAGGGCCTCCCCGCGCTGCTGGAGGTGCCCGGCGCGGACGGCCACGGCCCGGATCTGGAGCAGATGACGAGGCTGCGGAAGCTCTACGCCCGAGCTACGAAGCAATCCGGGCGAAAACGCGCTTAGGCGTCGCTTGCGACGCCGTCCGGAGGACGTGCAGGCTTCGCCTGCGCGTCCGTGCCAACCACCCGTCGAGAGACGCTACGAGGCGCGGATCTGTGCGAAGACGCGCTTAGGCGTCGCTTGCGACGCCGTCCGTGCCAACCACCCGTCGAGAGACGCTACGAGGCGCGGATCTGTGCGAAGACGCGGAACGAGGGCTCGCCGACCGGCAGCTCGTGGAACTCGGGGTTGACGCACCCGATCTCCTCGCCGCGGCTCTCGTAGCACGCCTCGACCTCGACGTGGCACATCGGCAGCGCGGGCGCCGTCGCGCGTACCGCGCCGAAGCCGCCGCGCCGGGCCTCGGCCGCGCGCAGCAGGTCGAAGTCGATCTCGACCTCGAAGACCTTCATCACGCAGCCCATGTACGTGTGCCCGAACTCCTCGTACAGGTAGACGAACGGGCAGTCCCGCCCGACACACGAACCGGGATACACGACCTTGTCGCAATGGACATCGCAGCGGCGGCACTCGACCTCGTCCTGAGGGCGCAGCGGGAGCTCGGCCGGCTGAGCTACCGCCTGCTCGCGTATCTCCATGACCCAGATTGTGTGTGCAACGACCCGCGCTCCGCAAGACTTGACAAGCCGCGGCTCGGAGGCTAGGTGTCGGCGAGGCGGCGGGCGATGTTCAGCACGTCGAGTTGCGTGAACGCCTGGTGGTCGGGCTCGGCGCCGTCGGGGTGCTCGTCCGCGCGGAACCAGAGCGCCTGCACTGTCGTCATGCCGACCTCGGCCGCGCCGCGCACGTCCTCGTAGAGCCGGTCGCCGACGAAGAGCGCCCGCTCGGGCTCGACCCCGAGTGCCTCCAGCGCCCGCTCGAAGATCTCCGGGTGCGGCTTGCGCATCCCCACCTCCGACGAGAAGACACTAAAGTCGAGCCGCTGCGCGAGGCCCATCTGCTCGAGGTCGCGATGGAGCAGCCAGCCGGGGTCGAACGCGTTCGAGACGAGGCCGAGCTTGAGCCCGCGCTCGCGCAGCGCCTCCAGCAGTGGGTGCGTGTGCGCCGCGAGGATGCGGGCCGGGTCCCAGGCGCGGTGCTCGGCCTCCAGGTAGCGGCCGAGCTCCTCCTCGTCGATCTCGACGCCGAAGTCTCGGAGGAGTCGGCGCACGAGCTCCGGGTACTCGATCTCCTCGATCGTGCCGGGCACCCAGAAGAGCGGCTCGTACTCCTGGCGGAAGTGCTCCGTCACCTCGTCGGCCTGCGGCAGGTCCGCGCGATCGATGGCCGTGAGGCCCGCGCGATGGCCGGCGGCGACGAGCTCGGGCGAGTACGCGAACTGCATCAGCGTGTCGCCCCAGTCGAAGAGAACGGCGTCGAGCATGAGCCGGTTACGCTAGCGCCCCTCCCAGCAATGGACGCCCGTCTCTCGCCCGCTATCACGCTGCACCAGAGCCCTCTCTCGCCCTTGCGCAGGCTGCCAGCCCGCGCCGCGGTCGAGTGGGGATTCTGGCTTGGTGCTAGCGACCGAGAGCCTGGACGCCATTACTGGAAGGTGCGCTAGCGCGGTGGGCCGGAAGCTCCTCTGGGCCTCACTCGCTCTGGCTCCCGTCACCTTCCTGCTGCGCTGGGTGTTCCACGCGGATGACACCACGCTGTTCATCGCTGCGGCGGCCGCGCTCGTCCCGCTCGCGTGGCTGATCGGGGAGGCGACCGAGCATGCTGGCGAGCACACCGGCCCCGGGATCGGCGGCTTCCTGAACGCGAGCTTCGGCAACGCGCCCGAGCTGATCATCGCGCTCTTCGCCGTGAGCGCGTCGCTACCCGACGTCGTGCGAGGCTCGCTCGCGGGCAGCGTCGTCTCGAACATCCTGCTCGTCCTCGGCGCCGCGCTGATCTTCGGCGGCGGCGACGCGAAGCACGGCAAGCCGCTCGACCGATTCTCGCTGCTGCTCCAGCTCGGCCTCGTGATGGTGGCGGTCCTGCTCTTCCTCGTGCCGTCGGTCGCCGGCTGGTCCGGCGACGCCGAGCGCCACTCGCTCGCGGTCGTGACGATCCCGGTCTCGGTGGTGCTGCTCGTCCTCTACCTCGGCGTCACCCGCTGGTCGCTGGCGCGCCACAAGCGCCTGCACGAGGAGAGCGGCGAGGAGCCTTCAGGCGGCTGGTCGCTGCCGGTCTCACTCGTCGCGCTCGGCGCGGCGACGGTGGTCACGGCCCTCATCAGCGAGACGCTCGTGCACTCGCTGGACTCGTTTGCGCAATCGGCGGGGATCTCCGAGTTCTTCATCGCCGCGGTGATCGTCGCGATCGTCGGCAACGCGGCCGAGCACGGCGGCGCGATCGTGATCGCACACCGCGGCAAGCTGCCGCTCGCGACCGAGATCGCCGTCTCCTCGAGCGCGCAGGTCGCGCTGCTCGTCACGCCCGCGGTCGCGCTGCTCTCGTGGCTCGTCACTCCGGCGCTGCCGCTCACGTTCCGGCCGATCGAGCTCGCCGCGATGGGCGGCGCCGCCGTGCTCGTCGCGGTCATGCTCGCGGACGGCCGCGGCCACCGCTGGGAGGGGTACTTCCTGGTCGCCGTGTACGTCGCCGTCGCGGCAAGCTTCTGGGTCGCGGGCGACCGCTAGTGCTCGGTCCCGAAAAGCTCCGGCTCTCGCGTGAACGGGTACGTCGCCCAGTAGAGACGCACGACCTCGCCGTGGGCGTCGCGGAGGACGCGGAGCACCTCGCCGCGCTCGCGGCCTGAGACGACGCGGAAGCGGTCCTCGCCCTCCTGCTCGAAGACGGACGACTCGCGCTCGGGCGGGGCCGCCGCGAGCCGCGCCTCCAGCTTGCCTTTGCGCCAGCTGAAGATCGTCTCGTCGCCCTCCGACCACCAGCGGCCGAGCAGCGGCAGGATCTCCGCGGGCGGCGCCTCCTCGGGCGCCCACGGCTCCCGCTCCGGGGCGAGCTCGTCGAGCGCGGCCTCGGCGAGGTCGAGCCCGGTCGCGCTCAGCTTCGGCCAGCTGCCCGAGTTCGTCAGCAACACGGCGCCGATCCTGTCGCGGCGCGCGTAGAGCACGATCGAAAGGAAGCCCGGGAAGCCGCCGGTGTGACCGCCGTAGACGCGCTCGCCACGCCGCCAGAGCTCGATCCCGAGGCCCCAGCCGAGCGTCCAGTCGGGCTCGGCCATGATCTGCAGGTCGTGCATCTCGGCGACGCTCGCGGGCGCGAGCACGGACTGGTCGGGGTCGGCGAGGAACGAGCCCCAGCGCGCGAGGTCGCCCACGGTGCTGTAGAGGCCGGACTCCCCGCCCTTCCCGCCGAGCTCGAGCACCGGCTCGCGCTGTACCGCGTCCGAGTACGGCTGGACGAAGTACGGCAGCGCCGCGCCCTCGCCTGGCCCCCACGTCGTCCGCTCGAGGCCGACCGGCTCCAGCAGCCGCTCCCGCACGTAGTCGTGGTACGGCATCCCGGAGACGCGCGAGACGACGTGCCCGAGCAACGCGTAGGCGAGGTTCGAGTAATGCCAGGCCGTCGACGGCGGCAGCACCTGCTCGGCCTCCTCGAGGCCAGCCAGCAGTTCCTGCTCGTCCGGGAACTTCAGCGTCTCCCAGACCTCGCCCGGCGGCTCGCGCTGCAAGCCGGAGGCGTGCGAGAGCAGCCGTCGCAGCGTCGGTGTCCCGTGCGCGGCCTCTGGGAGGTGGCGAGAAAGCGAGTCCTCGAGATCGACCTTTCCCGCGTCGCGCAACTGCATCACCGAGGCGGCGGTGAACGTCTTCGTGATCGACGCGACCGCGTACTGCGAGTCGGTCGTCGCCTCGACCTGCTGCTCGACGTCCGCGAGCCCGACCGCCGCGTCCCAGACAACCTCGCCGCCGCGGAAGACTGACGCCGAGAGGCTCGGCAGCCGCCCCTGCGACTGCGCCTCGAGCACCAGGCGCCGGAAGCGCTCAGGCGCGGGCAAGGGCTCCGAGCGCGCGCGGGATCAGCTCGATGGCGCGGTCGATGTCGTCGTCGTCGATGTCGAGGTGCGTGACCGCGCGCAGCTTGGTCGGGTGGACCGTCATCGACAGCCCGACGCCCTGCTCCGCCAGCCGCTCGAGCGCATCCTCGGGGCTCAGGCCGAGCGGGCCTACGTCTACCTGCACGAAGTTGGTCTCGACCTGCTCGAGCTGGACCGGAACGCCCGCGTCGTAGAGCCCCTCGCCGAGCCGCCGCGCCCTCGCATGGTCCTCGGCGAGCCGCTCGACGTTGTGCTCGAGTGCGTGGACCCCGGCGGCGGCGACGATCCCGGCCTGGCGCATCGCGCCGCCGAAGAGGTGCTTCAGGCGCCGCGCCTTCACCATCAGCTGCGGCGAGCCGGCCACGAGCGCGCCGAGCGGGCAGCCGAGGCCCTTCGACAGGCAGAGCGTGACCGTGTCGAAGCGCCCGCCGATCTCGGCCGCCGGGACACCGAGCGCGACCGCGGCGTTGAGCACGCGCGCGCCGTCGAGGTGGAGCCGCAGCTCCAGCTGGCGCCCCGTGTGCACGACCGCCTCGAGCTCGTCGAGCTGCCACACGCGTCCGCCCGAGGCGTTGTGCGTGTTCTCGACGGAGACGATTCGCGTCGCCGGCGTGTGCGTATTGTCGCCACCCCGGAACGTTTCGCGGATCTGCTCTGGCGTGAAGCGGCCGTTCGGGCACCGAATGGGACGCGTCATCAGCCCCGCGTGCACCGCCGGCCCGCCGAGCTCCGAGACAAAGATGTGCGAGTTCTCCTCCGCGATCACCTCGTCGCCGGGCTGGCCGTGTACGCGGAGCGCGATCTCGTTCGCCATCGTCGCGGTCGGGACGAAGACCGCCTCGTCTTGGCCCAGCACCTCGGCTGCGCGCCTCTCCAGCTCGTTGACCGTCGGGTCCTCGCGCCGCTGCTCGTCACCGACCTCGGCGGCGGCGATCGCCGCCCGCATCTCTGGCGACGGCTTGGTCTTGGTGTCGGAGCGCAGGTCGATCATCAGGCGCCCTTGGGGGCTTCGATTCCCGCCGCCGCGGGCTCGGCCGACAGGTCGGGATGCTCGTCGAAGAGGTAGCGGACGACCACCCTCTTCACCGCCTTGACTTCGTCGAGCCGCCCTACCTCGCGGCCGTGCGGCGCGCTCTTCAGCAGCTCGGGCTCCTCGGCCGCCTCGCGCGCGACCGCGAACATCGCGTCCGCGAACTCGTCGAGGGTCTCTTTGGCCTCGGTCTCTGTCGGCTCGATCATCAACGCCTCCGGCACGACGAGCGGGAAGTAGATCGTCGGCGGGTGGAAGCCGTAGTCCATCAGCCGCTTCGCGACGTCGAGCGCCGTGACACCGTGCTCGCGCTTCAGCGTTCGGGCCGACAGCACGAACTCGTGCATGCAGAGCCGGTCGAACGGCAACTCGTAGGCGTCGCGCAGGCGCGCGAGCAGGTAGTTCGCGTTCAGCACCGCGGCCTCGGACATCCCGCGCAGCTGCGGCCCGTACGCGCGGATGAACGCGAGCGACCGGACGAAGACGCCGAACGGCCCGATGAAGCCGCGCACCTTGCCGATCGACTTCGGCCGGTCGTAGTCGAAGCCGTAGCGCTCGCCGTCACGAACGATCGCCGGCACCGGCAGGTAGGGCTCGAGCCGCTTCGCCACCGCGATCGGCCCGCCGCCGGGGCCGCCACCGCCGTGCGGCTGCGAGAACGTCTTGTGCAGATTGATGTGGACGATGTCGAAGCCCATGTCCCCGGGCCGCGAGATCCCGCAGACGGCGTTCAGGTTCGCGCCGTCGTAGTACATGAGGGCGCCGACGTCGTGGAAGATCGCGGCGATCTCCTGGATGTTCTCGTCGAAGAGGCCTAGCGTCGACGGGTTCGTGAGCATCAGGCCCGCCGTGCGCTCGTCGACCTTCTCCCGCAGGTCGCCGACGTCGATGTTCCCGCGCGAGTCCGTCTTCACGTGCGTAAGCTCGTAGCCAGCCATCGTCACGCTCGCCGGGTTGGTTCCGTGCGCCGTGTCCGGGATCACGACCTTGCGCCGCTGCTCGCCCTCGCCGCGGTCGGCGAAGTAGGCGCGGAACAGCATCAAGCCGGTCACCTCGCCCTGCGAGCCGGCCGCGGGCTGCAGCGAGACCGCCTCGAGGCCGGTGATCTCGGCGAGCACCTCCTGAAGCTCCCAGCAGACCCGCAGCGCCCCTTGCGCGCCGTCGGCCTCCTGGTGCGGGTGAAGGTCGCGGAAGCCGGGCAGCGCCGCGAGCCGCTCGTTCACGCGCGGGTTGTGCTTCATCGTGCAGGAGCCGAGCGGGTAAAAGCCCGTGTCGATCCCGAAGTTCCGCTGTGAGAGCTCCGTGAAGTGGCGGACGAGGTCGGGCTCGGCGATCTCCGGCAGGCGCGGCGCCTCAGCGCGGCGCAGCTCGTTCGGAAGCTCGGGCACAGGGAGATCGGGCCGCGGCGGCCGGCCCGCGCGGCGCCCCCGGTGGGACTTCTCGTAGAGGAGCTTCACGCGCCTACCTCGTCGAGCGTGCGAGCGAGCCGGTCGATCTCGTCCGGCGTTCGTCGCTCCGTCACGGCGACGAGCAGCACGTCGTCCATCCCGGGGTAGTCGCGCCCGAGGACGTAGCCGGGGTGGACGCCACGGGCACGGGCCTCGCTGACGACCTCCTGGGCGGGCCGTCCGATGCGAATGGCAAACTCCTTGAATGTTGTCTTGCCGGCAAACACAAGCTCGCGTCCGAGACGCTCCTTCGCGTGCTCCGCGAGCGCGATGCAGGCCTCCCCCACCTCCCTGAGCCCCTCCGGCCCGAGCCACGACAGGTAGACGAGGCCCGCCAGGGCGAGGAGCGTCTGGTTCGTCGTGATGTTGGAGGTCGCCTTCTCGCGCCTGATGTGCTGCTCGCGCGTCTGGAGGGTCAGGACATAGCCGCGCTCGCCCGCGGCGTCAGTGGTCTCGCCGACAATGCGGCCCGGCATCCGCCGGATGAAGTCGTTCCGCGCGGCGATGAAGCCGTAGTGCGGCCCGCCGTACGAGAGGTAGTTGCCCGCCGCCTGTCCCTCGCCGATGGCGACCGCGCAGCCGTAGTTGCCCGGGGCCTCCAGCAGGCCGAGCGAGATCGGGTCCACGTGCGCGACCGGTAGCGCGTCGGCCTCGTTCGCCGCCGCGGCAAGCTCGGGCCCCGGTTCGAGCACGCCGAAGAAGTTCGGCTGCTGGAAGATCACGCAAGCCGCGTCGGCCGCGGCCTCGCCGAGCTCGTCCGGGTCGGTCGCGCCGCCACGGTGCGGCACCTCGACGACCTCGAGGCCGAAGCCGGGTGCATACGTCTTCACGACCTGCCGAACCTGCGGGTTGGTCGCCTCGGTGACGACGACCTTCGAGCGGCCCGTCGCGTGCTTCGCGATAAAGCATGCGTCCGCCGCGACCGTCGTGCCGTCATAGCCGGACGCGTTGGAGACGTCCATGCCCGTCAGCTCGCAGATCGCGGTCTGGTACTCGAAGATCGCCTGCAACACGCCCTGGCTCAGCTCCGGCTGGTACGGCGTGTACGCGGTCAGCAGCTCGCCGCGCTGCAACACGGCGTCGACGATCGCCGGCACGTAGTGGTCGAACATGCCCGCGCCGAGGAAGGACAGCTCGGCGCCGACGTGCACGTTCTCGGCCGCGAGCGCCTCGAAGTACGCCGTCAGCTCCTGCTCGGTCAGCGCAGGAGGCAGCTCCAGCTCGCGACCGAGCCGGACGCCGGGCGGCAAGTCGGCGAAAAGGTCCTCGACGGAGGAGGCGCCGATCGTCTCGAGCATCGCCTCCCGGTCGGCGTCGGTCAGCGCGAGGTAGCTCAACCCTGCTCGGCCAAGTGCTGCCTGTAGGCGTCCACGTCCATGAGCCCGTCGGCCTCGCCTGGGTCGGACAGGCGCACGCGGACGAGCCAGCCCTCGCCGTACGGATCGTCGTTCACCGTCTCCGGCGCGTCGACGACGGCGCGGTTGACCGCGACGACCTCACCCGAGAGCGGCGCGACCACGTCCGAGACTGCCTTGACGGATTCGACCTCGGCGTAAGACTCGTCCTGCTTCAGCGTCGCGCCCTCGTCGGGAGCCTCGAAGTGGACGAGCTCGCCCAGCGCGTCCTGCGCGAACCAGGTGACGCCGAAGGTCGCTTCCCCGTCCTCGATCCGCGCCCAGTCGTGCTGGGGGTGGTACCGCAACTCGTCCGGGTAGCTCTCCGCAACGGCCATCAGGTCTCCTCCCGCAAGTAGATCGGCTTTTTCACCACGCGCGCCCGGCGCGAACGACCGCGGACGTCGATCGTCAGCTCCGACCCCGGCTGCGCCAGCGCAGCGGGCACGTAGCCCATCCCGATGCCGACCTCGAGCATCGGCGAGTGCGAACCGGATGTGACTTCGCCACCCTCGGCGATCGCCATCCCCTGCCGCGGGATTCCGCCCTCCTCCATCACGAAAGCCGCGAGCTTGCGCTCGGGGCCGGCGTCCTTGTTCCGCCGCAACTCGTCGGCCCCGGTGAAGTCCTTGTCGAGCGCGCAGACCCAGCCGAGGCCCGCGGCGATCGCGTTGGTCTCCGGCGTGATGTCGTTGCCGTGGAGCGGGTAGCAGACCTCGAGGCGCAGCGTGTCCCGCGCGCCGAGGCCGCATGGGACGACACCGCCGTCGAGCACGCGGTCCCACAGCTCGGGCGCAGCGCCGGCCTCGACAAGCAGCTCGACGCCCTGCTCGCCGGTGTAGCCGGTGCGGTTCACCGTGCAGGCGACACCGCCGACCTCGCCGTCGGCGAACGTGAACGCCGGTGCCTCCGACAGGCCGAGCCGCTCGAGTGCGCGGGGGCCCTGCACCGCGATCAGCGCGTAGTCATCCGAGACGTCCCGCAGCTCGACATCGCCGGACAAGCGCCCCTCGAGCCACGCGAAGTCGGGCTCGCGGTTCGCGGCGTTCACGATCAGCAGGAACTGCTCGGGCGAACGCTCGTAGGCGATCAGGTCGTCGACGATCCCGCCCTGCTCGTTCGTGAGCAGCGTGTACTGCGCCTTGTTTTCGCCGATCTTGTCGAGGTCGTTCGAGAGCACCGACTGCAGGAACGCACGCGCGCCGGGACCGTCGACGACGAACTCCCCCATGTGCGACACGTCGAAGGCGCCCGCCTCGGTGCGCACCGCGCGGTGCTCCGGGATCACGCCCTCGTACTGCACCGGCATCTCCCAGCCTGCGAACGGAACGAGGCGGGCGCCGAGCGCGACGTGGCGCTCGTAGAGCGGTGTTTGCAGCAGCGTCTGCATCGGGGGCTGATGCTAATGGAGCCGAAAAGGGAGCCGCCCCGGCTTCGACTGACAGTCGAGGCCGGGGCGGCCGGACCGGGTCATCGCGGGTCAACCGCTACGGTCGACCCGAGAGGGCACAGCAGTCATTGCCGCCGCAGACGACGGTTAAACATTCGTGCGGAAGGCGGACTAGTCGCGGAGGAACGACGGCACTTCGAGGATGTCGTCCCCGACTTCGAAGCGCTCGGCGGGCTGCTCGCGCTGGCCCTCCTGCTCGCGGCGCGCTTCGTCCGCAGGCTCCTCCGCCCGGCGGCGCCGCCGCACCTTCGCGGGGCCGAACCCCGTGGCGATCACGGTCACGCGCACCTCGTCCTTGAGCGACTCGTCGATCACGGCACCGAAGATCACGTTCGCGTTCTGGTCAGCGGCAGAGGTGACCACCTGCGCCGCCTCGTTCACCTCGAAGAGGCCGATGTCGGAGCCGCCGGTGACGTTGAGGAGGATTCCGGTCGCGCCCTCGATCGACGACTCGAGCAGCGGCGACGAGACCGCGGAGCGCGCGGCCTCGGTCGCGCGGTTCTCGCCGGAGGCGGTGCCGATCCCCATCAGCGCCGACCCGGCCTCGTTCATGATCGTGCGAACGTCGGCGAAGTCGAGGTTCACGAGCCCGGGAATCGTGATCAGGTCTGTGATGCCCTGGACGCCCTGGCGCAGGACGTCGTCGGCGAGCGTGAAGGCGTCGAGGATCGACGTGCGCTTCTCGACCACCTGCAGCAGGCGGTCGTTCTCGATCACGATCAGCGTGTCGACCTCCTCGCGGAGCTCGTCGACGCCGCGCGAGGCGATCTCGGCGCGGCGCCGGCCCTCGAACGAGAACGGCCGCGTGACGACCCCGACGGTGAGCGCGCCGATCTCCTGTGCGAGCCGCGCGACGATCGGCGCGGCGCCCGTTCCGGTACCGCCGCCCTCGCCGGCGGTGACGAAGACCATGTCGGCGCCCTTCAGCGCCTCCTTCAGCTCGTCTCGGCTCTCATCGGCGGCCGCCTTCCCGACCGACGGGTCCGCGCCCGCCCCGAGGCCCCGGGTGACGTCGGAGCCGATCGGCATCTTCACGTCGGCGTCGACCATCAGCAGCGCCTGCGCGTCGGTATTCACAGCGATGAACTCGCACCCGCCGAGCCCCGCGTCGACCATCCGGCTGACGGCGTTCGAGCCGCCGCCGCCCACGCCGACAACCTTGATCAGCGCCAGGTAGTTCCCGCTTTGATCACGCACGCTCAACCCGTCTCCACCTCAAGCTTTACTGGACATTTCGCCTTCAGCGCTCGGCAGGGTACGCCTCCTCGAGGCTGCTGTCAACGCCGTCTGAAGGCCCTTACTCTAACTCTCAGGTTGAGAGTTTAGGCTTGTACCCGCCACCGGGCGCTCCGGAACGCTCACGTCGAGGTAGAGGTAGCCGCCGTGCTGGCGGAGCACCGGCAGGACGCGCGTCGCGACCGCGAGCTTCAGTGGAACCGCGTGCAGATCCCCGATCCGCAACTCGATCCCCGAGCCCAGGAGGAAGGTCAGGTCGTGCTCGCGGACGCGAACCATGCGCACCCGCCCGGGGAAGCGCGCCGTCCGGGCCAACGCCAGCGCTCGCACCGCGCGCAAGGCGTAGCGGTCGGTGATTCCCGCGCCGACCTCCGGGTCGTTCGAGTGCGCGAGCCAGATCCGCGGCAGCACGGCGTTCGTCCGCAGCGGGACCTCCGCGATCGTGCGGGTGCTCGCGGCCACGAGCCACGCCTTCGGGCCGCGACGCGCCACCGCAACCGGATGCTCTGGGCGGACGGTCACGCGCAACGTGTGCGGAAAGTCTCGGTCGTACCCCGCGGCCGCGACATCGGGCAGCTTCGCGAGCCGCCGCGCGACCTCGGCGGAGTCGAGCGTGAGCAGGCTTCGCCCTTCCAACGGCGCCAGCGCCGCCCGCACGTGCGCCGCGACTGCCGGCGGCGCGCCCTCGACCTCGATCCGCCCGACCGCGAACATCGGCGTCGAGCGCGCGAGCAGGTAGAGACCGACCGCGCCGAGCACGATCGCGAAGCCGACGAGCAGCGACCGGCCGGACGGCAGCGCGCGGGCGAGCGGCGTCCGCCCGGCCGCAGGGAGGTGGACGACAGCCGCGCGTGCGCGCGTGCGCTGAGGACCCTGCTGGGACACGACGCGGGTTTCGCCGCAGGCGGCGCCGCTCCTACCGGAGCGAGGGGAGCTCGAGGTCACCGAGGAACTCGACCTCGTGCAAGAGCTCGACGCCGTACTGGTCGAGTGCGCGGCGCCGGGCCTCGGCCATCAGGGCGATCGCGTCCTCCGCCCGCGCGCCGTCGGCGTTCTCGATGAAGTTCGCGTGCCGCGGCGAGATCTGCGCGCCGCCGATCCGGTGGCCCTTCAGTCCGCAGGCCTCGAGCATCCGGCCGGCGCTCAGCTCGTGCTCGGGATTCTTGAAGACGCTGCCGAACGTGCGCTTGTTCGTCGGCTGAGCGGCCTTGCGCAACGCCTGCAGTCGGGTGACCTTCGCCTTGATCTGCTCCTCGGGCAGCGGCGAGAGCGTGAACTCCGCGCGTGCGACGACCTGGCCGTGTCGCAGCTCCGAGTGCCGGTAACGGAGGCCCAGCTCGGCCGGCGTCAGCCAGCGCGCACCTTGCTCGTCCACGACCAGCGCCCGCTCGAGGATCTCCGCCCAGTCGCTCCCGTAGGCGCCGGCGTTCATCCAGACGCCCCCGCCGACTGTTCCCGGGATCGCGCACGCGAACTCGAACCCACCGAGGCCTGCGGCGCGGACTCGGTGCAGGCAGACGGCGTTGGGCGCGCCTCCACCGGCCAGCAGCCGCTCGTTTTCGACTTGCGCCTGTGCGAGCTCGCCGCCGAGCTTCAGCACGAGCCCGCCGAAGCCGGCGTCGGCGACGAGCAAGTTGGAGCCGAGGCCGATGGTCGCCACCGGCAGTCCGCGGTCGCGCGCCCAGGCCAGCGCCTCCTCGACCTCGTCGACCGACTCCGGTCGCGCGAAGGCTGTCGCCGGCCCGCCCGCGCCAAGGGTCGTGAAGCGCGAGAGCGCGATGCCCTCGTCGACCTTCACCCGAGCTCCTCGAGCAGCAGCGGCCCCGCCCGCTCGACGTCTCCCGCGCCGATCGTCAACACGACGTCGCCGGGCCGCACGCGCCGAGCGAGGAACCGAACCGCGTCTTCGAGCTCGGGCATCCAACCGATCGGCATGCCAGGCCGCTCGGAGGCGAGCGCCTCGACGACGAGCGTGCCCTCCACCCCGGGCGCGGGCTCCTCGCGCGCGGCGTAGACCCTCGTCACGGCGACCCCGTCCGCAGCCGCGAGGGCGCGGCCCAGCTCGTGCGCGAGGTAGCGGGTGCGCGAGTAGAGGTGCGGCTGGAACGCGACGAGGACCCGTCCGCCGTTCGCCGCCGCGCGCGCCGCCTCGAGCGTCGCCGCGATCTCTCGCGGGTGGTGGCCGTAGTCGTCGTAGACGCGCACCCCGCCGGCCTCGCCGCGCAGCTCGAAGCGTCGGCCGGCGCCGGCGAACTCCGGTAGGACGCGCTCCGCCTCCGCCCGCTCGACCCCCGCATGCTCCAGCGCCGCGAGCGCCGTGGCCGCGTTGCGCAGGTTGTGCTCGCCGGGCACCGCAAGCTGGAGCGTCACGGGCTCCAGCTCGTCACCGCGCACGACCTCCGGAGCGCTTGCGAGCCAACGCTCGAACAGCTCGCGAACCTCGGCCTCCGAGGCGAAGGTCGCGTGATGGTCGAGCTCGACGTTCGTCAGCACCGCAACCCGCGGTTGCACCAGCTCGAGCGTGCGGTCGGACTCGTCGCCCTCCGCCACCAGCCACCCCTCGCCCGCGGCGGCGTTGCCGCCGAGCTGCGGGATCTCGCCGCCGATCAGGTACGCCGGGTCGTGCCCGAGTCGCTCGAGAACGAACGCGATCATCCCGCTCGTCGTCGTCTTGCCGTGCGCACCCGCGACCACGATCGAAGGCCGCAGCTGCACGAGCTCGGCCAGCAGCTCCGCTCGCTTCTTCATCGCGCCTGGGCGCGAAACCTCGGGGTTGTCCGGCGCGATCGCGCTGGAGACAATCACCTCCGCGCCGTCCGGAACGTTCGAGGCGTCGTGGCCGATCGCCACCGCGATGCCCGCTGCCTCGAGCCGGTCGACGTAGGACGAGCGCGCGCGGTCGGAGCCGCCCACCTCCGCCCCCCACGCCTTCGCGACGAGCGCCAGCGCGCTCATCCCGGCGCCTCCGATCCCGACGAACCAGAGACGTCTACCCGCGAGCGGCTGCAAGCGCCATCAGCTCCTCCGCGATCGTCTCGGCCGCGTCCGGCTTGGCCACCCGCCGCATGGCCGCGCTCATCTCGTCCAGCCGGGGCGAATCGTCGAGCAGCGAGCGTACGGCCTCCGGGACGCTCCCGAGCTCGCTCTCGGGGATGAGGATCGCGCCGCCCGACGCCTGGAAGTAGCGCGCGTTCTTCGTCTGATGGTCGGCCGTGCCGAAGGGGTATGGGACGAGCACCGCCGGAATACCCGCCGCCGCGAGCTCCCAGACGCCGCCGCCCGAGCGCGAGAGCGCGAGGTCGACGGCGCCAAGGACGGTGCCGTAATCCTCGCTGAACGGCAGCAGGCGGTAATCGTCGCGTGAGACCCGCTCCCGCAGACGCCGGTACTCGCTTTCGCCGCTGAGGTGGACGACCGCCGGTCCGGACGCGCCGAACGTCTCGACCGCGAGGTCGTTCAACACCCTCGCGCCCTGGCTGCCCCCGGCGACCAGGAGCACCGGCCCGTCCGCGGGCAGGTCGAGCCGGCGCCGCGCCTCGTCCCGCGGCCGCGGCCGCGAGCGCGCCGGGATCGGGCGACCGGTGAGGAGGTACTTCGGCGGGTTGCGGCCGGCGATCGGAAACGAGAGGAAGACGCGCTTCGAGAACGGCGCCGCGAGGCGGTTCGCGAGGCCGAGGTGCGCGTCGGCCTCCGTCAAGGCTGTCGGGATGCGCCGCCGCGCCGCGGCGACGACCATCGGCCCACCGACGTACCCGCCTGCCCCGAGGACCGCGTTCGGCGCCCGCCGCGCAAGGATCCGGTCGCAAGCCGCCGGCGCCGCGAGCCCGTGAAGGACGGCGCGCGCCTGCGCGAGCCCCGGCTGCCGCGGCAGCCCACTCACGCGAAAGGTGTCCAGCTCGTAGCCCGCGTCAGGGACGAGCCGCGCCTCGGCGCGATCCGGCGACCCGGCGAACGTCACCCGTGCTCCGCGCGCTTGCAGGGCGTCGGCGACGGCGAGCGCTGGCAGCACGTGCCCCGCTGTCCCGCCTGCTGCGATCAGGAACGCTGGCGCTTCTGGCTCCGGCATTGGCCGCGATGTTAAGGAGGATGCCCACACACGCGAGCCCGACCACGAGGCTCGAGCCGCCGTACGAGACGAACGGCAGCGGGATCCCGGTCAGCGGCGCGAGCCCCATGACGGCCGCGAGGTTGATCGCCGCCTGGCCGCAGACGAGCGCGGTCAGCCCGGCCGCAAGCCGCTTGCCGAACGGGTCTTTGCAGTCGAGCGCGATCTTCAGCCCCGCGTAGGCGAACGCGCAGTACGCGGCGATCACGGCCGTTGCGCCGACGAGGCCGAGCTCCTCGCCGATGATCGCGAAGATCATGTCCGTGTGCGCCTCCGGGAGGTAGTTCACCTTCTGGACGCTCTGGCCGAGGCCGACGCCGAAGATGCTTCCCGAGCCGAGGCCGATCATCGCCTGGACGGTCTGGAAGCCGGCGCCCTGTGCGTCCTGCCAGGGGTTCAGGAAGCTGAAGAGGCGGGCGCGGCGGTAGGGCTCGAACCAGACGGCGACGAGGCCGAGCGTCGCCGCGATGCCGAGGCCACCGGCGAGGGTGCGGGTCGGCGTCCCGGAGACGAGCAGGATCGCCGCGAGCATCGCGACGATCGCGATCGCGGTGCCGAGGTCGGGCTCTACGAGGATCAGGCCACAGAAGACGGCCGTGACGACGCCGATCGGGCGCCAGAGCTCGCCGAGCGTGCGCGGTGCGCGGCGGCGCGCGAGGTACGACGCCGCCCAGACCGCCAGTGCGAGCTTCGCGAGCTCCGACGGCTGGAACGCGGCGGGGCCGATCGAGATCCAGCGGCGGGCGCCGTTCGCCGCGCGGCCAAGGACGAGGACGGCGAGCAGGAGGCCGATGCTGGCCACGATCAGCGTCGGCGCGAGCGCGCGCAGCTTGTAGAAGTCCACGCGCGAGAAGACCACCATCAGCACGAGCCCGAGGCACGCGTAGACGGCCTGACGCTTGAGGTAGTAGGCCGGGTCGCCGTTGGCGAGCGCGGCCGACGCTGAGGTGGCGCTGTAGACCATCACGAGGCCGAAGGCGACCAAACCAAGGGTCACCAAAATCAGCACGCTCGATTCGAGCCCGCGCCGCGGCCCCCTGGCCGGCGCGGGCTGCCGCCGGGCAGAGCCCGGCTCTGCCTGCGCCTCGCCTCGCCGGCGTCGCGATCCCGGACGGGGCCGTGCTAGGTGCACTGTCCCCGTGCCGGATCCCGCCCCCGGCGAGGCGCCAGAAGTCTGCGGAACCTCACGCGGACAGGTTCTGCACCAGCCTCCTGAAGTCCTCGCCGCGCTCCTCGAAGTCGCGGTACTGGTCGTAGCTCGCGCAGGCCGGCGAGAGCAGCACCACCTCGCCCGGCCGCGCCTCGATCGCGGCGAGCGCCCTCGCCAGGTCGCCGTCGCCCTGCCCCTGCGGGATCACGGCCGCGAGCTCGCTGGCGGTCTCGCCGATCAGGTGCACGCTGCGCACGTTCGGCCCGAGCGCGGCGGCGAGCGGCGCGAAGTCCTCGCCTTTCCGCGAGCCGCCGAGGATCAGGTGCACCGGCTCGTCCGCGTAGGCGGCGAGCGCTCGCAGCGCGGCGGCGACGTTCGTCGCCTTCGAGTCGTTCACGTAGCGGACGCCGTCCACTTCGCCGACGGGCTCCAGGCGGTGCGGGACACCCGGGAAGGTCCGCAGCGCCTCGGCGATCTGCTCGTCAGGCGTCCCGAGGGCGCGCGCCGCTACCGTCGCGGCCGCAGCGTTCTCGCGGTTGTGCGCGCCGCGGATCAGGGGCTCGGCCGGAAGCTCGTCCTCCGCCGCGAACTCGATCCCGTCGAGGCCGCTCCCTTTCGGCACGACCTTGCCCCCCGCCCGCTCGAAGATCCGCAGCTTCGCGTCGCGGTAGTCGTCGAACGACGCGTAGCGGTCGAGGTGGTCCGGCTCGAGGTTCAGCAGCACCGCTACCTCGCACGCGAGCTCGTGGACATCTTCGAGCTGGAAGCTCGACAGCTCGCACACGACGAGCGCACCCGCCTCGACGTCGCCGTCGAGGCCGGTCAGGGCGCGGCCGACGTTGCCCGCGGTCGGCACGCGCAGGATCGCGCCGAGCAGCTCGGTGGTCGTCGTCTTGCCGTTGGTGCCGGTGACGCCGACGAGCCGCGGGCGCAGGAGCCGGTAGCCGAGCTCGACCTCGCTCCAGATTTCGACGCCGCGACGCTCCGCCTCCGCGACGAGCGGCGTCTCGCGCGGCACCCCCGGGCTCTTCACCATCAGCTCGACGCCCTCGAGCAGCGCGACGTCGCCGTCGTTGCCCAGCGTCCGGTCGGCCGTGACCACCTCCACCCCGCGCCGCTCGAGTGCGGCAACGGCTGCCTTCCCGGAGCGCGCGAGCCCGAGCACGAGCACCCGCTGCGGCAGCGTGCTCAGCGGAATCCGGTGAAGTAGCGGTAGTAGAGGGCGAAGCCGATCGCGCAGAGAATCCCGGTCACGATCCAGAAGCGCACCATGATCTTCGTCTCCGACCACGCCTTCATCTCGAAGTGGTGGTGGATCGGGGCCATCAGGAACACGCGCCGGTTGAAGTACTTGAACGAGAAGACCTGGATGATCACGGACAGCGCCTCGATCGCGAAGATCCCGCCGATCAGCAGAAGCAGGAAGATCGTCTTCGTGAAGATCGCGAAGGCGGCGAGCGCGCCGCCCAGGGCCATGGAGCCGGTGTCGCCCATGATCACCTCGGCCGGCCAGGCGTTGTACCAGAGGAATCCGATCGCGCCTCCGATCAGCGCCGCCGCGATGATGCCGAGGTCGAGCTTCGTTTCGAAGCGGTGGCCCGGCGAGCCCGACCGGATCCACGAGATGACGATCATCGCCGCGAAGGTGAAGAGCGCGATGATCACAGTCCCCGCCGCGAGCCCGTCGAGGCCGTCGGTGAGATTCACGCCGTTCGCTGCGCCGGCGATCACGAGGAAGAGCAGCCCGTACCAGGCGTAGGAGAGCTGCAGGTCGCCGACCCCCGGGATGTAGACCTCGGTCGGCAGATGCTGGTGCCGCGCCGCGATCCCGACGGCGACCGTGATCGCACCGAGCAGGATCAGCTTCCACCGCCCGTTCAGGCCGAGCGAGCGACGGTGCGTCAGCTTGATGAAGTCGTCCAGGAAACCGATCGCGCCGCAGCCGAGCGTCACGAACAGGACGGTGAGCGCGGGCACCGTGTAGCGGCTGAGCGCGAGAAAGCCAGCCGTGGCGGCGAGCAGGATCAGCAGTCCGCCCATGGTCGGCGTGCCCTGCTTGACGACGTGGTGCTCGGGGCCTTCCTCGCGGATGTGCT
Organism: uncultured Actinomycetes bacterium; assembly: GCA_963719275.1. Classification (GTDB taxonomy): domain Bacteria; phylum Actinomycetota; class Thermoleophilia; order Gaiellales; family Gaiellaceae; genus AC-32. The sequence goes on along the minus strand of CAVRBT010000004.1, from coordinate 185,137 downwards.
GGCCGTACTCCTTGCGCCGAAGGTAGGCGACGAACTTCGGGCCGACGACGATCGAGATCAGCAGGGCGATCACGCCTGCCAGGAGGACGCGGCTCAAGCGCTCACCGCCGCCAGCGCGTCCGCCACGCGCTCGAGGCCGACCGCGCGCGACGCTTTCACGAGGACGCAGTCACCCGGCTCGACGAGACGGGTTGCCTCGGCCGCGGCGGCCTCGGCGTCGGGAGCCCAGCGTCTGACCGGCACGCCGGCCGCGCCGTCGAGGTAGCCGCGCGCGAGCTCGCCGACCGCGAGGAGTGCCGTCACGCCGTGCCGGACAACCTCGCGGCCGATCTCCTCGTGGTAGGCGGGACCGCCGGCCCCGAGCTCGGCCATGTCGCCGAGGATCGCCACGCGCCGGCGCGCGCCGGCGACGGCCGCGAAGTGCACGAGCGCGGCGCGCATCGAGACTGGGTTCGCGTTGTAGGCGTCGTTGATCAGCAGGCCGCCGCCGGGGAGCGGCAGCTCCTCTCCGCGCCACCGTGAGAACTCGACGTCGACCCGCTCGGGCCGCGGCAAACCGAGGGCGTCGAACGCGGCAAGCGCCGCAACGGCGTTCGCCGTCTGGTGCTGCGCGGTGAAGCTGAAGCTGACGCCGTCGACGATCGTGCGGCCGTCCTCGCGCTGCGCCTTGGGATCCTCGAGCCGCACGACGTCGATGTCTTCGCGCTCGACGGGGAACTCCGCCGGCACGATCGCCGTCCCGCCGGGCGGCAGCGCGGCGACGAGCTCGCCCTTCGCCCGCAGCACGCCCTCCAGCGAGCCGACGAGCTCGAGGTGGACCGGCCCGACGTTGACGACGACCCCGATGTGCGGCCGGGCGATCCGACAGAGGTCGGCGATCTGGCCGAAGCCGCGCATTGCCAGCTCGAGAATGCAGACCTCGGTGTCGGGCTCGAGGCGGCACAGCGTCAGCGGGACGCCGATCTCGTTGTTGTAGCTCGCCTCGGCCGCGACCGTACCCGCGGCCGGGGAGCAGAGCGCGGCCAGGATGTCCTTCGTCGAGGTCTTGCCGGTCGAGCCGGTGATGCCGACGACCTTCGCGTTCGACCGGTCGCGCACTAGCGACCCGAGCGCGGCGAACGCCTCGAACGGGTGCTCGGGAACGAGGGTCGCGGCTGCGCCGTTGGCGCGCGCCTCGTCGAGGTAGTCGATGCCGCGGCCGACCGCGACGAAGAGGTCGCCGGCGCCGATGCGGCGTGAGTCGACCTGGACGCCGCTGATCGTCTCGGCGTTGGCCTCGAGCTCGCCGAGCGGCGGCAGCTCGTCGATGCGCAGCGGGATCAAGCGGCCTCCGCCTTCGGCTCCGTCGCGCGGGGGAAACCATGTTTCCCCCGCGGGCCCCCTTCTTCTGGGATCGCCTCAGACCGCGCGCCCTGCACGTGGGCCCGCAGCCTGAGGATCTCGGTCCGGGGAACCTCCCGGTTCCCCATAACCCCCTCCCGACAGCCGCTCACGCGGCTGCCCCGAGCCGCCGCAGAGCCTCGCGCGCGACCTCGCGGTCGTCGAAGGGGATCGTTCGGTCGGCGAACTGCTGGCCCTGCTCGTGGCCCTTGCCCGCGATCACGACGACGTCGCCTTCGTCGGCCGTTCCGACTGCGCGCGCGATCGCCTCCCGCCGGTCGGGCTCGACCTCGGCCTCCGAACCGGCGCCCTCGAGGATCTCGGCGATGATCGCCTCGGGCTCCTCGCTGCGCGGGTTGTCGGAGGTGACGATCGCCAGGTCGGCGAGCTGGGCCGCGATCCGGCCCATCAGCGGACGCTTGCCGCGGTCCCGGTCGCCGCCGCAGCCGAAGACGCAGATCACGCGGTTTTGCGCGAGATCGCGCGCGGTGCGGAGGACGTTCTCGAGCGAGTCGGGCGTGTGCGCGTAGTCGACCAGCACGGCGAAGGGCTGGCCCTCGTCCACCGCCTCGAACCGGCCGGGCACGCCGCGCAGCTCCTTGACGCCGTAGGCGATCGCATCGTCGTCCATCCCGAGCAGCCGCGCTGCGGCGACCGCTCCGAGGATGTTCTCGACGTTGAAACGTCCGCGCAGTCGCGTCTCGAGCTCGATCCCGCCCGCGCGGAAGCGCGCGCCCCGGGGGCCGAGCTCGAGCTCCTTCGGCCGAAGCTCGGCGTCGTCGGCGAGACCGAAGGTGAGCAGCTCGTTGTGGCCGCGCAGCTCCTCGGCCAGCCGTCGCCCGTGCTCGTCGCCCACGTTGACGGCCGCGGGCGGCCGCGCCTCGGTGAAGAGGCGCCGCTTCGCATCGAAGTACCGCTCCAGCGTGCCGTGGAAGTCCAGGTGATCCTGCGTCAGGTTCGTGAAGACGAGCACGCTGAAGCGGACGCGGTCGAGGCGGCCGAACTCCGAGCCGTGCGAGGTCGCCTCGACGGCTGCACTGCGGTCGCCTGCGTCGAGCATCTCGCGGAACGTCCGGTGCAGGTCGATTGCCTCCGGCGTGGTGCGTATCGCCGGCCGCCGTTCGCCCCCCACTCGGCTCTCGATCGTGCCGAGCAGACCGGGCCGCCGGCCCGCCGCCGCGAGGATCGAGTAGAGCAGGAACGCGGTCGTCGTCTTGCCGTTCGTGCCGGTGACGCCTGCGACCTCGAGCTCCTCGGTCGGCCGCCCGAAGAACTCGTCCGCCGCGATGGGCATCGCGCGCCGCGCGTCCTCGACCACGAGCTGGGGCACCGGGAGATCGAGTGTCCTCTGCACGACGAGCGCGACAGCGCCGTTCGCGACGGCTTCGGGTGCGAAGTCGTGGCCGTCTGCCCGCGAGCCGGGAATGCAGAAGTAGAGGCTGCCGAGGCCCACGTCGCGCGCGTCGTAGGCGAGATCGGTGACCTCGACCGGCGCGCGGCCGACGACCTCGACGGGCGCGAGCGCGTCGATCAGGAGCGCGAGGTCCATCGGGGCGCGAGTCTAGCGCGGGCCGTGGCCGAAGCCCTCGAGCTCCGTTGCCTTAGAACCGTGTTTTTGCAGCACTTTTGTGACACTTCCGCGACAGACACGTGCGCTTGTTCTCGGTATGGTCGCCTCGGGGAGGAGGCCGGGCGAACCGTACCTAGGGGCGCTACGGGGTCGGTGCAGTCGAGGTGGCCGTCGCAGGTGCGTCCGGAGGCACGCCGCCGTTGAGGTACTGCAGGTCGAACTTCGCGATCTGCGCGAAGGCCGGCGCCGCGACGACGCCGCCCCAGATCGCGCCCTTCGGCTCGTCCACCGAAACCAGGATCACGAGCCGCGGCCGCGAGGCGGGGACGACGCCGACGAACGAGGCGACGTAACGGGAGTCGGAGTAGCCGCCTTGCGGGTCCGGCTTTGCAGCGGTTCCGGTCTTGCCCGCGACCTGGTAGCCGGGCACCGCGGCGAGCGTTCCCGTTCCCTCGGCGACGACGTTCTTCAGCATCGCCATGAGCTGCGAGGCAACCCAGCCGGACACGATCCGCCGCCGCGTCGGTCGCACGAGCCGGCCCTCGCCGACGTGGTCGACGAGTCGCGGCTGCATCCACATCCCTCGGTTCGCGATCGCCGCGTAGGCCGCGGCCATCTGGATCGGCGTGACCGCGATCCCCTGCCCGATCGGGATGTTGCCGATCGACGACCCCGACCACTGATTCTCGGGCAGCACGATCCCCGGGCTCTCGCCGGGAAAGTCGATCCCCGTGCGATGCCCGAAGCCGAAGCGCCGGATCCACTGCACAAGGCGGTGCTGCGTCAGCCTCTGCGCCAGCGTGATCGCACCAACGTTGGACGAGCGCGACAGGATCTGCGAGACGCTCATCGTCTCCGTGCCGCGCGGCTCGGCGTCGTGGATCCGCCGGTCGGCTACCTGGATCTCGTAGGGGAGCACGAAGCGGGTCGAGGGCGAGACAAGGCGGTCCGACAGGACGCCTGCGACGGTGACGAGCTTGAACGTCGACCCCGGCTCGTAGGTGTCGGTGACGACACGGTTGCGCTGCAGCGCGCGCCAGACCGATGGGTACTTGTTCGCGTCGAACCCGGGCGCGACCGCCATCGCGCGCACCGCCCCGGTGGCGGGGTCGAGCACGATCGCCGTCGCACTCCGCGCGTGCCAGCGCAGCACCGTGTCGCGCAGCACCGCCTGGGCGTTCGCCTGGATCGTGTGGTCGAGCGTCGTGTAGACGTCCTGGCCGTCGCGCGCCGCGCGGGAGACGACGGTGTCGATCGCCTGGCCGGACGCGTCCTTGACGATCCGCTCCCGCCCGGGCCGGCCGGCGAGCTGCCGATCGAGGGACAGCTCGAGCCCGGCGAGCCCGCGGTTGTCGACGCCGGCGTAGCCGAGCACCTGCGACGCGAGGTTCAGCTGCGGGTAGAAGCGGCGTTCCTCCGGATAGAAGCCGAGTCCCGGCAGGCCCTTGCGCGCGAGCTTCGCGGCGAGCGCAGGGTCGGCCTTGCGCGCCACGTAGACGAACCCGCGCGTCCGGTCGGTGAGCGCCCGGTAGACCTCGTTCGGGTCGAGCCGCATGATCCGCCCGATCGTGGCGGCCTCGCCCTTCGGGTCGGTGACGCGCCGCGGGTCGGCGAAGATCGTCTGCGCCTGCTCGCCGATCGCGAGCTGGACGCCTCCGCGGTCGTAGATCGTCCCGCGCGCGGCCGGGATTACGACGTCCTCGCTGTGCTGGCTCGACGCGAGCCGGCCGAACGACGATGCACGGACGCCCTGTAGCCACGCCGCGCGGAAGAACGCGATCCCGAAGGCGAGGATGAAGACGGCGAGGAGGAGCCGGATGCGGCGGTTCGCGGCCTTCGCGCTCATCGAGCCCGCGGCCCCAGCCGCACGTACGTCGTCTCGGCGGGGTCGGCGGGGACGAGCCCGAAGCGCTTCTGCGCCTGCAGCTGGATGCGCGGCGCAGCCGCGGCCATCGAGAGCTGCGAGGCGAGTGCCTGCTTCTCGGCGCGCAGCTGCGCGCGCTGGGAGTCGAGCTTGTCGAGCTGGACGTTCAGGCGGAGCACGGCCACGTTCAGCGCCACGACGCCGGCGAGCAGCACGGCGACGATCACGATCCAGACGACGCCCCCGGCCACGCCGCGGCGGGCCTGTGGCCGACGCTTCGGCGCCGGCCTCGGGCGCGGCCGCGGACGCGAGCGCGGTCGCGGGGGCGGAAGTGCAGGGGCGGCGTCGCTCCAGGAGGCCATGGCGCTACTCGTCGTCTCCGGTCTTGACGGCGGCCCGCAGGCGCGCCGAGGACGCGCGGGGGTTCGCGGCGAGCTCAGCCGGCGACGGCTTGATCGGGCGGCGTGACTGCGCCCGCAGCTCCGGCTCGTGGCCGCAGACACACACCGGAAAGTCGGGCGGGCACGTGCAACCGCGCTCGCGGGCGCGCAGGAAGCGCTTGACGATCCGGTCCTCGAGCGAGTGGAAGCTGATCACCGCAAGCCGGCCGCCCGGGCGCAACATTTCGAGTGCCGACGGGAGCGCTGCCTCGAGTGAGCCGAGCTCGTCGTTCACCGCGACGCGCAGCGCCTGGAAGACGCGCTTCGCGGGGTGCCCGTCGCCGAACCGCGCCGGAGCTGGAATCGCTGACTTGATCGTGTCCACGAGCTCGCCCGTGCGCCCGAACGGCTGCTCGCGGCGGCGGCGCACGATCGCCCGAGCGATCGGCCGTGCGTAGCGCTCCTCTCCGTACTCGCGGAAGATCCGCGTCAGCTCCCGCTCGCCCGCGTCGTTCACGAGGTCGCTGGCGGAGAACTCCGCGGCCGGGTCCATCCGCATGTCGAGCGGCGCATCCGTCCGGTACGAGAACCCGCGCTCGGGCCGGTCGATCTGCATCGACGAGACGCCGAGGTCGAACAGGATCGCGTCCGCTTGCACGCCGTTCGCCGCCAGCTGCGCGAGCACGTCGGAGAACTCGCCGCGGAGGAAGCGGCCCTGGACGCCTGTGCGCTTGCGGACGCGGTCGAAGTACGGCCGCACCGAGGGGTCGCGGTCGATCGCGATCAGCTTGCCGCTGCCGCGCAGGTCGGCGGCCAGCAGCTCGGCGTGGCCCCCCGCGCCGAAGGTGGCATCGACGACGGTTTCGCCCGCCTGCACGGCGAGCGCCTCGCGCACCTGATCGGCGAGAACGGGAACGTGGTCAGTCGCGTTGGGATGCAAGACGTTCGGCAACATCTTCCGCACTCCCTTCGAGCTCCTTGACGTGGTCGCGCCAGGCGGCGCGGTCCCAGATCTCCAGGTGATCGCCGACCCCGGCCACCACGACCTCCCGCCCGATTCCCGCGTTCCGTGCGAGCGACGCCGGCAGCATCACGCGGCCCTGCTTGTCGGGCTCGGCCTCGGACGCGCCGGAGTAGAAGTAGCGATGCATCTGGCGGCCCTCCTTGCTGAGAGGGTCGAGTCGGGCGAGCCGGCTCTCCACAAGGCGCTGCCAGTCCGCCGCGGGATAGCAGGAGAGACACCCCTCCATACCTCGCGTGATGACGAGACCGCCGGAAAGCGCTTGGCGAAACTTGGCCGGTAGCGTGAGGCGGTTCTTGTCATCAATCGTGTGCTCGAACTCACCTAGAAGCATGCTCCACTGTGCCCCACTTTAGCCCACAGTCCCCCACTTAGCAACCCTTCTGGACCATGCGCGCGCACACCGTCGGACAGGCCTCTGGCCGAAGCGAACTATCATGCCGAGGCGCTACTGGAGGAGCGAGGCCACCGAGTTGATCGTCAGGGCGAGGATCACCGCGCCGAAGACGAACGACAGGAGCGCGTGCCGGAGCGCGAGGCGCCGCATCGGCTGCGAGGTCAAGCTCGTGTCCGACACCTGGAAGGTCATGCCAATCGTGAAGGCAACGTAGGCGAAGTCCCGATAGCTCGGCGGCTCCTCCTCGTTGAAGTCGATCCCGCCGATCGGGTCGCCGTAGTACGTGTCGCCGTAGCGGAGCATGTAGAGCGTGTGCACGGTCAGCCATGAGAGCGCGACCACGGAGAGCGCGAGCAGGATCAGGAGCGCCTTCGTCGTCCCCTCACGGTTGCCCGCGGTGATGACCGTGTAGCCGACCGCGACCAGGCTGGTGACGCTCGCCGCGAGCACCGCTGCGTCCGCCGACGGGCGGGAGAAGTCCTCCGCTCGGGCGTGCGCCTTGGTCGACGCAGGGTCCATCCAACCCACGTGCGCCCAGACCCAGACGACGATCACGACCGCGGCGATCCCCCAGCTGGCCGAGAGCGCGATCGGCCATGCCGCTCCGGCGAGGAGCGTGACGGTCAGCGTGACGGCGGCGGTGAGCAGAGCCACGACGGTCCGCCTGCCCGCGAGACCGCTGCGGTCGCTGGCCGCCACCACGGCACCGTCTCACACGCGAGCCGTCACCTGCGTTTGTAGCGATGATGGAAGCCGTGCGCGTGCCGCCGTTCGAGCGGTTCTACGAGGAGCAGCGGGAGCCCGTGCTCGCGCAGCTGCGCGGGATGCTGGGCCGCGAGCTCGCGGAGGACGCATTCCAGGAGACGTTCCTGCGCGCCCTGCGCGCCTACTCGACGCTGAAGCACGGGCGGCACCTGCGCGCCTGGGCGCTCGCGATCGCGCGCAACGTCGCCGTCGACGTGCTGCGGAAGCGCCGCGTGACCTCGGCCGAGGTTCCCGACCTCGAGTCAGTCGACGAGCCGCTCCCGTACGAGGAGCTGCGCAGTCTGACCGCCGGGCTGCCGCAGAAGGAACGCGCTGCGGTCTTCCTCCGCTACGGCTACGACCTCAGCTACGAGGACATCGGCAACGCGCTCGGCTCGTCGGCCGAGGCCGCCCGCCAGGCCGCGTCCTCCGGTGTCCGCCGCCTCAGGAAGAAGGAGCTGCCATGACCGTTTCTGCCAAGCTCGACCGCCGGTTCCGCGACGCCGCGGCGGCCGAGGGGCTGCTCGACGTCGCCTACGAGCTGCACGACACCCCCGTCGGCCGGCTGCTGATCGCCGTCACGGAGCACGGCGTCTGCGAGATCCACTACGACGCCGACCCCGACGCCGAGACCGAGCGGCTCGCGGGCCTCTTCGGCTCGCGCGTGCTGCGCTCCCCGCGCCCGACCGACGAGGCCCGCCGCCAGCTCGACGAGTACTTCGCCGGCAAGCGGCACGAGTTCGACCTCGAGGTCGACCTGCGGCCGGCGCGTGAGTTCGGGCGCGCGGTCCTCGAGCAACTGGCGCGCGTGCCGTACGGCGAGCTCACCACTTACGGGACGCTCGCGGCCCGTGCCGGAAGGCCGCGCGCCGCCAGGGCGGTCGGCACCGTGATGAATCGCAACCCGGTTCCCATCGTCCTGCCGTGCCACCGCGTCGTCGGCTCGACGGGCTCGCTCGTGGGCTACGCGGGAGGACTCGACCGCAAGCGGGCGCTGCTCGAGCTGGAGGGTGCGCTCCTACCCGGCGCTTGACTCCGAGCGGGCTCCGGAGTATGACCGGCTCTCAAATCGGGGTTCTACGGGGAGGCATCATGAGAAAGGCACTCGCAGTCGCCGCCGTGACGGCGCTGGCGATCTTGCCGGCGGCCAACGCGAGCGCGACCAAAGGGCCGACGCTTCGCTCGCTGCAGGCGCAGATCAAGTCACTACAGAAGCAGGTCAAGGCGCTGAAGAAGCAGACGACGCTCGCGCAGGACATCGCGGTCGTGTCGCTCGCCTACGGCGCCTGCTCGACGGCGGTCGCGACCGACACGTTCCAGGACACCTTCACGGGGGTTGAAGGCCATTTCACCCACACCGGGACGTACTTCGGCGCGCAGACGCCGGTGAACGACTACGGCGCCTGCGCGGCGCTCCAGGTCGTGCGGGCGCACAACCAGAACCCGCCGACCACGTCGGTGCTGGCGGCGCTGCTCGACCTGTTCAAGCCGACCGGTGCAGCGCGAACGTCAGGCTTCATGAGCCTGCCGCGGTCGGCCGGATTTGCCTTCAGCCAGCTCTACGTGATCCAGAGGTAAGCCGAGGGGTCACTGCTCGCTCAGGAGCTCTCGAGCCGCGTCGAGGTCGGCCGGGTCGACCAGGATCTCGCGCTGGCCGCCCTCGCCGCCGAAGCCCTCGAACGCCGAGTCCTCCTCGGCCGTTGGGCGGTGCGCGCACTTGATGCCGTTCGCGCGCAGGAGCCCGCACAACACCTCGGCCTCAGGCTCGCCCGGGACGGTGGTCACGCGTACGGGCTCGGCCATGCGTGGGAGCGTACAGGCTACGCCGTGCGGGCCACCTCCTCGTAGTCGGCGAGCAGCCGGTAGCCCACGCCCCAGACATTGAGGACGCAGTCGTCGGCCCCGGCGACGGCAAGCTTGCGCCGCAGCCGGGACGCGTGCGAGTCGAGGGTGCGCGTGCGACCGAGCGAGCGGAAGCCCCAGACGTCGCGCAGCAGCTCGTCCTTGGTGAAGACGCGCATCGGCTGTGCGGCCAGCTTCACCAGCAGCTCGTACTCCTTCGCCGCAAGCGCGACCGGGAGGCCGTGCACGGTCACGCGACGAGTCGCGCGGTCGATCGCGAGCGGGCCCGCCGCAAGGCGCTCGCGCAATCCCGGCTGCGTGCGCCGCAGCACCGCGTGGATCCGGGCGACAAGCTCCTCGTAGTGGAACGGCCGCGGAACGAAGTCGTCACAGCCGCGCTCGAAGGCGTGGACGCGGTCGACCGCGTCGGCGCGAGCGTCGCCGAGGACGATCAGCGGCACGTCGCGGTCCCACGAGCGGCCCGGCTCACCCTCGCGCAGCACGCGGCAGACCTCGAGCGCCGGCGCGTCCGGGAGACCGCCGACGAGCACGAGGTCCGGCCGCTCGCGCTCTACCAGCTCGAGCGCCTCGCGTCCCGCGTCCGCGCCGAGGACCGCGAAGCCGTCGCTCGCCAGGTGCCGCTCCAGGAACTCCCTCGTTCCCGGCTCGGCCTCCGCCAGCAGCAGCGCCTGCGACATGAAGGCGAAACTAGCGCTGCCTCCCGCACGCCGCCAGATGTCTTTTCGCGCGAATCTGCGCCGAGCTTTCTACAGCTAGCCAGATGCAGGCAGCTGCCACCCGGGTCCACGGGGCGTGACCGAGCCTCCGCAGGCGTGCAGCTCATGTCCCTGCGTGTCGAATTCGTTTTGCAGGAGCAAGATGCGTGCCTGGCCGAGCCTCTGCCCGTCTGCCCCGAGCGCGACGAACAGGGGGCTCCAGTTCTTCGTCGGGCACCACCCCGACCTCGGCACCTGGGCGACGTAGAAACCGTCCGCGCCAAGCGGGCGGACCATCGGAGCGCCGTCGGGCGTCGAGAAGGTGATCGAACGCGCGCGCTCGTCCGCGACTCGACCGCCGAGGACCCACACGTCCTGTGAACCGCCCAGCAGCCCTGCGCTGATCGGTACGGCCGCCTTCTCGCGGCTCGCGCACGTGCCCCCGTCGCCCGCGTTCGCCGGCTTCCACGGCTCGTCGACGAGGTAGCAGATCCCACCCTCCCTATTTGCGGTCGCGAAGAGCTTGATCGGTCCGTCCTGCGCGACGAACTGCGCCTTCCCAGCCTGCGGATGGAAGCCGAGCTGCGGTGTGTACTGGCGGAAGCCCTCGACGACGTTCGGTGGCGCAGGCTCGCCCGTAAGCCATCCCGACGTCGTCGCTGCGAGCGCAAGGCTGCCGGTCACGACGGCGACGAGCGCGGCCGCGCCGGCGATCACTACGCGCCGACGGCGGGCGCGGACGCGGCGGGTTGCCGCCTCCCGCAGCTCCTCGCGGTAGGCCGAGATCGGATCGACGATCGTGCTCATGGTCTTCCTCCCGAGAGTCGGACGCGCAGGGCGCGCAGGCCGCGCGAGACGCGGGCGCGTACGGCGCTCTCCTTCGTCGCGGCCCCCGCGAGCCGGCGGTAGTCGTGCTCGAGGACGACACGGCCTAGCACGGCGTCGCGCTGCTCATCCGGGAGCTCGTCCAGCGCCCGGCCGAGCGCGTTGTGCAGTCCGGCTGCGTCGACACGCGCGATCAGATCGTCGACCGCCTGCTCCTCGTAGGCCACTGTCGCGATGCCGAGCTGACGCCGAGCGCTCCTGTCTACGACCTCGCGCCGCCGCCAGTCTCGAAGGAGGTTCCTCGCCATTGTCCACAGCCACGGCCACGCCGACCCGTCCTCCGCCACGCGCAGGCGGTGCCCGCGCTCGAGCGTGCGGGCAAACGTCTCCTGCGCGAGGTCGAACGCGAGCTCGCGGCCTGCGCCCGCGTGGACGAGCGCGGCCACGAGCCGCGCCACGTGGCGGTCGTAGAGCGCGACGATCGCCTCGGGGTCCCGCCGCAGGCGGCGCAGCGCCTCAGCGTCGGAGAGCCCGCTCATGTGTCGTGAACGAACGAGCGGCGGAGCCTGTGACAGCGCTACAGCCGGCCGGAGCGGAGCACGCCCCACAACAGCCACACGCCGAGGATCGCGGAGAGAACGAAGCCTACGAACGAGAGGAAGTTCACGCCCGCGATCTGCGGCCCCTTCGTCGAGAAGATCCCGATCAGGCTCGAGCCGATGAGCCCGCCGACCGTGACCAGCGCGATCACGAGCCGGTTGAAGGCGACGTTGAGCTCACGCATGAACTCGTCGAGGCCCTTGTGCACGAACCCGACCTCGATCTGGCCGTCGCGGACCTCCTCGAGGAAGTCGTGCACCTGGAACGGCATGTCGCGCACGATGCGGGCGAGCTCGATCCCCTCCGACTGGGCGCGCTTGAGCACCCGCTGCGGTGTGTAGCGCTCGAGCATCAGGCCGCGTGCGTACGGCCTCGCGATCTCGAAGACGTTGAAGTCCGGGTACAGGTCGACCCCGACCGAGCCGAGGGTCGCGATCGCCTTGTCGAGCATCACGAAGCGCGTCGGCAGCCGGAGGTTGAGCCGGTAGATCAGCTGGAAGGCCTCGCGGATCACCTGCAGCGGGTCGATCTCGGAGAGGCTCGCGCCGTAGTAGCGCGCGTACATCTCCCGCAGCTCCACGACGAACTCCTCCTCACGCTCCTTCGGGTAGCGCACGCCGAGCTCGGCCAGGCGCCGCGGTAGCGCCTCGATCCGCTCGTTCGCGGCGTCGATGAAGAGCCGCGTCAGCTTCGACATGTCCTGGTCGGTCAGCTTTCCGACCTGGCCGAAGTCGACGAGGCCGATGTGGTCGGGGTCGCCGAGGACGAAGATGTTGGCCGGATGCGGGTCGCCGTGGAAGAACCCGTGGCGGAAGATCATCGTCATCCACGTCTCCGCCATCAGGTACGCGAGGCGGCGGCGCTCCTCGATCTCCCACGCGTCGAGCGGCAGGTCGGCGAGCTGGACGCCCTCGAGCAGCTCGAGCGTGAGCACCCGCGTGCGCGTGTAGCTCCAGTAGACGCGCGGGATGCGCACGTGCGGGTGGCCGGAGAAGCGGTGGTGGAAGGCCTCGGCGTTGCGGGCCTCGAGGCGGTAGTCGAGCTCCTGGCGGATCGAGCGGGCGAACTCGTCGACGAGCTGGCGCGGGTCGATGAACTCGAGGGCGCGCACTCGCTCCTTGATCAGACGCGCCGCTTGGTAGAGGAGCGAGAGGTCGGCTTCGATCTGCCTCGGCGCGTTGGGGCGTTGCACCTTGACGGCCACGCGACGGCCGTTCGGAAGCGTCGCTCTGTGCACCTGCCCGATGGACGCGGCGGCGACCGGCTTGGTCTCGAACTCGGTGAAGAGCTGCTCGACGGAGAGCTCGAGCTCCTCCCGGATCACGCGCTCGACGTCGTCGTACGGCACGGGTCGCACGTCGTCCTGAAGCTTCTGTAGCTCCGCCACGATGTCGGGCGGGACGACGTCCGGACGCGTCGAGAGGAGCTGGCCGAACTTCACGAACGTCGGGCCGAGCTCGTCCAGCATCTCGCGGAGGTGCTGGCCGCGCTGGGACGGCGGCATCGCCTCCTCGAGCTTCGGTCGGCCCGGGAGAAGATCGGTCAGGCGGTGGGTCTCGAAGAAGTAGCCGAAGCCGTGCCTGACCGCGACCTGGGCGATCTCGGAGATCCGGCCGAGGTTCCGCGTGCCGGTGCTCGCCATCGGTTCAGTGTTGCACGAGGCTCGGGTTGATCCCGCTGCGTCGCGCACCGTCGGGGAGCTCGGGCGGAAGGCCCGCCTCGCACGCCGCGACGGCCTGGCGCCACAGGCGCACGATCTCGGCGCCCACGCGGTCGGCCGCCTCGGCGTAGCCCTTCCGGTTGCGCGGCAGGTCGTCCACCGACATCGGCTCGCCCCACACGACCGCGCACAGCCGACGGTTGCTCAGCGACCAGCGGAAGGTGTCGAGCCCGACCGGAATCACGGGCACGCCCTCCTGCATCGCGATCATCAGCCCTCCGGGGTGCAGGGGCCCCGGATGGCCAAAGCGCTGCCGCGTCCCCTCCACGTGCACGCAGACGAGGCCGCCGCCGCGGACGATCTCGCGCGCGCGCCGCAGCGCCTCGCGGTCGCCCTCGCCGCGCCGGACGCCGACCACGCCGAGCCAGCGCAGGAGCGCGCCGAGCCCCGGGATCTCCATCAGCTCCGCCTTTGCGAGGAAGTACAGCGGCCGCGGCGAGAAGGAGCCGATCAGGGGATGGTCGATCCCGGAGAAGTGGTTGGCGGCGACCACACCGCCACCCTCGGCCGGCACACGCTCGACCCCGTACCCCGCGCCCGGGGCGACGAGCATCGTCACCGGGGGTGCGACAAGGCGGCCGATCCGCCACGACTTCTCGATCGGCGTCAGCGGCTCGCTCGGGTTCACTGCTCGAGCAGCCGCAGCCGGTGCTCGAGCTGGGCGACGCGCAGCTCCAGCTCCTCGAGCTCGTCGCGCGTCACGAGCCCGAGCTCGCGGAAGAGGCCGGCCAGCCCTGCGCCTGTGCGCTCGCCGAGCCGCACGCCCTCGCTGCGCCACCGGCCTGCCAGCTCTTCGACCAGCGCTCGTGCTTCGGCGCGGCCCATCCCGCCGCGCGCGGCCACCTCCTCGGCCAGCGCGTCCGCGCGCTCGGCCGTCAGCGCCACCGCGCCGACGCCGGCGAGAACCAGCTTCTCCGCGAGCTCGCGCAGATCACGTGCCGAATCAGCCACAAACATTCCTCGCGTCTCTGGGGCGCCGCTGGTGGTGCGATGCCGGAGGGGACAGTGTTGCTAACACGGCCCCGGAGAGCAGCGTGCCGCCAGCGGCGTCAGGCAGCGGCAGAGCCGGGCTTCGCCCGGCGGGAGCCGGTGCCGACCAGAGGCGCGAGGGTCAGCGGGCGCGGCCATGGGGCCTTGCGCGCCGCCGCTGTCGCCGCCGCTCACGCTTCGCCTGGTTCGCGGTCGCAGCGCGCTCGACCGCGCCGACGGGCGACAGGTCGGGCGCCGGCTGCGCCGCGAGCGCCTCCTCGGCGGCTTCGACCGCCGCCTCACGCTCGTCCGGCAGCAGGTCCTGGCCGATCCGCCGCGCGTACTCCGGCTCGCGCTCCTTCCACATCGTCAGCAGCGGCGCCGCGATGAAGATCGACGAGTACGCACCCGACGCGATGCCGACCAGCAGCGCGAACGCGAAGTCCTTCAGCGTCGCGCCGCCGAAGATCAGGAGCGACATCACCGGCAGCAGCGTTATGAACGTCGTCGCCAGCGAGCGGCGGATCGTCTCCCACAGCGAGACGTTCGCAATCGTCGCGAACGGGGCACGCCGCATCAGTGGGATGTTCTCCCTGATGCGGTCGAAGATGATGATCGTGTCGTAGATCGAGTAGCCGAGCACCGTTAGCACCGCGGCCACGGTCGAGTTCGACACCTCTCTCCCGAGGAGCGCGTACACCCCGATGGTGATCACGATGTCGTGCAGCAGGGCGACGATCACCGGCACCGCGAACTTGAAGTCGAACCTGATCGCGATGTAGAGGATGATCAGGAGCAGCGAGAAGAGGATCGCGATGATCGCCCCTCGAGCGATCTGTCTCCCGAAGCTCGCGGAGACGGTCTGGATCTGGATCTTGGTGGTGTTGAACTCGCTCGCGACGGCGTCCTTCAGGGCGCTCGTCTGCGGCCCGTTGAGCGTCCGCAGGCGGAGCTGGAAGCTCTTGTATTCGTCGCCCCCGAAGCTCTTGCCGCGGCCCTGGACGATCGGTTCCTTGCCGAACTTGGTCGTTTGCTCGCGCACGGCCGACAGCGACGTCGGCTGCGGGGTCGTGAACGAGACCTGCGTGCCGCCCTTGAAGTCGATGCCCAGGTTCAGGCCCTTCACGGCGAGCGCACCGATCGCGATGGCGACGATGCAGCCGGAGATCGCGAGCCACACGTAGCGGCGCTTCATGAAGTCGATCTGCAGCCACTTGCCGTGCTGCTCGGCCGCCGCGCCCATGAAGCGCGGGTTCTCGAACCAGCGGAAGCCGGAGAGCAGGCCGAGCATCGCGCGGGTCGCCGCGACGGCCGTGATCAGCGAGATCACCGTGCCGATCATCAGCATCAGCGCGAACCCCTTCACGCCCGCGGTCGCGACCGCGAAGAGCACCATCGCCGTGATCACGGTCACGACGTTCGCGTCGATGATCGTGTGGAAGCCCTTCGCGTAGCCGGCCGAGATCCCGGCGCGCACGGACTTCCCGGACCGCACCTCTTCCTTGATGCGTTCGAAGATGACCACGTTCGCGTCGGCCGCGACGCCGATCGTGAGGATCAGGCCCGCGAAGCCCGGCAGCGTCAGCGTGACGCCGAAGAGCAGAATCGCCGCGTAGAGGAAGGCGGCGTAGATGCCGAGGCCGATGACCGCGACGACGCCGAGGAAGCGGTAGAGGATCAGCAGGAAGGCGGCGACGACGAGCAGGCCGATCAGCGCAGCGGTCTTGGCCTCCTTGAGCGAGTCCTTGCCGAGTGTGGCGGAGACGTCTGTCCGCTCGATCTGCTCGAACTTGACCGGTAGGGCGCCGGTCTGGAGCACGAGCGCGAGGTCCTTCGCCTCGCTGAAGCTGTTGATGTTCGAGATCTCGGCGCCGCCGGTGGTCGGGTCGATCCCGTCGGGGTTCTGCTTGTAGTCGATGTACGGCGTCGAGCGCAGCTCGTTGTCGAGCACGATCGCGAAGTGCTGGGCGAACTGCTGGACGGTCGCCGGGTCGTTCCCGGTCTGGCCTGCAGCGGCCGCCAGCTGGGAGCCGCGCTGGGCCTCCAGACGGGTGATGTCGTGGAACTTCTTCGCGCCGTCGCCGGTGAAGTCGAGCTGGACGACGTTGCCCTGGCCCTGCGTGCTGATGTCGGCGCGGATCGACGACAGCTTCAGGTCGGCGCCCGTCGCCTCGGGCACCGGGTTCGTCGGGTTCTCCGGGTCGAACTTGAACAGGTAATACAGGACCGGCGCGGCCGCGTCTCCCTGCTGCTGGCCGATGCAGCCGGTGCTCGCCTCACAGCTGACGACGGTCGTGTTCTCCGGGACGGCGAGGATCGTCGAGCCCTTCGGCTGCTTGCCGTTCAGCTTCGGCGTGTCGAGCAGCTTCTCGACTGTGTCCTCGGGCCCGTTGATCACCTGCTTCTTCTTGTTGAAGAGGTAGTACGCGGTCGGCGTCCCCTTCTTCGCGTCCGCCTTCACCTGCGTGAGCAGCTTGAAGAGGCTCCCCGTGGCGACCGGCTGGCCGCCGTTGTTCGACGGGCCGGTGAGGTCGTTCTCAAAGTCGAAGAACTGCAGCTGCGCGGTCGTGCCGATGATCTGCGCCGCCTTGTTGACGTCGTGGACGCCGGCGAGCTGGATCACGATCTGGTCCTTGCCCTGCTTGCGAATCTCGGGCTCGGAGACGCCGAGCTTGTCGATGCGGCTCCGCATGATCGAGATCGAGCGGTCCATGCAGGCGGCGTCGCAGGTCTTGCCCTTCGGCGGCACCGCTTTGAGGACAACCTCGAGCCCGCCCTGCAGATCGAGGCCGAGCGTGACCTTCTTGTGCGCGGGCGAGCCCGGGATGGCAAGCAGCGCCACCCCACACAGGGCCGCCAGGATCAGGCCGACGAGAATCAGGTGTGAACGACGTGTGGCCACGCGAAGAGTCGGAACAGATTAGCTTTCGTCGCCCGAGGCGGCCTGCTCCGGTTGGGGCAACGTTTCGGCTTCGGGCTCCGGTTCCTGCGCGACGGCGGCGACCGCACGGCGGTCGAGCCGAACGGTTGTCCCGGGCGCGATCTCCACGTGGACGATCTCGCCTTCGATCTCGCGCACGGATCCGTGGATGCCGCCTGCCGTCAGGACGTCGTCGCCGACCTCGACAGCGTCCTGCATCCGCGCCTGCTCGAGCTGCTTACGGCGTTGCGGCCTGATCAGGAGCAGCCACATCAGCGCGAAGACCGCTATGAGGATGATCACGTAGCCGCCCACTCTGCCTCCCCGGAACGCTGGAGCCTCGCCAGCGCGTCCTCTTTGTACGACTGCAGCTCTCCCCGCTCGATCGCGGCACGGGCGCCGGCGACGAGGTCGAGTGTGAAGCGCAAATTATGCAGGCTGAGCAGGCGCAGGCCCAGGATTTCCTGCTGGTTGAGCAGGTGCCGAACGTACGCGCGCGTGAACCTGGTGCAGGCGGGGCAGCCGCAGCCCTCGTCGAGCGGGCGCGGGTCGCGGGCGAACTTTCCGGCCTTGATGTTCAGCTGGCCCTCCCAGGTGAGGGCGCTGCCGGTGCGCGCGTTCCGCGTCGGGAGCACGCAGTCGAACATGTCGATGCCGCGCTCGATCACCTCGAGGATGCCGACGGGGTCGCCGATGCCCATGAAGTAGCGCGGCTTGTCCGCCGGGAGCAGCTGCGTCGCCCACGCGGTCGTGTCGAGCATCTCCTCGCGCGACTCGCCGATCGCAAGGCCGCCGAGCGCGTTGCCGTCGAGGTCGAGCTCCGCGATCTCCTCCGCGCTCCGGCGGCGGAGCTCGCGGTCCGTGCCGCCCTGCGCGATGCCGAAGAGGAGCTGGCCGGGGGCGCGCTCGGCCTGCTGCTGACGCTGGGCCCAGAGGCTGGTGCGGCGGACGGCCTCCTCCAGCTCCGGCCTCGGCGTGCCCGGCGGAGGGACGACGTCGAGGCACATCGCGATGTCGGAGCCAAGCCGGGCCTGGATGCGGGCGGCGAGCTCAGGCGTGAAGCGCGCTTCG
The DNA here is from genome assembly GCA_963719275.1 of uncultured Actinomycetes bacterium. Taxonomy (GTDB): domain Bacteria; phylum Actinomycetota; class Thermoleophilia; order Gaiellales; family Gaiellaceae; genus AC-32. The sequence goes on along the minus strand of CAVRBT010000004.1, from coordinate 167,118 downwards.
TCACCGTCGTAGACCGAGCGGAAGGTGACGCCTTCGTCGTCCTGGCGCAGGATCGTGTGGCGCAGCGAGAAGACCTGGAAGCCGCCGGAGTCGGTCAGGATCGGCCCGTCCCAGGCCATGAAGCCGTGCAGGCCGCCGAGCCCCGCGATCAGGTCGGCACCGGGGCGGAAGTGCAGGTGGTACGTGTTGCAGAGCAGGATCTCTGCGCCGAGGTCGCGCAGCTCGTCGGGGTCGACGGCCTTGACGGTCGCCTTGGTGCCGACCGGCATGAACGCTGGCGTGCGCAGCTCGCCGTGGGCGGTGCGAAGCAGCCCGGCACGAGCCTCGCCGTCGGTCGCGTGAACGGTGAACGACGCGTCAGCCAAGAAGCGCACCCCCTCCCTCCTGGGTGGGGTTGGTGGGCCTCCCTCGCTCCCGCTGCGAGCCTACCCCCACGGGGCGCACATGTCTGTCGCGCGTGTGTGCCCGTTGCGGGACGATCTCTCCACCGGCCGCGGCCGCCTCCGGTGCCCGGCAGCGGCGCTCGAAGCGCATTGCGACGAGGTCGTCCACCGCCACCTCGCCTCGTGGCTCGAACCGCTGGCCCTCGTAGTAGCGCCGCAGAGCGTCGTTCTCGGCCAGGCAGTCGAGTCGCAGGAACTCGCGGCCGCGTGCGACGACCTCTGCCTCGGCCCAGTCGAGCAGCATGGCACCGAGACCGCTGCGGGCCTGCGCGCGCCCCACTGCGAGCGCGTGCACGTACCCCGCGTCGTCCGGCTGCTCGCCCCAGAACGTCGGATCGGTCCACTGCAGCGCCAGCGTTGCCACCGGCTCGCCGTCGAGCCGCGCGAGATAGAGGTCGCCGCGGCGAACGAGCGGCTCGACGCGCTCCTTCGGGTACGGGTCGGGCCACTGCCGGATCCCGCGCGAGAGCAGCCAGCGGGCCGCTTCCGACAGCACGGCGACGATCTCGTCGACGTCCGCGAGCCCCGCGCGCCTGACGTCCAGCTCGCTCACAGCAGCAGCATCGCGTCACCGAACGAGTAGAACCGGTAGCGCTCCTCGATCGCGAGCCGGTAGAGCCGCCGCGTCTCCTCCACGCCCGCGAATGCCATCACGAGCGCGAGCAGCGTCGAGCGTGGCAGGTGGAAATTCGTCAGCAGCGCGTCCACCCGGCGGAACTCGAACCCCGGCGTCACGAACAGATCGGTGCGTCCACTCAGCGACGCCCCGCGCGCGAGCGACTCGAGCACGCGCACCGTCGTCGTCCCGACCGCGAGCACGGACTCGGCGCGGCGAATCCGCTCCCACGCCTCCGGTGCCACCTCGTACCGCTCGCTGTGTAGCGGGTGCTCCTCGACGACGTCGGCTGCGAGCGGGCGGAAGGTGTCGAGGCCGACGTGAAGCGTCACGCGCTCGGTCTCGAACCGTCCGAGCAGCTCGGGCGTGAAGTGCAGCCCCGCGGTCGGCGCGGCGGCCGAGCCCTCGTTCTCCGCGTAGACGGTCTGGTAGCGCTCCGGATCTGCGAGCGGCTCGTGGATGTACGGCGGCAGAGGCACCTCCCCGGCCGGCGGGCCTTCGAGCCGCAGCCGCCAGCGGCCCTCGCCGAGCGGCTCCAGCAGCTCTACCGGTCCCAGCCGCTGGCCCGGCTGGAGCTTCCGCGACGGGCGCGCGAGGCCCTCCCACGTGCCGTTCTCGCCCAGCCGCTCGAGCAGCAGCACCTCGGCCTCGCCCCCACCCGGCCGCTCGAGCCGCAGCCGTGCGGGCAGCACGCGCGTGTCGTTGAGGACGACCAGCGCCCCCTCCGGAAGCTCGGTCGGCAGGTCGTCGAAGCGGCGATGCCGCGTCTCGCCGGTCGTGCGGTCGTGGACGAGCAGGCGCGAGCTGTCGCGGCGCTCGAGCGGGTGCTGTGCGATCAACTCCTGCGGCAGCTCGTAGTCGAGCTCTGAAGTCCTCATGGAATCCGCCGAGTTGCCGAGCGGAGGGGGCTGTAGTCGAGCTCGGAGGTCCTCACTCGAGCTCGAGCAGCGCCTCGTACAGCGCGAGCGACGTCTCGGCGACACGGCCCGCGAGCCAGTCGCGATCGACGCCGCCCTCGACCGCCGGCACGAAGACCACGCCGTTCCGCGTGACGTTCAGGTCGTAGGCGTCGACGACCTGGGTCGCGCACTCGCGCCAGCCGACGGGCAGGCCCGCGAGCTCGAGCGCACGCCCGTCGTCCCGCAGCTCGAATCTCCGCCCGCGCCTTCGGATCCTGACGAGCACGGGCTCGCCCTCGGTGTACCTGCGCCGGGTGTCGACGACGACCTCGTCGCGCTCGATTGTCCGCTCGGAAACGCTCATCCCACGTACAGGGTGCCATCCGACGGCGGCTCTACGCTCTCGGCCCATGACCGACGAAGCCATCGAGAAGGCACGGGAGCGGCTCCGCGAGGCCGCCGAGGGCCGCCCCGACGCGGCCGCGGTGGACGCCGCGCTCGAGCGCGCGCGGGCCCAGGTCGAGGAGCTGGCCCAGACCGCGGCCCAGCTCGAGGCGACCATCCCAGCGCAGGTCGAGCACGCCGTCGGCGATGGCCTGCGCGAGCAGGTCCGCCCGGTCGGGCGCAATCTCGCGGAGATCCGCGGGCTGATGAACCAGGTGATCCGGCGGCTCGAGCGCGTCGAGGGAGACCTGCTCTCCGAGCGGCACGCGCGGGTCGACGACCTCGGGCTGCTCGTCGACCTGATCACCTCGAGCTGGAAGTCGGTCGAGCGCCGCCTGTCGACGATCGAGCGGAGGCTCGAGACCGGCGAGGGCGCGATCGTCTACCGGATGGAAGAGCGCCGTACGGGCTGAGTCCGGGCGACCCGGGCCTGCACGGCCAGCCCGAGCAGCCCGAGGGCGACCGCGAACCACAGCGTCGCGAGCCGGATCAGCACCGTGGCCGCCGCCGCGGCCGCCTTCGAGGTGTCACCGAGCGCGCGGATCAGCCCGGTCATGCTCGCCTCGGCGACGCCGAGCCCGCCCGGGAGGAAGGAGGCGGCGCCCGCGAGGCTGCCGAGCGAGAAGGCGACGACGGTGTCGGCCAGCGACAGGTCGAGGCTCAGGCCCCGCACGCACACGTACGCGGCAAGGCACTCGCAGAACCAGGAGACGGCCGAGAGCAGCGTCATCGCGACGAGCAGCGGCGTCGTCAGCAGCGCGCGCGAGGCCTCGGTCGCCTCGCCGAAGAACGCAAAGCGCTCCAGCAGCGGGCTACGCACGACCGCGACCACGCCCAGCACGCCGACGAACGCGGCGACCAGCAACGGCCAGCTCCGCGTCCCGGCACCGCCGACGAGCGCGAGGACGACGACGCCGCTCGCGTCCGTGACGCGCTCGGCAAGCACCACCGGCGCCGAGCGCCGGACCGGCACGCCGTACGACCGGTGCAGCAGGGCGCACTTGAGCAGCTCCCCGAGCTTGGCTGGCGTGATCGTCATCGTCAGGCCGGCGGCGAAGATGGCGAGGCTCCCGCCCCAGGGAACGTGGACGTCGACGCGGTCGAGATACCGCTGCCAGCGCCAGAAGCGCAGCAAGTAGTTGAGCGCCGTGAACGCCAGTGCCAGCGGGAACAGCTCCCAGCGGAAGCTCGCCAGCTCCTCGCCCAGCTGGCCGAAGTCGGCGTACAGCCCGAGGCCGAGCACCACGGCGACGGTGAGCACGGCGACGAGGACGAGCGTTCTCACAGCGGTTGCGGTCATTACTGAACGCCTCGTGCGGTCGTTTCAGACGGACACGCGTGCGGAGCACGCGCGTCCTGAAAACGGCATCTCAAGCGATGCCTCAGGAGAAGGCGAGGATGGCCGCGGCGGTCACGATCCAGCCGGCGACGGCGAGCAGGATCGGCACGTCGGTCAGCAGCACCTGCTCCGGCTCCTCGCCGACGTCGTCGCGGTGCATCAGCAGCAGGTAGCGGAAGACGCCGAAGACGACGAACGGCACCGTCGCGAGCAGGACGCGCGAGTGGTCGCCGGTGAGCGTGTAGATCGCGTACGCGATCACCGTGGCCGACGCGACGATCGCGGTCAGCTGGTCGACGAGCTCGAGCGAGTAGCCGTCGAGCACCGGTCGCCCGGGTGTGCGGCCGGCCCCCACGAGCACGAGCTCGCCCCGGCGCTTCGCCAGGGCGAGGAAGAGCGCGAGCAGCGCCGTGCAGAGCAACAGCCACCCGGAGATCGGCACGTGCACGGCCTCCGCGCCCGCGGCGGCGCGGATGACGAAGAGCGCCGCGATCGCGCTGACGTCGAGCAGCACGACGTGCTTCAGCCGCACCGTGTACCCGGCCTGGAGCAGGGCGAAGGCGATGACCAGCAGCGCCGAGGGAAGCCCGAGCGGCGCGACCAGCAGGGGTGCCAGCAGCGCGAGCGCGCCTGCAATCGTCAGCGCGGCCCGCGGCGAGAGCTCGCCGCGCGCGATCGGGCGCGAGCGCTTGATCGGGTGCAGTCGGTCGTCCTCGCGGTCGCGTACGTCGTTCGCGAGGTACGACGCGCTCGAGATCGCGCAGTAGGCGACGAAGCACACGCAGGCGTCGAGCCAGCGCCACGGGTCGCCGAGCTTCGCCGCGAAGACGAGGCCGGCGAAGACGAGCAGGTTCTTCGACCACTGCCGCGGGCGCAGCGCGACGAGCACGGCGCGTGCGGGCGAGCGTCGGCGCGGCAGCGGGACGAGCTCGGGGGCGGCGGCCACGGCGGGATTCTGCCCGCTACCGGGGGCGGACTGGCAGGGCGAGCTCGAAGCGGCTGCCGTGCTCGGCGGAGCTCTCGAGGCTGATCCTCCCGCCGAGCGCGCCGGCGAGCTCGCGGGCAATTGCAAGCCCCAGCCCCGTGCCGCCGCCGCCGCGCGACCAGAACGGCCGGAAGATCCGCTCCCGCTCCGACGGCGGGACGCCCGGCCCGCTGTCGGCCACACCCACGTAGACGCTGCCGTCGGTGGCCGAGAGCTCGAGCCCGACGCTGCCCCCGTCGGGCGTCCAGCGGAACGCGTTGGCGAGCAGGTTCGAGATGATCTGCAGGACGCGGTCGCCGTCCGAGACGATCACCGGCCTCGCCTCGAGCTCGCAGCGGTACTCGATCCCGCGCCGCCGCGCTTCCTCGGTGAAGGCGGAGTACGCGCGGTCGACGAGCCGCTCCATGTCGACCTCCTCCTGCAGCACGGTGAACCGGTGCGCGTCCAGCTTGGCCAGGTCGAGCACGTCGCCCACGAGCCGCTCGAGCCGCTCGGCCTCGGCAGCGATCACCGTCAGCGAGGCGAGCCGGGTGGCCTCGTCCACGACCACGCCCTCGCGCAGCGCCTCGACGTGTCCGCGAATTGCGGTCAGCGGCGTTCGCAGCTCGTGCGTCACCGACATGAGGAAGTTCCGCTCGAGCTCCTCCGACTCGCTCAGCCGGGCCGCCATCTCGCCGAAGCGGTCGGCGAGGAGGCCGATCTCGCCGGCTCCGCGGCTCGGCACGTCGACGTCGTAGTTCCCTCGCGCGACCTCGTCTGCCGCATTGGTCAGCTGCAGTACCGGCGTCGTGATGCGCCGCGAGAGGTACCAGCCGAAGGCGCCGGCGACCAGCACCCCGCCGGCGAACGCGAGCAGCAGCCGCTCGATCAACGCCACCCACCGCTGGTGGAGCACCGTCTCAGGCTTCGCGACCACGAGCGTGCCGAAGAAGCTGTCGCCGACACGCAGCGGGAGTGCGGCGGCGAGCAGCTTCTGGTCGGTGTCGGGCGGCTGGAAGACGAAGTTGAGCGGCTTCTTCCGCTGACGGACCGCGCGCTCGTTGACGACGCCCTTCGGCAGCGGCGTAAAGGGACGGCCTTTCTGTCCCGGGAAGAGATCGAGCCCAGGTGCTCGCGAAGCGAAGAAGATCTTGTCGCCGGTCGCGAGCTCCAGGCGCTTGGCCGAAAGCAGCTTCAGCCCCGCCTGCCGGTTGTACAGCTGCGTGATGCCGTTCGCCTCGCGGCCGACCTCCGCGTACGCCTGCTGCCGGGAGCGGTTCTCCGCGTAGGACCGGAACAGCCGCAGCGCGATCGCGGCAGAGACGAGGCCGGCGATCACGATCGCCAGCAGGAAGAGCGCCGGGAGTTGGAAGCGGAGCGACCGCAGCATCGCGGCCCCGGCTCGGCTAGGCGCTCACGGCCGCGTCCCGCGAAGGGGAGACCTTGTACCCGACCCCCCAGACCGTGACGATCGGGGAGGCCTCGCCGAGCTTGCGGCGGAGCTGGCGCACGTGCACGTCGACGGTGCGCGTGTCGCCGGCGAACGTGTAGCCCCACACGCGCTCGAGCAGCTGGTCGCGCGTGAGGACGAGACCCTTGTGGTCGAGCAGCTCCCAGAGCAGGTCGAACTCCTTCGGCGCGAGCTGCACCTCCTTGCCGGCCACGCGCGCCTCGCGTCGGCCGGCGTCGATCTCGAGGTCGCCGTGCTTGATCTGCTTCGACTCGCCCTCGCGCCGGTCGGGCACGGCGCGTCGGAGGATCGACTTCACGCGCGCGACGAGCTCGCGCGGGTTGAACGGCTTCGTCAGGTAGTCGTCGGCCCCGACCTCGAGGCCGATGATCTTGTCGACGTCCTCGTCGCGCGCGGTCAACATCAGGATCGGCACGTCCGAGCGCTGGCGGATGCGGCGGCAGACCTCGATCCCGTCGACGTCCGGGAGCATCAGGTCGAGGACGATCAGGTCAGGGCGCTGCGACTCCGCCTCGGCAAGCCCGTCGCCGCCGGTCGCCGCCGTGCGCACGGCGTAGCCCGCGTTCTTGAGGTAGAGGGCGACGAAGGACGCGATCGAAGACTCGTCCTCGACCACCAGCACCGTCTGCGCCTGAGCTGTCATGACCTCAGGATGCCAGAGACGGCTGTCAGCTCCCGGGCGGCGGCGTCCCGAGGTAGAACGTCGTCGAGAAGTCCGGGAGCGACTCGTAGGGCGCCGAGTCGATCGACATGGTGCCGTCGTTCACGCCGAGGTCTCCGGCGCCGTCGACGGTGACGTTGCCGCGGCCGACCGCGGAAATCGAGATGCCCTTGCCGCGGACGTTGACGTTGAAGCGGCCCTTGTCGACGCGGAAGCCGATGTTGCGACCCTTGCAGAGCCACGTGCCCGCAGCGATGCGGCGCGCGTGCGGCCGGCAGGTGAGCTGCGGGACGTTCGCGTCGAAGGGCCGAATGTCACGGATCTGGACGCGGCCGTTCCGCGCGACGCGCCCGATCACGGTCCCCTTGAGCTTGAGCACGACGTTGCCGCGGCCGCGCTTGACCGAGAGGGTGCCGTCGGCCGGCGTGTCGGCAGCGAGCGCGAGCGGTACCGTGGTGACCGCGAGCACGATTGCGATGGCGAGAAGCCCTCTCATCTGCTCGAAAGTATCGGTACCCCCGGTGAGTTGGGGATAAGCGGGTTGTAAGGAATGCGTAAACGTCTACGAGGAGCGGGGTTTGCGGCCGTTGCAGCGGCTCTGGCGGCGGTCGGGCTCGCGGCCTCTGCGCCGGCGCAGCCGGGCCCGCCGCACCTGCTCGGCCTGCGCATCTCCAACGGTGGCACGCCATTTGCCGGCGACACTCCCTGGCTGGCGACGGTGAGCCCGAACGGCGACGGCTTCCGGGACCGAGCGCTGATCCGCTTCAAGCTCGACCGCCCGGCGACGGTCGAGGTCCGCGCGGTCGCGACGGCCGAGGTGCAAATGCCCGCGAAGGCCGTCTGGAGCCTGCGGCGGCAGCTGGCGGCCGGCCCGCACGTGATCGCCTGGAAGCCGAAGCGCTCGACGCCTTCCCGCACGTACCTGCTCCGCTTCGTCGTGGCCGGACGCAACGGCGCGCGGCGCGTCTACGGATTCGAGCCTCCTCGCCGCGGGAAGCTGACCAGCGGCCTCGTCGTCCGCGTCCAGGGCGTGGAGGCCGGCTTCCTCGCGCGCAGCTACCCGGTCGGCAGCGAGGCGACCGTGGCAATCGCGAGCGATGCGCGGCGGGTCAAGCTCCAGCTGGTGTCGTTCGCGACCCTGCCGAGGCCGACCGTCCGCGACCTGCGCACCGGCGGCGTCCCCGTCGGCCCAGCGGTGCGCATCGACTGGCAGCTCCGCGGCAGCGCCACCCGCTACGTGCAAATCAACCCTGCGGGCGTGGCGAGGAGCGGGCTCTACTTCCTGCGCGTGACCGCCTCCGACCGGCGCGTCGGCTTCGCACCGCTGATCCTGCGGCCGCGCTCCCTCGGCGAGCACCGGGTCGCGGTCGTCCTCTCCACGAACACCTGGCAGGCGTACAACTTCGACGACGCTGGCGGCGACGGCTGGGGCGACAGCTGGAACGTCGGCGGGTCGACCCGCACGGTTGACCTGCGACGCCCGTACCTCGACTTCGGCGTGTCCGCTCGCTATCGAGACTGGGACCTGAGCTTCATCTCCTGGCTCAACCGCACCGGGAAGTCGGTGGACTTCCTCTCCGACGACGATTTCGAGCGCGTCCGCACCGGCGACGCCCTCCGCCGCGCGTACGACCTCGTCGTCTTCCCGGGCCACGAGGAGTACGCGAGCGGGCACGTCTACGACGTCGTGCGCCGCTACCGCGACCTCGGCGGTCGCCTGATGTTCCTGTCCGGGAACAACTTCCTCTGGCGTGTGAAGCGCGAGGGGCAGCTGCTTCGGCGCGTCGCGATGTGGCGGAACCTCGGCCGGCCGGAGGCTTCGCTGGTCGGCGTCCAGTGGGCGGCTGGCAACGGGGGCCGAGGCCAGGCGCCCTACGTCGTGCAGGGCGCGACCACCAGCCCGTGGGCGTTCGCTGGTACGGGGCTGCGGAACGGCTCGACGTTCGGGCGCTACGGGCTCGAGATCGACGCGCGCGCCCCCAGTTCGCCGGCGGGCACGCGAGTGCTCGCACGGATCCCGAACCTGATCGGCCGACGCGACGCGGAGATGACCTACTACGAGACCGGCGCGGGGGCGCGCGTGTTCGCGGCGGGCGTCGTCAACTTCGCGGCCTCGGTCAACCAGCCGCCCGTCTCGCGGCTCCTCGACAACGTCTGGTCGCGGCTGGTCCGCTAGGACCGCGGCTCGTACTCGTAGAAGCCGCGGCCGGTCTTGCGGCCGAGCAGCCCCTCGCGCTGCATCTCGAGCAGCCGCTCCGGCGGCGCCATCCGCTCCTCGCCGAGCGCGCCGTGGAGCGCCTCGGAGGCGTGGACGTGCACGTCGACGCCGATCAGGTCGATCAGCGCGCACGGCCCGATCGGCCAGTTCGCGCCGAAGCGCATTGCCCGGTCGACGTCCTCGGGGCTGACGCGCGCCTCGTCGAGGACGCGCACACAGTCGTTCAGCAGCGGGATCAGGATCCGGTTGACGATGAAGCCGGGCGTGTCGTTGCACGCGACGGGCTCCTTGCCGATGCGCTGCGCGAAGGCATAGGCGGCGTCGAACGACTCGTCGCTCGTGTGCGCGGTGCGGACGACCTCGACGAGCGGCAGCACCGGCGCCGGGTTGAAGAAGTGCAGGCCGACAACGCGCTCCGGTGCGGTGGCCGCGTCCGCGATCTGCGTCACCGAGAGCGCCGAGGTGTTCGTCGCGAGGATCGCGGGCGGCGGCAGGAGGCGGTCGAGCTCGCCGAAGAGCTCGCGCTTGACGTCGAGATCCTCGAACGCGGCCTCGATCACGAGCTGGCAGCCGGCAAGGTCGGTGAGCTCGGTGGTGAGGGTGAGGCGGCCGAGGGCCGCGTCCTTCTCGTCCTGCGTGAGGCGTTCCTTCTCGACCCCGCGCGTGAGGTAGTGGTCGATGCGCCCGCGCGCGGTCTCGCCGAGCTCGAGGGTCACGTCGCGGCCGACGACCTCGAGGCCGGCCTGGAGGCAGACCTGCGCGATCCCGGCACCCATCGTGCCGAGCCCGACGACGCCGACCCGCGAGATCTCCACGGAGCGCGATCCTATGCGCTCGGCGCCGACTTCTCGGCGAGGACCCACATGAAGCTGACCAGGCCGTGGCCTGGCTCCTCAAACGGGACCACCCGCGCGTCCACGGCCCGAAAGCCGGCGTTCTCGAGGAGCTCGCGGTTCGTCGCCTCGTCGAACGACGCAAAGAACATGGGCGCTCCGAGCCAGTCGGCCTCTACCTCGTCGTGCGCGTCCGCGGTCCCCATCGTGGCAAGGAGCGTCCCACCGGGCAGCAGCCACCCGGCCAACCGCCGCAGGAGCGGCGCCTGCTCGGCTCGCGGCACGTGACCGAGCATGAACAGGGAGACCGCGCCGTCGTACGCCCCAGGCTCGAGCTCCAGCCGCGTCGCATCGGCGAGCTCAAACCGTGCTCCGGGCAGCGCACTGCGCGCGTGTTCCAGCTGCGCGCTCGAGAGATCGACGCCGAGGTAGTCGTATCGCCCGACGAGCGTTCGGGTCGACGGGTTGTCACCGCCACAGCCGAGCTCGACAACCCGCGAGCCGGCAGGCACTCGCTCGACGAACCTCGCGAGCCACGCGCCGGCGGGCGAGTCGAAGCTCGCCGCCCACTCCGCGTACCGGTCCGCGATCGCGTCGTACCCGGTGCGGACGATCTCCTTCGGGTCGTCTACAGACGCTCCACCACGGCCGCCATCGCCTGGCCGAAGCCGATGCACATCGTGGCCACGCCGTACCGCTCGCCGCGGCGCTCGAGCTCGTTCAGCAGCGTCGCCGTCACCCGCGCGCCCGTCGCGCCGAGCGGATGGCCGAGCGAGATGCCGCCGCCGTTCGGGTTGACGTCCGTCCACCGCTCCTCGAGGCCGGCGTCGCGCATGAACTGGAGCGCCACCGAGGCGAACGCCTCGTTCACCTCCACCACCGCGACATCGTCCCACGCGAGCTCCGCTCGGCGGAGCGCGCGCGAGCACGCCTCGGGATTGCCGTGCAGCATCAGCCGCGGGTCGACGCCGACGAGCCCGAAGGCGAGGCACCGCGCCCGGGGCTCGAGGCCCAGGCGGGAGCAGGCAGCCTCGCTCGCGACCAGCACGGCGGCCGCGCCGTCGCAGATCTGGCTCGAGTTCCCGGCGGTCACCTTGCCCTCCGGAAGGAACGCCGGCTTCAGCGCCGCCAGCGCTTCCGGCGACGTGTCGGCGCGCGGCGTCTCGTCGACTCCGAAGAGCACACCCGTGTGTGGGTTCGATACCTCGACGGGCACCACCTCGCGCTCGAACCGCCCGTCCTCGATCGCGGCGAGCGCGCGCCGGTGCGACTCGTACGAGTACGCGTCGAGCTCCTCGCGCGAAAGGTCCCACTCCTCGGCGATCAGCTCGGCCGAGATTCCCTGCGGGACGATCTCGAAGCGCTCGAGCAGCGTGTCCGAGAGGTCGCCGCCGCTCGAGCCCATCGGGACGCGCGACATCGACTCGACCCCGGCCGCGACCACGACGTCGAGCTGGCCCGACGACACCGCCGCCGCCGCGTTGAAGGCCGCCTGCAACGAGGAGCCGCACTGGCGGTCGACGGTCGAGCCGGCGACGGACTCCGGCCACCCGGCCACGAGGGCCGCCATCCGTGCGATGTTCCAGCCCTGCTCGCCGACCTGCGAGACGCAGCCCATCTGCACGTCCTCGACCTCGGCCGGATCGAGCCCGTTTCGCTCCACGAGCGCGTTCAACACCTGCCCCGCAAGCTCGTCCGCGCGCAGCGAGGCGAGGGTCCCGTTCCGCTTCCCGATCGGCGAGCGAACCGCGTCGACGATCAGCGCGTCACGCATCGAGGACAGCGTACAGACGCCACTCGCCCGGAATGCCCTTGAGCTCGTGGACGCCGCGTTCGCCGAACTCGATCTCGGAGCCGGCGACGAGATCCCTCACGGTCTGCGAGACCAGTACTTCCCCGGCTCCCGCGAGCGCAGCCACGCGCGCGCCGGTCGGCACGGCGATTCCGCCGAGCTTGCCGTCCATCCGCTCGCACTCGCCGGTGTGGAGACCGGCGCGGATCTCCAACCCGAGGGAGCGAACGCCTTCGCGGATCGCAAGCGCGCACTGGATCGCGCGACCCGGCCCGTCGAAGGCGGCGAAGAAGCCGTCTCCCGCGTTGTCCAGCTCCTCGCCGCGGAACCGCGCCAGCTCGGCTCGAACGAGGGCGTGGTGGCGATCGAGAAGGCTCCGCCAGCGGGCGTCCCCGAGCTCGGCGGCCTTGTCCGTCGACCCGACGATGTCCGTGAAGAGGACGGTCGCGAGGACGCGGTCTGCCCGCGGCGGTGCGGAGAGACCATCCACCAGCCGTCGCGTCTCGTCGAGCAGGATCTCGTTCCGGCCCGCTCGGAGCCCGCAGCCTCGAGGACGGGGTGGAGATCTTCCATGCGCGTCTCCAGCGCGGAGTAGTGGCCACCGAGGTCGGAAAGACCGGTGCCGCGCTTGTCGAAGAGGATCAGCCGGAACGAACGAGCCAGGGCGTCGTAGAACGTGCGCCAGTGCGGCGACTGCCAGCCGTAGACGAGGTTCGAGACGTAGTCCGGGACGTAGACCAGGTCGACCTCGCCCTCGCCGACGACCTGGTATGCGATCGCGGCTCCCCCGCTCTTCGCGTAGCGCACGTCCGGCTGCACACAGCCAGTGTCCTAGACTTGCGAAATGGCCACAACCGTCGCCGAGCGCAAGCTATTCGTCGCCGGAGACTGGGTGGAGACGGGCGCCTGGATCGAGGTGCGCTCGCCGTACTCCGGCGATGTCGTCGGCCGCGTGGCCAAGGGCGGCGCCGACGAAACGAAGCATGCGATCGACGCGGCCGAGCGCGCGCGCTCCGACCCGCTGCCTGCGCACAAGCGAGCCGAGATCCTCGTCAAGGTCGTCGCGGGGATCGCGCGCCGGCACGACGAGATCGCGCGGCAGATCTCCGACGAGGCCGGCAAGCCGCTGAAGGCCGCCCGCGTCGAGGCCTCGCGCGCGATGTCGACGTACACGTTCGCCGCCGTCGAGGCGCGCAAGCTCGCGGGCGAGGTGGTGCCGATGGACGCGGCGCAGGCCGGCGAGGGAAAGCTCGCCTTCACGCTGCGGCGCCCGATCGGCGTCGTCGGCGCGATCTCGCCCTTCAACTTCCCGCTCAACCTCGTCGCGCACAAGCTCGCCCCGGCGCTCGCGGCCGGCTGCCCCGTCGTGCTGAAGCCCGCGACGCAGACGCCGCTCTCGGCGCTCCTGCTCGCGGAGCTCGAAGACGAGGCGGGCCTGCCGCCGGGCTGGCTCAGCGTCGTCGTCGGCCCCTCGGCGGAGATCGGCGACGTGCTCGTCGAGGACGAGCGCGTGAAGGCGATCACCTTCACGGGCTCGGGTGCCGTCGGCTGGGGGCTGAAGGAGCGCGCGGCGAAGAAGAAGGTCAACCTCGAGCTCGGCAATGCGACGCCGGTGATCGTCACCGCCGACGCCGACGTCGAGGCCGCCGCGACCGCGATGGCCGCCCACGCCTTCTCCTTCGCGGGCCAGAGCTGCATCTCCGTCCAGCGGCTCTACATCGAGCGCCCGGCGTACGACCGTTTCGTCGAGGCGTTCCTGCCGAAGGTCGAGGCGCTGAAGCTCGGCGACCCCGCCGACGAGGAAACCGATGTCGGGCCGGTGATCGACCCCGACGCGCGCGAGCGGATCCTCGAGTGGATCGACGAGGCCCGAGACGGCGGCGCCGAGATCCTCGCGGGCGGCGAGGAGCAGGACGGGCTGATCCCGCCGACGGTGGTCGCCAACGCCTCGCCCGAGCTGAAGGTCAGCTGCGAGGAGGTGTTCGGGCCGGTCGTGACGGTGAACGCCTTCGACTCGCTGGACGAGGCGATCGAGCTCGCCAACTCGACGCGCTACGGCCTGCAGGCGGGGATCTTCACCAGTCGGCTCGACACCGCGATGCGTGCGGGCCAGGAGCTCGAGTTCGGCGGCGTGATCGTCAACGAGGCGCCCACGTTCCGGGCCGACCAGATGCCGTACGGCGGGGTGAAGGACTCGGGAAACACGCGTGAAGGGCCCGCGTACGCGGTGCGCGAGCTGACCGAGGAGCGCCTCGTCGTGATCGACCTCTAGCGTTTTGCATCGCCGTACCCCGGGAAGCCAGCGCTCATGATCGGTGTTGCCATCGCCCTCATCGTGATCGGGATCGTCTTCGGGTTCGTGATCCCGTGGGTCGGCATCGTGGTCGGCGTCGTCGGGCTCCTGTTGTTCATCGCGTTCGTGGCCGGTTTTGGCCGCCGCGGGGCGGACGACCACCGCTTCTAGGACGCTTCTATGGATGTCAACTCGTTGGCTGGGCGGTGAGCGTTCGGTAGAGGCGGCGGGCGAGGGCGCGTTTGACGATCCGGATCGCTTCGCGTTTGGTCTTGCCGCGGTCGAGCAGCCGCTCATAGTAGGAGCGGGTCTCGGGGTGGTAGCGGATGCGGTTGAGGGCGCTCATGTGCAGGGCCCAATTGAGCTGGCGGTCGCCGCCGCGGTTTAGTCGGTGCCGTTTGCGCGGGCCGCTGGAGGCTTCGATCGGGCTGACGCCGGCGAGGGCGGCGAAGGCCGGCTCACTGCGGAGGCGGCTCGGGTCGGCGGATGAGACGAGCACCTGCGCGGCGCAGAGCGGGCCGATGCCCGGCTCGGCAAGCAGCCGCGGACAGAGGCGTCGGGTCAGCCGGGCGAGCTCGCTGTCGATCTCGGCCAGCTCCCGTTCGAGCAGCACGATCCGCTTTGCCAGTCGGTGCAGAGGCGCGAGCTCGGGGCATCGCCGCAGGAGGCTGCTGCGCGCCAACGCCGCCGGCCGGCGCAGGACGAGCCGGGCCCGCAGCGGCGGGTCGAGCGTGACGATCGCCGCCTGGAGCTGGTTTGCGGCCTGCTGGCGCCCGTGCTGAGCGCTGCGCCGTTCTACCAGCAGCAGACGCAAGAGCTCGCGCTCGCTCCCCCCACGCGGAAGCGCCAGTGGCTCGCCGTTCAGCAAGCGGCGGGCTGCCGACTCGGCATCGAGCAGGTCGTTCTTGCTCCGGCGCCGCCGTCGATCGGGCCGCTCGCACTCGAAGACGGCAACGCCCTCGGCAAGCAGCGCCCGTGTCAGCGAGGCACCGTAGGAGCCTGTCCCCTCGATCGCGAAGGCCGGCTCACCGAGTGAGCGCGCGAAGCAGACCAGCTCCGCGAAGCCCGTCTCGTCGACGGCAAACTCCAGCGAGCTCAGCCGCCGCCCCAGCCGGTCGAGTGCGACCGCAACGTGCCGGTCGCGATGCGTGTCGACCCCGATTGCCACCGTCCACTCCACTGCCTACCCTCCTCGCTCGTCGGAGGCGGCTGCCGGGGACAGCACTGTTTTGAGCGACCGTGCTCGCTTCTATGAGGTCACCTCGGCAGCCGCACCTGCCGCACCGGGAGACAGGTCCTAGCCAAGACACGAAGTCAGAGGGTTTGCGAGTCATCCCAGTGCAGCAGGCACGATCCGCCCCCAACCGGACGGACCCCTGCACCTAAACAGACGGCTTGGCGGGGCGGTGCACGTCCTCGGGGCGCGATGCTCGTTCCGAGGCAAGGACGCAGGGAGCGTTCGTACCTGAAAGGTACGGGCGCGACTGAGGACGCAGCATCGGGGCGAGCAGCGCGGCCCGAGGGCCTCGTCACTGTCCCGTCAGGCCTCCTAAGAGTCTCCGAGGCCACTGCTAGACTCGCGCCGCTCGTGGCGCGTTTTTCCCTGCTAAACCGGGTACGCCGGCGGTCCAGCGACGGCTCCGCCCCGAGCCCCCCGCCCGTGCTTCGACGGGCGCCCTCACCCGGAGCGCTGAGGCGCGAGCGGCGGGCGATCGTGAAGGCGCGCGAGGAGCGGATCCGGAACCTAGGCGGGCTCACGCTGGAGATGTACCGGCGCTCGAGCTTCCGCGACCAGCTGCTGATCGAGCAGTGCCGTGAGATCATCGCGCTGGAGGAGCGGCTTGCCGAGCTCGACTCGATGCTGGAAGCCGTGGCGACCGCGCGCCGAGCGCCGAAGACCTGCGAGTGCGGCGCCCCGGTCCCGTGGGGGTCGCACTTCTGCGCGAACTGCGGCAGGCCGGTCGGCGTCGAGCCCGTCGTCGCCTGCGACGGGTGTGGCCACCCGCTTCCGGCGGACGCGAGCTTCTGCGCCAACTGCGGTCGGCCGGTCGAGACGAGCGAGGCCGAGGCGGAGCCCGAGCCCCCGGAGCCACAACAGGTGGACGACACGGTCCTCCACTCGGCCGAGCAGCAGGAGCGCTAGATGGCAGTACCCGAGGACGAGCGGCGCTGCCCGCGCTGCGCGGCGTCCTACGCCGACGGCCAGGAGTACTGCCTCGAGTGCGGCGAGCGGCTGCCCGCCGCGCCCGGGCTGACGACGCGACTCGGCAACCGCTGGCGCCGCCGCCTCGGCTGGTATCCGGGCGACTGGATCTGGCCGGCGCTGCTCGCGCTGCTCGTGGCGGTCGCCGCGGGCCTACTGTCCGCGATCTTCCTGGCCGACAAGTCGAGCTCCGCGAGCGGCACCCTCGTTCGCACCCTCGAGCGGCCCTCGACCCAGCAGCAGACTCAGGCGCCTCCCGAGCCGACGATCACCGCTCCCACGACCACCGTGACCACCGACACGACACAGCGGAAGCCGCCCCCTCCTCCTCCGAAGCCGACGCTCGTCTTCTGGCCGGCCGGGAAGAGCGGCTGGACGATCGTGCTCGACTCGGTGCCGACCACGAACGGCCGCGCGGGGGCGGTCGCCGAGGCAAAGCAGGCCCTGCGGCTCGGCATGAAGCAGGTCGGCGTCCTCGACTCCTCGCGCTTCTCGAGCCTGCACCCCGGCTACTTCGTGGTCTTCACCGGGATCTACGACACGGAGGCCGAGGCGCAGAGCCACGTGATCGAGGCGCACCGCCACGGCTACCGCGGGCCGTATCCGCGCCCGATCACGCCCTGACGTTTACCCGCGAGCAAACGTGGAAGGGGACTTTGTAACACGGCCCGGGTTCGTTAGACTCGGGCCGCAATCCAGCGCCAGGGAGTGGATTAACCCCCCATTAACAAAGCTTTGCGGGAGATTAATCGCAGCGGGAGATACTGATCGTGGACGAGCGGACCCTTCAGATTCAGGCCTGCATGTATCAGTACTCACGTGCGATCTACCGGTCGATCAAGGATCTGGTCGACCCGTATGTCGCCCCGGAGACCCGCGTCGAGTACCGCCGCGAGGTGCTCGAAGCGTGTGAGCAGACCATGGAGCGACTGGCGAAGGACCCGCTCTATTTCGCGAAGCCCGATCGCGCACTCTTCCAGGACATCCGGCGCTACTTCCCGATCACGTGCCAGGCGCAGGTTGCGTGGGCCGTCCGCGAGGGCGTTGCCGCGGCGGTCGCATTCATCGAGAGCCAGATCGAGGCCGGCGCGTTCGACGGCGGCGTCGCCCGCTGCCGCGCGACGACCCGCAAGGGCAAGCCGTGCCAGCGCACACCGCTGCCCGAGCGCGACTACTGCCCGTCGCACCAGCACCTCGAGCGCTCAAAGGTCGCGGCGTAGCCCATCTAGGCGCTAGGCGATAGTCTCGCCTCGGGTGTCGCACGACACGGACAAGCTGATCCGTCAGCTCTCGCTCGTCGCCTTCCTGATGGCGGAGCGGCGGGCCGTGACCGCGCGGGAGATCAAAGGCCAGGTCGAGGGCTACCAGGAAATGTCGGACGAGGCGTTCGCGCGGCGCTTCTACTCCGACCGAGCGGAGCTGATCGCGCTTGGCGTCCCGCTGCACTCGCAACGCGACGAGTACACGGGCGAGGAGCTCTACACGATGCGCTCCGAGCGCTACTTCCTGCCGCCGCTGGAGCTGACCGACGACGAGCTCGCTGCGCTGCAGACGTGCCTCTACCTGCTCGAGGGCAAGTTCGCCTACGCCGAGCCGCTGCGGCTCGCATTGCAGAACCTCGCGCTCGGCCGGCCGGGCTTCGCGGAGGCGCCGACCGACACGGCCATGCGCGTCGAGGTGCTCGACCCCGAGTACTCGGTCGAGATGCAAGGCCGGCTCGGCAAGCTCGAGGCGGCGATCTCCAAGCAGCGCACGGTCAAGTTCCCGTACTGGTCGATCTCGCGCGACGAGGAGCGCGAGCGGACGGTCAACCCGTACGCGCTCTTCGCGGACGCGGGCGCCTGGTACGTCGTCGGCGAGGATCTGGACGCGGGCGACGAGCGAACGTTCCGCGTCTCGCGCATCCGCGGGGACATCCGCTTCGCGACGCGGCGGGAGCGCGACTTCCGGCTACCGGCCGAGTTCGACGTCGACCGCTATCGAGGCCGGCCGCCGTGGCAGATCGGCGACCCGGTCGGGGAGGCGCGCATCGAGGTCGCCCGCGACACCGCATGGTGGGTCGAGCGCACGTTCGGCACGAAGGTCGCCGACGGCGTCTTCGTGACGGAGTATTCGAGCCTGCCGCTGCTCGCGTCGTGGGTGCTGCGCCAGGACGGTCGCGCCGTGCCGCAGGCGCCGGACGAGCTACGGCGCGAGGTTGCCCGGGCGCTTAGGGCCGTGCGCGAGGGCCACGAGGGCCGGCCGGTTCCGCTCGCAGACGAGGTCGACGGCCATGCCGAGCAGGAGGCGGTCGACCGGCCCGCCGCTCCGCTGCACCCTGAGCGGTTTGCCGTCCTGCAAGCCCTGCTCGCGTACCTGCTCGACCGCTGCGGCGAGGACAGCGAGGCCGAGATCCCCGCGAAGGAGTTGCTCGACGACTTCAACATGAGCTCGCTCGAGGAACTGCAGGAGCACCTCTCGCTGCTGAACCTCGTGAACTTCGGCGGCGGCTGCTACGCGGTCTACGCAGAGCTCGACGGCGGCACCGTCCGGGTCGACAAGGAGCTGTTCGGGGACACGTTCCGCGCGCCACCGCGCTTGACCCCGCTCGAGGCGCGGGCGATCCGGCTCGCGCTCGAGTTCGTCGGGCCGATGATCGCTGCCGACGCGCGATCGCCGCTCGAGCGCGTGCGCGCGAAGCTCGAGGAGACGTTCGGCGAGTTCGAGCTCGCGCAGACACCGGAGCCGCAGGTGCAGCGCGCGGAGGAGGACCTCGTCGGCACCCTCAGCCGCGGGCTGCGCGAGCGGCGCCTCGTCGAGGTCGATTACCTGAAGGAGGGCGACGAGGAGGTCTCGACGCACCTCGTCGAGCCGTACGCCCTCGAGCGGCGGCTGCCGTACTGGTACGTCCACACGTGGGACCGGACGCGAGACGGCGAGCGGTCGTTCCGGCTCGACCGGATGCGCAGCGCGCGGCTCCAGCGCGGGCGCTTCGAGCCGCGGGAGGGCTTCGACCCACACGAGTTTCGCGACGCGCGGCCCGCCCGCATCTGGTACTCGCCCGAGATCGCGCGCTGGGAGCTCGAGAAGGGCGCACGCCGGCTGGCAGACGGCTCGGCGGTGGCCGAACGGCCGGTCGGGAGCCCGGAGTGGCTCGTGGGCGAGATCCTCAGCTACCGCGGCGAGGCAGTCGTGCTCGAGCCGCCGGAGCTTCGTCGCGAGATCGCCGCCCGCGCCCGCGCCGTGCAGCGGGAGCTCGGCCTCTCGCGCGTCCGCGTCGCCTGAGCGCTACCCCGGGGTCAGGTCTTGCACCGCCGCGTTTCGGCGTTGATTCGGAAACAACTCGTCCACAGCTTGCTCGCGTTGATGACTCGTCACGCGTTCGTTACACGGCTTGAGCGCGATCGAGCCGGCGATGTTGCAATGCAAGACCTGACCCCGAAGTGAGCGCTAGTTCTGAGCCGGCAGCTCGAGGGTGAACGTCGCGCCCTGCTCAGGGGTTGACTGCACCTCGAGCGCGCCGCCGTGGGCCTCGGCGATCGAGCGCGCGATGAAGAGGCCGAGGCCGGTGCCCGGACGTGCCGTCCCGCTCCCCGTGACCCGGCCGAACTTCTCGAAGATCAGCTTCTGGTCCTCCTTCGCGATCCCGGGCCCGCGGTCGTGGACGTCGATTCGCACGCGCCCGTCCTCGGGGTACGCGTGCACTTCGACCTCGCTCCACGCCGGGGAGTACTTGACCGCGTTGTCGATCAGGTTCGTCAGCACCTGCCGCAGCCGTTCCGCGTCGCCCCGGATCTCCGGCAGCAGGTCGTGGACGTCCGCGCGCAGGTACACCTCGTCCTGCCCCAGCTGCGCGGTCGCGACGACGTCGCGGATCAGCTGAGCGAGGTCGACGTCCCGGAAGCGGAAGCTGAAGGTGCCGGCCTCGATGCGCGACGTGTCGAGCACGTCGCTGATCAGCTCGGCCAGCCGGTTCGTCTCGCCTGCGATCAGCTCAAGGAACGACTCGCGCTGGTCGGGCGAAAGCTCGCGCCAGCGCTGTTGCAGCGTGCGCGCCGAGCCGATCACGGCTGCCATCGGCGTGCGCAACTCGTGGGACACGAGCGACACGAAGTCCGCCCGCAGCGCCGAGAGGCGGCGCAGCTCCTCGACAGCCCTGCGCTCGGACTCGTAGGCGTGGATGTTCTGTACCGCGCTCGCCGCGAGCCGACCGAGCAGTCCGGCCAGCTCGACTTCCTCGTTCGAGAACGCGTTGGCTTCGCGACGGACGAGCGAGAGCATCCCGACCGCCCGAGCGCCCTGGAGGAGCGGAGCCGCCAGGCGGCAGTGAAGCCCCAGCGCGAGGAACTC
This sequence comes from uncultured Actinomycetes bacterium, assembly GCA_963719275.1. Taxonomy (GTDB): domain Bacteria; phylum Actinomycetota; class Thermoleophilia; order Gaiellales; family Gaiellaceae; genus AC-32. The sequence continues at coordinate 146,613 of CAVRBT010000004.1, read as the reverse complement.
GTCCTCCTCGGGGTAGTCCGCGCCGCTCATGTCGCGCCGGTAGACCGTCTGGTTCGTGCGCAGCAGCTCCTCGAGCAGCGTCCCGTGGATCGGCCGGCCCGAGCCCGGTGGGAGGACGTCCTCGGCGCCGGCGCCCGCGACCGCCATCACCTGCGCGACGCCCTTTTCGCTCAGCACGATCGCCATTCGGTCGAACGGCAGCAGGCCGCGGATCTCGCGGATGAACGCGTCGAAGGCCCGGTCGAGCTCGAGCGAGGAGTTGAGCGCGCGGGCGCAGCGGTTCGCGGCCTCGAGCAGGTCGGCCCGCCGGCCGAGGCTGTCGCGGAGGCGTTCGGCTTCTCTCGCGCGTGACTCGGTGATCTCTGACTGGCTGCTCAGGCGGGCCACCAACCAGCCGATCGCGAGGCCCATCAGGAGCTCGATCCCGACCTGCAGCGTGATGTAGTTCACGTGGTACGGACGGTCGAGCCGGTGCGCGCGCAGCAGCTCGAAGACCGCGAGCACGGGCACGGTGGCAGCCGCTGCCGCCACGGCGCCCGGGATCCCGTAGCGAAGGGCCGCCTCGACGAGCGGCAAGAAGAGCAGCTGCCGGATCGGGGACCCGGTCTGGAAGTAGTAGACGAGCACGTACGCCGCCACGACGGCGAAGTCGAAGGCGGTTGCCACGAGGCCGAGGCGCACCTGCGCGGCACGCGACCAGTCGCGACGGCTGAGCCAGAGCAGCACGACCGCGCCGACCGTCAGGACGGCCGTGATCACCCATCCTCGAACCTGGAAGCCGCTCGGATAGTCGTGGGCGAACGCGACGTTGACGGTCGCGAACGGGACAGCCGCGAGGCGGACCCAGGCGATCCACCGCTCGGTCTCGCGCAGGCGTTCGCCTTCGGTCACGCGCGCTCCCCGATCTGCGCAAGCGCCCATTCGGCGTGCTCGCGCAAGAGCGGCTCGTCACCCTCTCTGTACGGTTGCGCCGGCGCCGGGTCGCCGCCGGAGTTCCCAAGTGCGACTAGGGCGTTGCGGCGCAGGTAGCGCGGGTCGTTGCGCGGCACGAACAGCCGGTCGTAGCGCGCCGCGAGCTCCTCGTCGCCCGCCTCGAGCCAGTCGACGAGCGAGACGTGCGGCTCCGCGCCGGATGGCGGCGCCTGCCCCGCCCGCCGCTTCTCGACTCCGCGGTTCCAGGGACAGACGTCCTGGCAGATGTCGCAGCCGTAGACGCGGTCCCCCAGCGCCTCGCGGTGCTCCTCGGGGAACGGGGCCGATGACTGTGTCCAGTAGGAGAGGCAGCGCGTCGCGTCGAGCACGCCCGGCTCGTCGAGCGCGTCCGTCGGGCAGGCCTCGATGCAGAGCGTGCAGGAGCCGCAGTCGGCGTCCAGCGGCGGCGTCGGCTCGACCTCGGCGGTCGTGACCAGCGTCCCGAGCACCACCCATGAGCCGAAGCGGCGCGTGATCAGCATCGTGTTCTTGCCGTAGAAGCCGACCCCCGAGCGGACTGCGGCCTCGCGGTCGACGTGCTCGTTCGCGTCCACTAGCACCCGGTACTCGCCCCCGATCCGGCGGCCGAGCTCGTCCAGCCGCTCGCGCAGCGCCGCGTAGGCGTCCCACCACGTATAGCGCGGCAGCCGCCCGTACCCCGGCGGCGGCTCTTCCCCGTCGCACCAGTAGCAGAGGGCCGCTGAGACGACGGTGCGAGCGCCGTCGAGCAGCGTCTCCGGGTGGCACGAGATCTCGGGCCGCGCCATCGTGAAGCGCATGTCTGCGAAGAGGCCGCGCTCGCGCCGCTCGCGGATGTGCCGCTCGGTCTCCTCGTAGGGCGCGACCGGAGCCGCCCCGACCACGTCGAGCCCGAGCTCCTCACCCAGCAGCGCAAGCTCCGCCGCCTGCATATGGGAGATTGTGCCCTCATGAAGGCGATTCGCATACACGAGGACGGCGGGCCCGAGGTGCTGCGCTACGAGAACGCGCCGGATCCCGAGCCGGGCCCGGGCGAGGTGCTCGTCCGTCTCCGCGCCGCCTCGCTCAACCATCTCGACCTCTGGATCCGCAAGGGCCTTCCTTCCGTGCCGAAGCCGCGGATCCTCGGCGCGGACGGCGCGGGCCTCCGCGAAGACACCGGCGAGCGCGTCGTGATCAACCCTGGGATCGAGCACGGCGAGAAGATCAGCGTGGTCGGCGAGCACATGGACGGCACGCACGCGGAGCTGGTGGCCGTGCCGGAAACGAACGTCTACCCGCTGCCGAACGAGATCTCGTTCGAGGAGGCGGCGGCCTTTCCGCTCGTGTTCGAGACCGCGTACCGGCTGCTCGTCACCAAAGCGCAGCTGCAGGAGAGCGAGTGGGTGCTGCTCTGGGGGATCGGCAGCGGCGTCGCGACTGCGGGGCTCGCGATCGCGAAGGCGCTCGGCGCGCGGGCGCTCGTCACCTCGTCCAGCGACGAGAAGCTCGACCGCGCGCGGGAGCTCGGCGCCGATGCGGCCGTCAACCACGCGACCGGCGACGTACGCGGCGCCGTCGCCGAGGCGACGGACGGCAAGGGCGTCGAGGTCGTGCTCGAGCACGTCGGCGAGGCGACCTGGCAGACCTCGCTTCAGGCGGCGCGCGCGAGTGGCCGCATCGCCGTCTGCGGCGCGACCAGTGGCCCGAACCCGCCCGCGGCGCTCCACCGGATCTGGTGGAAGCAGCTGACGATCTATGGGTCGACGATGGGCACCCGCGAGGACTTCGAGGGCGCGTACGACCTCGTGAAGAGCGGCCGCGCGAAGCCAGTCGTCGACTCGACCCTCCCCCTGGCCAAGGCTCGCGCGGCCCACGAGCGGATGGAAGCCGCGGAGCAGTTCGGCAAGATCGTCTTACGCATCCCGTGAACGCGCATCGTTCGCCGGCGCTCGTGGAGCGCAGGCACCCGGTCGAGCGGCTGCGGCCTGCCGCCGGCCTGCTCGTCAGCGCGGCGCTCGTGACCGCGGTCACCGGCGTCATCTTCGCACTCAAAGCCCACGTGCCCGTGCTCGGCCTCAGTGTCCTCTACCTGCTCGCCGTGATCCCGGTCGCCGTGGTCTGGGGCCTCGTTTACGCCCTGCTCGTCTCGGTCGCCAGCATGCTCGCCTTCAACTTCTTCTTCCTGCCGCCGGTACACACGTTCACGCTGCAGGACTCGAGCAACTGGTTCGCGCTGGCGGTGTTCGTGGTGACGGCGGTCGTGGTCAGCGAGCTTGCCGCCCGCTCACGGAGGCGTGCGATCGAGTCGGCGCTGCTCGCGGAGATCGCCGCGTCGCTGCTCGAGCGCGGGAATCTGACCGGGGACCTCGACCGCATCGGCGCCGACGCCGCGAGGGCGTTGCAGGTCGAGCGGGCAACGATCGTCGTCGGCACCGGGAAGCCGACGGAGCCGGGCGAGCGCCATCCGCTGCTCGCCGGCGGCCGGCGTGTCGGGACCATCACGCTCGAGGGCGGCCGTCAGGGCGGGGCGGCCGCGCGCCGCCGCCTCCTCCCCGCCCTTGCGTCGCTCCTCGGCGTTGCGATCGACCGCGAACGGCTGGCCACCGAGGCGCTCGAGGCGGAGGCGCTCCGCCGCAGCGACGCGATCAAGACCGCGGTGCTGCGCGCCGTCAGCCACGACCTGCGCAGCCCGTTGATGGCGATTCTGACGTCCGCAAGCGCGCTCGCGCGCACCGACCTCGAGCTCGACCGCGACGACACGCGCGAGCTGGTGACGACGATCCTCGGAGAGGCGGAGCGGCTCGACCGGGTGATCGCGAACCTGCTCGACCTTTCGCGCCTCGAGGTGGGTGCGGCGGAGCCGCAGCCGGAGGTCTGGCCGGTCGACGACCTCGTCGGACAGGCGCTCGTCCAGCTCGGCGAAGACGAGCGCAGGATCGAGGTCGAGCTCCCCGAGGAGCCCCCGGCGGTCCGGGTGGACGCGCAGCAGATCGAACGCGTGCTCGCGAACCTGCTCGAGAACGCTCTCAAGTACTCGCCCGCCGACGAACATGTGCGCGTGCAGGTCGTGGAGACGGCAAACCGGATCCTTGTCCGCGTGATCGACCACGGCCCCGGCATCGCCCCCGAGGACCGCGAGCGGGTGTTCGAGCCGTTCCAGCGCGGTACCGACGACCGGCACGGAGCCGGTCTGGGACTCGCGATCGCCCGCGGCTTCGCGGAGGCGAACGAGGCCCGCGTCTGGGCGGAGTCGCGCCCTGGCCAGGGGGCAACGTTCGTGCTCGCGCTGCCGAGGACCGAGCCGTGAGCGGGGCGCGCATCCTCGTCGTCGACGACGAGCCGCAGATCCTGCGCGCCCTGCAGACGAGCCTCCGCGCCGCCGGATACGAGGTGGACACGGCCGAGAAGGCGGAGACCGCACTAGCCGCCGCGGCGATGCGGCCGCCTGAAGCGGTGATCCTCGACCTCGTCCTGCCGGACGGCACCGGCACGGACGTGGTCCGCGAGCTTCGGACCTGGAGCACCGCGCCGGTGATCGTGCTTTCGGCAGTCGGAGACGAGCGCGAGAAGGTCGCCGCGCTCGACGCGGGCGCCGACGACTACGTGACGAAGCCGGTCGGGATCGACGAGCTGATCGCGCGCCTCCGCGCGGTGCTGCGGCGCGCTGCACCGTCCGGCGAGCCGGTACTGACGATCGGCGAGCTCGAACTCGACCTCGAAAAGCGCGAGCTGCGCGCCAATGGAAAGCCGGTCCACCTGACGCCGCACCAGTTCGAGCTCCTTCGGCTGCTCGCGCGCAACGAGGGCAAGCTGCTCACGCACCGGGCGATCCTGCAGGAGGTCTGGGGACCGGGGTACGGCGACGCGTCGAACCTCCTGCACGTGCACGTCTCCCAACTGCGGCGCAAGATCGAGCCCGACCCGACCCGGCCCCGCTACCTCCTGACAGAGCCCGGCGCGGGCTACCGGCTGGTCGACCCAGCCACGCGTTAGGCCGCTCAGGAAATCTTCAGGGCGGCGGCCGGAAGCTTCAGGCGGCGCTCAGCCCGGCCGGCCTAGGTTCGAAGCATGTTCGACCTGGCAGCGCTGGCGATTGCCGTCGGGTGCTTCGCATTCGTCTTCTTGCTCCTCTACGTCCTGGAGCGTGTCTGATGTCCGCCTCCGACCTCTTCGGGCTCGTGGTCTCGATCGCGGTGTTCGCGTATCTCGTGTACGCGCTGTTTCGGGGGGAGCGGTTCTAGGTGAGCGGCCAGGGGATTGCACAGATCCTCGTCTACTCGATCGTTCTGATCGGTCTCGCGTACCCGCTCGGCCTCTACATGGCGCGGGTCTATGCGCCCGGCTTCCGGCTGCGCTGGCTCTCGTCCCTCGAGAACGGCTTCTACCGCCTCGTGCGCACCGACCGCAACAAGGAGCAGGACTGGAAGGGCTACTCGAAGACCGTGATCGTGTTCACGGTCGTCTTCTTCGGGCTGCTGTACGCGATCCAGCGCCTGCAGGGCCACCTCTTCCTCAACCCGGACGGCCTGAAGGGCGTGCCGGCCCACATCGCGCTGAACACGACCGCGAGCTTCACCACCAACACGAACTGGCAGTACTACGGCGGCGAGCACACGATGTCGTACCTCACCCAGATGACCGGGCTGGCAGTGCAGCAGTTCGTCTCCGCCGCCGTCGGGATGGCCGTCCTCGTCGCCGTGATCCGCGGGCTGAGCCGACGCACGGCGACCTCGCTCGGCAACTTCTGGGTCGACCTCTACCGCTCGACCGTCTACATCCTGCTGCCGCTGGCACTCGTGCTGGGCGTGATCCTCCTCTCGCAGGGCGTTCCCCAGACCTTCTCCGGGCACGCGACAGCGACCACACTGGAAGGCGCAGCGCAGACGATCGCCCGCGGACCGGTGGCGCTGATGATCGCCATCAAGGAACTCGGCACCAACGGCGGAGGCTTCTACAACTCGAACTCGGCAGTCCCGTTCGAGAACCCGAACGGCCTGACGAACTTCCTCGAGCTGATCGCGATCCTGCTGATCCCCGCCGCGCAGGTGTTCATGTTCGGGAAGATGGTGCTCGCGCGCCGGCACGCGTGGATGGTCTTCGCGGCCATGTTCGCGGTCTTCGCGCTCGGAGTCGCCATCGCGTATCCGAACGAGCAGCACGGCTCGCAGGTGCTGCGCTCCTCCGGGGTGAACATCACGCAGGGGCACGGCCAGAGCGGCGGCAACATGTCGGACAAGGAGGTCCGCTTCGGCATCGCCAACACCGCCCTCTGGGGGACGGCGACGACCGACGCCTCCAACGGCTCGGTCAACGGCGGCCACGACGCATTCACGGCATTCGGCGGCGCCGTGCCACTCGTGAACATCTTCTTCGGGGAGGTGGTGTTCGGCGGGGTCGGCTCAGGGCTCTACGGAATGTTCTTCTACATCGTCATCGCGGTCTTCATAGCCGGGCTGATGGTGGGCCGCACGCCCGAATACCTCGGGAAGAAGATCGAGGCCCGCCAGATCAAGTACGCCGCCGTCGGCGCCCTCTTCGTGCCGACGATGGTGCTGACGCTGACCGCGCTCTCGCTGGTGACTGCCTCCGGCCTCGCGTCGGGCTTCAACCCCGGCGCGCACGGGTTCACCGAGGCGCTGTACGCCTACACCTCCCAGTCCAACAACAACGGGAGCGCCTTCGCCGGGTACGGGGCGACCAACTTCTCGGCCGAGCTCGGCACCGTGGCGCTCATGCTCGGCCGCTTCGCACCCCTGGTCGCCGCGCTCGCGCTGGCAGGCTCGCTGGCCGGCAAGAAGGCCGCGCCGGTCTCGGCCGGCACCTTCCGCACCGACGGCCCGACCTTTGCCGTGCTGCTCGTCGGCGTGATCCTGCTCACGGCCGGGCTGATGCTGTTCCCCGCGCTGACGCTGGGGCCTGTCGTCGAGGGGCTGATGCACTGATGCTGCGCGACCTGAAGTCCTCCCTCATCGCGGTCGTCGTGCTGACGCTCGCGCTGGGGCTGGCCATTCCAGCCGCGTTCACCGGCTTCGCGCAGGTTGCGTTCTCGAGCCAGGCGAACGGCAGCCTGATCAAGGTCAACGGCAGGGTCGTCGGCTCGCGGCTGGCCGCGCAGGGGTCCACCAGGCCGAGCTACTTCCACCCCCGTCCTTCCGCGACCGCGCCCGCCTACAACGCGGGCGGAACGACCTTCGCGAACCTCGGGCCGACCGACCCGGACCTCGCGAAGAACGTCAGCGCCGCCGCCCGTGCGATCCTGAAGCTGGAGCGGCCGTTCAACCCCGGCCTGACGATTCACGACATCCCGGTCGACGCGGTCACGACCTCGGGCTCCGGGATCGACCCCGACATCTCGCCGGCAAACGCCGCCTTGCAGTCGCGGCGCGTCGCCGCCGTTCGACATCTCCCGCTCGCGACGGTGCAGAAGCTGATCGGCGACAACACCGACCAGCGCTCGTGGGGCTTCTTCGGCGAGCCCGGCGTAAACGTCCTGAAGCTCAACCTTGCACTAGATCGCCTGGGAGGCACGTAGATGGCGACGACCACCGCTCCACGGCCTGCCGTGGCAGAGCCGCCGCCCCGGCCGACGGAAGCACGGCGCTCGAGCGTCTTCTCGCGCGACCTGGTGCTTACAGCGATCGCGGACTCGTTCCCCAAGCTCGACCCGCGCACCCAGTTCAAGAACCCGGTGATGTTCATCGTCGAGCTGGGAAGCGCGATCACGACGGCGATCTTCGTCCTCGATCTCGTTCGCGGCCACTATGGCGAGCTTTGGTTCGTCGGCGTGATCGCGCTCTGGTTGTGGCTGACCGTGCTGTTCGCCAACTTCGCCGAGGCGATCGCCGAGGGACGCGGCAAGGCCCAGGCCAGCGCGCTCCGCGCCACCCGCATGACCACGATCGCCCACCGGCGTTCCGACACCGGCGGCATCCAGGAGACCCCCGCGCCCGACCTGCAGAAGGGCGACGTTCTGGTCGTGAACGCGGGGGAGATCATCCCCGCCGACGGCGAGGTGATCGAGGGTGTCGGCTCGGTCGACGAGTCGGCCATCACCGGCGAGTCGGCACCGGTGATTCGCGAGTCCGGAGGCGACCGGTCGGCGGTCACAGGCGGCACGAGGCTCCTCTCCGACCAGCTGGTCGTGCTGGTCACCCAGGAACCGGGCAAGTCGTTCCTCGATCGGATGATCGCCCTCGTCGAGGGCGCCGAGCGCCGCAAGACCCCCAACGAGATCGCGCTGAACATCCTGCTGACGGCCCTGACGATCACCTTCCTCGCCGCCGTCGTGACGCTGCGGCCGTTCGCGATCTATGCCGGCACGCCCTCCTCCACCACCGTGCTGATCGCACTCCTCGTCGCGCTCATCCCGACGACGATCGGGGCGCTGCTCTCCGCGATCGGGATCGCGGGGATGGACCGGCTCGTCCAGCGCAACGTGCTCGCGATGTCAGGGCGCGCGGTCGAGGCCTCAGGCGACGTCGACGTGCTCTTGCTCGACAAGACCGGGACGATCACGCTCGGCAACCGGCAGGCGACCGAGTTCGTCCCGGTGGACGGCGTCACCGAGGCCGAGCTCGCCGAGGCCGCCCAGCTCTCATCGCTCGCCGACGAGACTCCGGAAGGCCGCTCGATCGTCGTCCTCGCGAAGGAGGAGTACGCGCTGCGCGGACGCGAGCTCTCCGAGCTCGATGCGACCTTCATCCCGTTCTCGGCGACGACTCGGATGAGCGGCGTCGACCTCGACGGCAGGCAGCTGCGCAAGGGCGCGGCCGACGCGATCAAGCGCTACGTCGCCGAGCAGGGCGGCCATGCGCCCGAGCGCCTCGACGCAGAGGTCGACAAGATCGCCCGCGCCGGCGGCACGCCGCTCGTCGTCGCCCAGGACAACTTCGTGCTCGGCGTTATTCACTTAAAGGACGTCGTCAAGGGCGGTATGCGCGAGCGCTTCGACGAGCTGCGGAAGATGGGGATCCGCACGGTGATGATCACGGGCGACAACCGCGTCACGGCCGCGGTGATCGCCGACGAGGCGGGGGTCGACGATTTCCTCGCGGAGGCCACGCCGGAGGCGAAGATGGCGTTGATCAAGGAGGAGCAGGGAATGGGCCGGATGGTCGCGATGACGGGCGACGGCACCAACGACGCTCCCGCGCTGGCGCAGGCGGACGTGGGCGTTGCGATGAACGCCGGCACGTCCGCCGCGAAGGAGGCCGGCAACATGGTCGACCTCGACAACAACCCGACGAAGCTGATCGAAGTGGTCGAGGTCGGCAAGCAGCTCCTGATCACCCGTGGGGCGCTGACGACGTTCTCGATCGCGAACGACGTCGCCAAGTACTTCGCGATCCTCCCGGCGATGTTCGCGTTCACCTACGCGGCGACGCCCGGGGAGCGCGGCCCGCTCAACTCGCTCAACGTGATGGCACTCGGGACACCGAGGAGCGCCATCATCTCGGCAATCATCTTCAACGCGCTCATCATCCCCACGCTCGTGCCGCTGGCCCTGCGCGGGGTGAAGTACCGCGCGATCGGTGCCACCGCGCTCCTCCGCCGCAACCTGCTGATCTACGGCCTCGGCGGCATGATCCTGCCCTTCGTCGGGATCAAGCTGATCGACCTCGTCGTCCACAACCTCTTCGGAGCATGAGGCCATGGAGCGCGGCCACTACCGGATCCTCGTCGGCATGGCGGCCGGCGTCGGCAAGACGTACCGCATGCTCCAGGAAGGGCGGCAAGCACGAGAGCAGGGGCGCGACGTCGTGATCGGGTACCTCGAGCCCCACGACCGGCCCGAGACGGCCGCGCTCGCGGAGGGACTCGAGGTCGTCCCGCGGCTCCGCACCGGCCACGGCGGGCTGGAGCTGGAGGAGATGGACGTCGCCGCGGTGCTTCGGCGAGGGCCGCAGCTGGCGCTCGTGGACGAGCTCGCCCACACGAACGCGACCGGCATGCGCCACGAGAAGCGCTACGAGGACATCGAGGACGTCCTCGCCGCAGGGATCGACGTCATCTCGACGGTCAACGTCCAGCACCTCGAGAGCCTCAACGATGCAATCTTCGAGCTGACTGGCGTGCGCGTCCGCGAGACGTTCCCCGACTGCATCCTCGACCAGGCCGACGAGGTCGTGCTCGTCGACCTCTCGCCGGAGGAGCTGCAGGAGCGGCTCCGCGCCGGGAAGGTCTACCCGCGCGAGCGCGCGGACGTGGCGCTCCAGAACTTCTTCCAGCACGAGAACCTCGCCGCGCTGCGAGAGCTCGTGCTCCGCGAGGTAGCCGAAGACGTCGAGGCGCGGCGGCAGCCCGAGGCGCTCGAGCCGCTCAGCAAGCAGGCGGTCGGCGAGCGGATCCTTGCGCTGATCGAGCCGCAGCCGAAGTCGCAGCGGATCCTGCGTCGCGCGTGGCGGTCTTCCCAGCGCCTGGGCGCGGAGATCGACGCGCTGTGGGTCCGGACGAACGGCCACGAGCCGAGCGAGGAGGAACAGACCCAGCTGGCCGCGCTGCGACGGCTCGCAAGCATCCTCGGGATCCACTTCCTCGAGGCGGACGGCAGCGACCTCGTCTCGACGGTGCGGGAGGTGGCGGGCGAACGCGGCTCGACCTACGTGTTCGTCGGCACCCCCGACGAGTCGCGCCGGCGCGAGATCTTCGGCGGCTCGCTGCTTTCGCGCATGGTCCGGGAGCTCCCGGGACTCGATATCCGCGTCGTCGCAGACCGCGCAAAGCGAGAGGAGGAGCGAGAGCGATGAGTGTCCTGACGTACTTCCGACGCCGGCCTCCAATCCCGCAGGGCGGACGCCGCGTCCTCGTGCCGTTCACCGGCGGCGACCTCGACCCCGTCGTGCTCGACGCGGCGATCCGCGTCGCGCGCGCTGAGGAGGCGACGCTCGTGCCGGCCTACCTGATCGTGACGCCGCTCGAGTTCAGGCTCGACGCGCCGATGCAGTACCAGGTCGCGGTCGCAATGCCGCTGCTCGAGGCGGTCGAGCATGCAGCGCTGCGCGCGGGCCTACCGGTGGACGCGCGTGTCGAGACGGGACGAACGCCCACCCACGCGCTCCAGCGACTCTGGGAGGCCGAGCGGTTCGACCGGATCGTGGTCCCGGCTCCGGTCGGCCGCAATCACGGCTTCACGCCGAAGGAGCTCCAGTGGGTCCTCGTCCACGCTCCCTCCGAGACGGTCATCCTGCGGCCCGACCCCGCCCTCAGCGAGGGGCTGCGGCTCGCCCGGTCGCTCGACGCCGCGTAGTCCCCGCGCCTCGAGCCGCTCCTCGAAGCAGCGACGCAGGTGGTCGCCGGCGAGCTTCGGCAGGACGCGCGGCCTCGGCGGAGGCTTCGGCATGACGACGATCTCGCTCACGCGCGTGCCGTGGCAGCGCTCGTACGCATGCCTTTCGTCGTAGACCTCCTGCTGCGGCTTGCGCCGGAACCACCCGAAGAGCCGGGCGAAAAACGCCATCGCGCCGTGGTCCTACCACGTTCGGGCGCGCGACCCAAGGCCGGTCAGCCGAGCCGGTGGAGGATCTCCTCGACGACCCCGCCGACGCGTTCATCGTGCTCGGCGCGCCGCTCGACCTCGACGAAGCCGCACTTCTCCAGCACCCGGATCGAGCCGACGTTGCTCGCGGCGACCCACGCGTAGAGCGGCCGCTCGTCGAGCTCCGCCACGAGCTCCGCGAGCGCCGCCGTCGCGAGCCCGCGGCCCCAGAACTCGCGCCCGAGCCAGTAGCCGACGAGCAGCCTGCCCTCCTGCTCCCACACGCCCACGTTCCCGGCCACGGCGCCCTCGTCCACGATCGTCCGCTTCACGAGCGACTCGTCCGCGAGCACCCGCCGCCAGTGCGCGTCGAACGACTCGCGGTCCCGCGACGGGAACAACGCCATCGCCGTCGCCTCGGGATCGAGCTGGTGCTCGTAGAAGACGTCGAGGTCGGCCTCCGCGACCTCGCGCAGGACGTGGGTCACATCAGCGGACGATAAAGGTCGCCGTGCCGAGAAGGTGTCCGTACGCTGCCTTCGAGCGCGCGCCGAGCCCGGGCCACACGTACCAGCGGTAGTGGCCGCGGCCCAGCCGGAACCCGCGGCCCTGGTAGGCCCAGCGCCGCGGAAGGACGAGGCTCGGCTTCGCCGGCCAGGTGCTGCGGAGCTTCTGCGACCCCCGGTACAGCTGGACGTTGTAGTAGGTGGCTCGCGGAACGGCCGCCCAGAGCAGCTTCGCCGGCGCGCGCACGACCCCGCCGTTCCGCGGGGCTCGAAGGAGGGCCGCTGCCGACACCGCCGCCGCTGCAGTCCTGGACGCGTTCCCCTCGCCGTCGTAGCTCCGGACGCGGTAGATGAAGTAGGAGCCGTTCTCGAAGCGCCGGTCGACGTACTTCCGCCCGCGGCCGTCGTACACCGTGGTCTGCGCGCCGCTCCTCGCGCTGCGCGCTCGCCGCACCTGCACGTGGACGAGGTCGGGATCCGCTGGCGGGAGCCAGCTCAGACGCAGAAAGCCGTAGCGCACCTTCACCTTCAGCTTCCGGACCTTTCCCGGAGGCGTCGTGTCGGGAGGCACCAGGGACAGGACCTGCCACGAGTAGGCCGCCGGTGCCGGGTCGACGTTCCCCGCGAGGTCGGTCGCCCGCACGCGGAAGGCGTGCCCGCCGTCGTTCAACCCGCTGTAGCCCCGCGGCGAGGAGCAGGGAATGAAACCGCCGCCGTCGAGACTGCACGCGAAGCTCGAGGCCTCGCTGCTCGCAAACGAGAACGACGCTGACGCGGTGCTGCTGACGGCCGGGGGACCGCCCGTGATCGTTGCATGTGGCGGACGCGTGTCGAGAACCCAGCCGCGAGCAGTCGCTGGCCCCGTGTTGCCGGCCGCGTCCGTCGAGCGGACGGCGAACGTGTGCGGCCCGTCGCCGAGATGGCTGTAGCTCGCGGGGCTGATGCACGCAACGAACACGCCACCGTCGAGCTGGCATGCGTGATGGAGACCGGTCTCGACTCCGTGGAAGGCGACCGTCGACGTCGCGGCATTCGTCGGGCTCCTGGGAGCGGAGTCGACCACGGGCGCCGCCGGCGCCACCGTGTCGACGGTCCACTCCCACACCGTGGCGAGGCCTGTAGTGCCGAGCGGGTCCGTCGCCCTGACCGCGAACCGGTATCTGCGGTCGGCGAGGCCGGAGTAGACGACCGGGCTCGTGCAGGGAGCGAAGCCGGCGCCGTCCAGCTGGCAGGCGAATGTGCTGCCCAGCTTGTTGGACGTGAACGCGAAGCTCGCTCCGGTTGCGTTCGTGGGGTCGTGCGGCTCGGTGGCGGGATCGATCGTCACGACGGGGTTGGTCAGGTCGATCGTCCAGCCGTACGACTTCGTCGCACTCTCGTTGCCGGCCGGGTCGCGGGCCTTGACGTCGAAGACGTGCGGCCCGGCAGACAGCCCGCTGTAGGCCTTCGGACTGGTGCAGGCGGAGAACGCCGCGCCGTCGAGCCGGCAGAGGAAGCTCGCGGTGGCATCGTCGTCGGTGAACGCGAAGCTCGCGGAAGTCGAGGCGGTGACGGTGGGTGGAGTCGACGTGAGCGTCGGCAGCACCGGCGGGGTGAGGTCGATCGTCCAGATGCGCGACGCGGCCGGGCTCTCGTTTCCCGCCGCGTCGACGGCCTTCACCGCGAAGGTGTGGGTGCCCGCGGCCAGGCCCGTATAGCTCTTGGGGCTCGAGCACACCGCGTACGCCTGTTCGTCGAGCCGGCAGTGGAGCGTCGCGCTCGCCTCCCCATCCGCGAACGAGAAGGAGGCGTTCGGGCTGTTCGACGGATTCGGCGGGGCACTGGAGATGGTCGGCGTCGGCGGCGCCGTTCCGTCCACAGTGACTTTCGGCTGGTTGCCTTGCAGCTCGAAGTTCGTCGCGTCGCGGGCCAGCGTCGTGTTCCACGTGTACGTGTTCTCGGTTTGCGGTGCTGTAGCGGCGAACCTGATCCGGAGCGTGCCGCCGGGGCACAGCTCGTTGGCGGCTCCCGGCGGTGCGACGGCGTGGATCGCAACCGGAGCGGCGTCGAGCGTGACCGTCCAGGTGGCGGCCGAGCAACTGCCCGCTGCGGTGGTCGTCGCGCCCAGCGTCGCTGCGTCGACCGCAAAGCCGGCCGGCACGACGACGTGCCCGTTGTTTGCCGCAGAGCTCGAGTTAGGGTGGTTGCCCAGGGTGATCGTGTAGGTCCCACCGGAGCTCGGCGCGACGGCGCCCGGCGTGATCGTCGCGCCGTAACGGTCGCCCGGTGCCGCGCCGGCGGCCCCCGCCAGCAGCGCCAAGAAGAGGGCGACGGCCGTCGGGGGCGTAAGGCGAGCGGTGCGGCTCACGACGAGGCGAAGGCGACGAGAAGGGTCAGTGCGAAGCCGAGCCCGAGCGCGCACAGGGCGACGAACAGCAACTGCTCACGCCGTCCGTCGATCGCGGCGGCGACGCGTGCCGGGAGAGCGCGCGCGGGAACGGCCGCAACGGCGGCCGTGGCGAGCAGGAACAGGAACCCTCCCGCTAGGACGAACAGCAGGCCGGCCGGAAGGCGCAGCTCGTCTGTCGCCGTGGGAGCCGTTACCGGTGCGGCCGCCGCGACGAGGCGTGGACGGCCGCGCTCGAGCGACGGACGCTTCGCGACCGGGCGCTTGCGCCGGGCTGCGAAGCCTCCCCCGGGATCTGGGTGGTGCGTGCGAGTGCGCTGCACACGGGATCGCGGCGGCGTCACGGAGCGCGCAGGAGGCGGCGGCGGTGGCGGCGTAACCGCGGTCGCGGCCCGCGGCGGTGGTGGCGGCGGCGGCGCCGGCGGTGGTGGCGGCGGTGGTGGCGCCGACCGGGGGTTGTAGGCCGGCGGCGGCGGTGGTGGTGGTGGCGGCGTGTGCCGGGTCGTCGTCGGGTACGGATCCGGCTTCGGGAGCGTCGTCGTCGCCGGGGCCGCGCTCGAGCCCGTGGCGGGCACGTAGGCCGCTCCGAACCCCGCGAGCGCAATCACCACGAGGAGCGAGCAGCGACGCCTGGTCGCCGCCTCCCGCAGGCTGGTGAATCGGGCAGTCCAGTTTGACGTCAGGGTGGCGGCCCCCTTCGCGTCGCCGCAGTCGAAGAGTTTCGAACGTAGCACCCCGCTTTCGGAATGCGACCTGGCCGAAGGTCGAGTCTCAGACTCGGCGCTGGACGAGCTCGATCGGGTTGCCGTCCGGGTCGGCGACCCAGGCGACGCGCAGGGACTGCAGCCAGTCGTGCGGCTCGGAGAGCGGACGCGCCCCCGCGGCTACCAGCCGTGCGAATGTCGCGTCCGCGTCCTCCGTCCAGAGCACGAGCTCCATCCCACGGCCAGGCTTCGTCAGATCGAGGTCGAGCCCGTGGTCCGCGACCGCCGACCCGAACACGGCCCGACCCGATTCCCTAGCCGAAACCGAGGATGAACTTAGCGTCTTCGGACATCTTGTCCGGCGTCCAGGGCGGGTCCCAGGTGAGCTCGGTCTCGACGTCCTCGACGCCGGGAAGCGAGCGCACGACTTCCTCGATGTTCTGCTGGATCAGCGGCCCGGCCGGGCAGCCGATCGAGGTGAGGCTGTAGAGCACCTTCACCCGCGGGCCCTGCACCTCGGCGTCGTAGAGCAGGCCGAGCTCGACGATGTCCATCCCGAGCTCGGGATCCTCGACGGAGCGCAGCGCCTCGATCACGTCGTCGCGCGTCATGGGGCCCCAGCGTATCGAGGCAGGCCGTCCTCGGGGAGCTCGTCCCACGGCGCGCGCGAGTCGACGAACGAGTGGTACTGGGGCCGGATCCCGGGGTCGCCGTCGAGCGAGCCCAGGCGGATCGAGACCTCGTCGCCCTCCGGCCAGTGGCCACCGAAGAGCGACGACCCGCACTTGGAGCAGAAGACCTTCACCGCCGTCCCGCCCTCCGGCCGGTGGACGCGCAGCAGTTCTTCGCCGGCAAGTAGCCGGAACCGCTCGCGCGGCACGCGGCCCTGCGTCAACCCGAACGTGCCGGAGTGCTTGCGGCAGAACGAGCAGTGGCAGTGGTTCGCCCGCAGGAACGGCAGCTCGACCTCGAAGCGCACGCCGCCGCAGAGACAGCTCCCCGCAACCACCCCCGCCATCAGTAGCCGAGCAGGCGAACTTCCTCGCGCCGCTCGCGGGCGAAGAAGTGGATGCCGTCGACGAAGCGCACCCAGTTGCATCGCGTGCACATCACCAGCGAGTGCGTCCGCGCGCTGTCGGCGAGAAAGCGCACGCCGCGCAGGAGGTCGCCGTTCGACACGCCAGTGGCGACGACGATCACCTCGCCTGACGCCAGGTCTTCGATCGTGAACAGGCGCTCGAGGTCGTCCACGCCGGCCTCGCGCGCGGCCTCGACCTCGCTGCGGGAGGTCGGCCAGAGCTGCGCCTGGAGCTCGCCGCCGAGGCAGCGCAGCGCGGCCGCGGTCAGCACCGCCTGCCGCGTGCCGCCGATCCCGATCGCGAGGTGGTCGTTGGTGCCGCGGATGGCGGCGGAGATCGACGCGGTGACGTCGCCGTCCTGGATCAGCTTGATGCGCGCGCCCGCGGCCCGGATCTCCTCGATCAGGTCGTGGTGGCGCGGCCGGTCGAGCACGATCGTGGTGACGTCGTTGACCATGCGGCCGAACGCGTCGGCAATCGCGCGGATGTTGTCGCCGACCGGCTTCTTGAGGTCGATCGAGCCCCGCGCCTTCGGGCCCACGGCCATCTTGCGCATGTACATGTCCGGCAGGCGCTGGAACGACCCGGGGTCGCCGACCGCGACCATCGACATGGCGCCGTAGCCACCGCGCGCGACCACGCCGCGGCCCTCGAGCGGGTCGAGCGCGAGGTCGACTTCCATCCCGCCCGCGCCCAGGCGGGCGCCGCCGGCCAGCTGGCCGCCCTCCTCGCCCGGGCCGATGACGACCTTGCCGTCGATGGGCAGCTGCTCGAGCGCGAGCCGCATCGCCGTCGCCGCGTCGTCCTCGGCCGTCTCCTGCTCGGCCCGGCCCAGCCAGCGGGCCCCCGCGAGCGCCGCCCGCTCGGTCGTGCGCGCGAAGCTCTCGCACAGGCAGAAGCGCGCGTCGGGGCCGACCGGGTCACTGCGGGTCTCGGGCGCGGTCTGCGTCATCCGCTCACCTGCAACGGCTTGGCCGCGTTCAGGACGAGCTCCATCACCTCGACGACGGCGTCTTCGATGTTCGCGTTCTCGATTACGGGCACCTCATGCCGCTGCGCCCGTCCGAGGATGTACTCCTGGACGAGCCGGATGTCGTCGAAGCACTCGAGGTACTTCTCGTACGGTCGCATGCCTTCCGAGTCGGTGTCGCGGATCCAGAAATGACTCGCGTGCGCCTCCGTGTCGTTGATGGCGAGCACGCACTGAACGACGAGCGCGTTCTCGATCGGCGGGAGCATTCCGGGGACGAGATGGACGCCTTCGAGCACCATCGACCACCCCTCCTGCAGCGCGCGGTCGATCGAGGCGGCCACGCCCACGAGGACGTCGCGCGTCTGCTCGAGGAACCCGTCCACCACCGCCTTGCCGATTTCGTCATCCTCGTCCGCCGTCGCTCGGCCGGCCTCGAAGCTCGAGTAGTGGATGGCGGGCATGAACTCGCGCGAGAAGAACGCACGCATGGTCTGGCGGACGAAGTCGGTCGAGGTGACGCGCGTGATTCCGAGGCGGTACGCGACGTCGGTGGCCACCGACGACTTGCCGGTGCCGGTCCCGCCGCCGACGAGCAGGATGATCGGCAGGTCCAGGTCGTAGAGATCCTGGTAGCGGCGGAGACGGCGCATCGCCACGGAGCCGGCCTCCGGGCCGAGCGACTCGTGCGCGAGCTCCTCGAGCCGGGCCAGCGAGACCGACTGCCGGTCGCTCTTCGCGAGGTCGGCCTCGAGGGCGAGCGCGAGCTCGTACGCGCGATCGGCTGTGAGGCCGGCGGCGATCAACGAGCGCGCCATCAGGCCTTTTGAGAACGGCAGGCCGTCCTCGCCGCCGAGCGGCAGCGGCTGGCGGTAGCGTCGGTCGGTCACCTCGGCACCACCTCCTTCGCTGCGGCCGCGTCCGCGAGCCGTACGAGCTCGACGTCGAGGTCGTGCACGCCGACCGGGACGAGCTCGTTGTCCGCAAACGCGATGTCCACCCCGCGCTCGAGCGCCACTTCGGCGACGACGTCGATCGCGGCCGCCTTGATCTCGACGAGGTAGAGCTCGGCGTCGACGCGCGCGAGCTCCTCGCTCAGGGCATCGCGCCGGGCCAAGCTCCCCGAGACGAGCACGACCTCGGCGCCGTGCTCCTCGCGCAGGTGCCGCTCGATCTCAGTGTGCGCCTCGGCGGGCGCGGTCGAGAAATACGCGACGCGCCTGCCCGCGACGGGCGTGACCGGGCGTGGCCGCAGCTCGACCGCTACCACCGGCAGCTCCTTCACGTCGTGGATCGCCTCGACCAACCGCTCGTCGAGCCCGCCCGTGACGACGACGAGGTCGGATACGAGGATCCGGTAGGCGTTCAGGTACCCGGTCGAGACCTCCGCCGGCTGCGCCGCGCCGGTGATGAGGACGCGCGCACCGGTGTCGACAGGCGGGATCGCAGCGCCGCTGCCGTCAAAGATCACAAGGTCGGGCTCGCGCTCCGCGGCCAGCGCGGCGCCCGCGAGCACGTTCGACTCGCCCGGCGAGCCTGCGAGGCCCCCGCCGCAGCGTCGGCAGCCGATCGTGACGACACCGGCGAGCGCCGCCGTCTCGAGGTAGTCCGAGGCGGCGTGACGGCCCGCACGCGAGAGCTCGAGCAGGCGTTCCAGCGTCGGCACGACCTCGGCGACCTCCGGCTCGGGGGGGCCGCCGCGCCCCATCGCCACCACGACGACGTCGCGGTCGCGGGCGAGCAGCCGCGCTACGTGTCCGGTGACCGCAGTCTTGCCGACGCGCTTGCCCGTCCCGATCACCGACAGCGACGGCCGCGGAAACGGCGCGAGCTCCGGCGGGTCGAAGCGGAAGTCCGGCCCGACGTAGGGCAGCCCCTGCGCGAGCACGCGGCTCGCGACGCGCAACCGCTCGCGCGGCCCGAGCACCGGCTCGTCGGAGAGATCGACCACGACCTCCGGCTCCAGCTGCGCGATCCCGCCCTCGAGCGAGCTCACCACGGGCACGCCGTAGTCGTCGCCCCCAAGGAGCTTCTCGCCGCCGCCTGCGAGCCAGAGCCCCGCGACCTCGTACGGCAGCGCCGCCAGCGCGTCGCGCACCACGGGTGCGTAGTGCTCTCCGTCGCATACCGCGAGCGCGCGCATCAGGTCCTCGCCGTGACCTCGTCCTCGATCCGGGTCGTGTACTTCTCGAACGCGCGGGTCTCCGTGGAGAACTGGATGATCCGCTCCTGCCCGTGGAACGGGTACTTACGCCAGACGTCCACGTGGTGGTCGCTGACCTCGATCACGTTGTAACAGGGGCGCGTCTTGCCGCGAAGGCGCTGCGAGGAGACCGTGCCGGCGTTGACGACGAACAGGTTCTCGAGCCGCCACGCGTAGGGCACGTGCTTGTGGCCGGAGAGGACGAGGTCGACTCCCGCGCGCTGCAGGCACTCGATGCAGTCGCCCGCGTCGTAGACCACGTTGCGCTCGCGACCCGTCCCGGGGACCGGCAGCAGGTGGTGGTGGAGCACGAAGATGCGCAGGTCGGCGTCGCCCGAGAACTGCTCCTCGATCCAGCGGTAGCGGCCCCGGCCGATCTGGCCGTGGTCAAGGTCGGGCTCGGTGGAATCGACCGCGACGACGGTCACGCCGCCGAGCCGCATCACCGAGTTGCGCTCGCCGAACATGTCCTCGAAGTGCACGTAGCCGACGTTGCGGGAGTCGTGGTTGCCCGGGATCACGACGAGCGCGTCGCACTCGATCCGGTCGAGGTACCCCTTGGCCATCGCGTACTCGTGCTTGAAGCCGAAGGTGGTGAGATCGCCAGAGCAGATGACCAGGTCCGGGTTCATGTCGTTGATCTCCGCGACCGCGCGCTCCATCAGGTTCGGGACGAAGTCCGGCCCCCCGCAGTGGATGTCCGAGATCTGGGCGATCGTGAACGCGCCGTTTCGACCCTGCGGCATGGGCGCAGTGTAGAGCCCCGCAATGCCTGGTAGCAGCGGGTTTTCGGTGGTACGGTCGAGCGCAGAGTCTCTTCTGGAGGAGCGATGGAGTACCGGGTCCTGGGGTCGCTCGAGGTGCTCGATGCGAGCGGGCATCCCCTTGCGCTCGGCGGCACCAGGCAGCAGACCGTGCTCGGATCCCTGCTGCTGCGGGCCGGAGAGACGGTTCCGCTGGAGCGTTTGGTGGACGAGCTCTGGGAGCAGCCGCCCGAGACCGCGGCCAAGACCGTCCAGGTCTACGTCTCGCGGTTGCGGCGCTTGCTGACGCCGGGAGCGATCGAGAGCAGGTCGGGCGGCTACGCCCTCAGGCTGGACGGCGATCGCCTCGACCTGACGCAGTTCGAGCGGCTCGCGGACGAGGGTCGTACGGCGCTGAGCGCGGCCGAGTGGGAACGCGCGGCCTCGCTGCTGGGCGACGCGCTCGCGCTGTGGCGCGGGCCGGCGCTCGGCGGGCTTTCCGCGGACGCGCTGCGCCGCGAGGCCGAGCGGCTCGAGGAGGCGCGCCTGCAGGTGCTGGAGGACCGCGTCGAGGCGGATCTCGCCCGTGGCCGCGAGCGCGAGATCGTTGCCGAGCTGCGCGCCCTCGTGGCCGAGCACCCGTTCCGCGAGCGGCTGCGCGCGCAGCTGATGCGCGGCCTCTACGCCGCCGGCCGCCAGGCGGAAGCCCTCGAGGTCTACCGCGAGACGCGAACGCTGCTGGACGAGGAGCTCGGCCTCGAGCCGGGTGCGGAGCTGCGCGAGCTCGAGCGCCGGATGCTGAGCCACGACCCCGCCCTGGAGCACGTCGCGGCTGTGGCGGCGCAGCCAGCGACGGCGCCGCTGGAGGCGGCGGAGCCGATCAGGGCGCGGCGCCCGGCGACGGTCGTCTTTGCCGACGTCGTCGAGTCGACGGCGCTCGGCGAGCAGCTCGACCCGGAGTCGGTGCACCGGATTCTCGAGCGCTACTCCGAGACTGCGACCAAGATCCTCGAACGCCACGGCGGGACCGTCGAGAAGTTCATCGGCGACGCGATCGTCGGCTTCTTCGGCCTGACGGAGGTGCACGAGGACGATGCTCAGCGGGCCGTGCGCGCCGCGATTGAGCTGCGCGATGCGGTTTCCGAGCTGTGCGACGAGCTGCGGCGCACGCACGGGATCGAGCTCGGGATCAAGATCGGCGTCAACTCCGGCGACGTGTTCGTCGGTGCCGGCTCGCGGCGCGAGATGTTCGCCACCGGGGACTCGGTGAACGTGGCCGCACGCCTCGAGCAGCACGCGAACGAGGGCGAGATCCTCCTCGGCGAGCGGACCTTCCGCCTGGTCGAGGACATCGTCGACGCCGAGCCGCTCGAGCCGCTCGCGGTGAAAGGCCGCAAGGCGCTCGTCTCGGCGTGGCGGCTGCTCGATCTATCGTCGGCCGAGCCACTCTCGCACCGGCACCAGGTGCCGTTCGTCGGCCGCGAGCACCAGCTCGAGGAGCTGCGGAACGCCCTGGCGCGCGTCCGCGACGAGCGCTCGTGCCTGCTCTGCACGATCGTCGGGCCGGCCGGCATGGGCAAGTCGCGACTCGCCGAGGAGTTCGTAAGCGAGCTCCAGGGCTCGGCGACTGTGGCAGTAGGACGCTGCCTCTCCTACGGCGAGGCGATCACGTACCACGCGCTGGCCGAGATCCTGCAGGGGCTCGTCGGCCGCGAGCCGGACCGGCGCATCGCAGAGCTGGTCGACGGCGACGCGGAGCTGGTGGGGCGACGCGTACGGGCGACGATGGGCCTCGACCGGGACACCGCCCCGGCCGAGGAGACGTTCTGGGCGATCCGCCGCCTGTTCGAGTCCGTTGCCGCCGAACGCCCGCTGGTCGCGATCGTCGACGACCTCCACTGGGGCGAACCGCTGCTGCTCGACCTGCTCGAGTACCTCGCCGGTTTCTCTGCCGACACGCCGATCCTGATCCTCTGCCTCGCGCGGGGCGAGCTGTTCGAGACGCGCCCGTCCTGGGCGGCCGGCGAGGTGGTCGCCTTGGAGGCCTTGGCGGAGCCGGAGGCGCGCGAGTTGGTGCACGCGATCGGCGAGGGCGAGATCGAGCCGCCCGAGGAGGCGAGGATCGTCCGGACGGCCGAGGGCAACCCGCTCTTCCTCGAGCAGCTCGTGGCGACGCGCACGGAATGCGGTGCCGAGCACCTGCCGCCCAACGTGCAAGCCGTGCTCACCGCGCGTGTTGCGAGCCTCGACCCCGGCGAGCGCAGAGTGCTGGAGCACGCGTCGGTCGAGGGCCGCAACTTCCGCTGGAGCGTCGTCGCGGAGCTGCTCCCCGAGGAGGCCCGCGAGTCGCTCGGGCGCGACCTGATGGCGCTCGTCCGGCGGCAGCTGATCGAGCCCGACCCTTCCGTGTTCGCAGGCGAGGACGGCTTCCGCTTCAGCCACGTGCTGATCCGCGAGGCGGTCTACGAAGGTCTGCCGAAGGAAGTCTGCGCAGACCTCCACGAGCGGCTCGCCGACCGGCTGCGCGAGGGCCCGGGCAGCGAGGACGAGGTCATTGGGCACCACCTCGAGCAGGCGTTCCGCGCGAGGTCGCAGCTCGGCCTGGTCGGCGAACGGGAGTGGGACTTGGCCCGGGAGGCGCAGGCTCGGCTCGATGCGGCTGCGCACAAGGTCCTGCTCGGAGGGGATCCCGACGCAGCTGCAAACCTGCTGGGGCGCGCCGTGTCGCTTCTGCCGGCGGACGAGCCGTCTCGTGTCAGCCTCCTGCCGACTCTCGGCACCGCGCTCTTCGAAGCCGGCCGCTTCAGCGAAGCGGACGGCGTCCTCACCGAGGCGATCGACCGAGCCGGCGGCGATGCGCTGCTCGAGGCCCGCGCTCGGCTCGAGCAGCAGTTCGTGCGGCTCCAGGCCGAGGGTGCAATCGACGAGCCTGATCGAGTGGTGCAGGACGCCTTGCGGGTCTTCGAAGCGCACGGGGACGCGCGCGGCCAGAGCCGGGCTTGGTGCCTGGAGGCGACAGTCGACTGGATCCACGGCCAGGCGGCCAAGGCGGACGAAGGCTGGCAGCGCGCGGCCGACCTCGCTCGCCTCGCCGAGGACGAGCTGGAGCTCTTCGAGATCCTCGCGTGGAGAGCCTCGGCGGCACCGGTCGGCCCGACACCGGTCGCGGACGCGATCGCCACCTGCGCCGAGATTCGGGAAGAAGTCGAGGGCAGCCCGTTGGCGACGGCGCAGATGCTGCCGCCGTTCGCGTCCCTCTACGCCATGCAGGGCGATTTCGAGACCGCCCGCGCGCTTGTGCGGGAGGCCAACACGCTGCTCGGAGAGCTCGGCCGGATCTACACCGTGGCGCTTGCGCATCACGACGCGACGGTGGAGCTCCTCGCCGGCGAGCCGGCAGCGGCCGAGGAACGTCTCCGCACCGCGTACGAGCGCCTCGACGAGCTGGGCGAGAAGGCGCTCTTCGCGTCGACCGCGGCGATGCTCGCCCACGCGGTCTACGCACAGGGACGGTACGAGGAGGCGGCGCAATTCTGCCGCGCGAGCCGAAGCGCGGCGGCCGCCGACGATCTCTCGGCGCAGGTCGAATGGCGAGGAGTCGCAGCCAAGCTGCTCGCCCAGCGCGGCCAGGCCGCGGAGGCCGAGACCCTCGCGCGGGAAGCCGTCGAGCTGGTGGCGCAGACGGACTTCCTCCGCCACCATGCGGATGCGCTACTCGACCTCGGCGACGTCCTGGCGCTGGCCGGAGAGCCCGCAGAAGGCTGCGGCAGCCTTCCGCGCCGGGCTCGAGCTCTACGAAGAGAAGGGGGACACGGTGATGGCCGGGCGAGCCCGGCTGACGCCAGGCGGGCTGAACGAATGCTGACACCATCCCCGAGGCCTCGGCCTGAGACACAACGCTCGGATTGGTGGTGCTGGAGGTCAGATTCGAGACGAGTTGCAACTCCCGGCGACTTGCGTGGTCGATGCGCAAGGACCGCTGGCCCGGTGTAGAGAGTCGATGGAAGCCGACCAGCGACAGTGGGTGTCGTCCAGGGCGAGTGCGACACGGATCCGCCGGCCGCAAGCCGACGGATGAGCCGACGGGAGGCGACCTCGACACCCTACCCAGGCCCGGACGCACCATCAGCGCGAGGATGCGTGATCGGTGCAGGACGCCGCACGCTCGACCTGGACGGACGGCAACGCATTCGCGGTCGCCGTCATTGATGACAACCGGGAGGACAACGGAAGCGCGTCGTGTGGCGGCGGCGCATCGACGTCACGTGGTCGGCGTTACGCTGCGTAGGCCAGCGACAGGCAGCCGCGCGCCGGACGTTGCCCGGCGCGCGGCTGTGGCAGCCTCACGCCTGGTACGCCGGCACGTGCCTGCGCCGACGAAGGCGTGCCCGACCCGGCCGGCGAGCGCGGACCCGAGTCGGGCCCAGCCGCGGGTAGCCGACCTCGTCGGGCGTAAGCCCTCGCGAGCGGCGCATCTCCTCCGCCAGCCGCTCGGCCCGGTCTCGGGCGAACTGGAGTCGAATGTGGGGATCCTGGTCGTGAATCATGGCTTCTCCTTTCGTTCGTCGGTTCATTCGCTCCTTCGCCAACAAGACCAGCCGGCGGTAGCAGCCCGGCAGCACACCGGCAGCAGCCCAGTCGTAGGCAGGACGACACAGAACGGGCCCCGCTCGGGGCCCGTTCTGCGTGACGCGATGGTGACTACGAGGTACCGAGGCGGCCGTGGTGCCGTGCCCCCAGAACGCCCAGCGTGGCGAATGCCATCACTGCCAGCAGCACGCCCGCACCGATCCCAGCGTCGTCCCACGCGAACCCGGTGGAGGTTTCCGTCTCAGTCGACGCGATCAGGTCGCCCCTCGTCGGATTGTCGACCGAGAAGCGCTCGTCCGACCCGCGCTCGAGCGTCAGCGCCGCGGTCCCGAGGCCGTACTTCCGGTTGAGGGCCTCGCTGCGCGCCATCAGCGCGTGGTACTCGGCGGCAGTCATGCCGCTCGCCGCCTGCTGAACGGGTGTCGAGACGGCGAACCGCTCGGATTGCCCCTGCTCCAGGGTCACCGCCGGAAGCGGCTTGACGTATTCGGTGGGCTTTGCGAGCGCCTGGCCGACGAGGCCCAGCGCGCCGACGGTTACGACGGTTCCGATGATCGCCAGCTTTGTCATTGGTGGTGCTCCTTTCTCGTCCTGATGCCAACCGGACGAGGACGCGGCAGCAGGCCGGCTGCAAACCGGTTGCAGGCGCCGGAGCTAGAAGATGCCCTGGACGGGCCAGTAGAGCGACGCGGCCACGAGCGCCGCGGCCGGAATCGTCAGGATCCACGCCATGACGATGTTGCCGGCGATGCCCCAGCGGACGGCCGAGAGGCGCTTCGTAGCCCCCGAGCCCATCACCGAGCCGGAGACCACGTGCGTCGTCGAGAGCGGGTAGCCCAGGCGCGTGGCGGTGTAGATCGTCAGGCCGGCCGTGACCTGCGAGGAGAACCGCTCGCCGGCTCCATGCTGAACACGCGCCGCCCTAGGGTCCGCATGATCCGCCAGCCACCGACGTAGGTTCCGGCCGCGATCGCCAGGCCCGCGGCCACGATCACCCAGGTCGGGTTGTAGAAGTGCGAGATGTGCCCGGCCTCGAAGAGGGCGAGCGCGATCACGCCCATCGTCTTCTGCGCGTCGTTCGCGCCGTGCGTGAACGCGACCCACGTCCCGGACGCGAGCGCTAACGAAGCTGCGGTTCGCTAACCCGGCGTCAGCCAGACGAAGAGCCAGTAGATCAGAGCAGGAGCAGGTACGCGCCGGCGAACGCGATCACCGGCGCCGTCACGGCCGGATGGCCACGTCGTGCAGGAGCCCGTGCCACTGCACCCCCTCGAGGCCCGACTGCGCGATCGCCGCGCCGACGAGCCCGCCGATCAGCGCGTGCGACGAGCTCGACGGCAACCCAAGCCACCACGTGATCAGGTTCCAGGTGATCGCCCCGATCAGCGCCGCGAGCACCGTCTTCTCGTTGGCGAGGCCGGTGTCGATGATTCCCTTGCCGACCGTCTTCGCGACCGCAGTCGTGACGAAGGCGCCGGCGAGGTTCGCCACCGCCGCGACGAGCACGGCCAGGCGCGGCGAGAGGCCCGCGTCGAGACCGAGGTCGCGACGGCGTTCGCCGTGTCGTGGAACCCGTTCGTGAAGTCGAAGCTCGAGGGCGAAGACGACCTACGACGAGCAGGACGCATTCATCCGGCTAGCGGTTCTTGACCAGGATTGCCTCGAGCACGTCGGCGGCGTTCTCGAGCGCGTCGACGGCTTCCTCCAGCCGCTCGTGGATGTCCTTCCAGCGGATGATCACCTTCGCGTCGTCGGTCGTGGCGAAAAGCTCCGCCACGGCGTCGCGCTCCAGCTGGTCACCCTCGTCCTCGAGCTCGCGCAGCGCGGCTAGCTGGGTGCTGGAGTCCTTGAAGCCCTCGAGCCGGCGCACCGCCTGGTCGAGCTGCGTCGCCGCCTTGAGGATCACCTCCGCCTGCGAGCGCGCCTTGGCCGGCACGCGCTCCACGCCCCACGAGCCGAGGTTGTCGGCCGCCTCGTCGACGTGGTCGCAGATGTCGTCGATCGCGCCCGCGAGCCGGTACATGTCGTCGCGGTCGAAGGGGGTGACGAACGTGCGGTTCAGCAGGTTCACGACCTCGTGCGTGAGCCGGTCGCCCTCGTGCTCACACTCCTTGATCTGCGCGATCAGGCCCGCGCCGTCGTCCGGGAATCGGTCGAGCAGGTCGACGAGCAGGCGCGCGATCTCGACGCGCGTTCGCGGACGCCTCCGCGAAGAGGTCGAAGAACTCGGTCTTCTGGGGGTGAACCGGAGCCGCGCCATTCCGGGCGCGCCTTGTATCACGTCCGGTCGAAAGGCCGCGTCCGCACTCGCTGCTACCCTGCATGCCGTTGGGAGAAATCGGCGATTTCCAGGCGGATTCCGCGAAGGAGCCGCCGAGGTTCCAAAACGAGGCCGAGCGCGAGTGCGCCAAGGTTCTCGACTTCTACGGCGTCCCCTGGGAGTACGAGCCGCGCACATTCGTGCTCGAGGAGGGCGAAGATGGTCGCATCGTCGAGGCCTTCACGCCCGATTTCTTCCTCCCCGAGCAGAACCTCTACCTCGAGATCACGGTGATGAAGCAGCGGCTGGTGACGCGCAAGAACCGCAAGCTGCGGAAGCTGCGCGAGCGCTACCCCGAGGTGCGCGTGAAGCTCTTCTACAAGCGCGACATCGAGCGGCTGGCCCAGCGCTACCGCCTCGACCTGGCGTCATAGGCAACGCGTTCCGACACATGCATTCGACAACTGGCCACCACCGCAGACGGACGCGCGGGCAAAGCCCGCACGACCTGAGGTCGGCATCGCAAGCGACGCCTTAGGACCGGACGCGCGCGTCGGAGAGGTTTTCCTCAGCGCGGACGAGCTGCGCAGGCGAGTCGAGGAGCTGGGCGCGGAGATCTCGCGCGACTACGAGGGCCGCGAGCTCCTGCTCGTCTCGCTGCTGAAGGCGAGCTTCGTCTTCCTCACGGACCTTTCGCGCGCGATCTCGCTCTCGCACCAGATCGACTTCGTCGAGCTGACCGGCTACAACGGCGCCGACACCGGCGGTCACTCGCGCGTACGGCTGCTGAAGGACTGCGCGATCCCCGTCACGGGACTCGACGTGCTGCTCGTCGAGGACGTCGTCGACACGGGTCTGACACTCAACTACCTGCGCAAGTTGCTCGAGCTGCGGAACCCGGCGAGCTTCCGGATCGCCGCGTTGCTCGACCGGCCGTACCGCCGTCTGGTCGAGGACCTGCCGGTCGACTACGTCGGCTTCACCGTCCCCGACGAGTTCTTCGTCGGCTACGGCTTCGACGTGGACGGCCGCTGGCGCAACCTGCCCGACCTGCGGCTCGCAAAAGTTTAGGCAAGCCTAAACTCTGGCTACACTCAGACCGTGATGGCGACACGGTCAGGTGCGGTCACCGCCGGCAACGTACGGGCGGCCGAGGACGCGCTGCGCGGCTACCCGCGCAGCTGGCGCATCCTTCCGTTCCTCGGGCCCGCGTTCGTCGCGTGCGTCGCCTACATCGACCCCGGTAACTTCGCAACGAACATCGCCGGAGGCTCGAAGTTCGGCTACACGCTCTGCTGGGTGATCCTCGCTTCCAACCTGATGGCGATGCTGATCCAGACGCTGTCGGCCAAGCTCGGAATTGCCACGGGACGCAACCTCCCCGAGGTTTGCCGCGAGCGCTTCTCGCGCCGCACCTCGTTCGGGCTCTGGATCCAGGCCGAGCTGATCGCGATGGCGACCGACCTGGCCGAGTTCCTCGGCGCGGCGCTCGGGTTCCACCTGCTGTTCGGGATGGACCTCTTCCCGGCGGCGGTCCTCACCGGAATCGTGACCTTCGGGATCCTGGGCCTGCAGCGCATCGGGCTGCGCACCTTCGAGGCCGTGATCGCCGGCTTCGTGGCCGCCATCGGCGTCTGTTACCTCACCGAGGTGTGGCTCGCCCACCCGCCGCTCGGGACGGTCGCGCTGCACGCGGTCAAGCCGCAGTTCGCCGGTGGTGAGTCGCTGCTGCTGGCCGTCGGGATCCTCGGCGCGACCGTGATGCCGCACGTCATCTACCTGCACTCCGCGCTCACTCAGAACCGCGTCGTGCCCCAGAACGATGACGAGGCTCGCCGCATCTACCGCTACACGAAGGTCGACGTGATCGTCGCCATGTCGATCGCGGGCCTGATCAACATGGCGATGCTGGTGGTGGCGGCGAGCGTGTTCTTCGAGTCTGGCCTGTTCGACATCGCCTCGCTGGAGACCGCGCACAGGACGCTGGAGCCGCTCCTCGGCGGCGCCTCGAGCACGCTCTTCGCCCTCGCCCTGCTCGCGTCCGGGCTCTCGAGCTCGACCGTGGGCACGCTCTCCGGTCAGGTCGTGATGCAGGGCTTTATCGACCGCCAGATCCCGATTTTCGTCCGGCGGCTGGTGACGATGCTGCCGGCGCTCCTTGTAGCCGCGATCGGCCTCGATCCATCGCGCACGCTCGTTATCAGCCAGGTCGTGCTCTCGTTCGGGATCCCGTTTGCGCTGATCCCCCTTGTCTGGTTCACGAGCCGCCATGAGCTCATGGGCCCCCTCGTGAACCGGAAGACGACGACGGCCGTCGCGTGCGGCGTCGCCGCCTTGATCTCAGCGCTGAATGTCTTCCTGCTGGCCCAGACCTTCGGCCTGATCTAGCGCCAGCGGTACCAGCGGGCGTCCGCACTGCGGGCGAGGAAGCCGATCAGCCAGAGTGCGAGCACGACCGCGGCGATGACCCACAGGAACTTCACCGCGAAGCCGATCCCGAACAGGATCAGTGCGAGCAGCAGGACGAGCAGCAGAGCGAGCATTCGGAGGAGCCTCCCTTTGTCTCGCTCAGTGCCCGTTTCCGCGTCGTTTGAACCGGCTAGAGGTAGCCGAGCGGGTCGACCGGCGAGCCATTGATCCGCACCTCGAAGTGCACGTGCGGCCCGAAGCAGTGGCCGGTGCAACCGACGTAGCCGATCGTCTGGCCCTGCGAGACGATTTGGCCGAGGCCGACGGCGATGCTGGACTGGTGGCCGTACGCGGTCGAGACCCCGCCGCCGTGGTCGATCGCGACGAGGTTCCCATACCCGGACATCCACCCGGCGTACACGACGCGACCCGCGGCCGAGGCGCGGATCGGGGTTCCGTCGCCGGCCCCGATGTCGATGCCCTCGTGGATCCGCCCCCAGCGCCAGCCGAACCCGCTCGTCACGGGTCCGTTCACCGGCCAGATGAAGCCCGCGGCGGAAGGCGTCGTGTCACCCGGAGCCGAGTACGACGAGGTCGACTGCGCCGAGCGGATCTGCGCGGCGAGGTCGGCGCTCGCCTGCTGCAGGCCGGCCGCCTCGTGTAGGAACTCCGACTTCGTCTCCTTGACGCTCTGCAGCGCGTCGCGCTTGTTGGCCCGCGCGGCGGCGAGCCGGTTCTCGTTCGCGAGCAGCTGGTCGCGCAGCGCGCGCACCTGGTTGGTGCGCACGGCGATCGTCCGCAGCTCCGCAGCCACGAGCGAGCGGAACTTCTTCGTGTGCTCGCGCTGGACGCGCACCCGCTCCCTCGCGTTGCCGACCTGGCCGGCGATCGACCGGTCCTGGGTCGCGAGCGAGTCGACGACCTGCGCCTGGTCGACCAGGTCGCTGAAGCTCTTCGCAGCGAACAGGACCTCCAGCGAGCTCGGCTCGCCCTGCTCGTAGAGGTCGACGAGCCGGTTGCCGAGCCGGTCGATGAGAGCGCGGTACTCGCTGCGGTAGAAGCGGTAGCGGCTCGTCTGCAATCGGAAGAGCTCGTTGAGGCGCGCGAGCTTCTCCTTGTGCAGCTGCAGGTCGCGCTCGAGCGGCTCGAGCTGGGCGGAGACGACGCCCACCTGGGAGGCGAGACCGCGGATCTGACTGTTGACCGACCCGATCTCCGTCGCGAGCGTGCGCTCGCGCTCCTGCGCCCACGAGATCTTCGCCTGCACCCCCTGCAGCCGCGCGTCGACCTCGGCCTTACGGCTCGCGACATCGCCACTCGCCGGTGCCGCCACGACTGGGAGGAGCAGCGCGGCGAGCGGCACGAGTCTGCGAAGGCGCATTGACCGAGAGTTTCGGCGGTCGGGCAGACGTCCCTGCCCCCGCGGGGGTTACTCCGGCGTGGGCGGCGGGCTCGGGTAGGGAGTCGGCTCGGGGACGTGCGCAGGGCCCGGCGGCTCGGAGGGCTCCGGCGTCGGCTCGGGCACGGGAACGGGCTGCGGCGGCGGGCTCGGCTCCGGGAACGGCTCGGGCACAGGCGCCGGCGGCTCGACCTGCGTCGGCTGCACCTGGAGATGGGCGCGCTCGAGTCGCTCCATGGCAGCGGCGGCTGTCTGCTCCATCTCGTCCTCCTTCGCGCGGACCAACTCGTCCAGCTCGGCCACCCTGGCGCGTGCCGACGCGGTCCCTTCGTCGTCACCAGCGTACACGGCTTCGCCCAAAATGCGCGCACTTTCCGACCTTTCTGCCGTCAGAGCGGCCAGTTCGCGCCGGAGTTCGTAGAGCCGCTTGCGGGTGCTCGTGTGGACCGAGACGGACTCCAGCGCGTAGCCGGTCGTGTCGCGGACCGCGTGCCAGGCCGGCGTCAGGGCGCGAGCCGGGCGGAAGACGCCGAAGAAGCGCGGCCTGGCTGTCTCGTACTCGACCGGCACCTGGCCCGTCTCGTCCGGCGGCAGCTCCTGCACCGCGGTCTCCCCCGGCTCCGCCTCGACACGCGTTCCGCACTCGGGGCAGAAGCGGCTCTTCTCCGGGAGCTCGGTGCCGCAGTTCGTGCAGCTAGCCACGCGCGCGCACCCGCGCCTTCCGCGGGTCCGGGTCGAGGGCGCGCAGGGCCTCCGCCGCGCGGCGGCGCATCGGCCCCACCTGGGCCCGGTAGTCCTCGTCCGAGACCTTGCCGGTGCGGTGGTCGAACTCGAGCTCCTTCAGCGCGGCGAGCGCCCGGTCCCGCTCCTCGGCGAGCGCGATTCGCTCCTGCTCGCCCTCAGCGGGCTGGTCGAGGCGGTCGTCCACGGGCTGCGGGTCGCGGAGGAAGGGACGCGCAACCAGCAGAACGCAGGCGACGGCGAGTAACACGCCGACGGCGAGCCACATCGCGGGTCAGCGTACCGCTTACGCCGTGCGGAGGGCCTGGCGGAGGCGGCTCGCACTGGGGCGCGGGAGCAGGCTGAGAAGCGTTTGCCGCTCACGCAGAGTGAGAGCGCGGCGGAGCGTCGCGCCGAGCGTGCTCACCGGGCAGCTGGCACGTTCGTAGCGGTCGAGGCTGCCCTGGAGCCCGAGGTAGGACATGTCCGCCGGATAGACCGTTTCGCCGCGGTAGTGCAGCAGCATGGAGCCCGCATGCGAGGCCACCTTTTCCGCCTGCCCACGGCAGACGGCCTCCGAGTGCCTGGAGCCGCTGCCGCCGCAGCCGGCGAGGAGCGCCGCGAGGGCTACACATGCGACGAGCTGCCGCACACGCGG
Organism: uncultured Actinomycetes bacterium; assembly: GCA_963719275.1. Lineage (GTDB taxonomy): Bacteria > Actinomycetota > Thermoleophilia > Gaiellales > Gaiellaceae > AC-32. Next base: position 114,579 of record CAVRBT010000004.1, on the reverse strand, counting down.
GCCGGCTAGGTCTTCTTCGGCGCGTACTTCGAGGGGCACTTCGTCACGAGCGAGTCCTCCTTCGCGACGAAGACGCCATGCGTGTAGCGACCACTGACCACCACGTGCCGGCCGAGCTTGAACTGGTCCGGGACGCTCCCCCGGTAGACCACGGACACCGTTTTCGTCCCCCCGATGTCGCCGACCCCGAAGCGTAGGCCGTGCTTGGCGTACCCCGCGCCGTGCACCGGACCGACGACCTTCCCGACAAGGGAAACGGTTCCGGTGTGCCCGGCGAGCTCGCTCGGCTTCACCTGGGCCGTGCGGCCGCCGGCGATCGAGACATAGAGCAGGAAGACCGCGAGCACCGCTGCGACCGACAGTGCGATGACGAGGCGAGCCGAGCGTGGGTTCTTCGCCACGCCGGGATTGTACGGCTGCTACGAGGGCTCTGGGGCCGGTTCCCGCCTGCCCGGGATCCGGTAGCCGTGCTCCTCGCAGAGGCTCCCCGGCGTGTCCTCGGTCAGCGCGTCGCAGTACCCCTTGCCGTAGGCCGCGCGCATGAACGCCGCGACAACCTCGAGATTCCACTCGCCGATGTCGGCCGCCTCCCGCCAAAGGTCGGCGAGACGGAGGTCGATGTCGAGCTCGAGCAGATCAATGCGTGAAGGTCGCTTGGCCATGGGCGCAACGTAGCCAGGGCATCGGACGGCATACGATCCTCGTATGGGAAAGGTCCGCTTCGGCCCCGCACGGGTGCCCTCGCGCGAGAGCCCGGAGGCGGCGATCGGGCTTCTGCAGGAGCACGGCTTCGACGCCTGCGAGGTCGACTTCGAGGGCAAGTTCTGGATGGACTATGAGTGGGCCGCGAGGTTCGGCGAGCTCGCGCGCAAGGCCAAGATCATCCTCTCGGTGCACGCGCCGATCGCGGGCTTCATGGGCCACGCGGAGCGTGGAAAGAAGCTGAACATGGCTATCGGGATGCTCGACCACTCTGCCGGGATCGCAAAGGCGGCCGGCGCCGAGGTTGTCGTCTTCCATCCGGGCTTCCTGCTCGAGCGCACGCGCGAGGAGGCGATCGACTCGATCTGTGAGCAGCTCGGCGAGCTGCGCGAGCGGCTGGAGGGCAAGGGCCGCGCGGTCCCGTTCGGCGTCGAGGTGATGGGCCGGGTGCGCGAGATCGGAAGCCTCGATGACGTGATCGAGATCTCGCGGCGCTGCGGCTGGGTCCGCCCCGTCCTCGACTTCGCGCACATGCACGCGACCAGCGACGGCGCCTTCACCGACGTCGAGCCGTTCGCGGCCGCGCTCGAGGCAGCAGACGAGGTGATGGAGCCGAACGCGCCGTTCCACATCCACTTCTCCGACATCGCCTACGCGAACCGCAACGAGACGAAGCACCTGCCCTACGGCGAAGGCACGCTGCGCGCAGAGCCGTTGACGCAGGCTCTACGGAAGTTCAAGCGGCCGGCGACGGTGATCTCGGAGTCGCCGGACCTGGAGTCGCACCAGGCGATTCAGGCCGAGCTGGCGGCCTCGGCCAGGACGCCGTCCCGGCGGGCCTCGAGCTCGTCCGCCTCCTCGTCGCGGCCGCGGTCGCGCAGGAACTGAACGAGCGCCTGCAGGAGCTCGCACTGGTGCTTCCGGTGCTCGGTGTCCGCGAGCGTGTCGTACGCCTGACGGAGTAGCTCCTCGGCCTCCTCGTCGCGGCCCTGCGCGGTGCGCACGAGGCCGAGCGACATCGTCGTCGTGGCGTGCGAGGTGACGTCGTGCGGCCCGACCGTCTCCCGCGCGGCAAGGGCGAAGCGCTCCGCCTCGTCGATCCGACCCTGTGAGAGCAGGAGCTCCGCGAGCGAGCGCTGCGTCTCGCACAGCGTCGCGCGGTCCTCCAGTGGGGCGAGGATCCGGATCGACTCGCGGAAGAGCCGCTCGGAGCGTGCGATGTCGCCCTTGTGCCGCGCGGTCCAACCGGCGAAGTTGAGCGTACGGCCGAGCATCCACGCGGCGCCCGCCTCGGCGAGGTGCTCGCGGGCCGCTTCGAGCGCGGCCTCGGCATCGTCCAGCTCGCGCCGGTACAGGTGCAGCTGGCCGGCGAAGCGGAGCGCCCTCCCCCGCGACATGGCACTGCCGCTCTCCTCGGCGAGCAAGATCGCCTGCTCGATCAGCGGCTCGGCGCGGTCGAGCTCGAGCCGCGCGAGGTAGACGCTCGCGAGCTCGTCGGCGGCCTCGCTCTCGAAGCCCTTGTGCCCGGACGCACGCGCGAGTTCGAGCGCCTCGAGCATCACCTGCTCCTCCTTCGCGAGGTCGCCCCGCATCCAGGCGATCGTCGCCCGCGCTCGCAGCGCGCGGTAGCGGCCCGAGTGGTCGTCGGGCTCGAGCACGGCCAGTGCGTTGTCGACCATCTCCTCGGCGGCGCGGACGTCGCCTTCGCGCATCACCGCAGCCTCGGCGAGGGTGACGAGCGCCCGGCCCTGCGTCCAGCCGTCGCCTTCCCGGATCGCGGCCGCGAGCACCTCCTCCATCTCGCGCGAGACCGCCGGGAGGTCGCTCAGCCGGTCGGCCGCCCGCGCGGCCAGGTAGCGGCGGCGGGTCGTCGGCTCGAGCTCCACCGCGCGGACGAAGTGCTGCCGCGCGGTGCGGTTCGCCTCACGAGCGAAGGCCCGCAGCCCGGCCTCGGCCAGCGCCTCGGCCGCTTCCCGCTGCAGCTCCATCGGCGCGGCGCCGTCCAGCTCGGCGAGCAGCGCGGTCGCGCGGTCGAGGTGGAAGGCCCGGATCTCGAGCAGCTCCTCCCCCGCGCGCTCCTTCAGCCACTCGGCGAAGCGCCTGTGGTGCTCGGCCCGCGCCGACTTCGAGAGCCCGCCGTACGCGACCTCGCGGATCAGCACGTGCTTGAACTTGTACGCGCGCTCGCCGCGAATCGACGACCGCTCCTCGTCGAGCACGAACTCGCGCAGGCGCAGGTCGTCCAGCGTCTCTTCGAGGGACTCGAGCTCGGGCGAGAGCCGCTCGAGCGCGCCCTCCCAGAAGACCCGCCCGATCACGGCCGCGCGCTGCAGCAGCGCCTTCGCGTCAGGCGCAAGCCGGTCGATGCGCGCGGCGATCAGCGCCTGCAGCGTGTCCGGGATCCGGCCGATGCCGCCCGAACCCTCCTCGGACAGCATTCGCACCGTCTCCTCGAGGAAGAGCGGGTTGCCTTCGGTCTTCGCGAGCAGCGCCTGGCGCTCGTCGCCGGTGAGCTCGCCGTCGGTGGTGAGCGCGTCGACGAGCTCCTCGCTCTCGCTCAGCCCGAGCGGCTCCAGCTCGATCGAGGTCGCACGCAAGCGGCCGCCGCCCCAGCCGGGGCGGATGTCGAGTAGCTCCGGCCGGGCAAGCGTGATCACGAGCAGCGGGGCCTCGCGCACCCACGTCACCAGGTGCTCGATCAGCTCGAGCAGCGGCTCCTCGGCCCAGTGGATGTCCTCGAAGACGAGGACGAGCGGCTGCTCCTGCGCGACCCGCTGAGCCCACTCGCGGCCGGCCCAGGCGATCTCCTGCTGGCTGCGCTCAGCCTGCACCGCCTCTAGCACGCCCGATGCGAGGCCGAGGAGATCGGCGACGACCTCGTCCTCGCAGAACTCGCGCAGCTTCTCGATCGCGACGTCGAGCGGGTCGTCGTCGACGATCCCGGCCGCGCACTTGACCATCTCGGCGAGCGGCCAGTAGGTGACGCCCTCGCCGTAGGGCAGGCTGCGGCCGGAGAGTACCGTGGAAGCCTCCAGCGCCTGGCTGAACTCGTGCGCGAGGCGGCTTTTGCCCACTCCGGGCTCGCCGTAGATCGTGAACAGGTGCGCGCGGCGGTCGCGCAGCGCGCGGTCGTAGGTGTTCTGCAGCAGCTCGAGCTCGGCGTCGCGGCCGACGAGCGGCGCCTGCTGGGTCTGCGGGCGCTCGGGCGCGGCGCTGGCGCCGAGGACGCTCCACGTCCACACCTGGTCGCCGAGGCCCTTCAGGTCGACCGGCCCCACGTCGTCGACCTCGATGCGGCCGAGGGTGAGCCGGTGCGCGCTTGGGCCGATCAACAGCTGCCCGGGCTCCGCCGACTGCTCGAGCCGCGCGGCGACGGTCACCGCCTCCCCGGTCGCGAAGGTCGAGTCGGAGTCGTCCGCGACGACCTCGCCGGACTCGACGCCGATGCGCGCCTCCAGCCCGAGCTCGTGCACCTCGTCGAGGATCGAGAGGCCCGCGCGAATTGCGCGCTCGGCGTCGTCCTCGTGCGCCTGCGGGATGCCGAACGCGGCCATCACGGCGTCGCCGGCGAACTTCTCGACGATGCCGCCGTGCGCGGTCACGCAGCGCGAGACGCGCTCGAAGTAATTTTGGACACGACGGCGCACGACCTCCGGATCCGCGCCGGTCACGAGCCCGGTCGAATCCACGAGGTCCACGAACAGAACCGTGGCCAGCTTGCGTTCCATCCCTCAAGTGTAGAAACGACCGAGGCCCCACGAAGCTTCCAGGCCCGGACGTGTATTGAGCGGCGTGGCGGAGAGGAAAAACGAAGAGAGCGGTCGGGAGCCGCCCTCGCTCGTGCCGTAGCATCCGGCCGCTGTGCTCGACCCGACGGTGTTCAAGGCCTACGACGTGCGCGGGATCTACGGCGCCGAGCTCGACGAGGCGGGAGCGCGAGCGATCGGTCGCGCGTTCGTGGAGGTTTTCGAGCCGAAGCGCATCGCCGTCGGGCGCGACATGCGCATCTCGTCGCCGTCGATGGCCAAGGCGGTGATCGCCGGCGCGGCCGAGGCCGGCACGGACGTTCTCGAGCTCGGGCTCGTCGGCACGGAGATGGTCTACTTCGCGGTCGGCGAGCTGGCCCTCGACGGCGGCATCGCGGTGACCGCCTCGCACAATCCGAAGGAGTACACCGGGATGAAGATCGTCCGCGGGGGCGCGCTGCCCGTCGGCGGCGAGTCGGGCCTGCTGGAGATCCGCGACCGCGCCCTGGCCGACTCCCAGGGACAGACACAGGGACAGTCCCCGGGACAGGTCCAGGAGTACGACGTCTGGCCGGCGTACGTCGAACGGGTGCTGTCGTTCGTGGACGTGTCCGCGATCAGGCCGTTGAAGGTCGTGATCGACGCGGCGAACGGCATGGCCGGCGCGATGCTGCCGCCGATCCTCGAGCACCTCCGACAGCTCGATGTCGTGCGCTGCTTCTTCGAGCCGGACGGGACCTTCCCGAACCACGAGCCGAACCCGCTGCTGCCCGAGAACCGCGAGTTCATCGTTCGCAAGACGCTCGACGAGGGTGCCGACTTCGGCGTGGCCTTCGACGGCGACGCCGACCGCTGCTTCTTCGTCGACGACACCGGCGAGTTCGTCCCCGGCGACTTCGCCACAGCCATCTTCGCCGAGGCGGTGCTCGGGAAGGAGCCGGGCGCGAGGGTGATCTACGACGTGCGTGCGAGCTGGGCGGTGCCGGAGACGATCGAGAGCCACGGAGGCGTGCCGCTCATGAACCGCGTCGGCCACGCGTTCATCAAGCAGCGGATGCGCGAGGAGGGCGCGGCCTTCGCCGGTGAGGTCTCGGGCCACTATTACTTCCGCGGCTTCACGCAGGCCGACTCCGGCGTGATCCCGTTCCTGCTGATGCTCGAGCGGATCTCGAGGAACGGCCGGAAGCTGTCCGAGATCCTGCGGCCCTTCCGCGACCGCTACTTCATCACCGGCGAGCTGAACACGCCGGTCCCGGACGTGGCCACCAAGCTGCGTGAGATCGAGGAGCGCTTCGGCCCGGAGGGACGCGTGAGCCACCTTGACGGCGTCTCGGTGGACGCGGACGACTGGCACATGAACGTCCGGCCCTCGAACACGGAACCGCTGCTGCGTCTGAACCTGGAAGGGCGCACGCCCGAGTTGATGGAGCGCAAGCGGGCCGAGGTGCTCCAGGTCATCCGCGGCGAGGCCTGATCGCTTTAAACGATCGGCTACGCTGCGGATGACCGTGGCCACCGATCACGTCTCGGGCATCGAGGTGCGGCACCTGGCGGCGCTCGAGGCCGTCGCCGAGGAGGGCTCGTTCCGCCGTGCCGCCACGCGGCTGGGCTACGTCCAGTCGGCCATCAGCGAGCAGATCGCCGCGCTCGAGCGGATCGTCGGCCAACGCCTTGTCGAGCGCTCACGTGGCCCCGGCCCGGTCGAGCTGACCGAGGCCGGCGAAGTGCTGCTCGGCCACGCGAAGGCGATCGTCGCGCGGATCAAGGCCGCCGAGGCCGACCTGGGCGCGCTCTCCGACGGCGAGGCAGGCTCGCTGCGGCTCGGCATCTACCAGAGCGTCGGCGCGCGGGTGATCCCACGGCTGCTGCCCCGCTACGCGCTCGACTGGCCCGACGTGCGCGTGCTGCCGCGCGAGGCGCCGACCGACGCCGCGCTGTTCGAGCTCGTCGAGCGCGGCGAGCTCGACCTCAGCTTCGCCGACATGCCGCTCCGTCAGGGCCCATTCGACTTCACCCAGGTGCTCGTCGACCCCTACGTCCTGCTTGTCGCGGCCGACTCGCCGCTCGCGGGCAAGGGCCCCGTGGGTCTCGAGGACGTGGCCGAGCTGCCGCTGATCGGCCATGTCACCTGTCGCGTGCTCCCTCGCGTCGAGGCGGCCCTGCGGGCGCAGGGCGTCGAGCCGAACTTCGTCTTCCGCTCCGACATCATCGGCACCGTGCAGGCGCTCGTGGGCGCCGGCGTCGGCAGCGCGATCATCCCGCGGCTTGCCGTCGATGCGACCGACCCCTCCACCGCGATCGTCGAGTTTGCCGACGAGATGCCGGTGCAGCCGCGCCTGATCTCGCTTTTCTGGCACCGCGACCGCTACCGCTCGCCGGCCGCGCTGGGCTTCGTCGAGGCCACGGTCGAGGTCTGCGCGCAGGTCACCGCCGAGCTCGACGGCGTGCTGCGGCCGCTCCATCGCCGCTCCCGATCAGCGTGATCGGCAACCTGCGTCACCGCCGGTGAACGCTGCGGCTACCGTTCGCCCATGAGGCTCGTCTTCGTTGGCGTTGTCGCACTGGCGCTCGCCGCTCCCGCGGCGGCCTCACCGCGCCTGAGCCCGGCCGACCGAGCCGCGATCACTCGCTCGATCGACGTCTTCGTGAACCACGCCGTCAAGCGCGCCGACGCCGGGGCCGCCTTCGACGTGGTCGCTCCGGAGATGAGGCCGGGGATCAACCGCAAGCAGTGGGCGCACGGCAACATCCCCGTCTACCCGTTCCCGGCGCGCGGCACGAAGCACCCATGGAACATCCTCTACGTCACCCGGGACGAGGTTGGCCTGGAGCTCGAGCTGATCCCGCGCGGAGGCGTGACGAAGCAAGGACCGATCATCTTCCACATCTACCTGCGCCCCGTCCGCGGCGGGCGCTGGCTCGTCGATTCGTTCATGCCGGTCGCAACGCTTGCGCCGCTCGGCGCGAAGAAGTCGAAGGTGCTCTCGGTGCGGGACTTCTCGCCGGGTGCGGCGGGCGACGGAAAGAGTGCGAGCCCGGGCCAGCTCAGCCGCTTGTGGCTGCTCGTGCCCTTCGGCGTGTTCGGCCTGGTGCTGGTCGTCCTCGCCGCCTGGGCCGTCCTCCGCGGGATCCGCAACCGCCGGCTCGCCGGCCCGCGCGGCGGAGCGCTTCCGCCGCTTCCACCGCGAAGCCGCGCTTAGCATGGGCGCGTGACGCTCGAGCTCGGCCGCGAGACCGACCGCAAGCCGCCGTTCAAGTACTCGTCGCTGACGCGGGTCGGCTTCTCCGACACCGACGCCCAGGGCATCGTGTACTACGGCCGCTACCTGCCGTACTTCGACAGCGCCCGCGTCGAGTACCACCGGCACCTCGACATGCTGCGGACGACGCCGCAGGAGCGGGAGTTCGTGATGCGGGCGAACACGATCGAGTACCACGCTCCGGCGCGCTTCGACGAGCTGATCGAGGTCTTCATCCGTGTCTCGCGCATCGGGCGGACGAGCGTCACCTACGAGTGCGCCGCCTATCGTGAGAACGACGATGTGCTGATGGTGACGGCAACGCAGACGCTCGTGCTCGTCGACCTCGACGAGCGCCGCGCCTGCGAGATCCCGGACTGGTACGGCGACCAGATCGCGGCGTTCGAAGGCGGGGACCTCGAGCGATGACCGGCGCGCAGGAGGCGGTCGACCGGATCCTCAACCGCGGCGGCTCGGACACAGGGGTCCTGCAGGGCGTCGTCGACGTCCTCCACGACCGTATCGACCACTACTGGTGGATCGGGATCTACCTGGTCGACGGCGACGACCTCGTCCTCGGGCCGTGGCAGGGGCCGCAGGCGACAGAGCATGTGCGCATCCCGGTCGGCCAGGGCGTCTGCGGCGCGGCCGCGACGAGTGGGGAGACCGAGGTCGTGGACGACGTGAACGCCGACCCGCGCTACCTCGCCTGCTTCCCGTCGACGCGCTCGGAGATCGTCGTCCCGATCGCGCACGAGGGGCGGGTCGTCGGCGAGATCGACATCGACTCCGACCGACCGGCGGCCTTCGGCGACGACGATCGCGCGTTCCTCGAGCGCATCGCGCTGCAGATCTCCCCCTACTGCCGCTCCGGCGTGAGCAGCCACTAAGATCCCGCCATGGCACCGCTCAACTACCTCGACGCCGGCTCGGGGAGCATGCTGCTCCAAATCGTCCTTGGCGGTGTGGCGGCCATCGGGGTGACCGCAAAGCTGACGTGGCGGCGCTTCTTGCGAGCCCTGCGCATCCGCAGGGATGACGACGAGACCTAGCCCGAGCCGCACTCCGGAACCGGCCTCCTTCCGCGACCCGGAGGCCCGCGTCGTGTACTCGTCCGACGGCGAGGTGCTGCGCGAGCTCTCGCCACGCGGGCAGCAGGACTGGGACGCGCTCGAGTCGGCACGCTTCTTCCGCCGCGCGCTCGAGGACGGCCGCATCGTCGCCACCGAGGAGGTCGAGCCCGGCGTGCTGCGGCACGAACGACTGACGTTCGTCTCGTACCCGTACGAGTGGCCGTTCGAGATGGTCCGCGAGGCCGCACTGCTGCAGCTCGGGCTGCTCGACGAGGCGCTGAGCGAAGGATTCGTGCTGAAGGACGGCTCGCCGTACAACGTGCAATGGCGGGGGTCGGAGCCGGTGTTCGTGGACGTCGGCTCGTTCGAGCGGCTGCGCGAGGGCGAGCCCTGGGCCGGCTACCGCCAGTTCTGCGCGCTCTTCCTCTATCCGCTGATGCTTCAGGCCTACCGGGGCGTGGCGCCCCAGCCGTTCCTGCGCGGGAGCCTCGAGGGGATCGAGCCGAGCCAGGCGCGGGCGCTCCTGCCGCGCTTCCGCCGGGGCGTGCTCACGCACGTCGTCCTGCACGACCGGCTCGAAGCCAAGCACGCGGCCCGTGAGCGCGACGTGCGCTCGGAGCTGAAGGCGGCCGGCTTCAGGAAGGAGTTGATCCAGGCGAACGTGCGGCGGCTGCGCAAGCTCGTCCAGCGGCTCTCGCCGAAGCGCGGGCGCTCCGAGTGGGCCGGCTACCGCGAGGCGGCGCCGTACACCGACGAGGACGCCGAGCGAAAGGAGCGGTTCGTGCGCTCGGCCGGGGCCGCACGGCTCGCCTGGGACCTCGGCGCCAACGACGGTCGCTTCTCGCGCGCGCTCGACGCGGAGTACGTGGTCGCGGTCGACGGCGACGAGCGCGTGGTCGGCGAGCTCTACGGCGCGCTGAGAGCGGAGGGGTCCAAGACGATCCTGCCGCTAGTCGTGGACCTGGCGGACTCGTCGCCCGCCCGCGGCTGGCGCGGGGTGGAACGGCGGCGGCTGGAGGACCGCGGCCGGCCCGACCTCGTGCTCTGCCTCGCGCTCGTGCACCACCTGGCGATCGGGCGCAACGTGCCCTTCGGCGAGCTCGTCGCCTGGCTGCGGAGCCTGGGCGCGAGGCTCGTGATCGAGTTCGCGGACCGCGACGACCCGATGGTGCGGCGGCTGCTCGCGGCCAAGCGTGCCGAGGTGCACGAGTCGTACGGCCGCGAGGAGTTCGAACGGGCGCTCCGGGAGGGCTTCCAGATCGAGCGCAGCGAGGAGCTCGGCTCCGGAACGCGCACGCTCTACCTCGCCAACGCGCGCCCATGACCGAGGGGCAGGCCCTGCCGTTGCGGCTGGCCGGCCTGCACCTGCTCGTGCTCTGGTCGTTCGCGGTCGCCCAGCCGCTGTTCGACCTGCTCGGCAAGAACGGCGAGTTCTTCGCGGCGCGCGGATCGACGCGGTGGGACGCGGTCGTCTTCGCGCTCGTGCTCGTGTTCGTCCCACCGGCGCTGTTGCTCGGGATCGAGTGGATCGCGGGGCCGGTGCGCTGGGCGGTGCACGCGCTCTTCGTCGCGGGGCTGGTCGCGCTGTTCGTGCTGCAGGCGATCCGCAGCGCGGGCGGCCCCGGGGAGCTGCTCCTGTTCGGCGCCGCGGTGGCCGGCCTGGCGGGCGCGTGGCTGTACCTGCGGTGGCGCGGGGCGCGGCTCGTGCTGACGGTGCTCGCACCGGCGCCGCTGCTCTTCCTGGCGCTCTTCCTCTTCAACTCCGACGTGTCGCGGCTCTCGGTCGCGAGCGACGCGCACGCCGCAGCGGAGCGCCCGCGCGCGCCAGTCGTCCTGGTCGCGTTCGACGAGCTGCCGCTGAACTCGCTGCTCGACGAGCGCGACCGGATCGACGCGAAGCGCTTCCCGGCCTTCGCGCGGCTCGCGTCCGAGTCGACGTGGTTCTCGCGGGCGACGACGGTTGCCGAGGGGACGACGCACGCCGTCCCGGCGATCCTCACCGGCCAGTTCCCGCGCCCGGACGAGTTCCCGACCTACGCCGACCACCGACGGAACCTGTTCGCCCTGCTCGGCGGCGCGGCCGATTTGCACGTGGAGGACGACGAGACGCACCTGTGCCCGCCCTCGCTCTGCCCCGGGCTCGAAGGGTCCTTCCGCAGCCGCGCCGGCACGCTCGCCGAGGACACAGGCGTCGTCTACCTGCACCAGCTGCTCCCAGACGACCTCACGAGGTGGATCCCGTCGATCGCGAACGGGTGGGACAACTTCCTGCGCGACGCAAGCGGTCATCACGACCCCGGCCGGATCGACCCGCGCTTCCTCGCCTCGCTGCGGCCACAGGAACGCCCGTCGCTCTGGTACCTGCACCTGATGCTGCCGCACAGCCCGTGGCGCTACCTGCCCTCGGGCGAGCGGTACGACGTGCCGCCCGCGCCGGGCTGGGGCCCGGACGAGGTTTGGAACTCGAACCAGTCGGCGGTCGACCAGGGCTGGCAGCGCCACCTGCTGCAACTCGGCTACGCGGACCGTGTGCTCGGCCGGCTGCTGGCGCGGCTCCATGCGACCGGGCTCTACGACCGCGCACTCGTGATCGTGGCCGCCGACCACGGTGTCAGCTTCCGCGCCGGTGAGAAGCGGCGCCCCCTCTCGCCCACCAACCTGGAGGACATCGCCTACGTGCCGCTGTTCGTGAAGATGCCGGGCCGGCACCGCGGCTCCGAGGTGCGAACGCTCGCGCGGACGATCGACGTCGTCCCGACCATCGCCGACGCGGTCGGCGTCCCGATCCCGTGGCACGTCGACGGCGCCTCGCTGCTCGCGAAACGGCCGGCGGGCGGCGAGGTGATCCTCATCAAGGACAAGGGACGGCGCCTCACGGTTCCGGCTGCGAGGCTCGAGAAGCGGCGCGAGGCAGCTCTGCGGCGGCAGCTGGCGCTGTTCGGCTCCGACCAGCCACTCTCGACGCTCTTCGCCGTCGGCCCCGACCGCGGGCTGCTCGGTCACTCGTACGAGGGACGCCGCGGTGTCGACGAGGTCGACCCGGTTCACGCGAGCGGTCCCGTCGTCCAGGTGAGCGGCCGCGCCTCACGAGCGCGCTCGGTGGCCGTCGTGGTCGGTGGGCGCGTCGTCGCCGTCGCCCCGGTTGCGGGCGGACGGTTCTGGGTGCTCGTTCCGCGCACCGCGTTCAGCCACACGCCGAGCGTCCACGCGATCGGCTAACAAGAGAGCGCCCGGCGCGCCCGGGCAGCCGCCACCGACCGGGCGCGCCGGGCGCCCGTCCGCCGTCCTCGAAACGGACGGGCGCCTAAGCTCTCTCACGGGAAGCCCCTCTCCCCTACGTCACGTTGTAGTCGGTTACGCCGAATGCGCCATCCCTCGAATGGGGTACCCCGCTCGTTCGAGGGACGATCCCCCGAACGGGGGATTCACGCGGATCCCTCGTTCGAGGGAGTCCTCAGCCCGGCGACGCGAGTCTCCTGGCGTCCTGGCGCGCCGGTCGCGGTTCGAGGCCGGAGGGGACAGTGCGTGAGCACGGCCCCGGAGAGCATCGGCCGCGAGCGGCGTCAGGCGGTGGCGGAGCCGGGCTCTGCCCGGCGGGAGCCGCCGCCGGCCAGGGCGCTAGGAGGGGGTGACGCGGTAGGCGTCAAAGACCGCGTCCACGTTGCGCAGCGCCGTCAACAGGCTGCGCAGCGCCTTCACGTCTCCGACCTCGGCCACGTACCAGTTCTTTGCGAGCTGGTCCTCGACGTGGCCGCCGTACTCGACGATGTTCGCGCCGTGCTCGGCGAACGTGCGGGCCACGTCCTCGAGCAGCCGCGGCCGGTCCCAGGAGTCCACGGCGATCTGCACGCGGAAGCTCTGCGAGGCCCCGCCGTCCCACGCGACGTTGGTGAACCGCTCGGGGTTGCGCATGAGCGCCTTCACGTTCGAGCAGTCCGCCCGGTGGATCGTTATCCCCTTGCCCATCGACACGTAGCCGACGATCGGGTCGCCGGGCAGCGGCGTGCAGCACTTCGCCAGACGCACCAGCACGTCGTCGACGCCGGTGACGGTGATGCCGAAGTTCTGGCTCGCCGTGACGTGCCGCTCCCTCGGCGCCTTGAGCGGGACGGCCTCCTCCTGCGCGACCTCGTCGGTCTTCAGGCGCTGGATCACCTTGTTGACGATCTGGCCGGGCTGCAGCTTTCCGTTGCCGAGCGCGAGGTAGAAGTCCTCGGCCTTCTTGAAGCCGCTCTCGCGGATCACCTGTGCGAGCACCGAGGAGCCCTGCAGCTTCCGGTACGGCAGCTTCTGCTTCTTCAGCGCCGTCTCGAGGATCTCGCGGCCCTTCTGCTCGGCCTCCTCGCGCGTCTCGCGCGAGAACCACTGGCGGATCTTGTTCCGCGCCCGCGCCGAGGCGGCCACCGACAGCCAGTCGCGCGATGGGCCGCGCCCGCTCTTGGTGGTCAGGATCTCGACGAAGTCGCCGCTCTTGAGCCGGTAGTGGAGCGGCACGATGCGGCCGTTGATCTTCGCCCCGACCGTCCGGTGGCCGACGTCGGTGTGCACCGCGTAGGCGAAGTCGATCGGGGTCGAGCCCGCCGGGAGCGCCTTGACCTCGCCCTTCGGCGTGAAGACGAAGACCTCGTCCTCGAACAGGTCGGTGCGGAAGGTCTTGATGAACTCGCGCGGGTCGGCCTCGTCCTCTTGCCAGTCCATCAGCTGACGCACCCACGCCACCCACTCGTCGTCGCGCGACTCGCCGGCGCGGCCGTGCTTGTAGAGCCAGTGCGCGGCGACGCCGAATTCGGCCGTCTCGTGCATCTCGCGCGTGCGCACCTGGATCTCGAGCGGCCGGCCCTCCGGACCGATCACCGTCGTGTGCAGCGCCTGGTAGCCGTTCAGCTTCGGCATCGCGACGTAATCCTTGAAGCGGCCGGGCATCGGCTTCCAGAGCGAGTGGATCAGGCCGAGCGCGCCGTAGCAGTCGCGCGTGCCCTCCTCGCCGCCACGCTCGGCGATCACGCGCATGGCCGTGAGGTCGTAGATCTCGTTGAACTCGCGGCCCTTCTTGGCCATCTTGTCGTAGATCGAGTAGAAGTGCTTCGCGCGCCCCGAGATGTCCGCGGGGATGTCGACCTTCTCGAGCTCGCGCTGCAGCGTCATCGCCGCCTCGCGCACGTGCTCCTCGCGGTCGGCGCGGCGCTCGCTGACCATCGCCTTGATCTCCTCGTACTTGCGCGGGTGCAGCGTCGAGAAGGCGAGATCCTCGAGCTCCCACTTGATCTTGTTGATGCCCAGCCGGTGGGCCAGCGGTGCGTAGACCTCGAGCGTCTCCTTGGCCTTCTGCACCTGCTTCTGCTTGCCGAGATACTCGATCGTCCGCATGTTGTGCAGCCGGTCGGCGAGCTTGATCAGGATGACGCGCACGTCCTGCGCCATCGCGACGATCATCTTGCGGTAGTTCTCGGCCTCCGCCTGCTCGCGGCTCTGGAACTGGATCCGGGTCAGCTTGGTGACGCCCTCGACGAGCGTCGCGACCTCGTCGCCGAACTCCGCCCGCACGTCCTTGATGTCGGTGCCGGTGTCCTCGACCACGTCGTGCAGCAGCGCGGCGGCGATCGTCTGCTCGTCGAGATGGAGCTCGGCGCAGATCTTGGCGGCGCCCCAAGGGTGGTGGATGAAGTCCTCGCCCGAGCGGCGCTGCTGGCCCCCGTGCGCGGCCGCGGCGAAGCGGAAGGCGCGCGTCAGCAGGTCGCGGTCGACGTCCTTGTTGTAGGCAGCGACGGACTCGATCAGCTCATCGATGAGCTCCTGATGCCGTTCTGCAGACTCGAGGACCGTCATGGGAAAAGTGTACTCCCGAGGTTTTTCCTAGCCGCAGAGCACAATTCACGTCGCAGGAGGGAACGCCTGCGAGGCGAACGATCTCTCCTCATGCGCAGACGAAGACAAGAACGAAAGGCGGCACGGCTGGCGCGGATGCTGGTCGCGCTGGACTGCGCCGCGTGCGAGCAGCGCAGCTGGCGGCCGCGGCCGCGCGCACAGCTCGCGGCGGTCAGTGCCGCTGGCGCCCGTCGTCAGGCTTGACGTAGCTCGGCCGGGCGATCGGAGGCACGGAGCCGGAAGCGCCTGAGCTTCTCGCGGAGTCCCATCGCTAGTGCCGCGGCCGTCCGTCGTCGGTCTTGATGTAGCCCGGCGGAGCCCCGTGATGGGGCATCGCACCGCTCGGGTCGGTCTTCGTGCCGCCAGTCGCGGCCATTGCGTCGGTGTTCTCGACCCTCTCGCCGCCGCGGTCGAACGGCCTCAGCGCGACCCGCTTCAGCTTCTCGATGATGCTCATGCCGGGAACGGTACTCCCGTTACGCGGCCTTCGCGAGGCCGGGCTCGTTGAGGAGCGCCAGGAACCGCTCCGACTCGAGCAGGTGCCGCTTCGACCCACCTGCCGCGACCGCGAGCTCCTCGAAGATCGCCGCGGCCGCCGGGTCTCGCGTGTCCTTGCGCCACTCGCCTTTCAGCCACTCGCGCAGCTCGACGTAGCGCGCGTCACACTCGAACACCTGGCCTACGTTCAGCTGCGGCGCGACGGTGCCGTTCCACTGGTTGGCCTCGAGCCGGAACGCGACGTCGTAGTGCCCGGGCCGGCGCAGGCTCTCGAGCCGCCGGCCGAGCCGGAACGCGATCGCGCTGCCCGAGTCGCGGCCGTCGGCGCGCACGCGGAACTTGAGGTGCTTCCCCTCCCCGACGGCGGTGAGCTCTGCAAGCTCGCACCCTGGCAGAAGCAGCGTCACGTTCGGGTTGCCGAGACCGAACGGCGCGAGCCGCGCGAGCTCGTTGCAGAGCTCGAGGGTGAGGTCGCGGCCGTGGACGAACGCGTCGACCGGCGTCGCCGGCCGGAGGTCGTCCTCCTCGAGGATCGCGTCGCCGATTGCGGCGAACTGTTCGGCGAAGGCCGGCAGGTTCTCGGGCTTGATCGAGAGGCCTGCAGCAGCCGCGTGGCCGCCCCAGCGCTCTAGGTGGGCGGCGCAGCGCCGCAGGCCTTCGTGCAGGTCGAAGCCCGCGGTCGAACGGCCGGATCCCTTCCAGTCGCCGTCGGTGCCCGCGATCAGGACGACCGGCCGCGAGTAGCGCTCGACCAGCCGCGAGGCGACGATGCCGATCACGCCCTCGTGCCAGTCCGCGCCGGCCACGACGTAGGCGCGATGCCGCTGCTGCGCCTCCGGCCACGACTCGATCTCCTCGACGGCCTCGCGCAGGATCCGCTCCTCCACGGCCTGGCGGTCGCGGTTGAGCTCCTCCAGCTGCGCGGCGAGCTGCGCGGCGGGCTCCCGCGCCTCGCTGAGCAGCAGCTCGAGCGCGGCCTCTGGCCTCCCGAGACGCCCGGCCGCGTTCAGCCGCGGCGCGAGCCGGAAGCCGATCGCGCCCGCGTCGACCGCTGCCGGGTCGACGCGCGCAACGCGCATCAGCTCCTGCAGGCCCGGCTTCTGCGTCCGGGCGAGCTGCCGAAGGCCTGCCACCGCGAGGCCGCGGTTCTCGTCCAGCAGCGGAACAACGTCTGCGACCGTTGCAACCGCGACCAGGTCCAGGTGGCGGGCCAGCGCCGCGGAGTCCGCGCCGAGCAGCGCCTGACCGAGCTTCCAGACCACCCCGGTGCCGCAGAGCTCCCGGAACGGGTATTCGCCGCGGTAGGGGCCGACGACGGGGCAGTCGGGCAGCGTCTCGCCGGGGCGGTGATGGTCGGTGACGATCACCTCGAGGCCGTCGGCCCGCGCGGCCGCGACCTCCTCGACCGCGGTGATCCCGCAGTCCACGGTGAGCACCAGGCCGACGCCGTCACCGGCCAAGCGCGCGAGCGTTTGGCGCGAAACCCCGTAGCCCTCCTCGAAGCGGCTCGGCAGGTGGGACGTGACGTCGGCGCCGAGCTCGCGCAGGACGAGGACGGCCAGCGCCGTGGCGCAGATGCCATCGGCGTCGTAGTCGCCGTGGACGCAGATCTTCGTCCCCGCTGCGACGGCCGCGCGGATCGCCTCGCACGCCTCGCGCATGTCGCCGAGCAGGAACGGATCGTGCTCGGGCAGCACGGCCTCGAGGAACGTGCGCGCACCGCCCGGATCGGCGTAGCCGCGGCGCACGAGCACCGCGGCGAGGACGTCGCTCACGCCCAGCTCGGCACCGA
Organism: uncultured Actinomycetes bacterium; assembly: GCA_963719275.1. Lineage (GTDB taxonomy): Bacteria > Actinomycetota > Thermoleophilia > Gaiellales > Gaiellaceae > AC-32. The sequence goes on along the minus strand of CAVRBT010000004.1, from coordinate 97,664 downwards.
GCGCCTCGACCTGGGCCCGCTCGCAGGGGTTCCGCAGCTGCCACGACATGGGCAGCCCACGGTACGGAGGCCCCCGGACGGACTTGGTTACTCGCGGGGCAACTCGAGCCCCAGCACCGAGAGCGCCGCGATCAGCACGACGATTGCGACCGCGATTCCGGCGACGAGCCACGGCCGCCGGAGGCGCTGCAGCGCCTCCCAGCCGACCTTCGCCCAGAGCACGGCCACCGCGGCAGCAGCGCCGAATGCGACGACGATCACCGGCGCCAGCACCGCCGCCCGCTCGAGCGATACCTCGAACAGCCAGACCACGAGCAGGACCAGCGCGGCCGTGACGAGACCCGACGCGAGTGCCGCCTTGGAGCTCACCCAGGTGAGTCTAGTGCCGTGGCTATCCTCCGCCCGTGGACGCTGCGGACAACTACTCGTCCGGTGACGACATCGTCGTCGAGTTCCTCCGCCTCCGCTTCAGGTTCAACTCGGCCGACTTCGCCCAGCGGGTCTGCGCGGCCGCGTTTCGGCTCGGCCTCGTGGACGACAACGAGCTGGACGAGGAGGAGACGGAGGACCTCGTCGAGCTGACTGCGGACGGCGTGATCGAGGAGCCGCGGAGCGAGCTCGGGCGCTACCTCGTGCGCCACTGGGAGCGGCTGTCGCTCGTCGACGGGGAGTCGCTCGTCTACTGGCTGCGAAAGCTCGTGTTCCGCGGAGCGTGGCTCGACCACCGCGTCAAGGACGGCCGCCTCGACGTCACCTGGGACGAGGGCGCGTCGGAATTCGCCTACCTCGAGCCGGGCGGCGAACGCGCGCTGCTGGAGCTCGCCCCGACGCCCTCCTGGCACGAGCTGCAGTTCAGGCGCTAGCGGCCTCGAGCGCCTCGGCCAGCTTGCGCACGGCGGCCCTGATCGTCGGCTCGTGCGAGACGGCGTACCCCAGGAGCAGCGCCTGCTCGCGTTGCGGCTCCATGGCGTGCTCGTTCAGGCCGGACAGGCCGACTCCCCGGGCCCTGGCCTCGACCAGCACTGCCTGTTCATCGAGGCCCGGCGGTAGGGCGGCGACGATGTGCAGTCCGGCGGCGATTCCCCGCACGTCGAGCTGCGGGAGCTCGCGCGCGAGCTCCCGCACCAGCATGTCGCGCCTGCGCCGGTAGCGCAGCCGCATGCGCCGCAGGTGGCGGTCGAGCTCGCCGCGCTCGAGAAAGTCGGCGAAGGCGAGCTGCTCGAGGCGCTGAGGCGCGATCACCGAGTAGAGCACCTCGTCGATGAGGGGCCGCACCAGGTGCGAGGGCGGGATCAACCAGCCGAGCCTGAGCGCCGGCGCGAGCGTCTTGCTCGCCGAGCCGAGGTAGGCGACGCGCTCGGGTGCGAGTCCCTGCACTGCGCCGACGGGAGCCCTGTCGTAACGGAACTCGGCGTCGTAATCGTCTTCCGCCACGATCGCGTCGCGGCGCTCGGCCCACTCCAGCAGCCGCGCCCGGCGTTGAGGCGAGAGCACGACGCCCGTCGGGAACTGGTGTGCCGGCGAAACCAGCACGGCGTCAGGCGCCGCCGCCTCGAGCGCGTCGACGTCGATCCCCTGGGTGTCGACGGGCACGGGCACCGGTCGCAAGCCCGACCGCGCCACGATTCCGCGGATCACGGCGTGCCCCGGATCCTCGACCCCGATTGTCTCGCGGCCGGCGCGCCGCAGCACCGCGCACAGCAGCCCGACCGCCTGCGCAAAGCCGCCGCAGACGAACGCGCTCTGGTCGCTCGCCGAGACACCGCGCACCCGGCCGAGGTACGAGACGAGCGCCGCCCGGGCGCCCTCGACGCCACGTGGATCGCCATAGACGAGCTCTCGGTCGGCCGCCGCCTTGAGGGCGCGGCGGTATGACACGAGCCACTTGTCACGCGGAAAGGCGGCGTAGTCGGGCAGGTTCGGCAGCAAGTTGTGGCGCAGGGGCGAGTGCTGCGGCGTCGCCGGGCGCACCGGGGGCCTGACGACCGCCGTCGCGGCCACGCACGGAACCGCTCCACGCCTGAGCAGGAGGTAGCCCTCGGCTCCCAGCTGCGCATAGGCGCCGACGACCAGGCCGCGGGACACCCCGAGCTGCGCTGCGAGAGCCCTCGTCGAGGGCAGCACGCCTCCGGCCTTGAGGCGCCCGTTTCGCACAGCCGCACGGAGCTGGCCTTCGAGCTGGGACGCCAGCGTCGTCCGCGCTCCGCGGTCGAGCTCGACGAGCAGCTCGCGCGCTGTGCTCGGCTCAGTCAACTGGTCCACGAAATCGGTACCGCAGTGGACCTTAACAGTGGCCACTGGTCGCTCTAGCGTGCACCCCGCCACGCAGACCAGGCAACTGCGGATCGGAGGGGTGTGATGGGGAGAATCGCGGTGTTTTGCAGCGGAATCTCTGTACTCGGCGGGGTGATCGCCGTCGTCGCCGCGTTGGCGGCCGGCGGGAGCGTCCACGTCGTGGCGAAGGTCGAGACGGGCTCGGGCCCGTGCTCCGAGGCCGGCGGCTTCGGCGCCGTTTGGGTCGGTGTCGGGGGCGACGGAACGCTTGCACGGATCGACCCCGCCATGAACCGCGTCACCCGCTCGGTTGACGTCGGCCCCGGGCCGTGCGGAGTGGCGATCGGAGCGGGGAGCGTCTGGGTGGATGGATACGGCACGAGCTCCGTGATCCGCGTCGACCCGGTTCGGATGAAGGTCGTCAAGCGGATCAGGCTCGCCGATCAGATCTGGGACGTCGCCTATGGAGCGGCTGCCGTCTGGGCGACGGAGCCGAACCTCGGCTACGTCCTCCGCATCAACCCGAAAACCAACAAGGTGCGCAGGCGGATCCGGATCCGCAACGCCGCCCCCGCGAACCTGCGCTACGGCGGCGGCGCCGTCTGGGTCGGGTCGCTGACCGGTCGCAAGGTCTTTCGCATCGACGCGCGCACGAACCGCGTCAGCTCCGTGCGCGTCGGCAACGGCCCGAGGTCGGTCGCGGTGACGAAGACGGCGGTCTGGGTCTCCAACCGGCTCTCCAACACCGTCTCGAGGATCGACCCGAGGCGGCGGAAGGTGGTGGCCACCATCCGCGTTGGGCAGCAGCCCGAGAACGCCGCGGTCGCCGGGGACGGCACGGTGTTCGTGCCGAACCTCGGGGGTGACACGGTCTCGCGCATCGACCCGGCCGCCAACAAGGTGATCGAGACGATCCCGGTCGGGCCCCGGCCGTTTCCCGCCGCGAGCGCGTTCGGCGACATCTGGGTTCCCAGCTATGGCGGCACGGAGGTGTATCGCCTGCACATCGGCTGAACCGGGCTTGACTCAGCACTTACGTAAGCGTACACTTACGTAAGTCATGGCTAACCGAGACGCCATGGATGCGCTGGGCGACCGCACCCGGCGGGCGATCTTCGAGCAGCTCTCGCAAGGCCCGCGTGCCGTAGGCGAGATCGCCGAAGACCTACCGGTCAGCCGGCCGGCCGTCTCTCAGCACCTGCGCATCCTCAAGGAGGCGGGACTCGTGGCCGAACGGCGCGAGGGAACTCGGCGCATCTACCGGCTCGATCCGGACGGGCTGGCCCAGGTGCGCGACTACTTCGACCGATTCTGGGATGCGGCGCTCGCCGACTTCAAGGCCGCCGCAGAGAGGAGGAACCGATGAGCACCCAGACAGACCTCGTCGTACGAAAGAGCGTGCAGGTCGACTGCACGCCCGAGGAGGCGTTCCACATCTTCACCATGCGGAAGACCGACTGGTGGCCGTACGAGACGCACGCAGCAAGCGGCGAGAAGCCCGCTGAAGTGATCTACGAGCCGCAAGTCGGCGGCCGCGTCTACGACCGGCTGCAGGACGGCCGCGAGAACCAGTGGGCGACCGTGCTCGCGTGGGAGCCGCCGCACCGCGTCGCGATCGAGTGGAACGTGAACCCCGAGAACCCCACGACGCAGCTCGAGGTGCGGTTCACACCCGAGGGAACCGGAACGCGCGTCGACCTCGAGCACAGCGGCTGGGAGCGATACGGCGAGCGCGCGCAGGAGTCGTTCGGGAGCTACAACAGCGGCTGGGATCTCGTGCTCGGCCGCTACGTCGAGGCTGCGAACGCCTAGGCCTCGGGCGGCGTAAAGCCGAAGGGCTCTTCCTCTTCGGCCGAGCGGAGCGTGATTCGAGCGACGGCGGCGACCGGGACGATCCACTCCTCGTCGCCGCCGTCCTCGCTGTGCGGCATCAGCGTGACGAAGCCGGCACCGGGCTCGGGCGCAAGCGAGCGAAGGACGGCGGTCGGGCCGTCGTGGAGCTCGACCTCCACGCGGGCCCGCTTGCCGTAGCGCTCTACAAACGCCTCGATCTGCAGCACGATCCGCGCGACGAGCTCGTCCAGCGGGCCGGCGGGGTCCGGCGTCCAGCCCCCGCTCACTAGAAGAGCGTGCGGTCGGCGTCTGCGGAGGCGCCGACGTGGGCCCGCCCGAGCTTCGTCACCACCCGCCCGCGCGGCGTGCGCTGCAGGAAGCCGAGCTGGAGCAGGTACGGCTCGTAGACGTCCTCGATCGTGTCCCGCTCCTCGCCGAGCGCGACGGCCAGCGTCGAGAGCCCGACCGGGCCGTCGTCGAACTTTTCGACGATCGCCCGCAGCAGTGCGCGGTCGGTGCGCTCGAGCCCGAGCTCGTCGACCTCCAGCAGGTCGAGTGCCTCGCGCGCGATCGCCGTCGTGATCGCGCCCTGGTGGCGCACCTCGGCGACGTCACGCACGCGGCGAAGGATCCGGTTCGCGATCCGCGGTGTCCCGCGGGAACGCCGCGAGATCTCGCCGGCCGCCTCGTCCTCGATCTCGACGCCGAGGATCCGGGCCGAGCGGCGAACGATGCGCGCGAGCTCCTCGGGCTCGTAGTGCTCGAGCCGGAAGGTCATGCCGAACCGGTCGCGCAGCGGCGTCGTCAAGAGCCCGGTGCGCGTCGTGGCGCCGATCAGCGTGAACGGCGGCAGGTCGAGGGCGAGCGTCCGCGCGGCTGGGCCCTGTCCGACCACGATGTCGAGCCGGAAGTCCTCCAGCGCCGGGTAAAGGATCTCCTCCACGGCCCGGCTGAGCCGGTGGATCTCGTCGATGAAGAGGATGTCGCGCTCGCCGAGGCCCGTGAGGATCGCGGCAACGTCGCCCTTGCGCTCGAGCGCGGGCCCGGCCGCGGACCGCAGCGCCACACCGAGCTCCTCGCGCACGATGAAGGCGAGGCTCGTCTTGCCGAGCCCCGGTGGGCCGATCAGCAGCAGGTGGTCGAGCGCCTCGCCGCGGGAGCGCGTTGCTTCGAGCGCGATCGCGAGCTGCTCCTTGACCCGCTCCTGGCCGACGAACTCGTCCAGCGAGCGAGGGCGGAGCGAGCGCTCGAGCTCGTCATCCTCCGGCTGCACCGCCGGAGCGAGGAACTGCGTTTCAGTCTCCGCGCTCAAGCGGCCGCCTTCAAAGCCTGGCGCACGCGCTCCTCGGGCGGCAGGCTCGGATCGGTCGCGGCCAGTGCCTCCTCGGCCTCGGTCACCGACCAGCCGAGCTCGACGAGCGCTTCGCGCGCGACCGCATGCGGTTTGCCGGCGATCGGCGTCGGCTCGTCCATCGTGCCGAGCTTCTCCTTCAGCTCCAGCACGACGCGCTGCGCGGTCTTCTTGCCGATCCCGGGGATCGCCTCGAAGCGCGCCGTGTCCTCCAGCGCGATCGCGCGGCGCAGGTCGCCGGGCGGCGAGCCCGAGACGATCGCGAGCGCGACCTTCGGGCCGACCCCGGAGACGGCGAGGAGGTGCTCGAACAGCTCGCGCTCGGCGGCTTCGCCGAACCCGTAGAGCTGGAGCGCGTCCTCGCGCACGTGCAGGTAGGTCTCGAGCGTTAGCTCTCCCCCGTGCTCGGCGAGCCGCGCCGCGGTCGGCGTCACGGCCAGCGCGTAGCCCACGCCCCCGACGTCGAGCACAACCCGGTCGCCGACGCGCGCGACGGCAGTTCCCCGCAGACGCGAGATCACACGGAGAGGTTAGGCGCGGGCGCGGACGTTCCTGCGACAGGAGGGCTTTGCGGGACGGTAGAGGCTCTCGTCACTGTTTCGGCAAGCCCTCCCCGATTAGCTCGCACGGGCCTTGAGCAGCGGCGGCGCAAGGGCGTGGCAGATCGCGACTGCGAGCGCGTCGGCCGCGTGGTGCGGCGTCGGCGCCTTCTCCAACCCGAGGATCGCGGCGACCATTCGCTGCACCTGCGCCTTCTCGGCACGGCCGTAGGCGCAGACCGCCTGCTTCACGCGCGAGGGCGCGTACTCAGCGCACTCGATGCCGGACGACGCGGCGGCGACCATTACGGCGCCGCGTGCCTGCCCGACGGAGAGTGCGATGCGGGCGTCGGCGCCGACGAACGACTCCTCGAGGACGACCGCATCCGGCCCGAACTCCTCGATCAGCCCGGCGACCCCGTGGTAGATCGTCAAGAGGCGCAGCTCGGGGCGCTGGCGGGCCGGCGTGTGCCAGCAGCCGAACTCCACCGCCTTCAGGCGGCTTCTTCTTTCGTGGACGATGCCGAACCCGCATGCTGCCGTTCCTGGATCGATGCCTAGAACTTTCACGCCGAAACCTTAGGCAGCATGCCGGATACTCCTGCTGGAGACGTTCGGGCCCGGTGAGGAGGACGAACCTGCAAGCGGAGAGCAGAGAAGACGAGGATAGACGTGCTCGAGATCGGCGGCCGCCGGAGGAAGTCCCCCGGCGGCCGCAGCGGCCGACCCTAACGTCGGACCGGGTCGCTGGTCGCAGCCAGGTAGCCCGGCCCGGCCTGGTAGCCAGTGATGAACGCCTTTAGCTTTGTTCCGCTGCGCACGCGCAGCCGGAAGGTCGCCTTCCAGATCACCTCGCGGTTCGTGGGCTCGAGAAAGATCCTGGCGAAGTGCACGTACCGGTGCCGCCACGGCGACCAGCGTGAGATCCAAACGTGGTTGTTCGGAAGCTGGTTCAGGTCGAACAGCGTGACCGAGAAGTACCCGTGGTGGCGCCTCCTCAGGATCAGCCGCGGGCGGACGAAGACCGTCTTGGTGACCGCGCTCGCCACCGACCCCCAGCTTGCCTCGTAGCTCGTCTTGATCAGCGGGTAGACGCGGAGCGACCAGTAGCCGCCCGCCTCCGTGGTCACTGTGATCAGCCGTGCCGGATGGTCGAACGGCTCGGCACGGATCGTGACCTCCTCGCCGGCCTTCCCGTTCGAGACGCGACCCGAGAGCCGCGTGCCGGTCCCGTAGGTGAGCACCGTCCGCGAGGCCCCCAGGCTGACTGTGCGTACGGCAACCGCACCCCGCAAGGCCGGGTGCAGCGCGCCGTGGTAGCTGAACGTGCCGGTGACGCCGAAGACGTGCGAATACGTCTTCCCGGGTGAGAGCACGGGCGACTGGAACGAGCCGTTGTCGGCCACGACCTGGTGTTTGGCCTTGTCCGCGTTCTTCCAGATGACCGTGTCGTTTCGTGCGACCGTCACGCTCTCTGGTGAGAAGCCGTGCTTCAGAATCTGCACGGTCACTGTCTGTGCAAGCGCTTGCGGCGTGACTAGCAGGGCCGCCAGCACCGCAGTCAGTAGCGCGAGCTTGCGCATTTCGTACCCCCTTTTCGTGCCAGCGAATGCGAGAGGGTTACCCAAATTATTGGACTACGATCCATCCTTCTCGAAATGCTTACGGAGTCCTTACCGGGCCACGATCTCGTTCGGAGGCTGTAAGGATTGGCCGCTTCACCCTCGATCGGAATACGATGCGCGGTAGCGTCGGTGACGGGTCGTGAGGAACGCCCCGGCCGAGACGGACGGTGAACCTGCCCACCGGCGGCGAACTCGGCCGGGGCGTCACTTACCTAGCCAGACATGGAGAGCGCCCGCCCGCTTCATCGAGTCCCAGCTCGCCCACCGTGACCTTCGCGAGCTTCCAGGTCATGTCGCTCGGGAACCGGGTGAAGAGGAACTGATCCGGATACCCCCGTACCGCTCGCAACACCTTGGCGCGACGGTCCGTCGAGGCCGGGTCGGACAGATCGCTGCCGAGTAGTCTGCGCCGCATCCGCAGATGCGGCCCGTGGGCGACTCGTTCTCCGAGCACGAATCACAGCTCAAGCATCCGCCGGCCGAGCTGCTCGACGCACTCGAGCAAGCGGACCTCCAGGGCGTCTCCCTCGAAGCGTTTGGGCTCGAAGACGAAGCGCACGCCTAAACGTCTCAGCGGCTGTTCCGCTAGTCAGCTGAGCAACCCAAGCTCTGCTCTGGCGCTCAGGGTCTTCCCGCAGGATCGCGGTCTCTCGCAGTACCAGGAGCGCGCCGCCTGCAATGAGAGAATGGCCAAGAGACCAAGTAGCTGCGGCGGTAAGGCGGGCGTTGATGAAGTTCAGCTACGAGTGGAACGATCTCTTGCTCGCCCAGGCGTGCCACGAGCTCGAGATCACCCGGATCAAGGAGCACTACTGGCGAAAGGCGAGGCGGCACGCGAGCCTCGCTGCCCTGTTCCTCTTCCCGCTGCTTGCGGCGCTCTTAGCCGGATCGTTCTCCTATCTGACCCGCGCGCAAGTGAGCCGGCTATCGAGCGTGCTCATCGTGGGGGTGCTGGGCGGCCTCCTCGGCGGGGTGCTCGTCTGCGTGCGGCGTCTGGCGACACGAGTGCGCAGGCGCGTCGGTCCGCCGGCGTGGCCCGAGTGGCGAGTCTGGTCGATGCTCGTCGCGCCGCTTGCCTTCGGCGCTGCTGCCGGCGCGGGCGGCGCACTCGCCCTCACTCGCTACGGCGCCGACGGCTCCTACCGACCGCAGACCGTGTACGTGGTCGCGCTGGCAACGGCACTTACCCTCGCTCAGTTGGGCAGAACGACGATCGTCTCCTCGAGCCTCGAAGAACAGCCGTGAAGCCAAGGCCCTCGAACTGGGAGGAGTACGAGCAGCGGCTCGAGGAGCAAGGGGCGATGATCAAGCGCCGGATCGCGCTGAGGCGCCAGCTCGAGATCGCGATCGCCGCCTCCTGTATGTACTTCGTGCTGGTCGGTGCCGGCGCGCTGGTGGCCGCGCTGCTTCTGCTGGACTCGACCCGCAGTGACGACCTGACACAGGTGGCGGCGCTCTCGCTGGCGGGCGGAGCGCTCGGGGCGACCGTGCGCGCGCTCTACGAGATGATGAGCAACCTCGAGCGCGGACGCTGGGAGCTGTCGGACGGGACGGTCGTCGAGCGCGGCCTGATTCGCCGGCGGGCAGTGCGCGACCGGTTCATGCTCGAGCGATCGCTGCACCCGACTGCGGAGTCGGTCGCGGCCGAAGGCGAGGGCGAGCAAGCTGCACAACAGGAGGACGACCTCGCTCGCGCGCCCGATCTCCAGCGCTTGACCAAGAAGGAGGCGGCCGAGCTGGCCGCACGGGAGCAGGAGCGCCGCCAGCTCGGATTGACTAGAAGCGAGTACGCGGTACTGCGCGAGCTCGAGGACGACGCCGCCCTCAGGGGCGGCTTCTCGATTTACGACCTACCGCTTCTGATCCTGTTGCCGCTCCTGGGTGCGGCGCTCGGTCTGGTTGCCTTCGCGGGTTTCGTAGGCGGCTTCCTGGTCGCAAGCGGCTCGAGTTCGCCGAGCTACAGCCCCACAGGCCTCCTGTTCATCGCCGCCCTGGCCGGCATGTTCTCGCCCAACTTCATCGCCAGCCTGGCGCGTGCGGCTGATGCGATCTTCGGCAAGAGCAGCGAGCCGCCGGCGCGGGAAACCGGGCCTGCCTCGTAAAGGCGCTCCACCGGCACTTGACCTGAAAGAGCGGGCCATCGCTTGGTTGGCCCGCTCTTGTGAAAAGTCGCTCTCTAGCAAAGCCCTGCTGAAGCGGTTTCGTCTAACGGGTTCTTCTTCGGCGATCACTGCGAACATGGTTACCAGGAGGGTTGCCAACGGAGAGTCTGGGGCCGCTCAGAATCGAAGAAGCTACGGAGGAAAGCCAAGGTGAGATGGCTTCCTGGCGTTACCCGCCGCCGTACGACTTCTACGACGGCGACATCGATCCGGTGTTGAACCCGGAGCGCTACTTCGGCGCGTTCGACGAGAACGGCAGCCTCGTCGGCTTCTACTACTTCGAGCCGAAGCCGCCCGACCTCGACTACGGCCTCGGCCTGCGGCCCGGCCTCACCGGCAAGGGTCTCGGGCTCGAGTTCTTCCTCACCGGGCTCGAGTTCGCACACGAGCGGTACGAGCCTCGGCGCGTCTACCTGCACGTGGCCGGGTTCAACGAGCGGGCGCGCCGGGTCTACGAGCGCGCCGGCTTCGTGGTCGTCTCGCAGCACGTCCGCAGCTTCGAGCGCTTCGGCGAGGTCCCGTTCCTGACGATGGCCGAGGACGCGGATCGGTGAGGCTGCGGGTCGGCGTCCAGCTCCCGGAGGTGGAGCGCGAGGTGCGCTGGCCCGAGCTGCTCGGAATCGCGCGAGCAACAGAGGCGGCCGGGTTCGATTCGCTCTGGGTCGGCGACCACATGCTCTACCGCGGCGACGGCCGGCCGGAGCTCGGTCCGTGGGACGCATGGTCGGTGCTCGCCGCGCTGGCCGCGGCGACCGTGCGCGTGCGGCTCGGACCGCTCGTGGCCGCGACGGCGTTCCATCCGCCCGGGCTGATCGCGCGCATGGCGGCGGCGATCGACGAGATCTCAGGCGGCCGCTTCGTGCTCGGCCTCGGCACCGGCTGGAACGAGGTCGAGTTCCAAGCGTTCGGGATCCCGTTCGACCATCGGGTGGCGCGCTTCGAGGAGGCCTTCGAGATCATCAGACGGCTGCTGGCGGGCGAGCGCGTGGGCTTCGTGGGCCGCTACCACCGGGTCGAAGACGCGGTTCTCCTGCCTCCGCCTGCGCGGCTGGTGCCGCTACTCGTCGGCACTAGCGGCACGCGCGTAATGGCGGCCGCGGGGCCGCACGCCGACTGGTGGAACTGCTGGTACTCGTGGTACGGCAACACGCCGGAGGGCTTCGCCGAGCTGAGCTCCCGGTTCGAGGGCAGCTTCAAGCGCAGCGCGTGCGTGCTCGTGAGCGTGAAAGGCGGCCGCGGCGAGCGGCCCTTCGAAGAGGACTCTCCGCCCGTGGATTCTCGCGACCTTCGCAGGCACCTGGAGGAGCTGGCCGGCGCGGGCGCCGACGAGGCGATCCTGATCCTCGACCCGATCGACGAGGCGTCGGTAGGGAACGTCGCGGAAGCGCTGGCCTAGCGCGGACAGCGCCCTCCCGGGGTGAACGGGAAGGCGCTGTCGTGCTAGGCAGCTAGCTCGTCTGGATGCAGCCGACGTTCGCGTAGCCGGTGCGAGCGGCGGCGGCGGCGTTGCTCCAGTTGCCCTGCATCTTCCAGCTCTGGCCGCCGATCGAGACCGTCCCGTCGAACGTCCAGGCACATTTGTCGGAGTTCTCGGCACCCTTCTGGTCGTACCAGGCGTTCAGCTGCGGGTCGGTCAGCATCTCGCTGAGCTCGTGGCCCGACACGTTTGCGAGCGCCGCCAGCCCCTGGCTGTGGCCGAGGCTCGGGGGTGACTGCGGATCACAGCCCGGGTCGCCGTCCAGGTTGAAGAAGAACCCGAACTGGACGCGGATGCCGCTGATCGTGCCCGAGCTGTGCCACGCGCAGTAGCCAGCGGTGCCGCGCGGCTGGTCGGAGTAGACCGGGTAGTACGCGTTTGCGACCGGGTGGTTGTTCGTCATCTTCGCGACCTCGGCGAGGACCTGGTTCGTCGACGGCGCGCCCGACGGCGTCGCTGTGAGGTCGGTCAGGTTCGACGACTTCGAGATGTCCGTCGTGTCGACGTTTCCGGAGCCGTCGTAGTACTCCCCGTTCGTGCGGGCGTAGGGCGTGCCGCCCACGCGCGAGTACACGGTGTCGAGCCCGGAGACCTTGTCTCCGACGAACGACGTGTTGCCCCATCGCGTGCCCCAGTAGACGGGGACGACCGTGGTCGAGTGCATGACCGGGCCGTTGTGCCACACCAGCTGGAAGACCCTCCCGCCGGCGCGGGCCTGGTGCTGGGCGTTACGGGACGGAACGAACCCGGACGCAGGGCCGGCCGCCATGCTGGACGCGCTGCCGACGGCGGTCGCAGCTGCGACAGCTGCTATTACGGACGCCGCCGCGACCACGGCGGCCGCGAGCCACTTGAACTTCATCGGTTTGGACCCCCTTCTCGAGAGCGGACATGTCCGCCGCAGTCGTCTGATGATCGCCGACGCTCTCAACGGGGTCAATCCCCCTAGGTTGCGACGGTCTCCATCACGCGCTCGGGGATGTCGAAGTTCGCATAGACCTCCTGCACGTCGTCGCTCTCGTCGAGCGCGTCGATCAGGCGCAGGGTCTTCTTGGCGGCGTTCTCGTCCTCCAGGTTGATCGTCGTCTTCGGGACCATCGTCAACTCGGCCGAGTCGACCTCGATCCCGGCGGCCTCGATTGCCTCGCGCACCGACGTCAGGTCCTCGGGTGCCGAGGTGACGCGGAAGCTCGAGCCGTCCTGCTCGACGTCCTCCGCCCCGCCCTCGGCGGCCGCCAGCGTCAGCTCGTCCTCGTCGAAGCGGTCGGCGTCGACGAGGATCACCCCGCGGCGCTCGAACAACCAAGCCACGGAGCCCGACGTGCCGAGGTTGCCGTCGTGCTTGGTGAAGGCCGCGCGGACATCGGCCGCGGTGCGGTTGCGGTTGTCGGTAAGCGCCTCGACGATCACCGCGACCCCGTTCGGACCGTAGCCCTCGTACAGCACCTGCTCAAATGCGTCCGCGTCGGCGTCGGTGCCCGAGCCGCGCGCGATCGCGCGGTCGATGTTGTCCTTCGGCATGGAGTAGGAGCGCGCCTTCTCGATCGCGTTCGCGAGCGCGAGGTTCGCGGCGGGGTCAGGCCCGCCCTCCCGCGCGGCGACGATCAGCGCCCGCGAGAGCTTCGAGAAGAGCTGGCCGCGCTTCTTGTCCGCCGCGCCCTTCTTGTGCTTGATCGAGCTCCACTTGCTATGCCCGGACATTCGCCTCCTCCCGTACGAGGTCGAGGAACCGCTCGTGCACGCGCGTATCGTCCGTCAGCTCCGGGTGGAACGACGCGGCAAGGACGCGGCCGTCGCGCAGCAGCACCGGCTCGCCGTCGAGCTCGGCGAGCACTTCGACGTCCGCCCCCACATCCTCGACACGTGGCGCGCGGATGAAGACGCCCCGTAGGGGCCGGTCCTCGCCGTCGAGCTCGAGGTCGGCCTCGAAGCTCGCGACCTGACGGCCGTAGGCGTTGCGCGCGACCTCGAGGTCGAGGACGCCGAGGTGGTTGCGGTCGAGCAGGATCATCCCGGCGCAGGTGCCGAAGACGGGCGCCGAAAACCCGCGGATCGCGTCCTCGAGCCCGTACAGCCGCACGAGCCGCATGATCGCGGTCGACTCGCCACCGGGGATGATCAGGCCGTCGAGCCCGTCGAGCTGCTCCGGCTTGCGCACCTCGATCGGCTCCGCGCCCAACCGCCGCAGAACCGCCGCGTGCTCGCGGAAGTTCCCCTGCACGGCCAGGACGCCGATTCGCATGCCGAAAAGTCTAGTGCCGAGCTGGAGGAGCTTCGCGCCTGGACGCGGGCGGCCCACCGCGGGAGACCCTTACGCCGCGCCGGGCGGAGGGCTGTTCAGGAGCGGGTTTCACACGTAGAGTTCGAGTTCAGTTGGGAGTGAGAGCTGAGGTATTGAGTCCGATCCGCTCGGCTCCGCTCCGCCGAGTGAGGGGCACCGTCGCGGGGCGGAGGCTGTGGCATTGCGAGTCGGGCGCCCGTGCGACCGATCCTTACTCGCGCGGCGCGGCGTCCGGCCAGAGAGCCGCGGGAACGGCGCGCCGCGTTCTCGTCGTCGACGACGAGCACGCGATCCGGCTGCTCTGTCGCGTCAACCTCTCAGCGTCCGGGATCGACGTGCTCGAGGCCGAGAACGGCACTACGGCGCTGGAGCTCGCTAGGCGCGAGCGGCCCGACCTCGTGCTCCTCGACGTGATGATGCCCGACGTCGACGGCTGGACAGTCGCCCGCGAGCTGGCCGAGGACGACAAGACGCGTGAGATCCCGATCGTGTTCCTGACCGCGCGCACCGAGGCGGCCGACAAGCGGATGGGCCAGCAGCTCGGCGGCGTCGGCTACCTCGTCAAGCCGTTCGACCCGGTCACGATCGGCGACTTCGTCGAGGGCGTGATGGAGCGCATCGAGCTCGGCGAGCGGGAGCAGCTCACACGCGGGATCTCCTCGACGCAGAACCAATGAGCACGGCCCAGGCTCACGGCGCCGCGGACACGGCGCGGCGACTCCAGCGCGTCGCCGAGCTGCTGGCGGAGGCGGTCACCCCGCAGGAGGTGCTCGACGCGATCCTCACCGACGGCGTGCGCGCCGCGGAGGCCCATGCCGGCGCGATCGGCGTCCTGAGCGGGGACGGCGAGAGCATCGAGCTCCTCGCGCAGCGCGGCTACGACCCGGAGCTGATGGGCAGCTGGGCGATCTTCCCGGTCGACGCTCGGCTGCCGATGTCCGAGGTCGTCCGCACGGGGAAGCCGGTCTTCATCTCCAGCCTGGCCGAGCGCAACCGGCTCTACCCGGGCCTCTCCCACCTCGGCCCCGAGGGGCATGCGCTCGTCGTGCTGCCGCTGGCCGTGGAGGGCGCCGTGTTCGGCGGCCTCTCGCTCTCGTTCGACCGCGACATCGAGTTCGAGGAGGAGCGGCGCGAGCTGAAGATGGCGTTCGCGCGACAGGCGGCCCAGGCGCTCGCACGCTCCCGCCTCTTTGCGGCCGAGCAGGCAATGCGCGAGCGGATGACGTTCCTCGCCGAGGCGAGCGAGCTGCTCGCGTCGTCACTCGACTACAACCAGACGCTGGGGCGGCTGGCGCAGCTTTGCGTCCCGCGCCTGGCCGACTGGTGCGCGGTCGACATGCTCGGCTCGAACGGCGAGATCCAGCGCCTCGCCGTCGCGCACGAGGATCCCGCGAAGGTGCGGTGGGCGCTCGAGCTCCAGGAGCGCTACCCCCCGGACCCGGACGCGCCCTACGGGGTCTCGAACGTCCTCCGCACGGGCGAGCCCGAGTTCCTGCCGACGATCCCGCAAGAGCTGCTGGATGCGGCGCTCGGGGGCGATGACGAGCTGCGGCAGATCGTCGACGAGCTCGGGCTTACGTCCTCGATCGCCGTTCCGCTCAACGCTCGCGGCCGCACGCTCGGCGCCCTCAGCCTGATCGCCGCCGACACGCACCAGCCCTTCACGTCCGCCGACTTCGAGCTCGCGCTCGAGCTCGCACGGCGCGCGGCCGTCGCCGTCGACAACGCACTCCTCTACCGCGAGGCCGAGCGCGGCGCGAACGCGGCCCGCGCGCTGGCCTACGTCGCCGACGGCGTCGTCCTGATCGACCGGGAGGGAATCGTCCGTCATTGGAACCCGGCCGCCGCGTCCATCGCGGGCGTCGCCGAGGAGGGTGCGCTCGAACGCCCGGTCGGCGACGTAGTGCCGGCCTGGGACGCGCTCACAACGCACGTGCCGCTGGTCGCGCCCGGCGCCCCCGCGCGGCCGGTCACCGTTCCGATCGTGATCGACGGCGACGAGCGCTGGGTTGCCGTCTCGGGCGTCGAGTTCGAGCAGGGCAGGGTCTATGCGCTCCAGGACGTCACGGAGGAGCACGCGCTCGAGAAGACGCGCAGCGACTTCGTCACCACCGCGTCGCACGAGCTGCGCACGCCGCTGGCGGCCGTGTACGGCGCCATCCGCACGCTGCGGCGCGAGGATGTCGAGCTGAGCGAGGACGACCGCGCGCAGTTCCTCGAGATGATCGAGTCCGAAGCCACGCGGCTTGCACGGATCATCGACCAGATCCTGCTGGCCGGGCAGCTCGACGAAGACGCGGTGGAGCTCGAGTTCACCGAGTGCGACCCGTCGGAGATCGCGGCAGGCGTGATCGAGTCGGCGCAGGTGCACGTTCCCGAGGCGATCTCCCTGGCCCTCGACGTCGACGGCCCGCTGAAGATCTCGTGCGACGAGAACAAGCTCCGCCAGGTGCTCGTCAACCTCGTCGACAACGCGGTCAAGTACTCGCCCGGCGGCGGACGTGTGGAGCTGCGGGTACGGAACGGCCACGGCTCGTGCGTCATCGACGTGGTCGACCAGGGACTCGGCATCCCGCCTGCCGAGCGCGAACGGATCTTCGAGAAGTTCTACCGGCTCGACCCGCAGCAGACCCACGGCGTCGGCGGCAGCGGGCTCGGGCTCTACATCTGCCGCGAGCTGGTGGAGCGGATGGACGGCCGCCTGAGCGTCGAGTCGGAGCCCGGGAAGGGCTCGCGCTTCACCCTCGAGCTTCCGGCGCGCTAGGGGAGCCGGCACTCGGCGGCCGTGACTACCGTTCGGTAATCGGCTTCGCTTCCTCATACGGCGTGCTCGTTGTGGTCCAGGCGGCGCTCGTGCTCGTCCCCGGGCGGCCGCCCCGGCTTCTCTCCTCGCGAGCGATCGGCCTCGTGATCCCGGCGGCGGCGCTCGTGGTGGGCGTCGTCGTCGCACAGACGGCCGGCGGAGCCGACTTCCTCGCGGCGCTTGCCGCCGTTGCCACCCCGCTGCTCGCAGCGGGGGCCGGCTGGGCGCGCGGTTGGCGCTTCCCCTGGCTGCCGGCGCTCTACGTGCCGCCGGTGTATCTCCTGGCCTGGTTGCGGCCGGATTCCCTGGCGGGCGACGCAGCGGGAGTCGTGCTCATCGCCGGCGCCTGCCTGGCCCTCACCGGGCTCGCGGCCGGTCTGGCGCCCACGTCCTGGCTCACCGCGGGGCTGGTGTTGCTCGTCGTCCTCGACGTGATCCTCGTCTGGGGCGACCGTCAGGTCGAGCCGGCGATGACGGCTCTTCAGGCGGCCGCGCCGCCGACGCTCGGCCGGCAGCTGCCCGACCTGCAGCAGGTGAGCTTCCAGTCGGCCGTGATGGGCTGGCTCGACTTCGCCGCGCCCGCGCTGCTCGGCCTGCTCGTTGCTCGGCGGGTAGCGGCCGCCGTTGCCACCGGCGTCGCGGGCGGGCTCTGGGCGCTGCTCTTCTTCGCAACCTCGCCGATCGCGGCGACACCGCCTGTGCTCGCCGGCCTAGCGGCCGGCGGCAGGCGTCGCGATCAGGAAGCGGGCGGCTTCTCCCAGACCGAGACGTGCTTCCGGCTCTCGCCCGTGAAAGGCTCGCGGTTCCAGCCGCTCCACCGCTCGCGCAGGCGCAGGCCCGCGAGCTCGGCCATCAGGTCGAGCTCCGACGGCCAGACGTAGCGGAACGGCGTCGAGACGCGCTCGATCGCGCCGTCGACGAGCGAGAAGTGATGCGAGACGAGGCCCTGATTCGCGACGTCGTACTCGTCGATCCCCCAATGGCCCCCGCTGGCGTCGAAGACGTGCATCGTCTCGCCCGGCGGGAGCCGCCGCAGGTCGGGGACACCAACCTCGATCACGAAGCAGCCGCCCGGCTCGAGGTGCGCCGCGACGTTGCGGAAGCAGGCCACCTGCCCTTCCTGCGTCGTCAGGTTGTTGATCGTGTTGAAGACGAGGTAGGCGAGCGAGAAGGCGCCCTCGACGCGGGTGGTGGCGAAGTCCCCGATCGCCACCGGGATCTCCGCGCCGCCGGGCTTCTCGCGAAGCTTCGCGACCATCGCGTTCGAGAGGTCGATCCCGTAAACCTCCACCCCGTGCCCGGCCAGCGGGAGCGCGATGCGGCCGGTCCCGATCCCGAGCTCGAGGGCACGGCCACCGCCGGCGAGACCCGCGAGGAAGTCGACCACCGGTTCGACGGCCCCCGGTGCGAACATCTCCGACGACGACTCGTCGTACCTCGCGGCGACGCGCTCGTCGAAGTACCCGTCGCCGGTCACGGCGCCACCATAGTCACGCCGGCGCGTCGGCCAGCCACCGCCTCGCCTCGGCGACGAGCACCGGGTTCGTCTCGAGCGTGTGATACGCGAGCGCTCCGAGCGCCTGCGACAACGCCCAGCCCCGCGATCTCGCCCACGTCGCCTCGTCGACCGAGAGCGCGCTCCGGAAGATCTCGCGCGTCGCCGGGGACAGAACCTTCCAGCGAGCGCCAGGCGGCGAACCACCGTCTCGTCGACCGTCACCTCGTCGCGGTGCATCGTCTCCGCTTCACGGACGATGAGTTTGCCGGTGCACGGCGGTCGATAGGTGCAAGCGCGCAGAAAGGAGCAAGCCTTGGAGACGAAGTCTTCGAACGGACTCATCGGGAAATGCGAGTGCGGCCGGGTTCGCTACCGCGTCGCCGACGAGTTCCTGTACGCGGCGAACTGCCACTGTTCTCGCTGCCGGGCCGCGACCGGCTCGGCCTTCAAGCCGTTTGCCGGGATCGAGCGGGAGAAGCTGGAACTCATCGACGGCGCCGACGCGCTGCTCGTCCACGGAGACCGCCAGCTGAACGACACGCGCTGCGCGACGTGCGGCGGGCTGCTCTTCTCGGTGGTGCGGGACGGGGCCTACGTGCACGTGGCGATGGGCTCGTTGGTCGATCCGCCGGCGATCCGCCCGAGCGAGCACATCTTCGTCGGCTCGAAGGCGCCCTGGTACGAGATCACCGACGACCTGCCGCAGAACGAGGAGTACTAGTCGCCGCGTTCGGCCCAGTCGACGAGCTCGAACGGCCAGTCGCGCTCGAGCCACTCGCGCAGCGCGGCCTCGACGACCGGGTCGAGGCCGTCCTCGTAGGCGTCGCGTCGCACCCACATCCGCACGCGCGCGTCGTGCGTCTCCGACGGGTTGACATACGCGCAGCCGAGCACGCGCGACTCGTCCGGCGCGACGATCGTGTACGCGAACGAGCGCCGCAGCTCGAACTCCTTCTGGTGCCACCCGAGGTCGACGAGGTTCTCGGCGATGGTCTCCACGAACGGCGGCTGCGGCTCGCCGCGGTGGTCGACGCGGTCGCAGATCGCGTCGAATTCCTTGACGACGTCATCGACGGCGAGCATCCGCAGCCGGAACCGCTCGTGCTCGAGCCCGGCGGGAATCTCGAAGTCGTCGGGGACCAGCTCGTACACACTGGGCAGCGTACGTCCGGGCGGGCCTCGCTACGCTCGAACGGTGAGGCTCGCATCTGTCCCTTGGGTGTGTCCGACCAGCAGCGCAGCCGACGCTTCTACGAGACGTTCGGCTTCGAGTGCGACGGTATGCCGGATGACTTGGGATCCCGACGGCAACCAGGTGGAGGTCTTCTGGGCGGCCCCTAGCGGCGGCCGGGTTCGGTAGGTTCCGCACCCGTGGCTACCCGTGAGGCCGCCTGTCACTGCGGACAGCTTCGCCTGGAGGTCGAGGGCGAGCCGTTCGCGGTCTCCATCTGCAACTGCCTTGCCTGCCAGCGCCGCACCGGGAGCGCCTTCGGGATGCAGGCGGGGTTCAGGCCGGGCCAGGTGCAGATCAGCGGCCGCTACAGCGACTACTCGCGGATCTCCGACGAGGCGGACAAGAAGGAGCACGTCTTCCACTTCTGCCCGGAATGCGGCTCGCAGGTCTTCTACACGGAGCCGACGGATCCGGACCTGATCGTCGTCTCGGTCGGTTCGTTTTCCGACCCGTCGTTCCCGCCGCCCACCGAGTCGGGGTACGACTCGCGACGTCATCCGTGGGTGGGCCTCCCGGACACGATCGAACGCTTCGCCCCGGAAGTGTGGGACCCCGCGAGGGCCCTCTACGAGGCGGGTGAGTACGCCCAGGCGGCCAACCGCGGGCGGGAGCTGCTGGAGGCGTACCCCGCGAACCCGATGCTGCTCTACAACACCGCGTGTTGCGAGAGCCTCGCCGGCCGGACGGCCGACGCGCTCGAGCACCTCCGGAGCGCCGCCGACGTGTGGGACGGCTGCAAGGCGATGGCGAAGGACGATTCCGACTTCGACCCGATCAGGGAGGAGCCCGCGTTCGAGGAGTTCATCGGCCGCTGAGCGCGCACTGCCAGGCCGCCGTCAGGTCGCGCTGCCCGTCACGAGCTTGGCGACCAGGAAATCGAGCCCGATCAGCAGTCCGACGATCAACGCAATCGTGATGTAGAGCGCGAGTACCGTCACCCAGGCCGGCCGCTCTGACCACGGCCGCGGCGGCGGAGCCAGACGCCACGGCCGGATTGCGAGCAGTGCTCGGGTGACGACATCTGGACGCTCCGGTAGCTCCAACGGGACGCCGGTAGTGCGCCACGAGGCGGACATGCCGTCGGCCGATGACGCCTCAACGTGCGGAAGCTCGAGCTCGAGCAGGCGGGCGCCGGAACGCATCGTCAACAGCTCGTTCTCGCGCATGACGGTCTCGACGTCCTCGGCCAGGAGCAAGCCGTCTCTGCCGTCGATCAATCGAATCACGAGAGCGACGGGCTCGTCCGCAGCCCCCAGCCACGTTTCCTCGACCCAGCCCGCAAGCCCATGCGGCGACTCGAGCCGAAATCCCTCGCAGCCCGCGAGCTCGTGTCGGACGACAGTAGCCATGGTGATCTCATACCCAATTCGCGGGCACCGAACACTCCAGCCCTCGTGTCGGCGCGGCGCGTAGCCCGGGGTCAGGTCTTGCATCAACACACTTATCGAGCGCGCCGCATGATGCTGTGCGCCGAATCTGCGTCGATTCCTCCCGCAGCAGGGGTCGGTGGACGGTTCGCCACGGTCATGTCACGCAAATGTGTCAGTGCAAGATCTGACCCCGGGTGGTGGTCACCCGCTACGCGTCCAGACGGTGTTGCTCGACCCGTCGAACCGCTCAGGCTCTTCCAGCGGCCGCGTTGACGGTCGCTACCAGCCGCGGGTCTCGAGCAGCTCTTCCGGCCGCAGCGAGCCTGCGGCGAGGCCGCTCATCGCGCCGCCGAGGCCGCGCGAGACGCGCGCGAGGATCTCGGGGTCGTTGAAGTGCGTCGTCGCCTCAACGATCGCCTTCGCGCGCGGCGACGGGTCGTCCGACTTGAAGATTCCGGACCCCACGAAGACGCCGTCCGCGCCCAGCTGCATGCACAGGGCGGCGTCGGCGGGCGTCGCGATCCCGCCCGCGGTGAAGGTCACGACGGGCAGCTTGCCGTTCTCCGCGACCCACTTGACGAGCTCGTACGGCGCCCGCAGCTCCTTCGCCTCCGCATAGAGCTCCTCGTCGCGCAGCGCGCGGAGCCGGCGGATATGGCCGAAGACGGCCCGCATGTGCATCACCGCGTTGACGATGTCCCCGGTGCCGGCCTCGCCCTTGGTGCGGATCATCGCCGCGCCCTCGGCGATCCGCCGCAGCGCCTCGCCGAGGTTCGTGCACCCGCAGACGAACGGCACCGTGAACGCCCACTTGTCCACGTGGTGCGCCTGGTCGGCCGGGGTCAGCACCTCGCTCTCGTCGATGTAGTCGACCTCGAGCGCCTCGAGCACCTGGGCCTCGACGAAGTGGCCGATGCGGCACTTCGCCATCACGGGGATCGTGACCGCCTCCTGGATCTCGGCGATCTTGTCCGGATCGGCCATGCGTGCGACCCCGCCCTCGGCGCGGATGTCGGCCGGCACGCGCTCCAGCGCCATCACCGCGACGGCCCCGGCGTCCTCCGCGATCCGCGCCTGCTCAGCGTCGGTCACGTCCATGATCACCCCGCCCTTGAGCATCTCGGCGAGGCCGCTCTTGACCCGCATCGTCCCGGTCTCGGCCATCGCGGGGATTCTAGCCGTGCCCATCCCCCCTCTTGCCAAACCGCACCGAGCGGATTACCGTCGAAGAGCGGCCCAGCCTCTGGGTGGGAGGAGGGCAAGGTGAACGCGACAGCAGCTGAGGGCGTCGAGGCGCCGAAGGAGCGCGGCCTGGTCAGTCGGCTCCGGCGGAAGCGCGCGGAGCGCCACGTCTCGTTCCCGGAGCTCGTCTGGATCCACCACCTGCGCCAGAAGGATCTCGAAGGCTCGCACCGCCGCCCGTACACCGGTGCCGCCGAGGAGCGATACCGCGACTTCGAGGCGCGTTTCGAAGAGCAGCACGGGAAGATCGTCAGCGCCTACTGGTGTACCGACGAGGCCTCCGGGATCGTGCTGACGATCAAGCGGCGGCCGCTGCTGCTGGCGGACACGGTGCATCTGCACTGGGCGACGGACTGGTCGACGCGCGACAAGCCGAAGCTCATGACGCTGCTCTACGAGTGCGAGAGCCTCGCCGTGAAAGTGCAGGAGGTGCTGCGCGACACGAGCCGCCGCCTGGCGATTCAGTCGCTCTTCAACGTGATCAGCTTTGTCCTCGCGTTTGCCGAGACCGAGCGCGCGCAGAACGACCGTGCCGTCGCAGACGTCGCCCGGACGACGCGGGTGCACCTGAAAGAGATCGAGAAGTACTACCGCAAGGCCGCCGCACGCTCGGGGCAGATCGTGTACGTCGGCGGGGTGCTCCTCGGCATGGTGCCGATGGTGCTGCTTGCGTTCCTGGCCTGGCTCCTGATCGCCAACGCCAAGGACTTCAACAGCCCGGCAGGGATCGGGCTGCTCTGCTTCAGTGCAGGCGGCGTCGGCGCGATGGTCAGCGTCATGTCGCGGATGAGCACGGGTCGCGTGCAGCTCGACTGGGAGTTCGGCAAGGACACGCTGCGCACGCTGGGCGCGCTGCGGCCGTTCGTCGGCGCCGTCTTCGGGCTGATGACCTTCCTGGCGCTGAAGAGCGGCATCGTCAACCTGACGGCCGGTGACGGCAGCTCGTACTACTACATCGTCTTCGCGTTCGTGGCCGGCTTCAGCGAGCGGTTCGCGCAGGACATGCTGCTGGGGGTGGCCGGAGAGGACACGAGTACTGGAAAGGCGGCCGAGCAGCCGCCCAGCGAGGCGCTACCCGAAGAGACGACGTTCGACGCCGCTGCGGATACGGAGACGGGGACGACGACGGCAACGGGGCTGTAATGGCCGCGCTGACGAACGCGCAGCGCCGCCGCTACGAGCTCCTGTACGAATCGTGCCTCACCCGCCCGAACCGCAAGGCTTCGGTCAACGCCCTCGCGAAGAAGATCCGCGCCAACCGCAAGCGCTACGAGAAGGTCGGCAAGGCGGTCGGCGTCCCGTGGTACGTGGTCGGGATCATCCACTCGCTGGAAGCGAGCGGCGACTTCACGCGCCACCTACACAACGGCGACCCGTTGAGCGCGCGCACCGTCCACGTGCCGGCCGGGCGGCCGAAGACCGGCAAGCCGCCGTTCACCTGGGAGCAGAGCGCGATCGACGCGCTGCGCGGCCGCGGCCTCGGCGCGTGGAAGGACTGGAGCGTTCCGGGCGCGCTCTACCAACTCGAGGCGTACAACGGCTTCGGCTACCGGGATCACCACCCGAAGGTCCCCTCGCCGTACCTCTGGAGCTTCTCGAACCACTACACACGCGGGAAATACGTCGCCGACGGGCGCTTCTCGGCGACCGCCGTCTCGCAGCAGGTCGGCGCCGCGCTGCTGCTGAAACAGCTGGCCGGGTCGCCGAACGGTCGCGTCGCGGTCCCGGCAGGGCCGCGGATCATGCAGCTCGCGAACCCGCACGTGAAGGGGCCGGACGTCCTCGAGGCGCAGAGGTTGCTGCTGAAGAACCCGTACGGTTCATATGACCCCGGCAAGCCCGACGGCGAGTACGGCGAGCTGACCGCGGGCGCGGTGATGCGCGCGAAGTGGGAGCTCGGCTTCCCGGCCACCGCGCGGAACAGCACCTTCGGGCCGAACATCAAGGCGTTCCTCTCCGGCAAGAAGCCGCTCCCGGCCGCCTTCAAGGCGCGGCGCGCGAAGCGAATGAAGGAGGCCAACTCGCAGGGGGCGATCCGGAAGCGGATCGTCAACTGGGCGCTCTGGGGCTGCAAGAACAGCGGCCAGATCGGCTACTCGCAGAACGGCAACGTGCGGCTCGCTGCGCTCGGCAAGAAGGCGACCGTTCCGCTCGCGACCGACTGCTCGGCCTATGCGACGCTCTGCTACTGCTGGGCCGGCGCGCCGAACCCGAACGCGGCCGGCGCCTACGACGCGCGGCAGCCGGCGTTCACGGGCTCGATGCTCAGCCATTGCCGTCGCATCCCGCGCAGCGCGGTGCAGCCAGGCGACCTGGTCGTGTGGACGCCACCGGCCGCCGGCCAGCACGTCTGCGTGGTCATCCGGGGCGGCGCCGACCCGATGCTGGTCTCACACGGCGACGACTCGGGCCCCAAGAAGCTGCGGTTCTCCGCCGAGGACGCCTACCAGCGCCGCAACGGGCACGGCACCGCGGTCTGGTTGTCGGCCTTCTAGGAGGGTTCGGCGGAATAGCGCTCGTCGCCGGGGCGCGATGGTCGTTCCGAGGCAAGGACGCAGGGAGCGTTCGTACCTGGAAGGTACGAACGCGACTGAGGACGCAGCATCGGGGCGAGCAGCGCGTTCCGGCGGCACAGCCGGTATTTCGTCGAGCCCTCCTAGGCGCGGCCTTCCGCTTCGTACTCCCGCAGGAAGCCCTGGAACAGCCGCCGGTGGCCTTCCTCGTCGCGCAGGATCTCGATCACCATGTCCTGCGTGACCCAGTCGACGCCGTCGGTGGCCTCGATGATGCGGTTGTAGTGCTCGATCGCGCCCGACTCGGCCTCGATCACGCCCTTGATCACGTGCACGACGTCGGTCTGGTCGTCGGGCGGCTGCAGGAACGGCTGCTCCGCCTTGAACTGCTCCGATCCCGGGACGACGCCGTCGAGCTCCTTGATCCGGTTCGCGAACTGCTGCGCGTGGCCGAGCTCCTCCTGGATGTCCTCCTCGAGCGCCTCCCGGATCTCCTGCGCACGCACGCCGTCGGGGTTGACCGAGTTCGCCATGTAGCTCATGACGGACTCGATCTCCATCCAGTACGCATGCTCCAGCAGCTCGAGGATCTCTGTCCGCTTCTCGGCGTTCTCGGGGGCCAGGATTCCGAGTCCCGTCGTTGTGGCCATGCCTGTGCTCCTTCCTCTCGGGTCTACGGTCACGCTACCCGCAGCGGCACGGGCTTAACGCGGTATGCGATAAGTCACGCATGAGCATCGCCGAGACGCTCGGCCAGCTGGCCCTCTTCGCCGACCTGAGCCCGTCCCAACTCGAGGCGATCGCCCACACGCACGAGGAGGACGTCTTCGCCCCGGGCGAGCGCGTGCTGCGGCGCGGGCTGAGCGGCGGGAACTTCTACGTGATCCTCCAGGGCGAGGCCGCGGTCGAGGTCGAGGGCGAGGAGCGGCACGTGCTCGGGCGCGGCGAGTTCTTCGGCGAGATCTCCGCGCTGACAGGCGAGCCGCCCGCCGCGGATGTCGTGGCGCGGTCGGTGCTCCGCTGCCTCGTGATCCCGGCCGCGCAGTTCGAGCGACTGCTGCTCGAGCGGCCGCAGTTCATGCTGCGCCTGCTGCGCATGGAGGCCCGCCGCCTCCAGGGCACGGTCGAGTGGCGGCAGTAGAGCGGCCGTTTCCGCCCGGCGACTACGACGTCGTGGTCGTCGGCAGCGGCCCCGGGGGCCTCCAGACCAGCTACTGCCTCCGCTCGCTGGGCGTGCGCCACGCGGTCCTCTCCCGCGACGACTGCGCCGGCGGAATGTTCCAGCACTTTCCGATCTTCCAGCGGCTGATCACGTGGACGAAGCCCGACGCGCCCGTCGAGAAGACCTCGCGCGAGTACGAGTGGTACGACCACAACAGCCTGCTCGCCGACGAGCCCGAGCTGAAGGCCGTCATGCCCGGCCTGATGGACCGCGCGTACGACCTCCCCTCGCGCGCCGAGATGGAGGCCGGGCTCGTCACCTTCGCCGAGCGTGGGCAGTTGGAGGTGCGCTACGGCTGCACCTGGGAGTCGACGCGCGTGGAGGACGCCGGGATCGTGCTCGAGACCAGCGACGGCGAGTACCGGGCGCGCGCGGTCGTGTTCGCGCTCGGCGTGACGGAGCCGTGGCGCGCCGACGTGCACGGCCTCGAGTTCGCGACGCACTACGTCGAGACGCGGGACCCGGCCCGCTATCAGGGCCGCGACGTCTTCGTCGTGGGCAAGCGCAACTCGGGCTTCGAGATCGCGCAGGGCGTTCTGCCCTGGGCACGCTCGATCGTCCTCGGCTCGCCGCGGCCGGTGCAGATGGAGGCGCTTGCGCTCTCGGCCCTGCGCGTCCGCTACCTGCACCCCTATGACGAGTACGCACGCGGCGGGCCAGGCACGTACGTCATCGACGTAACGATCGAACGGATCGAGCCGGTAGGCGAGCGCTTCCGCGTCATCACCCACGGGACGACCTGGGACGGGACGCTCGAGTTCGAGGTCGACGACGTGATCGCGGCGACCGGCTTCCGCACTCCGCTGCAGGACCTGCCCGAGCTGGGGCTCGTCACCGTCGCCGACGACCGCATCCCGGCGCTGACGCCCTGGTGGGAGAGCGTCTCGCTGCCCGGCGCGTTCTTCGCCGGCAACGCCTCGCAGGGTGCCCGCGGCCTGGGCAAGCGCGGCGCCGGCGCGAGCTCCGGCTCCGTGAACGGCTTCCGCTACAACGCGCGCGTGCTCGCGGAGCATCTGGCGCAGCGGCTGACTGGCTGGGAGCCGCCGCGGGACCGCGTGGAGGACGTGGTGGCGTTCCTGCTCCACGAGCTCAGCAGCGCACCCGACCTGTGGGTGCAGAAGGGCTACCTCTGCCGCGTCGTCTCGCGCTCCGACGGTGGCTGGCGCGACGAGGGCGTGATGCCCCTCGCGCACTACCTCGACGCGGCCGAGGACGACCGCGCCGCGGCGAGCGTCGAGGTCGACGAGAAGGGCACGATCCTCCCGACCCTCTACCTCCGCGACCGTGGCGAGATCCGCGAGCACCAACTCGACCCGCACCCGCTGCACGAGTACGAAGGCGAGCCCTACCGCAGGCACGTCGCGGCGATCGTCGGCTGATCTGGCGAAGCTGATGGCGTAGAACCGGCTTCGGGCGGGAAGGAGCGCCCGCATGAGCGCCGCGTTCGCATGGCTTCTCGTCCGGCTGCGGCTACTCGTCGTCCCCGCATGGATCGCTGCGGCTGTGCTGGCGACGGCGGCGCTGCCTTCGTTCACCGACCGGCCCGCATCGGCGACCGGCGGCCTGGTGCCGACGAGCTCCGGCTCGCTGGCGGTCGAGAAGCAGGGCGTCGAGGCGTTCGGCACGCCGCTCCTCGCGCGCATCGCGATCGTCCAGCGCGATCCCAACGGACTCTCGCTCGCGGCGCAGCGACGCGCGGTCCGGCGGGCGCTCCGCATCGACCGGGGCCGGGACTCGGCGATGCGCAACGTCGCCTTCGCGCTGCCGATCTCGAACGCGGAGCGGCTCTTCCCGTCGTCGCGCGAGCGAGGGACGACGGTGATCACGTTCCTCTACTTCCGCCCGGAAACGCCCGTCGGCGCGCAGCTCGCCCTCGCCCGCACCTACGAGCAGCGCATCCGAGCCGCGGGCGATCCCGTCACCGGCGTGACCGGCACCGTCCCGGCCCGCGAGGCCGAGTTCGACCAGATCAACCGCGCACTGCCGCTCGTCGAGGGCGCCACGGTCGCGTTGATCGCCGTCCTGCTGCTGATCGTCTTCCGCGGGGTGGGCGCGCCGCTCGTCGCACTCGGCGCAGCTGGGCTCTCGTACCTGATTTCGGTGCGCGTGCTCACGTGGACCGCCGACCGGATGGGCACCGAGGTGCCGCGCGAGGTCGAGCCGGTGCTCATCGCGCTGCTGCTCGGGCTCACGACCGACTACGCCGTCTTCTTCCTCTCGGGTGCGCGCCGCCGGCTCGTCGAAGGCGAGCGCCGGGTCGAGGCGGCGCAGCGCTCGGCCCGCCTGGTGCTCCCGATCGTCGTGACCGCCGGCCTGATCGTCGCCGTGGGGTCGGCGTCGCTCGTGATAGGGAACCTCGGCTTCTTCCGCGCCTTCGGCCCCGGAATGGCCGTGACGGTCCTCGTGACGCTCGCGGTGACGGTGACGCTGGTGCCCGCGCTGGTCGCGATCTTCGGCAGGGCGCTATTCTGGCCGGGGCTGCGGGAGTCGACGCCGCGCGAGCCGTCACGCTTGCGCCAAGGGCTCGGACGGATCGCCACGGCTCGGCCGGTGGCGGTCGTGCTCATGATCGCGACCGCGGCTGTCCTGGTCGTGGCGGCGGTCCAGTCGCGCTCCACCGCGCTCGGGCTGACGCTCCTGCGCGGCCTTCCGCCGTCGAGCGAGGTGCGGCAGGCGGCGTCCGAGGCGGGGCTGGGCTTCGCGCGCGGCATCGTCGCCCCGACGGAGATCCTCCTCCGCGGCCCGAACCTCGAGCAGCAGCGCTCCAGGCTCGGCGAGCTGCAGCGAGCGATCGGGCGGGAGCCCGGCGTCGCGGGCGTCGTCGGGATTCGCGACCAGCCGCGGCAGGTCGACCAGCCACTGTTCGTGAACGAGCGCGGCAACGCGGCGCGCTTCGCCGTCATCTTCGAGGACGACCCGCTCGGCACCCACGCGATCCACGCGCTCGGGCAGCTCGAAGACGACCTGCCGTCGCTCTTGCAGCAGGCCGGTCTCGGAGGCGTCCAGGCGGGAGTCGCAGGCGACACCGCGCTCGCGAAGGACTCGGTCGACACGATTCACAGCGACATCGCGCGCGTGGCGGTCGCACTGCTGCTCGCGAACCTCGTGCTGCTCACGATCTTCCTGCGCGCGCTGGTCGCGCCGCTCTACTTACTGGCCGCGAGTGTCCTCGCGCTGACGGCCGCGATCGGGGTCACCACCTGGGTCTTCCAGGACCTCCTCGGGCACCAGGACCTGACCTACTACGTCCCCTTCGCGGCCGCGGTGCTGCTGCTCTCGCTCGGCTCCGACTACAACATCTTCATCGCCGGCCGCATCTGGCAGGAGGCCGAGCGCAGGCCGCTGCGCGAGGCAATCAGCTACGCGACGCCGCGCGCGTCGGGGACGATCACGACCGCGGGCCTTACCCTCGCCGGCTCGTTCGCGCTGCTGGCGCTGATCCCGATCAGCCCGATGCGCGAGCTCGCGTTCGTGATGGCGGCCGGGATTCTGATCGACACGTTTCTGGTCCGCTCGATCCTGGTGCCGTCGCTCATGGCCGCCTTCGGCCGGGCCTCCTGGTGGCCGAACTCCCCGCCGCAGCCCGAGCGCGCAGGCGAGACGGCTCGCCCTCGCGACGAGCTCGCCACGGCTGCGGACTGACGCCCCGGCGGCCCGAAGCTCCGGGCCCATGGTCAAAGTGCGTCAACCGCTATGGCTCAGGTGCGTCGAACCTGTGAGACGGCTACGCGAGCCGGTCCAGCACCGCCGCGAGAGCGGCGACGGCCGCGATCGCAACGATCAGCCACGCCGCCACGACCCCACCGGCGACGACCTTGATCCTCCGCGGCACGAGCGCCCAGCCGAGAAACAGGAGGCCCCGCTTCGTGAATCGCACCCTGTGCACGAAGGCACTCGAGAGCCCCAGCCAGGCAACGACCCTCCCCACGACGCTCGACTCGAACCGGACGTGCTCGGCAGCGCGGACCCGCTCGTCCCACCGGGCCGCCATCTCGCTCGCTTCCCGCCGGGCTCGCCGGTGGTGGAACGGAAGCGCTTTGTGGCGCCGCTCCCAGTACTCGAGCGAGCGGCGCGCATCCTCGAGCGGCGGCGGCGCCAGCATCGTCTCGACGAGCAACAGATCCGGGTCTCGTTGAGCGCCCACTTCCACCCCGAAGTCTAGCCCGGCGTTCGCGAGCCGCTTAGCCCGCAGAGATGTAGTCGTGGAGGAACTGGATCTCGAAGCTCTGTTCCCTCGACTTGAACTTGACGACGTCGCCGATGGACACGATGCCGGTCACCTCGCCGGCATCGACGACGGGAAGATGCCGGATTCGCCGGTCAGTCATCAGCGCCATACACTCGTCGACGGAGGTCTGAGGCGTGACGACGATCAGCGGCGAGGACATGATCTCCCGTACCGAGGCTTGATTGTCGACTTCGTCGGTTGCGACGCGCCGAAGGTAGTCGCGCTCGGTCACGATGCCGGCGATCTCGCCGCTCTCGATGACGAGCAGCGACCCGACGTTTGCCGTCACCATTTGCTTGACCGCCTCGAGAACCGATGCGTCCGCGTCGATCCTCAGGACCTTGTGGCCTTTCCCCTCGAGGATCTCCGATACCTGGCTCATCTCGCCCCCTCGTTCGCCTGCGCGCGCACTGCCGTTTCTGTTCGCTGAAGCTGAAGTCTAAGCCCGTCGAGTCCTCATGTGCTTAATCGAACAAGCCGCGAGGGACTACATAGGCCCGCTTGGATTCGGACGCTGCTGCTAATCAGCGGTTTCCGCCCGCGCGGGTATCACCGGGGTCTGCACCGTCCGAGCGCGTCCGACCGCCGATCTGGCGGTGCCGGACCGCGTGTGGTGAGAAGACGCGGACGCCAGCGGCCCGACAAGCCGCGTTGCAGCGCCTGGGCGTTGCAGCCCCTTTGCTCCCCATTTGAAACCGTCAGCTCGTCCAGTTGGCAGTGATGTGGAACGGGCGAGATAGAGAGAGGAGCAGAACATGCGCGAGGGCGACCAGTTCGCAGGCGTCGGCTCGGTAGTCGAGATCGCTTGTGAGTGCGGACGGAGCGGCTGCGCCGAGGTCATCGCGCTCCCGTGGTGCGTGTACGAACAGGCCCAAAGGGAGCCGCGACGACTTCTGCTTGCGCCTGGCCACGAGCTGCCGGAGATCAGACGCGCGCTGAGCCGATATGACAGCTTCGTGGTCGTCTCGAGCGAGCAAGCCGAGGCCGTCCGATAAAGCAAGCGAGCCGGCTTGACCCAAGCGGCAAACATGCAGAGCGCGACGCGCTCGGGCTCACGGGTGCAGCCTAAGACGGCGTACTCGAGGCGTAGCCTGGGCACGGGCTGGGGGCGTCGAAGGGGCCAAGCGCACCGTGCGTTGCGCACTTAGCCGTGGCGCGGGGCGGAGCAGCGAGGCTGTCTTTTCGCGCCGGAAGCGAAGCTCGTACCATTCGGTGCCCGGCGCCCGGCGCATACGCTCCCACCCCTGGGCCAGTAGATCGGCCTTAAGGGCGGCCAGTGCCGCGCGTGCGCTTGAGTTCTGCTTGGTTGGTTCGCGGTCCTTCCAGGGAAGACGCCGTGCTCGAAAGGACTGCGAGACACAGAGCGCTCCGGGGCTGCCCTCCTCCCGGGCGAAGAACTGGGCTCTCACGTAGCCCCTCCAGAGCCCGATTGAACATCGCTGTTGCGGCGGCCTTTTGGTCACGACCCAAAAACGGACAATGATCAAGACGCCGAGCGCCGCATCTCTCGGAAGACTCGAACTTGTCCCCCGTCGAGTAGTTACCACATGATCGCGGACGAGGCTCGACGAAGCAACTGACGAGGGATCGGCGAGGTAGCCAACCCGTTTCGCACGGGCAGTCCCTCGTCTGCGCGCGTTGGGGCGGCGCAGCCAAAACGGTTACGGATGGGCCCGCCTGGATTCGAACCAGGGACCAACGGATTATGAGTCCAGACAGCTAGGTTGCAGCTAACGGCGCCGAGACGAAACCGCCTGCAAACACGCGCTTTCACTTCTGCACCAAACTGAAGGGGAATGCGCCCTCCGGAGACGAGCCTGTACGCGCAAACGTTCGCTCACCGTGCCAGACGCTGTCACGCTCAGCCCTGGTCGTACTCGTCGTGACGGCGGACCCAGATCGCGGCGTGCAGGTCACCCACTCCCTGCACCATCGTCTCGTTGCGCCCGCGTGGTGCGCGGTCTAGCCACTGGTACATGGCCCAGAGGCCGTCCAGCCCGCGGATGTACGCCGAGTAGGTGTGGTAGACGATCCCGTCCTCAAGCGCGAACGCGCTTATGCCCGGGGCTTCCCGGGTAGCCGTCGCAAGATCCGTGCCGTAGACGGGAAGCGTGTCGGCGTCGCTGAGGTCGCTGCGGGTGTCCATCGCGCGGAAGTTGTGCTCGACGACGCCTGACTGCTGCTGCTCCTCGGTGAACGACACCTGGAGGTCGTAGTTGAAGTCACTCCCCAACGACGATGCCCACGGGAAGCTCCAGCCCATCCGCTGCTTGTACCCCTGCAGCTTCGCGAGCGGCGCCCGCGAAATCGCCCAGAGCATGACGTCGTGGTTGGCGAGATGGACGACGGAGCCGTCGAAGCCGTCCGCGATCGCCGAGCAGGACGGACACCCGGCCGCGTATCCGGGACCGAACATGAAGTGGTAGACAAGGAGCTGCGACCGACCGCCGAAGAGGTCGGCGAGCGAGGCGCTGCCCTCGTCGGTCTCGAACCGGTAGTCCTTGTCGATCCGCACCCACGGCAGGTTCTGTCGCTGACGCGCGAGCTCGTCGCTTCGCCGCGTCAGCTCCTTCTCAGCCTCGAGCAGCTCGAGCCGGGCTGTGAGCCACTCGTCACGCGTTCCAGTCGTATGGGTGGCCATCGCGTCTCTCCTTTCCTGTCGGTGAGAAGCCTGGGCGACAGCGTCGCCGAATGGCGTGGATGGTTCCATCATGAACCTCCGCGTCGTGTTTCAGTCGTCGCTGTACCTGCCCGGTCTCGCCGTGCGTCTCGTGACGGGCCCGCAAGCGCGCCCGACTCCGATGAGACGGGCGCGCCTGCGTGGCTCAAGCAGCGTCAACTAGCTGCCCGAGTCCTGGAGCGCGGGCTGCTGGGGCCGCACGAGCAGCACACGCGCGAGCGGGGGCGGCAGCCACCAGTTCCACTTCCCGGCCACCCGCATGATCGACGGAACGAGCAGGCCGCGGATGATGGTGGCGTCGAAGATGATCCCGGCCGCGAGCCCGATCCCGAACTGCTTGATGTCGGTGCCCGGGCTGGTCGAGAGTACGAAGAAGGCGAACATCAACACGAGCGCAGCGCTCGTCACGAGCTTCCCCGTACGGGCGAGGCCGAGCGCGATCGAGTCCGTCGTCTGCCCCGTCTCGTCGTACGCCTCCCGCATGCGCGCGACCATGAAGACCTCGTAGTCCATGGACAGGCCGTACAGGAACGCGAAGATCATCAACGGGATCCAGGAGATGATCGCGTCGGTCGCGTGCACGTTCCAGATCGCCTCCGATCCGTGGCCCTCCTGGAAGATGAACACGATGATGCCGAACGCGGCCGCCAGGGAGATGAGGTTCAGGATCACCGCCTTGACCGCCAGGAAGACCGAGCGGAATGCCCGCATCAGCAGCACGAACGTCAGCAGGATCACGAAGGCGAGCACGTACGGGAACTTCCCGTAGACGGCGTGCACGAAGTCGCGGTCCTCCGCCGCGACCCCTCCGAGGGTGAGGTTGACACCTCCGCCGACCTGCGACTCAAGTTGCGGGAGGACGTCATCCTGCAGCCGCGAGATCGTGTGGCGCACGGGCTTGGCCGCCCCGTCCTGGGAGGGGATCGCCTCCACGAGGGCCGAGCTGCCCTTCCGCCAGGCCAGGGGAGCCGAGGCTCCGTCGATTCCGGGCGTCGACTGCAGCCGCGCGACCACGGTGTCGAGCGCCTCGGTTCCGGGGTTGTGCTCGACGAGGACGACGAAGGGCTTCGTCGCTCCCGGCGAGATCCCGGAGTCCCTGAGCTCGTTCAGGCCGACGACTGCGTCCGCGGTCTTGGCGCCGGCCAGGTCCTTCGCCTGGGCCTCGGCCGGGTTCAGGTTCGCGGCCGGGACCAGCAGCAGCCCGACGATCACGAGGCCGAGCGCGCCGATCGCGACGGGCCTGCGCATGACCAGGTGCGCCCAACGCCACCAGAAGCCTGCCTCGAGGTCGGTGCCCTCGACGATCTTCTTCGGCATCACCCGCAGCGAGTTGATGCGGTGCCCGAGCAGCGAGAGCAGCGCGGGGAGCATGGTGATCGCGACAATCACCGAGACCGTCGGGATCAGCAGGCCGCCGATGCCGATGGAGCGGATCACCGGGATCGGGATGATCACCATCGAGAGCAGCCCGATCGCCACGGTCGAGCCGGAGACGATCACCGAGCGGCCTGCATGTGTCACCGTCTCGACCACCGCCGTGTCGACGTCTTTCCCGTGCCGGAGCTCCTCCCGGAAGCGGAAGATCATCAGCAGGGCGTAGTCGATCGCCACCCCGAGGCCGACGAGCGCCACGAGGAACTGGACGATGATCGACACGTCGGTGATGTAGGTCAGCACCCAGATCAGCGTGAACGTGTTCAGGATCGATGCGACCGCGATCAGGATCGGCGTCAGCATCGCGGGGATCGTCCCGAAGACGAAGAGCAGGATCACGAGCGCCCCGACGCCTCCGATCAGCGCTTCGGTCAGAACGCTGGGGCCGCCCGATTCGCTCCCCTGCGAGTCGTAGAGGGCGTCACGCCCGGTGACGTGTGTCTCGACTCCCGGAGGAGCGGCGGTCCGGAGCGCGGAGCGGAGCTCCTTGAACTTCGCATCGGAGCTGAAGCTCGGCCGCCCCGGCGGGTAGAAGGTCGCGAAGGCCGTGTGCCGGTCCTTCGAGACGTACGCCAGGCTCCCCGTCGTGAAGTACGACGACGTGCGGAACTTCGGGAACTTCTGCGAGACCTTGGCCAGCGTCTGGCGAGCCGCGGTGCTCCTGGTCACGTCGCCATTGACGCGGATGACCGCGATGTTCGGCGCTTGGGCTCCGGAGCCGAAGGTGTCCAGCGTGCGCTGGTTCGCCTCGTAGGCCGAGAACCCCGGGATCGAGAACTGCTCGAGCCAGCGTTTCGAGACCTGCCCGGCCGCGAAGGCGCCGAAGATCGTGAGCACGATCCAGACGCCCGCCACCAGGCGGCGGTGGCGCATGACGAAGCGGGCGAGCCCCGCCAGCGCCGACGATTCTCTTGTTGCTTCATTCGTTGACATCTCAGCTCCCCCGTCGTCGTTTGTTCTCAAGACGTTCGGCACTCCATTCGAAAGACACCTAGGCCGCCTGACTTGTGACGAGCTCCGGCTCAGCGACCGTGGCCTCCTGCGGCTTCAGATCCCTGGTGCGAACCGGGAAGATCGACACGAGGACTCCGGCAAAGGCGATCGCGGCGCCGGCCCAGAAGACCGACGTGGCCGCGACCGCCAGGTAGGCGACACCCGTCTTGAGCGGCGAGTACCCGAGCACCTGCTGCATGTACAGCGTCAGGATCAGGAACATCGAGAACAGCGCCGTGCCCATGATGAAGCCGGCCACGTTCGCCGCCGTCAGCGTCTGCAGGCGGAAGATCGAGAACGGGACCAGCGGGTCCCGCTGCCGGTGCTCCCATACCGCGAAGGCGCCGAGCAGCACCGCCGACGCGACGAAGACCCCGATCGTGCGCGCCGAGCCCCAAGTCCACTGCTGTCCCTGGGTGATCGCCAGCACCAGGAGCACGAGGCCGGAGGTAACGAGCACGGCTCCGGGCACATCGTGGCTGTGACCACGCGCATCGCGGCTCTCGGTCAGCAGGATCGGCGTGAGCACGAGCGCGGCCGCACCGACCGGGACATTCACGAAGAAGATCCACTCCCACGACAGGAGCTGAGTCAGGACGCCGCCGAGCAGGACGCCAGCCACGGCGCCGAAGCCGCCAACTGCGCCCCATGCGCCGAGCGCGATGTTGCGCTCGCGGCCCTCGGTGAAGGTCGTGGTCACGATCGAGAGCGCGGAGGGCGTGATCGCCGCCGCGCCCAGGCCCTGGATCGCGCGCGCGCCGATGAGCGACGCTTCGTTCCAGGCCAGGCCGCAGAGCAGCAAGCCGACCGAGAAGACGATCAGCCCGGCGAAGAAGACGCGCCTGCGCCCGAGGATGTCGGCCAGGCGCCCTCCGAGCAGCAGGAAGCCTCCGAAGACGAGCGCGTAGGCGCTGATCACCCATTGCAGGTTCGCCTCCGAGAACCCGAGATCGTCCTTGATCGACGGCAGCGCCACGTTCACGACCGCGATGTCGAGTACGACCACGAACTGGGCGGCGCACAGGAGCGCCAGCGCGAACCACTTGCGGTGCTGCGAGGCGCTCACGAGCTGTCTCCGTCCCGCGGCCAGAGCGCGTACGGGTGGTAGAAGGCCGACAGGGCGGCGCTCTTCGGTGGCTCGAGGACGAAGAGCTCGCCCGTCTGCTCGTCAGCGACCTCCACGAAGACCTCGTCGTCGTCGGACTGCCAGTACAGGCCGACCGTGATGCCGGCCGAGTGCCGAGACGCGAGCTCGCGCCAGGAACCAGGGGGACGACGCGAGCTCGTCTGCGTCTCGGGGCTCCGGTGTTCGGTGAGAAGACTCATGATCCGCATCGAGACTGCCCGCCGACGCACGCGTACCGCCTCGTGGAAGCCCCCCAACGTTTCCCCTAGCCTTTCGGGAGCCCGACCCCAGGCGGCGATAGCCCCTCCCGCCTAGACTGTCGCGAGCCTCCCGCCGATGTCGAAAGGAGGGCGATGGCGCTCGAGATCAAGCCCTTGGAACTGACGTTCGCCGGGCGGGTTCGCGCCGACTGATGTCGGCGGTCCGGGAGGGGGACAGCCCCGACCCCGCCGAGAAACCGCTCGCTCTGCGGCTCGATCCGTTGCTCGAACGCGATGGCGAGCTGGCCGTGCTCGACGCGCTGGTCGGCGGGGAGCTCGGGCTCAGCAGGCTACTCGCGATCGAGGCGCCACCGGGGATCGGCAAGACTTCGCTGATCCTCGAGGTCCGGTCGCGAGCACGAGACGCGGGGACCCGGGTGCTCGCAGCACGTGGCTCCGAGCTGGAGAGCCGGTTCTCGTTCGGGGTCGTGCGGCAGCTGTTCGAGCCGTTCCTCGCACAGCTGTCCGACCAGGAGCGCGGCCAGGTACTGACCGGAGCCGCGAAGCTCACGAACTCGCTGTTCGAGCCCGCCCAGCTGGAGGCCGAGACCGGGACTGACACTCCGCTCGCGATCCTCCACGGCCTCTACTGGCTGACTGCCAACGCCGCCGCCGACACACCGCTCCTGCTCACCGTCGACGACCTGCACTGGTGCGACGCCCCGTCGCTGCGCTGGCTGGCGTACCTCTTGCCTCGGATGGAGGACGTCGACGTGTCGATCGTGGTCGGGGTGCGACCGGCCGAGCCGGGAGAAGCCCCGGCGCTCCTCGCGCAGATCGTCGCGGATCCACTGGCGACCATCATCCAGCCGGCACCGCTGAGCGCGGCGGCAACCGCCCAGCTCGTCCGCGAAAGCGTGTCGGCGGACGCGGACGACGCCTTCTGCGAGGCGTGCCACGAGCTGACGGGGGGCAATCCGCAGCTGTTGCGGGAGCTGCGGCACTGGATCGTCGCCGAAGGGGTCGAGCCCACCGAAGGGAACATCGATCGTCTCGGCGAGGTCGCGGCCCTCGCCGGATCGCGCGCCCTTGCCACCCGCCTCGCGCGCATCTCGTCGGACGCAATCCGACTCGCGCGCGCGGTCGCGATCCTCGGCGAGGAGGTCGATCCGCACCGCGCGGCCGAGCTCGCCGAACTCGACCAGCGCTCGGCAGCGCAGGCGATGGCCGACCTGGCACGGGTCGACGTCGTGCGCCCACAGCTGCCACTCGGCTTTGTCCACCCACTCGTCCGTTCGGCTGTCGAGGAGACGCTGTCCCTGCTCGAGCTAGAAGCCGGCCACGCTCGCGCGGCGAAGCTCCTCACCGAGTCGCACGCAGATTCAGAGCGGATCGCCGCCCATCTGCTGCTCGTTCCACCCGCTGGCGATCCGGAGGTCGTCGCAGCGCTCAGAGAGGCGGCCCGCAAGGCGGTCACGCGCGGCGCCTCGGACAGTGCGGTCGCCTATCTACGCCGAGCGCTCGTCGAGCCCCCGCCCGAGTCGGAGCGAACCCAGTTCTTGCTGGAGCTGGGTGCCGTGGAGACGCTCGTCGACGGCAGCGCCTCCGTCGAGCACCTCGCCGAGGCGCTTGGGCTGATCGACGACCCCCAGAAGAGGGCCGAGATCGCGGCACTGCTCGGCTTTCAGCTCTTCTACCTTCACCGCCTCGACGAGTCGGACGCCGTTTTCAAGCAGGCGGTGGACGAGCTCGCCGGAGCCGACCCGGAGCTCGATCGCGTCCTCGAGGCGGGCCTCATCAGCAACGGGATCTTCCACCCACCCCTGAAGGAGAGCGCCGCGCGGCGGCTCGACCAGGTTCGTCGCCACGGGGGCGACACGTCGCTCGGCGAGAAGATGCTGCTCGGGCTGCTTGCCTTCTACGATGCGCGGTCAGGAGCGCCGGCCGCGATCACGGTGCCGATTGCCCGGAGGGCGCTCGGTGGAGACACGCTGCTCAGGGCGGACAGCGGCGGCGGGCCGCTGATCCGCGCAGGGATGGTCTTGGCAATGGCGGACGAAGAGGATGCGCCCGCCCTCTACGACGCCGTGCTCACTGAGGCACACCTCAGGGGCTCGGCCACCGCATTTGCCTCGGCGAAGTTCTTCCGTGCGCAGGCCCTCCTGTTCCGAGGAGACCTGGCCGAAGCCGAAGCCGAGGCGGAAGCCGCGTTCGCAGCCTGCCGCGAGTGGGGGTTCCATCTGCTCGACTCGTTCATCTACATCCAGACGGACGCGCTGATGGAGCAGGGCAAGCTGGACGACGCCGCGAAGGTCTTCGCCGACGCGGGCGAGCCCGCGCCCGACGATGCACCGACGTTCACGTACCTGAGCAGCCGCGCACGCCTGCGCATGCTGCGCGGCGACCTCCCGGGCGGTCTCGAGCAGCTGCTGGAGGCCGGCCGCAGCTTCGAGGCGGTCGGCGGGCGCAACCCGGCGTTCATGCCCTGGCGCTCGCAGGCCGCACTCGGCCTGCTTCAGCTCGATCGGCCCGATGAGGCGGCGGCACTTGCCCGCGAGGAGCTCGAGGTGGCCCGAGTCTGGGGGGCGCCGCGAGCGCTGGGGGCGGCGCTGCGGGCGGCCGGGCTAGTCGAGGGCGGCAAGCGAGGGCTGGCGCTCCTGCAGGAGGCGGTCGAGCTGCTGGCAGGTTCGCCTGCCAAGCTCGAGCATGCCAAGGCGCGCACCGAGCTGGGGGCGGCCCTGCGGCGGGCCAACCAGCGCACCAAGGCGCGCGAGCAGCTGCGCCGCGCAGTCGAGCTGGCCACGATCTGCGGTGCGATCCCGCTCGCCGCGCAGGCCGAGAGCGAGCTGCTGGCGACCGGAGCGCGTCCACGCCGGATCGCGCTCAGCGGGCTCGAGTCGCTCACTCCGAGCGAGCGGCGGGTGGCCGAGCTGGCAGCCGAAGGGCCGACCAACCGCGAGATCGCCCAGGAGCTGTTCGTCACCCCGAAGACGGTCGAGGTGCACCTCTCGAGCGTCTACCGCAAGCTCGGGATCAGCTCGCGCTCGCAGCTGGCGGGGGCGCTCGCCGAGACGAACTAGCCCACGATCTCGAGGGAGTTGAGCTGTGCAGCCTCCTCGTCGCGGCCACGCGTCCTGAGGAACTCGGCAAGCCGGTCGGTCGCGAGTTCCTGGACGAAGCCGGGCGCAACATCAACCGCGCGTTCAACCGCCTCCCGGAGCAGCCCTTCGGCCTCCTCGTCCCGGCCCTGCGCGGCTCGCAGGACTCCAAGCGCCATGCGCGTCGTGGCAAGGGACATGACGTCCTGCGGGCCAACCGTTTCGATCGCCTCGAGCGCGTACCGCTCGCCGTCGTCGATCCTGCCCTGCCTCACCAGGGCCTCGGCGAGGATCCGCTGACTCTCGCACAGGTAGCCACGGTCGCCCAGGGGCTTCAGCATCCCGATCGCCTCGCAGGTGAGCCGCTCGCCTCGCTCGGGGTCGCCCATCGTCATGACGAGCTCGCCCAGGAAATTGAGGTTGCGCGCGTGGTCGAGCGCTGCGCCGGCCTCGGCAAACAGCCCGATCGCCTGCTCGTAGAGCTCGACCGCTTCCTCGGCATCTCCCCGCAGCTCGGCGACGTGCCCGAGGACGTGCAGCGCCTGGCCTCGCGGCACGATGGCGCCGCTCTTCTCGGCGAGCCGGTGCGCCTTGTTCGCCAGCTCCTCCGCCCGGTCGAGATCGTGCTCCGCGAGGTAACTCGACGCGAGGCCGTTCGCCGCCCACGCCATCAGGTCGTGTCGCCCCGTGGTCTCGGCGGCGTCAAACGCCTGAAGCGCGAACCGGCGGGACCCTTTGCGGTCGCCCACCCACTTGGCAAGCGTCGACAGCTGCCTGAGCCCGTCCAAGCGGCCGATCACGTCGTCTGGCTCGAGCACGGCGAGGCCCTTCTCAACCAGTTCGCGCGATCGCGTCGCGTCTGAGTCGCGGAACGCGATCACCTGCCCGAGCGCGAGCAGCGCGCGCCCTTCTATGGCCTTGTTCTTCGAGGCCTGCGCGTCGGCGCGCACGCATTCCATCTCCACCACGACGGCCGGGATGTCGTCGAGGCGCCACGCCGCACGCGCAGCCTGGTAGCGCCTCTCCAGCGTCGGATCGAGCTCGACCGAGCGCAGAAGCAGATGGCGGCCGGCACGGTTCGCCTCCCGCGCGAGGGCGCGCACCCCCGCCGCCTCGAGCGCCACGGCGGTCTCGTGCGCGAGCTCGTGGGGTGTAGCGCCTTCAAGCTCGGTCCGAAGCGTCACCGCCCGGTCAAGATGGTGGGCGCGGATCTCGACCAGGTCCTCGACACCGCGCTTACGGAGCCAGGCGGCAAAGGCCGCATGAAGCTCTGCGCGCACGGACTTCGTCAGGCCCGAGTAGGCGATCTCGCGGGTGAGGATGTGCTTGAAGCGGAACGCCTCCTCGCCGCTGATCGAGGATCGCGGCTCCCTCAGGATGAAGTCCTGTAGAAGCAGCGTCTCCAGCACGCCGTCGAGGTCGTCGATATCGCTCGAGAGGTCAGCGACTGCGCCCCGCCAGAAGATGCGGCCGATGACCGCAGCCCGTCGGAGGACGTTCCTGGCCGAACGCGGAAGCCCGTCGACCCGGGCTGCGATCAGCGCCTGGACGGTGTCAGGGATGGCGACCTGCCTCCCAGGGCCCTCCGTGAGCATTCGGACGGTCTCCTCGACGTACAGCGGGTTGCCCTCGGTTTTCTCGAGAACCTCGCGGCGCAGCTCAGGAGTCACCGCGGCGTCGACGAGCAGCGCGGCGACGAGCTGGTCGGCGTCCTCGTCCGTGAGCGCCAAGAGCTCCATCGTCGCTCCGCGGACCCGACCGCCGCCCCAGCCCTGGCGCACGTCGAGCAGCTCGGGCCGGGCGAGGCAAAGGATGAGCACTCGCGCGTCGCGCACGCGGCTAGCGAGGTGCTCGATCAGGTCGAGCAACGGCTCCTCGGCCCAGTGGGCGTCCTCGAAGCCGAGAACGAGCGGCCGGCCGCCCGCCGCGAGGCCTTCCGCCCATTCCCCTGCCGCCCATGCGATCTCCTGGGCACCGGCGTCGATTCCGCGCCCCTCGACGAGCCCGCATGCAAGGGCGAGCAGGTCTGCGACTGCCTCCTCCGGACAGAGGGCGCGGAGCTTCTCGCGAGCGTGGTCGGACGGGTCGTCGTCGACGATCCCGGCTGACGCCTTGACCATCTCGGCCAGCGGCCAATAGGTGATTCCTTCGCCGTACGGGAGGGAGCGACCCACGAAGACCGTTGCGTCCTCGAGGCCGGCGACGAAGTCCCGTGCCAGGCGGCTCTTTCCGACTCCGGGCTCGCCGTAGATGGTCACGAGATGCGCGCGGCGGTCGCGAATGGTCCGTTCGAACGTGTTCCGCAGGAGCGCGAGCTCGACCTCGCGCCCGACCAGCGGCGTGACCCGCGAGACGGCGATCCGGCGGCCGAGGTCTGACACCGCCACCGCGCGCCAGACCGGGACGGGTTGGGAGAAGCCCTTGAGGCGACGGAGCCCGCTCGCCTCGAGCTCGGCGACGCCCGACGCGAGCCGATGTGCGCCGGGCCCGACCAAGATCTCGTTCGTCTCGGCGAGCTGCTGCAACCGGGCCGCGGCATTCACCGCCTGGCCGGTCGCAAACGTCGTGTCGGTCTCGTCGGACACGATCTCGCCGGCCTCGACCCCGACGCGGCACTCAAGGTCGAGCTCTGCGACGCCGTCGCGGACCTCCATCGCCGCGCGCAGCGCCCGCTCGGCGTCGTCCTCGTGCGCCCGAGGCACGCCGAAGGCGGCCATCACCGCATCGCCGGCAAACCGTTCGACGGTGCCGCCGTGCGCGTCGATGATGCCCGAGACCAGCTCGAAGAACTGCGTGACGCGGCGGCGCGCGACCTCCGGATCGGACCCGGCGACAAGCGCCGTCGATCCGACCAGGTCGACAAAGAGCACCGTTGCCAGCTTCCGCTCGACGTCACCAGTATGCGCGGCATAGAGACCCAGAGGGTCGAGCGGGCTCGGCACCGCCGGTTGCGACCCGTCTTCCACCGGTCCTCCTACTTGCTCGACCCCGGGCCGTTGCGGCGCCCACGCCTCGGCGGCGGGTCCTCTAGCGGCTCACCGTCAAGGGCGCGGCTCGCGTTCAGGTAGCGCACGATGTTGGCTTTGGTCGGGTCGTCGGAGAGCTTGAGCAGCGCTTCCCGGAACTCCGCGTGCGCGCGACTCGCTTCACGACGA
This sequence comes from uncultured Actinomycetes bacterium, assembly GCA_963719275.1. Taxonomy (GTDB): domain Bacteria; phylum Actinomycetota; class Thermoleophilia; order Gaiellales; family Gaiellaceae; genus AC-32. Next base: position 55,326 of record CAVRBT010000004.1, on the reverse strand, counting down.
CCCTCGACCGCGGACTGACTCATGCGAGAGAGGGTTACTGCGGCAAGGCAAGTTCGCCTCGGGGAACACCCCCAGCCTTTCCCCTAGCTTTTCGCCGGCCTGCGGGCTGACCGTGGCCACAAGCAAGGTGGCCTAGTCGCGTCCCAGAACGCTCTCGAGCCAGGCGCGCTCGCGGCTGGGCAACCGGTACTCGGTGGCGTACAAGGCCGGCGCGAGCGTTCGAGCACGCACAGCTACCTCGAGCGCGCTTGCGGCGGCGTCGAGCGCGACGATCCACTGGAGCCGAAGCTCGCTGGCGGAAGAGACGCGCTCGAGCTGCCGGACCACGTCTAGTGATGAGCGGCTCGTAGAGCGGGCGCCTCGACCTGGAGCCGAGGCAGCCAGTCGAGCCAGTGCGGCAGGTACCAGTTCCAGCGCCCGAGTAGATGCATCACCGCCGGGAGCAGCACCGAGCGGATGATCGTCGCGTCGATCAGCAGGGCGACGGCAACGCCGAAGCCCATCTGCTGGAACATCACCAGCTCACCCGCGGCAAAGCCGGCGAAGACGGCCACGATGATCAGCGCGGCGCCGGTGATGATCCGTGCCGTCGAGGAGACGCCGAAGGTGACGGCATCGGTCGTGTCCCCGGTCTGGTCGTAACGCTCGCGAATCCGGCTGAGCAGAAAGACCTGGTAGTCCATCGAGAGCCCGAAGAGGACCGAAAACAGGAACAGCGGCACCCAGGCCTCGATCGTGTCCACGTGGTTGAAGCCCAGCAGCCCGGAGGCGAACCCGTCCTGGAAGACGAGCACTAGCAGCCCGTAGGCGGCTCCGACCGAGAGCAGGTTGAGAACGACGGCGGTCGCCGCGACGACGAGAGAGCGGAAGACGACGGTCAGGAAGACGAGCGTCAGCCCGAGCACGAAGGCGATCACCCACGGCGCTGGCCCGATGACCGAGTCGAAATAGTCGATGTTCTCGGACGTCGTGCCGCCGACGAGGACCTCCGCCTGCGTGCCCGCGAAGATCGCAGGAACCGTTGTCGAGCGGAGGTGCCGGACCGCGGAGACCGCGGCGTCGCCGGACGGATCCCCGCGGACGGGCACCGAGAGCATGGCGACATCGCCATTAGGCGAGCCTTCGATCTGTCCGGGGCCGAAGCGAGAGTCAGCTGCGAGCGTCGTCCGCAGCCGGGCCAGGGCCCGCTCGGAGGCAGGATGGCTCGCGTCCTTGGCGACGACGATCTCGACGGGGTTGGCCGTGGCGCCCGGGAAGTCGCGGTGGAGCGCCGCGAAGCCCTGCCGCGCCTCGAAGCGCTCGGGCAGCAGCGTCGGGCCGCTCGTGCCGATGTGCATCCCGAGGATCGGTGACGCCGCCGCGAGCAGCAGCGCCACCGAGAGGCCGGCGGCGAGCACCGGCCGCCGGAGCACGGAACGGACGATCGCCCCCCACACGCGGCCTTCGGGATTGGCAGCTTCAAGTGACCGCCTTCCGACCAGCGGGATGCGCAACCGGTCTATGCCGTCGCCGATCAGTCCTAGCAGCGCCGGCAACAGCGTCGCCGAGGCGACCACCGAGACGATCCCGACCAGGATCGCGCCGACCGCGAGGCTGCGCATGATCGAGTTCGGCACGATGAACATCCCGAACATCGCGATCACGAACGTTGTGCCGCTGAACAGCACCGCACGGTTCGCTGTGAGCGCCGAGGCGGAGATCGCGTCGAGCTTCTCACGGCCGCGGCCTCGCTCCTCACGAAACCGCGAGACCACGAACAGCGCGTAGTCGATTCCGAGCGCGAGGCCCATTCCGGTCAGCATGTTGACCACGAAGATCGAGAGGCTGAACGCGTGCCCGAGCACGGCCACGAAGGAGAGCGCGACGATGATCGACGGCAGCGCAATCAGCAAGGGCACGAGGCCGGCGACCACTGTTCCGAACACCAGCAGGAGCACGATCAGCGCCGCCGGCAGACCGAACTGGAGCTCACCCGACCGAAGGTCATCCTCCGAGAGTTGGTTGAAGTCGTGGTTGACCGTGCGCTGGCCGGTGACGGTCACCGCGAACGCGGAGCTCGAGTCGGCGTGCTTGACAGCCGTGACGACGTCGTCGATCCCGGAGCTCGACTCGTCTGGCATTGCGAACTGGACCAGCGTCGCGTGCCGATCCGCCGAGACGAGCGACGGGTCGTGCGCCCCGAAAAAGGTGCGGACGCTCTCGACACCCTTCGCTCCCCGCACCTCGCTGCCAAGCCGGCGGACGAATGCGCGAAACCGGGGGTCCTTGACTGTGTACTGCGGCGAGCGGACGACGACGATGTCCGTGATCGCGGCGCTCGAAGCGGTTGGGAATGCCGCTTCGAGCGCATCCTTCGCGCGTTCGGACTGCGGGTTGTTGGTCGGCTTCCCCTCGGTGGTCAGGGCGCCACCGAGCAGGGCCCCGACCGCGGCGAACGCCAGCACCATTGCCGCGAGCCAGAGTGCGATCGTCCGGCGTGGGTGCCTGGCGCTGGCGAGCGCCACTCGTTCGAGCATCGTCGAATTCATCTGAGCTCCTCGCTTTCAGCCGACGCGCGTTGCATGACGTCGATCGTGCCGCCGATGGAGTCGTGCCGCACCGTGGGAGATCCCTAGATTTGTCCCTAAGCTTTCGTGGGACCGGCCCCAGTGATCCGTCCCCAGCGCGGGGAGCCGCGAGCTGGCGGCGATCAGTCTGGCTGGGCGTCGCCGATTGCGGCGGTGAGCGCCTCGGCGGTCTTCGGATCGGCTGGGTAGAAGGCCACGAGCGTGAGCTCCGCGAGCGTGAGGTCGCGAGCAGTTCCGAAGGTCGTGAAGGTGCAGAAGAGGGCGAGGTCGGCGTCGTCGAGGCGAAGCTGGTGCATGAGCATGATGTCGTCCGGACTCGCGGCGCCGGTGGGGTCGTGTTCCGTGACTCCCGGGTAGGCCACGAGCTCTTCGTACAGGGACTCGAGCTCGGGATCGCGGGTGGCTTCGAGCTCGCGGCGCAGCCGCGCGAGAACGTAGCCGCTCCAATCGGAGAGATTCGAGATCCGGGGTGCCATGCCATCCGGATGCAACGCGATTCGCAGCGCGTTCGCCGGCGGCACGCGGAGCTCCTCTGCGACGCCTCGGGTGACGTAGGCGATTCCGCGGTTCGCCGCGACGATGTTCCAGTGACGGTCGACGGCGAGGGCCGGATACGGCTCGTGGGCGGACAGGAACCGCTCGAGCGCCTCCCGGACCGGGGCCATCTCGCTCTCGTCGAGTGAGCGCTCACCGAAGACAGGGGCGAACCCGGCGGCGAGGAGCAACTGGTTCCGTTCTCGCAGGGGAACGTCGAGGCGCTCGGCCAGGTGGAGAACCATCTCGCGGCTCGGCTTCGCCCGGCCGGTCTCGATGAAGCTGAGATGTCGCGCCGAAACCGCCGATCGCAGTGCGAGCTCGAGCTGGCTGAGGTTGCGCCGCTGGCGCCACTCACGTAGCAACGCCCCCGCCGACGGTGCACCCTCGGGGACAGCCATGCCGGGACCCTAGCCCCTTACGTCATAGGTAATCGACTCGCAGGCCCGGCGCGGGCACGATGGACGAGCCGGGCCCGGCGTACGACCGGCCGACAACTTGGAGGTGAGATGAGAGACGTAGTCGCAGTGGAATACGTGACGGTCGACGGGGTGATGGAGGACCCCGCCTGGTCGGACGAGTACTTCAACGACGAGCTCGCGAAGTTCCAGTACGACCAGCTCTTCGCGTGCGACGCCCTCCTGCTCGGGCGCGTGACCTTCGAAGGCTTCGCGGGCGCCTGGCCCTCGATGGAGGAGACGGAAGGCGAGTTCGCCGTCCGGATGAACGCGCTTCCCAAGTTCGTCGCCTCGCGGACACTCAGCGAACCACTGGCGTGGAACGGAACCTTGCTCGACGGAGATCTCGCAGACGAGGTCGCGAAGCTGAAGCGGCAGCCGGGCGCGGACCTGCTGATCTACGGCAGCGGCGAGCTCGTCAACGCGCTTCACCCGCACGGGCTGATCGACAGGTACGCGCTCATGGTCTTTCCCGTAACCGTCGGCCGCGGAAGGCGCCTCTTCAGGGACGGAACCGAGAAGACAGGCTTGACGCTGACGGACGTCAAGACGACCGGCACGGGAGTAGCCCTGCTCACCTACAGCACGGCTGTCCCCTAGCCGCGACACGATGCGAACGGAACCGCGACCGGACGACGGATACACCCGCACCTGGTCGCCGTCCGGGGAGATTGAGTACGCCGTGCTCGGCGACGGGACACGCGTGCGGTACTTGAAGACCGGATCCGGTCCGCCACTAGTGCTGCTGCACACGGTCCGTACGCAGCTCGACCACTTCCAGCTCGTGATTCCGAGGATCGAACGGGCTTTCACGGTCTACGCCGTTGACATGCCGGGGATGGGATGGTCTGACATCCGCCCGAGCGCACGCTATGACGAGCCAGCGCTTCGCCGAGCGATCGTCGAACTCGTCAATGGGCTCGACCTCGATGATGTGACCCTGGCGGGCGAGTCGATGGGCGCCACGGCGTCGCTGACGGCCTCGACTGAGCTCGAGAATCGAGTGCGCCAGGTCGTCGCCTTCAACCCATACGACTACTCCAGAGGCGTGGGTCGGGCAAATCGCGTTGCCTCACTCTACGTCGGCGCCGCCCGCCTGCCGGCCGTCGGCCCGATCGTCACGAGGACGGAGAACAAGCCCGTGCTCGGCATCGTGTTACGAGGCGGCCTGGTCGACGGAAGCAACCTGCCGCGCCATTACCTCGCCGAGCTGCGCCGGGTCGGTCGTCGCCGCGGCTACGCGGCGGTGGCGCGACTGGTCTACCGCAACGTGGACAGCATGATCGCCGCCCGAGCACTCTACGGTCGCGCTAGCGCCCCGGTCACCCTCGCCTACGGAGACCACGACTGGTCGCAACCGGCGGAACGTGAAGCCAACCTCGCCCTGCTTCCGGGCGCCGGATCGATCTCGCTTCCCGGCAGCGGACACTTCACCGCGCTCGAACAACCTGACCGGGTCGCGGAGATCCTGCTGGACCACGCCTGAGACAGGAGGTCACCGATGAGTGAGACAACCGTTCAGACCGAGGCGCCGGGATGAGCGAGCTCAGGTTGAACATGATGATCTCGCTGGACGGCTTCACCGCAGGTCCCCTCCAGAGCGCGGATACCCCGTTCGGAATCGGTGGGACGCAGCTCAATCAGTGGCTACTGCAGGAAGCCTAGGTTCCGAGCGCCTCGATCACGAGCTTCGCGACCTCGGTCCCGGAGTACTGTTGCTGGCCTGTGATCAAGTGGCCGTCGCGGACGGCAAACGGCCTGAAGCGGCCGCCCTGGATGTAGTTGGCACCGCGCTCCTTGGCGGCGTCCTCGATGTGCCAGGGCATCACCTCGGTACCGACGTACTGGTCTGCGTACTCCTCCTCCACGTTGGCGAAGCCGGTCATGGTCTTCCCGGCGATGAGAGGCGTGCCGTCCGAGAGCGTGACGTCGATCAAGGCGGCGGTGCCGTGGCAGAGCGCACTCGTCACCTTGCCGTCCTCGTAGAAAGTGCGAAGCGCGTTTTTCAGCTCGTCGTGCTCGCGGAACGTGAACATCGGCGACTGGCCGCCGACGACGACGAGCGCATCGTAGTCGTCGTAGTCGAGGTCGTTGAGCGCCGGAGTGTCCTCGATGAGCTGCATGTACTCGGGTGTATTGAGGAAGCCCATCGTGATCAGGTCGCCGAACGAGTACCTGCTCTCGTCGCGCGGGTCGCTCCAGGCGTCGAGCTTGCACTTGCCGCCGTCGGGGCTGGCGACCGTCACCTCGTATCCAGCTTCCTTGAACGCGTACCAGGCATGCGTCAGCTCGGCACCCCAGAAGCCGACCGGGATCCCGAGCGTCGTCGACGTCGCCGAGTTCGCGATCACCATCAAGACCTTCTTCTGTTTGTCGGGGCTGCCGGCATCGGTCCCGCCGCTCGTCCCGCTGCTGGACAGACTCCGCATCAACCTGCGCTCGAGAGCGTCACGTTGTAGTGGCGCATCTCCTCGATGTCGTTCACGAACGGCCCGACCGCGTCGAAGAAGCTGCGGAACTCCGGGCTCTGGCGAAAGCCCGACAGATGCCCCTCCTCGGAATCCCACTCGATCCGGACGACGTGCTGGGTGGGATCCTCGCTGCAGCGCGAGACTTCGTAGCGCTGACAGTGCTCGGAGGCCGCGAGCGAGTCGCCCGCCACTCGATAAGCCTGCTCGAACGCCTCCGCACGGGGATCGTCGATGCTGTAGCGGATGTACTCGACAACCATCTCTCTCCCTCCTGAGGATTGTCGGCCGTGGCGCTGAGGGTACGGGTACCGGAGCAGGCTGCGAGTGACCGAAACGGTCTAGATCAAGACCGATTCGGTATCGAAGACGCCGCGAGCGACCTCGATGAACGCAGCCAGCGTTGGCGAGGGATCGTCGAGACGCGTGATGAGGCTGGTCTCGAGGCCTGCTCGGGGTTGAGCGAGCGGGAGGGCGCAAACCCCTTCGGGGAGCGCTTGCGCGACCGATTCGGGGACCAGGGAAACGACCTGGACGTCCGAGAGCACCCCCAGCTCCCACCCGGTGTGAAATGACTCCTTGCTGACGGTGGGCTCGAAGCCTGCCTGGCGGCAGAAACCGACGAAGGTGTCGTAGAGGCGAGGGGCAAGCTCGCGGGGGAAGAAGACGAACTCCTCGCCTGCGAGAGCGCCCAGGCTGATCGTGTCGGCTCCCGCGAGATCGTGGGATGCCGCCAGCAGCACGACGACCTCCTCTCGCCGGATCTGCGTAAAGCTGAGATCACCCGCGACCTCAGGGCAGAGCGCGACGGCGAGGTCGATCGTGCCGTCGTGAAGGGCGGCTGTCATACGCGAGTTCCAGATTTCCTCGGTTAGCAGCTCGACGCCGGGCCGGTGCGAGCGGAAGGCCTGCCCGAGTACGGGAAGCGTCTCGAAGCGTGCGCTCCAGCTGAACCCGATCCGCAGGCTGCCTAGCTCGCCGGCCCCCGCGCGCCGCGCTGCGGCCACGGCACTCTCGGCCTCGGCGAGCGTTCGGCGGGCGCCCTCGAGAAACACCGTGCCCGCCTCGGTCAGGACGACTTCACGGCTGGAGCGCCGGAAGAGCTCGGTACTGAGCTCGGCCTCGAGCTGCCGGATCGCGACGCTCAGCGGCGGCTGTGCCATTCGCAGACGGCGGGCGGCTCGGCTGAAATTCAGCTCCTCTGCGACCGCGACGAAATACCGCAGGTGACGCAGCTCGGGCATGCCCGTGCAGCGTACTCCTCACCGATACGAAATCGGTCTGGATCGAGACGTGAACGGTGTTTCGGAGCTGGAGCCCGGGCGCCTACCCTCGGAACAAAGGAGGAGACCATGGCTGACCAGCCGACCGTACATCGTTTCCCGACCAGGCACGAAGGCGCGTTCTCCAACGCATACGCAGTCGAGACGGAGTCCGGGATCGTCGCCGTCGACGGGCTGCTGACCCGCTCGGAGAGCAGCGCGATGCGTGAGGAGCTCGAGCGAATCGGCAAGCCGCTCCGGGCCGTCCTCGTCACGCACTCGCATCCCGACCACTACGCGGGCCTCGCCCAGGTCGTCGCCGGCGACGACGTGCCGATCATCGCTCCCCAGGGCGTGATCGACACGATCGCCCGGGATGACCCGGCCAAGGATGCGATCGTCGGGCCGATGTTCGGTGAGGAGTGGCCCGCCGAGCGCATCTTCCCGAACACGCCGATCGAGGATGGCGAAAGCGTGACGTTTGACGGCGTCACGTTCACCGTGATCGATCTCGGCCCGAGCGAATCGCCGCACGACAGCCCCTGGGTGCTCGGCGACGAAGCGAAGATCATCTTCCTCGGCGACCAGATCTACGACCATAAGCACTGCTACCTCGCAGACGGCTTCCACGAGCAGTGGCTCGCGAACATCGCCAAGCTGCGCGAACGTTTCCCCGCCGATGCGGTCTTCTACGTCGGCCACGGCGGTCCGGTCGGCCCCGAGATGTGGGACTGGCAGCGTGGCTACATCGAGACGTTCGTCGAAGCGGTCGGCGCAGCGGACTGGTCGGAGCCTGAGCGCGCGCAAGCTGCGGTTGTCGCCCGCATGAAGGAGTACGAGCCGAGCGACGAGCTTCAGTTTCTGATGGAACTCAGCATCGAGCCGGTGGCCGCGCAACTCGGGCTGCTCAGCGCCGCACGCTAACCCACATCTCAGGTGAGAGTGGCGACGCTGGGCTCCGCGCACGGTTAGTCCAGCGTGCTGGTTCGTGCGCTCGTCCGGAGGATCGGGTCGGTTCGTTCGAGCGATTACTCCTTCTCCTTGGCAGAGTCTTAACGTCGATGGCTGGGCCTCTGGACGAGCTCCGTGGTTCGCTGACGGGCGATGTGCTGGTCGAAGGCGACCGCGAGTATGAGCGGGCGCGCCTCTGCTTCAACCTGCTGATCGATCGGCGTCCGGCGGGAATCGCCCGCTGCGTCGATGCGAACGACGTGGCGGCGGCCCTTGCCTTCGGCCAGGCCCGAGGCTTCGAGATCGCAGTCCGGGGCGGAGGCCACAACCCCGCCGGCCACTGCGCCGTCGACGACGGCCTGGTGATCGACCTCTCGCACATGCGGGACGTCCGTGTCGATCCCGAGAGCGGGATCGCAACTTGCCAGGGCGGCACGACCTGGCTCGACTTCGACACCGCGACTCAGGCACACGGCCTGGTCACGCCCGGCGGCGTGGTCGGCTCCACCGGCGTCACGGGTCTCACCCTCGGTGGCGGGATCGGTCACCTGACCGGCCAGTACGGACTCAGCTGCGACAACCTCGTCGCGGCGGAGGTGGTCAGCCCGGGCGGGGAGATCGTCTGCGCGAGCGACGATCAGAACCCCGAGCTGCTCTGGGGGCTTCGCGGAGGGGGCGGCAACTTCGGCGTCGTCACGCAGGCCGAGTTCCAGCTCCACCCGCTCGACCGGGTCGTCGGCGGGCGCCTCGAGTACGAGGGAGAGGGCGTGGCCGAGGCCCTCCGTCTCTTCCGCGAGCTCGCGATTGGCGGCCCGCGCGAGCTCAGCATCCAGGCCCAGCTCACAACGGACGCGTCGCTCGCGCTGCAGCTCGTCGTCGTCCCCTGTTACACGGGCGCGGGTGAAGACCCGAAAGCCCTCCAGCCGCTCCGCCTGGCGCCCAGCCTCGTCAACGACGGCGTCCGGCGCCAGGGTTTCCTCGAGCAGCAGCGGATCTTCGATCCCGGCTACGGCGTCGACCGCAACTACTGGAAGGGCCATTTCGTCGCCGAGCTGCCTGACGAGCTGATCGACGAACTGCTCCGCCGCATGACCGTGCTCGGTCGCCCACCCGGTGGAATTCTGATCGAGTCGCTCCACGGCGCGCCCAAGGACGTCGCGCCGGCGAGCGCCGCCCTCGGCTACCGCGATGCGGCTTTCAACGTCAGCGTGATGGCGAGCTGGACCGATCCGGCCCACGACGAAGAAAGCATCGACTGGGCGCGCACGACGGCGGCCGCGATCGAGCCCTGGTCGATCAGCGGCGGCTACGCCAACTACATGCAGGCCGACGAGCCCCTCGACCGCGTCCGCGCCGCATTCGGCCCAGACTCATTCGCGCGTCTCCAGGCTCTGAAGTCCCGCTACGACCCGGACAACGTCTTGCGCCGCAACCAAAACATTCCGCCGGCCGCTTAACCGTGGTGCCGGCGTCGAGTGGCGGCGGCTCCTGAGTGCGCCGCCACTCGACTCGGCCGCCGGAACTATCTGGGCGGGCCGTCGCGGGGGGCTCAGGCTCGGGTGAGAAAAGCCCCCGCAAAACGAGGGCTTTTCTTTGTGGGCCCGCCTGGATTCGAACCAGGGACCAACGGATTATGAGTCCGCTGCTCTGACCAGCTGAGCTACGGGCCCGGCGAGCAGAGCCTAGCTCCCACCTCCGGCGTGCAGCGAGACCGCGATCGCATCGCCGTCGGCAAGCCCCAGCGTGCTCCGGAGGTGCGTGTCGCTCAGGAGCTCGATCTGGTCGGGCGGATACCCCAGGCCCTCGGGCTCGACCGCCTGAAACGCGAGTGCACGATGCGTCCCCTCGACGAGAACCGTCGCCAGGAAGTAGCCCGCCTGGCCGCTCCGCTCCGTCCAGTTCGGGGCGATCTCCTCCGACGAGAGGAACCGCCAGCGCTCGTCGCGCACCAGCGGCCTCGGCAGGCGGACGTTCAGCGTCCCGGGAACGAGCGGGAACTCCGCGATCTCGTGGAACCGCGCCGCGACGTGCGGATCGCGCATGAGCTCCGAGCCGAGCCCACGCCCCGGCTCCACCGTCCCGCTGAGATCGTCTCCTACCATCGGTTCCACTCGACGGATTCGTGCAGAACCCTCACAATAGGCCGCGTTGTCCGCACTCCAAGCGGCCGTCCACGAAGGAGGGTGGCGAACGGTGAAGGTCTTCCAGCACGAGCGACAGCTTCGAACCACCGGCGGCCTGTCCGTCCGCGACATCACCGAGGAGGTGTCGGAGGCGGTTCGCGAGAGCGACGTCGTCGACGGCATCGCCTGCGTCTACTCGCCCCACACGACGTGCTGCGTGCGGGTGAACGAGTTCGAGAGCGGCTTCCTGGAGGACTTCGCGAACATGCTCAAGCGCCTCGTCCCGAGCGAGACGTACTACGCTCATGACGACTGGGACCGGCGCACCGAGAACATCTGCCCCGAGGACATGGACTTCGGGAATGGCCACTCACATTGCATGGCGATGCTGCTCGGGCCGGCGGGCGAGTCGATCCCGGTGCGCGACGGCGAGCTCTGCCTCGGCACCTGGCAACGTGTTCTGTTCTTGGAGCTGGACCGCGAGCGGGATCGCCGCTGGATCGTTCAGGTCGTCGGGACTTAGGTGCTCGATGGCGATCAGACGGCCGCGCGTGCGAAGCCCGCACGACCTCTTTAAACGGCATCGCAAGCGATGCCTCAGGCCGCTGGATCGTCCAGGTCGTCGGGACGTGACGACGCGCGGGCCCGAGTAAAGATTTCGAGGCGACTGCGCCTCTCACCGGCAGATGGACGGCCCAGACGCGAGCGCTCGAAGCCCTCTACGAGACGCGCTACATCCCGTTTCGGAACGCACTCGCAACGATCACAACGGGGACGAGCTCGACCGCCGCGACGTTCACGGCATCCCGCCGGGCTAGTCGGACAGCGCAGCCACCAGCTGCTCTTGGATCCAGGAGAGGTAGCCGTAGGCGGCGAGCGCGGGCGCGTTCGGGTTCTCCGGGCCTAGGTCGACAGCGAACATGTCCTCCTGCACGTCCAGGCGCGTGCCGAGGACGAGCCGAAGGTCGTTCAGCGCGCGCAGCCAGGCGTCGGCCTCATCAGCGCTGAGGCTCTTGTGGTCGACCGTCTCCGCGAGCAGCTCGAGCGCGGCGCGGCGGCCGTCCAGGAGCGAGTCGCCGGCAAGCTCGCGGTAGGCGCGCTCGTCGGCCTCGTCCTCGTAGGCCGGCGGGAAGAGCCGGCGCAGCGACGCGTCGCCGCCGGGCTCGCCGTCGAGCTGCGCTCGGAGCTCCGCGGCGAGGCCGGCGAGCAGCGCGCGCTCGTCCCGCGACAGCTTGAGCCCGATCTCGCCGCCGCTTCTACGCGTGAACACCGGTCAGTCCTGCCGCATGGTCGCCCAGAGCCCGTGCGCGTGCAGCCGCGCGACGTCGAGCTCGGCTTTCTCGCGCGTGCCGCTCGAGACGACGGCCTTGCCGTCGTTGTGCACCTGCAACATCAACTGCGTCGCCTTGGCGCGGCTGTAGCCGAACAGCTTCTGGAAGACGAGCGTCACGTACGACATCAGGTTGATCGGGTCGTTCCAGACGATCACGATCCAAGGGCGGTCGCGCTCGACGTCGTGGGTCTCGCGGGTCTGCTCTCGCTCGACCTCGATCGTAGAGGTCACGCTGCGCGCACGCCCTCTGCGTCGAGCTCGAAAACGAAGAAGTCGCTGCCGAGCACCGGCACGGCGACGTTGTACACCGGAATGTCTCCGACCGCCCCCTGGAAGGCCCCCGCGTGGGCGTGGCCGTGCAGGACGACCTGCGGGTGATGCTCGAGAATCGGCGCGGCCAACCGGTCGGAGCCGAGGAAGGCCCAGATCCCGCGCGGCTCGCCCTCGAGCGTCGTCAGCGTCGGCGCGTAGTGGAGCAGCGCGATGCGGTAGTCGCAGCCGGAGATCGCGGCCAGGCCCGCATCGAGCGCCTCGACCTCGGCCGTCGTCTCGGCGTACACGTCCCGCAGGAGCGGCTCGCCGAAGTCAGGGAGCTGCGAGTCGGGGAAGCCGCCGACGAAACCCTTTGCCCCGGCGACGCCGAGCCGGGAGCCGTCGAGGTCTTCGATCGCGAAGCCGCGGTCGACCATCCGCACACCCGCGTCGGTCAGCGCCCCCGAGAGCTGCTCGACCTCCTTGCAGTGCCAGTCGTGGTTGCCGAGCACTGCGAAGACCGGGGTCACCAGCATTCGGACGATCTTTGCAAGCAGCCGGGCCTGGTCGAGCTCGCCGTAGGTCGTCAGGTCGCCTGCGAGGAGGATCGCGTCCACGTCGCCGTCGACGTGGGCGAAGGCACGCTCGAGCTCGTCGCGGTTCGTCTCGTCGCAGTGCACGTCGCCGGCCGCGGCGACGCGAATCGGCCTCGGCATGCGCCGGATTCAAGCCGATTGGCGCTGCGGGCTGTCGGGTACGACCGCGCAATGGCGAAAGCGGAGCCGAACTTCGAGGAGTTGCTCGAGACGCTGAAGGTCGCGGCCGCGGCGCTGCGCGACGCCGACGTGCCGTTCGTGCTCGGCGGCGGCCTCGCGATCTGGGCGCGCGGCGGGCCTGAGACCGAGCACGACGTCGACTTCTTCGTCAAGCCGGACGATGCGGAGCGGGCGTGGAAGGCCCTCGAGGGGGCCGGCTTCCGCACCGAGCAACCGCCGGAGGGCTGGCTCCTACAAGGGCTTCCGCGGCGACGTGATGGTCGACCTGATCTACGCGCCGAGCGGCCTCACGATCGACGACGAGTTCCTCGACCGGGCCGAGCCGCTGGAGGTGCACGCGGTGCGAATGCGGGTGATGAGCGCGAACGACGTGCTCGTGGCGAAGCTCCTCGCCATGCGCGAGCACGAGGTCGACTACGACCAGGTCCTGGAGATGGCCCGGACCGTGCGCGAACAAATCGACTGGGACGCGATTCGCGAGCGGACCCGCGAGTCGCCGTACGCGAAAGCGTTCTTCACACTCGTGGACGAGCTTGGCGTGAGCAACGGCGCGAACGGGTAACCGACCTTCGATGGGCATTGCGCTCTTCGTGCTGCTCTGGTGGCTCGCGCTCTTCGGGTGGTGGCTCGTCCTCGTCGGGACGAACGCCGGGCTGGGGCTGATCACCGGCGCGTGCGCGGCGCTGCTCGGAGCGCTGCTGGCCGCGGCGCTGCGACGGCGGGGTCTCCTGCGGTACCGGTTCGAGGCGCACCGGCTCGCCAAGATTTTCAAGGCGGCGTGGAAGGTCGTCTACGAGATCGGCGCTGTCTTCTGGGCGCTCGCGCTACACGCCGTCGGCCAGCGGCGCCTGAGCAGCCGCTACCGCGACTTCGACTTCCCGGCGGACGGGAACGACCGTTAGGCGACCTTCAGGGCTTCGACCTCGCGGTTGACGGCCAATTGCTCGAGGGCGTGCGCCTCGATCTGGCGCACGCGCTCGCGCGTCAGGCCGAGCTCCCGCCCGATCGCCTCCAGCGATGCCGGGTCGCGGTCACCGTTCAAGCCGTAGCGCCGCTTCACGACCTCGCGCTCCCGCTCCGGCAGCTGCGCCACCGCGCGGCGCAGGACATCCTGCTCGAGGCTCACCCTCAACTCTTCCTCCGGCGGCGCCTGCTCCGACGCGAACAGCTCGCCCAACGAGGCCTCGTTCTCGGAGCCGATCGGCCGGTCGAGGCTCGTGATCGCGCGCGCCGCCTGCCGTACCTCGCGCACCTGCTTCAAGGGCAGCTTCGCCTGCCTCGCGACCTCCTCCTCCGTCGGCTGCCTCCCCAGCTTCGGCGCCAGCGCCCGCTCGGCCCGCGCGATCCGCTGCTCGCGGTCGGCGATGTGCACCGGGATCCGGATCGTGCGCGACTTGTTCGCCACGCCCCGCTGCACCGCCTGGCGGATCCACCACGTCGCGTAGGTCGAGAACTTGAAGCCGCGCCGCCAGTCGAACTTCTCGACCGCCCGGATGAGGCCGATGATCCCCTCCTGGATCAGGTCAAGCAGGGAGAGCCCGTGCCCCTGGTACTTCTTGGCGATCGAGACCACGAGGCGGAGGTTGGAGTTGATCATCCGCTCCTTCGCCTCGGCGTCGCCGCGCTCGATCCGCTTGGCCAGCTCCACCTCCTCCTCCTTCGTCAGGAGCGGCCAGCGCCCGGCCTCGTTGAGGAAGAGCTGGAGCGCGTCCGTCGTCGCCGTCGCGAGGTCGCCGTTCACGTACGTGCTCTCGTCGTCGCCCGCGCGGCCGCAGTCGTCTGCCAGCTCGATGTGGCGCTCCTCGAGCTCCTCGTAGAGCCGCGAGACCTCGTCGTCGGTCAGCTCATGCTCGGCGACGAGCTCGTTGAAGTGCGAGAGGTTGACGCAGCCGTCCTCTTCGCCGCGGGCGATCAGCGCCTGGATCTGCTCGTTCGTGATCTCGGTCATGGGTACCAGTCTTTCCCGCTCGGGCGCGCTCTAACGCGCCCGGGGAAAGGCTAGAGCAACCCGCAGAACCGTGCAGTGCTCGGCCAGGGCCAGTAGCCGCGACCGCTTCGGTGGGCGCGCTCGGCGACCCACATCTGCTCGAGCGCCGTCCAGCGGTCCGCCCACCCGCGCCGCAGAAGCAGACCCGGCGCGTAGGTGCGCATGAAGCCGCGGTCCATCTGCAGGCCGCCCCAGTACGGGTCGTCCGAGTCGCCCCAGCTGCCCTCGTACCGGTGGATGCAGAGCCAGCCCGCCTTGTGCGGCGGATGCGATGCGGCGCGCACGACGGACCGAGCCTGCCGGCGCCAGTAGCGGAGCGCCGAGACCGTCCGCAGCGACGTCTTGACGATGGTACGGCGCTTCCCCATTACCGCCTGCCAGTGCCAGACCGTCCGCCGCAGCCGTCGTACGAGCGCCGCGTCCACGTGGCGGGTCTTCGTCTGCACCGGCTTCGACGAGGTCGCCGTTGCGGTCACCTGCCGTTCCGTGGATGACGATGCCAGCGTCGAGCCTGCCGCCATCAGCGTCAGGAACGCAGCAAGCAACGCAAGCAGCAGCAGCTTTGGATTCACCGCAGAGACCCCTCCTTAGGGCCCGACGCCAAGTCGGCGCTTCCGGGCACGTCCGCGGGCGGCGCGGGACACGTGCACGGTGGCCTGGTCGATTCGACCTGTTTCCAGACAGGTGCGACGGCTAAACCCACCGAGTGTTAGGCGAACCTCGTGCGTTGCGGCACGATCTGCGCCGGGAACCCGCTTGCTACCGTCGCGAAATGCGCCGCCTCGTCGTCCTGCTGAGCACGATCGTGGCGCTCGACATCACGTTTTTCGCGGCGCTCGTGCCGCTGTTGCCGCACTTCGTCTCCTCGTACGGGCTGTCGAAAGGGGCCGCCGGCGTGCTGTCGGCGGCGTATGCGGCCGGCGTGCTGACGGCATCGCTCCCGAGCGGTTTCGTGGCCGCGCGCTTCGGGCCCAGGCTCGCCGCACTCGTCGGCGTCTCGATCACCGCGGCCGCGAGCTTCGGCTTCGCGTTTGCGGGCGACGCCTGGACGCTCGGCGCCGCGCGCCTCTTCCAGGGCATCGGCAGCGCGCTCTCCTGGGCGGGCGCCCTCGCCTGGCTCGTCGCGGCGGCGCCGCGCGAGCGGCGGGGCGCGCTGATCGGAACGACGATGGGCGCCGCCGTCTTCGGCGCGCTCCTCGGGCCGGTCGTCGGCGCGATTGCGACGGTCGCGGGCGTGAGCGCCACGTTCGCAGGGATCGGGGTGCTCGGCGCGGGCCTCGCGGCCTGGGTGGCGGCGACTCCCGGGGTGCCCGCTCAGCCGCAAGCGATGTCGGAGCTCTTCCGGCGCGCCGACCGGCGGCTGGCCGGCGGCATGTGGCTGCTCGTACTCCCGGCCCTGCTCTTCGGCGTCGTCGCCGTGCTCGTGCCGCTGAGGCTCCACGACGGCGGCTGGGGCGGCGTCGCGATCGGCGCCGTGTTCCTCGTCACGGCCGGGATCGAGACGTTGCTCAACCCGCTGCTCGGGCGCTTCACCGACCGTCGCGGCCGGTTGCTGCCGGTCCGCGTGGCGCTCGTGGCCTCCGCGGTCGTCTCGGTCTGCTTCGCGGTCGCGACGTCGCCGCCGATGGTGGCGGCGCTGGTCCTGGCCGCGGGTCTCACCTACGGCGCCTTCTACACGCCCGGGATGTCGCTGCTGACGGACGCGGCCGAGCGGCGCGGGATCGCAGCCGGCCTCGCCTTCGGTGCGATGAACGGCGCCTGGGCCGCGGGCAACGTGGTCGGGCCTGCCGCCGGCGGCTGGCTGGCCGAGCTCGGCGGCGACGCTCTGCCCTATCTGCTGCTCGCCGTCGCCTGCGCAGCCACCTTCGCGCTGACGGTCTGGCGGCCGGCCCTACCGCCAACCGAGGTCGCGGCCGAGTAGCTCGTAGAGCCGCCGGTTCGACTCCTCGAACTCCGCCGTCAGCCGCTCACGCGTCTCCGGCCCCATCGGCTCGTAGTCGCGCTCGTAGACCCGCGGGTAGGAGTCCAGCCGCTGCGCCGGCGCGCCGAGGAACTCGAGCACCTGCGCATGCGCCCTCGCCGGGTCCGAGCCGAGGTCGTCGCTCGGCAGCACGAGCAGCTGCTCCCGCGGGAAGACGGCCAGCCAGCGCTCGAGCTGCTCGGCGTAGCGCCCGCGGGCCTTGTAGGTGTGACTCCACCACTCGCGGCTGAAGTAGCGCGGGTCGGCCGCCATGCGCTCCTCCTCGCCGCGCAGCCGCTCCTCCTCCGCGTCAAGCGCCTCCTCGAACGGCAGCGGCTCCCGCCCGAGCGCGACCTCGTGGTTGTACTGCGAGAGCGCGCGGTCGACCGGGTTGCGTACGAGCACGATCAGCCGCGCATCGGGCACGAGCTCCCGCACGCGCTGCGGCGCGAGCGGGTGGAACACGTAGCTCGGGCTCGCCTCGCCGACCAGCTTCCCGCGCGTCCGCGCGAGATTCGGGAAGTTGCCGCGGTACCACGACTCCCCGCGGGCCCAGTGCCGGTCGAAGAAGCTGACCTCCTTCCACGACGGGCCGGTGATCTGCGGGTGGCGCCGCAAGTACTCGTACAACGCGGTCGTGCCGGCTTTCTGAGCACCCAGCACGAGGAAGTCCGGCAGCGGGCGGAACGGGGACGTGGCCCAGCCGTAGGCCCAGACGCCGTTGCGGAGTACGACGCGCGCGGGCTCGGGGATCGTCGGGATCAGCGTCGCCGGCGAGCGCATTCAGGCGGAGCGCCGGCGCTCGCGGTAGTCCCGCGCTTCCGCGACGAGTGCCTCGAAGAGCCGCAGGTCATCGCCGGCCTCGGGGTGCCAGAGGACGCCGAGGGCGAAGCCCCGAGAGGGATCCTCGAGCCCTTCGAGTGTGCCGTCTTCCGCGTGCGCCGACTCGCGCAGCCCCTCGCCGAGCCGGCCGAAGCCCTGGTGGTGGTGCGACTTGACCGGCGCGTGGTCGCCGAGCAGCGCCCCGAGCCGCGTGTCCGGGACGACATGCACGTCGTGGTCTGCGTACGCGCCGGGGGTGTGCTTGTGCTTGTGGTCTCCGATGACGTCTGGTAGGTGCTGGACGAGATCGCCGCCGAGGGCGACGTTCAGCACCTGCGAGCCACGGCAGACCGCGAGCACGGGCATGTCACGCGCGAGCGCGGCCTGCAGCAGCGCCAGCTCCGCGCGGTCGCGATCTTCGACGACACCCTTCGTCTCGGGATGCGGGTCCTGGCCGTACGTGGCGGGGTCGAGGTCGGAGCCGCCCGAGAAGATCACCGCGTCGAGCACGTCGAGCGTCTCCTCCACGCCGTCGTCGCTCGGCGGCACCAGCAGCGGCCTCCCGCCGGCCCGCTCGACCGACCGCACGTAGTCGACCGGGACGAGCGCGGACACCTCCTCCCACGAGCCGTAGCGCGCGGAGGTGATGTCTGTCGTGATGCCGATCAGCGGTCGTGTCCGCACCGTGCGCAGCTTACGCGCGGCATACCGTAGGCCCATGCCGGTCTGGTCCCCCGAGCTCGTGGTCGAAGAGCCCCTCGTGCTGCGGCTGCTCACGCAGTTCGCGGACCTCGAGCTGCACTCGCTGCGACGGCTCGCCGAGGGCTGGGACAACAGCGTCTGGCTCGTCGACGAGCGCTACGCGTTCCGGTTCCCGCACCGGGAGATCGCGATCCCGGGGTTCCGACGCGAGCTCGAGGTGCTGCCGAGGCTCCCTGCGCTGCCGCTCCCGGTGCCGCGGCCGGTGTTCGTGGGCCGGCCCTCGGAGGAGTTCCCCTGGCCGTTCTTCGGTTCCGAGCTTCTCCCGGGCGTCGAGGCAGGTGACGCGCTGCTGGACGACGCGGCGCGGGTCGACGTCGGGCTCGGCCTCGCGCGGTTCCTGCGCGAGCTGCACGCGGTCGAGCTCGACGTCGTGCTGCCACTCGATGCCAACCAGCGCACGGACATGGGTCGGAGAGCGAGCCTCGCGCGGGAGCAGCTCGCCGAGGTCGAGCCGCTCGGCGTCTGGCGTGCGCCGCCGCGGGTCGAGGAGCTCCTCGAGGAGGCGCAGGAGCTCCCGCCGCCCGAGCCGCCGGTGCTCGTCCACGGCGACCTCCACTTCCGACATCTCCTCGTCGACGGCGGCGCGGCGAGCGGGGTGATCGACTGGGGCGACGTCTGCCGCTCCGACGCGGCGATCGATCTGCCGCTGCTGTGGTCGTTCGTCCCGCCGGAGGGTCGCCGCGCGTTCCTCGACTCGTACGGGACCGTGAACGAGGCCCAGCTGCTGCGGGCACGCGTCCTCGCGGTCCAGCTTTGCGCCGCCCTCGCGCACTACGGCCGGGTCGAGGGCAACGTGGGCGTCGAGCGCGAGGCGGTCGCCGGCCTTGAGCGCGCGCTGCTCGACTAGGCCAGTGCCGCGATCCACTCGGCGAAGAGCGGATCGACGATTGCCTGCCTGCGGCCCTCGGCTTCGATCTCGGCGCGCGAGCTCAGGCGCTGCAGGGCCTTCTGCGCGCTGGTCTTGCTCAGCGCCAGCCGCTCGAGCACCGCCGCACGGTAGGGCGAGCCGTCGCCGGCAATGATTGCGCGGAGCGTCTTCTGCTCGGAGGTGTCGAGCCCGCGCCACTGCGCCTCGAACTCCGGCTGCAACTCGACGTGCGCGGCCTCGTGCGCGCGTTCCCACTCCTCGAGCGTGGCGCTGCCCTTCGGCTCGACCTCCTCCCAGAGCCGGTGCGCGAGCAGCATCGCCCGCTGCGGGTGCCCCTTGGCCGAGACGAGCAGTGGGTTGAGTGCCTCACCGACCGCGCGCTTGCTCTCGCGGAAGCGGTCGGCCACGTACTCCGCGAGGTCCTCGTCGCGCAGCCGGCCGAGGCGGACGGGCACGGCCGAGCCGTAGAGCGGCGCCTCCTTGTGCTCGAACAACTGCTTCATCAGCCCGGGCTCCGACCCGGCGAAGACGTACGAGGCGACGTCCCCCTGGAACTGGATGTGGCTGCGCAGGATCCCGTCCAGGTCGGGCACCTTGCGCACGTCCTGGAACTCGTCCAGCGCGATGTAGGCGCGGAACCCGCCCGACTCCTCGAGCCGCAGCGGCAGGTCGAGCAGCGCGTGCAACGCCGGGAGCGGGCTGGTCTTGGGCTCGAGCTGGAGCCGCGCGCTGATCCCGAACGCGCCGAGCGAAAGGCCGAGGCCCGTTTTTTGGAGGAACTCCTCGACGCGGCTGCGGATCGCGCCGCGCAGCTCCTTCGCGTACGCGCGCTCGAAGCGCACGGCGACGTCTGCGATCGAGACGATGCCGTAGAGATCGACCAGCACCGGGACAAGCCCTTCCTGCCGCTCGCCGTCGGCAAGCGCCCGCCGGAGCAGACTCGTCTTGCCGTACTTGCGCGGCGCGTAGAGGCGCACGTAGTGGCCGCCGACCGCGTTCTTGAGCAGCAACTGCGTCTCCTCGTCGCGGTCGACGATCTGGTCGGGCGCGATCGGGCGCGAGTAAACGAAGGGGTTTACGTCGGTGATCATTTCGTCTCACAGGATACCTCGCGGTAGTCCCATTGGATACCTAAGGTACGCCAAACGAGGCCGTTGCCACAAGTCGGGCGAAGGAGTACCCTCGGCGGAAGAACCCTCTTGGGGGAGGAGCTGTGATCTCGCCGCCAAGGTCCCAGCTGCGGCGCAAGGCGTGGTACACCGCGCTCGTCGTTACCTCCAGCGTGCTCCTCATCCTCCCGCAGGCGCCCGACGCCCGCGTGCTGACGGACACCACGCCGCCGGTCGTGACGTCCTCGATCGACGGGATCCCCGGGAACCACGACTGGTACCGCGGCAGCGCCGGCGGCAACTACATCGTCGTGCGCTGGTCGGTGAGCGACCCCGAGTCGCCGATCATCTCGACGAGCGGCTGCGAGCCGGCGATCCAGATCAACGGCCCGAACACCGGCACGACGCGGACCTGCTCGGCAACGAGCGACGGCGGCACGACGTCCGTCACGACGAGGCTCCTGAAGATCGATGCCACTCCCCCGACGAATCTGCAGGCCAACGCCGTCCGGCCGCCCGATCACAACGGCTGGTACAACCAGTCGGTCAACATCAACTGGGGCGGCATCGACGCGACGTCGGGCATCGACTCCTGCACCTCGCGTACCTACAGCGGTCCCGACAGCGGCAACGGGAGCACGACGGGGACCTGCACGGACATGGCAGGCAACATCTCGGCCGCCTTCCCGTTCACGCTCTCCTACGACGCCACCCGACCGAATGCCTCCAACGCGGTGCCGGGACGGGGGCCCGACGACAGCGGCTGGTACAACCATTCGGTCGGGATCACCTGGAGCGGGAACGACGCGACCTCGGGGATCGACTCCTGCACCGCCCGCACGTACAACGGCCCGGACGTCGGAGGAGGCACGACGAACGGCACGTGCATCGACGAGGCCGGGAACACGTCGACTGCCCTCGGCTTCCCGATCTCGTACGACGCCACCGCGCCCGGCGTGACCGTGTCCGCCGCGCGTGCCACCGACCACAACGGCTGGTACAACCACGCCGTCACGATCACCTGGACCGGGAGCGATCCGACCTCCGGGGTCGAGTCGTGCACGACCCGCAACTACAGCGGCCCCGACGTGGCCAACGGGAGCACGAGCGGGACGTGCACCGACCACGCGGGAAACACCGCACCGTCGGTCCCGTTCCCGATCTCGTACGACGACAACGCGCCCAGCGCGACGGTTACGCCGGCGCGCGCCCCGGACCACAACGGCTGGTACAACCACTCGATCGGCGTAACCTGGAGCGGGAGCGACCCGATCTCCGGGATCGAGTCGTGCACGTCGCGCACCTACAGCGGGCCCGACGTCTCGAACGGCAGCACGAGCGGCACCTGCACGGACCGGGCCGGGAACCCCTCGGCGTCGGTTGCCTTCCCGCTCTCCTACGACGCGACCCTGCCGAACGCGTCGACCGCGACGCCGGCCCGGGCGCCGGACCACAACGGCTGGTACAACCACGCGGTCGCGATCAACTGGAGCGGCACCGATGTGACCTCCGGGATCGAGTCGTGTACCTCGCGTAGCTACAGCAGCCCGGACGTCGCCAACGGCAGCACGAGCGGCACTTGCACGGATCGCGCGGGCAACGTCTCGACCGCCCTCGCCTTCCCGCCTCGACTCGACAAATCCGGCGGTGGCGGTCACTCCGGCTCGCGGCCCGGACCGCAACGGCTGTACAACCAGTCACTCGGGCTGACGTGGAGCGGCACCGACGCGACCTCGGGCATCGACTCCTGCAGCGGGCCGTCGGCCTACAACGGGCCGGACTCCGCAACGGCGAGGGCGACCGGCACGTGCGCGGACGAGGCCGGGAACGTCGGGAGCGGGCTGATCCAGCTCTCCTACGACGCGACCAGGCCGAACGCAACGGACGCAGATGCCGCGCGCGCACCGGATCGGAACGGCTGGTACAACCACGCGGTCGCGATCACCTGGAGCGGCACCGACGCGACCTCGGGGGTCGAGTCGTGCACCTCGAGGACGTACAACGGCCCTGACGTCGACAACGGGACCAGCACGGGGACGTGCACCGACCGCGCGGGGAACACCTCCACGCCCTTCGGCTTCGGGCTCTCCTACGACGCGACGAGGCCCGCGGTCTCCAGCACGCGCGCGGGTCGCACGCCCGACCACAACGGCTGGTACAACCACCCGGTCGCGATCGACTGGAGCGGAACCGACGCCATGTCGGGGATCGACTCCTGCACGTCGCGCACCTACAGCGGGCCCGACGTCGCGAACGGAACCACGAGCGGGACGTGCACGGACGTGGCGGGGAACACCTCCGCGACCTCCCTGGCCTTCACGTTCTCGTATGACGCAACCGACCCCGTGGTCTCGGTCACTGCAGACCGCAGCGCGGACCACGACGGCTGGTACAGCCACCCGGTCGGGATCAGCTGGAGCGGCACCGATGCGACCTCCGGGATCGACTCCTGCCGCACGCCGATCACCTACAGCGGGCCTGACAGGGCCGACGCGAGCTCCGTCGGCGGCTGCACCGACAACGCGGGCAACAGCGCCTCTCCGCCCCCGCTTTCGTTCCGGTACGACGCGACGGCGCCGGTCACCGACGTGGCGCCGGACCGGGCCGCCGATGCGAACGGCTGGTACAACCACGCGCTGCAGATCTCGTGGGCGGGATCGGATCCGACCTCCGGGATCGCCTCCTGCACGTCAGTGCGGTACGGCGGGCCCGACGCCGGCTCGGTCGCGCGCACCGGCGGCTGCACCGACCACGCGGGCAACGCCTCCGCTGCGTCGACGTTCCACTTCCACTACGACGCGACCGCTCCCGTCGGGCTCGGCGTCGCGCCGGCGCGCCCGCCCGACCACGACGGCTGGTACAACCACCCACTTGCGATCCGCTGGTTTGCGTCGGACCTCCTGGCCGGGATCGCATCCTGCACTTCGCTCACCTACGGCGGGCCGCACGAGACCGGCGGCCGGCTCTCCGGCGGCTGCACCGACCTCGCCGGCAACGGGAGCGTGCTGCCGTTCGCGCTGCGCTATGACCAGAACGCGCCCGCGTTGACGGCGCTCTCGCTGAAGGGGCTCGACGACGCCGTCGCACTGCGCTGGCGCGTGACGGGCGCGAGCGAGCTCCAGATCAAACGCTCCACGGGCTCCGGCGGCGCCGCCTCGCGCGACGTCTATTCGGGCACCGGCAGCGCATTCACCGACCGGAAGGTCGAGAACTACGTGCGCTACCGCTACACGCTCACGGCGGAGGACCCGGCCGGGAACACCGTGGAGCGGACGGCGTCGGTGATGCCACTCCCGGTCCTGTACGCGCCGCGTCACGGTGCTCATCTCCGCGTCCATGCAAGGCCGGTGTTTGCCTGGAAGCCCGCGAAGAAAGCGCGCTACTACAACTTCCAGCTCTGGGTGGACGGCCGCCAGGTCGGCAGCTGGTGGCCCGCACGGGCGCGGCTCCGGCTGCCGGCGCGATGGAGCCAAAAGGGCGAGCCGCAACGGCTCGAGCGCGGCACGTACACGTGGTACGTGTGGCCTGGTCGCGGCTCGCGGAAGCGCGGCCGCTACGGTCCGCTGCTCGGCAAGAGCTCCTTCGTCGTCGGCTGAGTAAGTAGTCCCGGCGGATACCGGCCGGTATCTAGCTGTCCTACCCACAGACGTTGTGAACGCGGCTGATCGGTGGCCGGTCTCCGAGCGAGCTGTGCGGTCTTCGCGTGTTGTAGTGCTCCAGCCAGTGTGGCAGCGCCTGGTCGCGTTGGCGATGTGAGCGGTAGGCCAGGCCGTAGGCCCACTCGCGCGCCATCGTCTGATGGAAGCGCTCGACCTTGCCGTTGGTGCGTGGCCGGTAGGGCTCGGTTGTGAGGTGGCGGATGCCCTGGCGGGCGAGCAGCTCGCGCAGGGAGCGGTTCCTGACGTACGCAAAGGCGTTGTCCGGGCATGAAACTGCGTCCGGCCCCGACGCGAGCATCGTGCTCCCGGGACATGGGGCTTCGTTGGGAGACGCGGATGGGCAGGCCGTTCTGACTGATGAGCTGTGAGCTCGACGTTGTTCGTGGCCGCCCCTGCGACCTACCCGGGTGTGCCGAGAGCACGAATCCGTCGCTGTCGTGTGTCCCGCCGCGCTCCCGCTTCCACCGACGGAAGGAGAGGCAGTGCGTGCGTTTGGGTTGGACGTCCACCGCGACTTCTGTGAGGTCGCAATTGCCGAAGACGGCGCGATCAGGTCAGCGGGCAGGCTCCCGACGCGGGTTGAGTCGCTCGAGCTGTTCGCGCAAAGCCTCGTCCGCGACGACATCGTGGCGCTGGAGGCGACCACCGGTGCCGACCGGATCGTGTCCGTGCTGCAGGCGCACGGGATCCGGGTCGTCGTCGCCAACACGCGCAAGCTGCGATCGATCTCCGAGGCGAAGGCGAAGACCGATCGCCTCGACGCTCGAACGCTCGCGCGGCTACTCGTCTCGGGGCTGCTCGACGAGGTATGGACGCCGGATGAGCGAACGCGGACGCTGCGGCGGCTGACGAACCGGCGCGAGCGGCTCGTGCGCGCTCGAACCCGCGTCAAGAACGAGGCGCACGGCGTCCTTGCACGCAACCTGTGCGAGCGACCGCCCACGACCGACGCGTTCGGCAAGGGCGGCCGACGCTGGTTTGCGGAGCTCGAGCTGCCGCTCGACGAGCGAGTGACGCTCGACGGCTGCCTGCGCCAGGTCGACTTCCTGGACGGCGAGATCAGCTCCCTTGACGCGGAGATCGCCAAGCAGGCGCTCGCCTGGCCGGAGGTCCTGCGACTGATGAGCGTCCCAGGCGTGAACGTGCAGACGGCAGCGACATTCATGGCCGCAATCGGCGACATCGGCCGCTTCTCCTCGCCGCGCAAGCTCGTCAGCTACCTCGGACTCGACCCGCGGGTGCGTCAGTCCGGGAGCACGCCCGCACGGCACGGCCGGATCTCGAAGGCCGGCGCCTCCGAGCCTCGCCACATGCTCGGCGAGGTCGCCTGGAAGGTGATGCTGACCCCGGGCCCGCTACGGGCGTTCTTCGAGCGGATCCGCGCCCGCCGCGGCCCGCAGGTGGCGGCGACAGCGACAGCGCGCAAGCTGGTGGTGCTGTTTTGGCACATGCTCAGCCGCGGGGAGGACTACGCCTTTGCGCGGCCGGCGATGACCCGGCACAAGATCCGACGGCTCGAGCTACTCACCGGCGCTCCGCCACAGAAAGGCCGCAAGGGCGTCGCCGGCGGCAAGTCGAAAGCCGTCTTCGAGGCCGAGCGCGAGCTCTCGCGCCAAGCCGAGGTCGCCTACCGCCGGCTCGTCAGCGACTGGCGCTCGAGCGGACCAGCGAAAGCGGGTGCGGGCGCGACAAGGGGGCGCACATCGAACAAGCCCTCCAAGGGCAAAGCAGCGCGGCAGACTCCGTAAGCCCCAACGGTCTGCGCTTCGCTCGGTCAGTCACCCGCACCCAAAGCACAGGATCCCATCCGCTGCGGCGAGCGTCCACTTGACTTTCATCCGTCGGTCATCAGCCGCCGTCCGAGGATCCCGTTCTCGGCGAAGAAGGCAAGCGCCCGCTCGACGAAGCCGGTCACGGTCGCCGCCCGCTCGTCGGCGTGGAGCTCGACGAAAGCGAGCCGCGAGTGGTCGTCGACGAGCGCGTGGGCGTAGTCGTAGCCGACCCTCGTCTCGGGCCGCATCCAGTTGCGCGAGCGCTGCGAGCGATCGCCGGTGACGCGGTGGCCGGGGCGCAGGAAGCGGGCGTAGCGACTGACGTCCATGTGCAGTAGATCGCCGGGGCAGGGCCACTCGTAGCTGTTGGCCGGCTCCCTGGCGGCGCGCGGCCGTCGCGAGAGGCCGTGGCGGCGCAGCACCTTCCAGACGGTCGAGTGGGCAAAGCCGGTCGCAGCGGCGACCAGGCGCGGCCCCCAACCGGTCTGGCGGCGGCAGGCGCAGATCCGCTCCTGCAGCTCGGCAGCCAGCAGCCGCGGCGAGCGCCTCGGACGGCTCGAGCGATCCAGCAGCGCCTGCGGCCGCCGACCGCCCTCCAGCCAGCGACGCCACCAGCGGTGCGCTGTCGCCGGCGAGACGCTGAAGGCGAGCGCGGCCGCTCTCAGCGAGCATCCATCCTCGATCGCGCGCACGAGCGCGAGCCGTCCGGCCAGTCCGAGCTTGGCGTTAGCGTGCAGATACATCCGTGCCCTCCTTTGGGCGTAGGTCCGGGACGACCCACAGCCTCAAAGGAGGGCCGGATAGATCCTCAGTCGTTCACAACCTGTGTGGGCGGGACAGCTAGCCCGCAACCGCGTCAACGGCCTCTTCGAGCTCGGCGCACACCGTCTCCGCGACGTAGATCGTCCACGGATGCGGCGGCGTCCCGCCGGTGTACGCGACGACCGGCTTGCCGATCGCGTGCGCGCACCACGCCTCCATCGCCGTGCCCTCGTCGGGCGCGGTGAAGGCAGCGAGCACCGCGTCGCAGGAGCCGATCTCCGCCAGGTCGCCCTCGACGATCTCCGCCTCATTGCCCTCGGTGCGGCCGCGGAAGTCGCGCCGCATCGGGTCGACCGGCTCGCAGCCGCGGGCGCGCAGGAGCTCGGCCGCGCGGCGGCGGTACTCGTCTGCGAACGGCGGCCCGGCCAGGTAGACGCGCTTCACGTCGGCGTACAGTACGCAGCGTGAACGAGCGCTCCCCGGAGTTCGTCGCCCTCGGCCACGCCGGCTCGGAGCACTACGCGGGGATCGAGACGTTCCCGAACCCGGGTGTCGCACGCGTCGAGATGACGAGCGACGAGCTCGTTGCGATGTGTCCCGTCACGAACCAGCCGGACATGTACGTCGCGACGATCGAGTACGAGCCCGACGCACTCTGCATCGAGTCCAAGTCGCTCAAGCTCTACCTCGCAAGCTTCCGGAACGAGGGGGCGTTCTGCGAGGCCCTGGCGGTGCGGATCCGCGACGACAGCGGCCCAGGCGCTCGAGCTGCCGGCCGAGAAGGTTCGCGTCACGCTGCGGCAGAAGGCGCGCGGCGGAATCACGATCGTCGCAGCAACCTGACGCACTTCGATCCCACCGACCCGGCGTTCCTTGCCGATCCGTACCCGGCGCTCGCGGCGCTGCGCGAGGAGACGCCGCTCTTCTACGAGGGCTCGCTCGAGCGCTGGTTCGTCACCCGCCATGCCGAGGTGCGCGCGTGCCTGCGCGACCGGCGGCTCGGCCGCAACTTCCGCCACGTCGGCTCCGAGGACGAGTTCGCGGCAGCCGAGCCGCTCGACTCGCGCCGGCAAGCCTTCTGGGACAGCGAGCGCTGGAGCCTGCTCTGGCTCGAGCCGCCAGAGCACACGCGGATCAGAAGACTCATGGCGGCCGCGTTCACACCGCGCTCGGTCGAGGCGCTGAGCGGACCGTGCGCCGAGCTCGCGCACGAGCTGCTGCCCGACGGCCGGTTCGACCTGCTGCGCGACTTCGCCCAGCCGTACTCGATCGCTGTCATCTGCAAGCTCCTCGGGGTCCCCACCGACCGTGGGAGCGACCTACTCGACTGGTCGCACGCGATGGTGAAGATGTACGAGCTCGACACGACGCTCGAGCAGGCCGAGGCGGCCACGCGGGCTGCGGCCGAGTTCCGCGACTACGTGTTGAGCCTCGTCGAGGAGCGGCGGCGCGAGCCGCAGGACGATCTCGTCACACGCCTGGTCGAAGCACGCGTCGAGGGCCGTGCGCTGAGCGATCCGGAGCTCGTCTCGACGATCGTCGTGCTGCTCAACGCCGGCCACGAGGCGACGGTCAACACGCTCGGAAACGGGGTGCTGGCGCTGCTCCGCCACGGACAGCAGTGGGCGCGGCTCGTCGAGGGCGAGGTGGGACCCGAGGCCGCGGTCGAGGAGCTGATCCGCTGGGACCCCCCGCTCCAGCTCTTCGAGCGCTGGGTGCTCGAGGACGGCGTCGAGATCGCCGGCGAGCCCGTCCCGCGCGGCGAGAAGGTGGCGCTGCTCTTCGGCTCGGCCAACCGCGATCCGCGCGTGTTCGCCGACCCCGACGCCTTCGACGTCGCCCGCGAGAACGCCGCCGAGCACATCGGCTTCGGGGGCGGGATCCACGTCTGCATCGGCGCGCCGCTCGCGCGGATCGAGCTGGCCGCGGCGCTCGGCGCCCTCGTGGAGCGGGCGCCGGGGCTCTCCCTGGCGGAGCAGCCCCGGCGCAACCGCGCCTTCGTCATCTGGGGCCTCGAAGGCCTCGAGCTGGCGGTCAGCTGAGCGCGAAGAGCAGGAACTGTGTGAACTGCGAGGCCGCGAAGTTGTTGTCGCTGACGAGCACGAGCGACTGCCGCCCGTCCGGGAGCTTCGGGCCGAGCGTCATCCCCTCGACGTTGTCGAGCGGAATCCCGAGCGAGCCGAGGTCGAAGAGGAGCGTCTTCTGCGCCGGCCGCACGTCGAGCCCGGCGAGGCTCGGCACACCCAGGACGTTCGTCGCTCCCGGAAGCGCGACCGAGTAGAGCTTGATCTCGTTCCCGGTCCCGGGCACGCCCACCGAGAACGACCGCTCCATCGAGAGCAGATGCTCGTTGTTGAACGGCAGCAGCTCGACGATCCCGTTCACCGCGAACTGGGTCGGCGGCACCGGCGGCTCGAAGATCGGGTCGGTCTCATAGAGGTACTCGCGGTCGAGCCGGCTCGTCTGGAGGTTGTAGCGCAGGATCCGTGACGGGCTGCCGTTCGCGACCGTCGCGGCGGGCCCGTCCTGGAACAGCGCGTTCTCGGTCGCCGTGAAGACGAACCGGCCGTTCGGCGGCACGCCCGCCGACTCGAACGCGAGGTTGAAGCGGATGCCACTCGAGTGGTCGGCGGTCGGCAGGTAGTAGCCCGGCACCGGCAGATCTGCGAGGTAATCGCCCGCGAGGTCGTAGCGGCGCACGAACGGTGCGAGCAGGGTGTTCGTGTTGCCCTCCGACGTCAGGATGAGCTCCCGGTCCTTGGTGAGTGCCAGACCCTCGGGGTCGAGGCCGCCGACCGGATACGGCCCGCCACCCGGCTGTTGCAAGGTCGTCACGGCGTCGAAGTGCACGTCGCCGGCGCCGAAGCTCGGGCCGACGTCGACGCCGACCGTGTAGAAGCGCGCCGGGTTGATCTGCGACTGGTCGTCGGAGAGGACGTAGTAGACGTTGCGGCTCGAGTCGTACGTGATCGAGGACAGGCCCCCGATCGTCGTCCCGGCGAAGGTCGTGCCGGTCGGGATGATCGCCTGCCCGATGAACTCGAGCGACGGCTGGTGCGCTTGCGCTGACACCGCCCCGGCCGGCACCGCAGCGACGGCGAGCGCGACGACAAGGCTCGCGAGTATGGCAAGAAGCCGTTTTGACACGAGAAACCCCCCTTGTGAGCTGACAGACCGGCGGAGCCTAGCGCGCGAACGTCCAGAAGTCGGCATCCGCGACCGCGCGGTAGCCGATCCGCTGGTAGATGCTGTTGGAGGTCGGGTTCGCGAGGTCGGTGTAGAGGAAGCAGAACCGCCGCCCGGAGTCGAGCAGGCGCCGGGTCAGCGCGGCGGTGAGCGCACTCGCGTAGCCGCGGCCGCGCAGGTCCGGCGGCGTGTAGACAGGCCCGACGCGGATGCCGTTAGGCGTTCGCCCGCCGAAGCCGGCCATCGAGACCGGCGCGCGGTCCTTCCAGATGACGAGCCCGGCGTCGGGGTCCGCCTCGCGGCGGTCGACGAAGTGGGCGCTCGACTCCGGCGGCGGCTCGGGTAACGCTTCGTCAGAGAACTCGTCCATCCAGCGGATCGCGAGATCCCGGTCGGCGCGCTCGTAGTCGCGCATCGCACCTGCTGTGGGCCGGGGCTCGTCCACGTGGTCGGCGGCGAAGATCCGCTGCGCGATCTCGAGGCGCGGCGTCGCGCCGGTGACCGCGCGCCACTCGCTCGCGAACTGCGCCGCGCGCGCCT
This sequence comes from uncultured Actinomycetes bacterium, assembly GCA_963719275.1. GTDB lineage: Bacteria > Actinomycetota > Thermoleophilia > Gaiellales > Gaiellaceae > AC-32. The sequence goes on along the minus strand of CAVRBT010000004.1, from coordinate 25,175 downwards.
TCGGCCCGACGACGCCCGGGAGGGAGTCGAACGCGTCGCGCGCGTCCTCGACGAAGGCGCCGAGCGCGGCGTCCTCGTCGATCTCGGAGAGGACGAGGTTGTACGGCGGCGTCCGCATCGTCACGCCGACGATCCACCCCCCGTCCTCTGCGACCGCGAAGTAGGGCGGCTCGCCGTACATCAACGGGTCGCGCTGCAGCCGCGAGCTCAGCCCGAGGATGAGGTTGTGCTCGGGCTCGCGCTCGCCGAGAAAGCCGCCCGCGTGAGCGAGGAAGACCCCGGGGTCGCCGTGGCGCGTGAGCTGCACCTACGCCGTGGCGAAGCGCTTCAGCGCCCGCTCGCGCTTGCGCTGCGCCTCGACCTCTCGGTCCTTCGGCGGCGCGTTCGTCACGAGCCCGTCGACGAGGCGCGCCGTCGCGGCCGTGACCTCGTCCACGGCACGCTCGAAGGCCGCCTCGTTCGCGCGGGACGGCTTGGTGAAGCCGCTGATCTTGCGCACGTACTGCAGCGCGGCGTCCCGCACCTCGTCCTCGGTCGCGGGAGGCTCGAAGTTGAAGAGCGTATGGATGTTCCGGCACATGCCGCGATCCTACGTGCTCGCCTTAGAACTCGTTTCAGAATGACGCTTCGCCGCCGAGGTGCGATGGGCGGCGCGAGGCAAGGACGCAGCGGAGCGCGCGTATCCGGAGGATACGGGCGCTTCCGAGGACGCAGCCTCGCGGCGTTCAGCGCGGCTCGGGGGCTCAAGGCTTCATTGTGAAACGAGTTCTTAACCTCGCCGCAACGGAGGATCCCGCTAGCGTTGCGGCCGTGGAAGCGGGCCGGAACAACGGCGGCGGGATCACGCTCCGGGGGCTGAAGAAGACGTACCGGACGCCTCGCGGGCCCGTGGAGGCCGTGCGCGACGTCAACGCCGACGTGCGGGTCGGCGAGACGGTCGCGCTGCTCGGTCCCAACGGCGCCGGCAAGTCGACGACGGTCGACATGCTGCTCGGGTTGCAGGAGCCGGACGACGGTTCCGTGGACGTCTTCGGCGGGCCGCCGCAGCGTGCCGTCGTGGCGGGCCGGGTCGGCGCGATGCTGCAGGACGGAGGCGTCCTGCGCGACCTGACCGTGCGCGAGCTCCTGGCGATGATGGCGGCCCTCTACCCGGCTCCCCTCGACGTCGACGAGACGCTGCGGCTGGCTCGGCTGAACGAGCTCGCCGACCGCCGCACGGAGCGGCTGAGCGGCGGCGAGACGCAACGGTTGCGGTTCGCGATCGCGCTCGTGAGCGATCCCGACCTGCTCGTGCTCGACGAGCCGACCGTCGGGATGGACGTCGAGTCGAGGCACGCCTTCTGGACGACCGTGCGCGAGCTTTCGAAGGCCGGAAAGACGTTTCTCTTCGCGACGCACTACCTCGAGGAAGCGGACGAGTACGCCGACCGCGCGCTGCTCATGGCACACGGGCGCATCGTCGCGGACGGCCCGCCGAACGAGATCAAGGCGCTCGTGGCCTCGCGCACGATCCGCGCGACGCTCCCCGGGGTCCCGGCCGAGAGGCTCGCCGACCTTCCGGGGGTGACGAGGGCCGAGCGCCGCGGCGACACCGTAGTGCTCGTCTGCTCCGACTCGGACACCGCGCTGCGGGAGCTGCTCGCCACCCAGCCGCGGGCGCACGACGTCGAGGTTCGCGGTGCGGGCCTCGAGGAGGCGTTCCTCCAGCTCACCGGCGTCGAGGAGGAGGTGGCCGCGTGAGCGACACGCTCGCGTATGCGCGCTACGAGCTCCGGCGCACCTTCCGCAACCGCCGCCTCTACATCCTCTCGTTCGCCTTCCCACTGGGCCTCTACTACGCGATCGCCGCTCCCAACCGCGGGGAGCACAGCATCGGCGGAACAGGAATCGCGGCCCCGGTCTACTTCATGGTCGGCCTGACGGCGTTCGGGACGATGAACGCGGTCGTCGGCTGCGGCGCGCGGATCGCGGCCGAGCGCGCCGTCGGGTGGAACCGGCAGCTCCGCTTGACCCCGCTCTCGACGCGCACGTACTTCCGGGTCAAGGTGCTCACGGCGTACGTGATGGCCGTCCTGACAATCGTGTTGCTGTACGCGGCGGGTGCCACCCTGGGGGTTCGTCTCGCTGCAGGCGATTGGCTGCGGATGACCGCCTTGATCCTGATCGGCCTCGCACCGTTCGCGGCGATCGGGATCCTGTTCGGGCACCTGATGACGCCGGACTCCATCGGGCCTGCGATCGGCGGGACGGTTGCCGTCTTCGCGCTGCTCGGCGGGGTCTGGTTCCCGGTCACCCACGGCGCCATGCACGCGGTCGCCGAAGGGCTGCCGTCCTACTGGCTCGTGCAGGCCGGCCACGTCGGGCTCGGGGGCTCGGGCTGGGGCACCGCCGGCTGGGCGGTCGTTGTCGCGTGGACCGTCGCATGCGCGGCGCTGGCTCGGCGCGCGTACGAGCGCGACACGCGGCGGGTGTAGGCATGGAGCAGCTGAGGCTCGGGCGTGGACGTGGACGGGCGCCGCACCGGAGTGGCACGAGCAGCCGGTCGTGCGCTCCTACGCGGTCGAGGGCGGCGGGGCGCTCGTCCTGATCGACCCGATCTCGCCCCTCCCGAGCTGCTCGGGGGCCGGGACCTGCAGGTCGCCCTCACGTGCCCGTGGCACGCGCGCAGCGCGCCGGAGCTCGACGCGTCCGAGGCCGAGCTCGAGTCGGCCCGGTCTTCTACCCGGACGAACGCGTCCTGGTGTTGAAGAGCACGGCGCGCTCGTCTTCGGCGACTAGGATCGCAGCCATGATCAAACGAACGCTTCTCACAGTCGTCGCGGCCGCCGGGCTTGCTCTTGCTGCAAGCGCTCCGGCACTCGCCGCGCAGCCGTACCCGATCAACTTCAAGAACTTCCCGCTGGGGTCATATGCGTCCATTTCCGGAGTGACGGAATCGGGCGGCACTGTGACCCTTGCGTCGACCGGGCTCGGCAGCTTCAACTACACCGATCCGTTCGCCAATTACTCCAACGATGGAGCGAACGGCTCGGGCGCGTACCAGTCCGGCACCTGGACGTCACCGGACTACAGCACCTCGTTCGGTTTCAACGAGCTCGTCGCCTCCTGGAACGCCACCACGCCCAACGGCACGTGGATCCAGGTCGAGATGCAGCCGAGGATGCTCGACGGCCACTGGGCGAAGTCGTACATCCTCGGCCGCTGGTCGTCGAGCGACAGCGATTTCCACCGCACGTCGGTCGGCGGTCAGGGCGACGCGGACGGCTTCGTCTCGATCGACACGTGGTTCGCCAAGGACCACCCGGCGGTGGCCTACCGGCTGAAGGTGACGCTCTTCCGCCGCGCCTGGTCGAGCGCGACGCCGACGCTCACGCGGCTGAACGCGGTCGCGATGAACCTGACGAACCAGAAGATGAAGTTCCCCAGCGCGACCACGATGACGTCGCAAAAGGATCTCGTCCTGCCGCAGTACTCGCAGGAGATCCACCACGGTGACTTCCCGCAGTACGACAACGGCGGCGAGGCGTGGTGCAGCCCGACGTCGACGTCGATGGTCGTCTCCTACTGGGGCTCGAGCTTCATGCCGACACCTACTGAGTACCAGTGGGTCACCGACGCGCTCGGTGCGTCTCACGCCGACCCGTGGGTCGACTACACGGCCCGGGCGGTCTACGACTACCACTACAACGGCGCCGGCAACTGGCCGTTCAACGCCGCGTACGCGGCCTCGCGGGGCCTCGTCGCGGACGTGACGGCACTGCACAACCTGAAGGAAGCAGAGCCGTACATCAACGCGGGTGTCCCGCTCGTCGCCTCGGTCGCGTGGGAGTCGAACAAGCTCGACGGCGGGATCAAGAGCACGAACGGCCACCTGATGGTGATCGGCGGCTTCACGGCGAACGGCAACGTGATCGCCTACGACCCGGCCTCCGACACGGATGCGCTGGTCAGGCACGTCTACGACCGCCAGCAGTTCGAGCGGGCGTGGATTCCCGCCAGCGGCGGCATCGTGTACGTCATCCGCACCGCGGGGACGAACATCGACTCGCTGCTGACGGCGAACAACTCCTAGATATCGACGCGAGAGGGGCGCGGAGCCGCACCGCGCCCTTCTCGATCCTGTCTAGCGCGACAAACGCGATCGGGGACGCTCACGGCTCGGTCGCGAGCCACTCGTCGAGCGGTACGCGAGCGGCCAGCGCCGAGAAGTCGCCGCCGTCGGGGATCGCGGCCGCCGCGTCGGCAAGTGCTTTCGCCGCGACCCAGGTGAGCGCGCCGCCGACGCTGACGCGCTGCGCGCCTGCCTCGGCGATCTCCCCGAACGAGAGCGCGGGCACCGCGAGCACGTTGACCGGCCTCGAGACCGCGGCACACATCGTGCGAATCTCTTCGACCGTGCGCAGACCAGGCGCATAGAGGACATCCGCCCCGGCAGCCTCGTAGGCCTGGAGCCGTGCGATCGTGTCGTCGAGGTCGGGGTTGCCGCGGATGTGGTCTCGGCGCGGCCGGTGAGCATGAACGGGAAGCCGAGCTTCGCCACGGCCTCGGCCGCCGCTGCCACGCGCTCGGCCGCGTGCTCACGCGCGTAGATCCGCCCGCCCCGGTCGTAGTCCTCGATCGAGCCGCCGACGGCGCCGGCCTCGGCCACTCGCGTGACCGCGCCGGCGGCGTCCTCCGGCTGCGGCCCGAAGCCGTCCTCGAGGTCGACGGACACCGGCAGGCCGGTGGCCGCGTCGAGGGCGGAGACGTGCGCGGCGACCTCGTCGAGCGTGACGCCGCCGTCGAGCCGGCCGAGCGTGAAGGCAAACCCCGAGCTGGTCGTCGCGAGCGCACGGAAGCCGAGCGACTCGAGCACGCGTGCCGAGCCCGCATCCCAGGGGTTCGGGATCACGAACGGCTCGCCCCCGTGGAGCGCCTTGAACGCCTCCGCCTTCCCTCGCTGGAGCTCGTTCCCCATCTAGCGGAGTGTCGCAGCCGAGCGGAGCGCAGGAGCGCCTACGATCCTCCAGATGCCCGAACCACTTCCCGAAACACGGTCCGTCGTGCTCGTCGAGGGGACGAGCGACGCGGTTGCCGTCGAGACGCTCGCCGAGCGGCGCGAGCGCGACCTCGCGGCGGAAGGGGTCGTCATCGTGCCGATCGGCGGGGCGCAGGCGATCGGCCGCTTCCTCGGCGTCTACGGCGCCGACGTGAAGCTCGCCGGCCTCTGCGACGCCGCCGAGGAGCCGGAGTTCCGCCGCGCGCTCGAGCAGGCCGGGTTCGGCGACGGCCTCACGCGCGACGGCCTCGAGCGGCTCGGCTTCTTCACCTGCGACCCCGACCTCGAGGCCGAGCTCATCCGCGCCGTCGGCGCCGACGCGGTGCTGGAGGTCACGGAGTTGCACGGCGACCTCGTCTCCTTCCGCACGCTGCAGAAGCAGCCGGCCTGGCGGGGACAGCCGCTCGAGGAGCAGCTGCGCCGCTTCATGGGCAGCGGCGGCAGCCGCAAGATCCGCTACGCCCGCTACCTCGTCGAAGCGCTGGACCTCGCGGCGGTGCCGCGGCCGCTCGACGGCGTCCTCGCCGCCGTCTAGGCCCTCCTAAACAATCAGCGGCGGATCCCGGACACGAGCAGGTACTCCCGCGTGTGCACGATCTCGCCGTCGGAGCGGTAGTTTGTCTCGAAGAACTCGATCCAGTCGCGGCGCAGGTCCTCGCGGCGCTCGCCGAGCGACTCCGCGAGCGTCTTCGTCGGGCCGTAGCTCGTTGCGAAGAGCTCCCAGTACTCCTCGCCGGAGCCGATGCGCATGGTCGAGACGCGCTCCTCGAACTCGAGCTCGAACTCGTCGCCGAGCAACTCGCGCACGCGCGACTCGTCGCCCAGTCGAACGGGTTGCTTGGTGGCGGGGCCGGCTGGTACGGGGCCATCACCTTGAACAGCCGCCCCAGGCCGCCCGTGGGCGTCCAGTTCGCGAGCGCGATCCGGGTTCGCGGTGCCCTACATGACGCAGGTGCGCGTGCCCGCCTTCCCCACGAAGTCGAGCAGCAGCGGCCAGTACCGGTCGGGGACATCCTTCCAGGGGAAGTGTCCCGCGTCGGCAAGAACCTCCAAGCGGGCGCCACGAATCGCTTCGGCGAGCTCGCGCGCGGCGTCGGGCGGCACGACCGGGTCGAGCTCGCCCGTGCAGACCAGGGTCGGGCACGTGATCGCGCCGACCTGGTCGAGTGCGTCGAACCCCTGCAGGAGCGGCAGCGCCTGCACGTTCAGCTCGGGATTCACGATCGTGCGAGCTCGCTCCTCCCCCTCGACAACGTGCGGCCCGAACAACGCCCAGCAGTGGCTCCACTCCTCCGGCGTGACCGACTCGCTGTCGCCGCCGTAGACGCGCTCGGCCGTCGCCGCGACCTCGTCGCCGCCGCGCTTGCGCAGCTCCTCGACGAGTCGCCCCACATCGAATCGGCCCGGCGCCGACTGCACCACGAGCGCGCCCGGAACGCCGGGGTACCGAGCGGCCAAGACCAGCGCAACCATCCCGCCCAGCGAGTGCCCGTAGACGACGGGCCGCTCGAGCCCGACGGCCTCGCAGAAGTCCCTGACGCCGTCGGCGCACGACTCGAACGTCCAGCTCGCCGGGTCGCCGTGCTCGGAGCGGCCGTGCCCCGGCAGGTCCAGGTAGACCACCTGCGCCACCTCCGCGAGCCGCGCGAAGTCAGGCTTGAAGTACGAGTGGTCGAAGCTCCCGGGCCCGCCGTGGAGCAGCAGCACGGTGGGCCGCTCCGTCATCGACGGCCCATCCGGCGCCAACGCGACACCCTCGACGTCGAACCAAAGGCGGCTGCCGTTTGCGTCGACGCGCACGCGCAAGTCTCGCACGCAGGCGAACTCACGCGAGATGCGTTACAACTGGTGCTTCAAGGCGGCCGCCCGGGCCGCTCGGGGGAGAGGAGGCAGGCATGAACGCCGCCCGTCGTGCCGTCCTGATGGTGGCTTTCGTGGTCCTTGCCGTCGCACCGGCGACGGCCCTGGGACACGGCCGGTCACACGTGGATCCTGCCGCGCACCACAGCTTGCGCGCGCCCGTGACCGACCAGAACTTCTACTTCGTCATGGCCGACCGCTTCGAGAACGGCGACTCCGCCAACGACAACGGCGGCCTGCCGCCGGGAACCGGCGCCGGGCAGTCGGGCTTCGACCCGACCGGCAAGGGCTGGTACCACGGCGGCGACCTGAAAGGCCTGACGGCCAAGCTCGACTACATCGAGCGGCTCGGGACGACGGCCATCTGGCTGACGCCGAGCTTCAAGAACAAGGCCGTCCAGCCGGAGGATCGCTCCGCCGGCTACCACGGCTACTGGATCACCGACTTCACCCGGATCGACCCGCATCTCGGGACGAACGAGGACCTGCGCGCGCTGGTCGACGCGGCCCACGCCCGCGGCATGAAGGTCTACTTCGACATCATCACCAACCACACGGCGGACGTGATCAAGTACACGGAGGGCGCACGGATGCCCTACGTGTCGAAGGACCAGGCGCCGTATCTCAGTGCGGCCGGGACGCCGTTCGACGACCGCGACTTCGCGGGCGGCACGTTCTTCCCGGCGCTCCTACCTGCGGGGCAGCCATCGTGCTCGGCCGCGCCAGCGGCGTTCAGCAGCTTCCCGTACCACCCGTGCGTGCCGGACGCGGAGCAGGACGTCAAGGTGCCGGCCTGGCTGAACGACGTCAGCCTCTACCACAACCGGGGCGACACGACATTCACGGGCGAGAACTCCCAGTACGGGGACTTCTTCGGGCTGGACGACCTCTTCACCGAGAACCCGCGCGTCGTCGACGGGATGATCGACATCTACAAGGCCTGGATCCGCGACTTCCGCATCGACGGCTTCCGGATGGACACCATGAAGCACGTCGACGACGCGTTCTGGCAGCGGTTCGCGCCGGTGATCGAGCGCTACGCGCGGTCGCAGGGGATCCGCGACTTCTACATGTTCGGCGAAGTGGCGGAGGACTTCAGCCGACCGATCACGTCGCACTACATGACCCACGACGACGTGCAGGGCGTGCTGGACTTCCCGTTCCAGACGGCCGCGACGCGCTTCGCCGCGGGCTCGGCGCCGACGGACGAACTGCGCGACTTCTTCGTCGACGACGACTGGTACACGGACGGCGACTCGAACGTCTACAACCTCCCGACCTTCCTGGGGAACCACGACCGCGGGCGCATCGGGATGTTCGTGCGCAACGCAAACCCGGGCGCGAGCGAGGCCGAGCTCCTGCAGCGCGACGAGCTGGCGCATGCGCTCATGTACCTCTCGCGCGGCAACCCGGTCGTCTACTACGGCGACGAGCAGGGGTTCACCGGCGCCGGCGGCGACCAGGACGCGCGGCAGGACATGTTCCCGTCGCAGGACCTCCAGTACAACAACCTCAGCGACCCGATCCCCGGCGACGACGGGGCCGGCAACAACGACGACATCGGTTCGGACGCGACGCCGATGGACGACAACTTCGACTCGTCGCACCCGCTCTACCGGGAGCTCGCGGGGCTGGCGCAGATCACCCGGCAGAACCCGGCGCTGCGCAACGGTGCGGAGCAGGCGCGCTACTCGTCGGCTTCGGCCGGCATCTACGCGTTCTCGCGCATCGACCGCTTTCACCGCTACGAGTACGTGGTCGCGCTGAACAACGCCGAGGACGCCGCGTCGGCGTCGATCCCGACCTTCGTTCCGCGCAGCAACTGGGTGCGGGTGTACGGGGACGGGCCGACGTGGCTGCGGAGCGGAAGCGACAAGCGCCTCGACGTCACGGTCGGGCCGCTCTCGGCGGTCGTGTACCGCGCGAAGAAGCACATCCCGCGCAGCCACGCGGCGCCGCCGATCTCACTCGCCGTGCCGGCGGAGGGCCGCGACCGGCTCGAGGTCCGCGCCGACGTCGCGGGCGATTCCTTCTACGAGGTGACGTTCCTCGCGAAGGTCGGCCACGGCCACTGGCAGGACATCGGCACCGACGACAACGCGCCGTACCGGGTGTTCCACGACGTCTCGGACATCGAGCCGGGCACCAGGGTCCTGTACCGAGCGGTCGTGCTCGACAACGCGCACCACACGGGTTCGAGTGGCGTGCGAAGCACGACCGTCGCGCCGCCGGCGATCACCCTCGAGGCGCCGAACGAGGGTCAGCGCGTGCGCGGTGTCGTCGAGGTCCGCGCGACGGCCACACCCGAGCATGCGAACTACGTCGTGACGTTCCAGCGCTCGGTCGACGGCGGCGCCTTCACGACCGTCGGCACCGACGACACCTCGCCCGTCTACACGGACTTCGACGACACCTCGAGCCTCGCCGACGGGGCGCACGTGACGTACCGCGCGGTGCTGACATACGCGCCGGGGAGAAGCGTCACGAGCGACACGCGGACGGTGACGATCGTGCAGGCGCGGGTGACGACGGCGGTCATCCATTACAACCGGCCCGACGGCGCCTACCCCGCGTGGGGCCTGCACCTGTGGGGCGACGGCCTCGCTCCAGGCGAGGCGACTGCCGAATGGACGAGCCCTACGCCGTTCGAGGCCGCGGACGCCTACGGCGCGCTGCACCTGATCGGCATCGCCGATGACACGAAGCGCGTGGGGTTCATCGTCCACGGCCGGCCGCCCCTGACCGACCCCAACATCAAGGACACGCCGAACGACCGGTTCTTCGTCCCGCTCGCGTCACCGGAGATCTGGCTGCGGCAGGGCGATCCGCGGATCTTCAGTTGCGCGGCGGCGGACGACAGCTGCGTGGTGCCTTCGGCGTAGTCGCGGGTAGTTCCGGCGGCCTCGGGGAATCGTCGACGCGATGTCCCGAGGCCGTCGTGACATCGAGCGCGTGGAGGCGCGCAGCGGCTAACCGATCTTCGCGGCGACCTCCCAGACGTGGCCGTCCCGGTCGGCGAAGGCTGCGGTGCGCATCCCCCACTCCCGGTCGATCGGGCCGTTCAGGAGCACCACGCCCGCGGCCCGCAGCTGCTCGCACACGGCGTCGGCGTCCTCGACCCAGATCGTCAATTGGAAGCGCGAGCCCGCCTCGGGTTCCGCGACCGGCGCCGGCTCGATCAGCTCTCCTGCGGCCCGAGCCGAGAGCAGGTTGACGATCAGATTCTCGAACTCGAACGCGACCGAGTCGGCGTCCTCGTGGACCGGAGACACGGCGAAGACGCGCTCGTAGAACTCCTTCGACCGCGTCGGGTCGTCGACGAACATCGTGATCGCGCCGACGCTCTTCAGTGACTCGCTCACATCCGGCTCCTTCCTCGCGTTTGCCGTAGAAGACTCGTGGACGAAGCGAAACTCATCGCGAGCGAGCCCTCGTCCTGACGCACCCAGAGCGTCACGAGTCGCGCGACCAGGGTCACCAGGAAGACTGATCCTTCGACGCTTGCGCAGGATGCGGGCCGACGAGACCTAGCGGTCCTGGAGCGCGTCCAGCCCGACCGCGAATGCCGCGATCAGCCGATGGTCGACATCGCCGGCCTCGGGGCTCAGCTCGAGCACGTAGCGGTCGCGGAACTTCCCGAGCACGCGCTTGTAGCTCCCGACCTCCTGGTCGCCGCGGCGCAGGACGAAGTTGAACGGCAGGTACGTCAGGAGCGAGAGCCAGTCGACGCCGATGTCCGCGAACCGGCGCACGAGGGCGATGATCCAGCTGGCCTCGTGCCCCTCGAGCAGCTCGGTCCCCGCCGTGTCTCGGACGTGCCAGTGGCTCCGGAGCAGTGAGCGCGTGAAGTCCTTCTCCAGCGTCCCGATCACCTGGCCGTCGGCGTCGAGCACCTCGTGGCGGCCGCGGAACTCGAACACGGACTTGGACTTGATCATGAACAAATGGGCGTCGTCGTCCGGCGAGAGCCGGAAGCGGATGTCCTCCTTGATCTTCATCTTCTTCTGCTTGACGTAGAGCAGCGGCCGCCCCTCCTCGGTCGAGCCGGGCGTGGGAACGCTGATCCGGTACTCGTTCGCGATCGGCTTGAAGACCTGCTGCACGAGCAGCCGGTCCGCGCTCTCGAGCTCGTTCAGGACGGTCTGGGAGTCGCCTGCCGCGGAAGCCACGTCCTGGATCGTAGACGTCGTTGTGCGAGAGTCGCGGCGTGGAGACCGCGACGCAGACGCTGCACCGCCTCACCTCCTACGAGCCGGGTCGTGAGTGGGATGAGCCGCCGGACGACCCGCTCGTCCTGCAGGACCTGGAGACGAACGACCTCGAGCGGCTGCCCTGGTTCTACAAGCGGTACGACCCCTCGGTGCCGCGGGTCCCGCTGCCTCGTGAGCTCCCCCCGACGACGGCGCCGACGGTCGCCGTGCTCGCGGGCACGGCCAACGTTCCGCGCGGGTCGCTCGACCTGGCGCAGCTCTCGCGCATCCTGCACCTCGCGGCAGGGGTGGTGCGGACGGTGGAGCGTCCCTATGCGACGTGGCTCTTCCGCGCCGCGGGCTCGGCCGGCGCGCGGTTTCCGCTCGAGCTCTACGTCGCCGTGCCGGAGGGCGGCTCGCTGCCCGCGGGGGTGCACTGGTACGACCCGCACGACCACGCGCTCGTGCAGGTCGGCCCGCCGCCCCGTGGGAGCGCACCTGCGGTCGTCGTCACGGGTGTTCCCTGGCGCACGGGCTGGCGCTACCGCGAGCGTGGGTACCGGCACACCTACTGGGACGCCGGAACGATGCTCGCGCAGCTGCTCGCGGCGGCGGCCTCCGCGGGGGTACCGGCCTCGCTCCACACCCGCTTCCCCGATCGGCCGGTCACCGAGCTCGTGGGCGCCGACAGCGTGCACGAATGGCCGGTCGCGGTCGTCTCACTGGGTGAGCAGGCGCCGGCGCTCGAGGCCACGGGCCCGGCGACGGGCGGACGCGTGGACGCCGACCCGGTCGAGTTCCCACTCGCCACCGCCGCGCAACGGGCCGGCGACGTCGAGTCGCTCGGCGAGCCCTGGGAACGCGGCGAGCCGGTCGAGGTGCCGGAGGAGGGGTCGAGCCCGGTGGAGGCCGTCGTTCTCGCCCGCAGCTCGATGCGGCGGATGGACCCGACGCGCAGCCTTCCGGAGAGCGCTCTTCGCAGCGCGCTGGCGGCCGCGCTGCGCGGAATCACCCTCACCCACTTCGTCGTCGTGCACGCCGTGGACGGGATCGAGCCGGGCGTCTATCGCTGGCCGGATCTCTCCAGGCCGGTGCGCGCGGGTGAGCTGCGGAACGAGCTCTACCGCGTCTGCCTCGACCAGGGCCTGCCGCGCGACGCGGCCTTCGTCGTGATCGGCACGGCCGACGTGAGCTCGCTCGAGGATCGCGAGTACCGCGAGGCGCAGCTGGCCGCGGGCCTCGTCGAGGGCAGGCTGCACCTGGCTGCCTACGCCCTCGGCGCCGGCGCGTCCGGGATGACCTTCCTCGACAGCGAGATCCCGGCGCTGCTGGGCGAGCCGCTCGACGCACTGCTCTTCACCTGCGTCGGCGTCCCGGAGTACGCGCCGAAGCCCGGCGGCCTCCCCGGCGAGCCGACCGAGTTCCGTCAGGTCACGCCGCGCCTCGACGACCAGTAGCCGTCGTCGCAGAAACCGTTACGCGGCCGTGACGTGCCCGTTGTTGTGAGCCGCACGATCGAGCGCAGTGGTGCGGCGCAGCCTCGACCCGGATCGTCTTGCGGCACGCTCTCCCAGTCGATCACGACCGCGAGCGCGGTGATCCCGACCATCGCCGAGAACGTCGCGGGCGCGTTCTCCAGCGTGTCGACCGCGAAGAACCCAAGGACGACGATCGTCACCGTGACCCGAGCGACACCACCGAGGCGTTCGTGACGACGTTGTAGGCGAGCAGCAAGGTGACGACGCCGGCGAGCAGGAACGAGAGCCAGACGGCCGATCCCGCCAGCAGCGCGGTCTCGCCGAGGAGCGCGAAGATGCCCGCGCCGACCACCGAGCCGACGCCGATGAACGCGGCGCCGGTGACCGAGATGTGCTTTCGACGCTCCACAGGCCGGCGATCCCCGTAAGCAGCAGGCTGAAGCGCGTCGTCCCCGGCCACTCAGGCCACTGCGGCCGTAGCCGGCGGAGCGTCCGCGGGCGGCTCGGGAACACCCGCGGTCCGCTCCTGGTGACGCAAGATCGCCTTCCGGACTTCGGTCGCAACCAGGACCACGAGCCCCAGGCCGACGCACACGAGCCACTGCCGGAAGCTGAGCGGCTCGGTCTCCAGGAACCGCTGGAAGAGCCGGAACTCGGTCGCCAGGACGATCGCCGCGACCGAGAGCCCGCTCATCATCAGGAACCGGCGGTCCTCGAAGATGTCCAGGCTGAACACGGAGCGCCGCTCATCGCGACACGCGAACGAGAAGAAGAGGTTGGCAAGCGAGAAGGTCGTCAGGGCCATCGTCCGCGCCTCGATCGTCCCGTGGTGGTCGTCCACCACCCAGGCGACGCCGATCGTGAGCGCGCCCATCACGAAGCCGTAGAACGTGAGCCAGCCGAGCAGCGAGCGAGGCAGGAGCGGCTCGTCCGACGGACGCGGCCTGCGAGCCATCAGGCCCGAGCTCGCCTTGCCGTAGCCGAGGCCGATCGCCTGGAAGACCTGGGTCGTGAAGTTCAACCAGAGCGTCTGGAGCGGCAGGAACGGGACCCCGCCGACGACGTTGAAGATGCTCGCGCCGAGGAATGTGATGATCAGCCCGGCGAGAACGCCCATCTGGAAGCGGATGTACTTCGTCAGGTTGTCGTAGAGCGCGCGGCCGAGCTCGACCGCCCGCACGATGGTGGCGAAGTTGTCGTCGGTGAGGATCATCGCCGCGGCCTCCTTGGAGACCTCCGTGCCGGTGATCCCCATGGCGATGCCGATGTCGGCCTTCTTGAGCGCGGGCGCGTCGTTCACGCCGTCGCCGGTCATCGCGACGATGTGCCCCTTCTGCTTCAGCGTGTCGATCAGCCGCACCTTGTGCTCCGGCGTCACGCGCGCGATCACGCCGATCCCGTCGATCTCCTCGAGCAGCTCCTCGTCGCTCATCGCGCCGAACTCGGCTCCCGAGATCGCGCGGCCCTCGATCCCCAGCTGCTTCGCGATCGCGGCGGCGGTCACGGCGTGGTCGCCGGTGATCATCCGCACCTGGATCCCCGCGCTCTTCGCGGTCTCGATCGCGGCCTTCGCCGTCGGGCGCGGCGGGTCGACGATCCCGACGAGCGAGAGCAGCGTCAGCCCGTCGATCAGCGGCAGCAGGTCGGCGTTGGGGTCGAACGACTCGGGCTCGACGTCCTTCCGACCGGTGGCGAGGACGCGCAGACCCTGCTCGCCCAGGCGCTGGTTCTCGGCGAGGTACCGCTCACGGCCTTCGTCGTCGACGGGGACGACGTGCAAATCCGGGTCGAGCCCGCTTGTCGCCCGCGCGAGCAGCTGGTCGGGCGCGCCCTTGACGAAGCACCGGATCACCTCGCGCCCCGACTCGTCCTGCATTCGGTGGAACGTCGCCATCAGCTTGTAGGCGGTGTCGAACGGCAGCTCCGCCACGCGGGGGTACTGCTCCCTGGTCGCCGCCGGGTCGATCCCGCCCTTCTCGGCGAGCACGACGAGGGCGCCTTCGGTCGGGTCGCCGATCATCTCGCCCTCGGCTGTCACGACGGCATCCGACGCGAGCACCATCGGCAGCAGGAAGGCGTCGAGCGCCACGTCGCTGTCGCCGGCGACGCGCTTGATCTGCCCGTCCGGCAGGTAGCCGCTGCCCGAGATGGTGTAGCGCCGGCCCCAGAGCGCCATCTCCACGGCCGTCATCTGGTTCAGCGTCAGGGTCCCGGTCTTGTCCGAGTTGATCGCGGACGTCGACCCCAGCGTCTCGGTGGAGCGCAGCCGCTTCACGATCGCGCCCGCCTGGGCGAGCACCTGCGTCCCGTACGAGAGGATCGTCGTCACGACCGCCGGGAGACCGGTCGGGATGCCTGCGATGGCGAACGCGATTGCGGCGGTGAACACCGTCTTGAACGACTCGCCGCGAGACATGTTGAGCAAGATCGAGACGACGACCGCGGCACCCGCGATAACGAGGATCTGGCCCGTCAGCTTCTCGAGCTGCCGCGTGAGCGGGGTCTTGACGTCGCCCTCGGCCTGCAGGAGGTGCGAGATGTGACCGACCTCGGTCGCCATGCCCGTCGACGTGACGACGAACTCGCCCGCACCGCGGGTGGCATTCGTGTTCATGTAGACCATGTCGGTGCGGTCCCCGAGCGGCGCGTCCTCCGCGTCGATCGCCTGCGCGCCCTTGGAGACGGGAACGCTCTCTCCCGTCAGCGCCGACTCGGCGATCTCGAGCGTGGCCGCGGAAAGAAGCCGGCCGTCGGCGGGGACGACGTCACCGGCCTCGATCGAGACCACGTCGCCCGGGACGAGCTGCTCGGCCGGAACCTGGGTCAGCTTCCCGTCGCGTTGCACCCGCGCCTTCACGATCATCATCTTCTGGAGCGCGGCGACCGCCTCGGCCGCCTTGCCCTCCTGGCGCAGGCCGAGCACGGCGTTGAAGAGGGTCAGGAAGACGATCACGAGCCCGGTCCCGAGCTCGTGCAGCGGCCAGATGCTACCCAGGCCCGCGATCAGCAGGACGATCTGCATCGGGTCGCGGTACTGACGGAGGAACGCGTGCCAGCGCGGCTCTGACTTCGTCTCGGCGAACTTGTTCGGCCCCACTTCTGCGCGCCGCCGCTCCACCTCGGCGGCGTCGAGCCCGTTCCTGGGGTCGACCCCGAGCCGCGCGCATGCCTCCTCCGGCGTCAGGCTGTGCCAGACGACCTCGCCGGGGACAGGAGCCGGGGTCGTCGGAGTGTCCACCCAGCGCACCGAGGTCATGGCACCACCCGCACCACGACGATCTTCGTGCCGTGCGTGCCCACCAACAGCAGCGCGGCCGCCAGGATGATCAGCCACTCAGCGCCCCGTCGCATCCCATCCTCCTTCCGCAGACATCACAGCCCCGAGCGCGACGACGACGCGCACGATCAGCCGGCGAGCGTCGCGACCATCACAGCCTTGATGGTGTGCAGCCGGTTCTCGGCCTCGTCGAAAACCACCGACGCCGATGACTCGAACACATCGTCGGTCACCTCGAGCGACTCCATGCCGAACTTCTCCAGGATCTCCTTGCCAACCTGCGTGTCCGTGTTGTGGAACGCCGGCAGGCAGTGCATGAACTTCACGTCCGGGTTGCCGGACGCCGCCATCGTCTCGGCGTTCACCTGGTAGGGCTTCAACAGGGCGATCCGCTCGGCCCATGCTTCAGCAGGCTCACCCATCGAGACCCAGACATCGGTGAGCAGCACGTCACAGCCGCTGACCGCGTCGGCGACATCCTCGGTGATCGTGATCTTGGCGCTCGTCTCCCCCGCGAGCGAGCGCGCGAGCTCGATGATCTCGTCTCTCGGCCAGAGCGATTTCGGGCTCGCGATGCGGACGTCCATCCCGAGCTTCGCCCCGTCGACGAGGTACGAGTTGCCCATGTTGAAGCGGGCGTCGCCGAGGTAGCAGAAGGCGACCTCGTCCAGCGGCTTGTCGACGTGTTCGCGGAAGGTGAGGAAGTCCCCGAGGATCTGGGTCGGGTGCCACTCGTTGGTGAGCCCGTTGTAGACGGGGACTCCCGCGAACTCTGCCAGTTGCTCCGCCGTTTCCTGGGCAAAGCCCCGGTACTCGATCGCGTCGTACATGCGGCCGAGCACGCGGGCGGTGTCCTTCACCGTCTCCTTGTGGCCCAGGTGCGAGCCCGACGGGCCAATGAACGTCACGTGGGCGCCTTGATCGTAGGCCGCGACCTCGAAGGCGCAGCGGGTCCGCGTCGAGTCCTTCTCGAAGATCAGCGCGATCGCCTTGCCGACGAGCTTCTGTTCCTCCCGCCTTTCCTGCTTGGCCGCCTTCAGCTCGGCAGCGAGGTCGATCAGAAACGTGATCTCCTCTGGACTGAAGTCGGCCAGCTTCAGCAGGTGCTTGCCTTTGAGGTCGATCACGCTGCTACCCCGTCCAGGCGCCGGCCATGAGAAGCGCGAGCGCTCAGCCGGCGAGGATCTTCGCCTTCTGCGCCTCGAACTCGGCGTCCGTCAGCACCCCGGCCGCCTTCAGCTCGCCGAGCTTCTGGAGTTGTTCCAGCGGGTCGGCCTGAGGAGCAGCCGCGGCCTGCGGCGGCGGCGGTGCCTGGTCGTAGTCCTGCTGGTCCTCCGCGGACCAGCGTTCCGCCTGGCGGCGCGAGACGCGGTTCGAGACCGCGGTCGCGGTGCCGGCGATCACGGCGGTCCGAGCGACTCCCCGGAGAAGTGGCATCTGGCTTGCTCCTTTCTCGATTCGGTTGCTAGGCCTCTGCGGCCTCGAGCTCGTCGAGCGTCTCGAGCAGCGCGTTGATCGGGATCCGCCCGCTTGCAACGACCTGTGCACCGCTCTTCCTCACCGCCGTGGCGAACGGCGCCGCCCAGCGGTTCTCGTAGACGAGAATCGCGGCCGACGCGCCCGGCTCGAGCGCCTGACCTGCCTCCTCGTAATCCTCATCCCCGAGGACTCCCGACGACGCCCCCTCGAACTCGACGAGGTCGAGGCTTCCGTCCGCGTCGAGGTCGGTGATCGCGATACCTCTCGTCGTCCCGTCCTCCTGCTTCCTCACGAAGGCGAGGTCGATCACGCGGATCAGGCCGCGCTCGGTCAGGTCGACCAGATGGCGAAGCCCTTCGCCGGTCGGCTCCTTGTCCGGGGGCCATTCGACGATCAGGTAGTCGATCGGGCCCAGCTCGACGTCGGTGCTGCTCATTCAGTCCCCTCCTTTAGGCGGCAGTTCCGAGACCAAAGCGCGCGGAAGCCCGTCGCGAATCAGCCGATCAGGATCGTATCCCGGAATGGATGGGGGAGCAGCCTCAGGCGACGGCGAGGCGCCCGGGGGGCCCGCCCTTGAGCTTGAAGGCGAGGAAGAGCTCGGTGATCCCTCGCATGAGCGCGATGACCCCGACGGACACGACCAGCAGGATCGCCTTCTCGCGGAAGGAGCCGGCGACCCAGAAGGCGATCGCGATCTCGACGATACCGGCCGTGAGCTGGAGCCACCAGAGGTCGAACCGGCTCTTCGTCAGCGCGGCCACGGTCACGTCGAAGATCCCCTTGAAGAGGTAGAAGAAGCCGATCAGCGCCGCGAGCGTCTCGAACGCCGTATGCGGGTGGACGAGCGCCCAGATCCCGCCAACACAGAAGAGGACGCCGAGGATCGCGTGCGCGATCTTCCAGCCCGTCGTCGAGACCGCGATCGCGAGGAACTCGTTCGCTCCCGCGAAGAGCGCGACGACGCCGAACAGGTACGAGATGGCGTACACCGTCGTGTAGTCCCACTGGAAGACGAGCAGCGCGAAGACGAGCCACGCAATCCCCGTCAGCAGGAAGATCCACCAGCTGCGGGACGCTTCCTCGGCGACCTCGCGGTCGCCGAACATCGTGTCGATCGTGTCCACCGCGTCGGATTCTGCGGCCGCATGGCAATTCCTAGTCATGGTTGCTGCCCGTGAAGACGTTCGAAGCCGAGGCGACGACGCCGGCCCCACGCATGAGGTGTGGTCGCTGCTGGAGGATTCCCAGAGCGGGCCGACTGGGGCGCGTGGTCGAGCGTCGAGGTGGACGGGGCGGCCCGCAGGGTGTCGGAGTCGAACGCACGCTCGTCAAGTGGCCATACCGGGTGCGCGAGCGGATCACCGAGTGGGAGCCCGGCCGGCGGCACAGCTACGAGTTGCTGGAAGCTGCGCGACTCGTGTCGGCGGTTGGCCAAGGCAGCCTCGGCGAGACAGCCGGGGCGCGTCAAAGGTTCATCCCTGACGCGAGCGGGAATTCCGAAACGCGAGATGCCGGAGGAAACCGTGAACGTCGAGCGCGTGGAGGCTCACAAGACGCGGTCCGGCAACACGCGCTTCGTGCTCGTGGACGACAGCGGTCGCGAGTTCACGACGTTCAAGGAGCCGATTGCGCGCCAGGCGGTAGCGGCAGAAGGGCGCCGCGCGCGCATCAAGTTCCACGAGACGCAGCGAGGCAACTTCACGAACGTCTACCTCGACGCCGTCGAGCTGCTCCCCGAGGAGAACGTCGACCGGGAAACAGAGGAGCGGACGAACGAAGTCGCGTGGCGGACCGCAATCGACGCGGCGCCCTACATCCTGGGAGGCGACGCCGTGGAGCGGGAGGTCCAGCCGGAGGAGTTCTTCGAGAAGATCAAGCCGCTCAAGGACCTGGTCGCGGACGACATCGACCCCAAAGGCGACGAGCCCGCCGACTGACCATGCAGCCTCGGGACGGCGACGAGTACCTGCTCGACACGCCGGTCGTGCGTGGGTTCGTGGCGGCGGTCCGTGAGTCGATCGCCGCGGCTGCGTCACCGGAGGATGCGTGCGACAGGATCCGCCCGCGGTTCGCCGAGCTGCTCGCCGACCGGGCCTGGCTGCCCGTGCACTTCCGAGAGAGCGCGCCCGAGAGCGGCATGGGAGGCGGAATCGGCCAGTGGCTGCTCTTCCGCGCAGCCGACCGGTCACTTTCGTTGTTCTCGCTCGTCGTCCCGTCGGGCTCGGAGACACCGGTTCACGACCACCTCGCCTGGGGCCTGGTCGGCCTCTACCAGGGCACGCAGGACGAGGACATCTATGCCGAGCGGGACGGCGGGCTGGAGCTCGTCGAGTCGCGCGCCCTCCGGCCCGGCGACTTCTACGCGCTGATCCCGCCGCGCGACGACATCCATCGCGTCCGCACCACCTCGCCGGAGAGCTCGATCTCGATCCACCTGCTGACGAACGACACGGGCTGCGTCTGGCGCCACACGTTCGACCCGGAATCGGGCGAGCAGCAGCCCTTCCGCTCGGGCTACGTCAACGTCGCCTGTACCGACGCGTAACGGTCTCAGCCCGCGGCGAAGGCCGACCAGATCAGCAGGTCGAGGATCCTCACCTCCGTCAGGCGGTAGCCGCGGCGGGCGAGCTCGCGCCTGAGCTCGCGCAAGGCGAGCCGGTTGCGATCGAGGTCCTCCTGGTAGCGCCGAACGAGCTCCGTAGCGCGCTCGCCGAAGGACTCCGCCGACGGCGCGCCCAGGTACCGCTGCACGACGCTGTCGAGCATCGGAATGAGCGCGGGCCGCTTCGGGTGCAGCGCCTTCGTCATCTTCGAGAAACCGACGCCGCGGATGCCGCCGAAGGCGTCAAACAGCCGGGTCAGCTCGGCCCACGGCACCGAGCGCCGCATCAGCGAGGCCGCTGGAGCGATCTGGCGGAGGGCGAGCTCGATATCAGTCCGGCGCTCGAGAATCGCCGCGATCTCGGCCCCCGAGATGCGCGCGCCGCCGCGGTTCGCCTCGCGCAGCTCACGCTCGCCGAACGAGTCGGGCTTCACATCGACCCTCGGAGCGCCGTACGCCTCGATGAACCCGGACGCCTGTGTGAGCGGGTCGTCGACGAGGGCCCCACGAAGGACGACAGCGATCACGCTCGCTTGACCGTGCGCCCCTAATCGATCGGCAGCCAAGCGTCCTTCTCGGCGTAGTAGGTGACGGCCGCGACCTTGTCGTCCAACGTCGATGTGCCGGGGCGCCGTGCTCGCCAGAATTCGATCGCCTCTCGTGCCGCGGCAACCTCCAGCACGTACGTTAGACCCCTAGCAGGCGACGGCACCGAGCCATCGCCGGGTTCCATCGCGACTACCGCGCGAGCTCTCGGGCTCGCCGAATCGGCATAGATCGTCCCGGAGTCGGCGAACGCGTCGAGCCGAGCAATCACGTCTCGGAGCGTCACGAGCGGATTGTGGCGCGAACAACTTCCAGGTGGGGGAAACGCGCGGAGATGAAGCCCGAAGCCGATCGCGCCGACGAGCGGACCGTCGACCCAAGTGGCCGCCCAACACGTCGGCGTTACTTGCCGGACTGCAGCTCCCAGGCCCCAATGACGGCGTCTTCTACGGCATCTGGATTCCCGTTCTCGAGATCGGCGACGATCATCATGTGCTTGGCGAAGTGCCCTGGCACCGAGAACGTCTCCGGGAATGAGTAGAGGAGAAAGTCTCGGAACTCGAACGATGCCCGGATGACGACATGGCTGTCGTCGAGCTGCCGCGCGACCAAGCGCCCGCGGTACCGCCACTCGAGCAAACCGTCAAGACGACGCTCGACGACACCGTCCAACTCAGCGGCTAGGCGGCTGAGGTCGGCGAGTCTCATCAGTTCACACTCGCATGTCGGTCGAACATCTGAAGAGGGAGCATCGCCTGGGCCAGACCGTATGGAGTGCCCGGCGCCTCGCTCGTAAGTTGGCGCGGGTTGCCGTCGGGGTTGGCCCGGCGGTAGAGCCGCAATTACGGGAGGCGCCGGTGATGAACGAAGGTAGCTGGGTCGGACTTGATGTGCACGCTCGCTCAGTGGTCGCGGGCGTGATCGATCGGAGGAGCGGTGAGGTGCGCTCGCTGCGGCTGCCGCCGGGGTCTGCCGAGACGGTCGCCTGGCTGCAGACGCTGCCGGCGCCGGTCCGGGTCGTCTACGAGGCGGGACCGACCGGGTACGGGCTCGCGCGTGGGTGTGCCGAGGCGGGGATCAGCTGCGTGGTCGCGGCGCCCTCGCGGATCCGACCGGCGGCCGATCGGGTCAAGACCGACCGGCGCGACGCCGAGCGGCTGGCGAGGCTGCTGCGCCTCGGTGAGATCACCCCGATCCGGGTGCCCGAGCCGCAGGAAGAGGCCGCACGCGATCTCGTCCGTGCCCGCGAGGATGCGCGCGGTGATCTGATGCGGGCTCGGCACCGGCTCTCGAAGCTGCTGCTCCGTCATGGGGCGGTGTACGACGCGACCGCCTGGACGCGGACACACGACGCCTGGCTTCGCCGGCAACGCTTCCCAGGCGGGCCGCTGGCGATCGTGTTCGACGAGTGCTACGGCCGGATGCTCGGCGCGAAGACCCGCAGGGACGCACTCGACGCGGCGATCGCCGAGCTCGCCGCGACGCCGCCCTACGTCGAGGTCGTCGAGCGGCTCGTCTGTCTGCGCGGCGTCTCCACGCTGACGGCGTTCGCGTTGACCGTCGAGCTCGGCGACTGGAGCAGGTTCCGCCCCGAGTCGCTCGGTCGGTTCCTCGGCCTCACCCCAAGCGAGAACTCAAGCGGGGAGAGGCGCCGCCAAGGCGGGATCAGCAAGACCGGCGACAGCCACGCGCGCCGGCTCCTGGTCGAGGCCGCCTGGCACCAACGCCGCCCGCCGCGTATGAGCGCCGTGCTCGCACGCAGACGCAGCGGCAATCCAGTCGCCCTGCAAGCCCAAGCCGACCGCAGCGCCCGTCGGCTGCACGGACGCTGGCAGGCGCTCGAGGCCCGAGGCAAGCCCGGCTCGATCGTCGTGGTCGCGGTCGCGCGCGAGCTCGCCGGAGACTGCTGGGCGCTCGCGACGATGGAGTAGCCGCACCAGCAACGGCTCGGCGAGGAGAGCGCAGCGGCGCAACGACGCGAGGAGCGACCCGAGAGAACACTGTGAGCAGCCGCCACCGGCCACGCTCGACGCCAGAGAACGGCACCGCTCCTCATCTCGCACACCCGGTCATGCGGCACCAACCCGCGCAGATGAGTCGCGACACAGACGTCGACGACAGCCGATGCGCCCCCCCGCCGACCCAAACCCCGCAAACAGCGGGGGCGACTAAACCCTGCGCGGTTGACAGGCCGCACTCCATATGAGTGTTCGGGGACGCGTCTCCTGAGATTGATACCGCCACGGCACTGCGGCGCCGAGCAAGTCGGCTGCTAGTTCTCGTCGTGCTGCGCTGCGCGCTCGTCGTGCTGCGCTGCGCTCTCGACCGGCGGTATCCAGCTCTCGCGCCGCTTCACCCAGACCTCATCCTCGGGCTTCAGCTCGAACGGCGCCTCATCCAGACTTCCGAGCCGAATCTCGATGAGCGTGTCGCCAGGGTTGCTCGTGTCCAGCAGCCGAGACCCACAGCGGGGGCAGAAGCCGCGACCGTCATAGCTTGAGATCTGGCCGCTCATCTCAAACGCCTCGACGAGCCACAGCGCATACACACTGAACGCACTGCCAGACTCCTTTCTGCAATTCGCGCAGTGGCAACGCCGGACGTGCACAGGGTCACCGCGAACGCTGTAGCGGACCGCCCCGCAGAGACATCCCCCCGTGCGAACTCTTGCCTCCACGCGCGTGGATGCTACGCAAGACTGCGGTGGGCGAGCGCCCTTGTCACTCGACTCCGTAAGCGCCGTTCGGCCCCAGCGGAAACGGAGGGATGCTGGAGATGGCGGATTTCTGTTCAGGCTCGAGCTCGCGGACGGTACGCCGGCCGAGCCGTTGAGTATCGCGGTCGCTGTACCGGCTTGCGCGCCGGCGACACGATCCCGCTCGGCAAGAGGACGTTGCGAGTAGTCGGGATGCGGGACGACGAAGCTGAGGAGCCGCCGGTGCTGGCCGTGTAAGGACATTAGCGCCTACCCCTCTCGCCAGCTCGCCTGATCGGCAGCGTGTTGAGGAGGCTCCTTCCCCGGCTCAATCGGATGACCGAGGGAGGGTCCGATGGGCGAGCCCACCGACAGCCGCGCAGACCGTGCCGGACGGAACCAGGCCCTGTACCGCGAGGCAAACGAGCGTGTCAAGGAGATGAACGAAGCCTTCGATGCGTTCTTGCCGCTCGGGGAGTGGATCTGCGAGTGCGCCAACGAGGAGTGCTTCGAGACGATCGAGCTGACACACGAGGAGTACGAGGCCGTGCGGGCGGGCGGGACACGGTTTTTCGTCAGGCCCGACGATGCCCACCTCGTCCCGGAGGCCGAGATCCTGGTCGAGCGCCACGAGCGGTACTGGGTCGTCGAGAAGATCGGCGTTGCGGGCGCGCTCGCAGAGCGTCAAGACCCGCGTTCTGTAGCCGAGTAGCTCTCGCTCGGATCAACGGTGTCAGACACCACCTCGAGTTTGTGATTCATCATCCACAGCGCGCCGCCGATGCCGGCTTCGCCGGCGGTCGGCTCACAGCCGCTGACCGCTAGGAGAAGAGAAAATCGACCGAAGTCGTCATGCTGCGGCGCCAGCCGCAGCGGACTTCGGTCGATGCGGCGAAGTGGCATCATTGATGCCGCGGACGACGACGCGCCGCCGGGCAACCGCGATAAGACGGGCTTGGGGTCGTGTGGACGCAAGGAGGCGCAGTGACGCCGATGAGCACAAGCGACTTGCGGCAATGGCTGCAGCCGATGCTGTTATCCGCGTTCGCCATCGCGGCGCTTGCCAGCGTGACGCTCGGCTGTGGCGATAGGGAGAAGACGAGAGTGGCTACCGCTCGCGCGAAGGTTGGCCACGCCTCAATCGTCCGCATGGATGCCTCAACCGGACGCGTAAAGACGGTCATCCCCGTCGGCCCCGATCCGTTGCTGCTCGTGTCAGCCGGCGGCCGCATCTGGACCCTGCAGTTCGGCGACGGCAAGCTCGCGCGAATCGATCCGCAGACAAACGCCGTAGAAAAAGTCGACGTGGGCGAGGGAGTTGGCGTCGCGTCCGACGGCGCCGACGTGTGGGTCGCTGCAAACGGCAACTCACTCGTACGATTGGATGGGAGCACCGGTAGGCGGAAACGCGTGCTCAAGCTTGCCAAGAGGCGATTGTTTGCTCTTCGCGACGCCGGTTTCCTCATCGCTGACTCTGGAGCGATCTGGGTGACTATCCCGGTATTAGGAGACAACTCGGCGAATCAGACGCTCTGGCGAGTCGATCCACGCACAGGCGCGGTAACTGCGCGCGCACCCTTGCTCGCCAATCCCGTGTCGTTGGCGGGGGACGGTCTTCGTTACCTATGGGTCGCGAACATCGACGGCGGCAAGATCACGCGCGTCGACGTCACCACGAACAAGGCCAAGAACTTCGAAGCTGACATCGGCCCAGCCGGCGTCGCCTTCGGAGCAGGGTCGTTGTGGGTGAGTCATTTCGTTCCTGAGGTATGGCGCATCAATCCAAAGACGTCACAGGTCGAGGCCAAGATCCATATAGAAGACGGGACGACGCGTGGCATTGCATTTGCCGACGGCAAGGCATGGGTAACAACCGAGACAAGTGTGATCGCCATCGACCCCGCGACGAACCAGATCAAACGCACCACGAAGCTAATCGAGCGCAAACGCGAAACGGGACCAACGGCCATCGTCTTTCTCGATGGCGATCTCTGGGTATCCGTTGAGTAG
>CAVRBT010000003.1:0-10242 GCA_963719275.1 uncultured Actinomycetes bacterium | reverse complement strand
TGGCCGAGCGTCTCGACGCCCTGGACTAGGGGTCGCGCTTGCGGATCCGCACCCCGGCGACCTTGCCCGTCGGCGTGACGCGCTCGGCCACGGCCTCGCCGTGCATCCGCCCTTCGACCGTGTCGGTGTCGATGCCGGTGGCGATCCCCTCGACCGTCTTCGCCGTCATCCTGCCGGTCACGACGGGCGTGCCGCTCGGCTCGCGCGGCTCGTCCTTGAAGGTGATCCGCTGGCCGATGATCGACTCCAGCGCGAGGCGCAGAGCCTGAACGGTCGCGAGCACCCCAGGGTCGGCGGGGTCGGGCTCTTCGTTGCCGGCGGCGTACTCGCTGAGCTCCTTGCGCAGCTGGGAGAGCTGGTCGGCGAGCTCCTCGACGGCGTCGGCGTCCTCGACGACAGGCTCGAGCTGCCCCTCGAGCGCGTCCTGCGGCGGCATCGGCAGCGGTGTCGCGGCCGCCGTCTGGTCGCCGGCCTTGGCGTCCTTTCGCTCGCGCCGGCGGCGCAGGATCTCCCCGGCCTGGCTGTAGAGGAACTTGATGCCCTCGGTTAGTGCCAGCCCGCCCAGGGCGGCAAGGCTCACGGGCTCTACCACGTCATCACTCCCCGGAGTCGATCTCCTCCAGCCGGGCCGAGGCCAGGCTGGCCGTCCACGGATCGCCGCGTTCGCTCGCCTGGCGATACGCGCTCATCGCCTGGCCCACGTCTCCGGCCTGCACCTCGAGGTCGCCGAGCGCCATGGCAGCGTCGGCGGCATAGAGGCCATCGGCTCGCGCGACGGACTCGAACGCCCGGCTCGCCTGCTCGGTCTGGCCACGTTCGCGGAGCATGTGGCCGAGCCGCAGGCTGGCGTAGTCCGCGCGGCCGATGACGACATCCGTGGTGTTCTGCGCCGGCTCGCCCAGAGCGACCAGCCGCAGCGCGGCTTCGGGCACGACCGTCGCATCGTCGGAGTCGAGGGCCCGCCGGTAGGCCGCGCGGGCATCGTCGAGCCGGTCCTGGTTGACCCAGAGGTCCCCAAGGCGCAGCGCCGCATCCGGGGCGTACAGATCGTCGGTCATGTCTGCCGCGCGAACCAAGACGTTCTCGGCGAGCGCGGGCTGGCCCAGCCCGTCGAGGCGGTCGCCCAGCTCCAGCCCGGCCCGTGCCCCGCGTTGGAGGACGGCCGAGATCACCTGGTCGGCTTCAACCTGCTCGGCACCCGGGGCGACGAGGAGACGGGCACCTGCGGTGGCGGCGAGCTCTGGATCCCACGAGCCCAAGGCCTGCGTGTAGATCTCCACGGCCCCGGCGGAGTCTCCGGCGCCTTGACGCAGATCCCCCAGCGCGAGCAGTGCGCGCGTGCGCGCGTCGTCGTCGTCGGACTCGACCGCGCGTTGGAACATGGCTGCGGCCTCAGCGCTCTGACCCTCGCTGAGCAGCAGCTCCGCCAACCTCAACGCCGCCGGACCGGCGGTGGACGCGCCGTCGATGGCGAGGACGTGACGCAAGGCCCGAGCCGCATCATGCGGCCGGCCGGCCTCGAGCTCGAGCTCGCCCAGCTGAAGCCCGGCCAGCGCGGCGACGTCGCCATCGTCGGAGGCCAACGCGCGCTCGAACTCTTCTCGCGACTTGTCCGTGGCGCCTACGTGGCGGTGCAGCTGAGCCAGACGCAGCGTGCCGAGCGGCAGTTCGTGCTGAGCCGAGGCGTACAACGGCTCGGCGACATCGAAGCGCCCGTCGGCAAACATCCGTTCAGCCAGCTCGAAAGCCACGCCGGCGCCGCGCTTCATCACCTCCGCAACGACGATCGCCCGCATCTGCGCGGCCCCGTCCCCCGCGAGCTCGAGAAGAGCGATCGCGGCGCGCTCGGAATCGCGGCCATCGGGCGACGCAAGGCCTCGGCGGTAGGCGTCGATCGCAGCGTCGGCCGAGCCCGCGGCTGCCAGCGCGTCTCCCAGTCGCACCGCTGCCCCCGGGTGCCCTCGGTCCTCTGCCTGCGCGTAGGCGCGCGCGGCCTCCTCCGCCCGCCCAAGCCGCTCGAGGCTGTCCCCCAGCCCGATCAGCGACTGCAGCCGCGCAGGCTCCTGGACGGCATCCGTCAGGCGGTCAACCCCGTCCTGGAAGGCTTCCGCGGCGGCTTGCGCTTCGCCGTCGGCGAGAAGCCCTTGGGCGTGCGTGACGAGGAGGTCTCCCAGGCGCCGCGACAGCACGTGGCACCGCAGCCACGGCGTCTCCCGGAGTGTGCCGTCGAGCTCCGTGGCTGCCGCGCTCCAGGCTCCTGTGGCGATGCTCGCGTACACCAGGTTGAGCCGGTACCAGGGCTCCGCGGCGTGACCGAGGGCACTGACGAAGTAGCCGTGAGCGGTCTCCGCTGCGTCGGGCTCACCGCTCAGCAGGGCGCGCAGTCCTTCGGAGTTGTCCTTGTCCGCCTTCGTCCGAGCCCGGCTGCGCTTCCATCGCCGGCGCTCCTCCAATCGCCTGCGCGCCACGGCCGCGTCGGCGCGATGGCGCCCGGCATCGTCCTCCCGGCTACACATGCTCGCGCACGTCGACCAGGTCTCGTGAGCCTCTGCGAGGTCCTGCAGCAAGGAGGTTCGCTCGGCGAGGGCAGCCAGCTCGGCAGCGGCCGCGTTGGCGTCTTCCCAGCTTCCGAGGGCCGCGGCGTGCAGTGCGCGCTCCTTGAGGAAGACCAAGCGCAGCTCGGCGCGCGCGTCAGACAGCCTCGCGCCCGCCTCGCGCAGGACCCGATCAGCCTCGTCGTCCTGACCTCGGGCACGCAGCGCGGGGGCCTGCTCGGCACCGGCGACGGCGGCGGCCACATCGTTGCCGAGTGCGTCCCATCGCTCGCGCGCCATTTCGAGGTCGGCCAGTGCCTCGTCCCATCGCTCGAGTCGCGAGAGGAAGCGACCGCGGCGCTGCACGGCCTCCGCGGCAAACAGACGGGCGGCACGTCGCTCGGTAGCCACGACCGCCGACGAGAAGTGCGCGAGGGCCTTCTCGCGATGACCCAGGTCGACCTCGATGTCTCCGAGCTTGAGGAGCAGGTCGGTGCGCCACAGCGGCGGCAGCTGCTCGAGCTCCGGCTCCAGCTTGGCCCCCTGGCGGCGGGCGAGCTCGAGCAGACCCGCATCGTGCAGGAACGAGACCCACTGGGCACGGCCGCGGATTCCCCTGAGCGCATCGCCGACGCCCGCGATCAGGGCTTCGTGCTCGGCTCGGACGGCGACGACCACTTCCGGCGGGCCTGCCGCGAAATAGCGTCCCAGACAGCGTGCGATGAACTCGTGCACCGTCTGGTGCCCGCTCAGCTGCGTGCGGGCGAGGTCGAGCGCCGCCATCGCGCTCTCGAGCGCCTCTTCGCGACGAGCGTCGGCGAGATGCGCTTCTGCGAGCGCCGTGAAGGCGTAGACGATGGCCTGGACGTTCTGAGCTTCTTCGGCGTTTGCCAACGCATCGCCGAAGCATGCGGCGGCCGCGCCGGGCTCGTCGGTGATGATGTAGCTGTCCCCGAGGCGCATGTACGAGTACGACACAGCGCCGGAATTCAGCCCCATGGATTGCGCGAGCGCGACTTCCTGCTCGTGCACGCGTTTCGCGCCGCGGAAGTCCCCAAGGCTGCGCCGAGCCTGCCCGAGCTCACCGAGCGCTCGATAGCGAATCTCGTCGGGGGTCCCGGCGTCCTCGAGAAGCGGCACGAGGGCCTTCTCCGCCTCCGCGGCACGGTCCACCCGCAGCAGCAGCAACCCGTCCCAGAACCTCATGAGATCTCGCAGCAGCGGCTGCGGCTCCTCGCCGTCGAGAGCCACGAGACTGCCCTCGGCCGCGACGAGCAAGGCCCGACACGCTCCGTAACGGGCGCGGTCGTCGAGTTCACTGAGCCGCCCGTCGAGGAAGTCGACTGCATCGTCCACCGAAAGAAGCATGAGCTGATAGAAGGCCTCGGCCAGCGGGGCCAGCAGGCGCCGGTCGAGCACGGCGGCGAGCTGGAGATAGCGGTCCCGGTTCGCGCTGTCGACGATCCTGCCGATGCGCGCGGCGTGGCCCTCTGCACGTCGAGCCCGCTCGTGGACCGCCAGGTAGTAGTCCACCAGCCGAGCGGTGACTCCCTCGAACTGATCGCGACGCTCAGGTGCCTTCCAGCGTCTGAGCAGGTGCTCGCGGGCAGCATCGTGGAAGACCCAGCCGCCGGCCTCACGATGCCGCACGAACGGGTACCGGCGCAACTCGGAAAGCAGCCGCTCGTTGGCATCGGGGTCGTCGATGCCGCGAAGGACGCCGATGATCTCCTGATCGAAGCGGCGCGGCACCGCACACAGCTCGATGGCGACTGCCAGCTCGGGCTGCCCCTCGGCGGCGAGCTCGATCGTGCGATCGATCAGGAGGCCCTCGGGCTCACCGTCGGACCCAAGGCTCTCTATGAACGAGGCGAGTCCCATGTCACCCGCCCCGGCTGAAGGCGTCGACGACCTGGGTGGCCTGGTAGGGCGTCCAGCCGCCCTGGACCTTGGCCGCCAGGTAGTCGAGGTCCATCTCGTCGTAGGAATCCAGCGACTGGGTGAGCAGGACCTCCACGTGCTCGCGTCCCCAAGTGCTCAGCGAGTTCAGCTCCACGACGACGTCGCCGTAGCGTTCGGCCAGCGCCATCCGGAGCATCGGGGTCGGGACCCTTTGTCCCGCGATGACCACGACGAGCTTGTCCATGCGATGCTCGCGATCGACGACGTAGCGGCGCAGGAAGGCGGGAAGGAAGTGTGCGAGCTCGCCGTCGCATCGCTCGTAGGCATCTATCAGCAGCACGGTCGGCCGCTTGCCGGCGTGGACCCGAAGATCCTCGACGAACGCCAACACGGCGCGCTGTCGCAGTCGCTCCTCGAGGTCGGCCGGCACGCCCGACCCCTGGAAGATGGCGGTGGCACCCGGCTCGACGACGATCCCGGCGGCCTGTCCCTCGTTGTTCTCGACCTTCGCTGTGCCAACCGCCCCCGGACCCGCAGCGGCAACCGCCACGTCCAGGCGCTGCTGCTCGACCTTCGAGTACTCCTCGAAAGTGAGCCCGACCAGCCCGAACGCGCGCTCCATGGTCGTCACGAATTCGTGCGCGCTCTTGAGCTTGAGCTCGTCGAGTGCCACGAGACTGACCGGAAAGACCTCGGCACCGAACTGACAGCGATACCGAAGATGGCGCAGGAGCTGTGACTTGCCGCCCCCGCTGCGGTCCTGGATCGTCAGCACCCGGGCATCGCTCTCGCAGCGCAGCAGCCCCTCGAAGAGCGCCTGCTCGGTTCCCCGATCGATGAACTTGTCGGGCTCGTGCTCCGGCTGTGACGCTGGGCTCACCAGTCCACCTGCGCGTCCACGGCCAACCCGAGTACCTCGACCAGGCTCTCAAGGGCGAGCGGCGTCCGAACCTCGTGTGCGTAGTACTCGAGCTCAGCGTCGCCCAGTGGCGGAGCGATCCCGCCGATCGCGAGGAGCGTCGCGCGCACGGCCTCGGGGTCCAGGGACCCCAGCTCGAGCCAGTCCGTCGCGATCTCCGCCACACGACCGGCCCTCGCCGTCTGGGTCACCACGACCACCACGGGCGACTCCAGCTCTCGGACGTGAGGCAGGAAACTGAGCTCAAACCACTCCGCCAGCGAGGGACTGGGCCGGTAGTCGTCCAGGAGCAACAACACGGGCGAGCGACGCGCGAGCACCTCGAGGAACGGATCGGCACGTCTGGTGTCGTGCAAGGGCCGCGTGATCGCGGCATCGCGGCGCGCCCGTTCAGCCTGATCTGGCGCCGCGTCGTCCGAGATCGCGTCCATCACCGCGGCCCGGAAGCGCTGCTCGCGCGTCCGCGGATCGATCGCCACCGGGCCCCCGTCGACGCCGGCGGTCACCCATCCACGCGCACGAGCGCGTTCGCGCAGCGCGCGCAAGAAGGACGTCTTGCCCATGCCCGGCGGACCGGTGATCAGCACCACGGCCGCTCGCCGCTCGCCAAGGATGTCCAGCAGCTGATGGAGCTCCTTGGCGCGGAACGACGAACTACGGTCAGGTGCGCTGAGCACTGAGGACTTCCGATCCTCTTGGTTCGACTGCCGCGGCAGCGATGACCGTCCCACCGGACAAGCCGGCGTGCCCAGTGGGGCCTGAAAGTGCGTCGGTTTGCGGGGCGGATCACCACAGAAGCGTTCACCTGGGGCGGGCCGACCGAGACACCGCCCACGCACGCCCGACGTTCGGTCGGAGGTTTTGGCCTCGGGTATCAACCCGCCATGCGCAAACTCACGCTCACCTTGTTCCTGGCCGCGGCGCTGCTCGCAGGGGCGCTGCCAGGGCTGGCCGCGGCACAGACGCCGCCGCCGGACACGGCCATCCCGGCCCCGTCGCCGATCGTCATCCATCTCGGCCGGACGCCGGTCGTCGAGCTCTTCGACGGCGGCGGCGGCCTGCCCTATCTCGGTTCCACCAGACGTCGTACAACGCGGGCGACTGGGAGAACACCCTGCGCGCGTTCCACGACTCGGGCGTCTATGACTCCGAGCTGGCGCAGATCGACAACCTCGCCGAGAGGACCGTGCTGCACAGCGTGCACAACGGGCACTCCCGCCACGGCAAGGGCCGCTTCGAGAAGGGCAGGCACCGGGCCCGGGTCGCCTTCAGTCACGGCAAGAAGCTCGCGCTCGTGCTCGACGTCGACGAGACCTCGCTGTCGAACTACACCGCGATCAACGCCGACAACTTCACCTTCGGCCCCCAGTCGGTGGCCGAGGCGACGAACGAGATCGGCACGGCGATCGCGCCGACGCTCGAGCTCTTCAACCTCGCCAAGGCCAACGGCGTCGCGGTGTTCTTCATCACCGGGCGGCGTGAGGCCTCGCGGGCGCACACCGAGCACAACCTCACGCGCGAGGGGTACTCGGGCTGGCAGCAGCTGGTCCTCAAGCCGGACGCCTCGACCGACTCGACCGTCCAGTACAAGAGCGGCGCCCGCGCGGCCATCGAGCAGCAGGGCTACCGCATCGTCGCCAACGTCGGCGACCAGTACTCCGACCTGGCCGGAGGCCACGAGGACGTCGGCTTCAAGCTGACCAACCCGTTCTACTTCCTGCCGTAGGATCGCCGCGTGGCCGGCGACGAGTTCCTGCTCGACACCCCCGTCGTGCGCGACTTCGTCGCCGGCGTGCGCTCCGCGATCGCCGAGGCCGCGTCGCCCGCCCAGGCGTGCGACGCGATCCGGCCCGCCTTCGCCGCGCTGCTCGCCGACGAGGCGTGGCTGCCCGAGCGCTTCCAGGAGGGCGACCCCGAGAGCGGGATGGGCGGCGGCATCGGGCAGTGGCTGCTCTACCGCGCCGAGGACCGCTCGCTGTCGCTCTTCTCGCTCGTGGTGCCCTCGGGCGCCCAGACGCCCGTGCACGACCACCTCGCCTGGGGGCTCGTCGGCCTCTACCGCGGCACGCAGGACGAGGACGTCTACGCCGAGGGCGACGGCGGCCTCGAGCTCGTGGAGAGCCGCAAGCTCGCGCCGGGCGACTTCTACGCGCTGATCCCGCCCACCGACGACATCCATCGCGTGCGCACGACCTCGCCCGAGACCTCGGTCTCGATCCACGTGCTCACCAACGACACCGGCTGCGTCTGGCGCCACGCCTACGACGCCCACTCGGGCGAGCGCACGCCGTTTCGCTCGGG
Organism: uncultured Actinomycetes bacterium; assembly: GCA_963719275.1. Taxonomy (GTDB): domain Bacteria; phylum Actinomycetota; class Thermoleophilia; order Gaiellales; family Gaiellaceae; genus AC-32. Next base: position 2,586 of record CAVRBT010000003.1, on the reverse strand, counting down.
CTACGTCAACGTCCTGTGCGAGGACGAGGGCTGACGGTCAGGCCGCGGGGCCGTTCGACGGCGAGGCCACCGGACGGTGGCCCTCCATCGCGGACACGAGCTCGGCGCGCAGGCGCTCGAGGTTGTCCAGCGCCGCGTCGCGGCGCGCCTCGAGCTCCTTGATCTCGTCGTCGATCTGGGCCCGGCGGCGCAGGCCGTCCTCGATCGTCTCGGACGCCTCGGCGGTGGCCTCGTCGCGCGTGCGGCGCGCGTCCTCCTCGGCGCCCTCGCGGACCTCGCGCGCGTCGTCCTGGGCCTTGGCGCGCAGCTCGGCGATGTCCGCCTTGGCCTGCTGGCGCAGCTCCTCGGCCTCCTCCTCGGCGGCCATGAGGATGCGCGCCGTGGACTTGCCGACGAGGTCGAGCTTGCGGGTGACCGAGGCGTGCCCGATCTCCTGGGGGGCGTCGGTCTCCAGCCAGTCGACGAGCTGCTCGAGGAAGCGGTCGACCTCGTGGCGGTCGTAGCCGCGACGGCCGAAGCTGAACCCGGGGGACCGGAGCCGTTCGAGGTCCTTCCAGTCCATCACGCTGAAGCCTAGCCAACGTCGGGCGACGTAGGCTGTCGGGCGTGGACGCCTACCTTGCCGTGGCCAGCAAGCGAGAGGTGCGCAGCTACGCCGAGCGCCCGCTGCCAGAGGACGCCGTGCGGCGCATCCTCGAGGCCGGGCGCGTGGCGGGCAGCTCGCGCAACCGCCAGGCGCGGCGCTTCGTCGCGCTGCGCGACCCGGGGCTCCTCGAGCGCGCGGCGCAGGCCGTGTACGCCGCGGGGAACGTGCGCGGGGCCGCGCTCGCCGTCGCCATCGTGACGACGGGCAAGGGGCCGCTCGGCTTCGACGCCGGGCGCGCCGCGCAGAACATGATGCTTGCGGCCTGGAACGAGGGGATCGGCTCGTGCCCCAACGGCGTCGCCGACCCCGACGCCCTGGCGGCGCTCCTCGGCCACGGCGAGGACGAGCAGGTCGCGACCGTGCTCAGCTTCGGCTACCCCGCGGCACCGCTCGACCCCGGCCGCCACGACGCCGCCGGGTGGATCGCGGCCGCCGACCGCCTGGCCTTCGACGACGTCGTCGAGCTGCGCTGAGTCACCCGGCGCGGACGAAGAGCTCGGCGCGGACGGCGTCCACGCGCGGTGTCCCGGGCACGCGTGGAACGACCGCGACGCGCCGCAGCCTGGGGTCGGCGATCAGGGCCGCGCGCCACTGCGCCGTGCGGCGGCGCACCTCGGCCAGCCACGGCCCGCCGCGGGGCCGCGGCTCGGGAAGCGGCGTCACCAACAGCAGCCGCCGGCCGCGCGGCAGGCCGGCCACGAGCGGCTCGAGGTCCTCGTCGACGGTCGCGGCACGCAGGCGCGGGAGGGCGTGCGCGGCCCGAGGGCGAGCCAGGCCAGCGCGAGCGCCAGGGCGATCGCGGCAGGCGGCAGGCGACGGCTCGCGAACGCGACAGCGACCACGGCCGGCAGGGTATGAACGGCTCAGCGCGCGATCGTGAACGAGTCGTCACCCGCCGGCGCGGGACCGCGCACGGAGCGGGCGGCAGGCGGCCGCCGGCGGCGGCGCCGGCTGCGGCCTGGGCCTATCCCCCGTTGCTCGCCGCCGAGGGTGTGTGCAGCAGGCTCTGCACGTCCTTGACGCCCTCGACCGCGCGCGCGGCCTTCACCAGCGCGACGATCTCGTCCTCGCTCTCGAGCCGGCCGCGAAGGTAGACGACTCCCTCCTCGGCGTTGACGCTCACGTGCGCCTTGGAGACGCCCGCGTGGCGGAACGCCTCGCTCTCGACCTTCTGCGCAAGCGTCGTGTCGTCCACCGGCTCCTTGTCGGCGCCGACGCCGGGCACCGCGTGCGCGGCCTTGTGCGCGTAGCCCTCGGCGACGCCCTCCAGGTAGCGCGCGCGGCGCGCGGCCCTGCGCCCACCCCGCCGCACCCCGGCGGCGCCCCGCTCGGCCGCGACGTGACGCCGGCGCCTGGCGTTGCGCAGATCGAAGATGAAGCGATCGGCCAGCACACCGATGACGAACACCCCGACGAGCACCGCGACCTTGGGCGCGACGGCCCGCACCTCGGTCTGCCTGCGCTTCCGGCGCGCCACCCATCGCAGCGCGGCCCATCCGAGCGCCGCCTGCTGAGCACGAGACATGTTCTTGGGCGTCTTCATGGGTGCGACGCTACTCCCTTCGGGACGGTTCTGGCAGGCCGGCGGGGCCTGGCGCGCGCGGCGGGCGCGTGGTCGCCCGAACGTCGGTCTTCCCCCGTCTACACGGGGTAAGACCGACGTTCGGCGGGGCCGGCGCTTGTGGCGGGTGAGCCCGGCGCTTGCGGCGGGCGGGTCCCGTCGCCGGACACGATCATCGTCCGCCGCGCCGCGGTCCGCGGGCGACACTCCGCTGCGGCCTCAGCTCCTGCGCCGGGCTCGTGCGCCGCCGCTCTCCGCGTCCCGCGGCTTCACCAGCGCCGGCAGCCACCACGCGACCCGCGCGCTTGGGCGCGAACTGGTCCGAGTTCGCCCCGGAAACCGATGAAAAGTCGGACAGGTTCGCCGATCGTTCGCCAGC
>CAVRBT010000002.1:0-147897 GCA_963719275.1 uncultured Actinomycetes bacterium | reverse complement strand
GACCTCCGGCGTAACAGGCCGAGTTTGGCACAACTACGCCCGGTGGCGAACGCCTCTGAACTGGATCATTTGCAGGTACTTTCCGCTCTCTGGTGTCCTCCGCACCGCATGGTTGCGCCAATCGCCCAATCGACGTTTGGGCCACGAGTGGGCCACGAAATCTTGACTTCATGGAGTGGTCGCTGTGCCTATGTCACATGGTCGTAGTCGCCGCGCCGGCGCCCGCCGCTCACCGCCGAGTGGCGCGGCATTGTGTCACCCCAAGCTAGTGAGACCGACGGGCGAGGTCTTGGGTCGGCGGAGGCGCCAGCTCGGTGGACGCAGGCCGAAGTGCCGACGTCTGCGGCTCGTGTGAGCGCGAGCGGCGCTCGTAGAGAGTGGCGTTGAGGACGGCGGCTCCTACGATCACGCGTCCCACGAAGAAGAAGGCGAGCAGGAGGGTTGCCGCGGTCCCGAGCGCGCCGTAGGTGCTCGTCTTCGACTGGATCAGGTGGCCGAGGATCAGGACGTTGAAGACCAAGACGCCGCTCAAGCCGATCGCGTAGAAGAGCGATCCCGGGATCAAGTCCGTCCAGCGGGCGTTGGCGTGGGACACCTCCAGGGACACGATCAGCCAGAGCCCAGCCACGGCGAGCACGAAGGCGGTCAGCGTGGCGATGCCCCCGAGCAGCGTCTGGTGCTTCACACGGCGCCTACACCGGCGACGAGCAGAAGCTGGCCGACGAGCACCGCGCCGAAGACCCCGAACGAGTGAGTACTGACCTTGACCGAGGCCGCCGAGCGCTCCCAGGCGAGGGAGTGCGTGATCGCGACCGCTCGGAGCAGGACGCGCGTCGCGTAGAGGAGCACGAAGAGGGAGCTCAATGCGACCCACCAGCTGGAGGCGCCCTTGGAGGTGCTCGCGACCTGGTTGGTGACGACCCCGGCCAGGCCGACCGAGTTCGAGATCAGTTGCGGCTCGACGCCCAGCGCGCTGGCCAGCAGCCCGAGGCCGGAGACGATGAAGAAGGCGAGCGGCAGGACGAACACGAACAGGCGGTAGGAGAGCGCCCCGGCGAGCAGGTTGCCGCCGATCTGGGAGTCTCGCTCGATCGTCTCGAAGGTGGCATCGAGCGCCGGGGAGTGTCTGCGGGCATCCTCGACCCAGCCTCGGAGCCCACGCGCGTGCTCGACCCAGAGCGTCAGGCGCCGAAGCAGCGTTCGCCGCGGCGGCGGCAACTGCATCTGCGCCGAGCCCTGCGTGTCAGGAGGAGAGGACATCGCCGCCGCTCAGGAGGCGAGGGCCCTCTTCTCGGTGGTGCTAGAGGTGGTCGCGCCGCGGCGCTGCCTCTCGCTCTGCCGCCAATTCGCCCACACAGGCGAGAAGACCGCGCAGACCAGCGACATCGTGATCATGATGAAGATCCAGCCGATCGTCGTGAGCACGACCCCGAAGGAGCCGAACGCCGTCCCGTTTGCGTTTAGGGTCGGCGGCAGGAAGAAGGGGGAGGTAGCGGTGGCGCCGCCGAGCACGAGGGTGGCAAGGAGCGCGCCGGGAAGCAGGGCGCGGACGCCGACCTTCCGGTGCAGGAGGAAGCGCGGCACCCAGAGCCAGAAAGCGGTCGAGCCCACCAGCCAGACCGGCAGGAGAACGTACCAGCCTGTAGCGCGGAGTTCCCCAGCGGAGACGACGACGAGCGCGATCACGCCGGTCATGACGAAGAAGAAGATCGCGAACAGCCCCTGGTCTGCTGCCGAGCCGACCTCGACCCGCCAGGCACGGGCGTAGACGTCCCGGTAGATCTGGCCGATTCCGATCCCCCAGATCAGGAAGCTGACGACCACCGTGATCGTCGCCGCCAGCTTGTTGGAAGAGGCGCTGCCGAAGGTGTCCTGGACGAGGCTGGCGGTCGACCCGGTCAGGTTCAGGTGAGAAATCAGACGCTCCGCAAAGGCGTTCGTGTCGCTTCCCGAGGAGTGGAACAGGGCGACGGCCACCAGCGCGGCCGGCAAGACCGAGAGCGACGAGTAGACGGTAGCCGCACACCCCGAGTTGCGGCTGGCCGCGAAGTAGGCGCGGAACCACTGCAGCGCGAGCCGGCCCAAACGGGTATCGGCCCGACGACTGAGCCAATCCTGCGTCGCCTTGATCCGACCGCCGCGTACCGCGGTATCGGCGTTGCCCATGCGATCCACCTTCCGGCGCCCGACTCGGTGACCGGGCGCCGTCTTCACTCAATTGCCCGAGACGTACCCGGATCTCGGGACGACCCGGCGGCCATCTTCCTAGTGTGCTGTCGCCGTCGTATCCGGCGGCGACATGAAGGCGCCGAAGATCCAGAGGATCGGGAAGAAGATCCCGAAGAAGAACATCCACCCGTGTCCGTTCCTGAGCGTCATCAGCCCGATCGTGAACGCCACGAGCAGGTACAGGAAGATTCCGCCGATTCCGATTGCCCACCACATGATTGCCTCCTCTCCGAGTAGTGGGAACGAGGCCACGTGGTCTCGCTTTCGGATGGACCGTCGCAGCTGGGGTTAAGCGTTCCATCGGGGCGCTCCCCGATCCCGGTGTGGACAACTACCGCGTTGACCCATGGTGGGTGCACGATGCTGGGCTCGAGAGGAAATGCCGCGGAACTGTCCTAGAGCATTTGCTCGCCGCACTGCCTCGATTGCGAGGAGTCTCAGCTATGGCTTGTAATTGCTGTACACGCCACCAACCCGGTCGTACGTGTTCCCGAGGTCGTCCTGTGTGATCTTGACGTGGCCGTCGTCGGACGTCAGGACAAGGTCCCGCTCGAGCACGACAGCGCGAAACGTCCAGCCTGTCGGGAGTTTCAGACGACTGCCCAGGTCCTTGAGGCTCTCGTATGTCTGGTTGGGATCCACGATCAGGCTGGCGGACTTCATGCACCAGGAGTCGCCGTCCGGATCGTCGAGGAGGAAGGCCGGCGAGCCCGCGTTGATCCCGAGCTGCGTGTCGCGTTTGCCGCTGATCTGCTTGTAGGCGACGCTCTCGTGCTTGCGCATCTCCTTGGGCACGTCCAGCCACATCACCCAGCGCGCCTTCAGACCGTTGAAGTCGCGCTCTGCCCCGACCATGACCTCCACCCAGTCCAGGCACCAGAGCCGCGGACCGTTCTTGAAGGCGCCGTAGAGCTCGTACTCCTCCTTCAGCGCATCGACGTCGACCTGCTCGAGCACCGCCTGGGGAGAGGTATCGCCGGTTCCCTCGGGGTCGTTCAGGCCGATCGTGTTGTAGACGCCGGCGTTGATGTCCGCGACGATCGCGTGACCGCCGATCAAGAAGATCTCGGTATAGCGCTGGCCGCGGACGTTCTCGAAGCGCATGAGTTGCGCGCCGGCGTCATCGTGCGGCAGCTTGGCGGACAGTAGTTTCATGACCTGCTCCTCTCTGTTGACTCAGCTCGTTTACCCATTGCCTCTCTTGAGTTCTCCCTCTCGGGTCACGGAACGAAGTTCGACGAGCCGTCACCGAGGAAGTCGTAGGTGTTCTCGAACTCGTCCTGCATGACCGTGGCCGTTCCCCCGGCCTTCGTCGGCGCGAGGACCAGGTCGCGATCCAGCTGTGCCATACGGGGCTTCCATCCGGCGGGGAGCCTCTGGTACCTCTCGCCCAATGTCGAGAGCGACTCGTACGTCTGGCCGTAGTCGTCCCTGTACGACTTCATCACCCATTGCTTGCCGTCGGGATCATCGAGGAGGAAGACGGGCTTGCCCGCCTCGAACGTGATCTCCGTCATGCGCTCTATGGGGGACCTCCTGTAGGTGAGCCAGCCGGGGTTCTTCACGTCCGCGTCCTTGGGGATCAGGCCGAGGCCCATCCAGTAGCCCTTGAGGCCGTTGAACTCGCGCACGGGCCCCACCGGGACCTTGAGATGGTCGTAGATCCAGAACCGGGGCTTGTTGAGGTAAACGGCCAGGACCTTGCGCTCCTTCTTGGTTCGCTCGAGATCCAACTTGTCAACCAGCTCGTCGGGGCATGAGTCGAGCGGGTCGTCGCGGAAGTTCAGCCCGGTCGTGTTGTAGACAGCCGCCATGAGCTTCCGAGGGATAGCCCGGCCGCCGATGAGAAAAACCTCACAGAACCGAAGACGCCGCGTATTGTCGAATTCCTTCATCGTTGTCTTGCAGTCCCTATCCGGAACTGCCGAGAACAGTCTGATCATCTCGCCCTCCTGTGATCAACATGGTGGCTCCTCGAGGTTCGGTCGCGTCCACCTCCAGTCCGAGCAGGTGGCCATCTCGGAACATCGACACGGTCGACTCACGGGCCCATCAGTCTGCGCGCCTCACGGGTGGCGGCGTCCATGATTCGTCCAGGATCGTGGGCGGCGTGTCTTCGGGCCAGTAGAGACGGAGGATCAGCTTGAACTTCCCGTTGGGGGCCGGGAGCCAGTTCGTCTCCTTGTCCGGGGCGGGCGATTCGGCCTGGAGGTACAGGTCGACGGACCCGTCCTCGTTGGCGACGAACGTGTCCCGCTGGCTCAGGCAGTAGCGATCGATGGAGTTCGGGACGAAGAAGTAGTCCGGGTCGTACATGGTCAGCGACCAGAACCCCTTGACCGGCGGCAGCTGGCCCTGTTCGAAGCGCATGAGGTAGCGGTGCTTGGAGCCGTCGTACTCGTCGCCGTCCGCGTCCTTCTCGGAGAGCGGGTACACCGCATCCTCGGCGAAGTTCATCCCGGGCCCGATCATCGTGACCAGCGCACGCGTCTCGTAGTCGGTTCCGTATTGGCCGACGTCACTCGTCCAGTAGAGCCAGCCGTTGACGAGCTCCTTCCCTTTCATCGTGCGAAGCAGCTCTAGGAGGGCCAGCTTCGGATCGAGCTTATGCCCCAGCCTCGGCAGCTTGCTTTCGTCGAAGTCCTGCTCCGGCACGAGCCCGATCTCCGCCATCCGCCCCACGATTTCCGTGTCCTCCGGCTTCGGCGGGTTCGTCGTCAGGAGCTTTGCCAGGTAGGCGAAGAAGTCCTCCAGCGGCAGGTCGTTGACCTGCTTGCGGACGGCCGTCTCCATGTCGACCGCCTCGTCGACGACTCCGGGCGGCGGCGTGTAGGGCTTGCCGTAAGCGCTGAGGGGAACGGACGAGAACCGGTCCTGCAGCTCGTGGATGGCCGCGTAGTCCTCGGGCCCTGCGCAGTAGACACGCCCGAGGATCCACACCAGCGCCGTGGGCGACTCGACCTGCGTCACACCCTCGGGCAGCGTCCCCGACCAGCCCGGTCCAGTGATCGCGTACTCCTGGGCACTGCTGCCCGTAGTCCGCGTTCCCGCCACGAAGAACACCTCGTTGTAGAGGCTCAGCATCGGCATGATGTAGTAGCGGTCGCCCATGTCGGGGATGCCGAATACCCACGGCTCGGACGACACGTCCAGCCAGACCATGGTGTAGAGGGTGTCCGCGTTTGGCGCGGCGGCGGCGTGATCCTCCACCGGAGGGTACGACCGCAGCTTGATGAGTTCGCCCATCGGAGCGTGCGCGCCGTCGGGCTCCCGCACGTTCGTCTCGTGCTTGCGCACCATGTCCATCGTCACCAACGGGTAGCCGAAGACATAAGCGTCACGAACGATCTCGTGCTTTGTCATGACGACCTCCTTTCCGCAACTCCGCTGCGGACATCGAGACGGCTCGGAGTCGACTCCCAGACAGGCATGCTCGCGCCCGCCCTCTTCTTGAGGGGCTCGCTTTGAGCAGCAGTCGGTTTCCTAGGCCCCGTGAGTAGCTTCGGCCTCCTCGAGCTCGGCGATGTCGATCGCGAGACCGAGCGCCCGCACGAGCTTGGTGGCTGCAGAGGCGATCCGCGCCGTGCCGACGATCGGAGCGAGCCCGATGAGCACGCCCTGGATCTCCTCGGCGTCCACGCCGGCCTCCCCGGCGGTGCCGATATTCAGGAGGTAGGAGGCGGGTGGTGCATCGACCGCCACCAGGCCTGCGATCCGTACGAGCATCAGCGTCTTCGCATCGAGGGTCGAGGCCTCGATCGAGTCCGCGGTCATCTTCGCGAGCAGCTCGAGCACCGGGCTCTCACTCGTCTGTTGCTCCATCGTCACTCCCTTCGGTTGGGCCGATCAGGCGCCAGTACCAGAGGCAGCAGCAGCACGAGCCGCTTCGAACGGCTTGCGCCCACACTCGTCCGCGTGGTGCCACCAAGCCTCGTGAGATCGCCCCGACCGTGCATCGTCCACTCGGGATGATCGGACTTCTGCGATGCCCTGCGCATGTGCGCGCGCTTCGCTATCGGCAAGCCCACGGAGGCCCGCTCCGCTCGAAACCGCCGCTCGCTTTGTCGCTGATCGAACCCGCGCAAAAGGCTACGCCCACGCCGGTGACCTGATTACTTCGTGTGACCGGTCACGCTCTTCGGCCTAAAAGTCCTTCTTTTGCAGGCTTTTTGTTTTCGGGCGGGTGGGCCACGACTGGGCTATGACACGCGTCCGATCCCGCCTCTACAGACAACGGTGCCCATCGATTTGCAGGTACTTCGGAAGACGGGAGCGACGGGAGCGACGGGACTCGAACCCGCGACCTCCGGCGTGACAGGCCGGCGTTCTAACCAACTGAACTACGCCCCCGGGGACGGGGAAGTCTAGCTAGATCGACGTCAGACCGAGTTGCCGGAGCAGGGTGACCGAGTCCGAGTAGACGTCCTTCCGGGCGACCAGCCCGTCGCGGATCGGGATCACGTCCATGCCCTTGTACTCGACCCTCCTCCCGGTCGGCGGCACCTCGATCCCCGAGCGCGTCATCGTCCCCTCGTGCGTGCCGCGCGCCGTCCACTCCTGCACGACCAGGTCGTCGCGGATGTACGCGCGACGCGTCTCGAAGGAGAGATCCGGGAAGACCGAGAAGATGCCGCTGATCGCCCGCCCGATCGCCTCCCGCCCGACGTTCACGTCGCCCGTCACGTGGTTCTCGAACACCGAGTCGTCCGTGTGCATCGACACGATCGTGTCGATGTCGTGGTCGTTCCAGGCGGCGTTGTAGCGGTCGATGAACTCTTGCAGCTCTGCCCCGTCCACTACGTCTAGCCTAAACCGCCCGTGACCGTCGTCGACTGGGTGGCGCTCGGCCTGGTGCTGCTCGCGGCGCTCGGCGGAGCCGTGCAGGGGCTCGTCTGGAGCGGCCTCTCGCTCGCCGGGCTGATCGCGGGCGCGTTCCTCGGCGGCCGGCTCGCACCGCTGGTGCTGACGAACGGCTCGAGCTCGCGCTACGCGCCGGTCGTTGCGCTCATCGCCGCGGTCACGCTGGCGGTCGCCTTCGAGGTGCTCGGGAGCACGATCGGCGGCGTGATCCGCAGCCGGCAGCGAGCCCGGGGCGTGCGCGCGCTCGATTCGTTCGGAGGTGTCTTCGCCGGCGCGCTGATCGGGCTCGGGATGGTGTGGGTGCTCGGCGCGATGGCGCTGCAGCTTCCGGGCCAGGCCGACCTGCGCCGCGCCGTTCAGCGCTCGTACGTGCTGCAGCAGCTGAACGACATCGTGCCGCCGCGGCGCCTGCTCAACGCGCTCGCCCGCGTCGACCCCTTCCCGACCTTCTCCGGCCCGCCGGTGCCCGCCGAGCCGCCCGATCCAGGCGTGCTGCGAACGCCGGGCGTGCGTGCCGCTGCGCCGAGCGTCGTGCGCGTGCTGGGGACGGCGTGCGGCCTTGGCGTCGAGGGCAGCGGCTGGGTCGCGGCGCCGGAGCTGGTCGTCACCGCGGCGCACGTCGTGGCCGGCGAGGAGGACACCTCGGTAACCACCGTCAGCGGCGTTTCGCTTGGCGCGGCCGTCGTCGTCTTCGACCCGCACGACGACATCGCGGTGCTGGAGGTACCGGGTCTCGACGCGGATGCGCTGCGGCTGGTCGAGCCCGAGGGTGGCACACCCGTTGCGATCGTCGGCTACCCGCTGAACGGGCCGCTCGATGCGACACCGGGTCGGATCGGCACGACCGCGACCGTGCTCGCGCAGGACGCCTACGGCCGTGGCCCGACGCGGCGCCTCGTGACCAGCCTGGGGGGAAGGGTCGAGCACGGCAACTCGGGCGGCCCCGCGGTGGACGCCCGGGGGCGGGTGCAGGCGACGATGTTCGCGGCGCGCTCGACCGGCGACGGCGGCTACGGTGTCCCGGCCTCGGTCGTGCGGGAGGATCTCGCCCGCGCGGGCCGCGGCCCGGTCTCGACCGGCCCCTGCGTCCGTTAGTCCAGTACGTCGAGCGCGGCCTCGGGCTGCTTGAAGGGCGGGATCACGTAGACGCCCGCGACCTTCTCGCGCGCCTGCGCGAACAGCTCGCGCGCGAGCGCGAGCCCCTCGGCGCCCGCGTCGGCGCCCGCCTGCTCGAGCCGCCGCTGGATCTTCTCAGGCACGACGATCCCCGGAACCTCGTTGTGTAGCCGCACCGCTAGCTGGTAGCTGCGCACGTAGAAGATCCCGAGTAAGAGCGGCACCGGCCAGCCGCCGATCAGCTCCTCGAAGCGGTCGAGGTAGGCGAGGTCGAACAGCGCCTGTGTCATCGCAAAACCCGCGCCGGCCTCGATCTTCTGCCGGAAGCGGTCGGCCTCGAGCTCGAGGTCGTCCGCCGACGGGTTGACCGCGACGCCGAGAAAGAACGAGGTCGGCGCGTCGATGCCCTTGCCGTTGTAGTCCTCGCCGCGGTTCAGCTGCGTGACGACGTGCGAGAGGCCGATCGAGTCGACCTCGTAGACGCCCCGCGAGCCGGGGTAGTCGCCGACCTCGGGCGGGTCGCCGGTGACCGCCAGGATGTTGCGCACGCCTTCCGCGTGGGCACCGAGCAGCTGCGACTCGAGCCCCATGACCGACGTGTCGCGCGGGGTGAGGTGCGGGATCGTCTCCATGCCGCAATCGCGCTCGATCGCGACCGACGCCATCAGCGCGTTGGCCCGGGCCCGCGCCATCGGGTTGTCGTTGATGTCGACGAAGCCGACCTTGCCGCTCTGCTTGAGCGTGCGCGCCACGGAGAGCATCGCGTCGTAGGTGCCGCCCTTCGGCGGGTCGAGCTCGACGCAGGTGACCCACTCGCCCTCGCGCAGCATCCGTGCGAGCGCGGTCTCGTACGGCCCTTTGCCGTGGCGCGGCTCGACCAGCTCGCGCTCGACCACGACCAGCGGCGCGGCCGGCTCGCGTTGTTCCTCCACCGCCGACGCGATCGCCGCGATCTCGACCGGCGTGGTGCCGCAGCAGCCGCCAATCAGACGGGCGCCGAGCCGGCGGGCGTGTGCCGCGAACTCGGCGAAGTACTCTGGCGTGGCGTGCGGGTAGATGACGCGGCCGCCGCTCAGGCTGGCGAGGCCCACGTTCGGGAGCGCGGCGAGCGGCGGTCCGCCGTCGCCGCCCATCGCCTCGAGGGCCGCGAGCGCCGCGTGCAGGCCGGCGCCGTGGTTGGCGCCGATCGCGGCTAGGTCGAGCGGCCGCAGGCGCTCCGCGGCCTCTGCTCCCGTCACGCCGGCGAGCGTCTCGGCGCCTTCGTCGAACGTAAGGGTCGCCACGATCGGGAGCGACGAGACGCTGCGCACCGCGTCGATCGCCGCCTCGAGCTCGTTCAGGTCGTAGAACGTCTCGACCATGAACAGGTCGATCCCGCGGCCATCTAGCAGCGCGGCCTGTTCGGCGAACATCTCTTGCCGCTGCGCGGGCGAAACGGCCAGGTCGCCCAGCGGCCCGATCGAGCCGGCGATGAAGACGTCGCGGCCCGAGACGTCCCGGGCCTCTCGCGCGAGCTTCACGCCGGCGCTGTTGATCCGCTCCAGTTCGTCGTCGAGGTAGAGCTGTGCGAGCTTGCGCCGGTTTGCGCCGAACGTGTTCGTCTCGATCAGGTCGGCGCCTGCGCGGATGAAGCTCGTGTGCAGCGTGACGACGCTCTCGGGCGCCTTGAGGTTGGCCTCTTCGGGGCAGCGCAGGCGCGGGACGGCGCTCGTGACGAGCACGCCCATGCCGCCGTCCCCGACGACGATCGGACCCCTCTCCAGACGCTGCTCGAACCGGCTGCTCATGCCCGCTCGACTCTACTCACGAAGTGAAGTGAAGCGGTCAACCGAGAACGAGGGATAGATCAACCGACCCCGACCGCACGATACTCCGGCAGCAACAACGACGAGCGCCCCGATGCGGCGGGGGCAGATCGTCGGAAGCGGGTGGGGCCCGATGCGGCGGGGCCTACCGGCACCACGGAAGGGCCGATGCGGCAGAGCCCCTCCGGAGATGTAACTGCGGCTCTCTCACGGGAGACTCAGGCGGGGCCGGGCGGCGGCCCCGCCTGATGTTTTGTGAGGCCACTCAAGTTGCGGGCGCGGGCTGTCGATGCAGCCTTCTGGCTTCCCGCCGGGGGACTGACGGCAATCATCCTGCGGCGACGGAGCATTCACGGCGGCGGGCCCTGCCCCGCCGCCGTCCTTTTTGGCAGCCCCGGTGACTGTCACAGTGACTGTCACTGTTCGGGGTCAGTCGCGCAGGAGCCGGCCTTCCATGCCGCCCGCGACCGTCACGATCTGGCCCGTCACGTGGCCGGACAGGACGTCCGAGGCGAGCACGACGACCTGGGCCGCGACGTCCTGCGGCTCGGCGACCTTGTCGAGCGGCATCGTCCGCGTCACGCGCCGCAGCGTCTCCGCGTCAAGCGAGCCGCGAGTCATCGGCGAGTGCGTCCACCCTGGGCAGACGGCGTTCACGCGCGCGCGGGGCGCAACCCGCACGACCTCGTTCTTCAGGCTCAGGAGCAGGCCGCCGACGATCGCGGATTTCGCCGCCGCGTAGTCCGCGTGTCCGGCCTCGCCGAAGAGCCCTGCCGTCGAGCCGACGAGGACCAGCGAGCCGTGCCCGCTCCGCGCTGCCCCGCTCAGGAACCCGCGCGCCGTGAGGAAGGTCGCCGTGAGGTTCGTCCGCAGCGTCTGCTCCCAGCGCTCGAGCGGCAGCTCCCAGACGGGCACGTCCTCGGACGGCCACACCCCGGCCACCGCGGCGCACACGTCCAGCGGCCCCGCCTGCTCGAACAGCCGCTCCGCCTCGGCCTCGACGGTGAGGTCGGCGCCAACGACGGCAGCGGCCCGCAACGCTTCGGCCCGCTCGCGGCCGCGATGGTAGTGCGCGACCACCTCGCACCCCTCCTCCATGAATGCCCGGGCGCACGCAGAGCCGATTCCGCCGGAGGCGCCGGTCACGAGCACACGCTTCGCCGCCAACCCGGTCTCCACGACGTGAGAGGCTACAAGGGTGAAGGTCTTCATCATCAGCGACATCGAGGGGGTCGCGGGGGTCGTCAAGGGTGAGCAGACCGGGCCCGGCGGCGACGCGACGCTCTATCAGGAGGGCCGCAAGCTCTACACCGAGGAGATCAACGCCGCCGTCCGGGGTGCCAAGGCCGCGGGCGGGACGGAGATTGTCGTCATGGACTGCCACGGCGCGGGCGACGGCTACACGTTCAACTCACTGATCCCCGAGGACCTCGACCCTGACTGCGAGTTCGTCGTCCAGGACGAGTGGACGGAGTACACCGAGTTCCTCGAGCAGGGCGTCGACGCCGCGCTCTTCGTCGGCATGCACGCCCTCGCGGGCACCGCCGAGGGCGTGATGAACCACACGGTCTCCGGCCGCGACTTCCAGAACCTCTGGTTCAACGACACGCTGGTCGGCGAGACCGGGATCAACGCCGCGCTCTGCGGCACCTGGGGCTGCCCCGTGGTGCTGGTCACCGGCGACCAGGCTGCCTGCCGCGAGGGGACGGAGCTGCTCGGCGACGGTCTGACGACGGTGCAGGTGAAGCGCGGCACCGGGGTCGAGAGCGCTCGCAGCCTCGTGCCGTCTCGCGCCCGCGAGGCGATCGAGGCCGGCGCGACGAAGGCACTGCAGGACCTGAACGCCGTCCAGCCGTACGACCCCGGCAAGCCGTGCGAGATCAAGGTCGAGTACAAGTGGACCGGCCCCGTCGCAAAGCTCCGCCACCGCCACGGCGTCGAGCAGCTCGGGGACCGTACGATCGTCTCCCGCGCCGACGACTGGTGGGCGGCGTGGAAGCAGTTCTTCTTCTGAGCCGGCCGTGGACGCGCGCGAGCTCGCCGACCTGATCTCGTCGCCCGAGGCGGTGCCGGGCTCGGGCTGGGTCGCCGGGGTCACCGCCGCGTTTGCGGCCGCGCTGGTCGCCAAGGCCGCCGCCCGCTCGGAGGGCTGGAGTGGAGCCGGAGGTGCGCGGTCGCAGGCAGCCGACCTCCGTGATCGCCTGCTCGAGCTCTCAGCGAAGAACGCCCTTGTGTACGAGTCGGCGCTGGACGCGCTCGAGCAGCCCGGCTCCGATCTCGCCGACGCGCTGGCCGAGGCGGCCGACGCGCCGCTCGCGCTCGCGGAGACCTCGGCGGACGTGGCACTGCTCGCCGCCTCCGCCGCCGAGTGCGCCGACGGCGCCTCTCGCGCCGACGCCGCAGCGGCCGCCGCCCTCGCCGCGGGTGCCGCGCGGGCGGCCGCGAAGCTCATCTCGGTGAACCTCGCGACGGCGCCGGGGGACGAGCGGATCGCCGCTGCAGAGCGGGCCGTCGAGACCGCGGACCACGCAGCGCGCGCGGCCTTCGTGTCCGAGATCTAGCGGCAGCGGCCCGGTCCTTTACGCTCGCCAGCGGTGAGCGAGATCGCCCACTTCGGCCTCATCGTCCTGATCGTCTCGGGGATCGTCGCGGTCGCCGTCTTTTCGAACAAGCTGAGCGAGCGGGTTCCGATCCCGGCGCCGGCGATCTTCTTGCTCGCCACCGCCGTGACCGTCCACTTCTGGCCGAGGATCGGACGCGAGGTGTCAGTCCTCGAAGTCGAGCGGGTCGCGGTGGTCGCGCTGATCCTGATTCTCTTCGACGGAGGTGTGCGGGTCGGCTGGAGGCGCTTCCGCGTCGCGTGGGTGCCGATCTCGATGCTCGGGATTTTCGGCACCTTCACGACCGCAGCGCTGGTCGCGCTCGTTGGGCATTACCTGTTCGACTTCAGTTGGACGGGCGCGGGCATCCTCGGCGCGGCGCTCGCGCCGACGGATCCCGCGGTGATGTTCTCGGTGCTGGGTAAGCGCGAGGTGGGCGGTCGCACCGGGACGATCCTCGAAGGCGAGTCCGGCGTGAACGATCCTGTCGGGATCGCGCTGATGCTCGGGATGATCGAGTTCGCGACGCATGCCGACGCGACGTTCTGGGTCGTCGTGCGCGAGTTCGTCCTCGAGATGTCGATCGGGCTCGCGGTGGGCGTCGCCGGCGCGTGGCTGGTGTTGCAGTCGCTCCGGCGCATCCACCTTGCGAACGCCGCTCTCTACCCCCTGCGGAGCCTCGCCGCCGCGGGTGTGATCTACGGTGCCGCCGCGATCGCCCACGGCTCGGGCTTCCTCGCGGTCTTCGTCGCCGGGATTCTGATCGGGGACGCCGACTACCCCGGCCGCGACGACGTCGAGCGCTTCCATACCTCGCTCGCGAGCCTGGCGGAGGTGGTCGTGTTCATCGGCCTTGGGCTGACCGTGCATACGGTGAACCTGGAGCCGCTCTGGACGGACGCGCTTCTGATCGCGCTCATCCTCGCGTTCCTCGCGCGGCCGCTCGGGATCGGGCCTTTCCTGGCCCCGCTCAAGCTTCGCCGTAGCGAGCGCGTGTTCGTGATGTGGAGCGGCTTGAAGGGCGCCGTGCCGATCTTGCTCGCCGCGTTCGCGCTGCTCCAGCACGTCCCGGGCTCGGAGCGGATCTACGGGATCGTCTTCGTCGTCGTCGCGTTCTCGGTGATCGTGCAGGGCGGCAGCGTGCCGTTCGTGGCGAGGCGGCTCGGGATCCCGATGCGCCTCGTCCACCGGGGGCCGGCGTGATCGTCGCACACCTCGACCTCGACGCGTTCTTCGCTGCCGTTGAGGAGCTCGAGGAGCCCGAGCTGCGCCGGCGGCCGCTGATCGTCGGCGGCGATCCGCGCGGCCGTGGCGTCGTCGCGACGGCGAACTACGTCGCCCGCAGGTACGGCATCCACTCGGCGATGTCGTGCGCCGAGGCGCTGCGGCGTTGCCCGCAGGCCGTGTTCGTTCAACCGCGGAAGCGCCTCTACTCGGAGTACTCGAAGGCGGTGTGGGCGGCGGTGCGCGAGGTGGTGCCCATCGTGGAGCGGACGGGCATGGACGAGGGCTACCTGAACATGGGGGAGGTGGCGGCCGACTTCGGCCGGGCGAGGGCTGTCGCGGAGGCAGTGCAGGCAGCCGTGCGAGGCGCGACCAGCCTCTCGTGCTCACTTGGGGTCTCGAGCTGCAAGGTCGTCTCGAAGATCGCGAGCGACCGCCGCAAGCCGGGCGGGATCACGGTCGTGCCTGCGGGACGGGAGGCCGCGTTCCTGGCGCCGTTCGACGTGCGCCGCTTGCCGGGAGTCGGGCCGCGCGCCGAGGAGCGGCTGCGCCGGGCGGGCGTCGAGACGATCGGCGACCTCGCCGCGCTCGACGACGCAGGGCTGCGCGGCCTGCTGCCCGGGAAGCTCGGGCCGCTGCTCCGCGACCGCGCGCGGGGAATCGACCCGCGGCCGCTCGAGCTGAGTGTCGAGACGGTCTCGATCAGCGCCGAGGAGACCTTCCCGCGCGACGTCGCCGAGGTCGAGCGACTCCAGAAGGAGCTGCGCCGACTGGCGGGCCACGTCGCCGAGCGCCTCGAGGCGAGCGGCCAGGTCGGCCGCACGGTGACGACGAAGGTGCGCTACCCGGACTTCTCGATCCGGTCGCGCTCGACGTCGCTGCCGGTCGGCATCGACGACGCCGAGCGGATCTGGGAGCTCGCATGCGCGTGCCTCGACCGCGCGCTCGCAGACCGGCCGGGCGCGCTACGGCTGGTCGGCGTCGGCGTCTCGGGGCTGGACGCGCATCGCCAGCTCGAGCTTGTGTAGCTAACTCTCCTCGGTGCTCCAGCGGGCGACGTCGCGGATCGAGACGATCCCGACCGCGCGGCCCTCGTCGACGATCGGCACGTGCCGGAAGCCGTTGTCGAGCATGATCTTCGCCGCCTCGTCCGCGCTGGCCTCCGGCCCGAGCGTGATCGGGTCGGAGGTCATCCACTCGCGCACGCGCGCCTCGCTCGTGTGCACCCGGCCAGCAACCGCGCGGGTCAGGTCGCGCTCCGTGACGATCCCGATCAGCGTGCCGTAGTCGGACACGACGGCCGAGCTGACGCCCCGCTCGACCATTTTCTGCGCGGTCTCGCCGATCGTGTCCGAAGGCTCGACCGTGAGGACGTCGCTGGTCATGATCTCGCCGACGGTGCTCATAGGCCAACCTGGCCGGGGGGAAGCAGGGTTTCCCTCACGGGAGCGAGCCGAAGGCGAGTGACGCTCACGCGATCCTCCTATGTCAAGCCGACGGCCGTGAGTGGCCGGTTCGGCTGGGTCGATGAGCGGGATCGGCGGGCGCTGATGGTTTTGAGGATGCGGAAGACGACGCGGGCGAGGTGGCGTTTGAGGCAGCGGAGCGCTTCGCGGCGGCTCTTGCCCTCGGCCTGCTTGCGCTCGAGGTAGGCGCGGGCGGGGGCATGGACGCGCGCCTGCGTGACCGCGATCCGGTGCAGGCTGCAGTTGAGCTGTCGATTGCCCTTGCGGTTGAGTCGGTGCCGCTGCCGCTGCCCCGAGGAGGCCGCCAGCGGCGCGGCGCCGGCGTGCTTGGCGAGCCTCGCGTCGCTGCTGAAGCGCTCGATGCCGGCGATCTCGCCAACCAGCTGGGCGGCGGTGAGCGTGCCGCAACCGGCAAGCTCGAGCAGCTCGGGCGCCTGCGCACGCAGCAGCACGGCGAGCTCCCGCTCAAGCTCGTCGACGCGGCGGGACAGCTCGCGGCAGCGGCCGACAAGCTCCCGCGCGATCCGCACCTGCGCCGACTGCTCCAGCCGGGCGAGGCGGCGGCCGAGCCGGTCGAGCCAGACGCGCCGGTCGAGGCCGCCAGTCGGGATCGAAAGCTCCGGGTCGAGGTCATGGAGATGCCAGCGCAGCCGGTTCTGGATCCGCGTCCGCTCACTGACGAGATCGGCGCGATGGTCGTGCAGCAGCCGGATCTCCCGCTCTGGCCCCGCCAGCTGCGCCCCTGGCAGCCCCGGCTCGCGCAACGCGGCCCTGGCGACCGCGAGCGCGTCGACGCTGTCGGACTTGCCGCGCTCCCGGCCGGCCCGCCGCGCCTCACCCATCAACCTGGGCGGCACCCGCACCACCCGCTCCCCCCGCGCGAGCAGGAACCGCTCCAACCCGCCGGAGACATGACGGCAGTCCTCGAGCGCCCACAGCCGCTCCCCGTCCAGCTCACGCGCCCAGGCAAGTAGCTGCTCGTGTCCTCGCTCGCGCGCGCTCACCGTCCGCTCGCCACGCAGCACGCCGACTCCCGCCTCGACGGCTGCGCCCGTATGCGTCTGCTTGTGCGGATCAACTCCGATTACGATCACTCCCGGTCCCCTTTCCACTGAGGTGGCCACGGACAGAGCAGCCAGCGGACAGGCCTCAGTGGGGGCGTCTTGCCACGCTCCTATCAGGTCACGCTGGTGCTCCTCGGACGGCGGCGGGCGACAGATCGCGTGCAGGCCAGCCTCGACGAGGCGACACCGAGCGTATGGGTCAGCCCGCCGCCGGCTCCGAGCCTAACCAGCCCGTCGGTCACGAGCCGGTCCTTGAGAACCAGGATGACACTGAGGCGAGCGTAACACCGCCCGCGACCTGCACAAGGGTGTCGAGCAGCTCGGCGATGTCGGTGCGGATGCCCTCGTCGGCGAGCTCTCCGCTCGCGTCGAAGTGCAAGTACGCCTCGGGAACGAGCACCTCGGGCTGCTCGAGGACCTGCGCGCGCGAGAACTCGAGTGCGGAGCGCAGCTGCTCCTGCGCCCTCGCCGTGCCTCCGCGGCCGGTCGACGCGCCCATGATCGCGACAGGCTTCCCGGTGAGCGGCGAGGCCAGGGGAGGCCGCGACGCCCAGTCGATCGCGTTCTTGAGCACGCCCGGGACGCCGCGGTTGTACTCGGGCGTCGCGATCAGGAGCGCGTCCGCCTCGCGGATCGCCTGCTTGAAGCGGACGACTGCCTCGGGATCGCCGGCTGCCTCGACGTCGCCGTCGTAGAACGGCAACATGCCGATGTCGTGCTCGACGAGCTCGACGCTTTCCGGCAGGAGCTCCCGGGCCGTACGCAGGAGCGCCCGGTTGTACGAGCCTTCGCGAAGGCTGCCGGCGATTCCCAGGATTCGCACCGCTGTTTAACTCTTGGCGGCCGAGACGGCCGCGGTGATCTCGACGGTGATGGTGCCCCAGTCGAAGGAGCCGTTGACGTCGAGCAGCAGGCGCTCGTCACCGAGCTTGCCCGTGCCCCGGCCGCGAAGCCGGCCCTGAAGCTCGACCTCGAACGGCTGCTCCTTGACGAACAGGTTGCCGCCGAGCGCGAACCGGTCGTCGCCGAGCGGCTCGACGGACGTCGACTCGAAGCGGATCTCAGGGTGCTTCGCCGCCCCGAGGAAGTCGGGCGAGGTCAGGTGCGCGTCGCGCTGCTCGTTGTCGGTGCGAAGGCTGTCGACGCGGATCGCGCCGTCGATCGACGCCTGCTCGCCGCCCCGAAGCCGGCCCTCGAACTCGGTGAAGCGGCCGTTGACGGAGCTGAAGAGGTCGCTCGTCTCGGTGACCTGGAAGCC
Organism: uncultured Actinomycetes bacterium; assembly: GCA_963719275.1. GTDB lineage: Bacteria > Actinomycetota > Thermoleophilia > Gaiellales > Gaiellaceae > AC-32. The sequence goes on along the minus strand of CAVRBT010000002.1, from coordinate 130,275 downwards.
GATCGTCGTGTGAACGGGATCGACGTTCCACGTCCCGGCGGGGATGACCTCGGCGGTGATGGTGCTGGTGGACACGGCTCTCCTTTCCTCTTGTGTGAGCTATACTTGAGTCGTCAACAATCTTAGCGGAGAAAGTTGAGCCGTCAAGTATTGAGCACGCAAGTACCAAAGCGAGCTACCCCCGAGATCACGGCGTGGATCGGGCTCGTGCGCGCACACGCCTCCACCACGCGGCGCTTCAACGCCGAGCTCGTGGCCGAGCACGACCTCACAATCAACGACTACGAGGTCCTGCTCCACCTCTCACACGCGGACGACCGACGGCTGCGCCGCATCGACCTCGCCCAGCGCGTGCTGCTGACCCCGTCCGGGATCACCCGGCTGCTCGAAGGGCTCGAGCGCGCCGGCTACGTCGAGCGCGCCACCTGCGACTCCGACGCCCGCGTGACGTACGCGCAGCTGACCGATGAAGGCGTGGAGAAGCTGCGGGAGGCGTCCAAGTCCCACGTCGCCGGGATCCGCGACTTCTTCCGGGAGCGCTTCTCGAGGGAAGAGCTGGAGGTTCTCGGCGGCCTGCTCGAGCGGCTGCCGCCGGGCGCCCGGGAAGACGTCGACTGCAGCCCTTGAAAAAAGCTCGCAAAGAGCGAGAACGAGTGTTTCGAGGGTCTTGAACGAACGTGTCCCCATCGCTAGGTTGCCGCTTGCGCCGAGCACGGAGCGCAGTAGGTCGAAGCCCCGCCGGAGGGCAGTACGCGGAAGCGGAAGGTCAGCCGGACGAGGTGGACGAAAGCGTCACCGGCTCGGCGAATTTATTTGGTCCAGGCAGGAATACGGCGGCCCCAGCGGCCGTTTTAGGTGTTGGTGGCGAACGCCCGCGTTCGCCTGACACCCACGAACGTGAAGGAAGTGTGAAGAAACTGAGCAACGTGCTTGAACTTGCAGTCCCAGCGTTCCTCGAGGAGGCTGAGGAGAACGCGTCGATCGAGGAGACCGCCCTCGAGGCGTTCGCGCTCGAGCACGACCTCGACGAGGAGGAGCTCGCCGAGGTCCGCGCCGAGCTCGAGGCCCGGGAGGTCGAGATCGTCGCACCCCCGGCTCCGGAGCAGGCTGCGACACACGTCACGGCGCCGAATCCGTCGGACGCGCTCTCGCTCTTCATGCACCGGGCAGGCCGGTATCCGCTGCTGACCGCGGCGGAGGAGGTCGCCCTGGCGAAGCGTGTCGAGCGCGGCGACGCCGCGGCCAAGGAGCGCATGATCAACTCGAACCTGCGACTGGTGATCTCGATCGCCAAGCGCTACCAGCGGAAGGACCTGCCGCTGCTGGATCTCGTCCAGGAGGGCGTGATCGGGCTCAACCGTGCCGTCGAGAAGTTCGACTGGCGGAAGGGCTTCAAGTTCTCGACCTACGCCACCTGGTGGATTCGCCAGGCGTGCCAGCGGGCGATCTCGAACCAGTCGGCGACGATCCGCATCCCGACGCATGTGAACGAGCGCCGCGTCAAGCTCGCGCGAGCGCAGACCCGGCTCGAGGCCCAGCTGGGCCGCAAGCCGACCCGCGAGGAGCTGGCGGAGGAGGCCGAGCTCGAGCTCGTGCACGTGCAGGAGGCGCTCGACGCCGTCGAGGCGAACGTCTCGCTGAACCGGCCGATCGGCTCGGAGGAGGACGGGGAGCTCGGCGACCTGTTCAACGACCAGAACGCCGAGAGCCCGGAGGACGAGGCGGTCGACTCGCTCCGCCGGCGCGAGGTGCGGCGCGCGATCGCGTCGCTGCCCGAGCGGGAGCGGCGCATCATCGAGCTGCGCTTCGGAATCGGCGGCGAGCCGAAGGCCCTCGAGGCGATCGGCAAGGAGCTCGGCATCACGCGGGAGCGCGTGCGCCAGCTCGAGGCCGAGGCGCTGGCCCGGCTCCAGGACGAGCTGGCCGAAGCGGCCTAAGAGAGACGGCAAGGCACCGGGCGCGGCCATCCGACCGCGCCCGGTGCTGCCGTTCTAGGAGGCCGGAACCGGCGGCGCCTCGACCTGCGGACGCCGCTCGCCGCCCTCGATGCTCGGCTCGAGCCGTGGCAGCCACTCGAGCCAGCTCGGCAGGTACCAGTTCCAGTCGCCGAGCAGTTTCATTGACGCCGGCAGCAGGACGGCGCGGACGATGGTCGCGTCGATCAGCACCGCCGCCGCGAGGCCGATTCCCATCTCCTTCATGTCCAGGATCGGCATCAACGCGAAGACGAAGAACACCCCGACCATCACGATCGCCGCGCTCGTCACGACGCCTGCCGTCTTCGTGATGCCGCTCTCGATCGCCTCTTCGGTCGAGAGGCCGCGGTCGTAGGCCTCGCGGATCCGGCTCAGGATGAACACGTGGTAGTCCATCGAGAGCCCGAACAGGATCACGAACAGGAAGATCGGGAGCCAGAAGGCGATGCCGCCGTTCGAGGTGAAGTCGAGAAGGCCTTCGCCCCAGCCGTACTGGAAGGTCAGGATCAGCACGCCGTAGGCCGCGCCCACGGAGAGAAGGTTGAGGAGGATCGCCTTGAGCGCGATCACGATCGACCGGAACGCCAAGAGCAGCAGGGCGAACGCGAACGTGAGCACGAAGGCGAACACGATCGGCGCCTTGCTCTTCAGCAACTCGTTCTGGTCGACGGATTGCGCCGTGAGGCCGCTGACCGCCCACACCGCCTCCGGCAGGCGACCGATGCTTGCGGGCAGGACCTCGTCCCGGAGCGTCGCCAGGGCGGCGTTGCTCTCGCTGTCGACGCCCTCTCCGACGAGCGGGATTGTGACGCGGGCGACGTCGTGCGATGCGCTGATCTCGACGTCGATCGGCGACTTCGCCTGTCCACTCGCCAGCGCCTGCGTCTTGAGCGCCGCGAGCGCTCGTTGCGTCTGGGGGAGGTCGGTGTCGGCCTGGACCGCGACGAGAGCCGGCGCGACGTTCCCGTTGGAGAAGATGTCCTGCACACGCTGGATCGTCTCGACGGTCGGAGCGTCCTTCGGCAGCGCGTCGAACCCGCTCTGGGTGGTGTGCATGCGGAACGCGGGCAACGCGAGCAGGAGCAACGCGCCGCCTGCGAGCACCACGGCGACGACCGGGTGGCGCAGCGTCGGTCGCAGGATCGACTCCCAGAGGCGGCTCCCCTCGGCGTCGTTGCGGAAGCGATGGACGAACGGGATCCGCCCCTTGTCGACCTTCGTGCCGAGCCTTGACAGCAGGGCAGGAAGGACGGTGAGCGAGCCGAGCATCGCCATGCCGACGACGATGATCGTCGCGATCCCGAACGAGAGGTACGTCTTGTCGGCGGCGAAGAACATCCCCGCCATCGCCACCATGACGGTGAAGCCCGAGATCAGGACCGAGCGGCCCGAGGTAGCGGCCGCGGCGTCCAGCGCCGCGCCCGGATCCTTCCCGGCAGCCCGCTCCTCACGCCAGCGCTTGATGTAGAAGAGCGAGTAGTCGACGCCGACAGCGAGCCCGATCAGCAGGATGACTGCGTTCACGTTCGGGTCGGCCGGGACCAGGCGGCTCGTGAGCGCCACGAGCCCGACCGTTCCGATGACGCCCGTGAGTGCCAGCAGGATCGGTACGCCGACCGCGACGAGCGTCCCGAGCACGATCAGCAGCACGGCGATCGTGATGGGGATCGAGCGCTCCCCCGCAAGAGCCAGCTGGTCCTTGAACACCTTGTCGAGCGCCTTGTCCGAGCTGACGCCCGCGTGTCCGACGTAGAAGCCGGGGTGCTCGGCTGCCACCTTCTCGGTCGCGGCCGAGAGCGCGTCGATGTGGTCGATCGCCTGGTCGCGGTCGCCCCGCATCTCCCACTGGACAAGTGCCGCGCGGCCGTCGCTACTGACGAGGTCACGGTGCCGCGGGTCGTACGGCGAGTCGACGTTCTCGACCGCGGGGCTCGTCCGGGCCGTCGTGAGGACGTCGTCCACCGTTGCTCGGAACGCGGGATCGGTGATCGTCTTCGTGGGGCTCTGGATCAGCACGAACTCCGTCTGCGGCGCGCGTTCCGGGAAGGCCTTCTTGAGGATCTGGTCCGCCTTGTGCGACTGGCCGACGCCGGCGTCGCTCTGCTCGATCTGCTTCAGGCCCACCAGCATGTTCCCGACGTAGAAGAAGACGACGATGCATGCCAGCCAGCCGAAGACAGCCGTCTTCCAGTGGGTGGCGCTCCAGTGGCCCATGCGGCCAGCGACGTTCATCGCCCGCTGCATCTGCTTTTCGCAGGCGTCCCTGGCCGGGTGACGCCCGGCGTCCTCCGGCTCCGGTCCGTCCTGGATCACGCGGCTCTTCATCTCGACTCCCTTCGTCGGCGGGTCGCGTTCCACGCTCGCAGGCACGCTCGGGCCGCGGAAGGCGGGAGACTCGTCGGTTCAGGGGCGGTTTTCTGGTGTCTTCAGGAGCGGAGGAACGTCAGCACCGCGAGCACGCGCCTCGACTCGCTGCCCGTGGAGGGCAGCCCGAGCTTGGTGAAGATGCTGGAGACGTACTTCTCGACGGCCCTGACGGTGATGACGAGGCTGTCAGCGATGCCCTGGTTTGAGCTGCCGGCGGCCATGAGCTCCAGCACCTCGCGCTCGCGCGGCGTCAGCTGGGCGAGCGGATCGTCCGACCGCTCGCGCGAGACCAGCGTCGAGACGATGATCGGATCGAGCGCCGAGCCGCCGTCGGCGACGCGGCGCAGCGCGGCCACGAACTCGTCGACGTCGCTGATCCGGTCCTTGAGCAGGTATCCGACGCCCTCGGCCGAGTCCGCGAGCAGCGTCAGCGCGAGGCCGAGCTCGACGTACTGCGAGAGCACGAGCACGGCGACGTCCGGGTGCTTCGAGCGGATCTCGAGCGCCGCGCGCAGCCCCTCGTCGTTGTGCGTGGGGGGCAGACGGATGTCGACGATGGCCACGTCCGGCGAGTAGCTGCGGACCTTCAGCAGCAGGTCCTCGGCGTCGGCGGACTGTGCGACCACCTCGATGCCGGCGTCGTCGAGCAGACGCGCCAGGCCCTCGCGCAGCAGGACGCTGTCCTCGGCAATGGCTACGCGCACGGGATCTCCGCCTGAACTCGCGTCCCGCCGCCGAGCGGCGTCCAGACGCGGAGGCGCCCGCCCAGCGCCTCGACTCGGTCGGCGAGGCCGCGCAGCCCCGAGCCCCGCTCCGTGTCCGCGCCGCCCACGCCGTCGTCGACCACCTCCACGACGAGGCGCCCCGGCTGCCGCTCCAGCGAGATTCTCGCCTCGCGCGCCTGCGCGTGCTTCGCGACGTTCGCCAGGCTCTCGGAGACGACGTAGTAGGCGGCAACCTCGACCGGCTCGGGAAGGCGCCCGACGACGTCGAGCGCGAGCCGAACCGGCAAGGGTGCACCCGCAGCCAGCGACTCGACTGCTACTGCGAGGCCGTGGCCGCTGAGCACGGCGGGGTGGATGCCGCGCGCCACGTCCCGCAGCTCCTCCAGCGAGAGCGCGATCTCGCGCCGCGCCGCATCGAGCTCCTCCCGCGCCTCCGGCTCGGCCACCAGCCGCCTCTCGAGCAGGCTCAGCCGCAGCGACAGGGCGATCAGCCGCTGCTGCGCGCCGTCGTGCAGGTTCCGCTCGAGCCGCTGGCGCTCCTTCTGGCCGGCCTCGATCACGCGGGCCCGCGAGCCACGGAGCTCCTCGACCCGTGCCCGCAGCTCCGCGTGAAGGCGCGCGTTCTCGAGCGACATCCCGGCCGCCGCTCCGACTGCCTCGAGCAGCTGGCGCTCCTCGTCGAGCGCCGGGTCGTGCACCAGCGCGGCGACATGCTCGCCGTTGCGGTCGATCAGCGTCGCGCTCCGCCGGTCGTCGTCCGGAAGCCGCACCGGCCGCCCGTTGACGTCCACGTACGTCTGGAAGTCCGGCAGCCAGTAGGCGAGCGTCAACGACGGGTCGCGCAACGTGTTTGCGAGCGCGTCACGCAGGTCGGGCGGTGCGGGGTCGTGCCGCAGCTCGAGGATCAGGTCGCCGACGGCGGAACGGGCAAGCCGCGCGTCCAGCAGCCCCAGCAGGAATGCGAGCGGCGAGAGCCCGACCACGAACAGCGTCGCCCTCTGCACCTCGCGGAACCCAGGGAGATCGAAGGCCGCGAGCACGAAGAGCACGGCGATCATCACCAGGGCGACCGCGAACGAGTTGATCACGAAGGCGATCGAGCGGCGCCTGGGCTTGCCGAGGCGGCGATGCCGCCGCACGAGGACGCCGAGTCCTACGAGGCAACAGGCGGTAAGCGAGAGCAGCTGCACGTCCTCCACCGTCACGACCAGGTCCGGCTGGCGCCAGACATCGAGCAGGTTTTGAGGATCGACGCCGCCGAGCGCGAGCTTCACCAGCTGGAGGCCGACGGCGACGGCGTAGGCGACGCCGACGAGCACGCGCTCGAACCTCGACCGCAGCCGTCCGTCCGGAAAGGCGAGGCAGACGTGGAGGAAGAGCGCGGCCGGGACGATGTCGAACGCGGCGCCGAACGTGTAGGGGCCGGAAGCCTCAGCCAGCTGCCACCCCGAGAACGCGCTCGCCAGGCCTCCCGCGACCATCAGCGGGCCGAGGCGGCTTTCGGGCCGGCGCCACCAGGCGATCACGCCCGCGGCGATGTACGGGACCGCGACCCACTCGAGCAGGAAGACCTGGACGGGGTCGGGGCTCCCGGCTGCGAGGGCGAACCCGACCGAGGCCGCTGCGGCGGCGACCGCAAGCGTCGCGGCTGCCGGCACGAGCGACCACACACGCGGCCGTTCGGCGTGTGTGACCTCCGAAGGCACTGCCGTCGCCATAGCCTCGCCTCCCTCCCCGCTGGTGCGAGACAGCCTTCGGGCGACCCTAGCGCGGTTTCAGCCTTATTCCTAGGGCTCGGCCAGTTACCCGAACCCCGGCCTACCTGTCCGCCGCATTGAGCGCGGCGGCCCAGCGTGCGACGCTCGTCACGTGAGCATCGCCGCCGACCAGGTCGCCGGCCGCAACGGCCTCTGGGAGCGCGTCTCCGCCGCCCCGGCCGAGACGAAGATCGCCGCCGCAGGCTTCGGCGTCATCGCGCTCCACGTCCTCGACGACAGCTTCTTCCAGCCAGAGCCGGGCACTTCAGCTGCCGACCACCTCGTGAGCGGGCTGCTCCCGGTTGCGCTCCTTGTGGGCGCAGCAGTGGCCTACCCGCACCTGCGCCCGGGCCTCCGGGCTGCGCTGGCGGTCGTGCTCGGCGTCCTCGGGATCGTGATGGGCAGCATCGAAGCCGCCTACTACGGCCCGAGCGAGGGCCTCTCGGGTGACGACTTCACGGGCCTCCTCTCTGCCGTAGGCGGCGTGGTGCTCGTGCTCCTCGGCATCTGGACCGCCTGGCGGGGCCGGAGGCGCGACGGCTCGCGCGTCCGGCGCTACACCCGCCGGGCTCTGCTAGCCGTCGCGTGGGTCCTCGGCGCCTACTTCGTGCTCTTCCCGCTGTCGCTCTCGTACGGGTTCACCCACGCCGCGCGGTTGAAGACGCCGAACGGGAACCTCGGCGCGCCGTACCAGCCGGTCTCGTTCCAGTCGCACGACGGGCTCAGGCTGAACGGCTGGTTCGTCCGGCCCAGGAACGGCGCCACCGTGATCGTGTACCCGGGCAAGAAAGGCACCCAGAGACACGCGCGGATGCTCGTCCGTCACGGGTACGGCGTCCTCGTCTTCGATCGACGTGGCGAAGGGACGAGCGAGGGCGACCCGAACGCGCTCGGCTGGGGCTTCGACGATGACCTGCGCGGTGCGCTCGAGTACCTGCGCGGGCGCGGCGACGTCGACCCGAACCGGATCGGCGGGCTCGGCCTCTCCGTCGGCGGTGAGGCCTTCCTGCAGACTGCTGCCGAAACGACTGCTCTGGGCGCCGTCGTCTCCGAAGGCGCGGGCTACAGGTCGGTCCGCGAGAACGCTCTCCGCATGAGCCTGCGCAAGGTGCCGGAGGTCGCGTTCACCGGCGTGATGACGGCGGGCACGGCGGTCTTCTCGAACCGCCTGCCGCCGCCCAACCTGAAGACGCTCGTCGGCCGGAACGAGTCGACGCCGGTGTTCTTCATCTACGCGACGAAGGGCGCCGGCGGCGAGGACAACAACCCCGACTACTACGAGGCGACGCCTGCGCCGAAGCAGATCTGGAAGATCGACACCTCGCACACCCACGGACTCTCGGCGCGGCCTGTGGAGTACGAGCGGCGGGTCGTCGGCTTCTTCGATCGCACGCTCCGCGGCTGAGCGCCGGGCAAGCCGGCTACCACTTCGAACGGCGCCCGCGACGGCTCGTGTAGAGGAGCTTCGCAGGAGCCGACTTCATTCCGGCTTCCTCGAACTGCTCGCGGTGGCCGAGCCGGCGAGCGACGCGGCTGGTCTCGGCCTGCTGCTCGGGTAGCACGAAGGTGATCGCGGTTCCACTGCGGCCCGCGCGGCCCGTGCGGCCGGTGCGGTGCACGTAACCCTTGTCCTCCTCGGGCGGGTCGAAGTTGATCACGTGGGTGACCGCTTCCAGGTCGAGGCCTCGCGCCGCGACGTCGGTCGCCACGAGCGTCTCGACCCTGCCGCTCTCGAACCGGTCGAGCGCCCGCTCGCGGGCCCTCTGCGACATGTCGCCGTGCATCGCGACCGCTGCGACGCCGTGCGTCGAGAGCTTCTTGACGAGCCGGTCGGCGCCGCGCTTCGTGCGGACGAAGACGAGTGTCGAGCCGGGCTCGCGGATGTGCTCGACGAGCGTCTCGATCTTCGTGTCGGCGGTCACGGGTACGAAGCGGTGCTCGATCTCGCCAGGCTGCCGGCTCGCAGGCAACGACCCTTCGATGCGCGAGGGGCTGTTCGTGTACCTGCGCGCAAGCACGCCGACCTCGCCGTCGAGCGTCGCCGAGAAGAACATGGTCTGGCGGTTGCGTGGCAGCCGGCGCACGAGCTTGTCGACCTGCGGCTGGAAGCCCATGTCGAGCATGCGGTCGGCCTCGTCCAGGACGAAGGTGCGGACGTGGGAGAGATCGACGAGCCGGCGCTGCGCGAGGTCCTCGAGCCGGCCGGGCGTCGCCACGAGCACATGAGCCCCCTTGATCCGGCGCGCCTGCGAGCGCAGCGGTACGCCGCCGTAGGCCGGGGCGACGGAGAGGCCGCACGCCCGCGCGAGCGGGTCGATCTCGTCCGTCACCTGGGCCGCCAGCTCGCGTGTCGGCACGAGCACGAGCGCCGACGGCCGGCCGTCGGCAGGTTCGGTGCGTTCGACGATCGGCAGCGCGAAGACCAGGGTCTTGCCGGACCCGGTGGGCGAGCGGACGAGGACGTCCAGGCCGCTCAATGCGTCGGGCAACGCGCGCTCCTGGATGTCGAAAGGGTGGGTGATGTTGCGCGCGGCTAGCGCTTCCACGACGGGCGCGGACACGCCTAGCCGCCGGAACGACTGCTGTGACATTCGGTTCGACTCCTTTACGGGCTCGAGACTTGCCGACCTCGAAACGCCCGAAGGAGGAACGAGAAGCTCATCTCACCGGGTGGCCGGATTGCCACCCGTGCCCGGACAGTAGCAGCCGGCGGCTACCCTGCCGCGATGCCCAGCGAGAAGGCAGAGCCCCTGACGCACGCCCAGAAGGAGCAGCTCGAGGCCGAGCTGGCCGAGCTCGAGGGCCCCCGCCGCGTGGCGGTCGTGGAGGCGATCAAGACCGCGCGCGGCTTCGGCGACCTCTCCGAAAACTTCGAGTACCACGCGGCGAAGAACGAACAGGGCCTGCTCGAGCGGCGGATCCGCGTGCTGCGCGACCGGCTCTCACGGGCGGTGGTCGTCGAGGACGCCGCCTCCGCCGACGGCAGCGTCACGGTCGGCTCGAAGGTCGAGCTCGAGGACGAGCAGGGCGGGCGTCTCGAGGTCGAGATCTCCTCGGTCGGCGGCGTCTCACCGGACTCGCCCGTCGGGCGCGCGCTGATGGGCGCCAAGGCCGGCGACGAGGTCGAGATCGACGCGCCGAGCGGCTCCTGGCGTGCCCGCGTCATCTCCGTGGGCCGCTAGGGCTAGCCCGTTTGACCCACCGTGGTCAAGCGGCGGGCCTCGTCGCGGTGCGATCGTGCTCCACATGGACACCGGTCGTGCACTGACGAGCTCCTCCCCCGAGCTCGAGACCGCTTCCCGCCGCTCGCAACTCGTTCGGGCGCTGCGCTCAGTCGACCAGGCGATCGAAAAAGTCGACGAGCGCGGTGAGGTGACGGGCCTCCAACGCCTGCGCGAGGACCTCTGCGCGGCGCTGCGGTTGCACGACGGGTATCCGATGACGCAGCCGCTAGTTCACGCCTGAACCGGCCGGCTGCCGTTCCTCCGGTCACGCGGCTCCCGGGCAGGCGGGAGCCGCTGGGCTTGACCGCGCGGTCCCGCGAAAGGCAAACTCGGCGCATGTCCAAGCTGCGCTCCATGGGTGGAGACGTCGAAGGCGCGCTGGAACGGGTCGGCGTTCCGAGCTATGTGATCGACCGCCACGGCATCATCCGGTGGGTCAATCCCGCGGCACAGCGCCTGGTGGGCGACGTTCGCGGACGGCAGTTCACCTCTGTCGTCTCTACGGAGGAGACGCGGCGCGCGAAGGAGGCGTTCGCGCAGAAGATCTCCGGACTCGAGAAGCAGAGCGACCACGAGGTCGTACTGATGGATGCCGACGGCGACCGCGTCTCTGTCGAGATCAGCTCTGTCTCGCTCTACAGCGGGGACCGCATCGTCGGCGTCTTCGGCCAGGTCGTCGACGTCGAGGAGGGTGAGCCTCCGCTGATGCACCCGCATCTCACGCCGCGCCAGACCGAAGTGCTGCGGCTGCTCGAGCGCGGCCACTCGACCGACCAGATCGCGCGCGAGCTGCACCTCAGCACCGAGACGGTGCGCAACCACGTCCGGCACCTGCTCCGGGCGCTCGGCGTGCACTCGCGGCTCGAGGCAGTCGCCATCGGCCGGCGCGCACACCTCGTCGAGGCCTGACCGCACCACGGTGAAATTCGGCCGCATCCCGCTGGGACCGATGCGCGGTGTCCTCGCGGACGAGACGGGGCGCGCGATCGACGCCGCTCTGGCGGGGCCGCTGCCGGAGATGGTCGGCCGCGCCATCGTCGAGCAGCGAGTGGTCGAGCGAGTCGTCGCGGAGATGCTCGAAGCCTCCTCCCGGCGAGAGGCCGGCCCGGACGGAACCGACGGTGTCGTCGAGCAGGTACTGCGCAACCCGGCGCTCGAGCGCTGGGTCGCGAGCGAGGAGGCCACCCGGCTTGCGGAGGCCGCGACGCAGCGGCTCGTCCACACCCCGGCCTTCCAGCGCGCGGTCGCGGAGATGCTCTCGAGCCCGGAAGTCCGGCGGGCGCTCACGGAGGCGGCGGGCGGGTACGGCGAGGAGGCCGCGGACGCCGCCCGCGGCAAGGCGCGCACCGCCGACGACCGGATCGAAGGGCGTGTGCACCGGCTGCTGCGGCGTCCGCGCCCGGCCGATCCCGGGTTCGCCGGCGTTGCGACGCGCGGGGTGGCGCTGGTCGTCGACGCTGCGCTCGCGCAGGCGGCGTACCTCGTCGTTGCCGCGTCGGTCGGGCTGGTGCTCGGCCTCGTCGGCCAGCTCCACAGCGGCTGGTTGACGGGCTCGCTCGCCGGCGGGGGCTGGCTGCTCGTCGTGGCGCTCTACTTCGTCGGGTTCTGGAGCGTGACGGGCCAGACGCCGGGGATGCGGCTGATGAGGCTCCGGGTGCAAACCCGCTCCGGAGAGCCGCCTTCGGCACCTCGCTCGCTGCTGCGGCTGGCCGGGCTGATCCTCGCGATCATCCCCTTCTTCGCAGGCTTCCTGCCTGCGCTCGTCGACCGGCGCAGGCGCGCCCTCCCCGACTTCGTCGCCGGGACCACGGTCCTCTACGATCCGGTCCGGCCGGTCGGCGTGCAACCGTAGAAGGCGTCATGAACGCGGGACCTGCCAGCCGAATGCCGGGCACGGTCACCGGTCGCGACCAGACCGCCGAGGTGTGGTGGCTCTTCGTGGCGATCGGCTTCCTCTGGCTCGTCTTCGCGCTGCTCGTCTTCCAGGTCGACGCAACGACGGTTCACGGGATCGCGATCCTGACCGGCATCGTCTGCATCGCGGGAGCCGGGCTCGAGTTCCTCACCGCCGCCGCGGCCTCGGGCTGGTGGCGCCTCCTGCGCATCGCCCTCGGCATCGCCTTCCTGGTGATCGGCGTACTCGCCTTCGCGCACCCCCAGAACACCTTCAACGCCCTCGCGGCGATCTTCGCCTTCTACCTGCTCTTCGCCGGCGTCTTCAACATCGTCGTCGCGCTCTTCGACCGCGGGCGCGAGCTCTGGTGGGGCCAGCTGATCATCGGCGCGGTCGAGGTGCTGCTCGCGTTCTGGGCGGCGGGCAACTTCGGCCACAAGGCGTTCCTGCTGATCGTCTGGATCGGCGCGAGTGCACTCGCCGCCGGGATCACGCAGATCATCTTCGGGTTCCAGCTGCGCGCGGAGTCGCGGCGCGCGGAGGCCTGAGCGTCAGCTCGAGCCGCGCCGCCGCGAGGGGAACCGCTTCAGCTCGCTCTTCTCGACCGCCAGCGTCGCCATGTCGTTCTCGAGCGACGCGATCGCGTCGACGGGCACGGAGATCTCGCGCCGCCACCACAGGTGCCCGCGCTGGAGCGTGAGCACCGTGATCACGCCGTCGTCGCCGACGACGACGCCGTTCACCGACCCGACGCGATGCTCGTCCGCCGAGTAGACCGAGCTGGTCAGCCGCAGCTCGACATCACCCTTCGGGACGCGGTCGTACATCAGGTTGACGTTCGGGTCGAGCTCGGGCTCGGCCATGTCGAGCGGGTCGACGCTCGGGACGGCGAGCACGTCCTCCACGCCGACGTCCCACTGGGCGCTCTCCTCCGGCTGTTGGCCTGCCGGGAGGTAGGCGTACCCTCGCACCCGCTCGAACCCGTCGAGCGTTTCCGCCGTGCAGAAGAGCGAGACGCCGCCTTTCGCGTCCTCGCCGGCCAACTCGAGCGAGACGAGCCGCGCCTCGTCGTGCTGCCGCTTCGGCTGCACGACGAGGTGGGTCACGCGCCTCGCAGGCGCGTCGACCACGAGGTCGGCGAGCTCACGGACAGCGCCGTCGGAGCAGCGAACGGTGCTTCCGAGCGCAAGGTTCATGCCGGCGCGGGCCTCACATCCCGTGTCGCCGCTGACGCCGGTCGTAGAAGTACCCGTACGCGATGGCGATGACGCCGAAGAAAAGCAATGCGCCGAAGAATCCCCACCTGTACCAGGCGGCGCCGATGAGCAGGAAGAGCAGCAGCCCGCCGATGCCGATCGCGAGCGAGATGCCGATCACCCACAGCCAGAACTTCCAACCCACCTCGTCCATGCCGCTCCCTTCCGAAGACGTCAGCCTAACGCTCAGCCTCGACGGCCTGGCCGGGAGCGACATCGCCCCGACCGGATGAAACGCTCACGGCGTGGTGCGGAGGCTTTCCCGGCTTCCCGCGGGCGTTGATTCGACGGCCGTCGCGCCCGGCGGTCTGCGCCGCCGGATCGTGAAGGCCGCTCCCAGGCCGAGTAGGAGCGTGGGGACGGCCGTCAGGAAGCGGTAGACGAGCACCGCGGCGACGACGCCCGCGTTGTTCCCGCCGAAGCCGACGAGGGTCCCGGTCAGGGCGAGCTCGACGACGCCGATCCCGCCGGGCGTGATTGGGATCGACCCGACCAGGCGCGCGAGCGACCAGGCGGCGAAGGCTTCGACCAGGTTCACCTCGGACGCCGGGACGTCCAGGGTCCGCAGCGATGTCAGCAGCAGCACGAAGACCGTCAGCTGCCCTGCCAGGGAGGCGAGGGTCAGGAGGTGCCAGCGCCGCTCGAGCAGGTCGCCCGCCTCGGCGCGGAAGCGCTCGAAGCTCTCGCCGTTCCAGGTGACGGGGCCGCGCCGGATCTTGCCGAGCGCCCAGTTCGCGAACCGGGCGGCAACGTTGCCGATGTCCTCGGCGAGGCGCGCGCTGAGCAGGATCAGCACGAAGCCCGCGACGACGATGCCCAGGATCGCGACACCGACGAAGGCGATCGACGCGAGCGCGGCCGTGCTCTCGCCGGTGATCGCGAGCAGGAAGACCGCGACGATCGGGAACGTGAGGTTCAGGAACTGGTTCCAGAGCCCGGTCAACGTGATCGCGCGCGCCACGTTGTTCGTGGAGAAGCTCCAGCTGCGCAGGATGCCGTACGACCCGGCCACGCCCGCTGCGATTCCTCCCGGGACGACGATCGAGAGCGCGGTGGAGGCCTGCGTCACCGTGAGCGCCTGGAGGAACGTGAGCCCGGGGAGCGCGACCATCCACGGCGGCGCGAACGTGACGAGGTTGACCGCCGTCGCGCCCAGCAGGGCGAGGATCTGCGGCCACGAGAGCTGCTTGACCACGCCCCAGACCTCGCCGTAGTTCGCGATCGTCGGCAGGAAGTAGACGAAGGTCGCGATGATGATCGCGGCGCTCGCCGCCCCCAGCAAGACGCGCTTGACGACCGGGCGGGAGAGGCGTCTCACGCAGTACCACTCTCGGTCATGTCCACCTCGAGCCGCTCGCCCGGAGCCAGCACCCGCACGTCCACGTCGGGCGCGAGCTGGCGGGCCAGGCGCTCGAAGCGAGCGGGCGGCTCGCGCAGCACAGCCGCGTCGCGGCTCATGCCGATGCGCCGGTAGGTCCCCCAGTGGATCGGGACGGCGAGCCGGGGGCGAAGCAGGCGAAGCGCCTCGGCCGCGCCGTGGGGGTCGAGGTGGCCGCGCCCGACCCGCGGGCCCCAGCCCCAGATCGGCAGAAGCGCAACGTCCAGCGGCGCGAGGTCACGCATCTCCTCGAACACGTCCGTGTCGCCGGCGAAGTAGAGGCGCGCCGGCGCCGAGATCAGGTAGCCGAGCGAGGGCGTCGCTTGCTGGCGCAGGCTGCGGCGAGCATGGTGGACAGCGTGCGTGGCACGGACAGTGAGCGCGCCGATCGCGAGCTCCTCGCCCTCGTCGAGCTCGACGACCGGGCCGAAGCCGCGGGGCTCGAGGAACCGCCGGCATCCGCGCGGCACGACGTACTGGCGGGCCCGAACGAGCCGGAGCGAGGGCAGGTGCAGGTGGTCGTAGTGCACATGGGAGATCAGGACGGCGTCGAGCTCGTCGGCGAGCGGCTCGGCCGCCGGCGCGACCCGGAAAACGTGGCCGAGGCGTCGCCGCAGGAGCGGGTCTGTGAGCAGCCGCACGCCGGCGGCTTCCACGAGGACTGTGCTATGTCCGACCCAGGTGACCCTCAGCCGCTGCTCAGCTTCTGGCACGACTCCGAGTTCTTGAACGCGTTCGACCACGTGTCGTCCTTCGAGAGTGCCTGAAGCTGGTTCGACGTGTCCTGCAAATCCTTGCTCATCGCCTGGACCGCGGTGCCGGCCGCGGTGATCGCGGACGTGATGTCCCCACCCCCGCTGAGGGCCTCGCGGATGTTTTCGACCTGCGCGCTCAAATCCTTGGAGAGCTGCTGCAACGACGACTTGGCCTCGTCGGCCGTCGGCGTCGGCGGCTTGCCGAGCGACTTCAGGTCGTCGCTGAGCTGCTTGTTGGCGTCCGAGATCGCGTTCGTGGCATCCTGCAGGCTCGACTTCGAGAGGTCGCCCTTCGAGACGTTCTCGCCGGCGGCCTTGACGCTGTTCGTCCAGTCCACGAGGGCGCTGCACATGCCGTTGGCCCAGTCTTCGGTCTGCGATTCCTCGCTGGAGCTGCCGCCGCAGCCGGCCAGCGCGATCGCGGCGAGAGCCGCGACGAGCGCAGCCGACGCAGCGCGGAAAACGACCCGACCGGTCATCGTTGTGAGCAGGCCGGGCAGTGCCAACCGTGGATGCGGCGCCCGCAGGAGGCGCAGCGGCGGCTCTCGACGCGTGCCCGGAGTAGGCCGGAGCGCACGCCGATTCGCAGCATCGCGACACCCGCGGCGATCGTGACGAGGCTTGTCAGCAGCAGGTGGAAGGACGGCGTCATGGCTTCAGTCCACTCCTCGCGGCGCGGAGAGGCATCGCCCCGATGGGATGAACGCTCATGTCGCCGGCAGCTGCTGCGGTTCGTCCGCCGGGAACTCGCGGATCGTCTGACGACGCAGCACCTCCGTACCCGCGTATGCAAAGGCGAAGAGGATCAGCAGCGGGAAGATGCGCTGCGCGTCCGTCGGCCCGGCCAGCAGCACGAGGAAGAGCACGAGCGAGACGAGGCCGTAGACGATGACCGGATGGTCGCGCATGGTCGGCGCCGACACGCGGCGCACCCACCTGGCCGGCCGAGACGGGCCTGCGATCCAGGCGCCGAAGATGATGACGATGCCGTAGATGACGGCGTTGACGCCGACGTTCCTGAGCAACGCCGTCTCGATCGCCCAGGTCGCGTCGACTGCCTTCTTCGCATCCGGGTTCCCGGTCAGGGCGTCGACGAGGTAGTTGCCGGCGAAGCGGCGCACCACGAGCACGAGCAGGCCGACGACGAGCACGCTGATCCCGACGCCCAGCAGCAACTTCCGTCGCTCCCGGGCGAGGTAGATCGCGGCGGCGTAGAGCGCGATCACGAGGAAGAACAGGAAGTAGCTGAGGACCTTGATCACCTTCACGCCCTTGCGGGCGGTCTCGAGCTGGTTGCCCTTCATGATCACGATCTGCCCTGCGTTCTCGGGGAGCCGTCCCTCGAGCCTCCCGCCGACCCCGAGCTCGTCGGCTAAGCGCCGGACGATCGGCTTCAGGTCGAGCACGACGTTGCCGTTCGTCGACTCGAGGGCGCTGTCGTTCCCGTTCAGGAGGGCTATGAACCGCTCGTGGGCGCGCCGGTTCGCCTCCTTCCAGAGCTCCTGCACGCGCGGCCGCGCTAGGAGGTTGTCGAGGGTGCGCGTGGCACCCTGCTGGAGCGCGACGGCCAGCGCAGGCGCGAGGGGGTCGAACTGCGGCGGCAGGCGCTGCTGGAGACGCTGCGACACGTCGGCGCCCGTGAAGGCCTGGTTCACGATGTAGACCGAGAGCGCCGAGCGGATCTGGTCGTTCTCCAGGAGCTGCGCGCTCGCGTTCGTCCAGTTGTCCGTGTCGAGCGCCTGGCGCTTGACCCAGACGTTCAGCGCCGCCACGAGCCCGATCACCGCGGCGATGACGACCAGCGTCCACGGCACCCAGGAGCGCCAAGCGAGCCGCTCGTGCTTCTCCGGGACGGCCGTGGCCGTCTGAACGGGTTGAGCCACGGCGCCAGCTTCGCCCGGCGGCGCGCCTGAGACATCACCCGGAGTGGGTGACGCAGTGGCGGTTAGTGGCCGGGGCCTGTTTCGCCCGACAGGTACAGAAGGGCGGCCTTGACGCGCCGGCTCACGTCGTCCTCGTCGCGCAGGCCGAGCTTCAGGAAGATGCCGTTGATATGCCGCTCGACCGCCCGCTTGGTCACGAACAGCCGCTCCGCGATCGCCGCGTTGCTCCTACCTTCAGCGAGCAGCCCGAGGATCTCGAGCTCACGAGGCGTGAGCGACGACAGGCGCGAGCCTTCACGCCGCGCCTGTGCCGCAAGGAGTTCCTCGACCACGAGCGGGTCGACGACCGACCCTCCCTCGGCGACCGTCCTGAGGGCGCGGACCAGCTCGGCCCGGTCCTTGAGGCTCTCTTTGAGGAGGTAGGCTCGGCCCTCGGAGCCGCCGTCGAACAGGAGCGCCGCGTACCCCGGCTCCGCGTGCTGTGTGAGGACGACGACGCCGATCTCGGGCCGCGTCTCGCGCAGCTCCGTCGCAAGCTTGATCCCCTCGTCGCGGCGGCTCGGGGGCATCCGGATGTCGGTGAGGACGACGTCCGGGCGCTCCGCGTGGATCGTCGCACGAAGCGTGTCCGCATCCTCGCACGCGGCGACGAGCTCGACCCCGTCGGTGCTCTCGAGCAGCGACGTGATCGCCTCCCGCGTGAGGAAGCTGTCCTCTCCGACGACGACGCGGATCCGTCCGTCGGAGCTCACAGGGCGGCGCGGTCGCCGTCCGACCTGTCGGTGCCCGCCGGGACGCTGCCGTGCACGGTCGCGCCCGCGCTCGGCGACGAGCGTATCTCGAGGATCCCGCCTACGGCGCCGATGCGGTCGCGCATGCTGACGAGCCCGATCCCCTCCGTCTCCACCGCCGGAGCGAAGCCCACCCCGTCGTCGCGGATCTCGAACTCGATCGTGTCTCCCGTGCGCCCCAGCGTCACGACCGCCCGCGCCTCGGCGCCGGCGTGCTTGGCCACGTTCTGCAGAGCCTCGAGCACGCAGAAGTAGATCGCGAGCTCGGTGCCGGCGGGAGCGCGCTCGATCCCGCGGTCGACGACGCGGATCGGAATCGTCGCCCCGCTCGCGAACGACCGGAGTGCGGGGGCGAGTCCGGCGTCGTTGAGGAGCGCGGGGTAGATCCCGTGCGCCAGCGCCCTGAGCTCTGCGGCCGCGGCCACCGCCTCCGACGCCAGCTCGTCGAGCTCGGTTCCGAGCTCACCATCCGGAACGCGCTCCCGTGCGAGCCCGAGCTTCAGCTGAATCGCCGTCAGCCGCTGCTGGGCCCCGTCGTGGAGGTCGCGCTCGAGGCGGTGGCGCTCCTGCTCGGCCGAGTCGACGATCCGGGCACGCGACGCCTGGAGCTCGTGCACGAGCGTGACGTTCTCGAGCAGCGTCGCCGCGGCCGCGCCGAGCCCGCGGACGGTCTCGAGGTCGTCGTCGAGCTCCGCGTCGTAGATCAGTGCCAGCGACGGCGAGCCCGCCCGTGCGATCCGGGTCACGCTGCGGGACGCCGACGGCTCGGGAGGCTCTGCCGGCTCGCCGCTCACGTCGACGTAGCCGTTGCGCTCGGGACTCCAGGCAAGGAGCTCCAGCGACCGATCGCCGAGTGCCTCCGCGAGGAACTCCTGCATCTGCCAAGGCGTGACGTTCCGCGGCCCTCCTCGTCCAATCGTGCGCCACAGGCTCGCAGCGGCGAACAGGCGCCCCCGGAGCTGTCCGTAGAGCAGCGCGAGTGGCACCGCGAATGCGCCGACCACGCCGAGCACGCGTAGCCAGGCGCTCGGTTGATCGCTGCCGCCGACCTGGCTGACCAGGCTGTAAGTGGCGTAGCTCGCCACGAAGAAGATGGACGCGTACAACAGGGGCACGACGACGCGGCGCCGGATCAACGTCGCAGACGACGCTTTGCCCGCCAGCAGGACGACGAGGGCCAGCACGATCAGCATCGTGACTGCGGTCGCAAGAACGCCGAGTGCCGAGGTCACGCCATCCGGCGTTTGGACGACCTGGAAGGCGTTGCCGGGGCACTGAGGCGCGCAATCGATGAGCGGCCCGCCGTGCGGAAGCGTGTCCACGAGTGCGAGCGTCACGGCCCAGACGACCACGGTTGCGCCTGCAGCGGCCGCAACGAAGCGCCGCTCGAGCTGCGTGGAGGGCCGCTCGCGCGGGAAGCTGACGAAGAGAAATGCGAAGTAGACCACCTCCGCCGCGAGCGCGACGCGTCCGATCGTGTACGGCAGCGGGTCGTCTATCGCGGCCAGCGCCACGACGGCGTAGATGAACCCGGCGCCGGCGATCAGCGGGCCGATCTGGCTCGCCGGGCGCCGCGACCACGTGTACGCGCCGACGCCGACGTAGGTCGCGACGAACAGGCCCCTCAACATGGCGGCCGCGTGGGAGTGCGAGATCAGCGGGCTCGACCACCCCGTTCCGACCACCACTAGGGAGGCGGCAGCTCCCACGAGGGCGATCGCCAGCACGTGGCTGGAACTGGCCGTGGAGCGCCGCTCAGCGGCTCCCGCCGCCGCGGCGTGTGAGGACATGCCGACAGAGTACTGACATTGAGCACGGAGTAGTGGTGTGTGCACCACCTCGTTGCAAGTGCGCACACGACCGTAGACAGGTGTGAGGCGGCGAGTCGATCGTCGTGGTGGCTCCATTGGCTCCGGGGCGCCGGAGGCGGATACTCGCGTGGAATGTCCCCCCTCGCACATTGCGCAGAGGCCTCCTCATTGGAGTGCCTGCCGTGAGCGCTCGGCCGCGTAAGTCGGCCGCCGCGCCGCGGCTCGAGCTGGCCCCGCGGCGCCGCTCCTTCGACTTCCTCGAGTCGAAGATCCAGATCCCCGTCCCCGCGGCCGGGAGCCGTCTCGCGCAACGCGCTGGTCAACCGGCTTCGCGTGCCGACGTCAGCGGCTGTCGCAACCGTGGTCGCGCCGGCGGGGTACGGCAAGACGGAGGCGCTTGCCCAGTGGGCGGGCCGCGACAACCGCCGCTTCGCGTGGGTCACGCTGGACGAGCGGGACAACGATCCGGTCGTCCTCCTGCAGCACATCGCCGCCGCGCTCGAGCTCGAGGCGCCGCTGGAGGAGCGCGTGGTTGCCGCCCTCGAGCGGCCTGGTGCGTCCATCTGGACGAGAGCCCTCCCGCGGCTGGCGAAGGAGCTGGTCGCACGCCGGCCGCTCGTCCTCGTGCTCGACGACGTCGGCGTGCTGCGGTCACGGGCGTCGCTCGAGGCGGTCGGCGCGCTGGTCGACGAGGAGACCGAAGGCTCGATGCTCGTTCTCGCCGGGCGCACGCCGCCGCGGTTCGCGCTCGCGCCACTGCGCGCGAGAGGGCGCCTGCTGGAGCTCGGGCCCGCCGACTTGGCGATGACGAACCGGGAGGCCGAGCTCCTGCTCCGCGAATCGGGCGTCCGGCTAAGTGCCGAGCGGACGGCCGAGCTCGTCGAGGCAGTGCGAAGGCTGGCCCGCCGCCCTGTATCTCGCCGCCCTCTCGATCCGCGACGGACTCGAAGCCGGCGTCGAGCCCGCACGGCTTGCCGGCGACGACCGCTACCTCGCGGACTACTTCCGCTCGGAGTACCTGGCCCACCTGCGCCCGGGGCCGCTGCGGTTCCTGCGCCGGACATCGGTGCTCGACCGCATGTCCGGGCCGCTGTGCGACGCGATGCTGGAGGACGAGGGCTCAGCGCAGGAGCTCGAGAAGATCGAGCGCGCCAACCTCTTCCTCGTCCCGCTGGACAACCGGCGCGAGTGGTACCGCTACCACCACCTCTTCCGCGACCTGCTGTACCGAGAGCTCGTCGAGCACGAGCCCGCGCTGGTCCCCGAGCTGCACAGTCGTGTGGCGGACTGGTACGAGCAGAACGGCGACCCCGAGGCGGCGCTCGAGCACGCCCATGCGGCCGGTGACACCGAGCGCGTGGCGACGATCCTGACCGAGCTCATCCTCCCGCTGTACTACTCGGGCCGCGTCGCCGCGCTCGAGCGCTGGCTGAACCGCTTCGAGAACGAGGGCCTGCTCGAACGCTACCCGGCGGTCGCGGTCGAGGGCTGCGCCGTGCACGTCCTGCGGGGCCGTGCGGAGGAGGCGGAGCGCTGGCTCGAGTCGGCGACGCACGGCCGCTTCCGCGGAACGCTTCCGGACGGAAGCCGCTCGATCGCGCCCTGGGTCGCGACCATGCGCGCCTGGCTGTGCCGCGGAGGCCCACCGCAGATGCTCGAGGACGCGGGAATGGCCGTCGCGGCGCTCGCCGACCTCAGCACGTGGCGGCCGCCCGCCCTGCTCGCCCAGGGCGCGGCGCTGATGCTGCTCGGCGAGCACGAGCGCGCCGACGCCGTCCTCGTCCAGGCGGCGGAGTGCGCCGAGGCCGCCGGAGCGACGGAGAGCCAGGTGGTCGCCCTCGGCGAGCGGTCGCTCATCGCCGCCGAGCTGGGCGAGCACGACCGCGCCGACAGTCTCGCCGAGGAGCTGCACGAGCTCGTCGGGGCGTCCACCGTCGAGGGGTACCTCGGCCGGGCTGTCGACTATGCCACCACGGCGCGCGCGCTCCTCAGGCACGGCCGCTGGAACGAGGCGCGGGCGGCACTCGCCGCGGGCCAGGAGCTGGTTTCGCTCCTGACGAAGGCGGTGCCGTGGCTCGCCATCCAGATCCGGCTCGAGCTCGCGCGCGGCTTCCTGACGCTTCGGGACGCCGACGCGGCGCGGCTGCTGCTCGACGAGGCCGACGAGATGCTCGGCAGGTTCCCGGGATTCGGCTCGCTGCAGGCACGCGCCGACGAGCTCCAGCGGGAGGCCGACGTGGCTCCGGAGCCCGACGGTGCGCACCATGCGGGCCTGACGCGGGCCGAGCGCCGGCTGCTCCCGCTGCTCGCGACGCACCTCTCGTTCCGGGAGATCGCCGAGCAGCTGTTCGTCTCGCGCAACACGATCAAGACGCAGGCGATCTCGGTCTACCGCAAGCTCGGCGTTTCGAGCCGAAGCGAGGCAGTCGCTGAAGCGCAGCGGCTCGGTCTCGGCGAGCACCTGCGCGTCCTGGTCACGAACGACCGCTGAGACGCCGCTTCACCCTGCGGGGGTGATGCCTCCGGCAGGTGCTCGTGCTTGAGTCTCGGTAGCCGTGGAATCGCCCGAGGAGATCCTTCGCAGGCTTGCGATCCGCGACGACGCTCTGATCCACCAGGTGCTGGCACGCAGGGAAGAGGAGCGGCGGGCGGAGCTGGCGCTCGACCCGAAGGCGTACGGACTGGTCTGTGTCGCTTCGCTGATCGCAGTCGACGCGGGCGCGCCCTCCTACCTCTGGGCAGTGGACGCTGCCCGCGCGGCCGGTGCGAGCGACGAGGAGCTCGTCGCCTGCCTCATGGCCGTACTGCCGGTCGTGGGTGCAGCACGGGTCGTCTGTGCGGCGCCGAAGCTCGGGCTCGCGCTCGGTTACGACGTCAGCGCGGCGCTCGAGGGCTCGGACGCCGTTCTCGGCTGAGCCCGCCTCTCACCCGTTCCGATCACGTTCCGCGGACGCGCGACCCACCGTAGACGACGAGGCCGTAGATGATCAGCAGGTCGACTCCGAACATCGCGATGCCCCAGAACGGGAACGCCGGGATGAACATCAGCTGGCCGATCGAGTTGAGGGCGGCGACGGAGGTTCCAAACCAGCGCGCAAGCTCGCTTCCGGTTGACAGGGCGAGCGCGGCGGCGCCCTGGAGGACCCCGAGGATCATCACGATCCAGCCCCAGGTGCTCAGGTCGCTGAACACGTAGTGCGCATCCGCGACGAACACGTGCGCATTCGCGATGGCCGCGATCCCGGCGAACACGTTCCAGATGCCCCCCAGGCCCAGCATCACCGCCGCGAAGAGGATCCAGCCGGCGCCCGCCGGCTCGTCGCCCCCCGTCCCCGGTGCCCCCTGGTATGGGCGGGCCACGTCGTAGTCCTGCGTGGTCCTCATGCCGGATACCTCCGATCCGGTTGCACGTCTCTAGCTAACCGCGGGGCCTGCCGGCGCTCATCGCCCGGATGGGATGACCCCACCACTCTCCGGCTTCATCCCAACCGGGCGATGCACCCGACCAGGCGATTCGGGAGTTTGGGTGCCTGGAGGCCCGCGCGCTATGTGTCACGACCTGCGGCGCCGCCGCCGACGAGGAAGGAGGGGCCGATGGCCGGCCCGTTCAAGGGAATCATCGACGTGGACATCCGCGACTCCACTCCCGACTGGACGCCGTACGTGCAGCCGGTCGCGCCCGAAGGAGCACCGAACGTGCTCTACATCGTGCTCGACGACGTCGGGTTCTCCGCGATGGAGCCGTGGGGAGGCTTGATCGAGACGCCGAACTTCAACAAGCTGGCGGCGGGCGGGCTCACGTACACCAACTGGCACACGACTGCGCTTTGCTCGCCGACGCGCTCGTCCCTCCTCACAGGCCGCAACCACACCACGAACGGGATGGCCTGCATCGCCGAGGCGACGACCGGCTTTCCCAACTCGAACGGGCATATCCCGTTCGAGTGCGCGACGATCGCCGAGGTGCTCGGTGAACGGGGCTGGAACACCTACATGCTCGGCAAGTGGCACCTGTGCCCGGCCGACGAGATGAATCATGGCCTCGACGAAGCGCAACTGGCCCGTGGGCCGCGGATTCGAGCGCTTCTACGGCTTCCTCGGTGGCGAGACCAACCAGTGGTATCCGGACCTGATCTACGACAATCACCCGGTTGATCAGCCGACGATGCCCGAGGACGGCTACCACCTCACGACTGACCTGACCGACAGGGCGATCGAGTTCATTCGAGACGCGAAGATGCTCGTCCCCGACAAGCCCTTCTTCATGTACTTCTGCCCCGGCGCGACCCACGCGCCGCACCATGCGCCGGAGGAGTGGATCAACCGCTACAAGGGCAAGTTCGACATGGGCTACGAGGCCTACCGCGAGCTCGTGTTCGCACGGCAGAAGCAGCTCGGCATCTTTCCGGAGGACGCCGAGCTCACGCCGCTGAACCCCTACGCGGAGGAGACGAGTGCGGACGGGAAGCCCTGGCCCGAGCTGGACGTCGTCCGGCCCTGGGACTCGCTCTCCGACGACGAGAAGAGGCTGTTCTGCCGGATGGCCGAGGTTTACGCAGGCTTCCTCAGCCACACCGACCACGAGATCGGCCGGCTGCTCGACTTCCTCGAGGAGAGCGGCGAGCTCGAGAACACGATCGTCGTGCTCGTCTCCGACAACGGCGCGAGCGGCGAGGGCGGGCCGAACGGGTCGGTCAACGAGAACAAGTTCTTCAACGGGATTCCGGACACGATCGAGGAGAACCTGCAGTACCTCGACGAGCTCGGCTCGCCGGCCACCTACAACCACTATCCGGTCGGCTGGGCGTGGGCCTTCAACACGCCGTTCAAGATGTGGAAGCGCTACAACTTCGAGGGCGGCGTTGCGGACGCGATGGTGGTCTCGTGGCCGAAGGGCATCGGGGCGAAGGGCGAGCTGCGCCATCAGTTCCTCCACGCGACCGACGTCGTTCCGACGATGTTCGACTGTCTCGGCGTCGACCTGCCCGAGGACGTAAAGGGGTACCAGCAGATCCCGCTCGAGGGCGTCAGCTTCCGGTCGACCTTCGAGAGCGACGAGGTGCCCACGCCAAAGAAGACCGGGTTCTTCTCGATGCTCGGCTCGCGGGCGATCTGGCACAAGGGCTGGAAGGCCGTCTCGGTGCACCCGACGATCGCGGGGTGGGGTGACTACGAGCACGACCGTTGGGAGCTCTACGACACGACGAAGGACCCGACGGAGATGAACGATCTCGCGACGGAGCACCCGGAGAAGGTGCACGAGCTCGTCAACCTCTGGTTCCACGAGGCCGGCAAGTACAACGGCCTCCCGCTGGTCGACCTGACCGCCGTGGAGGTGCTCGCCGACCCGACTAGACCGCAGGTCGCGCCGCCCCGCGACCGGTACGTCTACTTCCCCGACACGGCGGAGGTGCCCGAGACTGCGGCGGTCAACATCCGCAATCGCAGCTACTCGATCGCGGTCGAGGTGGAGGTCGACGCGGAGGACGCCGCCGGCGTGCTCTTCTCGCACGGCGCCCGCTTCGGCGGCCACGCGCTGTACGTCAAGGACGGCAAGCTCAAGTACGTCTACAACTTCGTCGGCTCGAAGGAGCAGATCGTCGAGTCGAGCAGCGAGATCCCAACGGGGCAGCGGATCCTCGGGGCGACCTTCCTCCGCGAAGGCGACTCCTTGCCGACAACCGGGACGCTCTCGCTCTTCGTCGACGACGAAAAGGTCGGCGAGGGCACGATCATGACTCAGCCCGGCAACTTCTCGCTCGTCGGCGAGGGCCTGAACGTCGGGCGCGATCCGGCGGAGCCCGTGACCTCGGACTACACGGGCACGAGCCCGTACGCCTTCAAGGGAGGGACGATCAAGCGGGCGATCGTCGACGTCTCGGGCGAGCAGTACGTGGATCTCGAAAAGGAAGCGCTCGCTCTGATGAAGCGCGAGTAACCGCGACCGCTCTTACCGCCAGAGGACCGGCAGTGCCCGCCCCGCGGTCAGGGTGCGGTCAGCGCGGGGGTTCCCGGCTCGGCCTCGGGGGACGCAGCCTCTGCGTCCTCTGCCTGGTAGCGCTTCAGGAGCTGCTTCTCGTCGGCCGCCTTCGGGAACTTCAAGAAGACCAGCGTCGCCCCGAGCAGCACCGCCACGATCCCGGCGAGGTACGCCCACTGGTCGCCTTGCAGGAAGGCGGTCTTCGCTGCCGCGATGATGTTGTCCTGGACCGAAGGCGGGTACTTCGACGCGGTGTCGGCCGCGCTGGAGAACGACTTCGTCAACTCGGTCTGGACCTGGTTGTTGACGTTCTTGCCGGAGGCGGCGACTGCAGCTCCGGCGGCGGCCGCGTAGCCGGCCGTTAGGAGGGCGCCGAAGATCGACTGCATGATCGCCCCGCCGAGGTCGCGCTGCAGGTCGGCGGTGCCGGAGGCCATGCCCACGCGCTTGACGGGGACCGAACCCGTGAGGGAGTGCGAGGCCGGGGTGCCGGCGAGCCCGACGCCGATTCCCACGAAGGCGTAGCCGAGCCCCACTTTCCAGTACGAGATGTTCTCCTTCCAGAGCAGGAGCATCGTCAGGAAGCCGAGCAGGACGAAGACGTAGCCGAAGAGGAGCGTGAAGCGGGCGCCGCGCGCCTCGACGAGGTTGGCCGAGCGCGGCGCGACGACCACCATGCAGAACACCGCGGGCAGGATCGCCAGCCCGGCGTCGACGGTCGAGTAGCCGAGCACGTTCTGGAGGAACTGCTGTCCGATGTACATCGACCCCATCAGGGAGCCGAACACGATCAGGCCTGCGCAGGCCGCGACCCAGAAGGTCGGGCGGGCGGCGACGTCCAGGTCGTAGAGGGGGTTCGCTGCCCGGCGCTGGCGGATGTAGAACGCCACCAGGGCCATGCCGGCGACGATGAAGAGGCTGACGACGAGGGTCGTCTCGTTCGGCACAGCCGCGAAGTTGATCCCGAGGATGAGCGCGCCGACGAGGACGATCGAGAGCACCCCGCCGGGGTGGTCGACCGACTCGGTGGTCTCGTTGACGTGGCTCGGGACCAGGACCAGCGCCAGCACGAGCGCGATCACGGCGAGCGGGAGCGTGAGCAGGAAGACCGACCCCCACCAGTAGTGCTCGAGCAGGATCCCCGAGCAGAGGGGCCCGAGCGCCGAGATCCCGCCGCCGATCGCCGCCCACAGCGCGATCGACTTCGTGCGCGCCGGGCCCGACCAGAGCGCCGTGATCAGGGCCAGCGTCGTCGGGTACGCCATGCCGGCGGCGAGGCCGCCGATCACGCGGGCGGCGAACAGCACGTCGATCGACGGCGCCCACGCGGCGAGGCAGTCGGCGGGAACGGTCAGGATCATCCCGAGGATCAGCAGGAGCTTCCGCCCGTAGCGGTCGCCGACCGCGCCGAAGTACAGGACCGAGGCGGCCAGGCCCAGCGAGTAGCCCACCGCGACCAGGTTGAGCTCGGTCTGCGACGCGTCGAAGTGCTTCCCGATCGAGGGCAGTGCGACGTTCGCGACCGCGAGACCCAGGTTGGCCACGGCCGCGACGGCGATCAGCGCGCCCAGCACCAGGCCCGCGCGCTGGGGGGCGGTCGAGGCTTCGGCCGGGGCAGCCGTCTCAGCCATCCGGCCGAGCCTTCACCCGCTGCGAGCCATGTGCATCGCCCGGTTCGGATGAACAGGGAACCGAGCGACACGTCGGCCGGGCTGACCGTTAAGCCCCGAGGTGGTCGCTAATCAGGCGGGAGCGGGACGACGCCGTCGACTCGTCGCGAGGCGGGTGGACCGTCGTCCGATCGAAGGCGAAGCGACAGCTTGACGACCCGCACCGACGAGCTCGCGGTGACGTGCAGCACGGCTCCGACAGCGACAAGCGCGCCACCGATGATCCCGAGCGGGCCCGATCCGAGCAACAGCCAGCCGATCCGGTTCAGCAGGAACCCCGGCGTCGACGCCACCCCGCTCAGGACGCCAGTCGTCAGGCTCCGGATCGTCCGCTCGCGCCGCGAGCCGGTCTTGCGGGCGCCAACCAGCCAGCACGGAATCGCGATGAACAGATAGACCTGCACCACGAACATCACGAGGAGAGCAACCCAGAGCCAGTCGGCTTTCAGTCGCGGGATCAGCAGCCAGATCGCGGCCTGCAGGCCGCCGGTTAGCAGCGCCAGGCCGCCGACCAGGCGCCAGTGCGGTCGGGCCTCGCCGAACGCCGCCCTGATGTCGGCGGTGCCGCTCTGCGCCATCGTGTAGGCGAAGGTCGCGTTGGACCAGTACGCGACCTGAGCCGCGAGTAGCACGCCGACTGCGACCGGGATCACCTCGGTGGTCGAGAACGTGGGCTTGGAGAGCAGGTGGTTCTTCATGTTCCAGGTCATGATCCAGATCCACGCCGCGGGAAAGAGTTGCAGAAGGGTTAGCCGCCAGTTGCGCAGCAGTAGCAGGACACCGTCGAAGACGATTGCGACCGTGCCCGCCGCGTACACGAGCGGGGCGAGCCAGCGTCGCCTGCCTCCAAGATCCTTGAGCGCGGATTCCACGCTGGCCGGGTCCGTGCTGCGCACCGCGGCTATCGCATGCACGAGCGCCCGCCATCGCGACCGTCGACGCGTCGCGCTGGGTGACGTCGCCGCAGCAGGATCTCCGCCAGACGGTGTCGCGGGCACGCAACCCCCTAGCGTCCTGCCCCACCGGTACCGGGAGCCTCCACACCCTGTAGCACGCTCGACGACCGCCGGCTCTCGGGATCCAGGATCACGCGGCTCGTCACCTGGCTAGCTGAAGACGTTGACCGCGCGGGCGATGACCAGGCCCACCACGGTCAGCGCGATCAAGGACTGGAGTGCCATGGTCAGCTTCGCCCAGCGAGCCATGGGCATCACGTCCGTGGGGCTGAAGGCCGTGCTCGTGGTGAGACCGAGGATGAGGTAGTCGACGTACAGCGGGCGCCAGCCGGGGGGAGCGAGCTCCGGGCTCATCTGCTGGGTGAAGGCGAAGTCGAAAAACTCGCGCTCTCCGATCGCGCGCGCATACGGTCCGCCACTGTCGAGCAACCAGTAGAAGAGCCCGAAGATCAGGCAGTTTCCGAGCCAGATCAAGGCGCCCGAGGCGAGCAGCGAGGTCGCGGAGTCCGTTACCTTCCCGCCCCGCACGAGATCGGTGATCAGAATGGCGGTGGCGAGCAGCGTGACGACCATCAGAGCGGCGACGAGGACGATCGCGACCGGCCGCAGCCAGCGCCTTCGCCTGCTCAACTGCGCCGGGTTTGCCGCGACCAGTGCGAGCAGCAGCGCGATCTCGATGCTCGGGACGAGCCAGTGCGGCCCGATGGATTCACGGTGCGGCTCCAGCACGCGCAGCACGATCGTGATGACGATGAAGGCCCCGAGCGCCAACGCGACCGGCCAGCGAGGTTCGATGGACACCACGTCGTCGCGTCGCCGGCCTGCGTCGCGGTCGATGCCCTCCGCCTGATCGGCCTCCGTCGCCATCGCGATACCGCGCGTCAGGCGCCGAGACCGGCGGGCTGTCGGCCGAAGACCCGCTCGCCGAGGTCGTCGATGAAGCGCCGAGCCTGCGCCTCGAAGTCCGGCTTGAGATTGGGCGGCGGCATCTTCAGCCCGAACGAACGCTCCTGCGCTTCGCCGGTCTTCATGTAGGCGAGCCAGGAGAGCATCGACTTCACCTGACCGCCCGCCGCGAGGAAGTGCTTCTCGCCGAGCCACTCGCCGCCGTTGGCCTCCCCCAGCTTCTTGATGTCCTTGATGTTGCCCTTCCAGTAGCGCCGCGAGACCGAAGCCGCGGCGAACGGCTTGCCCGACATGATCTTGCGCGCCTCAGGCGACTCGAGGTACGAGCGGATCGGCATGTTCGTCGTGAGCCACCACGTCGGCGACCCGAAGACGATCAGGTCGTAGTCGCCATCCTGCGCGTCGGGGGGGATGCCGATCTCACCGGTCTTGCGCCTCCGCTGAGGCACGAGCATGGTCACGATCTTCGGCGTCGGGCGGGGCAGCGGCACGCCGGTGAGGTGCTTCCTGTACTTCGGATCGGTGAACTCGAGCTGGGCCTTCGTCACCGGGTACCCCTTGGCAGCCGCCGCATCGGCCATCGCGTCGACCACCCTGCCGGTCTGCTGGCTGAACGTGTAGTAGACGAAGAGAACCTTCGGTTGTCGGTCGGCGCTCATCGATCTTTCTCCTCGAGTCCTACGAGGTCCGCGGTCGGGCCACTGTCTCAACGAGGTTGGCGCAGCCGTGGCGTGCACGCATCATCCTCAGGGGATGAAGGTGCGCCCGGCGCGATCGTTGACCATGGTTGCCGCGTGCAGCACGCAGACCTCTCCCCGGAAACCCGCCTTCAGTTGGCGCCCAACGTCCGTACGCGCTTCGATGCGGCGGGGCACGTGCTGGTGGACGCCCCGGACGGGACGATCGTCGACATCGGGCCGAGGGGATACGCGATCCTGTCGCTCTTTTCGCGACCGGTGGCCCTCGGGGACGCGGTCGACCGGCTCGAGAACGGACCGCGCGGGTCGACCGACTTCGCGCCGAGCCTGAGCGTCGTCAACATGCTGCTGGAGGAAGGTGCCCTGGTACGGCCGGAAGCCCGCGCGGGCGTGCCGAGCGGCTGGGCCGATCCGGTGGAGCACGCGAGGATGCTCCACGACGAGCGCCGAACCGGCGACTACCTGGCCGCGCTCGAGCAGGCCGTGCGGCCCGGGGACGTGGCGCTCGACCTCGGCACCGGCAGCGGTGTGCTCGCCATCGCCGCCGCCCGCGCCGGCGCGCGGCACGTCTACGCAGTCGAGGCCAGCGACATCGCAGAGGTCGCCGAGCGCGTGTTCGCCGCGAACGGACTGGAGGACCGGATCACCCTCGTCTCCGGTTGGTCGCGCCAGATCGACCTGCCCGAGCCGGCCGATCTGCTGGTGTCCGAGCTCATCGGCAACGAGCCGTTCGAGGAGGAGATCCTCGAGACGACGCTCGATGCGCGCCGCCGCCTGTTGAAGCCGGACGCACGGCTGATCCCGCACGCACTCACGCTCTTCGCTCGGCCGCTCCGGCTACTGGAGACGGAAGCGAGGCAGCGCGCGCTCGGACGGGCCGCCCTCGAACGCTGGCGAGGGCTGTACGGGATCGACTTCGCACCGCTCGTCGATGCGGTTGCGCCCGGACCCGTGAACTCCCCGACCGAGGCCGAGATGGTTGCGACCTGGCCCGTCATAGGCCCGCCCGCGGTCCTCGCCGTACTCGACCTCACCGCGTTCGAGGTCGCCGCTGTGGATGCCTCGGCCGACCTCGTCCTCGGCGCGCCGGGGATCGTGAATGCCGTCGCCGTGACCTTCTGCGCGCATCTCCACCGGGGGATTGCGCACACGCTCAATCCATGGAGGTGGCCGACGTCGAGCTGGGCGACGTCGGTGTGGGTCCTGCCGGACCCGATCGAGGTCGGAGCGGACGCGGCGCTACGCGTGCGCTACAGCCGCCGCATCAGAGGAACCCCCGACGGGCTCAGCTGCGAGTCCGTCGAGAGGCCTGGCTAGGTCCGCGCGGTTTCGCCCCGTTTGGATGATGCCGACCGGCAGGGGCCGGGGCACCATCGACGCTGACCCAATAGCAACGACGGGAGAGAGCGATGGGAATCGTACGACGACGGACGCGCCGCCGGACTGCGCTGCTGGTCGGCGGAGCTGCCTATGCGGCCGGCAGGGCGGGAGGAAGCTCGCAGGATCAAGGCGAGGACCAGGGCTACGAAGAGCCGCCGCCCGCACCGCCTCCGCCTGCTCCGACCAGCTCGGATACCGACGAGCTCGCGAACCTGGCCGAGCTGCATGCCAACGGCAGCCTGACCGACGAGGAGTTCGCAGCGGCCAAGGCCAAGATCCTCGGCATCTAGTCATCGCAACCCGGAGGTGAGGAACCGTCATGGCTGAAAACGGTCGTGCTCAAGTTCTGCAGAACGCTCTCGAGGCGTGCATCAAGGGGGACGTCGACGCGCTGCCGCAGCTGTTCACTCCCGACGTCAGCGGCTGGGGCCCGAACATGCTGGTCAGCTCGCTCGACCAGTTGAAGGACACCGTCGCCAGCCGGGAGGAAGCCCTCTCGGACGTCGACGTCGAGATCGGCTCGCTCGACGTCTTCGGCAACAAGGGCTTCGTCGAGTATCGGCTCAACGCCGTGTTCTCCGGTCCTCTCAGGCTCGACGAGGACACGGTCGTCGATCCGACCGGCGGCAAGATCCAGCTCGGGGCCGCTCTGGTGGCCGAGTTCAGCGGGGACAAGATCTCGGCGTTCCGGAACTACTTCGACGAGACCACCCTGCTGGAGCAGATGGTCGCCGGCTAGGGGGCCGCCGACGTTCAGCGGGTGAACGACGGCCCCTATCCGCTCGTCGTCGAGGACTCCCCGGATCCCGCCGACCTGGGGCTGCTCGAAGAGCGCGTCGCGGCGGCCGCAATCGTGGCCGCAGGCCTGGGCGAGGACCGAGCGTTCGGGATCTTCGTTCGGGACGACGGCCGTCGGATCCTCGCCGGCATCTCTGGCATGACCTGGGGCGGGTGCTGCGAGCTGCACGCGTTATGGGTCGACGAGGAGCTCCGGGGCCGCGGGCTCGCGCGCGCACTGATGGCCGCGGCGGAGTCGGTGGCGAGACGACGCGGCTGCAGCCTCGTCCAGTTCCTCGCCTACGACCTGCTGGCGGCCGGTCTCCACGAGCGGCTCGGCTACGAGGCGGTCGGCGTCATCGAGGGCTGTCCGGTGGGCAGCGCGACACGCTGGTACTGCAAGAACCTCTGAACGCTGCGCGCTGCGCTAGACGGCGACGTTGACCGGCGAGGTGGCGATCCAGGCCGCGGTGCCGACGAAGATCGCGACACCGAAGGCGAGCAGGATCATCCGAAGTCGCGGCGACCCCAGCTTCGTGCTGATCCCCGCGAAGAAGAGCGCGGCCGCGAACAGGACGACGCCGAGCACGTAGTTGGTCGCCCGCTGGAGGTCGCGGTCCTTCCTCGCCGAGGAGACATCGGCCTCGGCGTCGAGTCGCCGCGCCTCGGCCCTTGCGGCCAGCCGGTACTGCGGCATCTTGAACGGGGACAGCGGGGCGTGCGGGTTCTTCAACGGCCTGGTGGCGATCCACGCCACCACCGCAGGCTTGAATTCCGCGCGAAAGCGCCTGAAGTAAAAATTGGCCAACTCGGTCCTGCGCAGGGCGTACGCGTCCACCCACTGCGTGAACGTCGCCAGGTCGGCACCTTCCTGCGCCTCGGCCAGACCCTGTACGCGCACAGCCTCGAATCGGAGCTTGTTCGTGCGGCTCGTTGCCTCCTGCGCCTCGGCGTTCCAGCGGGCCGACTGGTAGCCGCTCCATGCGGTGGCCACCGCTGCGAGCGCGAGCAGCGCGGTCGCGGCCACCTCGAGCCACACGGCATGGCGGCTCGAGTCGGACTTCGCGGCGGGCGTCACTCCGGCGCCGGCAGACCGACCTCGCGGGCGATTGCTCGATCCTTGAGGCCGTCGGTCGCCGTGCGTGCGAGCGCGGCGGCCTCCTTGGCACCGTGGCCGGCCAGGTAGCGGGTCTTCGGCTTGTCGGACATGAGCGCGCTGCCGACGGCCTTCGCCAGGACGAGCGCCGGTGCCGCGTCGGCGGCCGTCTTCTCTACCGTCCGCCGGATCGCATCGATCTGTGCGTCGTACAGGTCGCGCCCCTGCTCGTCGAGTGTGCGCTTCAGCTCGTCGATCTCCGCAAGCGTCTTGCCGAAGATGGCGGACTCGGTCGCCCCCGGGTCGACCAGCGAGACGGGGATCTTCCATTGCCGTAGCTCGAGCCGGAGAGCGTCGGTGACGGCCTCGATGCCGAACTTCGACGCGCTGTACGCGCCGTGGAGAGGCAGGACCAGCCGCCCGCCGATCGACCCGACGTTGACGATCCGGCCTCGCCCCTTCCGGATCAACGGCAGGAACGCCTGGGTAACGGCCACCTGCCCGACGAGGTTGACCTCCAG
Organism: uncultured Actinomycetes bacterium; assembly: GCA_963719275.1. Taxonomy (GTDB): domain Bacteria; phylum Actinomycetota; class Thermoleophilia; order Gaiellales; family Gaiellaceae; genus AC-32. Next base: position 96,474 of record CAVRBT010000002.1, on the reverse strand, counting down.
CTGCCTCCGGAAGTCGTCTATCGGCTGGAGCTCGAGTGGACCCGGCTTCACGATCCCGGCGTTGTTGACGAGCCCGGCGAGCCCCCGCTTGCCGACGGCGGCCGAAACGCTGTCGACCGCGGAGGCGATCATCCCCGCGTCTGTGATATCGAGGATCACGGGCGCCAACCCGTTCGAGCTTCGTTGCCGGAGTGCCTCGCCGTCGGCCTCGCGCCGGACGCCGGCGAAGACCTGAAAGCCCTGTCCCGCGAGGTAGAGCGCGGTCGCGGCCCCGATGCCGGTGGACGTGCCAGTGATCACCACCGGCCCGCGGTTGGCGGAACCATCGTTGCTCATGGCGAGAGGTCTCCTTCGTCTGTCGCCGGTGACATCGGTCAGGCGGTCATGCCCGCCTGGGCCTCCTCGAGGCCCGCCTTCAGGTCCTTGGCCTTCGTCCCCTCGATCTGCGCCACCGACGTCCTGATCGCGTTCGGGATCGCACCTGCGACCAGCTCCGCGCCGGCGTGGTCGTAGATCGCGATCAGCATCGCGGTGCCAGCGGCGAGAACGCCGTCCATCTTCTCCTCAATGCCGCTCTCGACGCGGTGCTTGGCGAACTTGCCGGCGGCGGCACCGACCCCGGCGCCCACAGCCGTCGCGGCGAGCAGCGGCGGGGCGAAGAGCCCGACCACCAGCCCCACGCCGCCGGCGACCTTGGCGCCCTTTCGGACGGCGTGGTCGCCGGCCTCGACGACGTGCATCTCACCGTCCGCGTCTTTGCTGGCGACGACGACGCCCTGCACCTTGATCGCCTTGCTCTCGACGAGATCCATGATCGCGTCGTAGTCCCGCTCCGCCAGATCATCGATCAGGTACGCCGCGATCAGCACGTCGAATTGCTCGTCACTCATGGTCGTCCTCCTTCCGGGGCAGTGGGGCGCTGCGGTCGGCAGCGCCCCGACTCATCCGTGCTCTAGGCGCTGGCGCCATGGGCCGCGAGCGCCTGTTCTGCGTGCTCGTGTAGCGCCTGCCGATCCTCCTCGCTCATGTGCGGAGCGATGTCGAAGACGACCTGCTTGATCTCGCCCGTGAAGCGGAACGGCGACCTGTCCGCGTAGCTGCGGTCGACTGGCAGGCCGTTGTCGCAGCCGATGTCCATCCCCGCGTAGCCGGAGAAGCGCGACGGCACGGTGTGCTCCATGCGGCCGTTCGCGACCGGCTCGCCGTTCACGAGCAGGGTCACCTCGCCGCCCGTCGCCGGCTTGGGCTCATCCGCGGTAAACACGACCTCGACGCTGACGTCTCCGCTCGGAAGAGGTGTCGTCGCCTCCTGCGTGTATTCGAGCACGCCCAGCATCGAGTAGTGGTGCTTCAGCTTCCCGTCCTGGACGTAGAGCGTGAACCCGCCGAGATGGTCGAAGGCGGCCACGATCACGCCCTCGGCACCTCCTTCGGGAACGACCAGGTCGGCGCCGATCGTGTACGAGTGGTTGTAGATCCGCGGGATCATCCCGGCCGCGACGTTCTCGATCCGCCCGCGGTAGGTGAACCGCGATTCCTTGGGAATCGGCGGCACGATCCCATAGAAGGACGAGAGCCCCCCGAGGATCGGCAGCACCTGGTAGCGCTCCGCCTCCTCCCAGAAGAGCTTGCGAAGCTCGTCGACCTTCTCCGGGTTCTCGGCCGCAAGATCCTTTGCCTGGGAGAAATCGTCGGGCAGGTAGTAGAGCTCGACCGGGTCGTCGTCCGGATCCCAGCCGGGCCCGAACTTCCGTAGCGCCTCGGGGTCGAGCAGCCAGGGGATCCGCGGCAGGCGCATGGCGAGCCACCAGCCGTCCTTGTACATCGCCCTGTTGCCGACCGCTTCGAAGTACTGCTGCGTATGGCGCTCGGGCGCGCTCCCGTCGGCGAGCGAGTCGGCGAACGTGGAGCCGTGCAGCGGCTCCTGCTCGATGCCGTCCACGCTGGCCGGCGCCGGGATGCCCGCGACCTCGAGCACGGTCGGAACGATGTCGATCACATGGCTGAAGTGGCTGCGCAGCGTGCCCGGGTCGGAGACCAGCTTCGGGTAGCGGACGACCAGCGGGTTGCGCGTCCCGCCGAGGTGCGAGGCGACCTGCTTGCCCCAGTCGAAGGGGCAGTTGCCCGCCCACGCCCACGCCGCAGAGTAGTGCGGTGCCAGCAGCTCGCCGCCCCAGGCCTCGAGCCCTCCGTGCTTGAACAGGAGGCCGAGCTGCTGCTCGGTGGTGAGCGGGATCCCGTTCAACGTCGTCAGCTCGTTGAACGTCCCGCTGAGCGTGCCCTCCATGCTGGCGCCGTTGTCGCCCCAGATCCAGATGACGAGCGTGTTGTCCAGCTCGCCCATCTCCTCGATCGCAGTGAGCAGGCGTCCGACGTTCCAGTCGGCGTTCTCCGAGTAGCCGGCGTAGGTCTCCATCTGCCGCGTGTACAGGCGCTGCTCCGTCTCGTTCAGCGAATCCCATTTGGGGATCTCGTCGTTCTCCGTCAGCTCCGTGTCGGGCGGTACCACCCCGAGCTCCTTCTGACGGGCAAGCGTTCGCTCCCGCAGCACGTCCCAGCCCTCGTCGAACTTGCCCTTGTACTTGTCCGCCCACTCCTGAGGAACGTGATGAGGGGCGTGGCTGCAACCCGTGGCGTAGTACATGAGCCACGGCGCCTCGGGCCGTTCGGCGCGAACGCGGTGCAGCCAGTCGGTCGCCTTCACCGGCATGTCGTCCGGGAAGTAGTAGGGCTTGCCGTCCTCGCCCTCGGGAGCGCCCAGGACCTTCTGGTTCTCGGTGATGAGCGGGTCGTACTGGCCCGCCTCGCCGCCGAGGAAGCCCCAGTAGTAGTCGAACCCGAGCCCGGTGGGCCAGCGGTCGAAGGGCCCGCTCGATCCCTGCTGGTCGTCGGGCGTCAGGTGCCACTTGCCGATGGCCGCGGTCATGTAGCCGTTCTCCTGCAGGATCCGCGGGAGCGTCGCGCAGTCGCGCGGGATGGTGGCGTTGTAGCCGGGGAAGGGGCCCGAGAACTCGGCGACGAGGCCGAATCCGACGCGGTGTTGGTTGCGACCCGTGAGCATCGCCGCCCGCGTCGGAGAACAGACCGCGGTCACGTGGAAGCGGTTGTAGCGAAGGCCCTCCTCGGCCATGCGGGTGTAGTTGGGCGTGTCGATCGGCCCGCCGAACGTGCTCGGGTTTCCGAAGCCGGCATCGTCGATGAGGATGAGCAGGACGTTCGGCGCTCCGTCCGGAGGCGTCACGTGCATTGCCTGGTTCCAGTCCGGCTCCGAGCCCTCGAGGGTCCGCTTGGTCACGCCTGCGAACGGCGGCCGCCGGATCGGTAGCCTCGTGCGGTCGATCGTGTCTTCGCCCATGGGTCGCACTCCTTCCGTGCAGAGATAGCTCGATCGAACCAGAGCTTCCGGGGGCGGTCGTCATCCAGTTCGCATGAATCGGAGGCCGTGGCGCCATCTCTTCGTGCCGCAGTCAGCTCATCCGGAACGGGTGATGTGGCCGGAGGCTCGAAGTCGGATCCTGGGCGCGACCTTTCAGGAAAGGACGATCGATGGCTACCGCGACTGCGCTCTCCGACGAGGAGCTCCAGAAGCTCGTGGCGCTGATCCAGGACGTCGACTCGGTCGAGCTGAAGCTGACGGTGCCCGAGCCGGCTCACCGCTCGACGGTGCGTGCCCTGGGTCTCGACCCGCTGCAGGCTGAGATTCGCCAGGTGTACTTCTTCGACACGCCCGAGTTGGCGCTCGACAAGCACGGGCTCGTCGTGCGGGCGCGCCGGGCACAGAAGAAAGGTGATGACTCCGTCGTGAAGCTGCGACCGGTCGTCCCGTCCGAGCTGCCGCGCTCGATTCGGGAGGCGCCGACGTTCGGCGTCGAGCTCGACGCCTCGCCCGAGGGGTATGTCTGCTCGGGCTCGATGAAAGGGACTCCCGCCCCCGGCAGGGTCCTCGAAGCGATCCAGGGCCAGAAGCCGTTGCGGAAGGTGTTCTCGAAGGACCAGCGCGCGCTGTATTCCGCGCACGCGCCGGAGGGCATCGAGCTCGACGACCTCTCGATCCTCGGGCCGATCCTCGTGCTCAAGCTGAAGTACTCCCCAGAGGGGTACGAGCGCAGGCTCGTCGTGGAGGCGTGGCTGTATCCGGACGGCTCCAGAATCCTCGAGCTCTCGACGAAATGCGAGCCGTCGGAGGCGTTCCAGGTCGGAGCCGAGACGCGCGCGTACCTCTCCTCGCGTGGCATCGACCTCGGCAGCGAGCAACAGACGAAGACGCGTACCGCGCTCGAGTTCTTCTCGCAGCACCTCGACGACGGAGAGCCGCGGAAGGAGCCGGGAAAGAAGGAGGGGCGAGCCGCCGCCAAGGCGAGCTGATGCGCGCTCAGCCGGCTCCGCGCCACGTGGGGATGTTCACCAAGCACACTCGACTCGGCCTCGCCGCCGCCCTCGCGGTGGTGGGGCTCATGTCAGCTGCCGGGTGCGGCTCGAGCAGCAGTAGCAGCTCCACTACGACGACGGGCGAGAGTGCAGCTTCGCAACGAACGTCGTGGGCGAACGGCGTCTGCGGCGCGCTGGTGAGCTGGGAGTCCGGGCTGAAGTCGGCCCGCAGCGAGCTCAAGAGCGGAACGCCCTCCAAGTCGTCGGTGCAGTCGGTGCTGGACCAGCTCAAGCCGCTCGATCCAAACAACGGGGCGTGGAAACAGGCGTTTTCCCAGGCGGATTCGTGTAAGACGCTCACGAGCTCCTGATCATGCTCGAGGACGTTCGAACTCCTCGCGCGTGTGCTCGACGACAGCACGTGAGGCGGTGAAGTGAGCAGCTTGCACCTGCCACTCGCCGACACGGTGACGTTCTTCAAGGGCTGGGACCTAACGGGCAACTTCACGACGGTCGACCTGATCGCAGCCTCGACGAACGCGCTCAACGGCGCCCTGCTCGCGCGCAGACCCGACCACTACAAGAACTTCACGATCGTGGGGATCCTGCTAATGGCCCTGCTCGGCGGCTCGGGGGTGGCATCACCCGCGATGTCCTGCTCGGAGACGTGCCGGCGGCGCTGACCAATCCCGCATACATCACGCTGGCCCTCGGGTTCGGCGTGCTGGGCTACTCGCTCGCGTATAAGAAGGGGCAACTCTTCCGCGAGGGCCTCTTCCAGTTCATGACGTCGTTTTCGCTTCCGTGGTACGCGATCGTCGGCGCGCAGAAAGGGATCGAGGAAGGGATCCCGGTGGCTGGCTGCCTGCTGCTCGCCGTGATCGGGCCGACGGCGGGAAGGTGGTACATCGACCTCTCGAGCGGCGTCACGCCGAAGCAGTTCATTCGCGGCGAGTGGTTCGTCTCGATCGCGGCGCTCACGGGGCTCGTGTGGATTCTCGTGGTGTGGGCGGGCGCGAGCATCTGGGTCGCGACGGGGATTGCATTCGTGGTGGGCTATGCGGCCCGCGTCACGGCGTTGTGGTACGCATGGGAGGAACCGCTCGCCCGCGAGCCGACGGGGGTGTACCTGCACTCCGACGGGCGGCCGCTGCTCGGGCGCAAGCTGCAGGGAAAGTCCAAACGCGAGCTCCGCGACCTCGGGCTGCTCGTCGACGACGACGGCGCGACCGTGGACGACGAGGTCCAGCCGTCGGCGCCTGCCGTGCCGTGAGCCAGGGAATCGGCGAAGTACTGACGTTCGCGATCGGCGTGGCGATCAGCCCTGTGCCGATCATCGCCGTCATCCTGATGCTCTTCTCGAAGCGCGCGAGAGTGAACGGGCCGATGTTTCTGCTCGGATGGGTGACGGCGCTTGCGTTCGTGAGCGGCGTCGTCTACGCGATCTCCGACCAGAGCGACGCCGCGACGAGCACCTCTGCCTCCGACACGATCTCCTGGCTGAAGATCGCCCTCGGGGTCGTGCTCCTCCTCCTCGGCGTGCGCAACTGGCGCAGCCGGCCGGCGCCCGGCGTCCAGCCGGAGATGCCGAAGTGGATGGCGAACATCGACGCAATGAGCCCCGGCAAGGCTCTCGGCCTCGGCGTGCTGCTCGCAGGTGTGAACCCCAAGAACCTGATGCTGACGGTCGCAGCCGCTGCGGGCCTCGCCCAACTCGGCCTGTCAACCACCGACGTCGTCGTGTCGCTGATCGTCTTCGTCGTGGTGGCCAGCCTCACGATCGCCGGCCCGGTCGTCTATTACCTGCTCGGCAGGGAGCAAGCGAAGACCGAGCTCGACAAGACGAAGGCCTGGCTTGCGGTGCACAACACCGCGGTGATGGCGGTGCTGTTCCTCGTCTTCGGCGTCGACCTGATCGCGAAAGGCATCCCGCCGCTCGGCGACTGACTCAGCTCGTCAGTCCGGAAATGCCGTTTCGCAGCAGCGAGAGCGCCACGAGCACCACGATGACAGCCGCAATCGTCATCGCGTGAGCCTCGAGCCAGCTCCGCGCCTTCCTCAGCACGCTCTCGGTGCGCTCGCGCGCGACGACCAGCATCACGAGCGCGAGGGCGAGCGGAAGCAGCGACACGAGCGTGAAGAAGAGCCAGTCGACGATGTACTCGGTCGCGCTCGGATTCAGCTCCGAGATGTCCTTCAGCGCAATCGGGATGAAGGCGCCCGGGTTCGCCAGCGCCGCGCCGGCGCCCAGGACGGCAACGGCCGGAGAGGACGCGATCCCGCTCATCTTCTCGACGGCGCTCGCCGTCTGCTCGGGATTGGGAGGCCGGCGAACGACCCGGATCGCCCACACCAGGAGGATGCCGCCGGCGACGACGTCCAGCACCGCCACCCACGTCTTGGGGGTACTGGGCGTGTCGGAAGCCGCCGCGTCTCCCAGGACGAAGGCGGCGAGCACGCCGATCCCAAGGGTTGCTGTCAGGGCGCCGAGGTAGAACCACAAGCCGGTTCGCAACGGCCGATCGCCCAGGACGAGCGCGAGCACCGAGAACGTGAGCGTGGTCGGCGACAACATTGCGGCGAGGGCCGTCAGCGCCAGCTCTGCGTCGATCCACCCCATTGAAGGACCTTAAGGTCGTCCGCCGGCGCCGCCTCGATTGAACGATCGGCGCCGGCGGAAACCTTGAGTCAGCTCGCGCCGCGGGTCATAAGCGACCGCTCTTCGGCGGGCCGCGCGATCATGTAGACAAGTACCCCGAGCAGCGGCGTGAAGATGACGAACAGCGTCCAGCCTGCCTTCGCCCAGCCGGAATGGTCGTGGCGAGAGAAGTTGTCCCACAGGACCATGATCAGCAGCCAGATCCAGATGACCCAGAGGAAGAAGATGCACATAGTCCAGAAGACGTCCAGAAACGGGTAATCCGCAGCGATAAACATGCTCACCTCTCAGGGTCGCAGGGTTAACTGGTCTCATGCTTGCGCCCCTCTTCGGCGCAAGCATCGTCCGAACGGGATGACACGCGCGTCCGCTCCTCTCAGTGCGCGCGCCGCAGCCTTTCCTGCCGGCACTCGTAGGTGGCGCGCTGGTGATGCATCATCCAATCGGGACGACCCAGGGCTCTGCTCGTTCCGTCTGAATCTCCTCGATGGCCCAGACCCTCGTGCGAACGCTGCTCTACGCGCTCCTTGCCGCGGCGAGCCCGACGGCGCTGACGGCAACGCTCGTCGTCCTGCGGAGTTGCCGAGCACGACTCAACGGCTTCCTCTTCGCCGTCGCGTTCATCCTCGGCTCGCTCGTCGTCGTGGTGATCGTCCTCGTCCTCGGGGCCACAGGCCCGAGCGAGGACAGCAAGAGTACGGTCGCGGGGATCCTCGCGCTCCTGCTCGGCGTGCTGCTACTCGGAGCCGCGTGGCGGGTGCGACACGGCCTACCGGCTCGCAAAACCGAGGCGTCGGGTCGGACGCAGGCGCTCCTCGACAGGCTCGCGCGCCTCAACGCGGCCGGAGCGTTCTCGATCGGAGCGGCCCTGGGTGTCGGCGGACCGAAGCGCCTCACCGTCTCGATCGTCGCTGCGACCACCATCTCGGCGGCGGGACTCAGCCGCGCCGAGGACGTTCGCCTCAGCACGGTCTACGTCGTCGTGGCGAGCGTGCTCGTCTGGGTTCCGGTTGCCGTCTACCTCGTCGCGGGACCGCGGGCACGCGAGTGGCTTGACGATGGAGAGGACTGGTTGAAGACGCACCGCCATGAGGTGACCATGGTCTTGCTGATCGTCTTCGGGGTTGCCCTCGTCGCCGACGGCCTCAGCGAGCTGCTCTGAGGCTAGACGGGTGCGGCCGAGGCGCTGCCGGCCTCGGGGACCTCGGGCGGTGGCTCCGCGGGCCGAGGCCCGTCAAATCGAGTTCGCGAGGCCATCGCCGTTGCCTGTCGGGGGAGAGCCGTGACAGTGCTTCCACTTACGCCCGGAGCCGCAGGTGCAGGGCTCGTTCCGCCCACGGCGCGCGTCCTCGGCGGCGTACCGCGCCACGATCTCCGACGGCGCGCGGCCGCGCCCGAGCCGGTCGGTCATGAAGCGCATCGGGCCGTCGACGTGGTGGAAGAACGCCTTGTAGCCGGCGCAGAGGTAGTTGAGGCCGGGCTCGCCGTCCGGCGTCTCGATGAAGCGATCCTTGGGACAGCCGCCGTGGCAGGCGAAACGGACGTCGCACTCCAGGCAGTACTGCGGCAGCGTGTCGCGCTTGTCACGCCCGAACTGCCGCTGCCGCTCCCCGGCGACGAGCTCGAGCATGTGTGTCTCGCGGATGTTGCCGAGCTTGTACTCGGGCTCGACGAAGTGGTCGCAGCAGTAGAGGTCGCCCGTATGCTCGAGCGCGAGCGCGAGCCCACACGTTTCCGAATGGATGCAGAGCCCGGGCGGCTCGCCGGCCCAGTTCGCAAGGGCGACGTCGAACATCTGCACGAACACCTCGCCGACGTCACGGCGCACCCACTCCTCGAAGACGTCGATCAGAAAGCGGCCGTACTGCTCCGCCGTGACCGAGCGGCCGGTGACTCGGTTTCCCTCCTGGACGTAGAGCGGCCGGTCGCGCCACGAGCTCCAGGGCACGGTGCCGTCCTCGTCGGCCTCCGAGACCCGCTCGATGATCGGGATGAACTGGACGAAGCGTGCGCTGCACTCGTCACGGAGGAAGCAATAGACCTCGCGGCCGTGGTCGCCGTTGGCGGCGTGGATGGTCGTCAGGGCGTTCCACTCCACGCCGGCCTCGCGCAGGCGCGCGAGCCCGCGCATCACGTCGTCGAACGAGCCCTTGCCGCCCTTGTTCACCCGGTAGGCGTCGTGCAGCTCGCGTGGGCCGTCGATCGAGACCCCGACGAGGAAGCCGTGCTCCCGGAAGAAGGCCGCCCACTCCTCGTCGATCAGCGTGCCGTTTGTCTGGATCGTGTAGGCGGCGCGCTGGCCGGGCCGCAGGTACCGCTCCGCGAGCTCCACGGAACGGCGGAAGAAGTCGAGCCCCATCAGCGTCGGCTCGCCGCCCTGCCACGCGACCGTCACCTCGGGAACGCGCGCATGCGACTCGATCAGCTGGCGGAGGTAGGCATCGAGCAGCTCGTCCGCCATGCGGAAGCGGCTGCCCGGGTAGAGCATCTCCTTGGAGAGGAAGAAGCAGTAGGAGCAGTCGAGGTTGCAGACCGCGCCGGTCGGTTTCGCGAGCAGGTGGAAGGCCGGCGGCGCGGCCGCTACCGTCCGGATGTCGGTCGTGCTCATCCCTCCGGAGGCTACGGCGCTGCGGTACGAACGCCATCATCCGGAAGGGACGAATACGGGTGCCGCTGCAGCGTGACGTTGAGGTCATCCCCACCACGGACAGTCGCCGACCGCACGTCCCAAGGTGGTCTCCATTCCCTCACGCCCCACCACGGCGCGCGAGCGCTGGCGCTCCTCGTCCACGCCCGCGATCATCTCAGGCTTAGCGGTTAGAGCCAGTGTGCGATTCCGGTGAGCGACCGTCTGTGGCGCCTACGGCGAATTCTTCCCCCGACGCTGACTCTTAGAACGGCTCGGTTGAGCCAGAAAGTGGGAGGCCAGAAGAATCGAACCCGCGCAAGATTTCAATCAGCAGCCATTCCGCATCTGGACCGCTCGTCTGCAACCTCCCCGGGCTGGCGGGCTGTCGCTGCAAGCAACACCTTCAGCGGACTGCTAGCGCCGCCGGCGCACATCTGGAATTAGGGTAGACGCATGCCCCGGGGTAGACGCATGCCCCGCGTCGCGCGCCCGAATCTGATCGAGCGGCGCATGTCGCGCTTCCTGCGCGAGCCTCCCTCCGTTCGGACTGCCGCCGGCGTCATCGTCACGGCCACGGCGATCGTGGTCGTCGGCGGCGGTGTCGCGATGCGGCTGCTCGACCACGATGAGTACCCGAACGTCTGGGTGGGCATGTGGTGGGCCCTGCAGACCGTCACCACGGTGGGCTACGGAGACGTGACCCCCACGCACCCCTCCGGGCGGATCGTCGCCACGTTCGTGATGCTCGAGGGTATCGCCTTCCTCACGATCATCATCGCGGCGATCACCTCGACGTTCGTCGCGCGAGCGGAAGCCGAGCGCGAGGCCGCGGAGGCCGCGGAGGGCGCGGAGGAGGACAAGGCGGAGGAGCGAATCGAGGCCGCACTCGACGACCTGCGGACGCGTCTGGATCGCGTCGAGGCGATGCTCGCTCGCCTCACCGGACCGTGACGTACCGGCTCAGGCTGCGACGGGCCGCGCCGACGACCGGCGCCGCCGGCGCCACCGGTGATAGCCGAACCAGGCGAGCGTGACCAGGACCGAGACGACGATCAGGAAGATCGCGGCGCTGAGCAACTTGCCGGTGCCGATGTCGACCCCGGTGAAGATGGCGATCACCGCAACGATGACTGGCACGGCGATCAGCGCCAGCATGCGAATGACCCCCGCGGACATTGCAATCCGCACGGTCGGAGCCTTTCGCACGGTCACCCCGGCCTCCTCGCTCCTGCGCTCGGCGTAGAACTCGCTGGCGCGTGCGCCCATCTGAAGCCCGCTCCTGCGGAACGCGTACGCCATGTACGGGACCCAGACGAGCGGGAGCACGAGTCCGACCAGGAACACCACCCCGAGCAAGCCCATCTGGAGCACCGACCGAAGCCGGCTCGGCTTCTCGTCGCTCGAACCGAGGAGCCCGAGCATGTAGGCCATGCGCTTGACCATGTTGATGCGGGTGCCGCGGGGCAGCCTCTTGCCTTCGCGTTGCTTCGGATCTCGCGTCACTTTCGCGAGCGCCGCGCTCGCCTCTCTTGTCGAGGGGTAGGCGCCCTGGATGACGAGCAGGTCGGCGGCACGCATCTCGTCATCGGGCGCGTAGCCTGCAAGCGCCGCCAGTTCGATTGCCATCTGCGCCTGGGCGAGCATTGCCGCGCAGAACGCGACCGGGAGCAGGACGATAAAGGGACCGCCCAAGAAGGCGCCCTCGGTCATCGAGACGCGGGTCTGGTGCTGGATTACCGCCGCCTCCAACTCCCCCGAGTCGGCCCCTGGATGAGAGTCGCGGAGCTTCGAGACAGCCGACCCGGCCCTCGGGCCGAAGCGCTTGAGCGACCAGAGCGCGAGGTGCTCCGGCATGTACTGGGGATCGGCCAGAGCAAGCGAAGCACGGCAGGGGCCTCGTAGACGGCCGCCTCTTCCGGGCGGCTCGGTTCAGCCTGCAACTCTCCGGCGTGAGCGCCGCTCACGAGGCCCTGGAGTCGAACGCCCTAGACGGGCTGTGTCATCTCCGGCGGCCTCATGAAGGCGCCGAAGATCCAGAGCACCGGGAAGAAGATCCCGAAGAAGAACATCCACCCGTGCCTGTTTCTAAGCGTCATCAGCCCGAGCGTGAAGGCCAGGATCAGGTACAAGATGGCGCCGCCGATTCCGATTCCCCACCACATGATTTCCTCCTGGATACCCGCAAGTTTGTGCTTGCGGTCGCCCGAGCGTGACATCGGGCACCAGGCGGCGCATCACCCGATAGGGGCGAGGCCGACTAGTTTGCCTCGCAGAGCCGCCTCCAGGTCGGGAGGGCGGGCCGGGCCGTCTCGGACGGCGACTGCGTTAGGCTCGCTCGATGCCGGAAGGGCTTTCGGCGAGCGAGGTCGGGAAAGAGATCAGCGAGCACGCGAAGCACGCCGACCCGCACGAGCGGCGCGACCGGCTCATCTCCATCATCGAGGCCGTCTTGCTCTCGGTCGTGGCGCTGCTAGCGGCCTGGTCGGGGTACGCCGCCGCCAAGTGGTCGACCGAGTCGCGCGTGGAGCTCGCCACGGCGTCGAAGCTTCGGATCGAGGCGAGCCGGGCGGATTCCGACGCGGGCGAACTGCGCGACTTCGACTCGTCCACCTTCGAGTCCTGGTTCACGGCCTACACCGTGGGCAACAAGACCGCCATGCGGGTGGCGGAACACCGGTTCCGGCCCGAGTTCAAGGTCGCCTTCGACGCCTGGCGCGCCACCAAGCCGGCGACGAACCCCGAAGCGCCGCGGGGGCCGACGTACATGCCGCAGTACAAGCGGCCCGGTCTGGCCGAAGCTCGGGCCTTCGACGATCAAGCCAAAGCAGCCTTTCTCGACGGCGAGAAGGACGGCTCGACCGCCGACAAGTACATCCGGCTCACGGTCGTCCTGGCCAGCATCCTCTTCCTAGTCGGCATCTCGACACACTTCCCGTACCGGGGCGTCCGCTTCGGCCTGATCGGCCTGGGCATCGCCCTGCTCGTGCTGTCGCTCGTCCAGCTGTCGGGGCTGCCGCTGCCTCCGTCCTGAGCTCTCCACGAGAGGACCCTGCCTGCGTGAGCAGGAGCTCGAGCGCCCGGCGCCGTCAGACGACGCCGGGCATACGCTCGTGCCTGAGTGAGGCCTAGGAGGGTCTAGCGAAACGTTCTAGCCCGAGCACTGTCACCGTCGTGGGCGGTCCTTGAACGAGGACGCCTCGTCTTGTCAGCCGCCCGTGAGCCTCGGGTTGATCAGCGTGCCGCCGCCCGAACCACTTCGACCGGGAGCTTGAAAAAAACGGCTTCGGAGCGCGACGCGAAGGGCGCGATTTCGGTCACGCCACGCGCTCGGAACCAGTCGCATACGCGCACGAGGAGCTTCTCAGGAGCAGAAGCCCCGGAGGTGAGGCCAACGCTGTCGAGGCCTTCGAGCCACGCCTCGTCTATCTCGCTCTCGTCCTCGATCAGGTAGGCCACGACCTCGGTGGTTCGTGCCGTCTCGACGAGCCGATTCGAGTTCGAGCTGTTCCTAGAGCCGATCACGAGCAGCACGTCGATCTGCGGGAGCAGCTCCTTCACGGCGAGCTGGCGATTCGTGGTTGCGTAGCAGATGTCGTCTTTCCGCGGCCCGACGATCGTTGGAAATCGCTCGTGAAGCGCAGCAATGATGTCCGCGGTTTCGTCGATCGAGAGGGTTGTCTGCGTTACGTAGGCGACGCGTTTCGGGTCGGGGACTTCGACCGCGTCCACCTGCTCGAGCGTCTCGACCAACACGACCGCCTCGGGCGCCTCGCCCGTCGTGCCGACGACCTCGTCGTGGCCGGCGTGGCCAATCAGGATCACGCAATAGCCTGCGGCGGCGAAGCGGCGCACCTCGGCGTGTACTTTCCTCACGAGCGGACACGTCGCGTCGATCGTGACCAGGTCGCGCGCGGCGGCATCGCGGTAGACCTCGGGAGCGACGCCGTGTGCGGCGAGAACGAGTCTCTCACCCTTCGGAACGGCCGCCGTAGATTCGACGAAAACGGCGCCTCGCGCTTCCAGGTCCCGGACGACGTGGGTGTTGTGGACGATGTGCCTGCGCACGTAGACGGGCGGCCCGTAGATCTCGAGCGCGCGCTCCACGGTCTCGACCGCCCGCTCCACGCCAGCGCAGAAGCCTCTGTGAGAGGCGATGATCACGCGTTTCACCATGCGCCGTCGACCGGTGCAGACTCGGATACGCGCACAGGCCGACGAAACCAATTCGAACCGAACCGAGCATCATCCGGTTGGGAGGATGCTGTGGCCATAGCTTGTTGGTCTCCTGGCACGATGAGGCGATCGTCGGAAACCTTGCGCCTCGCCGCCGAACCTGAGCTGCGAGAGCGTGTTCGTTGGCCGATCGAGAGCCGGTGGCTCGAGGTGTCCGGCCTCGGCATCCACGCGCGCGCGGGTGGGCGAGGAACACCCGTCGTGCTCGTACACGGTTACGGGGTCTCGGGCACCTACATGCTCCCTCTCGCACGGTCGCTTGCCTCTTCCTTCTCCGTATTCGCGCCGGACCTGCCCGGGTACGGGCGTAGCCAGCGCCCGCGAACCCCGCTCGGCATTGCGGGGCTTGCCGCCGCGCTCGCCGGGTGGCTAGACGCGGCCGGACTCCACCGTCCGGCGTTCGTGGCCAATTCGATGGGCTGTCAGATCGTCACCGAGCTCGCCGTGCGCCAACCGGGGCGCGTGGGGCCGATGGTGCTCGTCGGTCCGACAGTCGATCCGCAGCGGCGCGCTGCGCGCCACCAGCTCCTCGGTGGGCTGCGTGATGCAGGGCGGGAGCCGCGGTCGCTGCTCGCAGTCGCCGCGCGGGACGACGCCGTTTTCGGCGTCGGTGCGCTCTTGGCGACCGCTCGGTCGGCGCTCGCCGACCGGATCGAGCAGCGGCTACCGCTCATCGCGCAGCCGACGGTTGTCGTGCGCGGCGAGAACGATGGGTTCGTTGGACAGGTATGGGCGGAAAAGGCCGTCGCCCTGTTACCGCGGAGTCGGCTCGTCGTCGTCCCGTGCGAGCCGCACGCCGTCCACTACACCCGGCCCGAGCTCGTCGCGAGGATCGTCCACGAGCTCCTCGTCGAGGAAGGCGAGCAAACAGGAGGCCAGCTCCAGTGGCGCTTCCCACATCGGCACGTGCCCACATCGGAGGCGGACGATCCGGGAGCCGGGCAAGATTTGTTGCCACTCCGAGGCAATCCGGGCGGGAAGAAGGCGGTCGTGGTCACCCCATACGAGCAGCGTGGTGGCACGAACCGAGTCGAGCTCGACGGTCAGATCTCGGTGGGATGCGAAGTGGGCCCCGCGCAAGAGGCTGAGGGGCCCGGCGCGCATAGCGTCGCCGGCGATTCTCGGTAGCCGTCCACGGACGTCGTAGAGCGTCCCGAGCAACCGCAGGCCGCGACTGAGCAAGGTGTGCCCGCAGGGGATTCCAGCCGGGGCGACGAGCGCAAGACGGCGCGCACGCTGCGGTTGTTCCGCCGCCAGCTCCGCCGCGATCAGCCCGCCGAGCGAATGACCGACGAAATCCACGCTCTCGAGCGCCGCCGCGTCGAGCCAGCGCCCGAGCCAGCCTGTCAGCTCGGCGGCCGGAAGCTGCCGTCCAAGCCGTGGCAGGTCGGGCAAGTACACGCAGTGGCGCTCGGCCAGCGGCTCGAGCACCGCGCTCCACCAGCGCCAGGAGCCGGACAGCCCGTGTACGAGGACGACCGGTTCGCCCTCGCCGGCGACCCGATAGTCGATCGCTGCACCGTCGACCACGAGCCCCCGAACCTCCACACGATCAGTTTGGCAGTCGTCGACACGTGCGGTGAGAAGACTCGCGCCGAACGCGCTATCGTCTTCAGCGTGGCCGAGACGAGGAGGACCCAGGACCAGGACGCCATCTCGAGACTCGCCGACGCCGGCGAGGACGCGCTTCGACGGCTGGTCGACCTGCCACGTCGTGCGGTTGTCGGGGTGATGCACCGAGTAGGCGAACGGCTCGACGACGTCGCGACGAAGTTGCGCACGGTCGACCCGCTCTCCCGGCGCGTGACCGCGCTGGAGAAGCGCCTCGACTCGCTCGAGAGGCCGAACAAGGCGCCTGCGCGCAGGGCATCCACCCGCGCCAAGCCGTCGACCGCCCGTCGAACGAGCAAGGCAGCGGCGCCGGTCGAGAGCGAGCAGGCTGAGCATCCAGCTCAGTCCGCGAGCGAAGGCGAGCAGGCCCCGTAGCGAGCATCAGACGCGTCGTTCAGTGGGGCGTTCTCCTCGCTGGACGGCCCGTATGACGTGAGGTTGCCCCCGGTTTGCTAGTGACCTGAGTCGCTAGTTCGCAGGGTCCCGCTGGTTGACCTCGAAGTCGTCATGGTCATCGACGACGATTGGGGGCGGTTATGGCCGTTCGTGCTGAGGTTGTGCTCACTACTGAGGAGCGCGAGGTGTTGGAGCGTTGGGCTCGCAGACCGAAGAGCTCTCAGGCGCTCGCGTTTCGCTGTCGGATCGTCTTGGCGGCCGCGGAGGGCCGTGCGAGCAAGGAGATCGCGGCGGAGCTTGGCTGCAACCACAACACGGTCGGCAGGTGGCGCGGGCGGTTTGCGCGGCGCCGGCTGGACGGGCTGCATGACGAGCCGCGGCCGGGCAAGCCGCGCACGATCACAGATGCCGATGTCGAGCGGGTGATCGTGAAGACGCTCGAGGAGCAGCCGGCCGGTGCGACGCATTGGTCGACGCGGTCGATGGCCGCCGCGACTGGGATGAGCCAGTCGGCGGTCAGTCGGATCTGGCGGGCGTTCGGGCTGAAGCCGCACCAGACGGAGACATTCAAGCTCTCCCCGGATCCGCAGTTCATCGACAAGGTCAAAGACATCGTTGGGCTGTACCTCAACCCGCCCGAGGCTGCGGTCGTGCTCTGCGTCGATGAGAAGGCTCAGATCCAGGCGCTCGACCGCTCGGCGCCGGTGCTGCCGCTGATGCCGGGCGTGCCGGCGCGTCAGACCCACGACTACATCCGCAACGGCACCACCAACCTCTATGCCGCCCTCGACGTTGCTTCCGGGCAGGTGCTCGCGGAGATGACGCCGCGGCATCGCGCCGAGGAGTTCCGGCGCTTCCTCGACCTGATCGACGCCTCGGTGCCGGCCCACCTCGACGTGCACGTCGTGCTCGACAACTCCTCGACACACAAGACGCCGTCGATCCAGCGTTGGCTCGTGCGGCATCCGCGCTTCACGCTCCACTTCACCCCGACCTACAGCTCCTGGCTCAACCTCGTCGAGCGCTGGTTCGCGGAGCTGACGACGAAGTGGATCAAGCGCAACGCCCACCGCTCGGTCCGCGACCTCGTCGCTTCGATCCGGACCTGGATCAGCAACTGGAACGACGACCCCAAGCCGTTCGTCTGGCACAAGACCGCCGACGAGATCCTCGACAGCCTCGCCGCCTACTGCCAGCGGATCAACGACTCAGGTCACTAGGCCCGCGAGGGTCTGCCAAGCTGGCTGCATGGAGCGTGCGACGAAGGGGCGAAACGTCGTCGTGGGCCTGGCCGTGACGACCGGTCGGATCGGGGCGACGACGGCTCGCCTGGCGCTCTTCCCCGCGCGGGTGGTAGCGCGCTCACCGCTCGTCGCACCGTTTCGAAGTCCCGCCGAACGTCTCGCCGAGACCGGCCGCAGCGCCGAGGTCGACGCCCGCCACCGGCTCGAGACCGTTGCCGGGGAGGTGCTCGCAGCGCCCGAGGCGGGGCAGGTCGTCGACGGTGTCATGGCCGGACCGTTGCCGGAAGCAGTTGCCCGGTCGCTCATAGAGCACGAGGTCGTGGCGCGGGTCGTGGCCGAGGCGCTCGCGAGCGCCGATCTCGAGGGGGAGAGAGCGTCGGCACGCGAGGCTGAGCGGACGGAGCGGGTCGTAGCGCAAGTTCTGGCGAGTCCCGCCTTGGAGCGGCTTCTGGGCGAGGCGCTGGAAAGCCGGCTGACGCTCGACCTCACGGACCGAATGGTGCGCAGCCAGGCGTTTCGGCGTGCGCTCACTGAGGTCCTGTCGAGTCCCGAGCTGCGCGCGGCCCTCATGGGGCAGTCGAGATCGCTTGCCGAGGAAATGGCAGTGGGTCTCCGTCGTCGCCTGGTCCGGCTCGACGATGCGACCGAGCGCAGGCCCCGCCGCTGGTTCCGCCGACCGCCCCGGCCGCGGGTCGCCCGCGGTGGGACGCGGTCGGTCCCGTACGGGGGCATCGCGACCCGGGGGTTGGCGCTTGCCGTTGACGCTGCACTCGTGTTGATGATCGCCCTGACCGGGATCGCCGTGATCGGGCTCGTCGTATCGCTCGTGTGGAAACCGCGGCCGGCTGCGGCAGTGGGCACGTTCATAGCCGTCGCGACGCTGCTCGTGGAACTCGCGTACTTCGTCGGGTTCTGGTCGACGGCTGGGCAGACGCTTGGGATGCGGCTGATGAACCTCCGCGTCATCGACCGTACAGGCTCCGCGCCCGGGTTTGGACGCTCGCTGCTGCGCCTGGTCGGGCTCGGCCTGGCAATCCTTCTGCTGTTCACGGGCTTCCTGCCGGCGCTGGTCGACGACCGGCGGCGCGCCCTGCAGGACTTCCTCGCCGGCACCGTCGTCATTTACGACGACGGCGCTCCCTTCCCCGCCGAGTCGGCCGCGGCGGATGCGCACCCGGACGATCGGCTCCTGGCCGAAGGATCGCCGGAGTTACCAGCCCCGTCCGACTAGCACTCCGCCTGGCGACGGCGTTCTGGCTCCCTGGCCCGCACGTTTCGCAAACTGTCCAAGACAGATGCGACGGCATCTTCGTCGACATCGAGGAGGTTCTTCGTGAAGATCCGCCGGCCTACCGGCCAGCGCCCTAGCCCTCCGCGAGGTCGAGGACCGGGCGCGGTCGATGGCGGGCAAGCTCCCGAAGCACCGGGCAGGCCAGCTCAGGCGCTTGCTGTAGGGCTGGGTGTGGCCCCAACGACCTGGCGCGCAGCGTTCCAGATCAGTCGGTGTCGGTTCGGGGCTGGCTCCCGGTTGACCCGCCCCCGCGCCGAGGCACCGTGGCCCAGCGCGCGGAGAGCGCGGCCGCGTCGAGTCGCTCGGCGGCAACGAGGGCCTTGGAGGCGCGTTTCGACGTTTTCCGGCCGAAAGCCCCGCTGAACACCCACTTGCGGGTCAGTCGAACGAGGCGCAGCCTGTCGTCGGCCAGCCGGGGGGTGCGCTTCGGATCGAGGTAGAGATCGATCGCCAGCTTCTCGACGAGTGCCGGGTCGCTCGGCGCGCCGGTCGCCTGCTCGAGTCGGTGGGCCACGAGCGAGGCGAGCACCTGCAGCTCCCGCACGCCGGTGCGGACGCCAATCCCGATCGAGACGGCACTCGAGGCAACCATCACCCAAGGCACCCTCGTCAGGCGGGCGCCGCGAACCAGTCTGCGGACGACGGGCACGGCGAGCACGACCACTCGCTGGATATCTCCCGCAAGTGCCTCCCTGTCGGTCTTGCCGGCGAGGAACCGCTCGCCCTCGGCGGCCGAGGTGACACGCTCCTCGGTGAGCAGCACGCGGTCGATTGCCTTGTGCGCGAGCTTGCCGACGGCCTCGACGAGCGCACGGCTTGTCTTCCGGGCGTTGGCGCCGGCACCCTTCCCCGCCGACGAAGCACGGTCACGCAAGGAGCGTGGCTGCGTGCTCGGCTGAAGATCGGTCCTTGCCATCGCTACCTACGCCCCTTGTCGGGAACTCGTGCAGGTCGCGCAAAATTGGGGAGAACGGCGTCCGAATCTACCCACCGTTGCCATTGCCTCACCGCCTACAGCGGAGGAGCCTCGGCCAGGGAAAGGTACCCGGTCGCGAGACCGCCGGTAGCCAAATCGTGGCGAGCAGGCAGATGACGATCAGGCCCGCGACACCGTCACGCCCCAGCCACGCCCGCTGATAGGACGGCAGCCAGCTGAGGATCGGGAAAGCCCGGGTCAGCCGGCTCGGGCTCTCGCCCGCGCCAGGCATGGCCGGCTCGGCGCAGCGGCTTACGGCGCTCTAAGATCGATTGGATGGCCGCCGAAGACGTCGAGATTGCAATTCGCTTCCTCGACGCGATCGCGGCCTCTCTAAAGACCGGTGACCGCGAGCCGGTGTACCCCCTTCTCGCAGAGGACGTGGAATGGGTCACCCCCAGGCGAGCCCTGCGCGGAATCGACGAGGTGCGCAACGAACTGATCTGGGGCTTCCCGCCCGAGAACCTCGACGCCGAGTTGGAGCCGGGCGAGTTCGAGGACCGCGGTGAGGGCCGCGTTGGCTGTGAGGTGCGCGAGGTCTACCGCTGGAAGCAGACGGCCGAGTTCGCCCACGAGCGCGTCCGGCAGATCGAGGTCACGATCCGAGACGGCAAGATCAGCCGCTACGAGATGCGCGTCGTGGGTTAGTCGCTGCGCCCGCCGAGTGGTGCACGCACGTCAGTCGCGCGGTAGTTCCCACAGCCCCCGGATCGGGGCAGGCCCCGGTGTCACGCTCGACCCTTTGGCGCGACGATCGCCTCGAAACGACGGGTCAGTTCCCTGTTCTTCTTCGGGATCTTCTTCCCGATCCTCTGGATCTTCGGCACCTTCATGAGGCCGCCGGAGATGACACAGTCCGTCTAGGGCGTTCGGCTTCGCCTCGGCTCGTAGCAGCCTGAGCCGGTACTTCACGGTCCGGTGAGGCGAGAGAGCATCGCCTCGACGCGATCCAGACGCGTCCGCAGGTCGTCGAGCGCGGCCTCGATTCGCGCCTCCGTCTTGTCCTCCTCCACGCCCTCCGCGGCCTCGCGCTCGGCTTCAGCTCGGGCGACGAACGTCGAGGTGATCGCGGCGATGATGATCGTGAGGAAGGCGATACCCTCGCCGTGGCCGTGACGATGACGCCGGCGGCAGTCCGAACGGAGGGAGGCTCGCGCAGGAAGCGCGGCATGCGCCGCTCGATCAGATTCGGGCGTGTGACGCGGCGCATGCGTCTACCCTAGTTCCAGATGTGCGCCGGCGGCGCTAGGCGGGTGCAGCGGCCTCAGCTGCGGGCGAATGACGGATTCGATGTACGGCTAATCACCGATGGTTGTTCGTGCGCCGGGGGGTTACTGTCGACTACATGGGCAACGGCGAGACAGCGGTACGCGGAAGGGTCAAGGCGGTGCAGGACTGGCTCAGCGGCCGGGTCGATACCCGTTTGGGCCGGCTCGCGCTGCAGTGGTTCCGCGCCTACTTCGCGGCCAGCCGCAACTCGGGGTGTGCGGCTACCGTCTACTCGTCGCTCTCGGTCTTGCCGGCCGCGCTCGTGGCCGTCGCCTTGTTCCACTCCTCGGGAAGCGACACGAACGCCTTCGCGGAGCGTCTGATCTCTCACCTGAAGCTGACCGGGTCGACCGCCAGCCTCGTCCAGGACACCTTCGGCAGCGCCTCTTCCAACAAGCTGGCGGCGACGATCACGGTGGTCGTCAGCTTCCTGATCTGGGGGATCGGGATCGGCCAGATCTACCGGGACGTCTACGCCCGTGCCTGGCGGGTCGAGGTCGGCTCGGCAGCAGACCAGGGGCTGTTCGCGATCTTCTTCTTCGTCATGACCGGCGTGATCGCGCTCGTCGTCGTCTCCGCCGGGGAACTCCGCGCTACAGGCTGGTACGTTCTCCTGCCGGTCTGGCTGGTGGGCTCGACCGCTTTCTGGCTCTGGGTGCCGCGCTTCCTCCTGCACCGGAAGGTCGGCGTCCGCGCCCTGCTTCCCGGCGCGCTCCTTGCCACCCTCGTGCTCGGCGGCGCCACCGCTACCTCCCCCTTCTTCCTGCCGCCGACCCTAAACGCAAACGGGACGGCGTTCGGCTCCTTCGGGGTCGTGCTCACGACGATCGGCTGGATCTTCATCATGATCACGATGTCGCTGGTCTGCGCGGTCTTCTCGCCGGTCTGGGCGAGCTGGCGGCAAAGCGAGAGGCAACGCCGCGGCGCGACCACCTCTAGCACCACCGAGAAGAGGGCCCTCGCCTCCTGAGCGGCGGCGATGTCCTCTCCTCCTGACACGCAGGGCTCGGCGCAGATGAAGCTCCCGCCGCCGCGGCGAACGCTGCTTCGGCGCCTGACGCTCTGGGTCGAGCACGCGCGTGGGCTCCGAGGCTGGGTCGAGGATGCCCGCAGACACTCCCCGGCGCTCGATGCCACCTTCGAGACGATCGAGCGAGACTCCCAGATCGGCGGCAACCTGCTCGCCGGGGCGCTCTCCTACCGCCTGTTCGTGTTCGTCCTGCCGCTCGCCTTCTTCATCGTCTCCGGCCTCGGGCTGCTGGCCAGCGCGCTGGGCGTCGAGCCGCAACTGATCTCGAACTCGGTCGGCCTGGCCGGGGTCGTCACCAACCAGGTCGCGAGCACCTCCAAGGGCGCCTCCAGCTGGTGGGTCGCATTGAGCTCCCTCTTCGTGCTCCTCTACGCGACGCGCGTCCTACTCCGAGCGGTCGCGATCACGCACTCGCTCGCCTGGGAGCGCTCGGCGGCCTCGGTCAAGGTCAGTACTCACTCGTTCGGGGTCTTCGGCGCGGTGCTCGTCGGCCAGCTTCTACTCGTCGCCGGTGTAGGCGCCGTGAAGCACCAGACGCTGCTCGGGGGCATCGCCACGCTGACCGCCTTCGTGCTCGCCGTGGCTGGGCTCTGGCTGATCGTGTCCCTGGAGGTGTCCCACGCCAACGCCCGCTGGACGGACTTGATCCCGGGATCGCTCTTCTACGCGATCGGCTTGAGCGGCGTCTTGGTCTTCAACGTCCTGATCCTCGGCCACCTGATCCAGTCGAAGACGAGCACCTACGGCGCGCTCGGGACCGCGGCAACCCTCCTGCTCGCCTTCTTCTTCGTGGGACGCGTGATCGTAGGAGCCGCCGTCCTCAACGCCACGCTCCACGAGCGGCGCTCGCGCTCACACGGGCAGAAGACGTAGGTTAGGGGGCCGGGGGGGCGTCGCGGAATCGCTCGTGATGCTGGAGGAGCCCGATACCCGCCGCGAGCGGCGAGTGACGATCGGGCTCACGGACCGCGAACGACGGTGACAAGCTCGCCGAGAGGCCATTCCTTGACGAAGTCCTCGCGTCCCTTCACGCGCAATGTCGCGCGTACTGATGTGCTCGTACGATCGATCTCCCGGACCACCCTCGCCTCAACTTCACGTTCCCGGTCCGGAACGGCTATCAGGATGACGTCACCGAGTTTCAGACGTTGAGCAACTACGTCCATTGCCATCAGCCGATTGTAATCTCGGTGCGATGGGGTTCGACATCCAGACGGCATGGCGTCCCGATGCCCTTTGACTCGGTTCACGCGCAAGCTCCGAAGCGGAACGACACCGGTTTCTCGGCAACCGACCGCGAATGCTTCGCGAGAGCCGCGCAACGTCGGATCCAGGGCTATCCATCGAAACGGCGCAGCACGAGGCAGGCGTTGTGCCCGCCGAAGCCAAACGAGTTCGAGACCGCGATCCGGACGTTGCCCTCGCGCGCCTCGTTCGGGATGTAGTCGAGGTCGCAGGCGGGATCGGGGGTCTCGTAGTTGATCGTCGGCGGGAGCACGCCGTCAGCGATCGCGAGCGTGCAGAAGATCGCTTCGACGGCGCCGGCTGCGCCAAGGCAGTGGCCGGTCGCCCCTTTTGTCGAGGAGACGGGCGTCCCTTTCGCCGTCTCTTCGCCGAGCGCGAGCTTGAGCACCCGCGTCTCGCTCGCGTCGCCGAGCGGGGTCGAAGTCCCGTGCGCGTTCACGTAGTCGATCTCGTCGGGGCTGATCCCGGCGTCGGCGAACGCCATCCGCATCGCCCGTGTGGGTTGCTCGCCGCTCGGATCGGGTTCGGTGATGTGCTTGGCGTCCGAGGAGACGCCGTAGCCGGCTAGCTCCGCGTAGATCTCCGCCTTGCGCTTGCTCGCGTGCTCGAGCTCCTCGAGCACGAGGATCGCGCCCGCCTCGGCCATGACGAAGCCGTCACGGTCGGCATCGAAGGGCCGGCTCGCGGTCGCCGGATCGCCGTTCCGGCGCGAGAGCGCGCGCATGGCGGCGAAGCCGGCGATCCCGGCGGGCGTGATCGCTGCATCCGTGCCGCCGCAGAACATCACCTCCGCGCGCCCGAGTCGGATCGCGTCCAGACCCTCGCCGATCGCCATCTGCGAGGCCGCACAGGCGGTGCACTGGGAGCCGAGCGGGCCGCGCGTCCCGAGCTCGATCGAGACCCAGGCAGCGCCCATGTTCGGCACGATCATCGGGATCGCGAACGGGCTCACGCGTTTGGGTCCCCGCTCGAGCAGCGTCTCGCAGCAAACCTCGAAATCGTGCAGGCCGCCCATGGCGCTCCCGATCGAGGCGCCGATCCGGTCGGCCTCCTTCCCGAGCTCGAGCCCGGCGTCCGCCTCGGCCTCGCGCGCGGCCGCGACGACCAGCTGCGCGAAGCGTCCCATCCGCCGCGCCTGCCTGTAGTTGATCCACCGGGTCGGGTCGAAGTCTTTCGCCTCGCAGGCGAACCGGACCGTGAACGCGCTTGGATCGAACGCCGTGATCGCGCCGGCGGCGGAGCGACCAGCGATCAGGCGCTCCCAGCTCGTGGCGACGTCGCTCCCAAGCGGCGTCACCGCGCCGAGCCCGGTGATCACCACTCTCCGGTGTCCATTGGCGCTCGTCAGCCCCTCCTCCTCAGCCCAGGGCAAGAGCCTAGTCAGCGTACGCGCGCCGCCTTAACCTGGCTCGGCTCGAGCCGATTCGCGCCTGCGGCCATGCCCGTCGTCCCCGGCAGGGGACGGTTTGCGCCGCCCGTGCTCGTTCTTACGCCCCGTGCGCGGCTTCGGCCTCCTCGAGCTCGGCAATGTCAATCGCGAGGCCAAGCGCCCGCACGAGCTTCGTGGCCGCAGAGGCGATCCGCGCGGTGCCGACGATTGGGGCGAGCGCGACGAGCAGTCCCTGAATCTCCTCGGCATCGACGCCGGCCTCCCCGGCGGTGCCGATGTTCAGGAGGTAGGACGCTGGCGGGGCATCGACTGCGACCAGGCCGGCGATCCGCACGAGCATCAGCGTCTTCGGGTCGAGGCTCGAGGCCTCGATCGAGTCCGCGGTCATCTTTCCGAGCAGCTCGAGCACCGGGCTCTCGTTCGTCTGTTCCTCCATCGTGACTCCCTTCCAGTTGCGGGGCGGCGCGGAGCCGCGCACTCCCTCGACGGCGCGACACCACGCTCCTTCTGACGGTCGAGCCAGCCTCGTCGTTATCGATGCGACCGCGCATCGTCCACTCGGGATGATCGGCGGCGACCGCTTGAGGCTGTTTCGCTAATCGTTTCGCTCGACGCTCCTAGGCGGGCGTCGGGACTTGGGTGGACTTCGTCGGCGCCTTCGGCGTGAACGGGAGCAGCTCGTCCTGCCCCGGCTGCACGATGCCGTAGCTGGACTCCGGCACCTCGTTCCACGCTCCGGGGAGGTCGCGCAGCGGCTCGGAGACGATCAGGCGCGATTCCTCCGAGAGGCCGCGGAGGATTTCGAGCTCGGGATGCAGCTCGAGCAGCGTCGGGAGGGTCGTCGAGTAGAAGAGCGACCGTGAGTTGCGCTCGCTCGAGTACCGGAACGCCCAGACGCTCTCGCCGTTCGTGGTGGCGACCGTCATCTGGATCGGGTGCTCGACGCCGTGCTTCTTGCCCACCTCCTCGATCAGCCCGACCGCAGACGCGACCGCAGCCGGAGGATCGTCTTCGAGCCCGAACGTCAGCGCGAGGTGGAAGAACACCTCGGTGTCGCTCGAGCCCTCGATCGACGGGTACAGCGACGGGTCGACGGCGAGCACGAGATCGCGCTTGACCTGCTGGAAGTCGCCAATGAAGCCGTTGTGCATGAAGAGCCACCGTCCGTGGCGGAACGGGTGGCAGTTCGTCTCCTGGACGACCGAGCCGATCGCTGCCCGGATGTGCGCGAACACCAGGGGCGACTCGATGTGAGCGGCCAGGTCATGCAGGTTGCGGTCGTTCCAGGCGGGCTCGATGCTGTGGTAGACGCCGGGGGTGTCCGGGGCCCCGTACCAGCCGATCCCGAAGCCGTCGCCGTTCGTCGTCTCCGCTCCCAGCTTCGAATGAAGGCTCTGGTCGATCAGCGAGTGCTCGGGCTTGTAGAGCAGCGTCTCGATGCTGACGGGGGATCCCGAATATGCGAGCCAGCGGCACATGGTCTTCTCCTTTGTTTAGCCGCCAGTCAACACGGCGGGAAGGTGGGCGGCATCGTCCGTTCGGGACGAAGCCGGTTCAGAGCCGCGGGTACGTGGCGATCGCGACCCTCGGAGGCGCGCCTGTCCAGCTCGGTGCCGCGCTCGTTCCGCCTGTTCTGGTACTGCGGCATGAAGATCGCCCTGCCGGCGCCCGCGGGTTGACGAAGGGATCCGTCGCGAGCCAGCCGCGGAAGGCGGGGCGGTACTCGGGGCGGAACCGCTTCTCGAAGTCGCGAGCGAGCTTCGCGTCCCCGGTCAACTTTGCCTGGAGCCAGAAGTTGAACGCCGTGGCGTCGTAGAGCTGCTCCTGCCCGCCGCGCATCGTGTTCTGCGTCGCCGTGATCCGGGTCCTGGACGACGTCCCATAGAGCCTCGCCGAGCGGCCGTCCCAGAGCGCGGCTTGGTAGCCGGACCAAGCGGTCGCAACCGCCACGAGCGCGAGCAGGAACGCCTCGCCGATCTCGATCGCGACCTCGTGCCAGCGGTGGTGCGGTTCGTGGTGCTCGCCGCTTTCGTGGACGCGGTGGGCGATCTCGATGTTCGAGCTCTCGGGGACGGCGTTGACGATTGCTGCGCTTCGTCCGGCGCACATCGTCCCGCGCGGGTGATTCCCGACATGGTGCGATTCGGGTGATGACAGCGGCGCGAGCGGCCGGGAGGCTGGCATCCACGCGACGACGAAAGGACCCCGATGACCCTCACGCATCCGCAGACGAACGAAGGGCGCCACGAGGAGGTCGCCGTCCAGCCGCTGTTCGGGCTGGAGGGCACGACGATCCCGCGGCACGACGTTCCCGAGGACGAGCTGGCGCCGGACGTGGCCTACCAGATCATCCACGACGAGCTGATGCTCGACGGAAACGCACGGCTGAACGTCGCCACGTTCGTGACGACGTGGATGGAGCCGCAGGCGGAGAAGCTGATGGCGGAGTGCTTCGACAAGAACATGATCGACAAGGACGAGTACCCGCAGACCGCCGCGATCGAGGCGCGCTGCGTGAACATGCTCAGCCGGCTCTGGAACGCGCCCGAGGCCGACGAGGCGACCGGGTGCTCCACGACCGGCTCGAGCGAGGCGGCGATGCTGGGCGGGCTCGCGCTCAAGCGTCGCTGGCAGCAGCGGCGTAAGGCGGAGGGGAAGCCGGCCGACAAGCCGAACCTCGTGATGGGCATCAACGTCCAGGTGTGCTGGGAGAAGCTCGCCAACTACTGGGACGTCGAGATGCGGCTCGTGCCAATGGAGGGCGACCGCTTCACCCTCTCGGCGGAGGAGGCCGTCAAGCGGTGCGACGAGAACACGATCGGCGTGATCGCGATCCTCGGCTCGACCTTCGACGGCTCCTACGAGCCTGTGCAGGAGATCTGCGAGGCGCTCGACGCCTTCGAGGCCGAGACCGGCCTCGACATCCCGGTGCACGTGGACGGCGCCTCGGGCGCGTTCATCGCGCCATTCATCGACCCCGACCTCGTCTGGGACTTCCGCCTCCCGCGCGTGGCCTCGATCAACGCCTCGGGGCACAAGTACGGCCTCGTCTACCCGGGCGTCGGCTGGGTGGCCTGGCGCGACAGCGCCGCCCTGCCGGAAGACCTGATCTTCTGGGTCAACTACCTCGGCGACAACATGCCGACCTTCGCGCTCAACTTCTCACGGCCGGGAGCCCAGGTGGTCGCGCAGTACTACAACTTCCTCCGGCTCGGCTTCGAGGGCTACCGTCGGGTCCAGGGCTACGCGCGGGATGTCGCCACTCGGCTGTCGGGCGAGATCGAAGAGCTCGGGCCGTTCGAGCTGCTCACGCGAGGCGACGAGCTCCCGGTCTTTGCCTTCAAGGTGAAGGACGAGATCGACAACTTCACCGTCTTCGACGTGTCCAACGCGATGCGCGAGCGCGGCTGGCAGGTGCCCGCGTACACGTTCCCGAAGAACCGCGAGGACCTCGCGGCGCTCCGCGTCGTCGTGCGGCGTGGCTTCACGCACGACATGGCGGATCTGCTGTTGGGGGACCTGAAGCGGCAGCTACCGCGCCTCGAGCGCCAGCCCGAGCCCGTGCACGACGACGAGTCGGCCTCCGGCTTCCGTCACTAGCAGCGCAGGGAGCTCAGGAGTAACGGCAGACGATGTGGCCGTCGAACTTCTGGCTGTCGGGCAGCTGTTCTGTAGACGTGACGACGCACGTGCCGTACTTCGTGTCCACGAGCTCGCCGTCCTCGGGCAGGTTCGGCAGCTCGACCTCCTCGACGTCGTCGAAGTTCGGCCCTTCGATGGTGACGATGTAGTGCCTCATCGCACGCCAGCCTCGCGAGGGCCGCGGGGATGCGCATCACCCGGTCCGCATGAGGCGCATTTCGTCCCGTGCGGGTGACGCGGACCTGCGGCCGCCCGCGGAGGATCGGGTGTGATGGCGAGCGTGCAGGCGTACGGCGAGCGGCCTGAGTGGGAGGTCCTGCGGCCGCGGTTTCACGTGGTCCGCCTGCTCGTCTCGTGGGTGCTGTCGGCCCTGGCCCTGCTCGCCGCCGCCTGGATCGTCCCCGGCGCCGACGTCAAGAACTTCGGCTCTGCGCTGGTCGCCGCGGCGGTGATCGCCGCGCTGAACGCGGTCCTGCCGCCGGCCGTCGCTGCGCTGCGCCTGCCGTTCATCGCGCTGCTCGGGTTCCTGCTCGTGCTCGTCGTCGACGCGCTGATGCTGCTCGCGGCCGACGCGATCACGGACGGCGACCTGACGGTCGACTCGTTCTGGTCGGCGCTCGGCGTTGCGCTCGTCGCCGCCGCGATCGGCGTGGTGCTGGACATCGTTCTCGGCACCAACGACGACGACACCTACACGTTCAGGGTGATCCAGCGCATCGCCCGCCGCTCGGGCGGGCGCGAGGAGACGGACGTTCCCGGGATCGTCTTCCTCGAGATCGACGGTCTCGCCCTGCCCGTGCTGCAGCGCGCCATCCGGAACGGCAGCGCGCCGGAGATGGGGCGCTGGCTCCAGGAGGGGTCGCACCACCTCGTGGAGTGGGAGACGGATCTCTCCTCCCAGACCGGCGCCAGCCAGGCGGGGATCCTGCTCGGGTCGAACGACGACATCCCTGCCTTCCGCTGGGTGGAGAAGGAGACGTCGACGCTGATGGTCTGCTCGGCGCCGGCCGACTGCGCGGAGATCGAGCGCCGTCACCGTGTCGGCCGCGGGCTGCTTGCGAACGGCGGAGCGAGCCGCGGCAACCTGCTCTCGGGCGAGGCCGACCACGTGATCCTGACCGCCAGCCGCAGCGAAGCGGAGCGGCATGCGAACCCGGGCTATCGCGCGTTCTTCGCCAACGGCTTCAACGTCCTGCGGTCGCTCGTGCTGTTCTTCTGGGAAGTGGTCCTCGAGATCTCGGCGGCCTTGCGTGCTAGCCGGCGCGACGTCCGGCCGCGCGGCCATCGCGGCGGGTACTACCCGCTTCTGCGTGCCGCTCTCTGCGTTGTCGTCCGCGACCTGATCGTCTACGGCGTGCTCAGCGACATGATGAAGGGGCGCCCGGCGATCTACGCGACCTTCTCGAGCTACGACGAGGTCGCGCACCACTCCGGGCTCGAGCGCCCGGACACGATGGAGGCGCTGCGAAAGCTCGACCAGCAGTTCGGCCGCATCGACCGCGCGCGCCGCTACGCGGCGCGGCCGTACGAGATCGTCGTCCTCTCCGACCACGGCCAGACGCAGGGCGCGACCTTCAAGCAGCGCAACGGCTATGGCCTCGACGAGCTCGTACAGCGGTCGGTCGAGCAGGGCGAGGTCGCGGACGTGGGAGCCGGCGACGAGAACAAGGCCACCGTCGGCCGCGCGGTCGACGAGGCCTCGGGCCACAAGCGGAAGAAGCCGTCGAAGAAGGACGTCAGCGGCCGGGACCTCGTGGTGCTCGGCTCCGGGCAACCTCGGCCTGATCTACCTCCTCGGCGAGCAGCGCAGGCTGACGCTCGAGGAGATCGACGCGCAGCATCCAAAGCTCGTTCCGGCGCTCCGCGAGCACCCGCACGTCGGCTGGCTCCTCATCCGGTCGGAGCAGCAGGGCGCGCTCGTGCTCGGTCCGCGCGGCACTCGGTTCCTCGCGACCGGACAGGTCGAGGGCGAGGATCCGCTGGCGGAGTTCTCGCCGAACGCGGCTCGGCACCTTGCCCGCAGCGACGGATTCGCCCACGCGGCCGACATCTTCGTCGGCAGCTTCTACGACCCGGCGCTCGAGGAAGGGTGCGCGTTCGAGGAGCTGATCTCCTTTCACGGCGGCCTCGGCGGGCCGCAGACGCGGCCGTTCCTGCTCTACCCGGCGACGCTCTCGCCGCCGACGGACTCGATCATCGGCGCCGCCGCGGTGAACGACGTCCTGCGCGGCTGGCGGCACGAGCTCCAGGGTGCCCCCGCTCCAGGCGAGGCGCAGGTCACCGAGCTCGCCGAAGCGGGTTCGTGACGAGCACCGCTGCCGCGAGCCCCACCCAGGCGAAGGCGGCGTCCGTCGTGCTGCTCACGCTGGCGGCCGGCCAGTTCCTGATGACGCTCGACACCTCGGTGATGAACGTCTCGATCGCGACTGTGGCCAAGGACACCGTGACCACCGTGACCGGAATCCAGGGCCCAATTACGGAGTAGCGGTAGCACCCGACTACCGGGACCTGGGAGAGGACGCTCGCGCAGCCGAGAGCCGTTCAGCTTGAGGGCGGATCGCCTTGCGGTCGCGCGTGAGATAGCGTCACCGCAGAGTTCGTGGCGCTCACTACCTCGGCGACCAGCCCGCGTACTAGGCGGCTTCTCTGGGCCTTCCGGGTAACCGCCGCGTGAACCAGAACGAGAGCACCGCGAGAAACGCGACTGCGAGCATCGACGTCTTCAGCGCGTCGAGCTGGGCTTTGCCGTAGTCCTCGGTGACTGCGTCCGCCTCGGCCGGCTTCAGCCCGGCGTCGAGCAGCGCCTCGTGGGCCTGCTCGGTCGTGACGATCGGGATGCCTTCCTCGGTGGCGGCCGCGATCTGCGTCTTTACGTCAGAGGGCAGCGCCGGGTTGTCCTGGATCCGCGAGTTGAATCCGTTCAGCAGCCCGAGCAGGAGCACCGAGCCGATCAACGCCGTGCCCAGGGACGCGCCGAGGTTCTGAGCCGTCCCTTGGAGCCCACCGGCCTCGTTCGTCTCCTCCGGCGGGGCCGAGGAAATGATCACGTTTCCGAGCTGCGACATGAGGAGCCCGGCGCCGATCCCGAAGAAGACGAGCGACACCGCGAAGGCCGTCCCGTTCAGGCTTACGTCGATCGTCCCGACGAGCACGAGCGAGGCGATCGCCATTGCGCTGAGGCCGACCTGAACGACGGCGCGCGGCCCGAACCGCACCGCCACCTTCGGCCCGGTGAGC
Source organism: uncultured Actinomycetes bacterium (assembly GCA_963719275.1). Taxonomy (GTDB): domain Bacteria; phylum Actinomycetota; class Thermoleophilia; order Gaiellales; family Gaiellaceae; genus AC-32. Next base: position 65,254 of record CAVRBT010000002.1, on the reverse strand, counting down.
GCAGCGGCCAGCATCGAGATCGACATCGGGAAGAGCCGCTTGCCCGTCTCGAACGCGTCGAAGCCGAGCACGACCTGCAGGTACACCGGCAGGACGAAGAACGTGCCCATCACGATCAGCTGCTGCGCGCCGAGCGAGGAGAGCCCGGCGCGGAGCGTCTCGATCTTCACGAGCGCGCGGTTGAGGAGCGTACTCTTGCCGAGCCGCTCGCGGCGCTCTTCCCACGCGAGGAAGCAGCCGAGAACGACGAAGCCGCCGATGATCAGGAACGGCACCAGGGAGAACCCGAGCGGCGTGATTTCGTGCCCGTCGATCGTCGGCGCGTCGAGCGGCCTGATCCAGCCCCAGGTGCTGCTCTTCAGGATCCCGAACACGATCAGGGCGAGCGCGACGGCGGAGAGCGCTGCGCCGCCGTAGTCCAGCTTCGGCGGGTGCTCGGGCTTCGGCGCGCGCTTCATGCGCCGGTGGACGGCGAGCACCACGATCACGACCACGACCTCGCCGACGAATACGTACCGCCAGCTCCAGGTCGTCGTCACGTAGCCGCCGATCAGCGGGCCGGCCGCGATCGCCGCTCCCGCGGCGCCGCCGATCATGCTGTAGGCGAACGCGCGCTCCTTACCCTCGTAGTTCGCGGCGGTCAGCGCGGCAATCGCCGGGATCACGAGCACCGCGCCAAGCCCCTCGATCCCCGACCAGCCGATCAGCAGCACCGTGAGGTTCGGGCTGAGCGACGTGATCAGCGAGCCCAGCCCGTACACGGCCAGGCCGAGCCCGAAGGCCCGGTCACGCCCGAGAATGTCGCCGAGCTTCGCGCCAACGAGCATGAACGCCGCCATCACGAGCGTGTACATCGTGATCGCGCTCTGCACGCCAGTGACCGTCGTGTTCAGGTCGGCCACGATCTGCGAGATCGAGACGTTCATCACGCTCGAGTCGAGCACCATGATGAACTGGGCCGACGCGAGGATGATCAGCGCGAGCCACTTGCGCACCGCCCGACTCTATGCTGTCTAGCCGCAGCCGACCGCGGCCCCGTCGGTCGATATGCCGTTCAGGGGAATCCGGAACACTGGCCCAGGCGAGGGTTCTCTCCCGAACCACCGCCTATACGCTCGTCATGGCCTCACTCATGATCATCGGCGCGAAGATCGGCGCGATGATCGGCCGCAAGCGCGCGTTCGCGATCGGCGCCGTCATCTACGGCTGCGGCTCGTTCACGACCTCGATCGCCCCGAACCTGCCGGTGCTGCTGATCGGCTGGTCGTTCCTCGAAGGGGTCGGTGCCGCCCTGATCCTGCCGGCGATCGTCGCGCTCGTGGCGGGCAACTTCCCGGCCGAACGCCGCCCGGCCGCCTACGGCTTGGGTCGCGGCCGCGGGCGCGATTGCGGTCGCCGTCGGCCCGCTCGTCGGCGGCTTCTTCACGACCTACCTCTCGTGGCGCTGGGTCTTCGCCGGGGAGGTCCTGATCGTCCTGGCGATCCTCGTTCTTGCCCGCCGGATCGCCGACGCGCCGCCGGAGACGCGGCCGAAGCTCGATCTCATCGGCGCGGTGCTGTCCGCGGCGGGCCTCGCACTCGTCGTCTTCGGCGTGCTCCGCTCGGGGACCTGGGGCTGGATCAAGCCGAAGCCGGACGGGACATCCTGGGCGGGGCTCTCGCCGACCGTGTGGCTCGTGCTGGCCGGAATGTTCGTGCTCTGGCTCTTCCTGCGTTGGGAGAATCGGCGCGTCAAGCTTGGGCAGGAGCCCCTCGTCCGGCCGGCGATGTTCGAGAACAAGCAGCTGACCGGCGGGTTGACGATGTTCTTCTTCCAGTACCTCGTCCAGGCAGGACTCTTCTTCGTCGTGCCCCTCTACCTCTCGGTCTGCCTCGGCCTTTCGGCGCTGGCGACCGGGGCCCGGCTGCTGCCGCTCTCGATCACGCTGCTCGTGGCGGCGATCGGCATCCCGCGCCTGCGGCCGCAGGCCAATCCACGGCGCGTGGTCCGCTTCGGGCTCCTCGCGCTCCTGCTGGGGACCGTCGTCCTGCTCGGAGCACTCGACATCAACTCCGGTCCAGAGGTCGTCTTCCTCCCGATGTGCCTGGTCGGGCTCGGGATCGGGGCGCTGGCCTCCCAGCTTGGCGCCGTCACCGTCTCCGCGGTACCCGACGACGAGACCCCCGAGGTCGGCGGCGTCCAGAACACGATGACGAACCTGGGAGCCTCCCTCGGCACTGCGCTCGCCGGCTCGCTGATGATCGCGGCGCTCTCGACGGCGTTCCTGGCGAACGTCGAGGACAGCTCGGCGATCCCGTCGCGGGTCAAGTCCCAGGCGCAGGTCTCGCTGGCGGGCGGCGTTCCCTTCATCTCCGATGCCGATCTGGAGGCGGCGCTCGACGATGCGCACGTCAGCTCGCGGACGACCGACGCGGCGCTCGACGCCTACCGCGACGCACGGATCAAAGGCCTGCAGGCCGGGCTCGCGATCCTGGCGCTGCTCACGATCGTGGCGCTCTTCTTCACCCAGCGCATCCCCCGGGCCCAGCCCTCGTCGAAGCCCGGCGCGTAGGCGCGGCTACGGCCGGCGTCCGAGCGAGCCCGGCCGCCAGAGGCTCACCAGCCCGGCGATCAGCGTCACCAGGAAGATCTGGCCGACCAGCATCTCGATGCCCGAGAGCATCCGCCCGGGCTGTGCCGCAGGGACCAGGTTGCCGTACCCGGTCGTCGAAAGGGTCGTGACGCTGAAGAAGACAAAGTCGCCGACCTGGGTCGGCTTTCCGAAGAACGACCCCGCCTGGAGCCTGTCGACGGCGACGTAGACCCACGTGAAGAGGATCCCGAGCATCACATAGACGCTGATCGCTCCGAGGATCGTGCGGAAGTTGACCTCGTGCTCCTGGAGAACCGTCCCCAGGATCTCCCCGGCGGCGACTGCGAGCAGCGCCACCTGGACCAGCGCCGCGACAGCCAGGAGCTTGCCGCCCGCCCCCAGGGCGGAGGCGAGGGCGAGCGCGACGGCTGCCGATCCGACGCCCATCGACACGCGCGGGAGCGGGGGCCGTGACTCGGAGCTCACGAGCGCGACCGTGGTGCAGGCGGCCGTCACCGCGGTGAGCGCGACCGCGCCCCAGCCGCGGAAGTAGACGAGCGACGCAAGGACGTAGATCCCGACGACGAGCAGGAGGACGACCCCGTAGGCGTTCGCGATCCGCGTTGCGAACCGCCCCCAACGCTCGCCGGGCCGGCGCACGAACGGACGAAAGGAGCGACGCTCCTCGGGCTCAGCTCGTGAGGCCTGCGATTCCATTCGGGAGCAGCGACGCCGCGATCAGGATCAGGAGCACGAACGCGATCGTACGGGCACGGCGTTCCAAGCAGCCGCGCGCACGGTCGAGCACTCGGCGCGCCCGGTCCGGCGCGATCAGGAGCAGCAAGTCATTCGAGGCCGCAACATCGCCGATCACGACGGCCTCAGTCCTGCTCGGACAGCTTGGCCTCGCGCTTCGCCTCCTTGCGCGCCGCCCGCGCGGCCTTCTGTTCGGCGGCTTTCTCCTTCGCGCCCTCGTACGACTCGCCGACAAGCTTCTTCCCCCCGCTCCAGCCGAACGCCCAGGCCATCATCACGATCGCGAAGATGATGTTCCAGGACGTCGTGACGAGCTGCTGCGCGACGGAGTAGGCGGTTGCCTGATCCGAGCTTGCGACGCCCCTCAGCGACGCCACGTTGAACGCCTGGTTGACGCCCGCCCCGCCGGGCGTCGCCGAGGTGACGTTGGCGATCGAGTTCCCGCCCGCGATGCGCATCAGCGTGTGGAAGCTGACCGGGATGTCGTAGGCCGTCAGGAAGACCGCCATCACGCCGAGGCTCGCGATCCAGCCCAGCAGCGAGGGCACGAAGACGCGGGTCATGTACTTGCCGGGGTGCGCGAGGATCGAGCCGCCCTCCTTCGCCTCCTCCCACCAGCGGAGCACCCGCGGCCAGAGCCGGCGAAAGATCACGAAGATCAGGTACGCCGCGGCGAGCAGGAAGAGCGCAGTCGCCCACGGGTGCTCGTGCACGAAGCTGAACTTGATGTCGAACGATCCACCCACCGTGAGGAACAGGTAGAGGTAGGTGAACGCGCCGATGAGGGTGAAGAAGATCTTCTCGACCGCATAGGCGCCCAGGATCGCGGCGAACGTGGCCCCCGCGATGATCGACGTGAACATCAGCAGCAGCGCAAGGGTGCCGAGGTTGGCGGGAAGGATCCCGTTCAGCGCGACGGAGGCGGCGTAGCAGGCGAGGATGTCCAGCCAGCGCACGCGGCCGGGATACGCGAAGCGGAGGATCGAGTACCACGCAAATGCGGTGAGCGTGGTCTGCACCGTCTTCAGGGCGACCCCCGCGACGATGTACGCCGCCGAGATCTCGGTGATGGTGTCCCAGACGTCCGAGAGCCAGCCGCGGATGTTCCAGCCCAGTAGTTGCGCGGCGGCGCCGATGACGATGACGACCGCCGCCCCGGTGAGCAGGCGCCGCCAGTGGAAGCGGCGCTTCGGGGTCGACTCGACGGCGGGCGCGGCGACGCTCATCCATGCGCAGCATCTCGCGTTTCGAGCCGGAACGCATCATCCGAACGGGGTTACGACAGGGTCCCTAGGACCGTTCGTCCGCTTGGGGTGATGTGGCTCCGGACCCGCGGAGGGACACTGCTCGAGAACGGAAACGGCCGGTGGACCGCGGCTTGCCCGCGGGCCGGCACCTGGAGAAGGGAGGAGCACATGGCAATCGGACCTGTGCAGCTGATCGTGCTCGGTTTCGCGAAGCCTGACTTCCACGGCCAGATCAAGGCCGAGCTGGAGCGGCTGCGCGAGAGCGACACGGTGCGCGTCATCGACGCGCTCGCGATCTACAAGGACGCCCAGGGCGAGATCGAGGTCGAGCACCTCGGCAACCTCACCCGTGATGAGGCGGTCGAGCTCGGGTCGAAGGTCGGCGCGCTCGTCGGCCTCGGCATCGAGGGCGAGGAAGGAATGCACGCCGGCGCCGAGCTGGGCGCCGAGCAGGCAGAGGCCGAGGGCATCCACTTCTTCACCGACGAGCAGGAGTGGGACGTCATCGAGGAGATCCCGAACGACTCTGCTGCGGCGCTCATCCTGCTCGAGCATCACTGGGCGGTGCCGCTCCGCGACGCGATTGCGAGCGCGGGCGGGTTCCGCATCAGCGACGGGTTCATCAGCCCGGTGGACCTGATCGCGATCGGCCTGATGTCGGTCGAGGAGGCGCGCGAGCACCACCTGGAGCCGACGCCCGAGAAGACGCCGGCCTAGCCGCAAGACCAAACCGGAGGTGGATGATGTTCGGAGCGAGGCGAACCGCGCGGCGTACCAGCAGGCGCGTCGCCCGGCGGCGCTAGCCGCCCAGCCGTGAGGGTGGAGGGGGCGCAGCTCCCTCCACCCCGTTGTTCATCCCATCCGGACGATGATCGTTCGCGCCGCCCCTGCTGGACTCGGCGGGGCCCCGGCCTGCCGACGAAAGGAGACGTGTAGATGCTCGTGTCATCGTCCTACCGCTGGTCGGGCCCTCACTTACACGATCTCGCAGGCGCCCGAAGACCGGGCGCTGGTCGCGTAGCCGCCCTCGCCGTGCAGTGAGCAACCGGCCGTCGGCCGTCGCACGCCTCGGGCGCTCGGCCATGGGCGAGCGGCTCGGGGGCTTCATCTACGGGACGATCGTGACGCTCTCGGTGGTCGTTGCGGGGGCGAAGGCGTATCCCGACGGCCCCGGCCATGTCGCGGCTCTCGTCGCCGTCACCTGCCTCGTCTTCTGGATCGCCCACGTCTACGCGCATGCACTCGGCCACAGCGCCGCAGTGGGCGAGCACCTCTCGCTCCCGGAGCTGCGGCGGATCGGACGCCGGGAATGGTCGATCGTCGAGGCGGCAGTGCCTCCGATCGTTGCGCTCCTGCTCGGAGGGATCGGGCTCCTCGAGCCGCAGACGGCGGTCTGGCTAGCGGTTGCGCTCGGCCTTGTCGTGTTGGGCGCGCAGGGGATCGTCTTCGCGCGCGTCGAGCGCCTGGGCTTTGCCGCGACGCTCGCGGTCGTCGCCTTGAACCTCGGCCTCGGCGTCCTCCTAGTGGGCCTCAAGCTCCTCATCTCGCATTGAGCCGCCGATGCTGATCTTTGTCGCCATCGCCCTCCTCCTGCTCCTCTCGTCGCCGTGGAACGTCGTGGCCTTCCTCGTACTGCTGCCGCTGTGGGTGCTCGAGCTCTTCGGCTGGAACCGGACGACGAAGCGCTACCGGCGCTCGGTCGGAGCCCAGACGCTGATCGGGCGCGAGGCGGTCGTCTCCGTGCCCTGCATGCCGGTGGGCCAGGTGCGGCTCGACGGGGAGATCTGGGAGGCGCGCTGCGAAGCGGGGGCGGCGACCGGCGACCGCGTGCGCGTTACGGGCCGCGACGGCCTGACCTTGATCGTGGAACCGACCGCCTAGACGAGCGCCGCCTGCCCGGCTACTCCTCGACTTCGAGCTCTGTCTTGCGAACGCGGTGGAAGCCCGCCGCCGCCGTCGCGGATGCATCGACGAGCCGGCAGAGCCAGCCGTAGCCCGCGTCGGGATCGGACTCGTCGTCGAAGCTGCCGACCGCAGCGAAGACGCGGCCGTCGAGGAAGTCCCACTCCTCGATCTCGTCGTGGTCGCCCTCGACGTCGGCACGGAAGCTTTGGAGGTCCGCGCGCAGGCGCTCCTGCACCTTCTCCAGCCAGCGTTCGCGCGGATCCCGGTCCGGGTTCACGCCGCAAAGCTCGAGCAGGTCGTCCTCGATCTCCTCGAGGATCAGCGCGTCGATGTAACGGCCGGCCTCGTCCCAGTCGGGGAGCTCGCCCGGGTCCAGGGCGACTAGCTCCATGGAGAGGCCCGCCCCGTCCGCGCGTTGTAGGAGCGCCGAGGCCGCCTCGGGCAACCGGAGCGCGCGGGTGGCGAGCGTGTGCTCCAGCTCGTGGTCGGGGAGCTCCTCGGCCTCGCCGTAGTCCCGCTCTGCCACCAGCTCGAGCAGCGGCTCGCCCTCGCCGTCCCGCTCCAGGCGTTCCTCGTCGATCTCCCAGCTCACCGGCCGCCCGGCCTCCATCGTGGTGAAGCTGTGGCCGGGGCGCGGCGCGTCGGGCCGGTAGCGCCGGACGGCGCCGAGCTCGACGCGGCCGTCCGGGTGGTTCAGCCGGATCCGGTAGCGCGCCGGCTTCGCGAGCGCGCGAGGCGGCTCGGCGCTCGCGTCGACCCGCTCGACGAGCCAGAAGCGGCCCTCGAGCCTGAGCACGTCGCCGGGACGAAGCGGCTCCTCCGAGGCGTACCGGTGGGCGCGCTCCACACCGGCGCGGTTGCGGGTGACGACCTCGTGCTCGAGCGGCGACTGTCTGATCGGCGAACAGTTGCATACCACGGCCTTCGGCGGCTGACCGGCTCGTAACCCAACCGTCACCACCTGTCCACCCACGGAACCTCCGGCCGCGAGCACACTCGAGTCGTGATGCGTGCTCGTGTGTCGTCTCTACTGTGCGAGCTCCACGCTCACACGACCTGGAGCGACGGCGAGCTTCAGTTGCGGGAGCTCGTCGATCTCTACGGGAGCGCGGGGTTCGACGTCCTCTGCGTAACCGACCACGTCCTGCGCCGGGACGATCCCTGGCCGGCCCGGAACGGTCGGCCCTGTGTCGACGAAGAGACCGTTACGCCCTACCTCGAAGCGATCGCCCACGAGCGCGACCGGGCCCGTTCGACCTACGGGCTGCTGCTCGTGCCCGGCCTCGAGCTGACGTACAACGACCCGGATCCCGACCGGGCCTGTCATGCCGTCGCCGTCGGCCTCGAGCGGTTCGTCTCGATGGACGAGGGCCCCGCGGCTGCCATGGAGGAGGCCCGCGACGCAGGCGCCGCGGTGGTCGTCGCGCACCCCTACGAGCTCGGTCACCGCTCGGCGCCAAGGGCGCAGACGCGCTACTTCGCACGCCACTGGCGCGAGCTCGACGGGCTCTTCGACCGGGTCGAGCTCTTCAACGGCGGCCAGCTGTTCGGCTGGGTCGCCGAGCACGGGCTGCGACCGGTCGCGGCCGGCGACCTGCACCGGGCCGAACAGTTTCCCGGCTGGACGACGCTCGTCCCGTGCGAGCAGGACGCCGAGGCGCTGGTGGACTACCTGCGCTCGCCTAGGCCGGTCTTCCTGACCCGCCTCGAGCGCGACGCACGCTCGCTGGCGGCCTGAGTCCCTCCAGCCTGCTGCACAATCAGGCGGGTGAGCTCCACCGTCGTCCTGTTCCTCGCCGTCTTCGCGGCCAGCGCCGTCGAGGCGGTCGAGGCGCTGACGATCGTGCTCGCGGTCGGCCTCGTGCGCGGTTGGCGCTCGACGCTGATCGGCGTCGGCGCGGCCTCGCTCGCGCTCGCCGCGGTCGTGGCGGCGCTGGGGCCGGCGCTGGCCCACATCCCGATCGACAGCCTGCGCCTCGTCGTCGGAGCGCTGCTGCTCGCGTTCGGCCTGCAGTGGCTACGGAAGGCGATCCTGCGTGCCAGCGGCTACGTGCCGCTGCACGACGAGGCCGCCGCCTTCGCGCGCGAGCGTGACCAGGCGCGGACCGCCGCCCGTGAGGACGCGTCGCCGATGGACTGGTACTCGTTCACGGTCGCCTTCAAGGGCGTCCTCCTCGAAGGGCTCGAGGTGGCGTTCATCGTCGTCACGTTCGGGAGCACGGAGGGCCACCTCGGCCTGGCCGTAGCGGCGGCCGCGGCCGCCGCGGTGGTGGTCCTCGCCGTCGGGCTCGTCGTCCGCGGCCCGCTCCAGCGCGTCCCCGAGAACGCGCTCAAGTTCGGCGTTGGGGTGCTGCTGACGAGCTTCGGGATCTTCTGGGGCGCCGAGGGGGCCGGCGTCGACTGGCCCGGCTCGGACGCCGCGGTGCTCGTGGTGATCGCCTTCGTCGCGCTCGTCTCGCTCGCCCTCACCCGCGAGGCCCGCAGGCGGCGGCTCGCGCCTGCGCCGGCGGCGAGCTGACGTGCGGTACCTGGGCGCGTTCGGACGCTTCTGGTGGGACTTCGTGGTCGGCGACGACTGGCGGGTCGCCGCGGGAATCGTGGTCGCACTCGCGCTGACGTGGGTCCTCGCGCATCACGGGGCCAACGCGTGGTGGCTCCTCCCGGCCGCGGTCGCGCTCCTGCTGGCGGTGTCGGTGAGGCGCGGCGCACCGCCCAACGAGCCGTAGGCGGCCCCGGGGGGCGGGGGACGCCGCGGCGGCGTAGGTCGTCTGGAGGGTCTCGTGCTCGAGCAGCGCGTTCGCGAGGTTTCAGGTCTCGTCGTAGACCGAACCTCGTCGTCGACGAGCTCCAGGGGTGGAACGAAGTCGATCGCTCAGCTCCGCCTGGGACGAACGATCGAGCAGGTTCTCGTTGCCGGCCCGCATCAGCGAACAGCAGTCCGAGGGGAGGGGGTGGGGGGGGGGCAGCGGTGGCGACTACCGGGCACGGAGGCGGCGATGCCGCTGACGAGGAACGCCGTCACGTTCGTCTCCTGCCAGCCGGCGAGGTCGTCCCGGAGAACGACGGCGATCTTCGTGTCGAACTGCACGGCGCTTCGAAGGGTCAGCGGTTGAACCAGCGGGCCCGGCGGCTCGCCCCGAAATCCTTCTTCTCGGCGACGAGCTCGAGCGACGGCTCCTGGAACGTGCCGGTCGGCTTCGGCCCGGACAGGAAGTCGACGTCGACCCTTCCGACGCGGCCGGCTCCGAACTCGACGTAGCAGGAACCGCGCCCGTCGTACCCCGCAGGCAGCTCGCCTCCCGACCGTTGCGCCACGAGTGACGCGGCTACGACGCGCGCTGCTCCCTCGGAGAACACCCCCGCCTTCGGGACGCCAACGGTCGTGACGTCCCCGACCGCGTAGACCTGCGGGAACCGGGTCTCGAGCGTTCGCGAATCCACGGGGACGTAACCGTCCTCTGCCATGCCGCTCTCGAGGACCACGCCGGGCGCCCGGTGCCTGGGGACGCCGAGGAAGAGGTCGAACCGCAACTCCGCGCCGTCGTCGAGCACCGCGACGCTCCGTGCCGGGTCGAGCGAGCTCACCCGGTGTCCGGCGACGAACTCGATGCCGCGCTCGGCGAACGCCTCGAGCAGCGCAGCCGAGGTGTCGGGCGACGGAGGGACCGGCGTTCCGAAGGGCATGACGAGCGAGATCTCGCAGTCGTCGCGGACGCCCCGCCCCGAGAGGTAGTCGTGCAGGAGGAGTGCCGCTTCGCTCGGCGCCGGAGGGCACTTGAACGGCGCCCCGCAGACGCCGACGACCGCATGACCGCTGGTAAACGTCGGGAACACGTCGCGCAGACGCTCGGCGCCGGCGACGGAGTAGAACTCATTCCCGCCCTCGGCGAGCCCCGGCGTCGCGTCGAAGTCGTAGTCGGCGCCGAGCGCCACGACGAGGACGTCGGCGTCGTGAACGCCGGCATCCGTCGTCACGCGTCGCGCCTCGGGGTCGATGGCGGTGATCGTCTCGCGCAGGAGGCGGACGCCGGGCTTGACCAGATCGGCGTAGGACAGTCTGACCTCGGCGAGATCCGCCCGGCCGAACATCACGTCGAGCTTCGAGTAGCCGAAAACGAAGGCGTCGTTCCGGTCGATCACCGTGACTCCGGCGTCGTCCCCAAACGCCTCGGACAGGATCGTCGCGAGCTCGAGCCCGCCGAAGCCCGCACCCAACACAAGAACCCGCGACCGCACCGGAAGAGCCTAAACCCGCGCGTGGCTCACAGGTCAAAGTCGCCTAGGGCGAGGCGAGCATCGAGCGCGACTTCGCGCGGGCCTCGCGCCACCACACGAGCTCGTACATGTGCAACGCCAGCCAGACGGCGGTCACCAGCGCCAGCGCGGCGAGTGCCGGCACCGCGGCCGCTAGGGGGAGCACGAGCAACAGGAGGACCGCGGCCGTGAAGCGGCCGCGGCTCAACGCGAGCCGCCGCTCGACCCGCGACCGGACCGCAGAGAACGTGAGGAGGTAGAGCGCGCTCCCGCCGCAGAGCGCGAAGGCCGCTACCCAGTCGAGTTCCTCGCCGACATGCCGGACGATGGTCTTCATCGCGAACGCGAAGAGCACGATCCCGACGATCATCGGGAGGTGCGCGTACGCGTACACGTCACGGGCGAGCGCCACGCGGTCCGGCCCTCGGAGATCGGCGAGCATCCGCGCGCCGCGGATCGAGAAGAAGTCGAAGTAGGCCAGCCAGAACGAGGTGGCAACGAGCAGCCCGAGGATCGCGGCCACGACCTCGCCCAGCCCGAGGCCGATCCCCGTCGCGCCGATGCCGATCGCGACGAATGCCTCGCCGAGCGCGATGATCAGCACGAGGCCGTAGCGCTCGGCGAGGTGCGACGGGAACACCCGCCAGCCGGTCGACCCGCTCAGCCCCGCGCCGACATAGGTACACGCGAGCGCGGCCACCCAGAGCCACGTGCGCGCGCCGTCCGCGAAACCGAAGCCGGCGACGAGGATCAGCGTCGCGCCGAGCAGCGTCCAGGGCGCCAACCGCAGCACGGCGGACAGCAGGTCGCGGTCGCCGCGGCCGGCAAGGGCGTAGACCGCAAGATGCATGGTGACGACGACGAGGAAGGCGGCGCCGAAGAGCACGCCGTCGTCGCCGAACGACACCCGGCACCGCAAGCGCCGCGAGGAACATCGCGATCAGCGCGACGAGCAGTGCGGCGCCGACGAAGCCCTCCTCCGGGTCGACGGTGTTCGTCAGCCAGGCGTAGGCCGTCCACGGCCACCAGAGCGCACGCGAGCACGAGCACGCCGCGGCCGATCCCGGCGAACGTTGGGTCGTCCGCGAGCAGCGTCGTCACCTGCGTGAACGCGAACACGAAGACGAGGTCGAAGAAGAGCTCTCGCGGCGTGACGCTGTGCTCGTGCTCGACTGCCGTTGCGACCATCGCCGCGACCTTAGCCCGCGCTTGTCGAAGACCCAGCGCGGACGGGCTCGAGAAGTTACCCGAGTGGGCCGGGCAGGAAACGAACCTGCGACCTTGGGATCAAAGTCCGACGGCTCCCTCTCTCCTACAACAGCTGCAAGCGTCGGTTCGCATACCGCTACTAATTACAGCAAACCGCGCTGTTCGGAGATGAGCCCATACTCCGTTCGTACTCTCGCCCGCTGCCTCTGCGGCAAACGGTCGCGAAAGCCGCGACCGCGGAGCACCTGGAGGATTCCAGGCCCGGTATTAGTGGGAACGACACACGGAGTCATGCGCCGCCGATCGAGAGAGGGGAGAAGGTGACTTTCAGGAGATCATCCAACTGCACCCACAGCCGACCGGGGTGGATCGCGAGCTCTCGTGCGCTGTGTAGAGGAGTGTCTCGACTGTGCCGCCAGCTGTACGGCCTGTGCCGATGCCTGCCTAAGCGAAACCGATGTCCAGGAGATGGTGCGCGTCGTTCGACTGTGCCTCGACTGCGCCGACGCCTGCGACACCACCGGCCGCATCGTGACCCGGCAGACTGCGCCGGATCTTCGCCTCGTGCGGACAATGATCGAAGCGTGTGCGACGGCCTGCTTGTCTGTGCAGGTGAGTGCGACCTCCACGCCGCCCATCACTACACTGCCGACTCTGCGCCGAAGTCTGTCGGCGTTGCAAGCAGGCATGCGACGACCTTCTCGAGGCCATCGACTAACCGCGAGTCGAATCTCGCACGGCGTCCGCGCGATCGAATGTCTCGTCCGTGCGGCCAGCCCTGCCGCCAGTGCCATGCCGGCGAGGAGTACCGAACTTCTCCGGCAGGGTGCCTCTCGCAGATCGCCCTATTCCATACTCAAACGTCGGGACGGGTCTGTGAACTTGCTCGCGTCCGACACATCCGAGTAGGTAGACCAAGGTCTGCGGCTGCCGCTTGGTGGGCCTCGGAGGAACTTCCGCCACCCACCTCTCTCCTCCTCGAAGGCGCCCGCGAGCAACGATCGGTCAAACGTCTGTGTTTCAGTAGCGCGTTCTCGGCACCCGGTCTCTCGCCAACGCGGCGAAGATGAGAGCCGTGCCCGGCAATTCCCAACCGCGTACCGCGTCCTTCTCCGTGACTACTCGTGTGCGCGCAGCGCCCAGACCCCCCTGCGCGCGTTCCTGCGGACAGAGACGGGCGGCGCCGCGTTCTTGCTCGCTGGCACGCTCGCCGCGCTTGCGTTAGCCAACATTGACGAGGCCTCTTACTAGCGCGTCTGTACTATCATCCTCTCGATCAACCTCGCCGACACTGTCGTCACCCTCTACCTTCGCTGGTGGGTGAACAGCGGCCTCATGACGATCTTCTTCTTCGTCGTCGGGCTGGAGGCGATGCGCGAGCTCGACCTCGGCGAGCTGCGCGAGCGGCGCCGGTTCGCCCTGCCGCTCCTCGCCGGCCTCAGCGGCGCGGCGGCCGCAGTCGCGATCTACCTTGCCTTCAACTCAGGCCGCAGCTCCGCCCACGGCTGGGGGGTCGCGATGTCCACCGACAGCGCCTTCGCGCTGGGGCTGCTGGCGCTGGTCGGTCCGCGGTTTCCTTACCGCTTGCAGGCGTTCATGCTTACGGTCGTCGTGGTCGAGATATCGTCGCGGTCTTCGTGATCGCGATCGTCTACACGGAGACGCTCGAGCATCGTGCCGGTGCTGGTCGCCGTCGCCTTCTTCGGTGCGATCCTCGGTGCCCGCCGCCTCGGAGTCCGGCTCGGCCTCGTCTACTGGGCCGCTCGGGACGGCGGTGTGGGTGGCGATGCTCGAGTCTGGGGTCGAGCCTGTCGTGGTCGGGCTTGTGATAGGGCTGTTGTGTCTGGGCCTATCCCGCACCCGCTCCAATCTGGAGCGGGTCACAGATCTCTTTCTTTTGTTCCGTGAGCAGCCCACTCCCGCGCTTGCGCGTATCGGCGCGCGTCTGTGAGAGCTTCGATCTCTACAACGAGCGTTTGCAGCATCTGTTCCACCCGTGGACTATCTACGTGATCGTGCCCGCTGTTCGCGCTGTCTAACGCCGGTATCGAGGTCTACGGCGCGTTCCTCGCGACAGGCATGACGTCTCCATCACGCTCGGTGTCCTGGCCGTCTACGTGCTCGGCAAGCCCGTCGGGATCATCGGCACTTCGTGGCTCTCTACACGCTGAGCCATGGTCGTGTGCGTCTACCCGTCGGCTGTGTATCGTGGTTGGCAGTGGCACTCTCGCCGGAGTCGGTTTCACCGATCTCGCTGCTGATCGCTACTCTGGCCTTCTAGAGTGAGCGCTCGAAGAGGCCAAAATCGGCATTCTCAGCGCCGCGCTCGTCGCTGGGGTGATCACGCTGGGTCGTGTTTCGCGTCATGCGCTGCTGCCTCGCAACTGCGTAACGGGCCTTGCTCTGAACAGCTTAGCGTTCGTCGATCTCTCATCGGCGTCGACTCGGAGCGAGACCTCTTCCGCGGTCCGGTCTACGCGCCCGTCACCATCGTCGAGTACGGCGACTTCAGTGCCCCTATTGCAGCCGTACCGAGCCTGTCGTGCGCGAGCTGCTCGCATCGAGTTCCCCGACGTCCGTTACGTCTGGCGGCACCTGCCTTCTCAGCGATGTTCATCCCCACGCTCAGCTCTCCGCGAAGCAGCCGAGGCCGCTGCGTCTCCAGGGCGCCTTCTGGCAGATGCACTACCTCCTCTTCGAGCATCAGGACTCGCTTGAGCCTCACGATCTGATCAGCTATGCCGCAGGAGCTGGGGCTTGACGTCTAGCGCTTCACGCGTGTACCTGCGCGAGCACACCGGAGCGCAGTGTGGCCGAGGACATCGTCTGTGCCGACCTCAGCGGGTCTCCGGCACTCCCACCTTCTTCATCAACGGTAGGCGCCATTACGGCGCCTACGATATCGCGGTGCTCTTTAAAGTTGTGAGCGGTCGGAGCGTTAGGACGCTCTCCTCGGTCAGCCTATATCCTTTTACACTTCTCTTAGCGTTTTTTACGATTTCGGGTCGTCGAGAGAGACGGGCATGCGGCTTCAGTTGCGTTGACTTGCGGCGGCTATCTAGAGACTATCTCTAGTGTTTTCGGCACTATCTCGCTTGCTTCCTTCTCTCTCTCTTCCTAATTCTACTTCTAACTATCTTTAATCTCTCTTCTTTTTTTTTACTTAAGCTCTGGGCTCGGGCATTGCCATAGCTATAACGGTTCCTCTGCCAACGTCTAGCGATCTAAGTACTTCTCTCAGCACCACTAGTAGCATCTTTATCTCTTCTACACTTAGCCTATATACTTAGTGCTCTTCCACTTCCATAGCTTCATTCTCTCACCTATCTCTCAAACTATCCTAGCTACTCTCAGTAGCTTATCTTTCCATTATTTTTTTATCTCTCACTATCTCTCTATTCTTTTTTTTCACTTATCGCCCTGCGACCACTCAGCCTCAAGCGTTCCAACAAGCGCACTATATCCAGTCCACTAGCAAGTCTAGCAGCCTACCTGTAAAGCGCTCAAAGCTGCCGTCAAGAAGAGAGCGAAGCCGTCATTACTAGAACTGCAGTACTGTAGCAGTCTCACGCGGCCCTGAGGTGGTAGTCAAGCACCTGCTCTAGCTGTGTGGGTAGAAGCATCCCTTGCCACTGCCACTCTCATATACGCCTGTCTTCTTCCCTGTCGCAGTCTCAGCCTTGAAATCTTTCCTAACTGCATTCGCTCGATCCCGACGGCAAGGTCGGCGACGACACGCGGGCGGTATAGCGACGATCCCGGGCGCTCCTCGCACAAAGCAGACTCCTGCCCTTCCGCACTCGTTCAACCACGCGGCCGTGACGCCGTACGTAAAAGAGCGCAGCTATATATATCTTCAGCCGTATATCTTCCCTCAATCTAAATCTATCTGTTCACACTTTATCCTTCAATTTACATCTATCTTTATCATCCATCCTCCTCATGCCGAGCACTCCTACCACATCTATAGAGTTGCTATCTACCTTATCATCCCTATTAAGCAGATAGTCGCCTGCAACCTCTGTTCCCATCGCTACTGCTCAGATCCCTTCCAGCCGTTAATAGTTTTCCGCTGTGTTATCTTCCCCGCTAAGTACTCAACCTGCGTCTAGCCACACCATGAAAATCACTTTCACCTGTCTTTTTATCTAGGTATACCATCCACTACTATCTTCTACACTCCATAGTTTCTCTGAACCACAAAGAGAACAAGAAAACTCTCGCTTAGCAGCGTCCTCAGCGAGGACCTCCACGAGGCGACGGCCGGACGAAGGAACTGCGCCTTGCGATCGTCTGCTACGGCGGCTCGTCGCTCGCGATCTACATGCACGGCGTGACGAAGGAGCTAAACCAGCTCGTGAAAGGTTCCTCGCTGATCGCTTCGCCATACGTCGACGTAACGGCCGGTGCACCGAGCGAGCAGGTGTACGCCAAGCTTCTCGAGGAGCTGACACAGCGGTACGGAGTCGTGCAGACGCGCGTCGTCGTCTACGTTATCGCCGTCACATCATCTAGCTATATCAACGTCATCTGCCTCGCTAAGGCGATCGCGCACAACCGTTCGCAGTACGAGCTTCTAACCCTCTTTTTCTATCACTTCAACATCTACTTCCTCCTTAACTCGCCCGCCTGGCTAAGGAAGCTCCGGCCGAAGTTCGCCTGGGTGGCCGTGCGCGCCCTGAAACAGGAGCCCTTGAAGGGCGATGTCATGGCGCAGTGTGTCTACGACGCCTTCACCAAGATGGACGCGCAGGAGCCGCAGCCCCCCGATCTCCAATCTCTGCTCCCGGAGCGGCATAAGCTCGAGCTCTTCGTCACCGTCACCGACTTCGCCGGCTACTTCCGGCAGGTGCCGTTCACAGACCCGAATCCGATCGTCGACACGCGCCACCGTCACGTGCTTGCGTTCCGCTACGGCGGCGACTACCGTCATGACGACTTTTCTGGCAGGGATGCCAACGAGCCCCTGACGTTTGCGGCGCGCACGACGTCTTGCATTCCAGGCGTCTTCCCGCCTGTGAGCTTCCGCGACTTCCAGTCCTGGCTTGGCAATCGCCACGTCGACCTCGGTCAGCTTCGGAAGAGGTTCTTCCGGCTCTACGAGCTTGCTGAGTTTCCCCCTGAAGAGACGTGGTTCGTCGACGGCGGCGTGCTCGACAACAAGCCCTTCGGGCCTGCCATCGACGCGATCCTTGAACGCCCGGCCGCGCTCGAGGTCGACCAGCGCCTCCTCTACCTGGAGCCCTACCCGGGCGACTCACAAGAACCGCTACAGCGTGCAAGACCGAACACGTTCACTGCCGCGATCGGCGGTCTTACAGGCCTACCCCGTGCCGAGCCAATCCTCGACGATCTCGTCGAAGTCGGAGCGCTGAACGAACGCGTCGAACGGATCAAGGACATCATCGAGACGAGTTGGACGCCGATCAACGAGCGGGTGCAGGAGCTCGTCAAGGAGGTGGTCGGGTCAATCCACGAGATCCCGGCTGATCCGGACAGCCCCGAGCTCGCACAGCTTCGCCAGCGACTCGACAGGGCCGGCCGGGAAGATGCTGGCTTCAACTACGCGACGTACGTGCGCCTGAAGATCAGCCGGGTCGTCGACCGCTACGCCGAGACTGCCTGCACGGTCTGCGACCTGCCCCCCGACTCGTCGCACGCACAGCTCGCGCGCAGCGTTGTCCGCTGCTGGGCAGAGAGCATGGGCCTCTTCGAAAAGGAGTCCATCGAGCCGAGCAAGCGGCAGGTCGAGTTCCTCGTCGACTTCGATCTCGACTACGCGCAGCGCCGTTTGCGCTTCGTGATCGACGGCGTAAGCGGTTGGTACGAGTCCGTCGGCCGCGCGGGGTATCCCTCACGCACGCAACTCGACGACGTGAAGGCGCGCCTCTGGGCCGCGGTTCTCACTTTCCGAGACGTGATGGCGGGAGACGCCTTCGACGAGGAGGTCGGATCTCACTTCCACACATGCTTCCCCGTCGATGTCATGCGCGCATTCATGCGCCAGCCGGAGTTCGATCCAGAGGACTACGTCTAGGAGCACCGTGAGGAGCTCGCTGCGCTCGAGACCGCGCTCCGGACGTTCCTGAAGACGCAGCTCGCGACATTCACGAGTGACCTCTACGTCGACCTACTGAAGCGCACGCAAGACTGGGACGAGCTACGGAGATGAGCTTTGCTCTCGCGATATCTCGGCTTCCAGTTTTGGGACGTGCTGCTCTACCCGGTGCAGGCGCTCAGCGACGTGGGGGAGCGCGACAGAGTTGAGGTCGTGCGGCTGAGCCCGCGAGACACGAAGCGAATCTCCCCGCCGCAGCCGAACGGGCACCGGAAGCTGGTCGGCGCGGGTCAGCACCACTTCGGCGCCTTCCTCAGCGATCTAGGGGTACGCGAACGGGACTACCTCTGGGGCCGCCTCGATGGCGCCGAACGGCTCATCAACATCTTGCTTCGCGACTCGCCGGAGGAGGAGAAGGAGCGCTGGTTCAAGGAGGCGTGCGCCGCGATCCTCGAGGAAGACGAGCAAGCCATACCTAACGCTTCCGACCTCGTTCGCTACCTACGGCGCGAGATTGGCGGCTAAGCCTCCTCGTTCATCGTCCCCGCGGATGACACGTGGATCATCTCGCCCGAACCAGGTCTTGTGATACGCGCTCCAAAGGCGTAACGTTTGTGACAAAGTCAGAGCTGCGGCGCGGGAGGTGGTCACATGACGCCTACAAGCATCGAGCCGCAGCAAGGCGAGACTGCACCCGCAGAATCACCTCATCCGCGTTCGGCTAGGCGCACCAGCGCGACGAGCCTCGGCTCGAACGACCCGAAGCGGGGTCACTTCTCTTTCCGGATCTCGTCTGGGCGCATTACGCGTGGCAGAGCCGTGCACGGCCACATCGATTTCGCACCGTCGAGGTTATGGCGAGGGGCCGAGTGCGACGAATGCTCCTGTGGACGCGTCGCGACCGGTCGCTGTCCTCCCAGAACGGCGCGATTCGAACGCCTGTCGATGCAGAGCGAAGCGTGAGCGACCTCAAACAGGACTACGAGACGGCACTGGTTTCATTCAAGGACGCAGAGGGCGAGATCTTGCGTGCGTACTGGTGCTCGCGAAGCGTCGGCCGTCGTCCTCACAGAGAAGAAGGAGAAGACGAATAGGTTCAACTGGCTGTCCTGGCGCCGTGTCGGCAGCTTCGAGCTCCATCGCGCGACCGACTGGGTGACGGAAGAGGCGCCGCGGATTGCCGAGCTCCTGCACAGCGGCGACACGTTGACGATCCGGATCAACCGCGTCCTCAATGCGACCTCGCGCAGGATTGCGATGGAGTGTGTCTTCAGCGAGCAGAGCTACCTCCTCGGCTTTGTCGAACGTATTGGCAGTCAGCCCTTGCCCTAAGAGCTCTAGTCTTCCGTTCTGCGACACCAGTACTAGATCTACCCTCTCTAGCTTTACTACGACCGGGCCGCCAGCAAGGCAGCACGGATCTGGTACTTCGCGGGCATGCTTTGTGGTCTCGTTGGCGTGATCGCCCTCGGCGCCCTGATCCCGTTCGCGCTGTCCCCGTTTGGCGAAGTCGATCTGGCGTCCACCTCGATGCGCCGCTTCTACGCCTGTTTCGTGGCCGGCGCGATCGGAGCTATTGTCAGCGTGATGACGCGAATGCGAGACGAAGATCGAATCAGCCGCGAACGATCTGCAGCTCTTCAACGGGAAGCCGGCGGTTGCCCACGATCTTCGTCGTCGTTACTCCGATTGCGGCGGTCATCGGCCTTACGGCTCCGACGGGTCACCCCGCCTTCTTCTACTACGCGCTGTTCGCGTTTCTCGCTGGCTTCAGCGAGCGCTTCGCGCACGTGATCCTCGGCAAGGCGGACTTGGCGGTGTCCAAGTCGGGGTCCGCATCGGAGGCACCGGTCGAGACAGCGCCAAGCGTACCGGGGACGCCAGGGGCGACCTCGCCGGGGCTGGCGACAGGCGCGCCGACCAACGGCGGCAGGGCTTTCCCGGCCCCACTTACTAGACGCCAGACGAACGGGGCGAAATGACGGCAACAGACGGCGCTCGGCTTTTTCCTGGGGAGCTGCGAGCGGACGGCCTTCGCCCGCCCGCCTGCGTCGAAGTCGATCGCCGCATGGGGAGGGGCCGCATCGCCTGGCGGTAGACGCAGTCGAGTTCCGCGGCGACTCCGCTGCTCCCGGTGGCGCCGCGTAGCGAGCACCGCGGGCTGTGCAGCGAGGCGAGACGCTTCAGTCAGAGACCGGTGAGACAGCGCGCCAGCACGTCCGGCTAGCCCCGTGAGACGAGAGGGACCGGCGAGCGCGCACCCCGAGCCATGTGCTCATGACACTTGGCCTCCATTGCGCAAGTATTGTCGAAAAGGTCGTGCGCGCTCGGTTGCTCGAACTCGGCGATCCGACCTCGTTGCAGGCGCGCGGCGTGTCGGCATACGATTGCCGCCATGCTGCTGAGCGAGGTGGGGTACGCGCGGCCGGAGACGCTCGAGCAGGCACTGGGGGTTCTGGCGGAGTACCCCGGCGCCCGCGCCCTTGCCGGCGGCCAGACGTTGCTCAATGTCATGAAGGCCCGCGCGGCCTCACCCGACGTGCTCGTCGACCTGAGCGGGATCCCGGAGCTGAGGGGGATCGGGCTCGACGCCGACGGCACGCTCGAGCTCGGCGCGATGACGACGTACACGGACGTGATCGCCTCCGCCGAGGCGCGCGCTCGCCCAATTCTCGGGGAGGTTTGCGCGCAGATCGCCGACGTCCAGGTCCGGAACCGGGGGACGATCGGCGGAAACGCCTGCTCGAGCGACCCGACGAATCACCTGCCGCCGCTGCTCGTCGCGCTCGGCGCCACCTTCACCGTGGCAGGCAAGGACGGCGAGCGGGAGGTGCCCGCGGAGGAGTTCTTCCTCGGCGTCTACATGACCGCGGCCGGACCCGGCGAGCTGCTCACGAAGATCACGGTGCCCGCCGGCCGCAGCGACGGCTTCGCATCGGTGCCGATCGGCGTCGACGGCACGTGCATCGTCAACGCCGCCGCGTCGCTGAACGGCGGCGTGCGCGTGGCGCTCGGCTGCGTGGCCGCGACGCCGGTCCTGGTCGAGGCCCCGTCCGCGGACCCGGAGGCCGTTCGGGGCGCCGTCCGGGAGGCGGGGCTCGAGCCGCCTTCCGACGTCCACGCGTCGGCCGACTACCGGCGGTACCTGGCCGAGGTGGTCGCCTCGCGCGCGGTCGAGCAGGCCGGTAAGTGATGCAAGGCATTGCGGTTGTCACCTCCCAAACCGTGAGCGTCGAGGTCAACGGCACGACCTACGAGCGGGACGTCGAGGCGCGGCGGCTACTGATCCACTTCCTCCGCGACGACCTCGACCTGACCGGCTCGCACGTCGGCTGCGACACGGGCAACTGCGGCGCTTGCAGCGTGCTGCTCGACGGCACGCTCGTGAAGAGCTGCATGGTGCTCGCCGTCCAGGCGGACGGGGCGACGATCGAGACGGTCGAGAGCCTCGCCGAGGAGGAGCAGCTGTCCACCTTGCAGCAGGCGTTCTCGGATCACCACGCACTGCAGTGCGGCTACTGCACGCCCGGGATGCTGATGAGCGCGACCGCGCTCCTGCGCGAGAACCCGAGGCCCAGCGACGAGGAGATCGCACGGGCGATCCAGGGGAACATCTGCCGCTGCACCGGCTACTGGAACATCGTCAAGGCCGTCAAGGCCGCTTCGGGTCAGGAGGTGGCGGAGTGACCGAGACCACCGTCGCCGAGCCGATCGTCGTCGAGGAGGCAGAGGCGAAGCGCGGGTACGCAGGCCGGAACGTGCCGCGAAAGGAGGACAAGCGGCTCGTGCAGGGCGAGGGCGTCTTCTTCGACGACGTCAAGCGGCACAACATGGGCTATGTCCACTTCGTCCGCTCGCCCTACGCGCACGCCAAGATCCGCTCCGTCGACGTCTCGAAGGCGCTCGAGCATCCGGGGGTCCTCGGCACGCTCACCGGCGACGAGGCCGCGCTGCTGACCGACCCGTTCTTCCAGATCTCCTCGCCGCCTGGGGCCCATCTGAAGGACTACTGCTTGGCCGTCGGCAGGGCCCGCTTCGTCGGCGAGGCGGTCGCCGCCGTCGTGGCGACGACGCGCGAGACGGCGCGCGACGCGTCGGAGCTCGTCGAGGTCGACTACGAGCCGCTGCCCGCTCTCACGGATGCACGCCAGGCGCTCGCGGACGACGCGCCGGTCCTGCACGACGAGGCCGGCACGAACCTGACCTGGGAGGGCGTCTACGAGTGGGGCGACCTCGACCAGGCCTTCGCCGAGGCCGACCGGGTCGTGAGGATCTCCGAGCTCCACTTCGACCGCTTCAACTCGACTCCGCTCGAGTGCAACGGCGCCCTCGTCGAGTTCAACCGCGGCACCAGCCAGTGGACGATCATCACGAACAACCAGTTCCCGGGCTTCGCGGCGATCATGATGGGGCCGGCGATGCGGGTCGGGATCGACAAGCTCCGCTTCGTCACCCAGGACATCGGCGGCGGCTTCGGCAACAAGATCACCTCGCACCCGCAGCTCGTCGCGTGCTGCCTGCTCGCGCGGAAGCTGAACCGTCCCGTGCAGTGGACGGAGTGGCGAACCGACTTCCACCTCTCCATGTCGCACGGCAACGAGCGCTGGTTCCAGGACACCGAGGTCGCGGTCAAGGACGATGGAACGCTGCTCGGCTTCCGCACGACGGCGCTCGACGACGCCGGCGCCTGGCTCCGCTACGAGCCGCTCGGCGGCGTCATCTGGGCGCAGGTGACGCCGGGGATGTACCGCTGGCGCAACGTCCGGGTCGACTTCAAGCAGGTGGTCACGAACAAGGCGCCGTGCTCGCCCAACCGCGGCTACTCGCGGATGCAGCACCTCTGGTTCACCGAGCGCGTGATCGACATCGTCGCCCACGAGCTCGGCCTCGACCCCGTCGAGGTGCGCAAGCGCAACTACATCAAGTCCGAGGAGATGCCGTACGAGACGCCGAACGGCTGCGTCTACGACTCGGGCGACTACGCGAAGATGCTCGACACCGCGCTCGAGTTGATCGGGTACGACGGGCTCGAGGCGAAGCGGGCAGATGCCGAGTCGCGCGGCAGGCTGCTCGGCCTCGGGATCGGCTCGACCCTCGACTCGGGCACGAACAACTTCGGGCAGTCGCGCCTGATCAACCCGGAGCTGCAGTTCTCGGGCAACAACGAGGTCGCGACGGTGAAGCTCGACATCTTCGGCGAGATCGTCGTGACGCTCGGCACGACGCCGCAGGGCCAGAGCCACGAGACGACCGCCTCGCAGGTGGTCGCGGACATCCTCGGCTGCTCGGTCGACGACGTGAACGTGCGCGCAGGGCACGACTCGTACTGGAACTCGTACGCCGGGTTCTCCGGGACCTACGCAAGCCAGTTCGCGGTTACGGGTCTCGGCGCGGTGAAGGGCGCGACGGAGATGCTCGCCGAGGAGATGAAGAAGCTGGCCTCGGTCGTGCTCGGCTGCGCACCCGAGGACATCGAGCTGGCGGAGGGGCAGGCGCGGATGCGCGCAAACCCCGAGGCGGCGCTGCCCTTCATGGCCCTCGGCGCGATCATCAACGCGAACAACGCCGGCCTGCCGGAGGACCTGGACGTTACGCTCAACTGCCGCTACGTCTACCGCCCGCCGTTCCAACTGCCTGACGTCGAGCGCAAGTTCGGAAACCTGACGCTGACGTACGCCGCGCAGGTGCACGTGGCCGTGGTCGAGGTCGACCCTGAGACGGGTGTCTACGAGATCGTCGACTACGCGGCCGTCGACGATTGCGGCGTCCGCATCAACCCGCAGGTCGTCGAGGGCCAGGTGATGGGCGCGGCGGCGCAGGCGCTCGGCGCGGCGACGCACGAGACCTTCACGTACGACGAAGACGGCAACCTGCTGACGCCCAACTTCTACGACTACCACGTGCCGCACGCGCTCGACATGCCGCCGCTGAAGACGGGCAACATCGAGAGCCCCTCGCCGTTCACGTCGATGGGCACGAAGGGCATGGGCGAGGGCGGCGGCGCAGGGATCCACGCCGTCTGCGCGGCGCTGCAGGATGCCCTCCGCTCGCGCGGCAACCCGATCGTCTACGACAGCTGCAACCCGTACCACCGTGTCTGGGAGCTGCTCTCCGACCCTGGGTCCTCGCGGCAGCGCGTGTCGGTGGAGAGCGCGTGAAGGTCGCCGGCCAGCGCTCGTTCGCGGCACCCCGGGAAGCCGTCTGGCGTGTGCTGAACGACCCGGCGGCAATGGCGGCGACGATCCCGGGGGTCCAGAGCTTCGACGTCCAGGACGAGAGACACTGGCGGGCCAACGTCAAGATCCCGCTGGGCCTCGGCACGCTCGGGATGACGATGGACATGGAGAAGCTGGAGGAGCGCGAGCCGGAGTTTGCCAGCCTCGCAATCAAGGGCAACGGCGTCGGCGCGATCCTCAGCATGACCACCTCGTTCGACCTGAGCGAGGACGGTGGCGGCACGAAGATGGACTGGGAGGCCGACGTGCGCATCGCCGGGCCGGTCGGCTCGATGGGCCAGCGCGTCCTACAGCCGATCGTCAACCAGCAGGTGCAGCAGGTGCTCACGGCGCTGGACAAGCAGGTCGAGAAGGCTCGGAGTGGCGCGGCGGCTCCGGCCTCCGAGGAGTAGCCCGTGCCGCAGCCGTTCCGCATCGGGGTCATGCAGCTGACCATGGAGCCGCTCGAGGAGATGGTCGCCTCGGCGCGGGCGATGGACGAGGCCGGCATGGACACGATCTGGCTGGCGGAGGCGTACCCCTGGTGGCGCAAGCACGGGATGGAGGCGCGCTCCTCGACGGTGACGTCGTCCGTGCTGGCGCGCGAGACGGAGCGGTTGACGATCGGCTGGGGGATCATCTCGCCGTTCACGCGCCACCCCGTTCAGGTCGCGATGGACGCCCGCGTCGTGCAGGAGGCCGCCGGGCCGGGCCGCTTCATCCTCGGCTTCGGGACCTCGAAGATCTTCCTCAACAACGCGCGGATGCAGACGAACAGGACGCTTGGCCCGATGCGCGAGGCGGTCGAGATCGTGCGCGGCGTGCTTGCGGGCGGGGAGTTCGAGTACTCGGGCTCGACGTGGAGCGCCTCCGTGCCCGCGCTCGACGGTGCGGCCGAGGCGCCGCGCGAGGTACCGCCCGTCTACGTCGCGGCGACTGCGCCCAAGATGCAGGCGCTGGCGGGTGAGATCGGCGACGGCTGCCTGACGCCGTCGATCACGACCCCGGCCTTCGTCCGCTACACGCGCGAGAACGTTGCCAGCGACATCGACATCGGCTGCACCATCGTCGCCTCGATCCACGAGAGCGACCGCCAGGCCGGCCGCGACGGCGCCCGTGAGATCGCCGGCATGTACCTCGCGAACAAGGTGCAGAACATCCAGGGCGCGGCCGACACGCTGCTCGACCTCGCCGGGATCGAGCAGGAGGAGATCCGGCCGGTCGCCGATGCGATGGAGCGAGGCGGGCGCCTCGCCGCGAAGGCCGAGGTCACGGACGCGCTGCTCGACAAGTGCAAGCCGATCGCCGGCACCCCCGGCGACTGCATCGCGGCGATCGAGGAGTACCGCGACGCGGGCTGCACACACGTGATGCTCGAGCTCTGGGGCGACCGCCGGCACGAGCAGATCCGGCTGTTCGGCGAGCGTGTCCTGCCGCACGTGCGCGGATGAGCGTCGACGAACGTCGTCTCGTCGGCTGGGCGTGCGACGCCGTCTCCATCCCCAGCTTCACCGGGGAGGAGCATGAGGCTGCGGAGTGGATCGCGGGCGAGCTGCGCGCGCTCGGCCTCTCGGTGCAGCTGCAGCAGGTCGAGGAGGGCCGCGCGAACGTGCTCGCGACGCGGGCCGGCTCGGGCGGTGGCAAGACGCTGATGTTCAACGGTCACCTCGACACGTCGTACTCGGGGCGCGAGCCGTGGTCGCAAGGCGTCGAGGGCTTCCAGCCGGCGGGCGTCGAGCGCGACGGCCGCATCTGGGGCCTGGGCATCTCGAACATGAAGGGCGCGCTCGCCTGCTACATGGCCGCGGTCGACGCACTGCGGGACGACGAGCTCGCCGGGGACGTGCTCGTCGCGGCCGTCTGCGGTGAGATCGAGAAGACGCAATACGGAGACGCACAGGGACCGAGCTACCGCGGTTATGCCGCCGGGACCCGCCACCTCGTCACCCACGGCGGCGTCGCGGACATGTGTCTCCTCGGCGAGCCCACCGAGGGCAAGGTCGTGCTCGGTCACTTCGGCTCGCTCTGGGCCCGGATCGGAGTCGGCGGCGACTTCGTCCACACCGCGTTCAGCGAGGGACGCGCCAATTCCGTGCTGCGAATGGGCGAGCTGCTCGAGCCGATCCGGGCGTGGTGCGAGCGCTGGTCGGCCGACGAGCGGAACGCGCACCGCGGCGTCCCCGCGATCGCCTCGGTCGGCGCCATCCGCGGCGGGCTCGAGTGGCGCCTCTCGCGGACGCCGCAGCGGACGAGCATCTTCCTCGACGTGCGCGTCCCGCCGACGCGGCCGATGGCGGACGCGCGACGAGCCGTCCTCGACCTTGCACGCGAGCTCGAGGCCGCACACCCCGACTGGGAGATCGACGCGGAGATCTACGTCACCGCCCCGGGCGCGGAGATCGACGAGGGGCACGAGCTCGTCGGGGCGATCGACAAGGCGCACGAGGCCGTCTTCGGCGCGGCGCCCGGCCGCGACGTGCCGCGCTGGTTCTCCGACGCGTCCGCGCTCACCGCGTACGGGATACCCGACGGTCAACTACGGCACCTCGACCGGCCTGATGGAGCCCGGCAAGGGCGAGAGCCTGGAGATCGACGACCTCGTGAAGACGGCCGAGGTCTACGCCCGCGTCGCCAGGACGGTCTGCGGATGAGGCTCGTCACCTACGACGACGGACTGGTCGGGCGCCTCGACGGCGACGAGGTCGTGCGTCTCGACGTCGGCACGATGCGCGAGTACTTCGAGCGCGGAGGCGCGGACGACACTTCGGACCGCATGTCGCTCGCCGAGGCGCGGCTACAGGCGCCCATCCGCCCGAAGAAGCTCTTTCACACCGCCGGCAACTTCCGCGAGCACGAGGAGGAGTCGCGGAACGTCGACTGGTCACACCAGATCGCGCCGTGGATCAACTTCTTCCAGAACGTGGACGCGATCGTCGGCCCGGACGAGCCGGTCGTGTATCCCGAGCACCTCACCGAGGAGCTCGACTACGAGCTCGAGCTGGCGGTGGTGCTGCGGAAGGCCGGGAAGTGGTTCCCGCCCGAGGAGGCCGAGGACTACATCGGCGGGTACGTCGTCTTCAACGACATCACCGCGCGCGACATCCAGCGTGGGGAGATG
Source organism: uncultured Actinomycetes bacterium (assembly GCA_963719275.1). GTDB lineage: Bacteria > Actinomycetota > Thermoleophilia > Gaiellales > Gaiellaceae > AC-32. The sequence goes on along the minus strand of CAVRBT010000002.1, from coordinate 37,919 downwards.
CGCTCGGGGGTCTTTAGCTTCTGCAAGGCGATCGACACGTTCTGCCCGCTCGGCCCCTGGATCGTCACGCCGGACGAGATCCCGGATCCGCACGACCTGAAGATGGAGCTGCGAGTAAACGGCGTGTCGCGCCAGGATTCGCATTCGAGCCGCATGAGCGTGACGATCCCCGAGATCCTCTCGCGGTTCTCCGCGCTGGGGTACTCCGCCGGCGACGTGCTCTCGACCGGCACCGTCTCCGGCGTGGCCGGCTTCAAGTCGAAGGAGGAGCGGATGAGGCTCTACCTGAAGCCGGGCGACGTGATGGAGGCCGAGATCGAGCGCATCGGCGTGCTGCGAAACCCGGTCGTCTCGTGGCAGGAGGCGCACGGGTCGCCGCCGCCGCCGCGCGTGCGCCCCTGGGGCGAGGACGCTTGAGCCGATGGCCTGGCCCCGCGACGAGGCGAAGCTCGGGCGGGTCCGCACGTTCATGGAAGACGAGGGCCTCGACGCGCTCGTCGTGCGGGCGCCCGACAACGTCCTCTACCTGAGCAACTTCTGGGGGATGAAGGGCTACGAGGCGGTCGTCTTCCCGCGCGAGGGCGAGCCGACCCTCGTCTGCCTGGAGGCCTCCGCCGAGGATGCCGCGCGCGCCGCGTGGACCGACGACGTCCGCTACCTCCGCGGCTACGCCGACGACGACCCCCGTCCGCCGCTCGCGCGGACGATCGAGCTTGCGGCGGAAGCGGCGCGCGGCCACGGCACGATCGGGCTCGAGCTCTCCCTCGGCACCCAGGCGTCCGACCGCATGGTCGGCGAGCCGACCACCTTCACGCACGACTGGTTCCATGCGTTCGGCACCGAAATCGCCGATGCGACGCCGCTCCTCGCACGCGCCCGGGCGCTCAAGACCGAGCAGGAGCTCGAGCGCATGCGCCTCGCCAACGAGATCGCCGCGGCCGCGATGGAGCACTGCCGCGAGCGGCTCGAGCCGGGGATGAAGGAGTCCGAGGCCGGTGCGCTCTGGAACGGCTTCGTCCACGGCGAGGGCACGGGCTGGAACGGCCGGGTCGAGCTTGCGCTGGGCTTCTCGCTCGTCTGGTCGGGCCCCGGGATCAAGACCTTCACCGCGACCGGTGACCTCCCCGTCGCCGAAGACCAGCCGACGCTGTTCGAGATCTGGGTCTGCGCCGACGGCTACTGGTGCGACCACACGAAGAACCTCTGCCCCGGCGGGCTGCGCGACGATTACGCCGAGCTCGAGCGGCGGCTGCTCGCCGTCTACGAGCGCGCGCTCGAGCACTGCCGCCCCGGCGCGAGCCTCGCCGAGCTCGACCGGCTGATCCGCGACGGCATCGCCGAGGCCGGCTACCCCGGCCAGCCGTCTCACCCGGTCGCGCACGGCGTCGGCGCCCGAGCCCACGAGCCGCCCTACGCCCACCAGGCCGGAGCAGGCACGATCGAGGAGGGCATGGTGTTGGCGATCGAGCCGGGGATCTACTGGGAGGGCGGCGGCGGCCTGCGCGTCGAGGACAACTTCCTCGTCACCGCGGACGGCGTCGAGAAGCTCTCCTCCTTTCCCGACGGCGTGGTCTGCGGATGATCTGGACCGGCGAGCTGAACGACGCCTACCGCCACGGCGGCACGGTCGGGCTGTACGACACGACGCTGCGTGACGGCGAGCAGACCGTCGGCGTCGTGCTCGACCCCGAGCAGAAGCTCGAGATCGCGCGCCTGCTCGACGATCTCGGCGTCGACCGGATCGAGGCCGGCTTCCCGCGCGTCTCCCAGGATGACTGGGACGCGGTACGGCTGATCTCGGACGCGAGCCTAAGAGCCGAGATCTGGGGCTTCTCGCGGGCGGTGCCTGCCGACCTCGAGGCGCTGGTCGAGCTGGGCGTGCGCGCGTCGGTGATCGAATCGCCGATCTCGGACTTGAAGCTCGATGCGATCGGCGTCGGCCGCGAGAAGATGCTCGACCGGATCACCGCCGCGATGCGGTTCGCGGCCGAGCACGGCATCCACGCAGCCTTCTTCGGCGTCGACTCCACGCGCGCCCGGCCGGACTTCTACGAGCGGGTCTACAAGGCGGCGGTGGACGCCGGCGCGGAGGAGGTCGCGGTCGTCGACACCCTGGGCATCGCCTCGCCCGAGGCCGTTGCCGACCTCGTCGGGCGCACCGTCGAGTGGCTTGGCCCCGAGGTGCCCGTGCACTTTCACGGCCACAACGACTTCGGCCTCGCGACAGCCGCGGCAGTCGCCGCTGTGCGGGCCGGCGCGCGCTGGGTGCACGGGACGATCAACGGCATGGGCGAGCGAGCGGGCAACGCGAATCTCGGCGAGGTCGCGCTCGCGCTCCGGGCCCTCTACGGCGTCGAGTCGAACCTGCGCCTGGACAAGCTGCGCGAGGTCTCGGAGCGCGTGCGCGAGCTCTCGGGTTACGCGCTCGAGCCGTGGAAGCCCGTCACCGGCGAGACGCTCTTCCGCCGCGAGAGCGGCGCCGTCGCGAGCCAGTTCCACGACCCGCCCTCGATCGAGCCGTACTCGTCGGAGCTGGTCGGCGCCCGGCGCGAGATCGTGCTCGGCAAGAAGAGCGGCCTGGACTCGATCCGGATCAAGGCGGAGGAGCTCGGGCTCGACGTGCCCGAGGAGCGGCGGGCCGAGGTGCTCGCGCGGGTCAAGGAGCTCGGCACGCGGAAGCGCGGGCTCGTCGGCGACGACGAGTTCCGCAGCCTCGTCGATGACTGACGCGATCGTCGTCGGCAGCGGAATCAACTCACTCGCCTGCGCGGCGCTGCTGGCGCGCGGCGGCTGGGGCGTCCGCGTGCTCGAGCGCGAGGCGGAGCTCGGCGGCTGCATCCGCACTGCGGAGCTAACCGAGCCGGGCTACCTGCACGACGTCTTCAGCGCCTGGCACCCCCTCTGGGTCGGCGGGGCGGCCCACGCAGAGCTCGGCGAGGAGCTGGCGGCGCGGGGGCTCGAGTACCTGAACACCGCCTACCCCACGGCAACGCTCTTCCCCGACGGGGAGGCGGCGTTCCTGCTGCGCTCGACCGAATCGAACGCCGCCGAGCTTGGGCCGGAGTGGTCGGGGGCGGTCGAGTCCTTCTTCCCCAACGCCGACCTCGCCTTCGGCGTCCTCGGCACCGAGCTCTGGTCTCGCGACGGCCTCAAGCTCGGGATGAAGGCCTACCGGCGACTCGGACGAACGGGCGCGGTCGAGTTCACCGGCAATGTGCTCGCCTCGAGCCGGGACTGGTTGACCCAGACCTTCGCGTCCGAGCGCGCGCACGGCGTGCTGGCGCCGTGGGTGCTGCACACCGGGCTCGGCCCCGACGCCGCAGGCTCGGGCTTCATGACGCAGGTGATCGGCGTCGCGGTGCAGGAGGGCGGGATGCCGATCCCGCGCGGCGGCGGAGCGCGCCTGGTCGACGCGCTCGTGCGGCTGATCGAAGATCATGGCGGCACCTGCGAGACCGGCCGCGACGTGGAGCGCGTGCTCGTGCGCGACGGCCGGGCGGCGGGGGTCCGTCTCGCGGGCGGGGAGGAGGTCTCCGCCGAGCGGGCCGTGATCGCGAACGTCACGCCGACCCAGCTCTACGGCCGGCTGATCGAGGGCCACGAGGAGCTCGGCCACCGCTTCCGCTACGGGCGCTCGGAGATGCAGATCCACTTCGCCCTCTCGGAGCCGCCGCGCTGGGAGGGCGACGAGCGGCTGGCGAAGACGGCGATCGTCCACCTGACGCCGGGCCTCGACGGCGTCTCACGCGCCGTGAACGAGGCCGAGCGCGGCCTGCTCCCGGCCGAGGCGACGGTCGTCGTCGGGCAACCGCTGACGATGGATTCGTCCCGCGCCCCCGAAGGCGCCGGGCTGCTCTGGATCCAGCTGCAGGAGCTGCCGTGGCACGTGAAGGGCGACGCCGCGGACGAGCTCGACACCGGCGGCGGCACCTGGACGGAGGAGCTGCGCGAGCGCTACGCCGACCGGATCCAGGCTCGGATCGCGCGCTACGTGCCCAACCTCGAGTCGGCGCTGCGAACGCGCGTCACCCTCTCGCCGGCCGACCTGCAGGCGGCGAACGTCAACCTCCATCAGGGCGACCCGTACTCGGGGGCCCTGTCGCTCGACCAGAACCTGCTCTGGCGGCCGCTCCCCTCGAGCCCGGGGCACTCGACGCCGGTGAAGGGCCTCTGGCACATCGGAGCGAGCACGCACCCCGGCCCCGGCCTCGGCGCGGGGTCAGGGACGATGGTCGCCAAGCAGCTGCTGCGCAAGCGGTTGTGGCGATGAGGCTGTCGATCTCACAGATCACGACCCTGACGCAGTCGTTCGCCGACGATCTCGACGCCTACCGGGCCGCGGGTGCCGACGCGGTCGGGATCTGGGAGATGAAGCTCGCGGACGACTCGCTCGAGCGCTTCCGGGCAAGCGGCCTCGGTGCCGCGGCCGCCGTCCCGGCGGTGCCGTCGATCCTGCCGCTCCCGTTGATGGAGGGACCGGAGGACCCCGTTGAGCGGGTGGAGGCGATCCGGAACGGGATCCGCCGCCTCGCGCCCTTCGAGCCGGAGTGCGTGCTCTTCCTCACCGGGCCGGGCGACGATCGCGACGCGATCGTGGAAGGCATTCGCGCGATCGCGGACGAGGGTCGCGAGCAGGGCGTGCGCGTGGTGCTCGAGCCGATCCAGCGCGAGTTCCTGCACCTCTGGTCGTCCGTCGGCTCGCTCGGCGAGGCCGCTGCGCTCGTGGACGATGCCGGCGCGGACGTCGGCCTGATGTACGACTCCTGGCACCTCTGGCGCGAGCCGCTCGAGGAGATCGAGCGGCACCGCGACCGGATCCGCGGGGTGCACCTGGCCGACTGGCGCGAGCCGACGCGGAACACGAACGACCGCGTGCTCCCTGGTGACGGCGCGGTCGACTTCGGCCCGATCGTCGAAGCGCTGCGCTGGGACGGCCTCTACGACCTCGAGATCTTCTCGGACGCTGACCTGCCCGGATCGCTCTGGCAGGAGGAGCCGCGGTCGCTGGCGCGGCGAGGCATCGAGGCGTTGCGGAGGACGCTGTCGAGCGCGTCTGCGTAGTCGGCGCCGGCGTGATCGGCAGCCTCTTCGCCGGCCATCTCGGGCGCGTCTGCGACGTCTCCGTGCTCTCCCGGCGGGAGGAGCACGCCCGTGCGCTGAACGAGCACGGCCTGCGCGTCTCGGGGCGAAACGACTTCGTCACGCCGGTGCGCGCTGCGACCGACCCCGCGGAGCTGCCCGAGCCGGAGCTCGCGATCGTCGCGACCAAGACGACGGAGCTCGCGGCGGCCGCCGCACGGCTGCGGGGACACTGGCCCGGCGCGGCGGTCATGACCGTCCAGAACGGCTTGGGCGCCGAGGAGGCGTTCGCGGGACGGCAAGTGCTCTCGGCGGTCACGTTCATGAGCGGGACACGCCATTCGGACACGCACGTCGAGTACATCCTCGACACCGAGACCTGGCTCGGTCCTTACAGCGAGACCCCGTACGAGCTCGCGCAGGACGTCGCCGCCACGATCGTCGCCTCCGGCCTCAAGGCGCGCGCCTTCGCCGACCTGCGTCCCGCCCAGTGGTCGAAGCTGATCTTCAACGCAACCGTGAACGCGGTCGCGGCGCTGACCGGCCTGCCGCACGACCCGCACTTCGCCGCGCGCGAGCGGCTCGAGGACCTCGGGCACCTCGTCTTCGACCTCGTCGAGGAGGGCAAGCGGGTGGCGGCGGCGGCCGGGATCGAGCTGCACGAGGACCCGTGGGAGATGAACGTGCTCGCCACGAGGCGCGGGAGCCGCCACTACCCCTCGATGCTGGAGGACGTCGAGGCTCACCGGCCGACGGAGATCGACCAGATCACGGGCGCGCTCGTCCGCGAGGCGGCGCGAGTGGGCGTCCCGGTTCCGCTGCACACCGCGCTGTACCGGCTCGTGAAGGCGCGCGAGGCCTCGTGGTCATCCGATTGACCTCCGGCTGCCGTAGGGATTGAATATCCGGCTGACAGGGGTCTCTAGAAGAGGAGGATGCGGTGAGTCGAGCGACGAAGTGGGGCGCTCTCGTAGCGCTTCTGGTGGCGGGCGTGACGATCGCGGCCGTCGCCGGGACCACGGGGGGCAAAGCAGCACCGGCGGCGAAGAAGCCGATCATCATCGGCGCCGCTGTCGACCTCTCGGGAATCATGAAGCCGTTCGACAGTGCTGCCCTCCTGGCGGCCAAGCTGCGGGCGGCCCAGATCAACGCGAAGGGCGGCGTCAACGGCCGCAAGCTGAAGGTCATCCAGTGCGACACGAAGATCGTCAACCCGCCGAACTCGCAGGCGAAGGCGTGTGCGCAGAAGCTGCTGGCGAAGGGAGCGGTCGCGCTCCTCGTCACGTGTGACGTCGAGTTCGCGGCGCCGGCGACCCAGGAGGCGATCAAGCACGGGAAGCTCGCGCTCGGTTCGTGCATCGGCACGGACGAGCAGGGGCCGAAGCGCTTCGGGGCAAAGGGCAGGCTCGCGTTCAGCTTCGGGAACGTCGCCCAGGACGAGGGCGCGGCCATGGCCGAGTACGCCTTCAAGAAGAAGAAGTGGAAGAAGGCCATCGTCGTCACGGACAAGGCTCTGGTCTACTTCAGGGACGTCACGGCGGCGTTCAAGAACCGCTTCAAGGCCCTCGGCGGCAAGGTCGTGCGCGACGACAGCTTCGTCCAGGGGCAGAACCAGATCCCGGCGCTCGTCAACCGCATCCGCGGGACGAAGGGCGCCCAGGTGATCGTCACGTCCACGACGTTCGGCGACTGGCCCGCGCTCGTGTCGGGCCTGCGCAGCCTGCGCGTCAACACGCCGCTGATGAACTCGTGGGCCGGTGACGGCACGAACTGGTACCCGAAGAACCCGAAGGTCACGAAGTACTGGTACGTCACCTTCGCGTCGATCTTCGGCGACGACCCGAACCCTGCGGTCCGCAAGCTGTTCAACCAGATCAAGGCGAAGCAGGGCTCGCCCGCGACCGGGAGCTTCGTGACCGGTGCGACGGCGATCGACGCGTTCGTCACCGCGGTCAAGCGCGCGAAGGGCTCGACGAAGGGCCTCGTCCTCGCGAAGAAGTTCGAGCAGTTCAAGGGGCTGCCGACGATCTCCGGCAAGATCAGCTTCTCGCGGAGGTTCCACACCGTGTTCGGCCGCTCGTACCGGGTGATCAACGTGCAGAACAACAAGGGGCACTACGTCGGGAGCATCTCGGCCGGCAAGCCGGCGAACATCGGCTAGGTGCCGGAGACAGCTCGGAAGCAGCGGTGGCCCGGAGGCTCTCTCCGGGCCACCGCCGTCTCGCGGGCGTTCGAGGGTGTCCACGCGCTCGACGACGTGACGCTCGAGCTGCGCCGGCACGAGGTCGTCGGCCTGATCGGCCCGAACGGCGCCGGCAAGACGACGCTCGTGAACGTCATGAGCGGGTTCGACGCTCCCACAGAGGGGAGGGTCGAGCTCGACGACCAGGACGTCACCCGCTGGGCCCCCGCCAGGCGTGGGCGGGCGGGGCTGGCGCGGACCTTCCAGCACAGCCGCTCCTTCCGCGGCCTCTCCGTCCGCGAGAACGTCGAGGTGGCCGCGCTCGGGGTCGGCGCGCGCACCAGGACCGCCCGGGAGCGGGCCGATCGCCTGCTCGAGCTGCTCGAGCTCGACGACCGAGCCGACGTGCCTGCCACGGCGCTACCGCATGGGGACGAGCGGAAGCTCGGCGTCGCCCGCGCACTCGCCACCGAGCCGAAGTACGTTCTCCTCGATGAGCCGGCCGCCGGCCTGACCGAGGCGGACGTGCCCGGCTTCACCGAGGTGCTGCGGCGCGTCCGCGACGAGTACGAGGCCGGTGTCCTCCTGATCGACCACAACATGGCGCTCATAATGGCGGTCTGCGACCGGATCCACGTCCTGGACGAGGGTCGGATGCTCGCCTCCGGCTCACCCGCCGAGATCCGCGGCAACCTCGACGTCGCGGCGGCGTACCTGGGCGACACCGCGGTCGAGACGGAACCGGATGCCTGAGCCGATTCTCGAGCTCGAGGGCCTCGAGGTCGCCTACGACGGCGTCCCGGCCGTGCGGGATCTCAGCCTGTTCGTCGACCGGGGCGAGATCGTCGGGCTGATCGGCCCCAACGGGGCGGGCAAGAGCACGACGCTTCACGCAGTGATGGGGCTGGTGCGGTCGGCGCGGGGCGACATCCGCTTCGCGGGCCGGTCGATCCGGGGCCGCGCGCCAGAGCAAGTCGCGCGAGCAGGCATCTCCCTGGTTCCCGAGGGCCGACGGATCTACCCGCACCTCACAGTGGACGAGAACCTCAAGCTCGGCTTCGCGGCCGCCCGCAGGCGCGGCTCACGCGCGAAGGTCGTCGAGGACCTCCGCGAGCTTTTCCCGATACTCCGCCGCTATCGCAACCGCCCCGGCGGCCTCCTCTCCGGCGGGGAGCAGCAGCAGCTCGCGATCGCGCGGGCGCTTGCTGCCGAGCCTGAGCTGATCCTCCTGGACGAGCCCTCCCTCGGGCTCGCGCCGACGGTGGTCGACGCGGTGTTCGAGGCGCTCGGCCGCATCCGCGAGCGGGGAGTGCCGAGCCTGCTCGTGGAGCAGCGCGGCCAGCGGACCGTCGCATTCGCCGACCGCACGTACGTACTCTCCAACGGCGAGGTGCAGGCGGAGCTGACGCCTGCCGACGCCGGCGACACCGACGGACTCGTGGCGGCCTACTTCGGCGGCTAGCGGATGCTGCAGACGCTCCTCAACGCGCTCGCGCTCGGCGCCGTCTACGCGCTGATGGCCGTCGGGATCGGGCTCGTGTTCGGCGTGCTCCGCCTCGTCAACTTCGCCTACGGGCAGCTCATCATGGCCGGCGCGTTCTCTCTGGCCGTGACGAGCGAGCACGGCTGGCCCGACTGGGCGAGCGTGCTCACGTGCCTCGCAGTCGTCGTCGCCCTGTCGCTGCTGATGGAGGTCGCCGTCTTTCGCCCGCTGCGCGGGGCCTCGCCGGCGACGATGCTCGTCGCGACCTTCGCGATCGCGTTCCTGCTCCAGGCGGTCGCGTTGCTCAAGTTCGGCTCGCTCGGGAAGATCGCGACCATCTACCCGGGGCTCTTCGACCCGGTGGCCGACAGCGGCCGCTTTGCAACCGTCCGCTGGATCACGATCGCCGCGATCGTCTGCGGCGCTGTCGCGCTCACGGGGCTCACGCTGCTGCTCGAGCGCACGAGCATCGGCCTGCACATGCGCGCGGCGGCGGCCGACTTCCAGACCGCCCGGCTGCTCGGGGTGAAGGCGAACCGCGTGATCACGCTGGCCGTCGTGCTCTCGGGCGTGCTCGCGGCCGCGGTGAGCGTGATCCTCGTGGTGCAGACACCGCTTGTCGTGCCGTCGTTCGCGTTGCGCGACACGATCATCGTGCTCGTCGGCGTCGTCGTCGGCGGCATGGACCGCCTCTGGACGGCGACGCTCGGCGGCTTCTCGATCGGGGTCGCGACGTCGATCTTCACGGACAAGCTGCCGACGGACGCGACGGTCTACGTCGACTCGTTCGTCTTCGCGCTCGTGATCGCCGTGCTCCTCCTGCGCCCGAACGGCCTCTTCGCGCCGCGGAGCGCCCGCCCCGTGGAGCGGGCATGAGCCTCGTCAATCGCCTCGTCGCGCTGGTCGTGCCGTTGCTGCTCGTTGTGGCCGTCGCGGGGCTAGGGAGCCTGGCCTCGAGCTCGAACAAGATCTACTTCCTGACCGCGCTCGTCGACGTCGTGATCGTGGTCGGGCTCTACGTCTTCGTCGGCAACTCGGGAGTGGTCTCCTTCGGCCACATCAGCTTCGTCGCGGTCGGCGCCTTCGGCGCGGGCCTGATCACGATTCCGCCCGGCGTGAAGCGGAACATCCTGCCCGACCTGTTCCCGTTCCTCGAGCGGCACTCGACCGGCAATGTCGAGTCGCTGCTGCTCGCCGCCGGGCTGGGCGCGCTGTTCGCTTTGCTCGTCGGGCTTCCGCTCATGCGCCTGTCCGGGCTGGCCGCGGGGATCGCGACGTTCGCCGTCCTCGGGATCACGCACAACGTCCTCCTCTACTACACGAAGATCGGCCCTGGAGCCGGAACGATGACCTCGATCCCGGAGACGACCGGTCTCCTGCAGGCGATGTGGGGCGCGCTGCTCGCGATCGCGGTGGCGTGGCTGTACCAGCTCAGCCGCCAAGGACGGCTGCTCCGGGCCACCCGCGAGGATGCCGCCGTGGCGCAGGCGGTCGGCGTGAGCGTCCACCGGCAACGACTGTGGGGCTTCGGTCTGAGCGGTGCGATCTGCGGCTTCGGCGGCGGGCTGCTCGTGCACCAGCTCGGGACGATCACCGCCGAGACGGTCTACCTCGAGCTCACGTTCCTGACGCTCGCGATGCTCGTCGTCGGCGGCGCCAACAGCCTGCTCGGCGCCGTCGTGGGAGCGCTGCTGGTGAGCGGGCTCGACTCCTTCCTCGTCAACGCCGAGAGCGGAGTACACGTGCTCGGTCTGACCTTCGATGTCCCCACCGGGTCGAGCCTGGTCGTGCTCGGTGGGTTGATGGCGCTGATCCTCGTGCTCCGCCCGTCGGGGATCACCGGCGGACACGAGGCGCGCCTGCCGCGGTGGCGGCCACGCCGGGCCCGGGCGGCGGAGGGGACGCCGTGAGGATCTGCATCGTCGGCTGCGGCGCCGTGGGCTCGCTGTTCGCGGCGAACCTCGCCCAGCTGCAGGATGTCGAGGTCTGGGCGTACGACCTCTCCCGCGAGCACGTGGACGCGATCAACGCCAAGGGGTTACGCCTGTCCGGCGCCGGCGAGGTGGTCGGACACCCGCGCGCGACGACGGACGCCGGCGAGCTCCCGCCGTGCGACTTCGGCATCGTCGCGACGAAGGCGATGCACACCGAGCCGGCGATCGCCGCGACCGCGCACGCATTCGCGATGGGCGCCGTCTGCTCCGTGCAGAACGGTCTCGGCAACGAGGAGGCGCTGGCGCAGCACGTCGAGCGCGTGATCCGCGGCACGACGTTCCCCGCCGGCCGCGTCCTCGAGCCCGGCCACGTGCAGTGGGACGTGAAAGGCGACACGACGATCGGCCCGTTCGAGCCGAGCCCCGCGCCGCTGAGCGAGGTGGAGCGGCTCGCGGACGCGTGCACGCGCGCCGGGCTCCCGACGGCTGCCGTCCCGGACGCGCGGGGGCCGCAGTGGCGCAAGGTGATCTTCAACGCGGCCACGAACCCCGTTGGCGCCCTGACCGGCCTCACCCATGGCCGAGTCTGCGAGGACGCGGCGCTGCGCACGCTCGTGACCGGCCTGGTGGACGAGGGCAAGGCGGTCGCCGGCGCGCAGGGAATCGTCCTCGACGCCGACCCGGAGGAGCTGATCGACCACGCCGCCCGGCCGGACGTCGCCTACGACCACAAGGCGTCCATGCTGCAGGACGTGGACGCCCGCCGGGAGACCGAGATCGACTACCTGAACGGCGGGATCGTCCGCTTCGGGCGCGAGCTCGGCGTGCCGGCGCCGCTGAACGAGGCGATACTCGCGCTCGTGAAGGGGCTGGAGCGATCGTGGGCGTGAGCCCGGACGAGGTCGAGCGGCGGTACGCGAACCTCCGCGCCGCCCTCGAGCGCGACGAGCTCGACGCGGCGCTCGTGTGCGGAAGCGAGTACACGGGCTTCGAGGGGGCGGTGACCTACCTCTCCGGCTTCCAGATCGTCCACCGCTACGCCTACGTGCTGCTGTCGCGCGAGGGCGAGCCGGCGATCGTCTTCCCGAGCGAGGCCCGCTACGTCGGCGAGCACGGCACAAGCTGGATCGACGAGCAGGTCTTCGCGGAGCGCCCGGGGGACTGGCTCGCGGACCGGCTGCGCGGGAAGCGCGTCGGCGTCTACGGGCTCGACTACGTGATGGCGCCCCGCGACTACGCCGCGCTCGAAGGCGCGTGCGAGCTCGTCGGCTGGGACGTCGAGTTCGACCACGCGCGCGCGGTCAAGAGCGACGAGGAGCTGGAATCGGTCCGCGACAGCGTCCGCATCAACACGGAGGGCTTCCATGCCTTCCGCGAGACCTACGCGCCGGGCCGCAGTGCAGCCGAGGTGCTCGCGCCGGCCGAGGAGCTGTTCGTGGCGGAGGGGTGCGGGCGGCTGACGATGAACATGGTGCTCGTCGGGGCGGAGTTCGCGATCGCCCGGGCGGACACGACGCTCGAGGAGTTCTGCATCCCGTCGCTCGAGATCGCGGGCCCCGGCGGGCACTGGGTCGAAGTCTCACGCGCGCTCGGCACGCCGAACGACGAGGTGCTGCGCATGAACGAGGCCTACGACGAATACTTCGAGGCGGCGAAGGACGCGCTGCGGCCCGGGAACACGGCGCACGACGCGCATCGTGCGGTGTCGAATGGGTTCGCGGACCGCGGCTACACGCTCGGGCACGTAACCGGCCACTCGATCGGCATGACGATGATCGAGTTCCCGAAGATCGGCGAGGGCGTCGACACGGAGCTGCGCGAGAACATGGTCTTCTCGATGCACCCGCACGCGATCGCCGAGAACGGGCGCGACTGCCTGTACATGCAGGAGACGTGGCTTGTCGGCCCCGACGGCGGCGTGCCGCTCTCGGGGTTGCCCTCGAAGATCTTCGACGGGCGGTCGCAGGCGCAGGCGTAGCCGAGGCGCCTCGGCACACGGTAGCCGCCTATCACCCGCGGCCAGTGTGCCGCCGCGGCGCCGCCGATGACCTCGCAAGACCGTCCGTTTAGGCCGGTCCTGTGGACGACAAGTCACACTTTCGTGCCAATCGCCGCGTCCCTTCGGGACGTGCCCGGGGACAGTCCCCGGACAGGTCGAACAGGAACTAGGCGAGGAGGGACCGGTTCGCGGTCAGGGCCTTCAGGACGGCCTCGACGTCCTCGGCGGTGTTGTAGCAATGGGCCGAGATGCGCAAGTTGTCGTCGCGTGACGAAGTGACGATCCCTTCCTCCGCAAGCGCCGCGACGAGCGCCTTCACGTTCGTCGAGCGGACGCAGAGCAGCGCCCCGCTCCGCTCCGGTTCACCCGGCGTCACGACGGTCGTCTCGAGCTCGTCGAGGCCGTCTCGGAGCAGCGCGTTCAGCTCGCGCACGTGCGCCTCTGTCTCGGCGATCCCGATCTGCTGCATCAGTTCGATGCCGGCGATCGCGGCGTAGGTCGACGGCACGGGCGGCGTCCCCGCCTCGAACCGGCGCGCCGTCGAAGCAGGCGAGTAGTCGTGGATGTCCATCTCGAAGATGTCGCGGTCGGCGAACCAGCCTGTGGCGGTCGGCTCGATCGTCTCGACCAGCTTGCGCCGGCAGAAGAGGAAGCCGAGGCCGGCCGAGCCGAGGAGGTACTTCAGCACGCCTGCCGCGAGGAAGTCGCACCCGAGCGCGCGCACGTCGATCGGAAGCGACCCGACGGTCTGGTAGGCGTCGACGAGCACGAGCGCTCCTCGCTCGTGGGCGATGCGGGCGATGCCCTCGACGTCGAGCCGGCCTCCGTTACGGAAACAGACGTGCGTAGTGGCGACCAGAGCGGTCCGCTCGTCGATTGCGTCGGCGAAGCGCTCGAGCGGGATCGTCCCGTCGGCCTCGGCCGGGACGTGGACGACGCGGATGCCGCGCCGCTCCTGTGCGTGCCAGATCTGGCCGATGGTCGGGAACTCGAAGTCGCTGACGACGACGGTGTCCCGGCCCTGGTCGAAGCGCAGGCCGCTCGCGAGGGCGCTCACGCCGGCCGAGACCGACGTCGTGACCGCGATCTCGTCCTCGTCCGCGTTCACGAGCGACGCGACGGCGGCCCGCACCGCCTCGAGGCGGCCGACCCAGTACTCCCAGGGCGCACCGTGTTCGTCCCAGTCGTCCAGATACCGCCCGTAGGCGTCGCGCACCGAGTCGGAAAGCGCGCCCTGTGAGCAGCTGTTGATGTAGACGCGCTGCCGGAACACCGGAAACCGGTGCCGGATCCGATCGGGCAATCCCTGGGTCGTGGACTTCAGCTGCACGCCGCCACGCCTTCGGGAGGCCGCCAGCGTGCAGCGTAGGCCGCAGGCCGGAGTCTGCGCGGGTGAGGCCGTAGGCCGTTACCTGCCAAGGTAGGCCTTTCGCAGGTCCTCGTGCTCGAGCAACTGGCGGGCCGCGCCGGAGAGAACGATGCGGCCGGTCTGGAGCACGTAGCCGCGATCGGCGATCGATAGCGAAACGTTGGCGTTCTGCTCGACGACGAGGATCGCGACCCCCGACTCGTGCACCTGCTGGATGATCTCGAAATTCTGCTCGACGAGGATCGGCGCGAGCCCCATCGACGGCTCGTCCATCAGCAACAGCTTCGGACGCGACATCAGCGCGCGTCCCATCGCAACCATCTGCTGCTCGCCGCCCGAGAGCGTGCCTGCCAGTTGCCTGCGCCGCTCGTGCAGCAGCGGGAACAGCGAGTAGACGCGGTCGAAGTCCTCGTGCCGCCCGCCGCCGTGGAGGTAGGCCCCCATCTCGAGGTTCTCGCGCACCGTCATCGGCGCGAACAGGCGCCGGTTCTCGGGCACGATCGCCATGCCGCGGCCGATCCGGTAGCTGGTCTTCTCGCCCGTCACATCCTCGCCGTCGAAGAGCACGCGGCCGGCCCGCGGCCTGACGATCCCAAGGGTCGTCTTGAGCGTCGTCGACTTGCCCGACGCGTTCCCGCCGAGCAGGCAGACGAGCTCGCCCGACCCAACGTGCAGGTTGACGTCGTCGAGGATGTGGATCTGGCCGTAGTAGGTGTGGACGCCCTCGAACCGGAGCAGCGGCTTCGGCTCGGCCGCCATCAGACGGCCTCCTCCCGCGCACGCAGGCCGAGGTAGGCCTCGACGACGCGCGGGTCGGTCGCCACCTCGTCGAAGGAGCCCTCCGCGATCTTCACTCCGTGGTCGAGGGCGACGACGCGGTCGGAGATGCCCTCGACCAGATGCATGTCGTGCTCGATCACGAAGATCGTGTAGCCGGCGTCGACCCGGAGCTTGCCGATCAGCTCCGTGATCTCGTGCGTCTCGGCAGGGTTCATCCCGGCCGCGGGCTCGTCGAGCAGCAGCAGCCGCGCATTCGTCGCCATCGCACGCGCGATCTCGAGCCGGCGGCGGTTGGCGTAGGAGAGGGAGTAGGCAGGCTGGTTCCAGCGGTAGCCCATCAGACGCTCGCCGAAGAACGAGAGCTTTTCCTCGGCCAGGGCCGCGATCTCGCGCTCCTCGCGCCGCATCCCGGGCGTGCGCAGCACCGAGCGGATCACGCCGGCACGCGTGTGCCCGTAGGCCGCGGCCATCACGTTCTCCTTGACCGTCATGTTCAGGAACAGCCGCAGCGTCTGGAACGTTCTCGCGATGCCCCGGCGGGTGATGCGGTTCGGGGCGAGGCCGACGATCGACTCCCCCTCGAAGACGATCTCCCCCTCGTCGGGCCCGTAGACGCCGGTCACGAGGTTGAAGAGCGTCGTCTTCCCGGCCCCGTTCGGGCCGATCACGCTGACGATCTCGTGCTCGTCCACGTGCAGGTCGAGGTCGGAGATCACCTGCAGGCCGCCGAACGCCTTCGAGACGCCCTTGAGGTCGAGCATCCGCGCCGCCATCAGCCGATCTCCACCTTCGCGGTTCCGAAAAGTCCCTGCGGCCGGATGGTCATCACCGCGATCAGCAGGGCGCCGAAGAGGACGTAGCGCGTCACGGCCGGGTTCTGGACGAGCAGGTTCTCCCAGACGAACGCCGTCAGGTAGAGCGTCGGGACGAGCACGACCAGGCGCCACCAACCCTTCAGCTGCACGACGGCGACGAGGCACAGGATCATCAGCAGGTAGCCGTAGACCGCGAGGCGGCCGGGGTTGGTCGGCAGCAGCACCCAGTTGCGGATCACGCTGGTGAGGAAGCCGCCCGACGTGACCTGGCCCGCCGTGCCACGCGACCAGACCGCGTCCACGATCGCGTGCACGACGAGCCCGAACACGGCGGTCCCCGCGAACGCGATCAGCATCTTGACCCAGGAGCGGCGCATCGTGAAAAAGATGGCCGCGATCAGCGCCACGTAGAAGAGCACCCGCCCGACGTTCGGCGGCGAGGTCGAGTCGAGCACCTGGTTCGACGCGATGATCACGATCGCGCCGACGAGCATCCCGGTCAGGCTCCCGGTGCCGCCCAGAATCACCACCGCGTAGATCAGGATCAGCACCTGGGTGCCGAAGTTCTGCGGGAACGCGCCCGTCTGCGCCGCGGCGAAGACGCTGCCGGCGAGGCCGGCGATCGCGGCGCCGATGCTGAAGGCCATGATCTTCAGCCGGTTCACCGGCATGCCCATCATCTCCGCGGCGAGCGGGTCCTCGCGCGAGGCCTTCCAGGCACGGCCCGTCCTCGATTCGCTGAGGCAGTACAGGATCACCAGCACGACCATCACGCAGCCGAGCAGGAACCAGTAGTAGCCGCGCGTCGTGTCGATGGTGAGGTGGCCGCCGAAGAAGGTGAGCGGTGCGACGTTGGCGAGCCCGTTCGAGCCGTTCGTTATGCCGTAGGGGTCGGCCGCGTTCGTGAAGACGACGAAGGCCTGGCCGAAGAAGAGCGTCACGATCGCGAGGTAGTCGCCGAGCAGGCGACGCGACGACGAGCCGAGGAAGAGGCCGAGCACCGCGCAGATCAGGACGGCCATCAGGATCGACCACTGCGCGTCCCAATGGTGGGTGTACGTGTGGCCCTTGTTGCCGTGCGTGCCCGACAGAAAGGCGTAGACGTAGGCGCCGAAGCCGAAGAACGCGACGTAGCCGAGGTCGAGGAGCCCGGCGAAGCCCACGACCACGTTCAGGCCGAGCGCGAGCAGGGCGTAGATCAGGATGAACAGGCCGTAGTTGAAGAGGTTCCCCTCGCTGACGAACGGGAGGAAGGGAACGAGGATCGCCGGGGTCAGCAGTGCGAGCTTGCCTGCGGCTGGAAGCAACTCCCAGATGTGAGCGATCCGGCCCGCCAAGCCTCCGCGCCGCTCGATGCGCTCGTCGGCCTGCTCGACCCACTGGTCGATGCCGATCTCCGCGCCGCCGCTGGGGATGCCCGGTGTGCTCTCGCTCATCGCCTACACCTTCTGCAGCGCCGGCGTCCCGAGCAGCCCGCTGGGTCGCACGAGCATGACCCCGATCAGGATCCCGAACACGACCAGGTCGGAGACGTTGCCGTTGAGGTAGCCCTTCGCCCAGGACTCGATCAGGCCGACGAGCAGCCCGCCCAGCATCGCCCCCGGAATGCTCCCGATGCCTCCCACGACTGCTGCGGTGAACCCCTTCAGCCCGGCCAGGAACCCCATCAGATGGTTGATCTGGCTGAAGAGCAGGCCGAACATCACACCGGCGGCCCCGGCGAGCGCAGAGCCGATGAAGAACGTCGCCGCAATCACGCGATCGGGGTCGATGCCCATCATCGCGGCCCCTTCGCGGTCGAACGAGACCGCGCGCATCGCCTTCCCGAGCCGCGTCCAGCGGACGAGCCCGAGCAGCAGGAGCATCAGCACGACCGCTCCGACGATGACGATCACGCCGAGGTACTGGATGAAGACGCCGTTGACGCCGCCGAGGTTGAAGCCGTTGTAGCTGATCAGGTCGAAGCCGTCGTAGCTGCGGAACTGCGAGCCGAACAGCAGCAGCGCCGAGTTCTCGAGGAAGAACGCGACGCCGAGCGCCGAGATCAGCGGCGCGATCCGCGGCGCGTCGCGCAAGGGCCGGTAGGCGAAGCGCTCGATCGCAAGGCCGAGCAGCCCGGAGCCGAGCATCGCGACGACGAACATGCAGGTGACGAGCAGCGCCACCGGGATCGCCGGGTTCAGCGGGCCGCCGAGCAAGGTCAGCACGCCGAAGCCGATGAAGGCGCCGATCATGTAAACGTCGCCGTGGGCGAAGTTCAGGAGCTTCAGGATCCCGTAGACCATCGTGTAGCCCAGGGCGATCAGCGCATAGAGGCTGCCGAGGATGATCCCGTTGACGCTCAGCTGGAAGAAGAACGTCCAGCCCGGCGTCGGCGACAGGTAGACCGCGTAGAGCATGAAGGCGACCAGCCCCACCGCCAGCCCTGTGAGGTTGGCGAGCTGCTGTCTCAGAGCCGAATCCACGCCGTCCTTAACTCTCTCAGAGTGACGTGTGGCCCACCGAGGTGGGCCACACGTCGTGCTTCGAACCTTGGTGCTTGCTCAGCCGATCCGCTTGAACGAACCGTTGCTCTGGATCTGGAAGACCCCGAACGTGGCCGGAGCGCGCATCTCGCCGCTGCGCACGAACCGGACCGGGAAGCCGAGGATCGAGGTCTTCAGCTTCGTCTTCGCGATTTGCTTGCGCACCTCGGCACGGGTTGCCTTGCCGTCCGCGCAGGCCCTCGTGACCGCGCCGACGACCACCTGGGCCGCCACGTACGACGGAAGGCCGAAGAACTCGCCGTTGCCCTTGTGGGCGCTGATGTACGCCTTGACCGCTCGATCGTTGGGGTTGTACGGGAAGGCCGAGTCGTACGAGCCTGCGATCTTCCAGACACCCGGGGCGAACAGGCCGTCCGAGCCGAACAGCTTGATCTTGGCCTTGCCTGCGGCCCTGAGCTGCTGACCGAAGGTCTGAGCCTGCGGGGCGAGCTGCCACGGGATGTAGATCCCCTGGGTGTTGCCCGGGATCTTGGCGATCTTGGACGAGAAGTCCGTGTCGGTCTGGCTGATCGAGTCGCGGGTGACCCTTACGCCGCGGGCGCGGAGGATCTTCTGCACCCCGTCGGCCAGGCCCTGCGAGTACGTCTCCTGGTCGTCGATGATGTAGACCCGCTTCCACTTCAGCTTCTTGGTCATCCAGTTGGCGACCACCGGGGCCTGCGCGCCGTCGTTCGGCACCGTGCGGAAGAAGTAGCTGCGCCGGTTGCCGTCCGTGTGGCCGTCCGTGAGCGTCGTGCGGGTCGCGGAGCCCGAGACGAAGCCGAGACCCGCGCGCTTGTAGGCCGACGTCGATGCGACGACCTCCTGGCTGCCGGCGGGCCCGACGATGCCGAGCACCTTCGAGTTCGAGGCGAACGACTTGGCGACCCTGACCGCGAACGCGGTGTCGACGCCGAGCTGCGTGTCGCCCGAGATCACCTTGATCTTCTTGTTCCTGTTGGCTTTCTGAGCGTTCCAGCGCTTGACGTAGTACTTCGCCCAGCGCACCTGCTGGTTCCCGATCGCGGCCGCTGGGCCGGTGATCGGAGCCGCGAGGCCGATCGTGCGCGTCTTGCCGCACTTGACCGTCGCGGTTGCCGCCGAGGCCGCAGCGTTCACGCGGTTCGGCGAGCTGGTGGATCCGAAGGCTGCCGTAGCCAGCGCGGCAACCCCGGCCGCGGTGAGCGCGGCAACTACCAACTTCCTCATTCTTGCCCTCCTCCTCGGTCCCTCGTGTTGTTACGGGATGAGACGTTGATGCCGGTCATTCGTTTGCGTCGTACGCGCGCGACGCGGGGTCGCCGGCCGGGTGATTCTCCCACGGAATCGCGCTTTTCACTAACGCGAGTCGCTCAGTCCTCCTCGTTGGCCAGCGCGGTCAAGCGGTTGCGGGCCTGCCAGAGCTCGGGGTAGAAGCGCTGCTTGATCAGCCCACCGAGCAGCTCGACCGGCGTGCCCTGCGTGCCCACCACCGAATCGCCGATCACCCGCGCCACCACCAGGTAGTGGCGCATCCGCCAGAGGCTGATCCGCTCGTCCCAGCCGATCAGGAGCTCGCCCAGCTGGTAGAGGTCTTCCTGCTCGCGGCCGCGGCGGTAGAGCTCGACCACGTTCAGGCCGGCCTCGCGCAGGCGGGCCTGGAAGGCCTGCCCGAGCGGCGGGGTCACCCGCCGGATCTCGCGGAAGCCGGGCGAGTCGAAGCCGCTCCCGTGTCCGAGCACCTTGCGGATCGCCTGGTACTCCCAGGGGGAGAGCGCCTCCAGCATCTCCAGCTGGCCGATCACGTAGTCGAGGCAGAGGTGCGCCCGGCGCAGCAGGCGCTCGGCCGCTTGCAGCTCGCCGGCCTCGATCAGGCGGGTCGCCTCCTCGGCTTCGCTCCAGGCGAGCTGCAGCCAGAGCTCGGAGGCCTGGTGAACGGTCTGGAAGAGCAGCTCGTCGCGGTGCACCTGCTCCGCGGGTGTCTTCTGCAACCCGAGCAGCTCGTCGGTGCGCAGGTAGCGCTCGTAATCACTCGCGCCCTCGCCGGCGAGGATCGGCTCGCTGAAGTCCTCGGCGTCCGGCTTCATGCGGTGAGCATAGTCCGGCCGGAAGTAGGCTCTGCGGGTGGAGCGGCGGCCGCTCGGACGCACGGGTCTCGAGGTGTCGAGGATCGTGCTCGGCTGCGGCAACTTCGGAGGAATCGGCTCGGCGCCGGAGCTGTTCGGCCAGGGCGAGAGCCGCGACGAGGCGTTCGCGCTCATGGACACCGCGTGGGCGGCCGGCGTCAACGTCTTCGACACGGCCGCGTCGTACGGCGGCGGGCGCAGCGAGAGCTGGGTCGGGGAGTGGCGCAGCGAGCGGGCCGTGCCGGTCGTGCTGAGCACGAAGGTCTTCTGGTCCGTGACGGGCGACCCGTCCGACCGCGGCCTCTCGCGCGACCGCATCCTGCGCGAGCTCGACGGCAGCCTCGCCAGGCTGAGGACCGACCGGGTCGACATGTACCTGACGCACGAGCCGGACGAGGAGACGCCGATCGCAGAGACGCTCGGCGCGCTCGATGAGGCGGTTCGAGCCGGGAAGGTGGGCGCGATCGGTGCGAGCAACCTCGACGGCGCGGGCCCGGAGGAGGCACTCGAGACGAGCGACCGGCTCGGGCTCACGCGCTTCGGCTGGGTGCAGAACGAGTACAGCCTGCTCCGGCGCGGCGTCGAAGAGGACGTCCTTCCGATCTGCGAGCGCGAGGGCCTCGGCTTTACACCGTTCAGCCCGCTCGCCGGCGGTTGGCTGACGGGAAAGTACAGGCGCGGCGAGGCGTACCCTTCCGGCTCGCGCATGACGCTACGCCCCGATCCCTATGACGATCTCGTGAGAGACGCCACCTTCGCCGGCCTGGAAGAGTTCGCCGCCGAGGCCTCCGCACGTGGCGTCGAACCGGCGACGCTGGCGATCGCCTGGGTGCTCGGCCACCCGCAGGTGACGGCCGTCGTCGTCGGCCCGCGCCGCCCCGAGCAGCTGTCTTCCGCGCTCGCCGCGACCGAGCTCGACCTCACGCCGCAGGAACGAGCCGACCTCGCGGGGCTGTTCGCGTGAGCGAGCTCCTCGTCGTCGGGCACGACGACGTGAAGCGCCTGCTGCCGATGGAGGAGTGCATCGAGCTGATGGCGTCGGTGCTCGCCGACCTAGCGCGCGGCGACGTCTGGCAGCCGCTGCGCTTCGTCGTCAGGCCCCCGGAGGAGCCGAGCCTGATGGGGCTGATGCCGGCGCATCGCTCCGCACCACGCGCGTTGTATGGGCTGAAGGCGGTCTGCATCTTCCCGTCCAACGCGGCGCGAGGCATCGACCTGCACCAGGGCGGCGTGCTGCTCTTCGACGGCGAGACCGGCGAGCTGCGCGCGCTCGTTGACGCCTCCGCGGTGACGGCGACGCGCACGGCCGCCGTCTCGGCAGTCGCGACGCGTGCACTGGCACGCGAGGACGCACGGGAGCTCGCGATCCTCGGCGCAGGCGTGCAGGCGCGGGCACACCTGGAGGCGATGGCCGCCGCCCGGCCGTTCGAGCGCGCCCGCGTCTGGAGCCGGACCGGGGAGCGCGCCGAGGCGTTCGCGGCCGAGGCGCAGGCGCCATTCCCGGTCGAGGCGGCGGAGAGCGCGGAAGCGGCCGTGCGTGACGCCGATGTCGTCGTGACGGCGACGTCGTCCGTCGAGCCGATCGTGCGGCGCGATTGGCTGGCACCGGGTGCGCACGTGAACGCGGTCGGCTCCTCGATTCCCACCGCGCGCGAGCTGGACGCCGACACGATCGCCGCTGCTGCACTCTTCGCGGACGCCCGCGAGTCGATGGCCAACGAGGGCGGCGACTACCTCTTCGCCGTGCGTGAAGCAGGAATCGGCCCGGAGCACATTCGCGCCGAGGTCGGCGAGGTCCTGATCGGCTCGCGCGAAGGCAGGCGGGCGGACGACGAGTTGACCGTCTTCAAGTCGCTGGGCTTGGCAGTCGAGGATCTCGCCGCCGCCGAGCACGTCTATGCGCGCGCCCAGACTGACGGAGCCGGCGTGTTCGTTCCGTTTTGATCGCGATCGAGGAGATCCGCGCGGCGCGGGAGCGCCTCGCCGGAAGGGTCTTGCGTACGCCGCTCGTCCGGCTCGACCTGCCGGAGCAGCCCGGCAGGATCTATCTGAAGCTCGAGAACCTTCAGCCGATCGGGTCGTTCAAGCTCCGTGGGGCGCTCAACGCCGTCCTCCAGACCGACCCGGACGAGTTGCGGGCAGGCGTCGTGACGGCAAGCGCGGGCAACATGGGCCAAGGCATCGCGTGGGCCGCGCGGGAGCTCGGGCTCACGTGTACCGTCGTCGTTCCCGAGCATGCGCCCGAGACGAAGCTCGCGGCGATCGAGCGGCTCGGCGGCGGCGTGCTGAAGGTGCCGTACGAGCGCTGGTGGCAGGCAATCGCGGAGTCGAGCTTCGACGCGGTGGACGGCGTCTTCATCCACCCGGTTCAGGACGAACGGGTCATGGCCGGGAACGGCACGATCGGCCTCGAGATCCTCGACGATCTTCCCGAGCCGGATCGCGTGCTCGTGCCGTTCGGCGGCGGAGGCCTCAGCGTCGGAATCGCCAGCGCTGTCAAGGCCGTGCGCCCGGCCACCAGCGTGTACGCCGTCGAGCCCGAGACCGGCGCGCCCCTCACAGCCGCGTTCGAGTCAGGCGAGCCTCATCCGGTCGAGTACGAGGTGTCCTTCGTGGACGGCTCCGGTGCGCCGGCGCTGCTGCCGGCGATGTGGACACACGCGCGCGACCTCCTCGACGGCGCGTTCAGCGTGTCGCTCGACGGAACGGCCGCGGCGGTTCGTCTTCTCGCCGGACGTGCACGCGTCGTCGCAGAAGGCGCCGGCGCCCTAGCGCTCGCGGCTGTTCTCGCTCATGGCTGGGACGAGACCGTGGTCTGCGTCGTCTCGGGCGGGAACATCGATGCATCGAAGTTGACGCAGATCCTGGCTGGTACGACACCGTAAGCGTCGGAGCAAGCCGTCGGAGGTGGGCCGGGCCGGGCTTGGATTCTAAGGTCGTCCTACTCTGCGAAATGCGAGCACCTCATCCTTGATCTCGGCTGTGGTTCTTGATCGGCGCTGGAAGAACATCGGGTGGGAGAGCGGCCGGAAACGCGGCGACGATGAAGGCGAAGAGGCAGAAGACGCCGAGCGTATGCGCCCAAGCCGCGTCGGCGACGGTGAGGAACCCGATCCCGGCCACGAAGCAAGCGATCGCGAGCCGCGGCAGCAGCCCTGGTGCGAGGGCGGCGAGCAGAGAGCGCGTCTGGGCCGGCCGCTCGGCCACGCTCTCGCCACGGCCGAGGTCTCCGCCGAGCACGAGTCGGAAGAGCAGCGCGAGTGAGGGGAAGAGAATCACCGCTCCTGCGAGCACGGCGACGGTCACAGCCACGAGCGTGTCTCGGCCTGCGGCCGCCTCTCGAACTGTCAGTCCCTCGAGGAAGACCGGCGATTGCGCGAGTGCCCAGCCGGCGATGATCGCGGAGACGGCGAGTGCGGCGGTGTAGCGGGATGCCTCGTAGCGCTTCCACCAGACGAGCGCGAGCGTCGCGCAGCCGGCAACGATCGAGGCGATCAGGCCGATCAGCCCCCTGCCCTCGACGAGACGGTGGTAGAGCGGCTGGGCGTCGGAGCGCAGCACGGCCACGCCGGCGAGCGCGATCGCCCCGCTGACGAGACCGGCCGCGAGCGCGCGGGTGCGGAACTTCCGCTCGAGCGCCGGTTCGCCCAGCCGGGCGGCGTCGGCGCAGAGGAAGACGGCGGCAAGGTACGCGGCGGTCACGACGGCGAGGACACCGATCAGAAGCGAGGTCGGGTTGAGCCAGCTCGAGAACTCGTCGCCAGCGGCGTTCCCGACCGGGACGCGGCGCGAAGCGATCCCGCCGACCACGGCGCCGAGCGCGAACGGAGTCAGGATCGAGGAGAGGGAAAAGGCGGTGTCGATCGCGCTCAGTTCGCGCGTCGTCGACGCGCCGGCGCGCAGGGCGTAGGCGGTGCCCCGGAAGATGATCCCGACCGCGGCGATGAAGAGCGGGATCGAGAGCGTCGAGGCGATCGAGCCGAACGCGCTCGGGTAGGCGGTCCAGACGACGGTCAGCACGAAGATGAGCCAGACGTGGTTCGCCTCCCAGACGGGGCCCATCGCCTGGTGGGCGTGGTCGCGTATCGAGGCGGCGTCGGGGCCTTTCCCCGCCGTCAGCTGCCACCAGCCGGCGCCGAAGTCGGCTCCCGCAAGCACCGTGTAAAAGGCGAGCCCGATCAGCGCGAAGAGCAGCGGCAGTTCGTAGAGATGCACGATCAGGGCTCCTCGGCGGTGACGGGTGCGGGATCGAGTGGAGCGCGGGCGAGGCGACGGAGAATCCAGGCAACCGCGAGCGCGAGCGCGAGGTAGACGAGCGCGAGCGTCGTGTAGCCGACCGGGATGCCGCCGGCGGCGGTGACAGCCTCGGAGGTTCGCATCACCCGGTAGACGACCCAGGGTTGGCGCCCGACCTCGGTCGTCACCCAGCCGCAGATCAGCGCCACGACCGAGAGCGGCCCCGCCAGCACAAGCGCACGGTAGAACCACCGCGACTCCGGTAGCCGCTTGCGCCGCCAGCGAATCGCGAGGAAGGCGAGGCCGAGCAGGGCGAGCAGTGTCCCGATCCCGACCATCGTCTGAAAGGCGATGCGGACGACGTTGACGGGCGGGCGCTCGTCCGCCCGCACGTCGTCGAGGCCGGCGACGCGCGCGTTCGGGTCGTGGTAAGCGAGCAAAGAAAGCAACCGCGGGATCGGGATTCCGAACTCGACCCGGCCATCGCTGTACCAGCCGAGCAGGTGCACGGGCGCCCCCCGTCTCGTCTCGCCGAGCCCTTCGAAGGCAGCGAGCTTGGTCGGCTGTGCACGCGCAACCTCACGCCCGTTCCAGTCGCCGACGAGCACCTGCACCGGCGCACAGAGCGCGGCGACGGCGAGCGGGATCGCGAGCGCAGTGCGCTCGTAGCGGCCCCAGCGCCCGCGTAGGCGCGCGGCCGCGTAGGCGGCCGCGACGAGGAAGCCGGTGACCATGTAGCCGGCGAGATACATGTGCACGAGCTCGTGCCAGAAGTAGCTGTTGCCAAAGAGCGCTTGGACGGGATGCACATCGACTGCTTTGCCCTCGCGTAGATGGAAGCCGGTCGGGTGGTTCATCCAGCCGTTGACCGAGATCACCGTCAGGGAGCCGGTGAAGCCGGCGATCGCGATCGGGACGCCGCTGGCGAAGTGGGCGCGGGGAGAGAGCCGGTCCCAGCCGTAGATGTAGATCCCGATGAAGATCGCCTCCATGAAGAAAGAGAAACCCTCGATCGCGAAGCCAAGACCGAAAACGCTGCCGAAGCTGGCGGTGAAGGCGGGCCAGAGGAGGCCCATCTCGAAACTGAGGATCGTGCCAGTCACGACCCCGGCGGCGAACAGGGCCGCCATCACCTTTGTCCAGCGCCTCGCCAACGTCCGGTAGAGCTCATCGCCCGTGCGCAGATAGAGCCACTCGACAAACAGCACCAGCGCCGGGAAAGCGATCCCGAAGCAGACAAGCGGGATGTGCACCACGAAGGAGAGCGCCTGCATCTGCCTGGCCTGCAGCAGATAGTCCTGCTGCACCTCGGACAGTGGGGTGATCGCCAGAAAAACGAGCTGGCTCACCCGCCTAGACTGCCCGACGTGAGCGCAGTCGATCGGATTGTCCTCGTGGCTCGCCTCAAACCCGGAGAGCGCGAACGCGCCGAGAAGCTCCTCGCCGACGGTGTCGAGCCCATCGTCCCTGACGCCGTCGAACGCTGGGCGATCTTCCTCTCGGAAGGCGAGGTCGTCTTCCTCTTCGAGGGCGAAGGAGCGCGCGAGTCGGTTCTGGCGACCCTTGACGACCCGGTCCTGTCAGCCGCCCTCGCGCACTGGCTTCCGCTCTTCGACGGCCCGGTCCATCGGGCGTACGAGGGACGTTCATGGGAGCGTTGAGCTAGGGTCGGTTGACTTTCACCCGACCGGAGGGGAGCTCGTCATGGCGTCAATTTCCGACCGGGAGAACCGGGAGATCGAGGCGGCCAACGCCTCTGGCAACACCCCGGTCGTCTTCATTCACGGCCTGTGGCTGCTGCCGAGCAGCTGGGCCAACTGGGCGGACTTCTTCGAGCAGGCCGGTTACGCGCCGCTGACGCCGGACTGGCCGGACGATCCGGAGACCGTTGAAGAGGCGCGGGCGAACCCGGACGCCCTCGCCAAGAAGACGCTGAAGCAGGTTGCCGACCACACGGCCGACGTGATCGGCAAGCTCGAGAAGAAGCCCGCCGTGATGGGGCACTCGACCGGCGGATTGTTCGCCCAGATGCTCGCCGGCCGGGGGCTCTCGGCAGCCACGGTTGCCATCGACCCGGGCATTTTTCGCGGCGTCCTGCCGCTGCCGTTCTCCACACTCAAGGTGAGTGCACCGTTCCTGTTGGACCCGCGGTATCGAGGCCGCGCCATCACGCTCACCTTCGACCAGTTCAAGTACGGCTGGACGAACGCCCTCGACGAGGACGAGTCGAAGCGCCTGTACGGCACCTACCACGTGGCCGGATCGGGGATGGCCCTGGCCCAGATGGGCAACGCAAACCTCAACCCCAGGACCGAGTCGAAGGTCGACACGACGAACCCGGATCGGGGCCCGCTGCTGATCCTCGACGGGGAGAAGGACCACACGGTTCCCTGGGCGATCGCCAACGCCTCCTACAAGCGGCAGAAGCGCAACCCGAGCGTCACCGAGATCAAAAAGATGCCCAACCGCGGCCACTCGCTGACCATTGACCACGGCTGGCAGGAGGTCGCGCAGACCGCGCTCGACTTCGTCAAGCGGTTCGTCCCGGCCAAGCCGAGCTAGCCGGCCTCGATCTGCCGCCGGAATTCTCGGCCGGCGGGACGCGGACCAGCGAACACCACGTGCTCGTCTGCATCGGGGGTCGTCGACGTCTAGGTGCTTAGGGCCGCCCGAGCGTCTCCCCATCGACCGCCCAGATCGCCTCGATGCAGTCGACGTACACCGACCGAGGGCGGATAATCATGCCACTCGTTCAGGCCTCACGAAGGGAGTCCCGTGCTCACGGCAACCAAAGACCGGATCCTGCCCACCACCGTCACCGGCTCGTGGCCGCGCCCCTCCTGGTACACGGGCAACCTCTACGAGCGCCCGTTCTCGACGAGCATGGCAGACGTGGCGTACCGCGAGCAGTTCGTCGACGCCGTCGGCGCCGTTCTCAACGACCAGGAGTTCGCCGGGCTCGACATCCTCACCAACGGCGACTACCACCTCGACAACGACCTCGCCGGCCGCTCTTGGTTCTCGTACCCGACCGAGCGCCTGGCGGGCATCTCCGAATTCGACACCGAGACGACCTTCGGCTGGACCTATCCGATCGGCTCCTGGCTGAACGAGATCGTCGGAGGCTGGAAGTACCACGCCGTCACCGACAAGATCGCGCCGCGGGTGCCGCTCGAGTTCGGGAAGATCTGGCGCGTCGCGCAGTCGCGGACGGAGCGCCCGGTGAAGTTCGGCACGATCGCGGCCGACCTCGCCGCGACGGTCTTGACGATCCAGACGGACGCGTACGCCGAGGACAAGCAGGACCTGATGTGGGACATCGCGACGATCCTGAACGGGGAACTGCGGGAGCTACAGGCTGCCGGCTGCAGGATCATCCAGATCGAGGAGCCGGCCATTCACAGCTCCGCGGCGTACGGCGCGCCCGACGAGGTCCTGGACTTCCTCGTCGAGCTGTTCAACCACACCGTCGAAGGGCTCGACGACGTCGAGCTGTGGATTCACACGTGCTGGGGAAACCCCGGCGCGCAGCACTGCTTCGATCCGCAAATCTCATACGAGCCGTCCGTCGACATCTACCTGAACCGGCTCAAGGGCGACGTCTGGACGATCGAGTCGAAGGACAACAACCACACGCTCCTGCCGGCCTTCGCGCCATACAAGGGCAACCTGCCAAAGAAGGTGGCGGTCGGGATGATCAGCCATCGTCGTCTTCAGGTGGAGACGCCGGAGGAGGTCGCGGCCGACATCCGTACGGCGCTCGAGTACATCGACGAGGACAAGCTCGTCCTCTCCTCCGATTGCGGCTTCGGCCGGCAGGGCGTGCCGCGACCGATCGCGATGTACAAGGCGGCGGCGTTGGCCCAGGGCGCGAACATCGTCCGCGGTGAGCTCGGCGCGCAGCAGACGCACGTCCGCGCTGCTGATCCCGCCCAACAGGTGGACGTTCCCGCGCGCGAGGCGGAGACCGTAAGCGCGTAGCCGACAGTCAGTAGAGGTGCCTCGGCTATTGCGGTCGAACCAACTCGTCAGGTCCTTCGCGGCGCCGATGAGTTTCGTCCGGCTACACGGTCCGTGCCCTCGATGACGTCCCTCCAGGACCTGGTCGAGACGGCCGTCGCGAGCGGCACGGTGCCGGGCGCCGCGGCGCTCGTCGCGCGTGGTGACGACGTCGAGATCGGCAGCGCGGGCGAGATCGAGGCGAACTCGGTCGTCCGTATCGCGTCGATCACGAAACCGATCACCGCTGCGGCGGTGATGCTCCTGGTGGGCGACGGTCTCCTGGCGCTCGGCGACCCGATCGCGCGTTGGCTGCCTGAGCTGGCGTCGCCGCAGGTGGTGCGGACGCCCCAGAGCCCGATCGACGACGTCGTGCCGGCCGAGCGGGCGATGACCGTCGAGGACATCCTGACCTCTCGCGCCGGTTGGGGCTTCCCGTCCGACTTCTCTCTGCCGGCGGTCATGGAGCTGTTCGAGAGGCTGCCGGTATTCGGGCCACGGGAGACTCCGAACGAGTGGCTCGCGACCCTCGCCGAGGTGCCGATGCTGCGCCAGCCCGGCGAGGCGTGGCTCTACAACACCTGCTCCGACATCCAGGGGGTGTTGATCGCGCGCGTCTCGGGGCGGCCACTGCCGGAGTTCCTCGCGGAGCGCATCTTCGAGCCGCTCGGGATGACGAACACCAGCTTCTACGTCCCGACGGACAAGCTCGACCGGTTGCCCACGTACCACGGCCAGGACCTCGCGCCGATCGACAACAGCGTCTGGACCGAGCCTCCGATCTTCCCATCGGGCGCTGGCGGCCTCGTCTCGACCCTCGCCGACTGGCACCGCTTCGCGCGGATGCTGCTCGCCGACGGCAGGGGCCTGCTGTCGCCGAAGTCGGTCCGCTTGATGACGACGGACCAGCTGACGCAGGAGCAACGGGACGCATCGAGGTTGTTCCTCGAGGGAGCCGGGTGGGGCTTCGGGGGCGCCGTCGCAGCCGACGGGCGTTACGGCTGGGTCGGCGGCACCGGCACAACTGCGCACATCGCGACCTCGACTGGCACCGTCGGCATCCTCCTCACTCAGCTGCAGATGACGGGCCCGACCCCGACGCCGCTGATGCGCGCGTTTTGGCGGTACGCGTTCGGCTCGTCCTGACTCCGCGCACAAACCGACCCACGACCGAGTTAGAGAGCCCGGGCCGTCCGGCCCATCTTGGCCGCCACCGGCTCGACGCTGAGCTCCATCAAGAAGGCGAGATCGTCGCTGCCACGCAAACAACGCGGGCTTCGCCGGCTCGCCATGGCCAATGTTGAGCGTCGCGTCAGAGGCGAGCTCGCGCTCGAGACGGTCGATGTTCTCCAGCCACTCCTGCCAGAAGCCATCGGCCAGGTAGCAGTGCTTGATCACGCGCACAGGGGTCGTTGCCCGAGACCGCCAACAGGCCGAACTGGCGCTGCTGCGGCTAGAGGACGCTGTCGAAGAGGGCGGCTACCCCCCGCAGCTCCATATCGGGTTCGCGGACAAGCTGCCAAGATGGAGGGCGCCTTCCCGGTCTGACGGAAAGCCGTGCTCCGCCCGTACTCCAACGCCCACGAAGGCCTCGACGACCGGAGGTTAAAACTTGCCCATTTGCAGGCCTTTATGCGATGGGCCGGGCTGGATTCGAACCAGCGGCCTTGGGATTAAGAGTGGATCCAGCAGGGTTCGCGTGTTCTCGGTGCAGTTCGCCAGGCGGCATCGTCAAGCCGAATCGGATCGGGTCACATCGGCTGCTTTCGGGGCACCGTGTTGACCCTGCGTTGACCAGACTAGTTGTCCATCGTGTCAACCGCCTTATGCCGGCGGCTGGTGGCCATCACCCTCGAGCCCAGCGGACTTCTTTCGGAGCGAGGAAGTTGGCGCCGGCTGTGGGAAGCCATTCCCCGCGTCCAGCGCCGTGTCCTAGTGGTTCAGCGGATGCGTGCCCCAGTCCTTCAGGCCCGCTCCCAGTCCCGCATGCGTCACCTGGTAGAGGCCGGTGCCGTCCGCGTTCACCGTATAGAGGTCGGCCTGCCCGGTCTCCGGCAGGAACATCGTGAAGGCGATCTTCCTTCCGCCCGGCGACCAGACGGGTTCG
Source organism: uncultured Actinomycetes bacterium (assembly GCA_963719275.1). Taxonomy (GTDB): domain Bacteria; phylum Actinomycetota; class Thermoleophilia; order Gaiellales; family Gaiellaceae; genus AC-32. Next base: position 7,306 of record CAVRBT010000002.1, on the reverse strand, counting down.
AAGCAGCCCGAAGCGCTGCCGCAGGTTGGGATCGGGATCTGCCGCAACCCGCTCCCGTCCGCGTGGACGACGAAGACGGCGCTTCGCTGGCCCTTGGACGGGCTTGCCGAGAAGAGGATCTCGTTCCCTTGCGGCGACCAGCTCCCGCCGGTGAAGTCGAGCAGCATCCCCATCCCCGGAGGCGTGAGCTGCCGCAGGTCGGACCCGTCCAGCTTGGCCGTATAGAGCGCGATCGGGCCGGCGTCGAACGACGAGCGCAGGAACACGATGCGCTTGCCGTTCGGAGAATAGTCGCCCGGGTAATCGTCGTCGGCTCCCGACGTGACCCGCCGCACGTCGCCGCCGTCGGAGGAGCGGATCGTGTAGACGCCGTCGGCGCTCGGCTGGTCGCCGAAGCCCTCACAGGCGAGCCGCGCACTGTCGGGCGACCAGACGTTGCAGCCGAGAAACAGCCCAAGGTCGGGGTAGAAGGTCGGCAGCTCGGTGTAGCTGCCGTCGTCGGGGTTGAGGATCCGCTCGGCGCAGCAGTCGGGTCCTACCAGGATCCTGCTCCCGTCGGGCGACCACTGCCCGGACTCGGCTCCGACCAGCAGCGGCCGCTCGCCGCTGCCGTCGGGGTTGATCGTGTAGACGACGTCCTGCTGGAGCGCCGGCTCGAAGCGGGTGAAGGAAATGAGGCCGTCGGTGCCGGGGGGCTTGGCCGCCGCAGACGCCGCGGCGACTGCCGTCACCACTGCACTGAGGAGCGCGAGTACGACCAGCTTCCGCATCATCCCTCCCCCTTTTGCGTGGTAGTGGCTCGTCGCGCGCTGCGCATGCTGCGTTTCCTCTTGCGTGACTGGCGTCGGCGTCACCGTGCAACCTGCAACTGCGAGAACCCGCCCACCGGCAAGAAACTAGGCAGGGTCAGGAAGGCATGGTCATTGCCCGTGTAGTGACCGTATGCCGTCGGCACCGTGATCGTCGTCTGATACGGCGGCGGGACGAAGGGGACGATGCTGTTCGGCAGGGCATTGAGCGCAACGCCTTCGATGACGACGTTATTGCCGGAGTAATGCCAGGTCACATCACCCCGGTCAGGAGCAGTGCCAGCGCCGCCGTGGCCGCAGTCGGAGCCGGCGTAATCGCCGGTGCCGTCTGCGTTCAGCCCGATCCACAACCAAATGCCGCCTCCCTGCGAGCCGGAGCTGTTCACCGACAGCTCGATCTGGTAGACCGCACCTCGGCCGTAATCCGCCGACGCGGTCGTCGCGGAGACTGCGAAGGTCGCCGCGACAACCAGGGCGAGAAGCAATAGCTTCTTTCCCCCTCCGAGTGTCGAAACTATGCTGGACATGCTGAGGCCCTCTTTCCGTTTGAACACTGTCATTGCTCCTCCTCACGAAGAACGCCCACGACGATGTGCACGGGTTGGAGTTCGCGGAACGTCGGCTCCGGCCGGGACGGCCCGCCGAGGGCGGCGATCGCGGGTGCCAGCCGCTCCGCTTGGAAGTGCTGCCAGGCAGCTTTGCTCTCCCAGACGTCGATGATCCGGAAGCCCTCGTCGGTCGGGCCGGCGACGTGGAGTATGAGGCCGCTCGGCGCCGGCTCCACCAGCCGGGCCGTCACGCGCTCGTACTGATCCCAGCTCGAGGCGACGTCCTGCACGAACGCGTACGCCATTGGTCGCCTCCGGCCTAGGAGTCGCTCGGTTGGATCTGCCCGGTGTAGGTGCCGACCGGGCCGATCGGGCTTGGCACCGTCCCGACGAGGCCGAGGACGCCGTGGAGGCCGGCCAGCGCGCCCGTCGCGCTCACAACGGCGTCAGTCGCGTTGACGACTCCAGCCCGATTCGTCGTTCCTTCGAGCCTGAACGTCACGGTTCCGGCATCCCGTTCACCGTGCCGGTGAACGTCTCGACATCGCGAAAGTTGGCGGTGCCGTCGGCATGCAGGATCAACGTGCCCTGCACCGTCGACGTTCCGCTGAAGGTGCCGGTGTAGGACACCGTCGCACTGAGGTCGTCGATGATTGTGTTGCCCCCCTCGGAACGCACGCCGTTGAACGTGGCGGCGACATACGCGAAGGTGCCGCTCGCAGGCGTCGGCGGCGATGCAGCGGCGCCTGTGACGCAAACGACCGCGAGTAACGCGGCGAGTGGGACGAGCAGTAGAAAACGCCGTCCTTTGCTGAACATTCCAGCCTCCTCTCGAGTACCACTGAACTCCCTCATGAGCCGCACGCTGGCGAAGGCCGGTGTAGCCGCGGTATAGCGAGCTGGCTTCCGGGGTTTGCTCGTGGGCGCGAAAATGGTGCGCGAGACGAATTTTGGGAGTGGAGATTCGCGTCCTCGGACCGCTCGAGGTCGTCGGCGACGACGGCCCGGTGCCGCTGGCCGCAACGAAGCAGCGGCAATTGCTCGCGGCGTTGGTCATCCGCGGCGGTAAAACCAGCTCCACCGACGTGCTCATCGAGGCGCTCTGGGGCGCCTCACCTCCCACCTCCGCGCACAAGCTGCTCCAGGTCTACGTCTCGCGGCTACGCAAGGCTTTGCCCGGGCCGGCCCGCATCGAGACGCGAGGAGCTGGCTATCTGCTTGAGCTCGACGACCGATCTCTTGACGCCGCGCGCTTCGAGCAGTTCGTCGCCGATGGGAGAACCGCCTCGCGCGAGGGAAATGCCCTGCTCGCTGCCTCGCTCTTTCGCCGTGCGCTCGGGCTATGGCGCGGACGGGCGTACGCCGAGATCGCGTACGAGGAGTTTGCCCGTGCGGAGGCAGAGCGGCTCGAGGAGCTTCGCCTGGTCGCGCTCGAGCAGCGGATCGAGGCCGAGCTGGCGCTTGGCCGCCACGCGGAGCTCCTGCCTGAGCTGACAAGCCTCGCAACCGAGCACGGCGCGCGCGAGCGTATGCAGGCGCAGGCGATGCTCGCCCTCTACCGCTGCGGGCGCCAGTCGGAAGCGCTCGAGCTCTACACCGCGACCCGCGACCACCTGCGCGACGAGCTCGGACTGGAGCCCGGGGTTGAGCTGCGCGAGCTGCAACGGCGCATTCTCCAGCACGATCCCGAGCTGCTCACGATGCTGGAAGCAGAAGTGTCGCCGATCAGGTTGCCGGCACCACCGAACCGGCTCCTCGGCCGCGAGCGGGAGCTCGAGCAACTGCGCGAGCTCCTGCTGCGCGACGATGTACGACTGCTCGTGCTTGCCGGAGCCGGCGGCTCCGGCAAGACGCGGCTCGCACTCGAGGCGGCACGCGACACCGCCGGATCCTTCGCTAACGGCGCCGCCTTCGTCGAGCTCGCGCCCCTCCGCGACCCTGCTCCTATGGTCGGGACGATCGCTCGCGCTCTCGGACTCGAGGAGCTACAGAGCGAGCCGCTCGAGACGCTTGTCGCTGAACTTCGGCCGCGCGAGCTGCTGCTTGTCCTTGACAACGCCGAGCATCTGCGCGCAGCCGACGCCCCTTTTCGTCGAGCTGCTCGCCCGGGCGCCGCGCCTCACCCTCCTCGTCACGAGCCGCGTCGTCCTCCACCTCTGCGGCGAGCACGTCTACCCTCTCGAGCCGCTCGCAGAAGAGGCAGCCGCGGCGCTCTTTGTAGACCGCGCCTGCGACATGGATCCGCACTTCCAGCCAGACGCCGCCGACGACCAGGCGATCCGTCGCATTTGCAAACGCCTCGATGGACTGCCGCTCGCGATCGAGCTCGCCGCCAGCCGAGTGCGCACCCTCACCACCACGGAGCTCCTGAACCGCCTCGAGCCGCTCCTACCGCTGCTGACGAGCGGCCCGCGCGACCTACCCGCCCGCCAGCAAACCCTCCGGGCGACACTCGCTTGGAGCCACGATCTGCTCGACGAGGGCGAGCGGCGTAATCTCCGCCGCCTCAGCGTTTTCGCCGGCGGGTGCACACTCGAAGCAGCCGAGGCCGTCTGCGGCAGCAACATCGACACGCTCGCCGCGCTCGTCGACCACAACCTCCTCCAACACACCGTTACCGCCGAGGGCTCCCGCTACAGGATGCTCGAAACAATCAGGGAGTACGCTGCCGAGCGGCTCGAGGAGTCGCCTGAGGTCGAGGACATCCGCCGGCGACACGCCGAGTTCTTTCTAGCGGTCGCCGAAAGAGCAAATCTCAATCCCGGCAAGCTCGCGAGCGGTGAACAGCGACTTGGCATGGCGATCGCCGAGCAGGACAACGCTCGAGCCGCCCTCACGTGGACGCTCACGAGCCGATCGATCGAGCTCGGGCTCAGGCTCGCCGTGGCACTCGACATGTTCTGGACTGCCCATGACCCGCACGAGGGAGTGCGCTGGTTCGAGGCGCTGCTCGCGTGCTCCGAAGCCGAAATGGTCGCGCCCGAGCTTCGCGCGCATGCCCTCCGCGGATTCGGCGCGTCGAGAGACATCGCCGGCGACGTCGAGGCGGCCGAGCAACTCTACGAGCAGAGCCTCGCGCTCTTCCTGCAGCTTGGGGATGAGTCGGGTCGCGCAGTGCTCTTGCATCGGCTGGGACATATGGCGCTACGGCGAGGCGAGCTCGAGCGCGCGCGCGAGTTGGTCGAGGCGAGCCACGAGATCCACACTGGGCAGGGCGATCGCTGGGGCCTGACGCAAGCGGTCGGAACGCTCGGTGCGATCGCCCGCGATTCCGACGATTCGGCGCGAGCGTCCGAGCTGATCGGACAGAGCGCGGCGATGGCCCGCGAAGCCGGCGTACCGTGGTGGGAGAGCGGAATGCTCGCGGAGCTGGCATGCCTCTCGCTGAAGGCCGGCCGCGTCGATGAGTCGGAGATGCGTGCCTGCGAATCACTCGCGCTCGCCGAACAGCTAAGCGACCGTGCCGGCCGCGTGTTCGGAGTCGGTCTCTGCGCCGCCATGGCAGCTGAGCGCGGGCAGCTCGAGCGCGCCGGCCGCCTGTGGGGAGCCATCGAGGACGAGGACGCGGGGGCGCCGCTCGGCGGCTGGCGACGTCACCGTCCCGCGTGTGAAGCGCTGATTCGCAAAGCCGCTGGTCCCGAGTTCGAGCGCGGGCGCGCGGAGGGGCTGGCCTTGACACTCGACGACGCCGTCGGGCTGGCGCTGCAGCCTGAAAGGGCGTCAGGACTGCTCGCTCCGACGCACCGAATCTAGGGTTCGCCGGTACTGAGATGCGCCGTCCGATCAAGAATGCCCAGCTTCGATTCGTGTGCTGCAAATCGCCCGGCGGTGCAACTGGTTGTTTGACCTGCGTTGACCCCAGCGGCTAGCGAGAGCTCCGCCTTCGGATTCTTCGGGCTGATTTCGAGCTCGTAGCGCGGCAATGTCCTTACCAGTTGACCTTGGTATTCGCCGTGTGGTGCGGGCTTCGTGGCCTCTCGGATCCTGTGGGCCTCCAGGCGGTGGGATTCTCGTGTCTTCTCGGACGAGATGGGCCGGGCAGGGATCGAACCTGCGACCTTGGGATTAAAAGTCCCCTGCTCTACCAGCTGAGCTACCGGCCCCGGGGCGAGGGTACCCTCCGCCGGTGGTTCGGATCGAGCTCACGATCGACGTGGCGCGGCCGGCCGAGGAGGTGTTCGAGCACCTCGTAGATCTCGATCGCCTCCCCGAGTGGCAGTCGAGCGCGGTGGAGTCTCGGGCGGACGAGCCGTTGGCCGAGGGCGTGCGGATCTTCGAGTGCCGCCGCGGGCTGGGCCGGGAGGTCCACAGCGAGCTCGAGGTGACGGAGTTCGATCGGCCCCACAGGCTGATGCTGAAGACGCTGAAGGGCCCGGTGCGATTCACGGTCGATCACCGGCTGGCCGAGGCGGACGGCGGGACGCGGCTGACGGTCGTCGCGGAAGGAAAGGCGGGCGGGCTCATGAGGCTCGGGGAGCCGATGCTCGCGCGCACCGTCGAGGCGGAGATGCGGAAGGACTTCGAGCGGTTCAAGAAGCTCCTCGAGGGCTGATCAGAGCACGCGGCGGGCATCGGCCTCGAGCTCGTGCTCGAGCTCGTGGAGCCGGTTGCGAAGCGACACCTTGGAGCTCCTACCGGTGTGCAACGTGTCGAGCGCACAGGCGAGGAAGCACGACGCGCCGAGCGAGGTGTTCCAGTTGGCCGCGGCCTGGTCGAGCATCGACCCGGTCGAGGGAACGACGTAGCCGGCAACCGCCGAGATTCCGAAGAAGACGCAGCCGAGCAGGTTGACCCCCGGCTGCCACCAACCCGCCTCGCCGCGCACCGGCCGCCACCCGTGCCATCCGCGGCGCGGCGAGGCGAGGTAGGCGATCGTCCCGGAGACGAGGAAGCAGATCGACCCGCGCCAGTCGGGCCGCCACACGAGCCTGTTGTACTCGGGGCTCGACAGGGCGTTGTGCATCGCCTGGTAGGTGGTGACGTTGAAGAACAGCGTGCCGGCGGACTGGACGATCGCGGCCCACCAAGCTGCGCGTCCGCCGCCGGGGGAGCGCCATTCGGGCCAGGCAAGCCAGCTCTGCAGCGCGCCGCCGAGCGTGAACAGGATCGAGCCGACGAAGAAGGTGATGGCGTCGGCCGACTCGCCGACCAGCTGGACGTAGCCGGGGAACGGGCCGATGAGGAAGCACGTCGACCCGAGAGCGAAGCTGAGAGCCATCCAGCGCGAGCGCGTCATGACCGGTCAATCCTGACCGCTAGACCGGAACGAGGGCTATCGTTCGCCGACCGCCCCCGTCGACTAGCGGCCTAGGTCACAGCCCTTTCAAGGCTGTAGCACGGGTTCGAATCCCGTCGGGGGCATCACCGCCGAAAGTCCGCCCGCTTCGCGGGCATGATGACTTTCGGCGGCTCTTCTCCTTCGGAGTTGCCGCGGTGAGCCGCAGCCGCACATGTCGGCTGCGGCGGCGGATCTATGCTGGCGGCGTGGTGACGATCGATGAGGTGCGGGCTGTTGCGAGCGTGCTTCCTCGGAGCTCCGAGGGGCTCGTGCGGGGGCAGGTGAAGTTTCGGATCGACGGACGGATCGTCTGGCTGGCGCTTTCGAAGGATGGGTCGACCATGGGGTTCGCGTTCCCGAAGGAACTCCGCAATGCCCTCGTGGACGGGGAGCCGGAGAAGTTCTCGCTGCCGCGCGCGTCAGATATGCGGTACCACTGGGTGCACGTTCGCCTGGCGGCGATCGACGCGGACGAGATGCGCGAGCTCGTCGAGGACGCCTGGGCGTTCTGCGCGCCGAAGCAGGTGGCGGAGGAGTACGCCGTGGCGCAGGGCTACGTCGAGTCTGGCACGCTAGAGACCGAGGGCGGTTAGCTCAGTTGGGAGAGCGCCTGCCTTACAAGCAGGAGGTCACTGGTTCGAGCCCGGTACCGCCCATTAGAGGCCGCAAAG
>CAVRBT010000001.1:0-31677 GCA_963719275.1 uncultured Actinomycetes bacterium | reverse complement strand
TCTTCTGAAAGGCCTGCAAACACGCTAGAGGCCGACTGGCACGTCGGTAGGGAGGCGGCGGCTGGGTCAACGCAAGGTCAACAACTGCCCTCGCGCCCTCAGCGGAATGGGCTGAAACTGGGCTCTTTTGGCCCACAGCATCGCCACGGATCGCCCGACGATCGTGCCGATCGAGGAACTTCCAGAGCGCCAGTCGAGGCGTCGTCAGCCGGAGAAGCCTCCGGCTGATCTCTCAGCGCCTTGACTTGCGTCGGCGGGGAGCGTTCAGCGCGTCGGCGACGGCATCGACCCCCGCCCGGTCGTCCAGGAGGTGGATGTACGTCTCGAGCGTGAACGATGCCGAGGCGTGCCGGAGTCGACGCTGTACCGCTCGGACATCGCGGGTCGCAGCGGCGACGATCGAGCCATGTGTGTGCCGGAGCACGTGGAAACCGATTGGATCTAGCCCGGCCTTCGCACAGGCGACGTCGAGCACGCGCCTTCGGTAGTTCGCTTCGTCCAGCCGCTTGCCGTTGCGGCCCGGTGAACACCAACTCGCCAGGTCCGGGCTGGCCGTTTCGGAGCCGATGTGCTTTGAGCTCGCGGGCGAGCTGCAGGGTGATCGGCACCGTGCCTGAGCTCCGCTCGCTCTTCGTCTCCTGCTCGCCGTCGAGCAGCCGATGCCGGCGCCGGACGGAGACGAGCGGCTCTTCGTCGAGCTCGAGGTCACGCCAGCGCACCGCTTTGAGCTCCGAGATCCGCAACCCTGTCTCTGCGAGGAAGCGGACAAGGAGTCTGTCCTTCGGTGTCGGCAGCGCGGAGAGCAGACCGCGCGAGCTCATCGACGGAGAGGTGGCGCCGCTTCAACGGATCGCGGCGAGGCGTTGGTAGTCGCGGCCAAGGTCTTGCTGGGATTACGCCATCCTCGCTCGCGGCGCTAGCATCACCGACAGGGGCGCCAAGACGCGGCGAACAGTCGCCCATGAGCGACCTCCGGGCGCGCTTCGTCTTCTCCTCGCGCAGGTCGTAGGCGAGCTTCCTGATCCGGCGCGCGTCGAGGGCGCTGATCCTCACGGCGCCAATGTGCGGGAGGACGTAGTTCTCCGAGGTCGCGGCGATACTCGATCGCGGTTGCAGGACGGACGCCGGCGAGCACACTCAGCCACTCCTCTGCGTACTCCGAGACGGTGGGGCCGCTCCTTGGCGAACCCATCGCGGGATTCAGCGTCACTTTGGCTCTGAACCGCTTCGCGTCTTCTAGCGTTCGGCAGCTCTTCTGCCGCTGACGTCCGCCCTGGTCGCGGTAGCGGACGATGTACGACTTGCCGGCCTCGTAGATGCCGGGCTGCCTCGTCCGTGCGAGCCGATCAGTCATTTCTAACCGTCTGCGACGAGTTGCTCGATGTCCGAACGACGGACAACGGCACGCCCTCCTTCCACCGTCCGAGGCAGACGGCCCGCACTCCGCAGGTCGTAGACGCGTTGGGGCTTGCAGCGAAGAACGGCGGCAGCCTCTGGCACGCTCAGGAGGTCACTGTCGTGCGGTCGCGCGCTTTGAGCTTCGAGTCGACGCGCGACGCGTTCTGACACACGCTCCACGATCTCATCCAAAAGCAGATCGAGCGCAGACGCCGGAGTCGGGCCGTACTCAGAGATCGATGTCATGGTCCGCCCTCCTGGCTGTATTGCCTGCGTCGGCCTCTATTGCGCGCAAGGTCGGGTCTCGAAAGAACCGCGCCCGAAACGCGCGCTGCACCGCCTCGACGCTGTAGCCGCACCGCTCGGCCACCGCTCGCACCGCGTCCTCCTGCTCGAGCGCAAGCCGCGGCGGCAGCGAGCCGAGCCAGGCGCCCGCACGCGCGAGCGCGTCGCGACGCGCGACGAGTGGAGCGGTGCTGGCGACATCGCCGAGAAGTTCGTTCGCGCGCCAAGTGACGCCGCACTCGCGCGACTGCAGAAGCTCGGTGCCACGCCTCGATCCCGTGCTCACGGACGAGTTCGTCCGGATCCTTCGCGAGCAGGCGTGGCGACGAAGATGCTCGGACTCGTCGACTGCGCGGGCGGCGTTCTCGACCGCGCGCGCGGTCGCCGCGCGGCCGGCGTCGTCGGCATCGAAGCAAAGGCGTCACCTCGCGGACGCCGAGACGGCTGAGGCGCTCGAACAGGCGCGGGTTCGTCGCCGTGCCGCCGATCGCGGCGCTGTTCTCGACTCCATGGGCGCGGAGCTGGTGGTGGTCGAAGAAGCCTTCGACGAGCACGAGCTCGCGCACGCCACGCTGAAGGCCGTACGGCGGCAGGTTCGTCGCGCGCAGCACCGCGCAGGTACAGGTAGCGCGCTGCGTCAGGCTCGGCGTCGTCGACAGCTCTCGCCCAGAAGGTGCCGATCCTCCCCCACTCGTTACGCCAAGCGCCGCACAACCGACCAGGCCACCGTCCGTCCGCGAAGAGTCCGCTCGCCTTGATCTCGTCGTCGCTGTAGCCGCTCGCCCGCAGGGCGCGCTCCGTGAGCGCGAACGACGGGACGACGCCGAGCGCCGAAGTCTCGATGGCGTCGACAGCGAAAGCCGCGCTGTTCGAGGTACGCGCGTGCCGTGTCACCGCGGTCGCTGACGAGCTCGCGCTGGGCGAGCTTGAAGAACTCCTCGAGCAGCTCAGCCCTGCGGTCGCGCGGCGTCTCCCGCTCGATAGGTGCAGTGTCGACGCCGGCACGGTCGGCGAGTTCGGCGACAACCCGGACGAACTCCGCGCCGCGCGGCGGCTCTCCCCCCGCGAGGTACGCCGTCCACAGCATCGGCTCTCCTCCGTGGACGAGAAAGCCACGCGGCGCGGGGCCGTGTGCGACGACGCGTTCCGCGCGGACGCCGAGGCGCGCGTGGGTGTGCTCCTCGTTCGTCGCGACCCAACCGCGCGCGTCGCGCCGCCAGCCGAACTCCGGGAACGCCTGGTCGAGCCGCTCGGCTAGCGCGGGCAAGACGACCTCCGTGTAGAAGTCGACGATCCGAACCTGCTCTCGCTCCGCGGCCATCGTCAGAAGCCGTGCTCCTTCAGGAAGCGGTCGATGGCCGCCGCAGTGATCTCGCCCTGGCGGAGTCCCAACTGCGGGGCTGCGATGCGTAGCCGCTCGAGTAGCTCCGGCGGCAGGCGCGTCGAGAACGGGGCGAGAACGAGCCGCGGCGACGAAGCACTTCGACCGCCCTCGCTTCTGAGATGAGAGACGCTTGCTCCTCTCACTACACGTGTAGCTTATATGGGTCGTAGGCTCTTTGCAAGTCGTGTGCTGTAGAGGGCTAGAATCTGCTCGATGCAAGGAGGGCCGCTCATCCGCGAGGCGAGGCTGCGAGCCGGCCTCACCCAGGCCGAGCTCGCCCAGCGCACCGGGCGCGAGCGCTCGGTCATCGCCCGCTGGGAGCAGGGCTCCGTCTCGCCGAGCATCGACAACCTGCTCGCGATCGTCCACGCCTGCGGCTTCGAGCTGCCGCTCGTTCTCGTCCCGAGGGACACGAGCCAGGACGAGAGCCTCGAGGCGGGCCGGCTGCTGTCACCCGAGCGTCGCGTCGACCGGCTGCTCGAGAGAGTCGACGGCGGTGGCTAAGCGGCCGCCGAAGTTCGACCCGCGAGGCATGCTCGCGACCCTCGACGAGCACCGCGTCACCTACATCGTCGTCGGCGCCTTCGCACGCGTCGTGCAGGGAGCGGACGAGATAACCCGCGGCGTCGACATCGTCCCCTCCACCCGGGAAGAGAACCTGCGCCGGCTCGACGCTGCACTGAACGACCTTGGCGCGCGCACCTCCGATGGCCGGGAACCGGCACTCGCCGAAACGGAGACGCTCGAGCCTGTCACCGCGTTCATGACCGACCGCGGCGAACTCAAAGTGGTCCCCGAGCCCGAAGGAACCCGTGGCTACGACGACCTCCGGCGCGCGGCAACGCGGGAGCCGCTCGGACAGGGTCTTCGCCCCTCCGTGGCCTCCGTCGGCGACCTCTCACGCATGCTGTCCGCGCTCGGCCGCGAAGACGACATGCCGAAGCTCCTCGCCCTGCGCCGGCTCGCGGAGCTCGAGATCAGCCGCGGCATCGAGATCTGAGTGCGGCTCAACCCGCTATCGCGCGCCAACGAACCCAGCCGGTCGGCGTGACGTAGCCGGCGAGTGGTCGGATGTTCGCGCCGTTGTCGCTTCCCGAGCACTGGACGATCAGCCCGTTGCCCGAGCCAGAGCGCGACGTGCCCGGCGTCGCCGGCACCGTGGCCGAAGAAGATGAGGTCGGCGGGCCGGTACCCGCCGGGCGGCGGGTCCGGACCCAACGCCGCGTTCGACGAGCGGCGTCGATGCCGCTGTGTCCGTGTCGGGCAGCAGTCCGTTCGCGGGCCACTGCTGAACCGTCGTCAGGCCGATGTCGATTCCCGCCTGCGCCATCGCCCAGCGCGCGAACATCGAGCAGTCACACGTGCCCCCAACGGGCTCGCGACTCTGCATGTCCTGGACTGAGCCGCCCCGGTCGGTCGTCGGGCCCTGGCTGTAGCCGCTGAAGCGCCCGACGTGCGACACAGCCCACGCGAGCGCACGGAGCGCACCGCTTGTCGCACCCGGAGCGAATGCGCCGCGGTACTTCGCCGCCTGCGCAAGAACCTCGTTGACGTAGGAGGACGAATGGTTGTACGCGAAGATCGCCGCGCGGTAGTTCGCCGGCGCGCCGTTCGCCCTAAGAAGCCGAGCCGCGCCAGCGATCGCGTCAGCCGGGTCCCAGACGTTCGCGATGCCGTCGCCATCCCCGTCGGTCGCGTATCCGGCTCCGTCCCGGGCAGTCGGGCCGGGCTGAGGCACTGTCATCGGCGGTGTGCCGGCTCGCCACGTCGAGCCGAGGAACTGCATCGGCCCCGTTGCGCCTGCCGCATTCATCGTTCCCGGTGGGTTGCATCCCGGCGCCTGGCTCCGTCCGTGGTCGCACTCGACCTTGCCGATCGCGGCCAGGACGGCCCAGTCGACGCCGAAGCGCAACCCCTCGCGCTCGTAAAGCGCGAGGTAGTTGGTCGGGATGTCGGCGATCGCTGCGGCAGACGGCTGCGACTCACCGGTACTCAACTCCTGGGCAGCAAGCGCCCCGAGAACCGAGATCAGCAGCACGAACGCTGCTGCGCCGGCTAGGACGAGCTTTGCGCCCGATCGCGTCGAGGGAGCCGCAATGCTCGCTCCTGCCATGGGAGCGACTATAACAGTGGATCTACTGTATTACCGCTGATTCGCTGCTAGGGTCGCCGGATATTGGCGGATCGCCTCGACCAGACACTCCGTCCCGAACCGGATCGCGTCGGCCGGCACCCTCTCGTCGGGCGCGTGGATCAGGTCGACCGTGATCTCCGTCGGCAGGCGCATGGGAAGGAACCCGTACGTCTGGATTCCGAGCCGGCCGAAGTATCGGGCATCGGTGTACCCAGGCAGGAGCGCCGGGATCGGGACCCCGTCCGGGTCGCGGCGGCGGAGAATGGCGGCGAGCATCGGGTAGAGGGTGAGGTCGGGCTCCGCCGAAGGAGGCGGCTCCGCCTCGACAAGCTCGAACTCGGCGAGGGAGCCGGCGAGATCCTCGAGCTCTCGTACCAGGTCTTCGGGCCGCTGCCCCGGAACGACTCGTCCGTCGAGCTCGACGCTGATCTCGGTCGGGATCACGTTCGAGCTCCCGCCGCTACGGATGACAGTCGGCGTGGCCGTGTTGTGAAGGATCGCGTCGAGCGGCGCTGCCGTCCTGCCGAGTACTCGCAGCAGCGGATTCGTTGCAGGCTCCCGCGCGAGCCCGCGCAGGGCCAGGCGCTCGTACGGCGGGAGCGCCTCGGCCATTGCGGCGAGCATCTCGCGGGCAGTGGGCGCCACGTGTGCCGGAAGCCGCTTCGTATCCAGCCTGCGCAGGAGTCGCCCGAGCTTCGCGGCCGCCGTTCCCCGCACGACCACCGACGGATGGCCACCAACGCCTCGAACCGTTGCTCGGATCAGGCAGCGCTGCTTCTCGGCAACCTGGATCGGATAGAGCCGGTGCTTGCCGACCCACTCCGTGAAGCCTCCTATTTCACTGAGCGCGTAGCGCACGTCCTGGAAGAGATCCGCATGCTCCTCGACAAGGAACTTGGCGCCGTGTCGGCTGCCTCTCTCTTCGTCACTCGTCAGCACGAGTATGAGGTCGCTCTCGAGCGTGGAGTCGTTCGCCGCGCTGACCAACGCGGCGACGAGCATCGCGACTCCGCCCTTCATGTCGAGCGCGCCCCGACCCCAGACGACGTCGTCGACGAGGTCGCCGGAGAACGGCGGGTACTTCCACTCGCTCACCTGGGCGGGCACGACGTCGACGTGCCCGTACAGCAGCAACGGCGGAGCCTTCGCCTTCCCCGGCACGCGCGCGACGAGGTTGGGCCGCTCGGGCTCCTTCGCGACGAGACGGGAGTCGATGCCCGTACCGGCGAGGGTCTCGGCGACGAACTCGAGGCACGCCCGCTCGTTCCCGGGTGGGTTCGACGTGTCGAACCGGATCAGCTCCCGAAGAAGCTCGACCGGATCGACAACGGACTGTTGCCGGGTTTGGCTCGGCACGATCACGGTGACGATAGAGCATGGCAGTAGAACTACTGCCACGGGAAACGAAGCCGTGACCGCACTGGCAGACGAAGCTGGGCCCATGCCGCGCCGCCCGCATCGCGGCGCCGTGTGGTTCCGCGGTCTCTCGCTGGCCGGGATCGCCGCGTTCGTCGCCTACACGCTGGCGGTCGTCACTGGCGCGCCGAGACCTGTCCTCACCTTCGTCTTCAACGGGCTGATGCTCCTCGTCCCACCGGCGGTCTGGTGGGCATACGCCCGCGCGCCCGCACAGCTGCGCCGGCCCGTCCTGCTCCTCGCCCTAGGCGCGACCATGTGGCTGATCGGCTCAGTTGTTTGGGAGGCCTTCTATCTCGCGGCCGGCGACAAGGTCCCGCACCCGCCGGGCATCTGGGACGCCTTCTTCATCGCGGCACAACTCCTCGTCATCGCGGCGCTCGTCCTCGCGATGCGGTCGCTGATCTCGGTCCGCCTCGCGACGCTCGACGCCGTCATCGTGACCGCGGCCGGCATCGCCCTCGCCGCGCCGTTCGTCCGCCACGGGCTCGAGCACGGTGCCAACGCCGCGTCGATCGTCACGCTGAACCGCCCGATCCTCAGCATCGTCGTCCTGATGCTGATCACGTCGGCAGCGCTGCGGTCGTGGGAGGGAGTGCCGCTGTCGATGGCGATGCTCGCGCTCGCCGAGGGGATCCTCACCGTCGGCAACCTCGTCTACGCGTTCGAGGCCGTCCAGAACCGTACGTCGACGAGCGCTGGGCAACGCTCGCCTGGGGCGGAGGGGCCATCGCCGCGCTCCTTGCCGCGAGCACGCTGATCCTGCGCGTCGACCGGCCCGTACGCCTGCGGGCAGCCGCGCGTATCCCTGGTCATCCGGTCGGATCGACTCGGGTGCTTCTTGTCTCGCTCGGCGGGCTCCTACTCTCCTGCGGCGTCGCTGGCTACGGCCTGACGATCGGCAGTCGCGGACTGGCGATCGCCGGGTCTCGCCTCCTGCGTGGCGATCGGCGTCGCGATGGCGTTCCGCGCGACCGATTCGATCGGGTCGGCCGAGAGCGCGTACGCCCGGCTCGACCGCGCTCTCGCCGAGACCGAGCAAACGCGCGACGATCTGGCCCGCGCCAACGCCGAGATCCGGGCGATCCAGATCGCATATGCCGAGCTCCTGAACCTCGCCGACGAACGGACCGAAGGCCGGATGCGTGAGCTGATCGAGGACACCGGGGTCGAGCTCGCTGCGATCCTGGAAGAAGAGATCGCGCAAAGGCGGCGGCGGTATAGCCCGGGCCTGGGCCGACCTTGCGCGGCGTGTTGCTCTCGCTCTTGATCTACCCGAGGACTACTTCCCGGAGTTCCGAGAAGCCCTTGTCATCGAACGCGTCAGGGCCGATCCTCGCCTTCATGAACAGCTCCACAAGAGACTCCGCGTCTGACGCACTGGCCCTGGCCGAACGCAGCAATAACCTCGGCGTGGCTCGGCGTATTCGGCTCGATGCGAGGCTCATGCGCACGATCGAGTTCGATTCGGATCGTGCCTGCGCACACTGCGCCTGGTCCACCTTTCAAGACGCAAGCCGAAGTGGCCTGTGTACACAACAACCGGATAGGCTGCGCCTGCACGGCAGTGAAGAACTCGGAGGTCGGATGTCCAAACCTATTCGTCGAACCCACGCTCACCAGAACAGCTGAGGGTTGGAGCAGGTCCAAGAGCTTCCGCTGGGCATCAGGGCCTGGCCCTAGACTCCCCCCATGGTGGGGCCAGCGAACAACACATCCCTGTGGTAGCGCGTCCTTGATGCGTTCCCAGGTTCCCAGCGGAGCGTCGCCGCCGACCAGCACACGCCCGACGCCAACCTCGAGTAGCACGACGACGCTAGCGAGGTTTGGATTCCCCGTGGCGACGGCCTCAGCAATCTCTGTGTAGGTTGGGGCAAGTAACTTCCACGCGACCGACCCGACCGATCCTTGCGCTGGCGTCTCCGCGCGGGCGACTCGATCGTTGAACTCCCGAACACGAATGAGAAGGGCGCGCAACTTGCGCCCGGCAGCCACGCGCTCTGGGCCGGCGACTGGCATGGCCATGAACGTATCGTGGTTGTAGTAAAGCGTCCCCGTATAGCGATCCCTAAGCGCTTCAAGGACATCAAGAACGCCGCCAAAATGGTCGGATTGGCTATGGCTGACGATCACCGCCCTCAGATCAGTAAGCCCGAGTCGATCTAACTCGTCAATCGCCTGATGATGTCGGCCCTCGCGACAGTCGATTAGAAGTCCCTCGCCCGTCTCTGTGTCGACCGCGACCGTGCAGTCTCCTTGACCGACATCGACGCAGGAGACCGTCGCACTCATCGAGCGAGGATCGGGACAGGCTCGGCCCTGTCGAAATCAATGTCCTGCCAAGACATCGGCTGCAGCCGAAAATCGCCCATCGCGAGATCTTCGACGGACTCAACACCTGTTACGTCGAACGTCGCGCCAGCTCTCGCAAGCCACCCCGGCATCTGCGGCGGGTAAGGCGATCACAATCCCTTCCTCCGGCGTAATGCCGTTGACCCAAAGCCGCACACCGCCGCCTTCGATGCCGAGCACGACACCGATATGGCGAAAGGCAGACTGTCTCGGCTGCTGCGGCTGCTCCTGAGCCCGGTAGCGCGGCACGCCTTCTGGGGCGCGATGCCCGGCCAGCCGAGCCGCAGCGGCGATTCGCTCTCCCTCCGGAACTGCATACGCTCCCAGACAGCGGTTTCTGCATCCCTGAGAAGGTCGCTCAGTGCGCGTTTCTCGCTCGCTAGACCTGCGGCGCGACGACCGAAACCCGCGAGGCGGTCGAGCGCGACGCGACTAGTGGGCACGGGGACTTGTGGGAGAACCTCCGCCGAGATATTGCGATCCCCGCTGAAGCTCGCTGCAAACGTGCTCGCGAAACCGGACCCGATGATGATGGCGAGCGCATAGAGGAGATCGTCATTCGACTGATCGAATGGCGCTACACGCGCACGCTATGGGTGGTGAGGATTCCGCGGTGATCGATCGCTACGCGAAACCGCCACGGACTATTGCTCGATCTTGCCGCGGATGCAAGTACCTTCTTCTTATCGACGATGCTTCGTCCACGCGTGCGCTCCGTGAAGTCATCAGGAAAGTCCACGTGCCAGAGAGCTTCCTCCGGAACCAGCCCATAGGGGTTCGTGTACCCCATCTTTGGCAGGTATAACGCACCTGATCCGCGATCACGAACACCTGGTTTTAGCTGGTTGCCACTCCTTATCTCGGCCAGCTCGGAAAGCGGACAAACGTCAGCTCTAACCGTTGGCGCGGGGATTGACTCGTTGAGTGGAGTGTCAGTTCCAGGGAGCAGATACGTCTCACGCACCGCGGCGCCGCCCAGGAATGACGACAATGTTGCCAGCGTGATCTCGCGCATCACCCGGGACCCGCGCCCACCCAGTCCGTCCCGCTTACGCGCTAGGAGCGCCGTCGACGCAGCCCCAGAGGTTGGGAATGTGCCCTCTGGAAGACGCCACGTCTCAAAGATCTCGAACTCCTCAAGCAAGTCGGCGCGTGTCCCAGCACTATTGTCCGCACTGAGCCACGAGGCTGGAAGAAAATCCCGAGCACACCGCCAGGCGCCAACGCGGTCATGCTCCAGCGCAGGAAATCATCTGCTGCCTGCGCGCGCGTAACGTCAGAGACGAAGCGCCACGGGGGATTGCTCACGATGATCTTGGGCCGGACAGCCGGTGGAGGCTGGGCGAGGGTGTCGAGTTCTTCGACTTGCCAGCCATTGCCGGCTGGTTGGGCGTGAAGCTGCAAGGTGAGACGAGCAATCTCAGCGGCGATCGGCTCGATGTCATAACCATGGAGATGCACCGCGAGATCGCGGTGTCGATCCGCTTCTGAAAGGCTCGCGGGCTGTAGTTCCCGAAGGCGGTCGTGCGCAGCAGCAACTAAGAGCGTGCCCGAGCCGCATGCCGGATCGAGAACATGGCGATCATCCGGTGCGATCGTCTCGACTGGAAGCTCAAGCAGGAGCCGCGATGCAAGCCGCGGCGGTGTGTAATGAATACCAAGCTGCTTGCGATCGTCGTCGTCGACCAGCGCTTCTTCGTAGACCTGAGCGAGAATCGCAGGGTCGAGACTTTGGTAGTCGATGCTGGCGCCGAGCTGCGCGACGAGGCTGGCGAGGATTCGCTGTTCGTTAGGAGTCGCTACGCGAAACCAGCTGAACGTCGATGTGTCTTCGTCAACAACCCGGCGGATCAATGAGTCTGTTGATAGCGCTCGATTGACTTCGCGGTTATCGCGATCTCGCATAACAAGGACCTGCAAGTCGGCCCGCCCCGACGACCAAGCGTGCGGCGTTGCGATGCAGTCCGCGTCTTGCCTTCTCTGAGTCGTCGACGGCGCTCTCTCCGAGCAGGCTGCTCGCCGCATCTAGCGCCTCTCTCACGATAGGCCCAAGTCGATCTGCGCTGTCAGATCTTGCCGACGCCAGAAGATTCACTGGAACGTCGAATAGCGGCAACTGCCGAAGGCCAACCTTGATCGCCAACGCAGATGGCGGTCGCAACCAAGTTTCCAGCTCGGCGACGTCTTCCTCTTTCAGATCTTCACGCCACCGCACCGGGCGCGCACTCTCGGCCACCCAAAGCTCTAGTGCACCATTCACGACGATGAAGTACGGCGCGGCGATGCCGCGCGCGACCTCGAACGCGAGCTCAGCCGATCCTTGGCCCACCGTTACTACGGCGGTCGACATGTTCTTCGGGGCCGAGCGGCCGAACGCGACCAGGTCCGCCACGGCCACCCCGCGGTCCCTACCGAGCCAGACCGGATACTCGGATTCAACGTGACTGTCGTCGTACCCGGCAACGGAGAGGATCCTGCGCGCGCGAGCCAGGCCGGGACTCGACATCCCCGGAGCATAGTTCTCACCTCAGACGAGGTCTCCTATCGGCCTCGCTTTCCGGCAACCGGCGCCAGCGTCGCCGCGCCGAGGCTGGCGACCGTCGGATGGTGCCTCGTCATCGATTCTCAGCTCGAGCCTGAACCCCGAGGGCTTCCGCAGCAGCAGAAATGTCCGCGATGCGCGCATCCCCACCTCGCATGGCCTCGGCCGCCGCGACTCCGATCATTGAGGTGAGCGTCAGGAAATCGGCGAAAGCCATCGGCTCGGCGCCCGAGCGCCAGCGAGCGACCTGATCGGGCTCGGCGTTGAGAGCCGTGGCCGCCTCCGCTTCATCCTTCCAGCCGAAGAGTCCGAAGGCCGCCTCAAGAAGGGGTACCGCCCCCTCGGTCCGCGGCTTCCGTCCCTTCTTTCTTTCTTTCCGCTCTGGCTCGTCGGCCGGCTGTACGACCTGGCCAGCGTCCTCGAAGACAGCGGCAGTGATCTCCTCCGAGGAGATGCCGAGGAAGTGGGCCATCCGGAGCACGTCGTGGATGGGCGGCCGCGTGACGCGACCGAGCTCCCATCCTTCGATCGTTCCGGGCTTGATTCCGACTAGCTCGCCTACCCGCGCCCTCGAGTAGCCCGCGGATTCCCTGCGCTGTTGAAGTAGCCGCCCGAGGGCGGTCTGTCGCCGGGCCATGTTCCTGCTCCCTTTGTGGTCGTGGAGAGGCAGTCGATCCACTGCCGCAGCTCAGATGTTCCCACTATACGCGGTCATTGTCGCATCTCCGCGCTTCCACTGCTATAACAGTGGATCACCTGCTATAGCGAGAGTCCAGTTGATCCACGGAAGGAGAGGCCGTGAGTGGGAGCAACGGTGAGCTGGAAGGGACGGCTTCCCTCTGGCGCGACGAGGCGGAGCCCGTGCCGCTGCTTGGTTCCGGCGCCGCCGAAGAGCTGTCTCCGCGCCTGCCGAACAACGGCGACCAGAGGCAGGCCGCGGCGATCGCCGAGCGGCCGAGCTCGGAGGAGTTCTCGGCCGAACGGATGCTGCGCGCCGCTGCCGCAGTCCCGCCGAGGGGCTGGCGCCGCGGCCTCTACCGGCTGAGCGGAGGGCTGGTGCGGATCGGGCCGAGCGCGGCGGAGGTACGGCACCGGGAGCTCGTCGCCGGCGTGAAGGCGCCCGTCCACGGTTGCCGCAAGGTCGCCTTCATCTCACGGAAAGGCGGCGTGGGCAAGACGACGACCTGCCTGCTGGCGGGGCACACCTTCGCCTCGCTCCGAGGCGACCGCGTGATCGCGCTCGACGGCAACCCGGACGCCGGCACCCTCGGCCACCGGGTCCGGCGCGAGACGAGCGCCACCGTCTCCTCGCTCCTCGACGACGTCGACCGCATCAGTCGCTACGCCGACATCCGCGGCTACACCTCGCAGGCGCCGAGCCGGCTCGAAGTCGTAGCTGCCGACGACGATCCGCGGATCACGCACGCGCTCGGGGAGTCCGAGTTCCGCGGGGCGATCGAACTGCTCGAGCACCACTACAACCTCCTCTGCCTGGATACAGGGACCGGCGTCCTCGAGTCGGCGACGCGCGGCATCCTCGGCTCCTCGGATCAGGTAGTCGTCGTCAGCGCGCCGAACCTCGACGGCGCGCGCGCCGCGAGCTCGACGCTCGACTGGCTCGACCAGAACGGCTACGAGCACCTCGTCCGCGGCGCCGTCGCGGTGCTGAACACCGTGCGCCGGTCCGACGGAGTGGTCGATCTCGACCGAATCGAGCAGCACTTCGTGGCGCGTTGCCGGACATGCGTCCGGATCCCTTGGGATCCCCACCTCGAGACGGGAGCCGAGGCGAGCCTCGACGGCCTCCGTGCCGGCACGCGACACGCGTACCTCGAACTCGCGGCCGCCATCGCCGGCGGCTTCAGCGACACCACCGAAAGGAGGTCGTGACTCATGTCCGTCCTGATGAACCTCGTTCTCGCCGCAGGTGGGATCGGCGGCACGCCGAATCCGAACGGCCTTCCCGGCAGTTCGGCGCTCCAGCAGCTGATCAACGGGCTCGCGTTCTGGGGGCTGCTCGCCGCCCTCGCCGGCCTCTTCATATCGTCCGCCGTCTGGGCCCTCAGCGCCCACTCCGGCAACTACCAGCAGGCGAGCGTGGGGCGGCGCGGAACCATCATCTCCGCCGCGGCCGCGTTCCTCGTCGGCGCCGCGCCCGCAATCGTCACCTTCTTCGAGAACCTCGGCGGGACGGTGCATTAGTGACGGGGCGTCCGGTCGACCTCCCGCCGGTTCGGGCGTATGCGCCGCGTCGGCGCCGGCTCGCAACGGCTGGCGTCGCCGTCGCACTCGTCGCCATCGGCGTCGCGATCGGTAGTCGGCTCACGGCGCCGCGCGAGAAGGTCGCGTCGCCCGCGACGGTGACAGTGACCTCGTCGAGCCCGACACCATCGGCACCGACCGCCGAGCCCACCCGTGCAAGTGCCGTAACCGCCGCCGCGACGTACGTAAGCGAGCTCGACGGATCGATCCTGCTCGACTCGACACGCCTGCGCGCAGTCGTCGACAGGATCGCGTCGGCGCAGGCGCGTCCGAGCCTCGTCACCGCCTATGAGCAGGCGGCGGCACAGGCGCGAGAGCGGCTCGGCCTCGGAACAGTCCCGGCCCCGGTGGTGATCCTGCGCGCGGCGCCGGTCGGCTACCGCGTCGACAGCTACAGCGCGCGCAGCGCCACGATCTCGATCTGGCGCGTCGGCATCATCGGAAGCGGCGCGACCGTCGATCCCCAGCAGTCGTGGGCGACGGAGACCGTCACCCTTGTCTGGGAGAGCGGCCGCTGGAAGGTGGCAGGTTTCTCCAGCTCGCCCGGACCGACTCCCCCGCTCCCGGCCGGTGTCGCGGCGACGTCGCGCAGTGAGCTCTTCCGCACCGTCCCTGGATTCGAGGAGTTCGCGAGTGCTGCTCCGTAGGCGCACGCTCCCGATCCGCCTCGCGTTGGCCGCGATGGCAACGGTCGTCGCGACGGCTGCGCTCGTGCCTTCGCTCACACCGCCCGCGCGGGCGAGCATCGGACCGATCCCGACTCCGTGCGACCTCCCCGGCGGCGATCTCGTCTGCTCGGCGATCGGCGACGTCGCAGGAAGCGTCGCCAAGGCCGCTGGCGACTACATCATGCACGGGGTTACCGCCTGGGTGACCGACGCCGCCGTGTGGGTGACGGGCAAGGTCGGCGAGCCTCATCGACGCAACGTCGAGCCCTGACGTCCGCGCCGGATGGTTCCAGGGTCAGTACGGGACGATGCTGACGATCGCCGGCGCGCTTGCGTTGCCGATGCTCCTCCTCGCGCTGATTCAGGCGGTGATGCGGCAGGACATCTGGATGCTGCTGCGGTCCGCGTTCGGCTACCTGCCGATGGCGTTCATCCTCGCCGCCGGGGCGATCGTCGCGACGCAGCTGCTGATCGCCATTGCAGACGATCTCTCCGGAACCGTCGTCAGCAGCCTCGGCGGCGGCTCGACGAACCTTCTGCAGTCGGTCGGCGATGCCTACAAGAACGCGCTCGCCGACAACTCGAGCAACGCAGTACCGCTGTTCGGGATCTTTCTCGGGGCGATCATCCTCGCCGTCGGCGCGTTCGTGCTGTGGCTCGAGATGGTGATCCGCGACGCCGCGATCTACATCACGCTCTTCTTCCTCCCCCTCACCTTCGTCGCGATGATCTGGCCCGCGACGAGCCGCTGGGCGCGCCGCCTTGTCGAGTTGCTCGTCGCGGTGATCTTCGCGAAGTTCGTGATCGTCTCGATCATCAGCCTCGCAAGCGCCGCGATCACGAACACGACGCTCGTCCACGGCGGCGGCGGCGGCAACGAGTTCGAGCGGATGATCGCCGGTGCCGCGCTGCTCGTCCTCGCGGCCTGGTCGCCGTTCGCCCTGCTGCGGCTGATCCCGATGATGGAGGTCGCCGCCTCCACCATCGCGAGCCAGCGCTCGACTATGTCGAACGCCGCCGGCTCCGCGGGGATCCAGACGCCCGCGGCGTACATGCGGCAGGCGATGGACCGGCACTCACGCCCGTCGACCTCGCCGACGTCGTCCGGTGCGCCGCGAACCGCCTACATGGGAGGAATACCGGGAGGCGAGCAGAGCTCGTCCGGCGAGCGCAGCGAATCCCGGCAAACCGCGAGCGTCCGCTCCGACGCACCGACCGAGGGCGCCGGCCGCGCGACGTACACGCCGCCGGCGGCATCCTCCGCGCCGGGCGCGACAGCGACGCGCACGGAGCCAGGCATCCGAGCCGAGCCGAATCAGCAGCCGCCGCGTTCGGTACCACCCCGCGAAGACAACTCGCCGCCGCCGGAACGGCGCCCGCCACGACCACCCCGTCAGGAGGAGTAGCCGATGGCGCAGGAGGAACTTCGCCGCTACCGATTCGGCCCTCTCGAGCGCCGCGGCCTGATCGGTTCGCTTCGCCCGGTCCAGGTCTTCGTCGTCGCGGCGAGCCTCGCGGGCGCGGTCGTTCTGATGCGATCCCTCTCGGGCGGCTCCGGCGTCTTCTCCGGTTTCCTGCTCGTCCTCGTCGCGGCCGGCTTCTGCTTCTGGCCGATCGCCGGCCGCTCCGCCGAGGAGTGGCTGCCGATCGCGACCCGTCACGGAAGGCGGCGCGCCACGGGCCGGAACCGCTACCGCTCCAGTTCTCCGCAGTCTGGCGCACGAGTTGGCGACGGCGGCCGCCCCGAACCCGTGGTCGCTCTGCCGGAGCCCGCGGCCGGACTCGAACTCCTGGCAGCCCCTCTACGCGGGGAGACGGTCGGGGTCATCAAGGATCGGCGCGCGCGCTCGTACACAGCGGTACTCGCGGTGAGGGTGACCTCCTTCGGTCTCCTCGATCGAGCAGAGCAGGAAGCCCGCCAGGCCGGCTGGGGCGGCGTCCTCGCGAGCCTCGCCCGCGAGGGCAGCCCGGTCACACGCGTGCAGTGGGTCGAGCGGACGGTTCCGGCCGACGGCGACGAGATCGGCCGCTACCTCGGCAACGCGTGGGACAGAGGCGCGGTCCCGCTCGACTCGCTGCCGATGCAGTCGTACCTCGACCTCGTCGGCGCCGCGCCCGCCGCTACGAAGGACCACGAGCTCTTCGTCTGTCTGCAGATCGACGCGAAGCGCGCCTGGCGGCAGATCAAGCGCGCGGGCGGCAAGAGCGGCGCCGACGCGGGCGCTTGCGCAGTCCTCCTCCGCGAGCTCGAGGCACTCGGGGAGCGGCTTGCCGCTGCCGACGTCCACGTCGTCGGAGCGCTACGCCCCGGGATGCTCGCGAGCGCGATTCGCATCGCCTTCGATCCCTGGTCCCGCCCGGGGCTGGCGCGCCTCGCGGCCATCGACCGCGACCGGGACGGCATCGACGAGGGCGCGGCATGGCCGGTCGCCAGCGACACGACCTGGTCGACGTACCGGACCGACGGCGCGCTGCACGCGACCTACTGGGTCGCGAGCTGGCCTCGAACAGACGTCGGAGCCGCGTTCCTGTCTCCGCTCCTGCTCCACGCGCAGATGGTGCGGTCGATCGCGGTAACGCTCGAGCCGATCTCGCCACTGCGGGCGATCCGCGAGGTGGAGGCTGCGCGAACCAGCGACCTCGCCGATCAGGAGTTGCGCGGCCGGATGGGCTTCGTCGAGACGGCACGGCGGCGCCGGATGGCAGAGGCGACCGCGCGACGCGAGGAAGAGCTCGCGGACGGGCACGCCGCGGTCAGATTCTCCGGCTACGTCACCGTCTCGGCACGCAGCGACGACGAGCTCGAGCACCACTGCGCCGAGGTCGAGCACGCCGCGCAGATGGCACGGCTCGAGCTGATCCGCCTCTACGGCCAGCAGGACGAGGCGTTCACCTACACGCTTCCTCTCTGCCGAGGGCTTCGATGAGCACGCGCGGCCAGCCGGGACATCGAACGACGACGGCCCACGTCCAGGCGGCGTATCCCTTCGTCGCCGAGGGAGGTCTCGGAGGTCGCGGGGCCTACATCGGCCGGGACGTCTACGGCGGGTCGTTCTGCTACGACCCGTGGGAGCTGTACGGCCGGGAGCTGACCAGCCCGAACGCCGTCGTGATCGGCATCGTCGGCAGGGCGAAGTCGAGCCTCGTCAAGACGTACGTCTTCCGGCAGGCCGTCTTCGGACGGCAGGCGTGGATCGTCGACGTCAAGGGCGAGTA
The DNA here is from genome assembly GCA_963719275.1 of uncultured Actinomycetes bacterium. Lineage (GTDB taxonomy): Bacteria > Actinomycetota > Thermoleophilia > Gaiellales > Gaiellaceae > AC-32. The sequence goes on along the minus strand of CAVRBT010000001.1, from coordinate 14,020 downwards.
CGACCGGCTCGCGTCGGCGCTGGGCGTCCAGCCGATCGCGCTCTCTCCCGGCGGCTCGATCCGGCTCAACCCGCTGACGCCGCGAGGAGGCCCCGAGCGCCAGCTCAACCTCCTCTACTCGGTCGCCGCCGCCGTGCTCGAGCGGCCGCTGATACCGGAGGAGAAGCGGGCGGCGCAGGAGGCGCTGGACGTCCTCGAGCGGCGCGGCGGCGGCGAGCCCACGCTGCCCGGCGTCGTGGACGTCCTGATTCACGCGCCGTCGGAGATGGCCGATGCGCTCGCGATGCAACCGGACGAACTCGCCACAGCCACGCGCCCGATGGCCTTCGCCCTCGACCAGCTCTGCTCGGGGAACCTCCGCGGCATGTTCGACGGGCCGACGACACCGGGTCTCGAGCTTTCCGCTCCGCTCGTGGTGCTCAACCTCCGCGCGGTGCTGAACACGCACACCACGGCGCTCGGGATCCTGATGACCTGCGCGACTGCGTGGCTGCAGGCGATGATCGAAACGGAGACGGACGAGCGAAGCGCCAAGCGGATCGTCGTGGTCGACGAGGCCTGGCGGATCCTCGCGAGCCTCGGCATCGGCGAGTGGCTGCAGCAGTCGTTCAAGCTCTCGCGCGCGCTCGGAACGCAGAACGTCGTCGTGCTGCACCGGCTTTCCGACCTGCACGCCGCCGGCGCGGGAGGTAGTCGCGAACTCCGGCTCGCCGAGGGACTACTCGCGGACGCCGAGACGAAGGTCTGTTACGCGCAGCCGCCCGACCAGCTGTCGCAGGCGCGTGAGCTACTCGGCCTGACCGACACCGAGACCGAGCTTCTCCCCCACCTGCGGCGCGGCTGGGCGCTCTGGAAGGTCGGGCAGCGCTCCTTCCTCGTCCAACACCGGCTCTCGCAGTTCGAGCGCGAGCTCGTCGACACGGATGCGCGCATGGTCGTCAGGAGAGCGGCATGAACGACGCGAGGAAGCCGCCCCGATTCCCGCTGGCCGGCGAGAGCGAGGCGCACCCGTTGGAGACAGTGGCCCTCTGGGCGCTCGGCGCAGCGATCGCACTCGGCGGGCTCCTATGGCTGACGGGCGAAGTCGCCGCTCGCGTCTTCAGCGGCGTCTGGCCGCAGATGAGCGTGGCCGAGATGGGCCGGGTCCTCGCGCAGCTACGCGCCCACGCCGGTGATCCGGCGAAGGCATGGCCCGTGCCCGCGCGCGCAGCAATCCCGGGGCCGGCGGCGTTCTACGGAACGCTTGCCGTGCTGCTCACACCGCTCGTCGCGGTCGCTCTGCTGGTGCTGCACCGCCGCTCGTCTTCCGGCTCGGAAGGAGCGAGCGCGCGCTGGGCGCGGCCACGCGACCTTCGTGCGCTACGCGTCAAGGAGCCGCGGCCAGGACGGCTCACGCTCGGCCGCGTAGACGGCCGCCTCGTCGCCGCCGAAGAGCGCCAGTCGGTGATCGTGATCGGGCCGGTGCAAACCGGCAAGACATCCGGCTTCGCCGTGCCCGCGATCCTGGAATGGCAGGGGCCGGTCGTCGCGACCTCCGTGAAGACGGACCTGCTGCGAGAGACGTTCGCCGCGCGGGCTGAGGTCCCGGATTCCAGCGTCTGGGTCTATGACCCGACCGGTGGCACCGGCCTACCGCCGGCAGGCTGGACGCCGCTTGCCGCTTGCGACACCTGGCGGGGCGCGCAGCGCGTCGCGTCCTGGCTTGTAGGCGCCGCACGCCGCGGCGGCCCGGGAGTCGAGAACGCTCAGTTCTGGTACGGGGCTGCCGAGAAGCTGCTGGCGCCACTTCTCCTCGCTGCAGTGCACGCCGACGGAACGATGGCGGACGTCGTCCGTTGGGTCGACACGCAGGAGGAGGAGCAGGTCAGGTGGGGACTCGCGTTGGCCGGCGACGACGCTGCGAATACTGCGTTCTCGGCGACGACCATGCGCGACGAGCGGACGCGGTCGAACGTCTACGCGACGACGGAGACGGTGCTCGCCTCCTTCGCAGACCCGTCGGTGCTGGCCTCCGCCGCGATCTCGGATCTCCGAGCCGAGCTGCTCCTCGACGGCGGCCGGCACACGGCGTACCTCTGCGCGCCGGCCCACGAACAACGTCGACTGCAGCCGCTCTTCGCGACGCTTGTCCAGGAAATTGTCGCCGCTGCATACGAGCGCGCGACCGAGACGGGGAAGCCGCTCGACCCGCCGCTTCTCCTCGTCCTCGACGAGTGCGCGAACATCGCCCCGTTGCGGGAGCTCGCGACGCTCGCGTCGACCGGTGCGGGACAGGGGATCCAGCTCGTGTCCGTCTTTCAGGACATGGCGCAGATCAACGCCGTGTACGGTCGCGATCGCGCGCCGACGATCGTCTCGAACCACCGCGCGAAAGTCATCCTCTCGGGAGTCGCCGACGCACAGACACTCGACTACGTAGGCCGGCTCCTGGGCGACGAGGAGGTGCAGCAGGTGTCATCGACGACCGGAGCCGAGGGACAAACATCCACGACGCAATCGGTCGCCCACCGCGGCCTTGCTCCTGCGAATGTCCTGCGCGAGATGCGACCGGGCCACGGCGTGCTGGTGTATGGGCACCTGCCGCCGGCACGAATCACACTGCGGCCGTGGTTCCGCGACCGGCGCCTTCGCAAGATTGCGTCAGGCGCAGCCGAACCCGTCGGAGTGGCGGGGTAACGTGATGTCCATCCTCGAAGACCTGACAAGACTCACGGCGAAGCGTCTCGAGCGCCGGCTGGAGGAGTTGGCGCGCGAGGCTCTGCCGTGCGTCTCGGCAGTCGCGTTCGAGGCCAGCCCAGAGGAAGGGCTCACGGTCGGACTTTGGGTCGAGTCGCAGGGCAGACGCGACGTACGCGACCTCGCGCGAGTCCTTGAGACCGAGCCGGGCGGCCACGTCGCCACCGGCTGGTCTCTCCTCTCGCCGAGCCGGTCCCATCCGTACTCGAGACTGCTGCTCCGCGTCCACTTCGAGCGACCCGTGCTGTGCTCATTCGTCGTCCGCTTCGACATCCGCGACGACGCGAGCGACGCGATGCGGAGTTCCCTTCCTCTACTTCTCGCTGCCTCGGGATTCGCGCTCGCATTCGATCAGCTCCCGCAGACGGGGCGGCCGCTGGCGTGGATTCCGGCACCGGCCGTACGCGACTGCGTGTACGACGTTCTCGGCGCGGCCGGTACCTGAGTCGTCCACCCGACTCGCGGCTCTCGTTCCTCGGAACGGCTGCCGCCGTGCCGATCCGTCAGCCCGAGCGCACTGCCGATCTGTACGACTCCCGGACGCCGATCTCCCGTGTCGTGAGTCCCGCGCGCTCGACCGCGAGCAGCAGCCGGCGGCGAACGACGTGCCTGTCGGCGCCACGCAGCCGGCAGAGCAGCGTCATCACAGCCTCGGCCTCGCGCAGCGGCAGACCTGCCTCGAGGACGAAGCGGGCGTGCCAGCGCGCGGCAGCGGCCTGGAAGCGCTCGTCCTCGCGGTCGGCCATCTCGAACAGCAACAGCAACGCATCGGCGAACATCACGAACGGATGTTCGCATAGCAACTCGAAGGACGCGGAGCTCCATCCCCAAGCGGACGGTGATCGTCAACCACGCAGACGGATCCGGACTGCGCCATGGGTCTGTCGGGAAGCGCGACTAAGCTGACGTGGTGAATCGACGGCACGATCCCGGCCGCCGCGGCTTGCGTGCGGCAGGTCCTCCGATCCCGCCGGACCCGTCGTTCTTCACAGTTCATCAAACGGATGCCCGACGGCTTGAGCACCTCCTCAGCCCGTACTCGGACTCGAAGCATCCCTTACTGACAACAACGGTCACCTCGCCTCCCTATGGCGACCTTGTGGACTACGGTCATCCAAATCAGATCGGCTGGCGTCAACCGCACGACGAGTACCTCATAGATATGAGGCGAGTGTTTCGGACGCTCTTTAATCACACACAGGATGACGGCTCGCTGTGGATTATCGCGGACACCCTCCGTCCGAGACTGTTGGCGTTCGTCGCTTAGTGATGTTGCCGTTCGAACTAGCTCAGGAAGCAGAGGCATGCGGATGGATACTCCGCGACGTGATTGTCTGGGAGAAGGACAAGACAAGACCGTGGTCGAGTAGAGGTAGATTGAGAAACTCGTTCGAGTATGTGCTGTTCTTCGTAAAATCTTCGCGATTCAAGTATTACGTCGAACGCCTGCGCGAACCCCTCGCATTGAAGCGGTGGTGGGTTCGCTATCCCGAGCGCTACAACCCCGAAGGAAAGGCGCCGTCGAATGTCTGGCGCGCAGCGATCCCCGTACAGGGCAGTTGGGCCAACACTGCAATACAGCATGCGTGTCCCCTCCCGCCCGACCTTGTCGAACGGATGCTGCTGCTTAGCACGGACCTAGGGGATGTTGTGCTTGACCCGTTTGCTGGTTCAGGGGTAGTCGTCGCCGAAGCCGAGCGACTGAGGCGTCGAGGTGTTGGAGTAGAACTCGGTGGAGCGGAGCGTTCTGGCCTTCCACTCGACGGTCAGGCCGGAGATCACCAATAGGCGCGGAGAGGACGTTCTGATCCGCCGTCTTGAAGAGAGCGCGTCGCTCAAGGAGACGATTCTCAAGCTTCGGACTGTCAAGTATGGGAAGGTTCTTGTTGACTCGGTTCGCAAGAGCGACCTCGGTTTGCCTGATCCGAGTTGCGTCTTCGTATTGCGTCGACCGCTCAAGAGCCGCAATGGTCGCTTGCCAAATCACTGCCTCATCGTCGCCGATGTCGTGTTCGTCCTCGACGAGAATGAGGAGGCTCGCGATGCGTATCTAGCGGCGGCACAAAACGCTGCGACGCGGCGGCCCGCTTCAAAGTTTGGCATCGTTGGCGAATTGAGCGCTACCGGAAGCGAAGCGCTTTCAGGTCTGATGCGAGGACGTGCGCTTCATTTGTACCTGGAGGGACAGACCCACAAGACTCGAGGCAAGATTGGCATCAGAGAACTGTGGACCCTTCAGCCAGAGAGCTGGAAGCGCTTGCCTCCGATCTTGAGCAATGTCGAGGTTTGCGAGGAGCCAAGAGAATTGTCGGACGGGGTTGGAGATCGCGTTGGAGATCGCCAGCTCAACCAGTGGCGCATCTCCGTCCGGATCGATCCGGTTGAGGTTTTCGTGGACGAGGCGGAGGCTTTCTCTGTAGACAACCTCGGCTTCGGTTGAAGCCCGCTCGTCAGACTCGAAGGCGAAATCGAACTCACCATCGCAGCTCGTTGATGTGTTCCGCCATATCGGATGTTGTTGGTAGTGGTCAGCTTCCAGCCACTTTGACCGACGACCCGAGCCACGGCCTTGGGGACGAGAGTCATTAACACGCGTTGGCAAGCGTCTGGGCTGAGCTGGCTCGGTACGAGTTGATCTTCGCCGGACAGTGCCCGGAGAGATCGTCCCCAACGAAAGCCCGAGTGGCTTCCGCGAATGCGGGCTCGGTTTCAAAGTTGGCCTTGAGAGGCGGGGTCACGCGGAACCAGTCGCTGTCTGCCCAGTTGATGCGGGCATCAAGGGTGAGGAACAGCTTCCAAGTCGGTGGCTCGTCAGTGTCTGCCTGTATCGTGGCGATCTTCTTGATCAGCTCTACAACTGGGAACGTGAGCTGATTGCTTCTGATCCGACACTCAAGCGACGCATTCAGGTCCAGGTTGAGGAGGCGGGCTCGACAGGCCTCTAGCGGTTCGCCCTCAGGCCACCTCAGCTGTGTAGTGGCTTTACATGCTCCGAATCCATTCGCGGGCGACCCTCGAAGCCCCGGGAAGCGGGTCTGTAGTTCTGCTATCGCGTCTCGTTGCGATTCGATCGCGTACACCTTTCGAAGATCGCGGGTGTCGATAGCGCCGGTCTCGGTTTGCCTGATCACACCGCGCTCTGCATAATTCGAGCTCTCTGCCGCGAGCTCCCGGCAACGTGGTGTAGAGAGGACTCGCATCGGGCTGAGTCTCGTCGGCTTCGACAACCTCCTCGATCCAGAGCAGCCGCATGGCCTGTTTCTCCGGCCGCTCTTCGTCCATCGCCGCGTCAACAGCGCGCCGAGGTCTCATCTACTCGAGAAGTCTCTTAGTGAGTTCAGCTACGAATCGGTTGAACTGGCCCGGGTGCTTAGAGGTCCGAGCGACGTCGAGTGTGATGTCGTACAACTCCGACACCGAGTACTTCTTCAACAGCGGCCGGTCGCGAGTTTGACGTCTCGTGGTTTCCTGCCAGGCTTCGCGAACATCCGCCGACGCTCGCTGCGAAACGCCGGCGCTGCGGACCGCTGTCTCCACGGCCGCAAGCTCTCGTCGCGTGTCCTTTTGGCGCTTGGTCTGACTCCGCGCCTGGTACAAATCTGAGCGTGCCAAGCTGAGGGCGTCGGCAAATTCCCGGTGCAGCGCGCTTTGCAAGTCTACGTATGCGGGGTGAGTGACACGCAGCGTGCGTCGGTCAATGTTTAACGCGTCTTCGAGCCGATCGTCAGCCCAGATTTCGCCTGAGATCCAATGGCGGAACAGCTGCCCGGTCGATGCAGGAAACCCAAGGAAGTCAGATCGATAGTTTCCGACCGCGGCGTTCCTGATGCGGATTAACATACCTTGTAGCTCGGCGGGGCGGAGGGTACCGTGTTGGATGTAAAAGTATCCTTCAGCGCCAACATGCTGCTCGTCGACTTTGAAGTGCTTCACAATATGCGGCGCATCTTCAGAGAAGACGGTGGGCTTTCTCAAGTCGGTGCCATCGTACGAAACGTTGAACTTGAGCCGTGATACGCCCCGTTCGAAAGATCTGACCTGACCATGGACATCCTCAGGAATCCAGTCGGGCGCATACCGCACCGGTACGTTGAGAGCAACGCCGACAAGGGTCTGGGAATAGCGATCAAGCTGTTCCCAGGTCGATAAGCTAGGGTCGCGCAAACGGTTCGCGACGGTCTCGGCGCTCAACCCGTAGAGGCTAGGTCCTGGCTCGGTCGAAGCGAGCGGACGCGCCCCAACAAGGACCTCTTGAGCCTCACCCTGGATCTCTTCCAGAAAGACCCGCGTGTAGTGATCATTGACTGGCGCGGACGTGACCTCTCCCTCGTAATCGGCTTTAGCGATCTCATCGCCTTCCCTGCGCCGCTCCGACGGGTCGCGTCGCATCTCTGCAAAGTTGATCGAGACGCGCAGCAGATCGGTACTGCCGGCCTTGGTGGACTCCAGCACCATGAGGTCGCAAAGCTCATTCGCTGCGATGAAGCCGATCCCGATCTTGCCGATCTTGGGACGCCCGAGCGCCGTGACGTCCGCTGTATCCCGTTTGTGCGACTCGCTAATCCGCGAAAAATGTTTCTCGAACTCGGCTCGATCCATCCCCGTGCCGTTGTCTTCAACGATTATCCGACGCGCGTCGGGCTTAACGGACACGTGGACGTTCGTCGCGTCGGCGTCGTACGAGTTGTTGACCAGTTCCTTCAGGCAAGCAGCTGGACTGTCGTACAATCCAGAACTCAGGTCGTCGATAATTCGCGCCGCGACGAAGGTACCACGGAGAACGCGTTCGGTACCTCTTCTTGAGACCCGCTGGGTTCGGGTTCGCGCCACGGCTAGACGATAGAGGACGATGGAGCAAGATTTATCTGCAGACTCGGGCGGCTGCCAAGCGGAGCAAGCGCCTCCGCGATGACTGCTATCCAGACTCTACTGGTGCGATCTACGTGGAGTCCGAGTATCCGACTCGCTGTAGCGCCCAGCGCTGGCCGGCCGTGACGACTCAGGGTCGCGGACATCAGAGCTCGATTTCCGGTGCGCGCTCGCGAGTTCGCTCGCGCGCGGACCGCGCTTCGACCACGAGCTGGAGGGCGATCCTGCGGCGGCGCCACTCGGCTAGGCGTCGGATGCTCGTCGAGCTTCGCCAGCTGGCGGTCGCACATCTCGATGACACGGCGTTGGAGGACGACCTCGGCCTCGAGCTTCCTCTTCCGGCCCCGCCCCAGCAGCGCACGCTGGACGTCCCGCTCTGCCTCCTCGAGTTTCCGCTCCGCGTCGCGCCGCACCTTCGCAGTCGCGATCTTCTGCTGCTCGACGGCTCGGGTGGTCACGCGCGCGGCCTTCTCGATCTCGGCACGTGTGTCGTGGCGCGGCCCGGACGGCAACGGCCGCTGGTCAACCGCCAGTCGCTCGACGGCGGATTCCTCGAGCGCCTGCGCCAGGAGCGTGACCGAGTCCCGGTCGTCGAGCTCGTGGAAGTGGCTTTCGCGTTCGCGCGGGACGGCCGTGACGTAGAGCCGCGTCTCGTGCCTCGCGCGCGAGAGGGCGACGTATCCCCACTCCTGGAGTCGCGTGCCGCCGATGCCGAGGACGAACGCGCGCTCGACCGTCACCCCCTGGCCGGCGTGGCCGGTGATGGCATAGGCGTGCCGGACATGTCCCTGGGCGAGATAGTCGCCGCTGAGCTCGACCCGATCGCCGCGGTCGGTCACGACGCGCAGCGCCGCTGCGTGCCTGTCGGCTCGCTCGACTGTTCCGCGCGTGCCGTTCTTGACGCCGAGCGCCTCGGAGTTGCGGAGGCAGACGACGCGGTCGCCGGCAGCGAACTCGGCGCCGCCGATCGTGAGCCGCTCGCTCCCGAGCCGGCCGTGCGTCTCCATCAGCGTTCGCCCGAGCGCGTTCAACTCCGAGACGTCGCGGCGGCGAAGGGCGATCATCACGTTGCCGGGGAGGTCGTTGCGGGCGGCGGCCCACCAGTCGGCGAGCAGCCGCGTCTTCGCCGCGACGGGCGTCTCGCATGCGACGAGGCGGCCTGCTCCTTCGGCGAAGGCGAGGTAGTCGCGCCCAAGGCCGTTGCGGATCGCTTCGAGCGCGCGGCGCTCTTCGGCGTCGGGCTGCCTCCGGTTCTCGCTCAGCTCGATCGCGCCGTGGCGCTCGACGATGCCGGCGAATAGGCCACCGGCGCCCACGGCCGGAAGCTGCTGCGGGTCGCCGATCAGGACGAGCTTTGCCTGCGCGCGCTCGATCCTCTCGAGGAGAGGTGCGAGGACTCGCGTTTCCGCCATGCCGGCCTCGTCGACGATGACGACGCAGCGGTCGGGCAGCTCGTGCTGGAGCAGGCGGTGGAGTGTCGTAGACGGAATGCCGGTCTCGTCCTGCAGCTTCTCGGCGGCGATCCCGGAAGGCGCTGCGCCGAGAACGGCGACACCGGCCGCGCGAAACGCGTCGGCCGTGGCGCGCGTCGCGGTCGTCTTCCCCGTCCCGGCGAGACCGACGACGCAGACGACTCGATCGGCGCTCGAGCCAACGAGGCGGACCATCTTCCGCTGCTCGTCCGAGAGCGTCGGCGCGCCGGCGAGAGCCTCGTCGATGACTCCCTTCACGACGGCCGGTGCGCCAGCGCCGACGCCGCGCTCAACGAGATCGAGCGCGGCGCGTTCCGTCGCGACGAGTTCGGCGGTCGAGTAGCGCGCCGGCCGCCCGGGCCGTGCGGCCTCGCCGACTCTCTCGACTCCCTGCATGCCGACGAAGCGCGTCGCGAGCCGCCGCACGCGCTCCGCGCTCGCGCCCTGGCCGTGCGCCTCGGCCCATGCCATCACGAGGTCGGCGTCGGAGAAGGCCGTCGTCCGCTCGGTCAGCCCCTCCGGGCCGAGCAGCCTGTGTGCGATCTGCAGCAACTCCTGCGACGACGGCTCCAGCCGGCGCGCGCGGTCGAGCGCCGCGTCGAGTTCTGCATGGCCGAAGCCGTGCTCGGCCGCCCGCGCACGCCAGTCCTCGCGGAGCCGCGCCAGGTCGGCGTGCTCTTTCCGGTCGCGCGTGTCGAGCGCGGCCACCTGAGCGGCCCAGAAGCCGCTCGTGCCGCGCTCGTCCATGTGCTCGACGACCTGCGCGCGGCGGGTCGAGAACTCGTCGATCGCGCGTCGCGGCACGCCCTTCAGGTCGGCGAGCCCCTTGTGCGGCGTCTCCCACTCGACGCCGAGCGATTGTGAGAGCGCGGCACGCAGGTGCGCCTGGTAGAGGTAGCCGGCCGCGAGCCGGTAGGTCTTCAGGATCGCCTCGCCGTCGAGGGCGCGCCACTTGCCGTCGCTCGGCCGGTGGGCCATGTTGGCGACGATCACGTGGGTGTGCAGGTGCGGGTCCTGCGCGCGCGAGGTGCGGTGCTGGTAGGCGGCGGCGACGAAGCCTTCGCCGTGCTCGCGGTGGATGCCGCCGGTGCCGCGACGGACGACGCAGGCTTCGTCCTCGAGGTACGAGAGCGCGGCCTGCCAGGCAGAGACATGCGCTTCGTTGACGGCGCGGCGAGTCTCCTCGTCGCCGAGCGCGTGCAGGAGGCTGACGCTCTTCGGCACGGAGAAGACGAGGTCGAAACCGGCGACGGGCCGAAGCGTCTTCTCCTCCAGGCGCCGCTCGCCGCTCGCCGGGTCGATCTTCTCGACGGTGATCGTTCGCGCCTTCGGATGCCGCCGGCGCAGCCGCTCGCCGCTCTGCGGGTCGTCGCCGCGGATGAGCGTGCCGAGCTGCCCCTCCTCAACGACTCCCTCGAGCCCGAGCGCGGCCGCGCCACGTCCGGTCCAGATGCCCGGCGACTCGCCCCGACCGGCGTAGTAGTCGTCGATTCCGGCCGCGACTGACCGCTCGTAGTAGCCCTCCTGCCCCGGCGTCAGCTTGGCGACGCTCAGCATGAGGGATATTGTGCACTAGACCCATTTATGGGTCAAGTGCATCTGTGTCTCGCGTGCTATCGAGGTTACTAAGTCGGACGGACGGCGCATCATGCGGCCTCCTCCTCGTCGTCGAGCTGGCTTCCCCACTCCTGCTCGCAGTCGCCTGCGTGGACGAGGCTGCCGTGCTTCTCGACGGCTTCGGCTTCCGTCTCGATCGGGCCGAGACAGCAGGCGCAGCGGACGAGCTCGCCCGCGGCGAGCTTCGCGCGCTGCTCCGCGAGCCGCGCCGCCTGCTCCTCCTGGTGGGCGCGCTCGCGCCGCTCCCGCTCGGCCTCCTGCTCGGCGCGATGCCGCTTGACCGAGGCCGGAGCAACCCGCGCGGCGAGCTTGCCGAGCACCGCCGACCCGGCGAGTAGCTGCGGCTCGTAGACGCCCTGCCGGTCGGCGTTCGGCAGTCCGGCCGTGTCGACGAGTCGTTGCGCGACGAGCAGGCGCAGGACGACGGCGAGCGCCGCCTCGGGCGTCCGCGCGCGCTTGAGCGCGGCGAGCGCCTCCTCGTGGGCCTGCTTCTCGGCCTGCGCGCCGCGCGGGTAGCGGACGGTCACCTTGCCCTGCTTGTTCGTGGTCGTCGGCTGCTCGACGCAGAGCCGGTATGCCCAGGCCGCCGCCTTGCCGTGCTCGGCGAGGACGAGCGAGCCGAGCAGCTTCACGGCGTCGGTGTCGAGCTTCGGCTGCCAGCGCGCGAGCGCCGCGCCGAGGTCGAGGTTCCGCGCCCGCGCCGAGACGCGCTCCTCGTACTGGCGCTCCCGCTCCTGGCGGCGCGCCTCCTTCTCGGCGTCGTCCGCTGCGGCCGGCGCGTGCTGCTCGCGCTGCCGCTCGCTCCGCTCCGCCTCGGCGGCGGCGTGGGCGGCGATCTTCTGCACGAGCCGATCCGCGAGCCACTCCGGATCGGTGACGTAGCGGTGCTCGCGGCGGTCGTCCGGGGACGGCAGCTCGAGCAGGCAGCCGAACGCGCGGGCGGCGTCGGCGTCCTCGTCGGTGAGGGCGAAGCAGTCGCGCTGCCGCCGGTCCTCGGCCTCCCGCGCGGCCCAGTCGTACTCGGACGCGTGCTCGATCTCGGGCAGCGCGGCGAGCGCCGCCTCGACCGCCTCGCGCGTGCGGGCCGAGCTTCGCGAGCAGCGTCGGCAGCGCGTCGTCTCGGCTCCCCGGCAGGATCGGGCCGTGCCAGCCGCCGACGCTGTAGGCGACCGGGTGGAGCGGCTTTCCGTCGTCGTCCTGCCAGTCGGCGGCGAGCACGTCGTCCACGACCTCGCCCGGCGCGGCCGGGAACCAGCCCGCCCCGGCCGGATGCTCCGCGAGCCATGCCGCCGTCAGGTCGGCAAGCAGCGGCTCCCGCTCCGCGATCCGGACGAGCAGCGGCGCGCAGGAGAGCGGCACCTTGCGCGCGGCGACGAGCGCCCGCGCCTCCTCCGGCAGCCGCAGCAGTTCGAGCCGCTCGCCGATGAGGCGCTCGCTGCGGCCGACGAGCTTCGCCACCTTCGCCGCGTCGCCGTGCTCCTCGACGAGCCGCCGGTACGCCTCGGCCTCCTCCACCGGCGTCAGGTCGGCGCGGATCACGTTCTCCGCGACGGCGAGCGTCAGCGCCTCGCCGTCGGCGTCGCGCACCTGCGCGGGCACCTGCTTCAGCTTCGCCGCCTTCGCCGCGCGGTAGCGGCGCTCGCCGGCGATGATCGTGAAGCCGTCGCCGTCGGGCGCGAGCGTCAGCGGCGTGATGATCCCGTGCCGCTTGACCGACTCGACCAGTTCGGCCATCTGCTCCTCCGCGAACTCGCTTCGTGGGTTGAAGCCCTGGCGCGTCTTGATCTTCGCCAGCGGCACCATCGTCAGCGTCTCGCTCATCGTGCGATTCCTCCCTCGGTCAGCAGTTCGAGTGCCCTGTCCTTGAGCGGCTGCGGCTCGGTCGCCCGCTCGAAGCGGGCTTCCGCGTGCGTCCGCCCGGCCGTCTGCCGCGTCGGCTGCGCGTGGTCGACGTACGCGGTCACCGCCTGCAGCGCGCCCCAGTGGGTGCCGCGGACGTTCTCGAGGTCGGGCGCGGCGCGGTAGGCGGTGCGGATCGCCTCGCGCACGCGCTCGGCGTTGCGGACGGCGCGGCCCGCCGTCGCTCCGGTCGGGCTTCGGCTCGGGCAGCGGCACCAGCCGCGCGAGGAAGCGCTCGAACGCGCCCGCGTCCATCCGCTCGCGGATCAGCCGCCCGCCGATCTCCTCCAGCTCGTCGTAGTAGCGCCAGGCGATCCCGAGCGTGCGGCGCGCGTCGGCGAGCTTCGCCTCGATGTTCGCCGTGTGCCGCGCCTTCCAGGTGCGCTGCGCGCCGTCGAGCGGGAGCAGCATCCCGTTCAGGCAGGCGAGCCGGAACGGCGCGACCGAGACCGTGACGGCGAGGCCGCCGTCGTGGCCGTTGCGGAAGCAAAGGAGCGGCAGCACGTCCTCTCCCTCCGCGCCTCCGATGCGGATCTCGCGATCGAGCCGCATCAGCGCGTGCACGCGAGCGCCGCCGCGCGTCGCGCCCGCGCCGATCCAGTGCGCGCGGCCGGAGTCGGTGATCCCGTCGCAGAACGCGAACGCGGCCCGGTTCTGCAGCGGCTCGTACCCGTCGCCGACGACGCCGAGCACGGCGCGCGTGTCGCTGCGGACGTTCGCGACGTGGCGCGGCACCGGCACGCGCAGCGACTGGTACTCGCGCTCGACGACCGCCTCCAACGGGTGCTGCTCGACCCGCCAGTCCAGCCCGGCGGCGGCGATCATCTCCGCCGCGCTGTGCGCCGCGTGCGGATCGACCGCGCGCACGACGTCGCCCCACGTGGCCGGGCCGGAGCCGAACCACAGCGGCGCCCGCGCGTCCTCGATCCGGTGCGCGGGCTGCTCGATGGTCTGCATGCCTCGTTCCTCCTCTCGTCTCAGGCGGCGATCGCCGCCGGTGTCGCGGGCGACGGCTCGCCCGCCGTGATGAACCGCTCGGGCTCCTCGAAGATCGCGAGCCCGACATGCGTCGCGAGACCCGCCCCGAGCCAGAGCGCCCGCACCTCGTCGCGGCTGACGCTCTCGTGGCGGAGGCGGAGTTCCGCTACCTGTGCGAGCAGCGGCGGCATCGCTCCCGCCTCGACGAGATCGACCTGCCGCGCGACGAACGCCGCCAGCGCCTCGCGGTCGATCCGGTACTCCACGCCGCCTCCCTTCTGTTGAGTTGAATCAACACCTACGGCGTGCCGAACGCGCACGCGGGCGGCGGCGTCCCCCACCGGGACGGTGCAACTGTGTCAGGAGGTTCTTCGGCTGCTACTCGGGCTCGCCAGCGGCGGCAAGGCGGCCGGTCTCGCGCGCCCAGCGCTCGACGCTGCTCCAGCGCC